>NZ_JAPZDS010000014.1 GCF_029813115.1 Aureimonas sp. SK2
CGGTCAGCGTCGTCTGCGCCTGCGCGGGCGCGACGATCGCCAGAGCCGCCGCGCAGCCCCACGTCCATGAATGCATGTTCATGTCTTCCTCCCGAGAACCGATCCTTCGAGGGCCGTAGAGATGGGCGAAACCCGTCTCGCGACTAAGCCGTATCGAAGGATGCGGCAGCGCCCGCCACCGCATCGAACCGGCTTCGGCCTTCTCCACCGAAACCCGTCGCTCCTCCGTCGACGCCGAAGAAAGCTACGCGTGTAAAAATCTGCCGTCAACGCTCTGAAGAAGCTTTTTGACGCGCGTAAATTTTTAGGAGGTGGGCTCCGAAGGTGGTAATGGGGCCGGCGTGGGCGCCGACCCCGGTCTCCTTAGAACGGGCTGTCGGGATAGTAGAACTGGGCGGCGTTCTCCGGGGTCACCAGCACGGAGCCGATGATGAAGTTGCCGGAGACCGGCGCCTTCGAGACGAGGCCGAGCGCCGTGACCTCGATCGCGGTGGCGATCATGGACGGCGGATAGGTGACGTTGGCCGGGATCATCGCGTCGTTGTCGCGGGTGCGCGCGATCATCTCCTTCATGCCGGCGCCGCCGAGCACGAACTTGACGTCCTTGCGACCCGCCGCTTCGATCGCGGCGAGGACGCCGACGGCCATGTCGTCGTCCGAGGCCCAGACCGCGTCGATCTGCGGGTTGCGGGACAGGAAGTCCTGCATCACGGTGAAGGCCGTGTCGCGGTTCCAGTTGCCGTGCTCCATGCCGATCACCTCGATGCCGGAGCCCTCGATGGCGGACTGGAAGCCTTCGACACGCTCGTTGTCGATGGTGGTCGGGATGCCGCGCAGCACGACGATCTTGCCGCCGTCCGGCAGCTTGGAGCGCATGTACTCGCCGGACACCCGGCCGAAGCCCGGATTGTCGCCGGCGACGTAGAGGTCCTGGATGCCCTCGACCGACAGGCCGCGATCCACCACCGTGACCCACTTGCCGGCCTGCTTGACGGCCTGGACGGGGCCGGTCAGCGGCTCGGACTCGAAGGGCAGGACGACCAGCGCGTCGATGTTGCGCGTGGCGACCATGTCCTCGATGTCGCTGACCTGCTTCGACGGGTCGGCCGCGGTGGCGAGCACGAAGTCGAGGTCCGGATAGGTCTTCTCCAGGCGCGCCACGGCGTCCTGCGCGAAGTAGTTCATGCCGCCGGCCCAGCCGTGGGTGGCGGCGGGAATGGACACGCCGATGGTCTGCGCGCCGGCCGGAAATGCGGCGACGAGGGCGATCGCGGCGGCGCCGAGACCCAGCTTGAAGCGATGCATGTGGTTTCCTCCTCTTTGGTTCTGTTTCCGGTGCGCCGTTATGCGCCCGGTTTTCCTTCGCGCTGCAGGACCACAGCGAGAACGATGATGGCCCCCTGGATCGCGCCGTTGAGATAAGGCGAGACGAGATCCGTGAGGTTCAGGATGTTGCCGATGAGACTGAGGATCAGGACGCCGACCACCGTGCCCCAGACGCGACCGAAGCCGCCCTTGAGCACGGTCCCCCCTATGATCACGGCGGCGATCGCCTCGAGCTCCCAGAGAAGGCCGGTCGAGGCCGAGGCCGACCCGAGGCGCGGCACGTACATGATGGTGGCGACGCCGACTAGGAGTCCCAGCGCGACATAGGTGACGAGCCGGACGCGGGCGACGTTGATCGCCGAATAGCGCGCCACCTGGTCGTTGGAGCCGATGGCGGCGCAATGGCGACCGAACACGGTGGAGCGCATCACGATCTCCCCGAGGATCACCACGACGGCGAAGACGATGATCGGCCAGCTCACCCCGAGAATGCCGCCGTAATAGACCGGCTGGTAGAAGGTGCGCAGTGTGAAGTCGAGCGACAGCGTGCCGCCGTCGGCGAGCCAGGTGACGAGGCTGCGATAGATGCCCATCGAGCCGAGCGTGACGATGAAGGCCTCGATCCCGAGCCTGGTGATCAGGATGCCGTTCAGCAGCCCCGCGACGAGGCCGGCGACGAGCGCCGTCGCCATGCCGACGAGGACGAGCGGAAGCCCGACGCCCATGGTCGGCAGCAGCGAGTTCATGACCAGGATCATCAGGCCGGCGATGAAGGCCGCCATCGCGCCGACCGAGAGGTCGAGCCCGCCGGACGTGATCACGAAGGTCATGCCGACGGCGATGATGCCGATGAAGGCCGAGCGCGCCAGGACGTTGGAGATGTTCGCCCAGGCGAGGAAGCTCGGGTTGAGGAGCGCGCCGACGACGACCAGCGCGATCAGCGCGACGATCGGCCCGATCACCATCATGTTGATGCGGGGGCGCCGGGCGGGCACGGCGGGGGCTGCGGTGGCGACGGTCATGCGTCCTCCTTCGGCCGCATGGCGGCCGCCCTGGCGTCGGTCAGGCCCATGGCGTGCCGGACGATGGTCTCTTCGGTCATGTCGTCGCCCACGACTTCGCCCGCGACGCGGCCCTGGCGCATGACGAGGATGCGGTCGGCGAGACCGATCAGCTCCTGCATCTCGGACGAGATCACGACGACGGCGCTGCCCCTGGCGGCGAGCGCGCGGACGAACTGGTAGATCTGTTGCTTGGTGCCGATGTCGATGCCGCGCGTCGGCTCGTCGATCACGACGATGCGCGGCTCCGACAGCATGGTCTTTGCGAGGAGCAGCTTCTGCTGGTTGCCGCCCGACAGGAAGCCGACCGCGACGTCGCGCCGCCCGGCGCGGATGTCGAACTCGCCGATCGCCTTGGTCAGCGCCTCCTCCTCCGCGCGGCGGTCGATCAGGACGCCGGAAAAGCGGTCGAGGGCCTGGAGCGTGAGATTCTCGCGCATCGACTTGCCGAGAAGGAGCCCACGCGTCTTGCGGTCCTCGGTAAGGTAGCAGAGGCCGTGGGCGAGCGCGTCGGCGGGCGCGCGGATCGAGACCGGCCGGCCGAAGATCTCGACGCGGCCGGTGGCGGGGCGCAGCCCGCACAGGCCCTCGAAGGTCTCGGTCCGCCCCGAGCCGATCAGCCCGCCGATGCCGAGAATCTCGCCTTCGCGAAGGTCGAAGGAAATGCCGTGCCCGTAGCCCGGCACGGAAAGGTCGCGGACTGAAAGCGCGGTCGGCGCCCCAGGTGCCGGCCCGACCTTTTCCGGAAAGAGGTCGGAAATCTCGCGGCCCACCATGGACAGGGCCATCGCGTGCGTGTCCATCCCTTCGGCCGGTCCGCTGTAGACGACGTTGCCGTCGCGCATGATGGTCAGGTCGTCGGCGATGGCGGCCACCTCGTCGAGCTTGTGCGAGGTGAAGAGAATGGCCGTGCCGGCCGCGCGCAGCTTGCGGACCTGGTCCATCAGGACGGCCGTCTCGGTCGAGGTCAGCACCGCCGTCGGCTCGTCCATGATCAGGAGGCGCGCGTCGCGCGACAGGGCCTTGGCGATCTCCAGCATCTGCTTGTCGGAGTTGGATAGGGTCGAAACCTTGCGGTCGGGATCGACGTGGCAGTTGAGGCGCGCGAGATAGTCGCGCGTTTCGGCGCGCATCCGCGCCTTGTCGAGAAGGAAGCCCCGCCGCTTCTCACGGCCGAGGAACAGGCTCTGCTCGACGGTCAGGTGCTCGGCGAGGTTGAACTCCTGGTGAATCATCACGATGCCGGCGGCCTCGGCTTCGCCCATATCGGCGAACGAGACCTCCTTGCCGTCGAGGAGGACGGCGCCGCTCGTCGGGCCTTGGTAGCCCGCCATGATCTTCATGGTGGTGGACTTGCCGGCCCCGTTCTCGCCGATCAGCGCATGGACGCGCCCCGGCAGGAGCGCGATGTCGAGCCCGTGCAGCACCTCCACCGGGCCGAAGCTGCGGCGGACGTCGCGAAGGGCGAGGACGGGCGTCAAAGCCTCACCCATGCCGCATCCGCCTTGGACGAGCGCACGCAGGCGTCGATGAAGCGCATGCCGTCCAGCCCGGCCTCGATGCCGGGCAGCAGGCCAAGCCTCTCATGGCGCTCGCCGCCCCGCGCCGCGCGGATGGCGCCGGCGGCGTCGGCATAGATGTTGGCGAAGCCCTCCAGATAGCCTTCGGGATGGCCGCCCGGCGTGCGGCTGGCGGCGTTGGCGACCGCGGAGGCCCCTGCCCCGCGCCGCGTGAGGAGTCGCTTCGGCTCGCCGAAAGGCGTGAACCACAGATAGTTCGGATCCTCCTGGCACCATTCGAGGCCGCCCTTGTCGCCAAAGACGCGCAGGCGCAGCGCGTTCTCGTTGCCGGGCGCGACCTGGCTCGCCCAGAGCATGCCGCGCGCGCCGCCCGCAAAGCGCAGGAGCACATGGGCGTTGTCGTCCACGCGCCGCCCCGGCACGAAGCTCTGTAGGTCGGCCGCCAGCGCCTCGACCGCGAGCCCGGAGACGAAGCAGGCGAGGTTGTGGGCGTGCGTGCCGATGTCGCCGACCGAGCCGCCGGCACCCGAGCGCGCCGGGTCCGTGCGCCAGGCGGCCTGCTTGTTGGTGCCGTCGGCTTCCGCCGCCTCGGTCAGCCAATCCTGCGGGTACTCGACCTGGACGACGCGGACCGTGCCGAGATCGCCGGCCGCCACCATCTCGCGCGCCTGCCGCACCATCGGGTAGCCGGTGTAGTTGTGGGTGAGGATGAAGAGAGCCGAACTCCGCGCGACGGCGTCCGCCAGCCCTTGCGCGTCCTCCATCGTCGCCGTCAGCGGCTTGTCGCAGATCACGTGGATGCCGCGCTGGAGAAAAGCGCGCGCGGCCGGTGCGTGCATGTGGTTGGGCGTGACGATCGAGACCGCCTCGATCCCGTCCTCACGCGCGGCCTCGCGGTTCGCCATATCTTCGAAGGAGCCGTAGCTGCGGTCCTCGGCGAGGCCGAGCGCGAGCCCGGATTCGCGCGCCTTTTCCGGCGTCGAGGACAAGGCGCCCGCCACGAGGTCGAACTCGCCGTCGAGGCGGGCGGCGATGCGGTGGACGGCGCCGATGAAGGCGTCCTTGCCGCCGCCCACCATGCCGAGGCGAATGCGGCGGCCGCGGGCGTCGTTGCTTGCGGAGATCGTCATCGCGTTTCCCTTTTCAGTCGAGGCCCAGCATGCGGCGGTTGGCGGCCTGGTCGGTGCCGCCGTCGGCGAAATCGTCGAAGGCGCGCTCGGTGACGCGGATGATGTGGTTGCGCACGAACGCGGCGCCCTCGCGCGCGCCGTCTTCGGGATGCTTGAGGCAGCACTCCCATTCGACCACGGCCCAGCCGTCGAAGTCGTTGGCCGTGAGCTTGGAGAAGATCGCGCCGAAATCGACCTGCCCGTCGCCCGGCGAGCGGAAGCGGCCGGCCCGCTTCACCCAAGGCTGATAGCCGGAATAGACGCCCTGACGTCCGGTCGGATTGAACTCGGCGTCCTTGACGTGGAACATCTTGATGCGGTCGGCATAGATGTCGATGTTGTCGAGATAGTCGAGGCACTGCAGCACGTAGTGCGACGGGTCGTAGAGCATGTTGGCCCGCGCGTGGCCGCCGACGCGCTCCAGGAACATCTCGAAGGTCGCCCCGTCGAACAGGTCCTCGCCCGGATGGATCTCATAACAGACGTCGATCCCGCAGTCCTCCGCATGGTCGAGGATCGGTCGCCACCGCCGCGCCAGTTCGTCGAAGGCCTCCTCGATCAGCCCGGCCGGGCGCTGCGGCCAGGGATAGGTGTAGGGCCAGGCCAGCGCGCCGGAGAAGGACGCCATGCCCTTCAGCCCCAGGTGGCGCGAGGCGGTCAGCGCCTTCTTCACCTGATCCACCGCCCATTCCTGCCGGGCTTTGGGATTGCCGCGCATCTCGGGAACGGTGAACCCGTCGAAGCCCGCGTCGTAGGCCGGGTGCACGGCGACGAGCTGGCCTTGGAGATGGGTGGACAGTTCCGTCACCTCGACGCCGTTCTCGCGCGCCGTTCCGACGAACTCGTCGCGGTAGTCCTGCGAGGTGGCGGCCTTGTCGAGGTCGATGAGCCGGCCGTCCCAGGACGGAACCTGCACGCCCACATAGCCGCAATCGGCCGCCCATTTCGTGATCGATGCCCACGAATTGAAGGGCGCCTCGTCGCCGGCGAACTGCGCGAGGAACAGCGCCGGTCCCTTGATCGTCTTCATGATGAACTCCCTGTTCCTAGGCTTTTCGTGGCACGTTCAGATGGATCGACGTCGGAGGCGGCGAGCGAAGCGCGTCGTCATGGGTGCAGGGATCCCGGGACGGGAGCCGCCGGCGGGAGAGCCGAAAGGTTGTCGCGAAGAAACACGGCCGGCGCGATCTCGCCGAGGCCCGGCGGGAGCGGATGGGCGTCCGACAGCGCGCGCATCGCATCCAGCGCGGCGGCGACCTCCTCCGCCGGCATCTGGTCGATCACCGCGTCGATCAGTCCGTCCTCGAGCGCCGCGCGGCTGTGCGGGACGAGCTCGTGGACGATCGCCAGCGGGCGGGCGTCCGCGCGCTCGCGCAAGGCGTCGAACAGGCCCCGATTGCCGGCGCCGATGCTGTAGATACCGGTAAGCGCCGCATCGCGGAGCGCGTCCGCGGCGATCGCGTAGATCGTGTCCGGATCGTCGCCGCCCTCGGCCACCCGCACGAGACGGACCTGCCCTCCGGCCTCCGCCAGCACGTCGCCGAAGCCCCGCAGCCGGTCGCGGTGGTCGCGCGCGCCATAGGCGCCGAGGATCGCCAGCACCCCGCCCGCACGGCCCGAATGGCCGAGAAGCATGAGCCGGCCAGCGGTGCGCCCGGCGCGGACGTTGTCGAGCCCGACATAGGCATGCCGCGCGCTGCCGGCCGCGTCCGAGACCAGCGTGATCACGAAGACGCCGGCCGATTTCAGGCGCTCGAGCTCGGCATCCACGATCGCGCCGTCCGTCGCGATCAGCGCCACGCAGTCGCAGGAGCCCGGCTCGATGCGGCCGAGGCTTTCCGCCAGCGCCTGCGGATCGAAGGCCGGCACGTCGTCGATCGTGATCGCGACGCGGTCGATTCGACGGCGCACCGCCTCGTCCTCGACGCATCGCCGAAGCCTGTGGAAGAAGCTGTGGTCGCCCCTCGGCAGGATGAACCGGAAATTGTAGAGCCGCCCCCGCGAGAGGTTGGCAGCATGCAAGTCACGCGTGTAGCCGAGCGCGCGGATCGCTTCCCGCACCCGCTCCTCGGACTTGGCCGCCACGTTGCCGCGCGCGTTGAGAACGCGATCCGCCGTCGCGTAGCTCACACCCGCGGCGCGAGCGACGTCATGCAACGTCGGCTTGCGCATTCACTCCTCCCGCCGCGATCACGCCCGAGGAGATGACAGACGTCAATCAGGAAATGATAGGCGTACATCAGAAATTCGCGAGGCGGGTACCGAGCTGTCGTGGGACATCGGACCACGCCGACGCGAACTTTCGAAATCCGCAACATTGCGGTTGCGCTTCGACCACCTCTCGGGCCACCAACGGCATGGGCAGGAGGAGATCGCGGGATGTCATCGACGATTGCGGAACTCGAACGTCGGCGCGTGGCCGCGCGTCGTGGCGGGGGCGAGCGGCGGGTTGCGGCGCAGCATGCCAAGGGCAAGCTGTCGGCGCGCGAGCGGCTGGATGTGCTTCTGGACGAGGGCTCGTTCGAGGAGCTCGACCTGTTCGTCGAGCACAACTGCACCGACTTCGGCATGGAGGCTGAGGTCGTGCCGGGCGACGGCGTGGTGACGGGCTCGGGCACGATCGACGGCCGGCTGGTCTTCGTCTTTTCCCAGGACTTCACGGTGTTCGGCGGCTCGCTGTCGGAGCGCCATGCGGCCAAGATCTGCAAGATCATGGACATGGCCCTGAAGGTCGGCGCGCCCGTGGTCGGGCTGAACGATTCGGGCGGCGCGCGCATCCAGGAGGGCGTCGCCTCGCTCGGCGGCTATGCCGAGGTGTTCCAGCGCAACGTGCTCGCGTCCGGCGTCGTGCCGCAGCTCAGCCTCGTGATGGGTCCCTGCGCGGGCGGCGCGGTCTACTCGCCGGCGATGACCGACTTCATCTTCATGGTGAAGGATTCGAGCTACATGTTCGTCACCGGGCCGGACGTCGTGAAGACGGTGACGGGCGAGATCGTCTCCCAGGAAGACCTCGGCGGCGCCGTGACGCACACGACGAAGTCCTCCGTCGCCGACTGCGCCTACGACAACGACATCGAGGCGCTGCTCGCCGCGCGCGATTTTCTGGGCTTCCTGCCGGCCTCGAACCGGACGGGCGTGCCGGTCCGGCCGTGCGACGACCCGTTCGACCGGCTGGAGCCGAGCCTCGACAGCCTGATTCCGCCTTCGGCCAACCAGCCCTACGACATGCACGAGCTGATCGGGAAGGTCGTGGACGAGGGCGAGTTCTTCGAACTGCAGCCGGGCCATGCGGGCAACATCATCACCGGCTTCGGGCGGATCGAGGGGCGCACGGTCGGGCTGGTCGCCAACCAGCCCATGGTTCTGGCCGGCTGCCTCGACATCAACGCATCGAAGAAGGCCGCGCGCTTCGTGCGCTTCTGCGACGCGTTCGAGATCCCGATCGTGACCTTCGTCGACGTGCCGGGCTTCCTGCCGGGCGTCGCGCAGGAGCACAGCGGCATCATCAAGCATGGCGCCAAGCTCCTCTTCGCCTATGGCGAGGCGACTGTGCCGAAGATCACGGTGATCACCCGCAAGGCCTATGGCGGGGCCTATGACGTGATGGCCTCGAAGCACCTGCGGGGCGATCTGAACTATGCCTGGCCGACCGCCGAGATCGCGGTGATGGGCGCCAAGGGCGCGGTCGAGATCATCTTCCGCGGCCGGAGCGAGGCGGAGATCGCCGAGCGGACCGCCGAGTACGAGCGCCGCTTCGCCAACCCGTTCGTCGCGGCCTCGAAAGGCTTCGTGGACGAGATCATCCTGCCGCATTCGACGCGCCGGCGCATCGCGCTCGGCTTGCGCAAGCTGCGCGGCAAACGGCTCGAAAACCCCTGGAAGAAGCACGACAACATCCCATTGTGACACGCGGGGACGGGAGGCCCTTGTCGATGCAGTTCGGACGCTTGAACCATGTCGGCGTGGCGACGTCCTCGATCGCCCGTGCGCGGGAGCACTATGCCAAACTCTTCGGCGGGGGCGCCGTGGGCGAGCCCTTCGACCTGCCCGAGCAGGGCGTCCGGGTGTGCTTCGTGGACGCGCCCAATTGCCAGGTCGAGCTGATCGAGCCGCTCAGCGACGCCTCGCCGATCGCCGGCTTCCTCGCCCGCAATCCGGCCGGCGGGCAGCACCACCTCTGCTTCGAGGTGGCCGATCTCGACCGGGCGATCGCCGACCTCGCGGCCACCGGAACCCGGGTCCTCGGGAGCCCCCGCCCCGGCGCGCACGGCACGCGCATCGTCTTCCTGCACCCGAAGGACATGGGCGGCGTCCTCGTCGAACTCATGGAGGCGCCCGATGGCGGACACTGAGCGCCCGACCTTGGCGGACTGGGAGGCGCTCGCCGCGCGCGAGGTGAAGGGGCGCGGCCTCGACTGGCAGACGCCGGAGGGCATCGTGGTCAAGCCGCTCTACACGGCGGCGGACCTAAGCGGCTGGGACCCCGGCCTCCCCGGCTTCGCGCCGTTCACGCGCGGCGTGCGCGCCTCCATGTATGCCGGCCGGCCCTGGACGATCCGGCAATATGCCGGCTTCTCGACGGCGGAAGCGTCCAACGCCTTCTACCGCCGCAACCTCGCGGCGGGACAGAAGGGCCTGTCGGTCGCCTTCGACCTCGCCACCCATCGCGGCTACGACAGCGATCATCCGCGGGTCGTCGGCGACGTCGGCAAGGCGGGCGTCGCGATCGACACGGTGGAGGACATGAAGATCCTCTTCGACGGCATCCCCTTAAGCGAGATGTCGGTGTCGATGACCATGAACGGGGCGGTGATCCCGGTCCTCGCCTTCTTCATCGTGGCGGGCGAGGAGCAGGGGGTGCCGCGCGAGAAGCTCGACGGGACCATCCAGAACGACATCCTCAAGGAGTTCATGGTCCGCAACACGTACATCTATCCGCCGGAACCCTCCATGCGGATCGTCTCGGACATCTTCGCCTATACGAGCCGCGAAATGCCGAAGTTCAACTCGATCTCGATCTCCGGCTACCACATGCAGGAGGCGGGGGCGACGCAGCTCCAGGAGCTGGCCTTCACGATCGCCGATGGCATGGAATACGTGCGCTACGGCGTGGCGTCCGGCCTCGACATCGACACGTTCGCCGGGCGCCTGTCCTTCTTCTTCGCCATCGGAATGAACTTCTTCATGGAGGTCGCTAAGCTGCGTGCCGCGCGCGTCCTCTGGCACCGGGCGATGACGGAGCTCGGCGCGAAGGACGAGCGCTCCAAGATGCTGCGCACCCATTGCCAGACATCGGGCGTCTCGCTCACCGAGCAGGACCCGTACAACAACGTCATGCGCACCACGATCGAGGCCATGGCCGCGATGCTCGGCGGCACGCAGTCGCTCCACACCAATGCGCTGGACGAGGCGATCGCCTTGCCGACCGACTTCTCCGCCCGCATCGCGCGCAACACGCAGCTCGTCCTCCAGGAGGAGACGGGCATGACTAAGGTCGTCGATCCGCTCGGCGGCTCCTACTATGTCGAAAGCCTGACCAAGGCGCTGGTGGACGGCGCCTGGGAGCTGATCCAGCGCATCCGGGACGAGGGCGGCATGGCCAAGGCGGTGGCCGCCGGCTGGCCGAAGGCGATGATCGAGGAGGCGGCGGCGGCCAAGGCCGCGCGCGTCGATCGCGGCGAGGACGTGATCGTCGGCGTCAATCGCTATCGGCTGGAGGCGGAAGCTCCGATCGAAATCCTCGACGTCGACAACCACGCGGTGCGCGAGGCGCAGGTGCGGCGGATCGAACGCGTGAAGGCGGAGCGCGACGGCGCGGCCGTGGAACAGGCCCTGAACGCTCTGCGCGACGGCGCGAGGGGCCGGGGCAACCTTCTGGAACTCGCCGTCGAGGCGGCTCGCGCCCGCGCGACCCTCGGCGAAATCTCCGCGGCGATGGAAGACGTGTTCGGCCGCTTCGACACGAGCCCGAAGCCGGTGAAGGGCATCTATGGCGGCGCCTACCGGGACGACCCGCGCTGGACCCGGCTGACCGACGCCGTGGCCGCGACGGAGCGCCGGCTTGGCCGCCGCCCGCGCATGCTCGTCGCCAAGATGGGCCAGGACGGGCATGACCGGGGCGCCAACCTCGTGTCCTCCATGTTCGGCGATCTCGGCTTCGAGATCGTGCCGGGGCCGCTCTTCCAGACGCCGGACGAGGCGGCCGCCCTCGCCGTCGAACGGGAGGTGGACGTCGTCGGCGCCTCCTCGCTCGCCGCGGGTCACAAGACGCTGATCCCGGAGCTGATCGCGCACCTCGCCGAACGGGGGCGGGCCGACATCAAGGTCGTGGCCGGCGGCGTCATCCCGGCGCAGGACTACGACGCGCTCCGCCGGGCGGGAGTCCACGCGATCTTCGGACCCGGCACCAATCTCGTGGAGGCGGCGGCCGAGGTGCTGCGCCTCCTTGGCCACAACATGCCGCCGGCCGAGCCGGCCTCCGACCGCCGCGCCGCAGAGTGAGGACCGCCCGTGTTTCGTAAGATCCTCATCGCCAATCGTGGCGAGATCGCCTGCCGCGTCATGCGCACCGCCAAGCGCATGGGCCTCCAGACCGTCGCGGTCTATTCCGACGCCGACGCGGGCGCCCCGCATGTCCGACAAGCCGACGAGGCGGTGCGCCTCGGCCCTGCCCCGGCGGCGGAGAGCTACCTGCGCGCCGATCTCATCATCGAGGCAGCAAAGGCGACCGGGGCGGACTGCATCCACCCCGGCTACGGCTTCCTGTCCGAGCGCGAGAGCTTCGCCCGCGCCTGCGAGGAGGCCGGCATCGCTTTCGTCGGGCCGCCGCCGGGCGCCATCGCGGCCATGGGCGACAAGATCCAGTCGAAAAAGCTCGCCAAGGCGGCGGGCGTCAACGTCGTGCCGGGCTTTCTCGGCGAGATCGCCTCCACGGACGAGGCGGTCGGGATCGCCGCCGAGATCGGCTTTCCCGTGATGATGAAGGCTTCAGCGGGCGGAGGGGGCAAGGGCATGCGCCTCGCCTGGAACGAGAACGACGTGCACGAGGGCTTCGAGGCTGTGAAGCGCGAGGGCCTGTCGAGCTTCGGCGACGACCGCGTCTTCATCGAGAAGTTCATCGAGAGCCCGCGTCATATCGAGATCCAGGTGCTCGGCGACCAGCACGGGACCGTGCTCTATCTCGGCGAGCGCGAGTGCTCGATCCAGCGGCGCCACCAGAAGGTCGTGGAGGAGGCACCCTCGCCCTTCGTCACGCCGGCCATGCGCCGGGCGATGGGCGAACAGGCGGTCGCGCTCGCCAAGGCCGTCGGCTACCACTCGGCCGGAACGGTGGAGCTGATCGTCTCGGGCGCCGATCCGACGGGGGAAAGCTTCTACTTCCTAGAAATGAACACGCGCCTTCAGGTCGAGCATCCCGTCACCGAGATGGTGACCGGGCTCGACCTCGTGGAGGAGATGATCCGCGTGGCGGCGGGCGAACGCCTGCAGCTGGCCCAAGACGATGTCCGTCTCGACGGCTGGTCGATCGAGACGCGCGTCTATGCCGAGGATCCCTATCGCGGCTTTCTGCCCTCGACCGGCCGCCTCGTGCGCTATCGCCCCCCGGCGGCCGGTGCGGGCGTTCGCGTCGACGACGGCGTGACGGAGGGAAGCGAGGTATCGATGTTCTACGACCCGATGATCGCCAAGCTCGTCACCCACGGCACTACCCGCGAGGCGGCGATCGACCGGCAGATCGAGGCGCTGGACCGGTTCGAGCTTGCCGGCGTCGGCAACAACATCGACTTCCTCTCCGCGCTGATGCAGCACGAGCGGTTCCGCGCCGGAAACCTGACCACCGGCTTCATCGCCGAGGAATATCCGGACGGGTTCGCGGGCGCCCCGGCCTCGCCGGCCCTGCGCGAGCGGCTCTTAGCGGTGGCCGCGCTGGCGGACTTTTGCTGGCGCTCGCGCTCCGCGCAGCTCTCCGGGCAGCTCGGCGCCCCCCTGCCCGTCCGTCCCGACGGCATCGCCTCCCTGGCCGGCGAGCCAGGCGAGACGCGCGTGGCGCCTGCGGGCGACGGGCATTGGCGTGTCGCGATCGATGGGCGGGACCTCGACGTCGCGACCGGGTGGCGTCCGGGCGAGCGCCTGTTCCAGGGGCAGATCGACGGCGCGCCGTTTGCCGCGCTAGTGCGCCGCATGCCCGGCGCGGTTGCGCTTACCGCGCGCGGCGCGACGCACCGCGTGACGGTCGGCTCGCCTCGCCTTGCCGACCTGCGCCGGCACATGATCGAGAAGGTGCCGCCCGACCTGTCGCAGTTCCTGATCTGCCCCATGCCGGGCGTCCTGACCCAGCTCCACGTCGCCCCCGGCGACAGGGTGGAGGCTGGCCAGCCCCTCGCCGTCGTCGAGGCGATGAAGATGGAAAACGTCTTGCGAGCCCAGAAGGCGGGAAGCATCGCCAGCCTGCAGGCGGCCAAGGGCGACAGCCTGGCCGCCGATCAGGTCATCCTGACGCTGGAATAACGGGAGAGGCGATAGGACCGTTTGTCCAGCGGTCCGTCATGGCCACGACGCCGGGACGATGCTACGACCGTTGGCACCGAAGGAGGTATGCGGCTTGGCATTGCGGCGCGAGGGATCGAGCGGATGGGTGGTGCGGCTTGTCGCGCTCCTGTTCGTCGTCCAGGCGACGCTGCTCGGCTTCTCGCTCGGGGCGACCGCCGGCCTTCTCCCGCACGACCAGTTCGGAAACGTCCTGTGCGTCACGCAGAGCGACAGCGGGCGGCACAAGCCCTCCGGGACGGCCGACCATCATTCCAGGCCGATGGAATGCTGCTCGACGGGCTGCGGCATGTTCGGCGCGCCGGGCGTGCCGCCGCCGACGCCGGCCGCGCTCCTCGCGCGCCGGCCTGTGGTCCTGTCGGTGTCCTTCCTCCCGTTCGAGGACGTCGGATCCGGCGCTGTCGAGACGCCGCGGCGTACCCGGGGGCCGCCGCTCGCCGCCTGACGGCCGAGCCCCGCCGCCCGTCGAAAGCTCTCGATCGCGAAGCGCCGTCGGCATGGCCGTGTCCCGTTCGCCTTGCGACGGCAGCTTGGCCCGGCCGCTCTCCCGAGCCCACGCTTGAAGGCGCGCCCTGGAAATCCCCCCGCCGGAAGGCGGCCAACACATCATCCGCAGCCAGAGGACCGAGGCTTGGCCCCCGGTCCGGCTGTCGTCTCGAACCCGCCGGGCCGCAACGCGGCCCGGGCCAATCCCGAACGGAGGCCAAGATGGCCAAGACCAGATCCAGCATCCGCCGCACGGCGTCCGCCCTTCTCTTCGCGGGCGTCGCCCTCGCGGTCGCCCCCGCCGCGTCCGAGGCCCACGAGTTCAAGGTCGGCTCCATCGCGATCGATCATCCCTGGAGCCGCGCCACGCCGCCGGGTGCCAAGACGGGCGCGGGCTACTTCGCCTTGTCGAACGCCGGCCCGGAGGCCGACCGTCTCGTCTCGGCCGCCTCGCCGGTCGCCCGGAAGGTCGAGGTCCACGAGATGAAGATCGTCGACGGCGTCATGAGCATGAAGCCGGTCGAGGGCGGCCTCGAGATCCCCGCGGGCGGCGATGTCGCGCTCGCGCCCGGCGGCTACCACCTCATGATGATGGGCATCGAGGAGCCCTTCAAGGAAGGCACGATGGTTCCTCTGACGCTGGTGTTCGAGAAGGCCGGCTCCGTCGAGGTGGAGCTCGAGGTCGGCTCGATGGGTGCCAAGGCGCCCGCGCACGGCCACGGCGCAGGGGAGGAAGCGCACGCGCACTGATGCGTGCGCCTGCGCGAGACAGCGTGAGCCCTGCCCCGACGGGGTCGGGGCACCGCCGCCCGCGCGGGATCTGAACGACGAGGCGCCGCATGACCGGACGAGCAACCTTTCGAGATGTCCTTTTCGGCCTCCTCGCCCTGATCGGCGCGTGGGTCATGGGCATCTCGGCGGCTGGCGCCCATGCGGGCCTCGTTTCCACCAACCCGGCCGACGGCGCCGTTCTCGACGCCGCGCCGTCGCGCTACGTGCTGTCATTCAGCGAGCCCGTCTCACCGCTCCGCGTCTCCCTGGTCGCGCCCGACGGCTCCCGCCGCGACCTGTCCGGTGCGAGCCTCTCCGGCAGCACGCTGAGCGTTCCCGCGCCCGCCGGTGCGGCGGCCGGTACGCATGTCCTGTCCTGGCGCGTCGTCTCAGCGGACGGCCATCCCGTTGCCGGCTCGCTCGCCTTTTCCATCGGCGCCCCGAGCGCGATGCCGGCCGCCACCACGGCCGATGACGGAAGCGTTCGAGCCCTGATCTGGATGTCGCGCATCGCCCTCTATGCCGGGCTCTTCTTCGGCGTGGGCGGCGCGGCCGGCCTTCTTGCGGCATCCGGCCCTTCCGGCCGCGCGCCGAGGCTGGTCCGGACGGTCCTGGCGCTGGGCCTTGCCGCAGCGCCCGTCGCGCTGCTCGGCCAGGGCCTCGACGCGCTCGGCGCGCCGCTCGCGGCCTTTGCCGATCCCCACGTTTGGCGGGCGGGCGCGGGGACAAGTTTCGCCGCGACGCTTGCCCTCGCCGCGATCTCCATGGCGACCGCCCTGCTCGCTTCGTCGGTCGCCGGCCGGAGGACCGCCGCCGGTCTTTGCGCCGCCGCGCTTCTCGGTGCCGGGCTGGCGCTTGCGGCCAGCGGCCACGCGGCGAACGCCTCGCCGCAATGGCTGACGCGGCCGGCGGTCGCCGTTCACGCTCTTGCCGTCGCCCTGTGGATCGGCGCCCTTGTGCCGCTCGCCGCCTCGCTGGGCGGCGACGGCCTGGGCGGCGCTTCGGCGCTCCGGTGCTTCTCGCGGCGCATGCCCATCGTCGTGGCCGCGCTCCTGGCGTCGGGCACGGTGCTGGCGATCGTTCAGGTCGGTGCCGTCGCGGCTCTCGGGACCACGGCCTATGGGCGCGTCCTGCTGGCGAAGCTCCTCTTGGTCGCGCTGCTCCTTTCGCTCGCGGCCTTGAACCGCCGGCGCCTGACCCCGTCGGTGCTCCGGGGCCTCCCCTCGGCGGCGATTGCCATGCGGCGGGTGATCCTCGCCGAGATCGGCGTCGCCGTCCTCATCCTTTCGACGGCGGCGCTCTGGCGCTTCACGCCCCCGCCGCGCGTCGAGGCGGCGATCGCGGCCGAGCCCGCCGTCGCCCATGCGACGGGTCGCGGCCTCATGGCCGACATAACCCTCTCGCCGGGACGGGCGGGACGGGTGAGCGCGCAGGCGACGCTGTTCACGATCGACTACGGCCCCGTCGCGCCGACCTCCGTCGCCTTCGTGTTCGAGCCGGCGGCCGGCGGGATCGATCCGATCCGGCGGATCGCCGAAAACCGCAGCGACGGCATCTGGCGGGCCGAGACCTCACTGCCCGTGCCGGGCACGTGGACCGTGAAGGTTGAGGTCCTGGCGGACGGCCTCCCGCCGGAGCGCATCAAAACCACGATCGACCTGCGTCCCTGACGCACCGAACGGCATTCGAACCGGAAGGGAGTACCGATGGCCTCCACCACCCAAGCCAACCGCATGCTCGCGATCGGAGGGATCGTGGCGCTTCTCGGCATCCTCTTCGCCGCCATCGGCTTCGTCGTGGTCGGGCAGGCGGAGCACACCGCCGTCAAGCGGCCCTTCGAACTGGTCGACACCCATGGGCGGACCGTGACCGAGGACGTGTTCCGGGGCCGTCCGTCGCTGGTCTATTTCGGCTACACCAACTGCCCGGAGGTCTGTCCAACCACGCTGATGGAGATGGCGGACTGGCTGGGCGAGCTGGGGCCGGCGGGAGACGAAATCCAGGCGCTCTTCTTCACGATCGACCCCGAACGCGACACGCCGGACGTCATGGCGCCCTATGTCGCCTCGATCTCCGACCGGATCGTCGGGGTGACGGGCAGCGCGGAGGAGATGCGCAAAGCGTCGCAGGCCTGGCTGGTCGTGGCGCGCAAGGACGGTGACGGCGGCAACTACCACTTGCGGCATACGACGTCGCTCCTCATGGTCGGCAGCGACGGGCGCCTCAAGGGCCTTATACCCTACGGCGCGGCCCGCGAGGAGGCGATCGACAAGATCCGGCAGGTGCTGTTGCGGGCGGGGCCTGACCGACAATCCTGACCGGTCGGGGCCGGGCCTCGCCTATTGCGGTGCCGCGTCGAGGCCCGCGCGGCCCATGATGTCCTCGAACCGCTTCCGGGCGCGGGCGGGAAGCGCCGGATCGACCAGCCCGTCCGGCGCGGCCGCCTCGCCGACCTTGACCAGCATCACCATGCCCATGCCGAGATGGGGCGAGCACTTGATGCCGTAGAATCCGGCATGCTCGAAGGTAACCGCGATCTCCTCGTCGATCCGGCCCTTGAACGGGGTCGCCCCCGTCGGCGCCATCGTGTCGATGGAGGCGGCGTTGTGGCTCCGGCTGCCGACGCGGAACCGGAGCGTGTCGCCGGGCGCGAGCTCGACATAATCGGGCTCGAAGACCATGGAGCCCTGCTCGCCGCGGTTCAGCATCCGCACCTCGACCGTCTCGCCGCGAGCGACGCCAGTGGTGAGAAGAAGGGCGGCGGCAAGGCGGATCGGCATCCTCGTCATGCGCGGGCCTCCATCGCGGCTAGGTCCGGCGGGGCGAAGCGGATGAAGGGACGCTCGCCGGGGCCGGCCTCGACGCTCGCGGCCACCTTGAAGACGGCGGCGATCCGCTCGGGGGTCAGAACCTCCGACGGCGTTCCCAGGGCGACGAGCCGCCCGCCCTGCATCACCGCGATCCGGTCGGCGAACATGGCGGCGTGGTTGAGATCGTGGAGGGCCGCGAGCACCGTGCCGCCGCGCCGACGCACGAGCGCCAGGAGGCCGAGCTGGTGCTCGACGTCGAGGTGATTGGTCGGCTCGTCCAGGATCAGAATCTCTGGCTCCTGCGCGAGGGCGCGCGCGATATGGAGGCGCTGCCGCTCGCCGCCGGAAAGCGAGTGCCACAGGCGATCGGCGAAGGGCGCCATGTCGACGGCCGCGAGCGCCCGGGCGACGATGGCCTCGTCGCGTTCGCCCCAGGGCGACAGGGCGCCGAGATGGGGCGTGCGCCCGAGCTCCACGGCCTGGCGGGCGGTCAGCCTTTCGCCCGTCTCGGCCTGCTGCTCCACAAGGGCGAGCGCGCGGGCGAGGTCGCGGCGCGAAAGGCCGGTGATGGGTCGCCTATCCAGCGTCACCGTCCCGCCATGAGGGCGTTTCAGCCCCGCCAGCATCGCGATCAGCGTCGTCTTGCCCGATCCGTTGGGGCCGACGATGCCGAGGAACTCGGCCGGCCGGGTCTCCAGCGAGACGCCGTCCACGACCGCCCGCCCGCCGGCCCGCCAGGTGAGGTTCTCCGCCGCCAGCCTCACCGCGCGCCCCCCGCGACCGGACGGTGGATCAGGATCAGCGCGAAGGCCGGGGCGCCGACCAGCGCGGTCATCACCCCGATCGGGAGGACTTGGCCGGGGATGACGGTGCGCGACAGGACGTCGGCGGCGATCATGAACAGGGCGCCGATCAGCGCGGAGGCGGGAAGGAGCGCGCCGTGGCGCACGCCGACGACGAGCCGCGCGGCATGGGGAATCACGAGGCCGACGAAGCCGATCGAGCCGACGATCGAGACCATGACCGCCGTCATCAGCGCCGTCGCGCCGATCAGGACCGCGCGCACCCGCCGCACCGGCACGCCGAGTGCCGCGGCCGAGGCGGTGCCGAAGGCGAAGGCATCGAGTGAGCGGGCGTGGAGGAGGCAGACCGCGAGGCCCGCGAGCGCCACGGGCACGGCGAGCGCGGCGTCCGGCCAGCGCACGCCCGACAGGTTGCCGAGCAGCCAGAACATGATGCCCCGCGCCTGATCGGCGGTGGCGGACTTGGTGACGACGAAGGAGGTGAGGGCGTTGAAGAGCTGCGAGCCCGCGATGCCGGCCAGGATGATCGCCGCAGGCCCCCTGCCCGCCAGGACCGCCAGACCGGAGACGAGGACGAAGGCGAGGAGCGCGCCGGCCAGCGCGCCGAGCGGCAGCGACAGGAGCCCGCCACCGAGGCCGAGGATCGCCACCGCCACCGCACCCGACGACGCACCCGCCGAGATGCCGAGGAGATAGGGATCGGCCAGCGGATTGCGCAGCAGCGACTGAAGGACCGCGCCGGAGACGGCGAGCGCCGCGCCGCAGGCGCTCGCTACCACCGCCCGCGACAGGCGGTAGTTCCAGACGATGCCCTCGTCGATCGGGTCGAGGGCGTGACCGCCGTGCCAGAGGCGGTTGGCGATCGTGCCCGCGACCGTGTCGAACGGGATCCGCGTCTCCCCCACCGCCGCCCCGAAAAGCAGGGCGGCGAGGAGGAGGCCAATCGCCATCAGGGCGAACCCGGCGGCGCGCGCCGGGCGAGCGGCGGCCCGGCTCACTGGGCGAGGCCGGCCTTGCCGAGCGCGTCGGCCAGAACCTCGATGCCGTCGATCGTTCGGATCGTCGGGTTCATCGCTTGGGCGTCCATCTCGACGACGCGCCCCTCCCGCACGGCGGGCATCAGGCTGGCGACGGGGTCCGTCTTCAGGAACTCGAGCTTCACCGCGATGTCGTCGGCCGGGAAGCGGCGGCGGTCCATCCTGCCGGCGACGATCACCGTCGGGTTCGCGCGCGCGATCGTTTCCCAGCCGACGGTCGGCCACTCCTCCTGGCTGTCGATAACGTTCGTCAGGCCGAGAAGCGACATGATGTAGCCCGGCGCCCCGCCCTGCCCCGCGACGTAAGGATCGATGTCGAGCTCGGCCGAGGAGAACCAGAACACGGCCGAAGTGCCCTCCTTCAGCCCCGCGATCCTGGCCTTGGCCGCCGTCTCGCGTGCCTTCAGCTCCGTGACGAGTTCGGCGCCCTTGTCCTGGACGTCGAAGATGCGCGCGAGATCCTCGACCTCCTGGTAGACGAGGTCCATGGTGAAACGGGCCGTGCGCGTGCCGTCGCCGCCGGCCGAATTGTCCTTGCCCTGGCAGTCGGCGGGCGAGGTGTAGACGGGGATGCCGAGATCGGCGAACTGCTCGGGCGTCGCCACGACGCCCTGCGGTCCGACCTGCCATTCGAACTGCGTGGTGACGAGGTCGGGGCGCTCGGCCACCACGCTTTCGAAGCTCGGATCGTTGTCGGCGAGGCGCTTCACCCTGGCATTCGCCTCCTCGTAGCCCGGCAACACGGGGCCGACCCAGAGGGCGGTTCCGGCCACCTTCTCCGACAGGCCGAGAAGGTACAGGATCTCGGTGGTCGACTGTCCGATGGAGACGGCGCGCGACGGCGCCTTCTCGAAGGTGAGCGTGCGGCCGCAGCTCTCCAGCGTCAGCGGGTACTGCGTCGGAGCGGCATGGGCGTCCCCAGCGGACAGGGCGATCACGAAAAGACCGAGGAGGGCGGGACGGCGGAAGGATGGCATGGACGGATTCCTATAGGGACGGGCACGACTTCGCTTTGCCGCGGCGTGCGACTTGGTCGGTCCGGTCGAATGGGATCGAGACGAGCGTGGCGCCTTAACGGCGCGTGGGCGCTCGCAGGCGGAATGCAAAGAGGGGAGTGTGGGCGCGAAGGCGCCGGAGATCGGCCGTCATGGACATCCTTTCCGGGCATCCCCGCCCGAACGTTACGGATTGATCGCTGACGGCAGGTCTCCTGGCTCGCGGAACTTCGCGCCGATCATCTGCCTTCCCATGTCGGCCCCTTAAGAGCCTTCGCAGTGGCATGGCGCCGGGCAAATCCGGCGGCCCGCCGCGCCCGTCCGTGGACCAGCGCGGGGATGATCGGCATCCGCTTACAGTTGCGGGGGCAGCCACGGTCTCGGCCCCGATTGGGTCGTCCTCACCGTGTTCCCTTTTAATCCCCCAGGCTCGTCGCCTGGGGAAACCGTCGCGGCCTGCTTACGCGGAAGGACGGGTCGTCGTCAATCCGATGCGCCGGCCTGCGGGGCGGCGGCGGCGCCGTCAGCGCGTCCATTCCCGGCGCAGGATGGCGTACTGCATCGTGTCCTCGTAGATCGGACGTCCGTCGGGGCCGTCGGTGAAGGTCACGAACTCGAGGAACGTACCCTCCACCCGCATGCCGAGCTTCTCGCACAGGCGCCGGGAAGGGACGTTATCGACCTCGACATAGGCGTAGAGGCGCCGTGCCCCCTTCTCGGCGAAGAGATGCGCGAACAGCGCCCGCGCCGCCTCCAGCGCCAGCCCGGCGCCCGAGTGGTCGGGATTGAGGTTCCACCCGACGGAGTAGGTGTCGGGCTCTTCGTGGGTGGCGAAGAGATCGCCGATCAAGAGATCGGAATCGCGAAGGGCGATCGCGACATGCTCGTCGGACGAGGCCCGCCGGGTCGCCTCCGTCTCGGCGGCGGCGAGGTCGGCGAGCTGCAAGGACAGGAAACATCGTACCGTCGGCTCGCGGAGATAGGCGAGAAGCGCCGGCGCGTCGTCCTTCCGAAAGTTCCTGAGGCGCAGGCGCTCCGTTTCGATCCTATGCATCAGTCCGTTCCACGTGTCCGCCGTCGGTTCCATGCGCCGCCCGAGGCCGAACTTGGCACGGGACGCCGAATGGTCCATCATCGGGCGATGAAGGCAGCCCACAGTACCATCCGCATCGCGCTTCCGCGTCGCTGACGCGAGGAGCTGGAGGCAGACGACCGAGACGGTCGCCTGTCGGCGTTCGCCCGCGACAGCTCGGGTGAACCGTCGCCGCATGAGCGGCTTGCGAACCAACGGTCTTCATCATGCACAACGTCTTCGAGAGCCCCTTCAAGGGCATCACGCTCGATCGCCTCGTCACCAACCCGAACATCCGGGTCGGGCGCTACAGCTACTATTCCGGCTACTACCACGGTCACGGCTTCGACGAATGCGCCCGCTTCCTCCTGCCGGACGAAGGGGTGGACAAGCTCGTCATCGGTTCGTTCTGCTCGATCGGCTCCGGGGCAGCCTTCATCATGGCCGGGAACCAGGGGCACCGGAACGACTGGATCAGCACCTTCCCCTTCTTCTGGATGTCGGACGTTCCCACGTTCGCCGGCGCGGAGAACGGCTATCGCCCTGCCGGCGATACCGTGATCGGCAACGACGTCTGGATCGGGACCGAAGCCGTCGTCATGCCGGGCGTCACGATCGGGGACGGCGCGGTGATCGGCACGCGGGCGCTGGTGACGCGGGACGTCGACCCCTACGCCATCGTCGGCGGCAATCCCGCCCGCACGATCCGCCGACGCTTCGGCGAGGCCGACATCACCAGGCTTCTCGAAATGCGCTGGTGGGACTGGAGCGACGAGGAGCTGAAGCGCGCGATGCCCCTTCTGACGAGCGGCGACGTGGCGGCCCTTCACCGCCACTGGCGGACGGTGGTGGCACCGGCGGACTGACCGCTGGCGCGAGCGCCCGGCCTCCGCCCGCCGGTAATCACGAACCGGCGGGCGGTTTCGCGCCGAACCCGTTCAGTTGCATCACGATCAGTCCGAGGAAGACGAGGCCGAGTCCGACGAGCCGGGAGGCCGACACCGGCCGCGAGGGAAGGCCGACGAGCCCCCACCGGTCGATCAGGATCGACGCCAGCATCTGCCCGGCGATCGCCGCGACGATGAAGCCGGCGGCGCCGAGCTTGGGCGCCAGCATGAGCGCCCCGGTGATATAGACGACGCCGACGAGCCCGCCGATCCAGATCCAGCGCGGCGCCTGCGCCAGTTGCGACAGGTTGGGCGCCCCCACCTGGCCGAGGATCATCACGGGCAGGATGCAGGCGAAGCTGACGCAGAGCGAGACGGCCGTTCCCCAAAGCGGATGGCCGAGCATCCGTCCGAGAGCCGCGTTGGCGCCAGCCTGGAACGGGACCACCGCGCCGGTGACGACCGCGGCCAGGCTGAGAAGCAGGATATTGGCTTGCATGATGCACCTCCTGGCTCAATGAGGTGCCCTATCTGTTTGATCGATGGAAATTCCGATATAGCATCCGCGCTATGCATGACCCGAATGCACTTCGCGGCATCGACCTCAATCTTCTGGTTGTTCTCCATGCGCTCCTTGCCGAGCGGCATGTGTCGCGTGCGGCCGCACGACTGAACATGAGCCAGCCGGCCGTGAGCCACGCGCTCGGCCGCCTTCGGCACCTTTTCGACGATCCGCTCCTCGTCCGGCGCGACGGACGCCTCGCCCCGAGCGCGAGGGCGCTGGAAATCGGACCCGCCCTCGCGGAGGCCCTGCGACAGGTGCAGGAGGTTCTGGGTCCCAAGGGCTTCGAGCCGGCGGACGAGAAACGGACGTTCCGCCTGGCCATGTCGGACTACGGCTCGGCCGTGATCCTTGCCGGTCTCCTGAGAAGGCTGCGGGTGGAGGCGCCGGGGATCGACCTCGTCGTCACGCAGTCGAGCCGGGACGGCATGCTGCGGCACGTGCTCGACGGAGAATGCGATCTCGCCCTCGGCGTGTTTCCCGATCTGCAGAAGACGCTGAAGGCCCGGACGCTGTTTATCGAGACGTTCGCCTGCCTTGCCGATCGAGACAGTCTGGAGGGGTTCGAGCGCCTCGATCTGACAGCCTATCTCGACCGTCCCCATATGCTCGTCGCCATGAAGGACGAGGGCGGCACCGAGATCGACGCGGCCCTGCACGCGGCCGGGCATTCGCGCCGCATCGCCCTCACCCTCCCGCACTGGGGCCACGCGCCGCGACTGATCCGAGGTACTGACCTCGTTCTCACCGTCGCACGCAAGGCCTTGGCCCTTCAGGAGATGGATCCCGCTTTCACCGTCTTCCCGCCGCCGTTTCCGATCCAGCCGTTTCCCTTCGTGCAGGTCTGGCATGAACGGCGCGAGGCGGACCCCGCCCATCTCTGGCTGCGCGCCGCCGTGGCGGATGCATCCCTATCCGGCCCGGCGCCGCTCCCGGCTGGATAGCGTCGGGCTTCCCGTCGAGAACGGGAGCATCTCGGCCTGCTGGAGGGGGCGTGATCGGACCGCCGCCGCTCTCAGCTCCGCAGCCCCGGCGCTTCCTGCCCGGTGCTCTCCACATATTCGGAATAGCCGCCGCCGTAGAGGTGCGGACCTTCCGGCGTCAGTTCCAGCACGCGGTTGGACAAAGCCGCCAGGAAATGGCGGTCGTGGCTGACAAAGAGCATCGCGCCTTCGAAGCGCGACAGCGCCTCGACCAGCATCTGCTTGGTGGCGATGTCGAGATGGTTGGTCGGCTCGTCGAGGACGAGGAAGTTCGGCGGGTCGAACAGCATCCGCGCCATGACCAGCCGTGCCTTCTCGCCGCCCGAGAGGACCCGGCACTTCTTCTCGACATCGTCTCCGGTGAAGCCGAAGCAGCCGGCGAGCGCGCGCAAGGGGGCTTGGCCCGCCTGCGGAAAGCTGTCCTCCAGCGACTGCAGCACCGTGCGATCGCCGTCCAGCACCTCCATCGCATGCTGGGCGAAGTAGCCCATCTTCACGCTCGGCCCCCGCGTCACCGTGCCGGAGTCGGGTTCCGAGGTGCCGGCGATGAGCTTCAGAAGCGTCGACTTGCCAGCGCCGTTCACCCCCATGACGCACCAGCGCTCGCGGCGGCGGACCTGGAAGTCGAGCCCCTCGTAGATCGTGCGCTCGCCGTAGCGCTTGGAGACGCCCTTGATCGTCGCCACGTCCTCCCCTGAGCGCGGGGCCGGCTGGAACTCGAAGCGCACCGTCTGCTGGCGCTTCGGAGGCTCCACCCGCTCGATCTTGTCGAGCTTCTTCACGCGGCTCTGCACCTGCGCGGCGTGGCTCGCGCGCGCCTTGAAGCGCTCGATGAAGGCGACCTCCTTGGCTAGCATGGCCTGCTGGCGCTCGAACTGCGCCTGCTGCTGCACTTCGGCGATCGCGCGCTGCTGGCGGTAGAATTCGTAGTCGCCCGAATAGGAGGTCAGCGCGCCCGCGTCGATCTCGATGATCTTGTTGACAATCCGGTTCATGAACTCGCGGTCGTGCGAGGTCATCAGCACGGCACCGTCGAAGCCCTTGAGGAATCCTTCGAGCCAGATCAGGCTTTCGAGATCGAGATGGTTCGACGGCTCGTCGAGCAGCATGATGTCGGGGCGCATCAGGAGGATCTTGGCCAGCGCCACGCGCATCTTCCAGCCGCCGGAGAGCTTTCCGACGTCGCCGTCCATCATCGCCTGGCTGAAGCCGAGGCCGTCCAGCACCTCGCGCGCCCGCCCGTCCAGCGCATAACCGTCGAGTTCGTCGTAGCTCCCCTGAACCTCGCCGTAGCGCGCGATGATCGCGTCCATCTCGTCGGCGCGGTCGGGATCGGCCATGGCCGCCTCCAGCTCCGCCATCTCGGCGGCGAGCGCGCTGACCGGTCCGACGCCGTCCATGACCTCGACCACCGCGCTGCGGCCCGCCATGTCGCCGACATCCTGGTTGAAGTAGCCGATCGTCACGCCGCGATCGACGGAGACCTGACCCTCGTCCGGCAGTTCCTGGCCGGTGATCATGCGGAACAAGGTCGTCTTACCTGCGCCGTTCGGTCCGACAAGGCCGACCTTCTCGCCGCGCTGAAGGGCAGCAGATGCCTCGATGAAGACGATCTGCTTGCCGTTCTGCTTGCCAATGCTCTCGAGGCGGATCATGCGAAAATTCCAGAGGCGGAAGGAGGAAGCCGCGTCAAACCATCCTCCCTGCCGCGGCGCAAGGGGCCGCGGACCGCAGCGCCGCCTTTTGCAGGCCGCCCTCCCCGGCCGGCCTCAGCCCTCCCGTTCCAGTGAACTCACGATATGATCCGCCAGCCGCTCGGCGGCTTGATCGACGGGGCTCGCCAGCATCAGCGCGATCTCCGCCTCGGGAAGCGGCGGAAGCCCGGCCTTGCCGTCGAGCTTTCGAAAGTCCGGAGGCACCATGCCGGCCGGGAGCACCGTCACGCCGAGCCCCGCGCGCACGGCGGCCTGCGCGCCGGCGAGCGATGTCGAGGTATAGACGACGTGCCAGTCGCGACCCGCCTCGTCGAGCGCGCGCAGGGCGCGGCGGCGGTAGACGCACGGGTGCGGGGAAACGACCAGGGGCAAATCCCGTTCGGGATCCTCGAAGCCGGAGCCCTTGTCGGCCGCGCATGTCCAGACCAGGGGCTCGCGCCAGACGCGCACCCCGGCGCTCGGCCCCACCGGATCGCGCTTGATCAAGACGATGTCGAACTCGCCGTTCTGGAAGCGGTCGATGAGGTTCAGCGTCAGATCGGTCGTGACCTCGAGCGCCACCCCTGGATGCGCCCGCGCGAAGGCCGCAAGCACGCCGGACAGATGCGTCGTCGCGAAATCCTCCGGGGTTCCGAGCCGGACCCGTCCGGTCATCTTGGCATCGGTCAGGCGCCCGATGGCCTCGTCCGCCAGCGCGAGGATGCGCCTGCCGTAGCTCAGCAGCGTCTCGCCTTCCCCGGTCAAATGGAAGCTGCGGGGGCTGCGATCGATGAGCCGGCATCCCAAAGCCTGCTCCAGCCGCTTGAGCTGAAGGCTGATCGTGGGCTGGCTCAGCCGCAACCGTTCGGCGGCACGGGTCAGGTTGCCGCTTTCGGCGGCGGTGACGAAGGTTCGCAGGAGGTCGTGATCGAGACGATGCGGCATGGGCACCATCATTGCGAAACGCAATGACAAAAGCCAGAACTATTCAGTTTTCAAAAGGTGCGGATCACGGCAGGGAGAGCGGCCCGTCCGAAAGGAGCCCGTTTCATGCTCGATCTCGCAGCCTCCAACCTTCTCTCGCCCGCGATCCTCTGCTTCGTGCTGGGAGCGGTCGCAGTCGCCCTACGGTCCGATCTCCGACTGCCGGAGCCGGTGGTCGCAGCCTTGTCGATCTACCTGATGCTGGCGATCGGCATGAAGGGCGGCGTCGAACTCTCCGGGCAGTCGCCGGCGGAACTGGCGACGCCGATCGCCGCCGCGCTGTTCCTCGGCTGCGCCATCCCGCTCTGGTGCTACGCCCTCCTGCGTCGCTTCGCGGGCCTGGGCGTTTCCGATGCGGCGGCCATGGCCGCGCATTACGGCTCGGTCTCGGCCGTCACGTTCGCGGCCGCGACGGCGCTCCTCAACCAGCAGGGGATCGCCTACGAGGGATATGCGGCCGCCTTGCTGGCGATCATGGAGATCCCGGCGATCGTCGTCGCGATCGGTCTCGCCGGCGTATCGACGCTCGCCTCGGCCTCATACGCCGGTCCCAACGGTGCGGCCGTTCTCGGAGGTCAAGCGGGACTGTCGGTCGGGCCGCGCCTAGCGGGCGTCGTCTCCGACGCCTTCGCCTCGAAGAGCGTGCTGCTTCTGGCCGGCGGCCTGGTCATCGGCATTCTGATCGGACCGACGGGCCTTGCGAAGGTGAAGCCGCTTTTCGTCGATCTGTTTCCCGGCCTTCTCTGCCTGTTCCTTCTCGAACTCGGCCGCCTCGCGGCAGCCAAGTTCGACGAATTCCGGCAGGTCGGGGCG
The DNA here is from genome assembly GCF_029813115.1 of Aureimonas sp. SK2. Taxonomy (GTDB): domain Bacteria; phylum Pseudomonadota; class Alphaproteobacteria; order Rhizobiales; family Rhizobiaceae; genus Aureimonas. The sequence continues at coordinate 27,521 of NZ_JAPZDS010000014.1, forward strand.
CGGCTCGCCGTCTTCGCGATCGTCATGCCGGTCCTTCACGCCGCGGTGGGGATCGCCCTCGCCCATGCCGCGGGGCTCTCGGAAGGGGGCGCGATCATTCTTGGCGTCCTTGCCGGCAGCGCGTCCTATATCGCCGCCCCGGCGGCCGTGCGCCTCGCCCTGCCGGACGCCAATCCGGGCTACTACCTGACCTGCTCGCTCGCGATCACCTTCCCCTTCAACATCGTCGTCGGGCTGCCTCTCTATGCCGCCATGGCGCGGTGGCTCTACGGCTGAGGGCTCAAGGGGCGACCGGCGGCCACATGCGACGGATCAGTCCGTCGCGCCGCACGGCTGCGTGGTGGATCGCGCCGGCGATGTGAAGGGCGATCAGCGCGATCAACGGATAGTGCGTCAGGACGTGGATCCGCTTGGCCGTCTCCGCCACCGCGTCCGACCTGGGGACGAGCGGCGGCAGACCGAGCGCGTCCAGAAGTTCGATCGGAAATCCGCCGGCCTGGACCCGGACGAAACCGGACACCGCCATGACGGCCAGAACAAGGTAGAGCACGCCGTGGACGGCCGCCGCGACGCGGCGCTGGAGCGGCGGCAGGCCAGCCGGCAACGGCGGCGGCCGATGCGTCAGGCGATAGGCGATCCGCGCCAGCATGAGGACGAGGACCACGGTGCCGAGATTCTTGTGCGCGATGAACAGCGTATCCTGGAGCCCGCGGGCGATGCCGTCGCCGGTCATGACCAGTCCGACGGGAACGAGCGCGAGGACGAGGATGGCGACCGTCCAGTGCAGGATCCGAGCCGGCGTTCGGTAACCGGTGACGCTGGGCTCCACGTGCTCCTCCCCGTTTCGGGCCGGCTGTCGCGGCCCGGCTTCGCCGTCCTCAGTCGCGCACGGGCGCGTGTGCCGAACCCTGTGACGTCACGGACCGCTCGATGCGCTCCCGGTCCAGCACCCCGGAGCGGCGCAGTTCGGCCTTCAGCTTGTCGATCGGCGGGGCGTAGAGGAAGCCGAACGACACGCAGTGATCTCGCCCCTCGACGGCATGATGCAGCCGATGCGCCTGTACCAGGCGCTTGGCATAGCCGCGATGGGGAATGTAGCGGAACGGCCAGCGCTGGTGGACGAGGCCGTCATGGGCGATGAAGTAGAGAAGCCCGTAGAGGGTGATGCCCCAGGCGATCGCGAGGATCACCGGCGACAGGAAATGCCCGACGAAGAAGAGACCGACGGCGAAGATGCTGAATACGACGGCGTAGAGGTCGTTCTTCTCGAAGAAGCCCTCGGTCTCCTCGTGATGGGACTTGTGCCAGCCCCAGCCGCTCCGGCCGTGCATGACGTATTTGTGCGCCGCCCACGCAAATCCCTCCATCGCCGCCACGGTGGCGAGCACGATCAGGGCGTAGAGAAGCATGTCGAAACTCATGGTCGCTCGGCAGATTGGATCTTCGGAGGGTCGCACCCCGTTAGGACATATGGCAGGCATCCCCGCATGCGCCAAGCGCCGGCCGCGCGCCCGATCCGCGCATGGCCGGTCGGGACTCCCTCCGGCGCCGGCATAACGACGCACACCGCTTTTCCCGAAGCGACATTCAGATAGGTTTGCGGCCATGGCCGATGCGATTGTCCTTCCTGCCGCCGAACGGGCGGCCCATCCCGCGAGCGGCCCCCCCGCGCGCCCGGCGCTGCGCCCGTTCCAGGCCGCGATCGGCCTGACGCTGGCCGCCTGCGTTCTGGTCTCGTGGATCGCGATCCATGTCGCCGCCGTGTTCTTTCTCGACCTCGGCTGGCGGACCGCGCCGCTGGTTCCGATCATCGTGGCGGTCCAGTGCTGGCTGACGGTCGGCCTCTTCATCGTCGCGCACGACGCGATGCACGGATCGCTCGTTCCGGGCCGGCCGCGTGTCAACTCGGCCATCGGCGCCTTCATCCTGACGATCTACGCGGGCTTCGCCTGGCGCAAGGTCCGCAGTGCGCACATGGCGCATCACGACGCGCCGGGCACCGCCGACGACCCGGACTTCTTCGTCGACGAGCCGGAGCGCTTCTGGCCCTGGTTCCGAACCTTCTTCGCACGCTACTTCGGGCGGCGCTCGATCCTCTTCGTGAGCAGCGTGGTCACCGTATACATCCTCGTGCTCGGTGCACCGGTCGCCAACGTCGTCCTGTTCTACGGGATGCCCTCCCTCCTGTCATCGCTGCAGCTCTTCTACTTCGGAACGTTTCGCCCGCACCGACACGAGGAAAGCGGCTTCAAGGACCGCCACAATGCGCGCTCCAACGAGTTCGGCTATCTCGCCTCGCTCCTCTCGTGCTTCCACTTCGGCTATCATCACGAGCACCATGCCCAGCCCTGGGTACCCTGGTGGGGCCTGCCGTCGCAGTGGCGCCGGTCGCGCTGACGGCGGGGGCAAGACCTCAAGGTCGGATCGGGAGAGCTTCGGGCTCGTCGGCAGACGCTACAGCAAGAAAAGAGCCGTCCGGCGCTTTCTCTTCCGTCGATCATTGCCGGCTTGATCGAGCATGGCCTTCTCTCCCGAAGATCGGGACGTGCGACGCTTCCCCTTCGTTCGCGGCTGAGGACGCGCGCGAGAAGCGGATGAACGTCGAGCGCTCGGCATCCCTAGCGGCGCGCATTGGTCCGGGCGATCGCGCCGTCCGGGCGAAAGGAGCGGCCTTTCGCAACGACGGGAACTGGTTCAGGCTCCGGTTCCGATGCGCGGTGACGCAGGACCGCCTCCATGTGAAGGCGGTCGACTAGGACATCGTTTCGGCGACGGCCGTCCAGCGAAAGGACTGGGAGGACCATCGGCTGTTCCCCTGACTGCGCATGGCACGACGTCCACAGGCATCAGATCGTGCGCACCTGCTCTAAAAGGCCATGGCACGCCCCGTTCGCTCGCCTCGATACAGGCGGGCGGTTGATCGTGCGGCATGGCAAGGACGGCGGAGGTCGTCCGCCCCTTGCGGCATCCGGCGCCAAGGCCTTCACCCGGCGCCGTCTCCCCGCTCCTCCAGCCGGCGCGCCTGCCTGACCGCTGTTCGGCGAAACCGACTCTTGTCGCCTCCGGGCCAGAGTTCGCATAACCCATGCAACGCAATCTTCAGCGATTTGGCCTATCAAGAGACGGCAACATTTCAGCTGCCTATCGGTGAGAGCCTGAGTCATTCCCATGCCGTCTCCGAACCCCTCGCTCGAGCCGGGTCCCGACCAACAGTCCGTTAGGCTCGCTGCGGCGGAGGAGCGGATCGCCGCGCTCGAGCGGTCCGACGCGGCGTTGCGGGCGCGGCTTTGCGAGAGCGAGGCCCGGCATCGCCATACCTGCGAACTGCGCCGCCTCGTTCCCTGGAGCGCGGCGCCGAACGGCGACATCCTGGAAATGGCGCCGCTCTGGACGACGCTGACCGGCCTTGAACTCGAGGACAGCCTCGGGACGGGATGGGTCGCCGCGGTCCATCCCGAGGATCGGGAGCCGGCCGGCGCCATCTGGCGGCAGGCGCTGGCCACCGGTGAGGCGGCGGACGGCCACTTCCGGCTGGTCATGAGCGAGGGCGAGCCGCGCTGGTTCCACCTGCGCATCGCGCCCCGCACGGTGCCCGACGGCTCGCTCTCCGGCTGGTACGGCACGCTGGAGGACATCCAGGAACGCAGATCGGCCGAAGAGGCCCTGAAAGCTAGCGAAGCCCTCACCCGCAGCGTGCTGGAGAGCACGACCGACCATGTCGTGGTGCTGGATCGCGACTGGCGCATCACCTTCATGAACGCGCGGGCCACCAAGCTCATCGCGCAGATGTGCGAGGGAAAGGCCGGGGACGGCCTCTGGGATCTCTTTCCCGACCACCAGAGCACCGAATACGAGGCCCGCTGCCGCGAGGCCATGGAGACCGGCAGACCCGTTCGCTTCGAGGCCCGGATGGTGCGCGCGGACGGGTGGCTGACCCTCAACGTCTGCCCCACGGGCGACGGGCTGGCCGTGTTCTTTCGCGACACTACCGACGTCATGCGCGCCAGCGAGGCGCTGGTCGAGCAGGCTCACCGGGACGACCTGACAGGGCTCGCCAACCGCGCCCTGTTCAACAAGGCGCTGGAAGAGGGCTTCGAGGGGCGAACGGAGCGCGACACCAGCGTGCTGCTTCTCGATCTCGACCTCTTCAAGGAGGTCAACGACACGCTGGGCCATCCGGTCGGCGACAAGCTCCTGAAGGAGGTCGCGCTCCGCTTCCGGTCGTCGCTGGACGAGGGCGATCTCCTCGCCCGGCTCGGCGGCGACGAGTTCGCGGTGATCCACAGGCCGGGCGACGACGGGCGCAGCGTCGCGGCGCTGGCCGAGCGCCTCATGGAGAGCTTCACCGACTGCTTCTTCGTGGACGGCATCGCGATCAAGCTGGCCGCCAGCATCGGCACCGCCAGTTCCTCGCCCGCCCACCTCTCGGCCAACGACCTGTTCAAGGCCGCCGACATCGCGCTCTACCGCGCCAAGGAAGAGGGGCGCGGGGCGATCCGCGCCTTCGACGACGGCATGGCCGAGCGCCTGCAGGCCCGGCAGACCATGAAGGTCGATCTCGACGTCGCGCTGGTGCTCGGCGAGCTGCGCCTCGTCTACCAGCCGCTCCTCGACATCGCCTCCGGCCGGATCGCGGGCGCCGAGGCGCTCGTGCGCTGGCGCCATCCGACGATGGGCGAAATCTCGCCGGGCGAGTTCATCCCGCTCGCCGAGGACACGGGCCTGATCGTCGAGATGGGCGACTGGATCCTCCGCCAGGCCTGCATGCAGGCGGCCCTCTGGCCGGGCGAGCGGACCGTCGCGGTCAACCTGTCGCCGGTCCAGATCCGCGACGAGACCTTGCCCCAGCGCGTCCTCTACGCCTTGTCCAACGCCGGCATCGCCCCGTCGCGCCTGGAGCTCGAGATCACGGAATCGGTGCTCCTGCAGGACAGCGAGCGCAACCTCGCCATGCTGCACACCCTGCGCGAGGCGGGCGTGCGCATCGCCCTCGACGACTTCGGCACCGGCTATTCCTCGCTGTCCTATCTCCGGCACTTCCCCTTCGACAAACTGAAGCTCGACCGCTGCTTCGTCGGCGACATCGGGCGCTCCCCGCAGTCGGAGGCGATCATCCGGGCGGCGGGCGAGATGGGCCGGGCGATGGCCATGACGACCACCGCCGAAGGCGTCGAGACCGCCGAGCAGCTGGACTGGCTGCGCGCCAACGGCTGGTCGCAGGCGCAGGGCTGGCACACCGGGCGGCCGATGGAGGCCGGCGCGATCCGGGATCTCCTGGTCGGAGGCGAGGCGCGCCGCCGGAAGACCCCGGCGCGCCACTCCCCATTGCGGACGAAGGCGCTGGCCGGCTGACCGACCGCGCCCGCGCTCATGCGGGAGGCGCGGCGCAGAGGGCCGCGACGCGCCGGAGGGCGAGAAGATAGCCCTGCGTTCCCAGCCCCGCGATCACGCCGTCCGCCCGCAGCGAGACGTAGGAATGGTGGCGGAAGCTCTCGCGCTTGTGGACGTTGGAGATATGGACCTCGATCACCGGCGGCTCGAACGTATTGAGCGCGTCGAGGATCGCGACCGAGGTGTGGGTGAAGGCGGCCGGGTTGATGACGATGCCGACGGCCGTCTCGCGCGCCTCGTGGATCCAGTCGATGATCTCGTATTCGCGGTTGGACTGGTGGAACCGGATTTCGTGGCCGAGTTCGCCTGCCAGAGCCCGGCAGTCGCGCTCCACGTCGGCAAGGGTCTCCGTGCCGTAGATGTGGGGCTGGCGCTTGCCCAGAAGATTGAGATTGGGGCCGTTGAGGACGAAGATCAGGCTCATGGTGCGGCTTTCGAAGGTCTCGAGGCTGTTAGGGATCTTGGACAGGCGTTGTGTCGGGTCGGCGACGCTCAGCACGCGCGGAGGCAAGTCTGGTCAAGACTGGCGGTCTTGACCAGACTTGCCGACGCCGCAAATGACAGCGCTCCCCTTCGGGCCGACGAGGCTCGGCCGCCGGAATGCGTCGCCAGCCTCGCCAATAGCCCCTCCTTCTCCGGCAGTCGCTGCTGCCGTGGCTGCGTCCGGCTCCTGCCCCGCGACCGAACCTCGGCGGGACGACACCTGTCCAGGATCGATGTCTGCCATGCAGGCGTCGGCAGACCCTCCGCCTGCACGGCTGAAGCCCGCCGGCATTCCTACTCTCCGAGACGGGGGTAGCGCGGGCGTCCGACCCCCCCGGGAGGTCCGGGGCCGCCGCACGCCAAGTCCGCGTTCGGCGCGCGATCGGTATCCTGAGCAACAGCCCGTCGCGCCGCGCTAGACTGCAGGCCGCCCGGCGGCTGGCCTGTCAGGCCGTGCGGTAGCGCTGCAGCCAGTGGGCGTAGGGCGCGGGAAGTGTCCAGGCCGCCTGGTCGACGCCGAGTTCGAGGGCCGCCCGATAGGGCCAGTGCGGATCGGCGAGAAGCGGGCGTCCGAGCGAGACGAGGTCCACCTTTCCGTCCGCGACCAGGGCCTCGGCTTCGGCCGGCTGGCTGACGAACCAACTGGTCGTCGCCGGCAGGCCCGTTTCCCGGCGGACGCGCTCGGCGATCGGGGCCATGAAGGCGGGTCCCCAAGGGATCTGCGCGGTCGGCGTCGTGAAGCCCATGCTGACGTCGATGAGATCGAGGCCGCCCGCCTTGAGGCGCCGCACCATTTCGATCCCCTCCTCCAGATCGTCCGATCCGTCGAACTCGGTCACGCCGAACCGGGCCGCCAGCGGCAGACGATCCGGCCAGACCTCGCGCACGGCCGCGAGCGTCTCCAGAAGGAACCGGCCGCGCCCTTCGAGATCCCCGCCGTAGGCGTCCTCGCGCTTGTTGGACCAGGTGGAGAAGAAGCTCTGGGCGAGATAGCCGTGGGCAAAATGGAGTTCGAGCCATTCGAAGCCGGCCGCGAGCGCCCGGCGCGCGGCAGCGACGAAATCCGCTTTCACGCGCTCGATCTCGGAAAGGTCCATGGCCTTCGGGACCTTCGGTAGATTGGCGCCGAATGCGACGGCGGACGGTGCGATCGTCGACCAGCCGCGAGGATCGCCGTCCGCGATGTGGTCGTCGCCCTCCCAGGGACGGTTGGCGCTCGCCTTCCGGCCGGCATGGCCGATCTGGATGCCCGGCACCGCGCCGGCCGCCTTGATCGCCGCGACCGCCTTCGCCCAGGCCTCGCCCTGCCGGTCGGTCCATAGACCCGCGCATCCCGGCGTGATCCGCCCTTCGGGCGAGACGGCCGTCGCCTCGGCGACGACGAGCCCGGCTCCGCCACGGGCCAGGCCGGCGAGATGGACCTCGTGCCAGTCTTTGATGACCCCTTCGACGGCCGAATACTGGCACATGGGGGAGACGACGATGCGGTTGCGCAGTTCGACGTCCTTCAGGCGGAAGGGGGTGAACAGGGACGACATGTGGGAACCCTCGGCATGGCCGGACGAAGCGCCGGCCTTAACTTCGATAGTTCGAGAATATTCGAACATTGAGCCGCCGGCAAGGGCATGCTATGGTTCGGTGTGCGTGCCATCCGTCATCCCAGCGCCGAAGAAATAGTCCTGACGCAGGTGCTCTATGCCCTGAGCGACCCCGTGCGCTTGGGCGTCGTGCGCCAGCTCGCCTGCGAGGGCGAGGCGACCTGCTCGGCCCTCGACCGCGGCCGGCCGAAGTCGAGCATGTCCCACCATTTCCGGGTGCTGCGGGAGGCGGGACTGGTGCGCACCCGGACCGACGGGCCAGCCCATGTCAACGAGCTCAGGCGCGAGGATATCGAGGACCGGTTTCCCGGTCTCCTCCAGGCCGTCCTTGCCGCACGCGAAGAGGCCGGCCCTGCGGGCTGAGGGCGAAGCCCCCCGCCCTCCCGGCGCTCAGCCGGCGGAGACCCGGCGCGCGAGCTGCGTGCGTCCGCCATAGCCCCAGGCGTCGGCCGCCACCTCGTGAATCACCACATAGGTCGCCGGCGGCAGACCGGCGCCGACGATCTCGGCCAGCAGGGCATGCGCCGCGTGCACGAAGCGTGCCTTCTCGTCCTCGTCGTTCGTGCCCGCCGTGATCGTCGCCTCGAAATGCGCGGCGAGCGGGACCGGCCGTCCCGCGACGCTCCAGGCGCCCGCTTCGCAGCGCTCGACGAGGACCGCCGTCAGCTCGGGCTTCTTGCGAAGGAGATCGGCGAGAAGCGACGTGGCGCCCCGTTGGAGGGCTTCGACCTGCGGCGGCGAGAGGGGCGGGCCGGCGATGCGGATATGGACGAAGGGCATGAAGGGTGCTCCCGATCTGGCGTTGACGACGCGAGCATGCCCCGTCACGATCCTTACGAAAATCGCGTAGTTTCAAACGGTCGATCGAGGAAAACCGAATGGTGGGCGCTCCCCTCAACCTCGACATGGACGTCTTGCGCACCTTCGTGACCGGCATGGATCTCGGCAGTTTCGCCAAGGCGGCCGAGCGGCTCGGGCGGTCGCCGTCCGCCATCAGCCTGCATCTGCGCAAGCTGGAAGGTCAGCTCGGCCAGCCGCTCGTGCGCAGGCACGGTCGGGGCCTCGTTCCGACGGAGGCCGGCGAGGTGCTGATGGCCTATGCGCGGCGCATCCTCGACCTCAACGACGAGGCAAGGCTGGCGCTCGGCGGTCTCGGCGCCCTGGACGGATGGGTCCGCGTCGGCGTTCCCCAGGACTTCGCCGAGACCTGGCTGCCCCAGCTTCTCGCGCGTTTCCAGCGGGCCTATCCGAAGGTGCGCGTGGAGGCCCGTGTCGATCGCGGCTCATGCCTGGCGGATGCGGTCGCCTCGGGCACGCTCGATCTCGCCCTCACCTGGGGAGCGCTCGGGCGGCCGGACGGCGAGATCGTCGCCGACATGCGCCTCGCCTGGATCGCGGGGACGGAGCACCACCCGATCGACGGCGAACCGGTCGCGCTGGTGGCCTTCGACGGCGCCTGCGCCTTCCGGCACCGCGCCACGGCGGCGCTCGACGCCGCCGGCATGCCGTGGCGCCAGGTCTTCGCTACATCGAGCCTCTCGGGCGTGTGGGCGGCCGTTCGCGCGGGTCTCGGGCTCACGGCTCGAACCGCGGGCTTAATCCCGTCCGATCTGTGCGAGATCGATCCGTCCGGAGCCGGACTTCCCGCCCTCGGATCGATCGAGCTCGTGCTGCATTCGGCGCCGTCCGCGACGCCGGCGACGGGCGTGTTCCGGGAGCTTCTCCTCGAAGCGGTCGGAACGGGGGCGGCCTGACGCTCCCCTCGCCGTCAGGCGAACCGGGCGCCGCGCAGGAGGTCGGCTGCGAGCGAGAGGGCGCGTCCGGCGGTCTCGGCCATCTGCGGCAGAACCATCCATTCCAGCGTCCAGGCGGCGCCCGAGCGCTCGTTCTCATGGACCATCGCCTGGGACAGGGTGCCGAGGATGCCCGCGTTGAACCGGGCCAATGCGACGAGCACCTCGGCGCCGACGGGATTCTGCTTGTGCGCCATGGCCGACGAACCGCCGCCGCCCGACAGCTTCACCGCGCCGACCTCGTTCTGCGCCATCAGGGCGACGTCCTGCCCGATCTTGCCGAGCGTGCCCGAGAGGAGCGCGAGCGCATGGGCGATGTCGAGGATCGGGGTGCGGTCGCTCTGCCAGAGCGGTGCGTCGCGAAGGCCGAGACGCGCCGCGAGGTCCGCCCGCAGGGCTTCGTAGGACGGGCCGAAGCTGCCGCCATGGCCGATCGGCCCCCCGAGCTGGACGGGAAGCGTGCGCGCAAGCTCCGCCAGACGCCGGCGATGGCTCTGCAGCGGGCGTGCCCAGGTCGCCAGCTTGTCGGCGGCGGTGAAGGGAAGCGCGGCCTGCATCCGCGTCTGCGCCATGAGCGGCGTGGTGCCCTCCTGCGCGTCGAGCCGCGCGATCTCGGCCAGAACCGTGTCCGCGCGGGCGCCGAGGCGTAGGAGGAGATCGCGAAGGCGCAGCATCAGCGCCGTGTCGATCACGTCCTGGCTGGTCGCGCCGAGATGGACGCTCGGCCCGGCCTCGCCGGCCGCGGCGCGAAGCTGGCGCACGAGTTCGGGGATCACGACGCCGTCGCGCGCAAGGCCCCGACGCAGGGCCGCCTCGTCGGGGCGGACGTCCCGCGCGGCCGCGCCGATGCGCTCGGCGGCGGCCGCTTCGATCGTGCCGAGTGCCGCTTGCGCCTCGGCCAGCGCCGCCTCCACGCGCAGGAGCGCCGCGATCTCGGCCTCCGGCGCGAAGAAGGCCGCGATCTCCGGATCGCCCGTCAGCGCGTCGAGAAGAGCCCCCATCGCCTCACACCCGCTCGAGCGCCACGGCGATGCCCTGACCGACGCCGATGCACATGGTGGCGAGCGCCCGGGTGCCGCCGGTGAGCTGCAGCTCCAGCGCCGCCGTGCCGGCGATACGCGCGCCCGACATGCCGAGCGGATGGCCGAGCGCGATCGCCCCGCCGTTCGGGTTCACGCGGGCGTCGTCGTCGGCGATCCCGAGGTCGCGCAAGGTGGCGAGCCCTTGGGAGGCGAAGGCCTCGTTCAGCTCGATCACGTCGAAATGCGACTCCGTCAGGCCGAGGCGCTCCATCAGCTTCCGCGAGGCCGGCGCCGGCCCGAAGCCCATGATGCGGGGCGCGACACCCGCCGTCGCGCCGCCGAGTACGCGCGCGATCGGGGTGAGGCCGTGCCGCTTCATCGCGTCCTCGGACGCCACGATCAGCGCCGCCGCCCCGTCGTTGACGCCCGACGCGTTGCCCGCCGTCACCGTGCCGCCCTTGCGAAACGGGGTCGGGAGCTTGGCCAGCGTCTCGATCGTGGTGGAACGCGGATGCTCGTCCCGGTCCACCTCCTTGGGATCACCCTTGCGCTGGGGGATGGTGACGGGGACGATCTCGCGAGCCAGCCGGCCGTTCGCCTGCGCTTCGGCCGCCTTGTTCTGCGAGCGCACGGCGAAGGCGTCCTGGTCCTCGCGGCTGATGCCGAAATCCTCGGCGACGTTCTCGCCGGTCTCGGGCATGGAATCGACGCCGTACTGCGCCTTCATGAGCGGGTTGACGAAGCGCCAGCCGATGGTGGTGTCGTGGATCTCGGCCTGGCGCGAGAAGGCGGTTTCGGCCTTGGGCATGACGAACGGCGCGCGGGACATGGATTCGACGCCGCCCGCGATCACGAGCTCCGCCTCGCCGGCCTTGATGGCGCGCGCGGCGATGATCAGCGCGTCCATGCCGGAGCCGCAGAGGCGGTTGACGGTGGTGCCGGGAACCGTCTCGGGCAGACCCGCCAGCAGCAGCGACATGCGGGCGACGTTGCGATTGTCCTCGCCGGCCTGGTTGGCGCAGCCGAAGATCACCTCGTCCACGGCGGCAAAGTCGAGCGCGGGATAGCGCTCCATCAGCGCCTTGAGGGGCACGGCGCCGAGATCGTCGGCCCGCACGGACGACAGCGCCCCGCCGAAGCGGCCGATCGGCGTGCGAAGGTAGGAACAGATGTAGGCTTCACGCATGTCAAAGCTCCGGGACGGAGAGGTCGGCGACCGCGCCGGGCAGGACGAGGTCCGCGCCCGTTATCGCCTGCAGCTCGTCCACCGACAGGGACGGGAGCTTCTCGCGCAGGATGAAGCGTCCGCCCTCGATGTCGATGACGGCAAGGCTCGTGTAGACGCGGGTGACGCAAGCAACGCCCGTCAGCGGCAGCGAGCAGCGCTTCACCAGCTTGGGCTTGCCGTCCTTGGTCACATGCTCGGTGATGACCGCGACGCGCTTGGCGCCATGCACGAGGTCCATCGCCCCGCCGACCGCCGGCACGCCCTTCGGGCCGGTGGACCAGTTGGCGAGGTCCCCGGTCTCGGCCACCTCGTAGGCGCCCAGAATCGCGACGTCCAGGTGCCCGCCGCGCACCATGGCGAAGCTGTCGGCATGGTGGAAGAAGGCGGTGCCGGGCTTCAGCGTCACGGCCTTCTTGCCGGCGTTGATGAGGTCCCAGTCTTCTTCGCCGGCCTTCGGCGCTTCGCCGAAGCCGAGGATGCCGTTCTCCGTGTGGAAGATCGCCTCGCGGCCGGGCGGCTGGAACTTCGCGACCATCTCGGGAAAGCCGATGCCGAGATTGACATAGGCCCCGTCCGCGATGTCCTGCGCGGCGCGCCAGGCGATCTGGGTGGAGGAAAGCTTCGCGCTCATGCGGCCCTCGGGGGATAGACCGCATCGGCGCGGTTCAGGTCTTCTTCCTGGGCGGGGTTCGCGACCTCCACCACGCCTTGCACGAAGATGCCGGGCGTCACGACGCTTTCCGGGTCGATCGCGCCGGGCTCGACGATCTCCGAGACCTGGACGATCGTCACATTGGCGGCCATGGCCATCAGCGGGTTGAAGTTGCGCGCGGCCTTGTTGAAGACGAGGTTGCCGAGCCGGTCGCCGCGATGCGCCTTGATCAGAGCGACGTCGGCCTTCAGCCATAGTTCGCGCACGTAAGCCCGCCCCTCGAACTCCTCGACCGGCTTTCCCTTGGCCAGATCCGTGCCGTAGCTCGTCGGCGTGTAGAAGGCGGGAATGCCGGCGCCCCCGGCGCGGATGCGCTCGGCGAGCGTGCCCTGCGGCACCAGCTCCAGCTCGATCTCGCCGGCGAGGTACTTTTCTGTGAAGACGCGCGGGTCGGCCGAGCGCGGGAAGGAGCAGATGAGTTTCCGAACCATGCCCTGCTCGATCAGCGCGGCGAGGCCCACATGGCCGTTGCCGGCATTGTTGTTGACGACGGTGAGGTTCTTCGGCGCGCCCGTCGCCAGGAACCGGTCGATCAGCGCGTGGATCAGCTCGATCGGCGCGCCCGAGCCGCCGAAGCCGCCGATCATCACCACGTCGCCGTCGCGGATGCCGGCGACGGCTTGCCGGAGGTCGGGAAGGGTCTTGTCCATCGTGGCTCACATATCCAGGAAGACGGTTTCGGCCTCGCCCTGAAGGCGGATGTCGAAGGTGAAGACGGGAAGCCCGTCGCGCGTCGATCGCGGCGCCACCAGCGTCGCCCGGCGCGCCGGCTCGGGAATGCGGTTGAGGAGCGGGTCGCTCGCGTTCGCCTCCGCCTCGTCGCCGAAATAAAGGCGGGTATGGAGGCCGAGATTGATGCCGCGCGCGACGATCCAGACGGTCACGTGCGGCGCTTGGGGCCGCCCGTCCGGCCAGGGCACGGAACCCGGCCGGATCGTCTCGAAGCGGAAGGAGCCGTCCCGGTCGGACACCGGCTGGCGCGCCCAGCCGGCAAAGGCCGGGTCGGCCCGCCCCCGCGTCTCCGCGGCCGAGTTGTGGAGCCCTTGCGCGTCCGCCTGCCAGATCTCGATCAGGGCATCGCGCACGGGCGCGCCCGCGCCGTCCGTCACGGTGCCCTCGATGATCACGCGCTCCCCTTTCGTCTCCGGCCCGACGAGGACGAGACCGAGATCGTCCTTGTAGACGCCCGTGATCTCGACCCAGTTCGGATTGGTGCCGATATGGACGTAAGGCCCCGCGGTCTGCGACGGCGATTCCTTCAGGTAGTCGAGGCGCTGGACCATCAGTTGCCCTCCATCCGGTTCTCGAACATCGTGGAGCGGCGGCCTCGCAGCACGATGTCGAACTTGTAGGCGAGGCTGTCCATCGGGATCGTGGCCCGGCGATCAAGCGCGGCGACGAGCTGGTCGATCGCGGCGGGGTCGGGGATCGTCTTCACGATCGGGCACTGCCGGATCATCGGATCGCCCTCGAAATACATCTGGGTGATCAGGCGCTGCGCGAAGGCATGGCCGAAGACCGAGAAATGGATATGGGCCGGGCGCCAGTCGTTGACGCCGTTCGGCCAGGGGTAGGCGCCGGGCTTCACCGTCCGGAAGGCATAGCGCCCGTCCTCGTCGGTGATGCAGCGTCCGCAGCCGCCGAAGTTCGGGTCGAGCGCGGCGAGATAGCTTTCCTTCCGGTGGCGGTAGCGCCCGCCGGCATTGGCCTGCCAGAACTCCACCAGCGCCCCGCGCACGGGCCGGGCGCATTCGTCCAGCACCCGGCCGGAGACGACGATCCGCTGCCCGATCGCCTCGCCGCCGTCCTTGGCGAAGTTGCGGATGAGGTCGTTGTCGAGCGGCCCCAGGACGTCGTGGCCGAAGACGGGGCCGGTCTCCTCCGAGAGGGAGGTCGGCAGCGACAGGAGCGCCTGGCGCGGGGAGCGCAGGACGGAGGTCTTGTAGCTCGGCGTCAGCGCCGGCGGATGCCAGTCGCGGTCGCGCTGGAAATAGGAACCGTTCATCGGGCCGCCTCCTCCATCTCGGCAAAGGTCTTCTTGGCGATCTTGATCGCATGATTGGCCGCGGGAACGCCGGCATAGACGGCGACATGCATCAGAGCCTCGGCCACGTCCTCGCCGCTCGCGCCCGTGTTGCGGGTCGCGCGCACATGCATGGCGACTTCCTCGTCCTGCCCGAGGGCGGCCAGAAGCGCGATCGTCACGATCGATCGCTCGCGCCGCGTGAACCGGTCGCCGGCCCAGACCGAGCCCCAGGCGCCTTCGGTGATGAAGCGCTGGAAGGGCGCGTCGAAGGGTGTGATCGCCGCGCTCGCCCGATCGACATGCGCGTCGCCAAGCACCTGCCGGCGTACCGTCATTCCGGCGTCGAAACGGTTCGACGCGGCGGGCGCGCGGCTTGCCGCGACATGGTCGGCGATCAGCGCGGCGACCTTGGCGGGCCGCTCGAGGCACGGCAGGTGGCCCGCCCCCTCCACCGATATGAAACGCGCACCGGGAATGAGGTCGGCGGTCGCCTTCACGAGGTCGGGCGATGTCGGCCTGTCGGCGTCGCCCGCAATGGCCAGCGTGGGTGCCGCAATACGTGAGACGCTACCGCGATAGTCCGCATCGCGCACCGCCGCGCAGGCCCCGGCATAACCCACGCGCGGCGTCGCCTCCAGCATGGCGCGCCAGACTGCGAAGCGGGCGGGATGCTCGGCGGGAAAGCTCTCGGAGAACCAGCGCAGCGCCACCGCCTCGCCGATCGCCGAGACGCCGCCGGTCTCCACGGCAGCGATGCGGTCGTTCCAGGCCTGCGCTTCCCCGATCCTGGCCGCCGTATCCATCAGGACGAGGCTGTCGATACGTTCCGGGGTGTGTATGGCAAGGTGCTGCGCGATCAGGCCGCCGATCGACAGGCCGGCGACCGACACCTTCGACCAGCCGAGCACGTCCAGGAGTGCCGCCACGTCTGCGGCAAGGAGCGGAATGGTATAGGGGCCCGGAGTCGTCTCCGTCAGCCCGTGACCGCGCGTATCCAGGAGCAGGACTTCGAAGCGATCCGTCAGGCGATCCGCAACCTCGGCCCAGATCCGCAAGTCCGAGCCGAGCGAATTGAGGAACACCAGACGCGCGGCGCCCTTCCGTCCCTCGATGCGATGGTGGATCGTGATCCCGTTCGCTGTAGCGAATGCCATGTGCTCGTCCTCCGATCTCAAGGAATAGGCCGCTTGATTCGTCATGTAAAATGAGGATTTGTACGGCTTCGATAACTGCTTGGTTATGCCTATGTCCCGATCGGCTGTCCGTTTGCGTCACCTTCGGACCTTCGTCGCCGTGGCGCGGCAGGGCAGCATCGGTCGCGCGGCCGAGGAACTTGCGGTGACCCAGCCAGCCGTCTCGAAATCGATCAAGGAACTCGAAAAGATCCTGGCCGCGCCACTTCTCTCGCGCAATCGACGCGGCGCGCTGCTTTCCCCTTATGGCGAAATCTTCCTGCGGCACGCGGAGGCAAGCCTGGCGGCGCTACATCGCGGGATGGCGGATGTGAGGGACGCAACGGAGCCGAGCGCCCTGCCTGTCCGGATCGGCGCGCTTCCCACGGTTTCCGCCCGGTTGCTGCCGGCTGCGATCCAGCGATACCTCGCCCACGGGCCTGGAGCCGTACCGCAGATCGTCACAGGACCCACCGCATATCTGACCACGCAGCTCCGCGATGGGTCGCTCGACATCGTGATCGGGCGCATGGGCGAACCCGAAACGATGACGGGGCTGGCGTTCGAACATCTCTATTCCGAAGTCATCGTCTTCGCCGTCCGCGCCGGTCACCCGCTGGCGGGCGGCACGCTGCGCCCCGAGACGATCCTTCCCTTCGAAATCCTCCTGCCTCCGCCGGGCTCGGTCATCCGGCCGACGGTCGATCGGCTCTTCCTGGCTGCGAACCTACCCGTTCCCGCCCGTATGATCGAAACGGTTTCGCTCGCCTTCTCGCGCGCCTACATTCTGGCGACGGATGCGATTTGGGTGATCTCACAAGGGGTCGTCCTGGAGGACGTGCATCGCGGTGTCCTGGATTGCCTCGCCGTCGACACGGCGGCAACGCAGGGTCCGGTCGGCATCACGATGCGCGCGGGCGAAGTGCCCTCGCCCGCAGCCACGATGCTGCTCGAAGAGTTGCGCGGCGTCGCCGCCGAAATTCGACGCAGCTAGGAGACCTCAGTCGACGCTCCCCCGATCGGGCGGAAAGTCGATGGTTCAGGATGCGTCGACGCGCCCTTCGTCCCCGGTTTCCTTGACGACCTCCATGACGACGTTCGTCGACGTGCTGGCGACATTCGGCAGCGTCGAGATCAACTCGCCGAGGACGCGGCGGTATCGGCGGATGTCGCGGGTGCGCACCTTCAGAAGGTAGTCGAACCGCCCTGCGATCATGTGGCACTCCTCGACCTCGCGGATTTTCCTGACGGCCGCGTTGAAGTCCCGCAACGCGTCCTCGTGCGTGTTGGTCAGCTTCACCTCGGCGAAGGCCACGTGGTCGAGTTCGAGCTTGGCCGGGTTCAGGATCGCCTTGAAGCCCTGGATGTATCCGTCCCTGATCAGCCGCTTGAACCGGATCTGGCACGGCGTCTTGGAGAGCCCAACGTGGACGGCAAGATCGGTGATCGAGATGCGGCCGTCCGCCTCGACCGCCTCGAGGATCTTGAGATCGAACTGGTCCAATGCACCAGAAGCACCCTTTTCGACAGCCATCGCGTCCATTCCACGGCCTGTTTTTAGGCATATCGTCGACGAAACCGGCCCAAGAAGGACAGAACGCCGTCGGCACTAATGATAGGGTGTCCCATGGCTCGGACCGGGAGGCAATTGTCGTGAGCGCAGTTCGCATCGCCGTCCGTGACGCGTTGTCACCGCATTCCGAACCGACAGGTGCCGGGCCCGGCCTCCCGCGGTGTTTCGCGCCACCGGGATCCGCGCCGTCGCGGGCGCATTCGCGTGCCGACCGAGCAGCGACGCAGTCCTGACCGCCGTGCGGGACGCCCGCCCCGCACGGGAACACCCCATTCTCCCTCCCGAGTGCCAGGCGCCGCCGCCTCCACCGATCCGATAGGCCGAGCCATGTCGACAGCGATCGCGATGAACCCCGAAGCCATCCAACCGGAGCCCTTCTCCCGGTTCGCGCCCCCCATCCGCGAACAGTCGGAGCTGCGCCGGACGATTACCGCGGCCTACCGCCGGCCCGAGACCGAGTGCCTTCCGCCCCTGGTGGAGGCGGCGCGGCTGCCGGAGGCGATGCGTGCCCCGGTGGCCGCGACCGCGCGCCGCCTGATCGAAGCGCTGCGAGCCAAGCACAAGGGCACCGGCGTTGAGGGACTCGTCCGGGAGTACTCCCTGTCGAGCCAGGAGGGCGTCGCCCTCATGTGCCTCGCCGAGGCGCTGCTGCGCATTCCGGACACGGCGACGCGCGACGCCCTCATTCGCGACAAGATCTCGGACGGGGACTGGAAGTCGCATGTGGGCGGTGGGCGCTCGCTCTTCGTCAATGCCGCGACCTGGGGCCTCGTCGTTACCGGCAAGCTGACCTCCACCGTCGAGGAGCGCTCGCTCTCGGCCGCCCTCACCCGCCTCATTGCGCGAGCAGGCGAGCCGGTGATCCGGCGCGGCGTCGACATGGCCATGCGGATGATGGGCGAGCAGTTCGTCACCGGCGAGACCATCGAAGAAGCGTTGAAGCGGTCGAAGCCGCTGGAAGCGCGAGGATTCCGCTACTCGTACGACATGCTCGGCGAAGCCGCGACGACGGCCGCCGACGCCGCGCGCTACTATCGCGACTACGAGAACGCCATCCACGCCATCGGCAAGGCCTCGGCCGGGCGCGGCGTGGTCGAGGGGCCGGGCATCTCGATCAAGCTTTCGGCGCTCCATCCGCGCTACGTCCGGGCGCAGGCCGGCTGCGTTATGGACGAGCTACTCCCCCGCGTGAAGGCGCTCGCCGTCCTCGCCAAGGAGTACGACATCGGTCTCAACATCGACGCCGAGGAAGCCGACCGGCTGGAACTCTCGCTCGACCTCCTGGAGGCCTTGAGCTTCGACGCGGACCTCCGGGGCTGGAACGGCCTCGGCTTCGTGGCCCAGGCCTACGGCAAGCGCTGCCCATTCGTGCTGGACTGGATCATCGATCTCGCGCGTCGGGCCGGACGCCGCATCATGGTGCGCCTCGTGAAGGGCGCCTACTGGGACGCCGAAATCAAGCGCGCCCAGCTCGACGGCCTGGAAGGCTTCCCCGTCTACACACGCAAGGTCCACACGGACGTCGCCTACCTCGCCTGCGCCCGCAAGCTCCTGGCAGCGCCCGACGCGGTGTTCCCGCAGTTCGCCACCCACAACGCCCAGTCGCTGGCGGCGATCTACCACCTCGCCGGCCGGGACTTCACGCCCGGCCAATACGAGTTCCAGTGCCTCCACGGCATGGGCGAGCCGCTCTATGACGAGGTCGTGGGCGCGGGCAAGCTCGCTCGCCCGGCGCGCATCTACGCCCCCGTCGGCACGCACGAGACCCTGCTCGCCTATCTCGTGCGCCGGCTTCTGGAGAACGGCGCCAATTCCTCCTTCGTGAACCGGATCTCCGATCCGGCCGTCTCGGTGGATGCGCTGGTCGCCGATCCCGTGGACGTGGTCGAGGCGATGCCCGTCGTCGGCCAGCCGCACGAGGGGATCGCGCTGCCGAAGGACCTCTTCGGGCCTGAGCGCGCCAACTCGGCCGGCCTCGACCTCTCCGACGAAAAGACGCTCGCCGCGCTGTCGGCCCAGCTCGCGGATACGGTGAAGATCGACTGGCACGCCGGGCCGCTCCTTGCCGATGGCTTCGCGGAGGGCGACACACGCGCCGTCCTCAACCCCGCCGACCACGGCGATGCGGTCGGCCGCGTCACCGAACTCGCGCCGGCCGCCGCCGGCCGCGTCGGGCGGCTTGCGGCGGAGGCCGCTGCCACTTGGGCCGACGTTTCGCCGGTCGAGCGGGCCGCCTGCCTCGAACGCGCCGCCGACCTGATGCAGGCGCGCATGGAGACGCTGATGGGCCTTGCCATGCGCGAGGCCGGCAAGTCGGCGGCCAATGCGATCGGCGAGGTGCGCGAGGCGATCGACTTCCTGCGCTACTACGCCGCCCAGGCGCGCCAGACCCTCGGCCCCGCCCACGCGCCGCTCGGCCCCGTGGTCTGCATCAGCCCCTGGAACTTCCCGCTCGCCATCTTCACGGGCCAGGTCGCCGCGGCGCTCGTCACCGGCAACCCGGTGATCGCCAAGCCGGCGGAGGCGACACCGATCATCGCGCACGAGGCCGTGCGCCTCCTGCATGAGGCCGGCGTTCCACGCGAAGCTCTCCAGTTCGCGCCGGGCGACGGGCGGCTCGGCGCGGCGCTCGTCGCCTTGCCGGAGACGGCGGGCGTCATGTTCACCGGCTCGACGGAGGTCGCGCGGCTGATCGGCGCCCAGCTTGCCGAGCGCCTGTCGCCCTCTGGCAAGCCGATCCCGCTGATCGCCGAGACCGGCGGGCAGAACGCCATGATCGTCGATTCCTCCGCGCTGGCCGAACAGGTCGTCGCAGACGTGATCGCCTCGGCCTTCGATTCCGCCGGCCAGCGCTGCTCGGCGCTGCGCGTCCTCTGCCTCCAGGAGGACGTGGCCGATCGGACGCTCGCCATGCTGAAGGGCGCGCTGAAGGAACTCGCGATCGGGCGCACCGACCGGCTGTCGGTCGACATCGGGCCGGTGATCGACGCCGAGGCGAAGCACACCATCGAGGCGCATGTGGAGCGCATGCACGCGCTCGGCCGCAAGGTCGAGCGCCTCCCCCTGCCCGAAGGGGCCGAGAAGGGCACCTTCGTCGCCCCGACCATCGTCGAGATTTCCGGTCTGTCGGACCTCCGGCGCGAGGTGTTCGGTCCCGTCCTCCACGTCGTTCGCTTCCAGCGTGAGGGTCTTGACCGGCTGGTCGAGGAGATCAACGCGTCCGGCTACGGCCTGACCTTCGGCCTCCACACCCGCCTCGACGGGACCATCGCCCACGTGACCGACCGAGTCCGCGCGGGCAACCTCTACGTCAACCGCAACATCATCGGCGCAGTGGTGGGCGTCCAGCCCTTCGGCGGGCGCGGGCTGTCGGGCACCGGACCGAAGGCCGGCGGACCGCTCTATATCGGGCGCCTTGTGCAGCGCCCCCCCGTGCCGCCGCAGGAGGGAACGGGCATCCACACCGAGCCCGGCCTTCTCGACTACGCCCGCTGGCTGGAGGACGGGGGCCGCGCGGACATCGCGGGCGAGGTGCGCGGGCTCGCCGAGCGCTCGCTGCTCGGGCTGAAGCGGGAGCTCGCCGGCCCGGTCGGAGAACTCAACCTTTATGCCCTCCACCCGCGCGGACGCATTCTTCTCGTGCCGGAAACGGGCGACGGGCTCCTGCGCCAGATCGGGGCGGTTCTGGCGACGGGAAACAGCGCTGCCGTCGACACCGGCTCGGGTCTTGCCGGACGGCTCTCCACGCTGCCGGCCTCGCTGGCGGCGCGTGTGAAGGTGACGGCCGACTGGAACGCGGACGGCCCCTTCTCCGGGGCGCTCATCGAGGGCGGCGAGGAGAGGGTCAGGGAGATCAACAGCCGGATCGCCGAGCTGGACGGCCCGCTCGTCCTCGTCCAGTCCGCAACGTCGGAGGAACTCGCCAGCGACCCCGAGGCCTACTGCCTCAACTGGCTGCTGGAAGAGGTTTCGACCTCCATCAACACCGCGGCGGCCGGCGGCAACGCCAGCCTGATGACCATCGGCTGACGGAGCTTTCCCCTGAGGCCGGCCCGGCTTCGGCCGGGCGGCCTCAGGGGACCGTAGAAACCGCTTCCGGCGTCTCGGTAGGGGACGCCCGACAACTCCGGAGACGAACGGCCGGAGGACCACGCGGAGGTCGGCCATGCGCTTGACCGAGGTCATCGACGTCGTCACCTGCCATGCCGAGGGCTTGGTCGGGATGGTCCGCGCGCATCGCAGGCTTCCCCTCGAAGCCAGTCGTGAGCCAACGTTCAACGCTCTCTCGCGGCATCGGCCCTCGGATCGAGCGCGACGGAGCCCGGCGTCTGCATGCGCGCGAGCGGCACCGACTGAAAATCGGGTCGCTCGCCGGCGGGCCGCGAGGACCTCAGGAATCGGCGCACCATCGTGTAGAGAAGCAGCGCTAGATGCGCCCCGCCGGTGGCGATGAACACGCCGCCCGGCCCGTAGACCTGAATCAGCCACGCCGCCAGCATCGGCCCGGCCATCGTGCCGAACCCGTAGAGGATCAGGAGACCGCCCGAAATCTTTACGAAGTCGGCCGGGTCGGCGAAGTCGTTGGCGTGGGCGACCGCCAGCGAATAGGTCGGATAGATCACCCCGCCGATCACGAAGGCGATGGCGAACAGGCTGATCGCGTCGGCCGACCATAGGGTCAGGGCGGCCAGAGCCGCGCCGACGCCGATCGCTCCCGACAGCATCAGGACGAAGCGGCGGTCGATCCGGTCCGACAGGCGCCCGAGCGGCACCTGGAACACGGCTCCCCCGGCCATCGTGGAAACCAGCAACGTCGAGATTTCGGCCGTCGAGAGACCGATCTCCTGGCCGACCACCGGCGCCATGTTGACCCAGGCACCGGACAGGATACCCGACAGGAAGACGCCGGCCACGGCTGCCGGCGAGTTCCTGTAGATGCTGCGGAGGTCGAGGCGCACCTGCGTCAACGGCTTGGGGCTCGGCGCCCGCGACAGCGCGTTCGGGATCACGGCGGCGGCATAGAAGATCGCGCAAAGCATGAAGGCGGCGGGGAGCGCGGGGTTGGTCAGGGGCATGGCGAACTGCCCCGCCATCATCGCGGCCATGGACACCACCATGTAGATCGAGAACACCCGACCCCGCGTCTCGTTCGTCACCCGCTCGTTGAGCCAGCTTTCGATCACCATGTATGCGCCGGCCAGCGCGAAGCCCGCAATGCCGCGCACCGCGATCCAGGCGAGCGGCGCGATGGCCAGGCCGTGGAGGAGAACGGAGATGGCGAGCAGCGAAGCCAGCGCGGAGAAGGTCCGTACATGGCCCGCCGAGCGGACGATCGTGGGCATCACGAGGCAGCCGAGCGTGAACCCGACCGCATAGCTCGTGCCCATCAGGCCGATCTCGTAGGGGCTCCACCCCTCCAGGGCGGCGCGCACCGGGAGAAGGATCCCCTGCAGGCCCGCTCCCGCCAACAGGAAGAAGGTCGACAGGAGCAGGGAGACGATCGGCAGCAGGCTCTTTTGCATGGACGGCTTCTGACGTGGCTGCGGGACGGCAGGAGTAGCACCTGCGACACCCCGTCTTATAGGGCCGCCGTGATGGTTCTGCGTCGGCGGACGTCATGGCGAAGCGCCGCGATCGACGGGCTTCGATTCTTCGGCCGAAATCGCGGAACCGGCTTTCCGGGCTGAAGGCGCGCACGCCCGCCTCCGCGCAGAACGTGCCCTGCCCTACGCCGGCGGCCGGGACCGCGCCACCCCGTCAGACGAGCTCCGCCGCCCCGCCGACGCGCCGGTATCGGAAGTCGCGGATGCCGCTCTCGGCCTCGTCCTCCGCCGTTCCGAGAATCCGGCGGTGAAGCGGCGAGAGCGAGCAGGCCGGGTCGGTGGCGGCGGCGTCGCCTGCCAGCATCATCGCCTGGCAGCGGCAGCCGCCGAAGTCGATCTCGCGGCGCTCGCAGCTTCGACAGGGCTCCTTCATCCAGGCCGTGCCGCGATAGGCTTCGAAGGCCGGCGAGCGGTACCAGATGTCGGCGAGCGGCATCGTCGCTGCATTGTCGAAGACGAGATGGGGGATCGCAGCGGCGCCGTGGCAGGGCATGGCCGTCCCGTCGGGGGTGATCATCAAGGCGTCACGCGCCCAGCCGCCCATGCAGGCCTTGGGGTAGCGGGCATAGTAGTCGGGCGCGACGAAGTCGATCGCCAGCACTCCCTTGAGCGACGCGCGCGCCGCCTCGACCACGGCGATCTGTCGTTCCACCGCCTCGCGCGAGGGCATGAGCGCCGCGCGGTTCAGGAGCGCCCAGCCGTAGTACTGGACATTGGCGATCTCCAGCCTCTCGGCGCCGAGGTCGAGAGCGAGGTCGATGAAGAGTTCGACCTCGTCGATGTTGCGCCGGTGGATCGGCGCGTTGACGGTGAGCGGCAGCCCGGCCTCGCGCACAGCCTTGGCGGCGGCGAGCTTGCGCTCATGGGCGCCCTTGAGTCGTCCGATCAGCTCCGTGGTCTGCGGCCGCGCGCCCTGGAACGAGATCTGGACGTGATCGAGCCCGGCGCCTTTCAAGGCTTCCACCGTTCGCGCATCGACGCCGACGCCGGCCGTGATCAGGTTGGAATAGAGTCCTCGCTCGGCGAGGCCCGCCACGAGTTCGGGAAGGTCGCGCCGCAGCGTTGGCTCGCCGCCCGAAAGATGCACCTGCAGGACGCCGAGGTCGGCCGCCTGCGAGAAGATCGACAGCCAGTCCTGCGTGCCGAGCTCGCGGTCCGCCTTCAGGAGTTCCAGCGGATTGGAGCAGTAGGCGCATTGCAGGGTGCAGCGATGCGTCAGCTCGGCCAGGATGCCGATCGGAAGGCCGGGGCCGGTCTCGCTCATAGGCGCACCACCATGCGGTCGCTCCAGTCCTGAAGAAAGGCGAGGACGTCCGCCCGCACCTCCGCCTCGTCCGCGCCGTACTCCGCCGCGAGGTCGCGGACGATGGCGCCGGCCTGCGCGTGCCCGTCGCAGCGGCGCAGGATCGCCAGGCTGATCTCGTCGGGCCAGAGCACCTTTTCCGGCGACAGGAGCGCCCAGGCTTGGCGATGCGGATCGAAATGCATGCGGACATGCCTCGGGAGGAACGGTCGCGAGGTGACGTCCGCGACGGGCCTCGCCGGCCTCCTCACGACGACGCCTCCGGCACGAAGGCGCCGGGGGGCACGAAACCCGGCTCGACATAGCTGAAGTGGAGGGCGTCCAGCATGGTCCACAGGATCTGGCACTTGGTCATCAGCGCATCGACGACGAGTTGCTGCGTCTCCCTCGTCCGGGCGTGCTCGCGCACGAAGGCGAGCGCGACGTCCACGTCGCGCGGGGCTTGGGTCAGTCGCGGCTTGAAATAGGCGAGCGTGCCTTCTTCGATATAGGGATAGCGCTGGAGGATGGCCGAGACGCGCTCACCGATCACCTGAGGCGAGAACATCTCTGTCAGCGAGGACGCGATCGCTTCGAGCAGCGAGCGCTTCTCGACCAGGGTGAGGTAGGCGCCGACGCTGAAGCGGGTGGCGGGCAGCGCGAGGCGCTCGGAGGCCACGATGTCCGCATCGAGCCCGAGGCCCGTCGCCAGGTGCATCCAGCGCTCGATGCCGCCGGGCGAGGAACCGTCGCCGTCGTGGTCGAGGATGCGCTCGCGCCAAGCGAGGCGCAGCGGCCGGTCCTCGATCCGCGACAGGATGATCGCGTCCTTGCGCGGGATCGCCGCCTGGTAGCAGTAGCGGTTGAGCGCCCAGGCTTGCATCTGGCCGCGCGTCAGCTTGCCCTCCACCATCAGCCGATGGAAGGGATGGCGGATGTGGTAGCGCTCCGCGCCTACCTGCCTGAGGACATCCTCCAGCTCGGTGGCCAAGAGCGTGCGGTCGAGACGAAAGTCGGTGGTCAAAGGTCGATCTCCATACCGTCCGCCGCGACCTCCCAGCCCGAGCGCTCCACGAGACGGCGCTCGGCCGAGCCCTCGTCGAGGATCGGATTGGTGTTGTTGATGTGGACGAAGACGCGCCGCCGGAGGTCCGCGCCCGCCAGCGCGCGGAGCGACCCGTCCTCGTCCGCGATCGGCAGGTGTCCCATCCGCCGGCCGGTCTTGGTGCCGACGCCGGCCCGTTCCATCTCGCGGTCGGTGAACACGGTTCCGTCGAAGAGAAGCACGTCGCCGCCCTCGATCCGGTCGCGAAACGCCTGATCGACGCGGGCGCAGCCGGGCACGTAGAAGGCCGTCCGCCCAGTCGCGTCCGTTATGCGCACGCCCACCGTGTCGCCGGGATCGGCCTCGAAGTCCTGCTGCGCCTCGCCGGTCTCCAGAAAGAGGGCGACCTTGCCGGGAACGGCGAAGAGTTCGGCGGTCAGCCCTGTCGGCCCCTCCGGCCCTTCGATGGCGAACGGCCGATCGAGCTCGACAGGCAGGCGCCGGACATGCGCGGGGTCGAGCACGCGGAAGATCGGGTTGGCGTCGAGAACGCCGAGCACGCGCGCCGTCGCGTAGAGGTGGAAGTCCTGCCGCTCGCGCAGCGACAGGAGCCCGGCAAGGTGGTCGACGTCGGCATTGGTCAGGATCACGGCCCGGATCGGCGTCGAGCGAAGCGGGGCGCCGGGCGCCGGCTGGAGTTCCGGCGTCTCGTTGATCTGCTGGCGGATGTCGGGCGAGGCGTTGAACAGCACCCAGCCGCCGTCCGGCCCGGCGCTGGCGGCCAGGCTCGACTGAAGGCGCGGCCGGACATTCGGATCCCCGGCCCGCGCCGCGCGGCTCAGACGATAGTTGCAGTTCCACTGCGGGAAACCGCCGCCGGCGGCCGAGCCCAGAATCTTCAATCGCACGTCGCAGCGCCCCGGCAGAAAACGAAACGGCCCGCCGCACATGCGGCGAGCCGTCGTTGCGAGCCCGAAGGCTCCTTACTTCTTGGCGTCCTTGCGCAGCGCGATCTCGGCCTCCGCGTAGCGGGTGATCTCGAAACCGGCGGCGACCTGGCACATCTCGGGCTTCTTCCAGGACTTGGTCATCATGTCTGCTCCGTCATGCAGCCGGACAATCCGGCGTCCGCTGTGGAGCTAGGGTCGGCCACCGTCGGTGAACAGCGCAGAGCCATCAAAGCATCTTGATGGCGGGAAGCGCCGGATCATGGAACAGTCGACGCGCCATACGGAGACCGGCGTTTCCGCCCTTCATCCTTCGTCCGAAGCGACGCATGTTCGGAACACCTCGACGGCATTTCCTGGCCGAAAGCCGATACGCCGCTAGCTTCCAAGACAGGCGATGGGGACCGTATGAACCATGTTTGAAGGGTTCCAGCTGGAGCGGATCGAGCTACCCGAGGCGATCCTGCGCGTCCGCCACGGAGGCAGCGGCCCGCCGCTTCTCCTCCTGCACGGTCATCCTCGCACGCACGCCACCTGGCATCGCGTTGCCCCGCTTCTCGCCGACCGCTTCACGGTGGTTTGCCCTGACCTTCGTGGCTTCGGGCAGTCGTCGAAGCCGCAGGACACAGCCGATCATTCCGGCTCGTCCAAGCGGGCGAAGGCCCGCGACTGCGTGGAGTTGATGCGCCATCTCGGGTTCGAGCGTTTCGGCCTCGTCGGACACGACAGGGGTTCCTACACTGCATTTCGCACCGCCATGGATCACCCGAACGCCGTTGGCCGGCTAGCCATCCTTGACGGCATCCCCATCTCGGACGCGCTTCAACGATGCGATGCACGCTTTGCGACCGCCTGGTGGCACTGGTTCTTCTTTGCACAAGCCGAGAAACCAGAGCGAGCCATACTCGCCGATCCGAACGCTTGGTATGGCGCGAAGCGAAGTGTCATGGGCGAGGAAGCCTTTGCCGACTTCCAAGCGGCCATCCACGATCCGGCAACGGTGCATGGAATGATCGAGGACTACCGCGCCGGTCTAGGAATCGACCGGTTCCACGACGAGGCCGATCGGGCGGCGGGACGCAAGCTTCAATGTCCCCTCCTCGTCCTCTGGTCGGCGCAGGACGACCTTGCAGACTTGCATGGCGACATCCTCGGCATTTGGCGTGGCTGGGCCGAAGACGTCCGGGGTCGCAGCCTCGACTGCGGCCACCACATGGCCGAAGAGGTGCCGTTGGAACTCGCTGCCGAGTTGGAAGCATTCTTTGCCTCCGCGTGAGCCGATCTCCGAGCCCTGAAAATCGACTTGCCTGTCGGGTTTCCTTCGGCGGGTGAATCATCCGGTTCGAGCATGACCGGGATCCGCAGCGTGCGGCGCGCCAAGTCCCACAAGTGGGCGCACCGGGAGCGCGGCGCGTCGGCATCCGTCGATCGATCCCATCAGGTACTCGCAGCCCCGGTTCGGTGTTCCAGCACCACGATGGGACTTCCATCCCGTACGTTATCATAGAGATGGATGACGTCCTGATTGAGAAGCCGGATGCACCCCGACGACACCGCCCTGCCGATCGAAGAAGGCTGGTGCGTCCCATGAAGGCGATAGAGCGTATCGACATTGCCCTGGTGGATGTAGAGCGCCCGCGCTCCCAACGGGTTGGTCGGCCCGGGATCCATTCCGCCGTTTGCGATCGAGTAGGGTTCGAGTTCCGGCTGACGTGCGACCATCGCGTCCGGTGGTGTCCAACGGGGCCACTCGCGCTTGTAGGCCATGTGGGCGCGGCCCGACCAGGCGAAGCCCTGCCGGCCCACTCCGATCCCGTAGCGCGTCGCCCTACCCGGTGCGGTGACGTGGTAGAGGTATTTGGCCGACGTATCGACGATCAACGAGCCGATCGGTTCGCCGGTCGGATCATCGATATCCTCCTGCCGCCAGAACGCGGGATCGACCTTCGACACATCGACCGCCGGCACGGGAAAACGCTCGTTCGGCAGGGCCTGGTACATAAGCGGCGCGGCCGGAGGCACGGGTGGCGACGCTGGCTGCGGCGGCGGAGGCGGCAGGCGCGGCGGAGGTGGGAGTGGTGCGACAACGGATGTGCGCGTGGCAACGCAGCCCGAAAGGGCCAGGGAGCCGAGCGCAACGAGAAAGGCACGGCGGGCGATCGGGCGCGCATCGGTTCGCCCACCGGGCACGGCATCGCGGCCGGCCCCGTTCACGGAAGTGGTCATGATGTCGGTCGCTTGAAATGGGCTGGCGGCAATTCGCTCGCGGGAGGAGCATCGACCAGCCACGGAGACGGAAACGGTGAAGGTGTCCGGCGACTAGTCGTGCTTCGGCGGTCGATCGAGCCCGTCGAACGACCAGTGCGGAACTTCGTCGGCACTGCGATCCAGCGGCAGGGACCGCACGAGAAGCGGTAGGTCCGAAGGGCTGTTGCCGGCGATGTCAGCCAGAAGCTTGCATTCCAAGGTCTGCGTCTGACCAGCCTCGTCCGATGCCGTGTCGCCGGCGACCGTCAACGATACCACCGCCTCCTGCCTACATGCTCCGGCCTGCGCGGTCAGGGAAAGCGCCAGTGTTGCCTGGACCAAGAAGCCCAAGGCCATCGCCGCCGTCGCCAACCATTTCGTCCATGTATGCATGGCACCAAAACTAGGTCGCTTTTCGGCGAAGGGCTATCCACGAGTGTCGATCACAACCGCGTTCGAAACTCCGAGCGCCATCTAGGATGGCTTTGATATTAGATTTGTCTAATTTAGATAATCCTTATATTCTATGTGATCACGGAGGGCATGAAGGTGTTCGAAGCGAAGGCGAACGAAGTCGCCGACATTCTCAAAGCGATATCCAACGAGCGGAGGCTCATGCTCCTGTGCAGGCTTCTGCAGATGGGCGAGGCCAGTGTCGGCTCACTCGCGGAGGCCGTAGGCCTTTCACAATCCGCCCTCTCGCAACACCTGGCGATTCTTCGTGACCAGGACATCGTCGCCTATCGACGGGAGGGGCAGACGCTGTGGTACCGCATCGCCGACGCCCGTATCGAATCTCTTTTCTCGACCCTCCAGGGTCTGTTCTGCCCCCCCGAAGACACTGGCGCTGCGCCCGCCTTGCCTGTTTCCTTGGAAGGCGAGCGGCGGGCGTGATCATGGTCTCTATAGGAGAAGCCCTCGGCGGCATGCTGATCGGCCTATCGGCCGCGATCCTCCTGTTGGCCAACGGACGCATCGCCGGCATCAGCGGCATTCTCGATGGTGCCCTCATGCCGCCGGGCTTGCAGCCTGGGTGGAGGCTCGCGTTCCTTCTCGGCTTGTTCGCCGCTGTGCCCATGCTTTGGCTCGCCGGCTTCGAGCTGCCGTCCATACAAGTGGATGCGGCGCTTCCCGTTGTCGCGATCGCGGGTCTTCTCGTCGGCTTCGGCACCAGGCTCGGCTCGGGCTGCACCAGCGGCCACGGCGTCTGTGGCATAGCGCGAGGCTCGGGACGATCGGTGGCTGCCACCCTTACCTTCATGGCAAGCGCCGCCGTCACCGTCTTCGTCGTCCGCCATCTCTTCGAAGCCTGATCGATGACGCGTCATCTTGCTGCACTCTTGGCCGGCCTGCTTTTCGGCACCGGCCTCGTCCTTTCTCGAATGGTGGATCCGGCCAAGGTGCTTGGTTTCCTCGATCTCTTCGGCGCGTGGGATCCGAGCCTCGCCTTCGTGATGGTCGGCGCAATCGTCGTGACGGCTCCGGCCTTTGCGCTCGCGCGGCGTATGAAGCGTCCGCTGGCAGCGTCTCGCTTCGAGCTTCCGGAGCGGCGCGATGTCGATGGTCGGCTTCTCGGAGGCTCTTTGGTGTTCGGGATCGGCTGGGGTCTCGTGGGCCTGTGCCCAGGTCCAGCGCTCACCGCAATCGGCCTGGCCCCTCTCCCCGCACTCGTCTTCGTCGCGGCGCTGATCGCCGGCACGCTGCTCTTCCGCTTTACGCTCGGACGCTCCGCAGAGGCTCCGGCAAACACGAGCGGCTAGAGGTTTGACCCTTTGAACTCCGCCCGGCCATGCTGAACGCCGATCGCGTGCCCAACAAGCATGGTCCCGGACAGGAGGATGGGGAAGAGAGGAGCGAGAACTCGCCACCACGATCGCTCCAGCGCGATCGCATAGGAAGAGACAACGAAGTCTGCTGAATGGTTGCCGCGATGCGCTATCGGTTCCGCCGGATCGACAGGATTGGATCACAACCGATAGGACAAACGCCGTCCATCAGGCTGCCCTTACACGCAGTAGTTATGATTGCCGGTTCGCCGATGGCGTCCAGGCAGTCACAGCGATCCGCAGGCTCCCCATAGAGGCCACCTATGTTTGCCCTCAGCGGGCCTGCGAGGGCGTCACCGGTGCCGCCGAAACGCAGCCGCGTCCGCCAAGACATTGACCAGTTCGGTCAATTTCTCGCGGACCTCACCGTCCTCGACCCGAGAAAGGGCGACGCGCAACTCCTCGTCACCAAGGCTGTTCGGAACGGTCCCGGCGGGCTTTCCATCACAAGAACCCGCATCCTTCGAGAAGAAGAAGGTGAGATCGACACCGAGGCAGTCCGCCACTTTGAACAGCGTGCTTGCGCTGATCCGGTTCCGGCCGGTCTCATATTTGTGAATCTGCTGGTATGTCAGGCCCAACTCGGCAGCGAGCGCGGCCAGCGTCATCTGCCGGCGGAGGCGAGCCGTCTTGATCCGATCGCCGATGCTGCGATCCAGCTCGTCTGTTGATGGCATAGGCCGAGTCTTATCCTCACTCTGCGCGACGATGTTTGAGCGACATGCAAGCACATCGCTCCCTGCGTGTCGCATCATATATCAATAACGTACGATTTCGACATTCAATCCTCGATTGAATATGGTCGGGCTCACGCTTCAAGCAGGCTATTCGTCGAGGCATGGAATGAGTGAGCGGACGGCGCGGCCTCCGATTGCGCCCCAGAATTTTCTCGGCGTCTGGACCTGGAACGTCAAAACCGGGATCGTCATTGCTTGCAGCGACGTCTGCCTCTACGCGAACATTCCGAGCGATGTCGGCATTCATGGAGTGGCGACAGAACGGTTCTACGCGGCGATCCATCCGGACGATCGGGACGGGCTTCGGCGGCAAGTCGCCATTGCCTTGCAGGGTGAGGAAATCTTTCTTGCCGAGTACCGAATGGTCAGCGTGGAATATGGCACGGTTTGGGTTCGTTCGTCGGGGCGCTGCTTCCGGGACCCGGCCGGAAACCCGTCGCACATCTCCGGTTACCTCAGCCGGATCGATGCGGAACAGAACGCCAAGACCGACGACGCAACGAACCTAGAGGAGGTGATCGAACATCTCACCGAGGCTCGCCTGGCGGCGGCGAGACTGTCGAGACCCACCCTTTCCAAATTGATCGCAGCGGTGTTGCTGGAAGCTGGCTTTCAACTCGCCGGCCTCTTCAGACGGAATTGAACCGGCCGACCGACGAACGCTGAGGGATGGCAAGGCACTGGAACGTGATGCAACGCCCCCCCGATCCGACCACGACAGAAGCCGATAACTCCTGATCGCATTCACTCGCCTCGAGGAAGGACGGAATCATGGATTCACGTGCGATCCCTTTCTCGTATCTGATCGTTGCGTGCGTCGTCGCCACCGTGCTCGCCGTACGCGCCTTCACCATCCCCGAAGCTCGAACATCGCGGACCCTGAAGCCGCGAGCCGGTTCGGACCTTCCCTCTCACCTCGATCCCATCCTCTCCCATCGAAGCCTGTCTCGAAGCGATAAGGACATCTCCGCGAACGAAGCACGCTGACCAGCCTCATCTTAGGGTCATCGGTCGGAGCCCGTCCGTGCGCGACGTTAGACGGTTCCTTCGACAAGCGCGAAAACGCGCCCTCGGTTTGGGCAGGCTGGCGACGGGCTGACGCGAGGCTCACCCTGGTTGATACGATCTATATGTTATGACATAACGGAATGGGTCTCGATCGGTGTGATTCGAGATTCGCGTCTCGGCAAGCGAAACCAGTCGCCCGCTTCCTTCGAGAGAAGTTTACCCGTCCCCGATCAGACCATCGGAAACCATGTCGCCTTCCATCCTTCGATTTGCCGCCATTTGTTACGTTATACTGTTCTCTTCGGTCGCGCCGGCTGCGGATGCCTCCCTGCAAGTCGTTGCCAGTTTCTCCATCCTCGGCGACTTCGCTCGGGAGGTTGGCGGGTCCCATGTCCACGTAACGACGCTGGTCGGACCCGACGCGGACGCCCATGTGTTCGAACCGAAACCCGCTGACGCAAAAGCCCTTGCGCGTGCGAATGTGGTGCTGGTCAACGGCCTGGCATTCGAGGGCTTTCTGCCGCGCATCGTGAAGGCGAGCGGAACCCAAGCGCCGATGGTCGAACTTGCGGGTGGGATCGATGCCCTGGTCGATCCGAGCGGCGGGCATTACCACTTCACCGGCGGCCGGGCGACCTTTCACGCGACACCCAACGATCCGCACGCATGGCAGTCGATCGGCAACGCCAAGGTCTATGTGCGCAACATCGCAGAAGCTTTCTGCGAGGCAGATCGCGCCCATTGCCCCGACTACGAGGCTAACGCGGCCAGCTACACCGAAGTGCTCTCCGACTTGGACGGGGAGATCCGGCAGACCTTGGCCGGGGTTCCCGCCGACAGGCGGACGGGCGTCATCGGCCACAACGCCTTCCGCTACTTCGAGCGCGACTACGGCGTGACCTTCCTGTCACCGCAAGGCGTTTCGACGGGCTCGGAAGCCTCGGCGGCGGATGTCGCCGCTCTGGTCCGCGAGATCCGTGAGCGCCGTGCGACGGCGATCTTCGCGGAGAACATTTCCGACACGCGCCTCGTCCGGCAGATCGCGTCCGAGGCGGGCCTCGAACTCGGCGGCACGCTCTATTCGGACGCGCTCTCGCCCCCGGACGGCCCGGCGCCGACCTATGCCGACCTGATGCGTCACAACGCGCGGACCATCGCGACGGCGCTCGCCCCGAACTGACGCGGCACGCCCCTTTCCCAACACCATTTCTACGGAGACCACCATGCTGCGATCATTCGCCTGCGCGTCGGGCATCTCGCTCGTCCTTGCCGCCAATGCCTTCGCCGAGGAAGCCGCGCACGGCCATGAGGACGTGACACTCTACCGCGTGTTCGTCGGTGACCACACCGCCCCCCGGATCACCGCCTTCGATCTCGAAGACCCCGGCCGGCGCTGGTCGTTCGACACGACCGGCCAGAGCAAGCTCTTCGCCGTCGACGAAGGGTCGGCCGTCGTCGCGGTCCAGTCCGACGACGATGCCGTCCACGTCATCGACAGCGGCATCTCGCTCCATTCCCACGGCGACCATTCCGACATCGCCATCGCCGATCCCGCCGCCGTCCCGGGGACGCTGAACGGGCCTCGGCCCTTTCATCTGATCGACCACGGCGGCAAGGTCGCGATCAACTTCGATCGCGGGGGATATGCCGAGATCCTCGATGCGCATGCGCTTTCCGGGGGCCGGATCGAGACCACGCGCCTCCCCCAGGACCGGGCGCATCACGGCTATGTCGCGCCCATCGGCAATGCGTGGGTGACCAGCGTCGCTTCCGACGCGCCCGTGGAAGGCGACGCAGCGCCCAAGCGCGTCGGCCTCCGGCAGGTCGAGGCGGACGGCACGCCCGTCGGCGAGGTCGCCGCCTGCACCGGCATTCACGGCGAGGCCTTTTCCGGCGCCTATCTGGCGACGGGGTGCAGCGAGGGCATCCTCACGGTCAGCGCCGGGGCGGACGGCCCCTCGTTCCGGATGCTGCCCTATCCCGCCGACTTCCCCGCCGGAGAAAGCACCGGCACGCTTCTAGGCTCCAAGAGCCTGCAGGTGTTCCTCGGCAACTACGGGGCCAAGGGCCTCGTGGTGGTCGATCCGACCGACGAGCCGCACCTGCGCTATGTCGATCTGCCGTTCCGACGCGTCGACTTCACCCTCGATCCCGCCAATGCCCGCTTCGCCTACGTGCTGACCGAAGACGGCACGCTCCATCAGGTGGATGTTCTCGACGCACGCATCGCGCAAAGCGCTCGCGTGACGGAACCGACCTCCATGGACGGGCACTGGAACGATCCTCGTCCGAAATTGGCCATGGCCGGCGACGAGGTGATCATGACCGACCCGAAGGCGGGCCTCGTCCGCCGGATCGCGAAGGAGACGCTGGAGGAGACCGGCACGATCACTGTCGAGGGCATGCCCTACAATCTCGTCGTGGTCGGCGGCAGCGGCGTGGTGCACGAGGGCGACGGCCACGATCATTCGGGCCACGCGCACAGCCACGGCGATCCGCAGATCTATGCGGGCTACTTCGAGGACAGCCAGATCCAGGACCGCCCCCTGTCCGACTATGCCGGCGACTGGCAGTCGGTCTATCCGTACCTCCAGGACGGTACGCTGGAGCCGGTCTGGCAGCACAAGGCCGAGAAGGGCACCAAGAGCGTGGCCGAGATCAAGGCCGAATACGAGACCGGCTATCGCACCGACGTCGAGCGCATCACCATCGAGGGCGACGCCGTCACCTTCTACAAGGACGGCAAACCGACCAAGGGCTCCTACGTCTACGACGGCCGCGAGACCCTGACCTACAAGAAGGGCAACCGCGGGGTTCGCTTCATCTTCAGGAAGACGGACGGCGACGCCGACGCTCCGCAGTTCATCCAGTTCAGCGACCACGGCATCGCGCCGGCCAAGGCCGACCACTACCATCTCTACTGGGGCGACGACCGCGCCGCCCTTCTGGAGGAGGTCACGAACTGGCCCACCTACTACCCGTCCTCGCTCAATGCGAAGCAGATCGTCGGCGAGATGCTGGCGCACTGACCACAGCGACCAGCTGCCAGGAAAGCCACCGGGACCGATGACTGAAAAGGCGGGCGCCAGGACACGGCGCCCGCCTTTTCGTCTCAGAAGACCGTCATCGAATCCTCCGCAAAGGCGCGACACCGCGTGCGCCGGGGCACATCGATCGAAACGGAGCCTTGCCCGACGACGCGCGTAGCCCATAGAAACGACCTATGATCGACCGCTATCATCTGCGCTACTTCCTGGCCGTCGTGGACACGGGCAACTTTTCCCGCGCCGCAACCGCCTGCAATGTGACGCAGCCCACGCTTTCGGTCGGGATCGCCAAGCTGGAGCAGGGGCTCGGGCGCACGCTGTTCCACCGGACCAACCGGCGCGTCGAACTGACCCAGGCCGGGGCGGCGCTTCTGGCCCATGCCCGCGCGATCGAGGCCGGTTTCACTGCGGCCGAGCGCGAGGCGGCGGGCGCCGTCTCCGTCCCGACTGTCCGCCTTGGCATTCTGACCACCGTTCCCCGCCGGTGGATCGAGCGCTTCCTTCTCGGCTGGCAGGCCCGAGGAGGCGGCGAGCGGCTGGAGATCGTGGAGGGAAACGAGCGCGACCTCCGGACCCGGCTGGCGCGCGGTCGGATCGACGTGGCGCTGACGATCCTGCGCGACGATGCGGATCGCGCCGCAGGCCGGAGCATCGCGTCGGAAGGCTATTCGCTGGCGCTCAGTGCTTCGCACCCGCTGGCCGGGCGCGGTCGACTGCGGGCCGAGGACCTCGTCAACGAGCCGATGCTCGTGCGCCGCCATTGCGAGCTACTCCCTGAGACCAGCCGCTTCTTCACGGCCCGCGGCGTCCGCCCCTTCTTCTCCGCCCGCACCACCAGCGACGACAAGGCCTTGGCCTATGTGCGCTCGGGCATCGGCCTCACCGTGATGCCTGACGGCTTCTCCGAACAGGGAGTCGTGCGCGTGCCGTTGGAGGACTTCGCCTTCCGACGCGACTTATGGCTCGTGCCGGCACGGCAGTCGGAAGCGCGAGTGCCGATCTTCGATGCACTCGCCGAGGCGCTCGCCTCTTCGCTTCAGTCATAGAAGACTTCTATGATCAGTCGCCGCATCTTTCAATTTTGCCCGCAAGGGCGGAGGTCGTAGTGTCGTCACGACAGGCTTGGGAGGGCACGTTGGCGGAACTGGATTACGGCCTCGGCGAGATGGCGGACACGATCCGCGACACCACCCGCCGCTTCGCGCGCGACCGGATCGAGCCGATCGCCGCTTCGGTGGATCGCGAGGACCGTTTCGCCCGCGAACTCTGGCCCGAGATGGGCGCGCTCGGTCTCCACGGGATTACCGTGGAGGAGGAGCACGGCGGCCTCGGCCTCGGCTATCTCGAGCATCTCGTCGCCTGCGAGGAGGTGAGCCGCGCCTCCGCCGCGATCGGCCTGAGCTACGGCGCCCATTCCAACCTCTGCATCAACCAGATCCGCCGCTGGGCGACGCCGGAGCAGAAGGCGAAGTACCTTCCGAAGCTCGTTTCCGGCGAGCATGTCGGCAGCCTCGCCATGTCGGAAGCGGGCGCGGGCTCCGACGTCGTGTCGATGAAGCTCAAGGCCCACAAGGTGGACGGCGGCTGGCGCCTCAACGGCACCAAGTTCTGGATCACCAACGCCTCCCATGCCGACACGCTGGTCGTCTATGCCAAGACCGACCCGGAGGCCGGCTCCAAGGGCATTTCGACCTTCCTCATCGAGAAGGACTTTCCGGGCTTCTCGATCGGGCAGACGATCGACAAGGTCGGCATGCGGGGGTCGCCGACGGCCGAACTGGTCTTCGACGACTGCTTCGTGCCGGATGCCCAACTCATGGGGCCGCTCAACGGCGGCGTGAAGGTGCTGATGTCGGGGCTCGACTACGAGCGGGTGGTGCTCTCCGGCATCCAGGTCGGCATCATGCAGGCCTGCCTCGACGTGGTCCTTCCCTATGTGCGCGAGCGCAAGCAGTTCGGCCGGCCAATCGGCGACTTCCAGCTCATGCAGGCGAAGGTCGCCGACATGTATGTCGCGCTGAACGCCTCGCGCTCCTATTGCTATGCCGTCGCCAAGGCCTGCGACGCCGGCCGGGTCACCCGCTTCGACGCGGCGGGCTGCATCCTCTTCGCCTCCGAGAGCGCCGTGCGCGTGGCGGGCGAGGCGATCCAGGCGCTCGGCGGCGCGGGCTACACGCGCGACTGGCCGGTGGAGCGCTACTGGCGCGACGCCAAGCTCCTCGATATCGGCGCCGGCACCAACGAGATGCGCCGCATGCTGGTCGGCCGCGAACTCGTCAAGGGCGATGCGCCGAGGGTCCAGTAGGTCCGCCATGCCGACGCTCCGCTCGTTGATCGACACCGGGTCGCAGACCTTCGCCGCGCAAGCCGCGCACAATCTGGCCCTCGCGCAGACACTGCGCGAGAAGACGGCGGCGACTGCGCTCGGCGGCTCGGCCGAGCACCGCGCCCGCCACGTCGCGCGCGGCAAGCTCCTGCCACGCGACCGGGTCGGACGCCTTCTCGACCCCACCTCCCCCTTTCTCGAGATCGGCGGGCTTGCAGCCAATGGGATGTATGGCGACGCCGCGCCGGGCGCCGGCATGATCGCCGGCATCGGCCGCGTGTCGGGCCGCGAATGCATGATCGTCGCCCACGACCCTACGGTGAAGGGCGGCGCCTATTTCCCGATGACGGTAAAGAAGCACCTGCGCGCGCAGGAGATCGCCTTCGAGAACCGGCTCCCCTGCATCTATCTCGTGGATTCGGGCGGCGCCAACCTGCCGCACCAGGCCGAGGTCTTTCCCGACCGCGACCACTTCGGCCGCATCTTCTTCAACCAGGCACAGATGTCGGCGGCGGGCATCCCGCAGATCGCCTGCGTCATGGGCTCCTGCACGGCGGGCGGCGCCTATGTGCCGGCCATGTGCGACGAGACGGTGATCGTCCGCAACCAGGGCACGATCTTCCTCGCCGGCCCGCCCCTGGTGAAGGCCGCGACGGGCGAGGTCATCTCGGCCGAGGAGCTGGGCGGTGCCGAAACGCACGGCCGGCGCTCCGGCGTGGTCGACCATGTCGCCGACAACGACAGCCACGCGCTCCTGATCGTGCGCGACATCGTCGGAACGCTCAACCGGCCGAAGGCGGCCGATATCAAGACTCTGCCCCCGCGCCCGCCCCTCCTCGACCCGGCCGAGCTGTATGGCGTCGTCCCGGCGGACCTGCGCACCACCTACGACGTGCGCGAGGTCGTCGCCCGGCTGGTGGACGGGTCCGAGTTCCACGAATTCAAAGCGCTTTACGGCACGACGCTGGTCTGCGGGTTCGCGCACATCTGGGGCATGCCGGTGGCGAT
The DNA here is from genome assembly GCF_029813115.1 of Aureimonas sp. SK2. GTDB lineage: Bacteria > Pseudomonadota > Alphaproteobacteria > Rhizobiales > Rhizobiaceae > Aureimonas. Next base: position 65,595 of record NZ_JAPZDS010000014.1, read on the forward strand.
CCTTGCCAACAACGGCGTCCTGTTTTCCGAAAGTGCCTTGAAGGGCGCCCACTTCATCGAGCTCGCATGCCAGCGCCGGGTGCCGCTTCTCTTCCTCCAGAACATCTCGGGCTTCATGGTCGGCGGTCGCTACGAAGGCGAGGGCATCGCCAAGAACGGCGCCAAGCTCGTCACCGCCGTCGCCACCGCCACCGTCCCGAAGATCACCGTCCTGCTCGGCGGCAGCTTCGGCGCCGGCAACTACGGCATGTGCGGCCGGGCCTACTCGCCCCGCTTTCTGTTCTCCTGGCCGAACGCGCGCATCTCGGTGATGGGCGGCGAACAGGCGGCGAGCGTGCTTGCCACCGTCCATCGCGATGCCGAAACCTGGACGCCGGAGGAGGCGGAAGCCTTCAAGGCGCCGATCCGCCAGAAATACGAGGACGAAGGCAACCCCTACTACGCCACGGCCCGCCTCTGGGACGACGGCGTGATCGACCCGACCCAGACCCGCGACGTCCTCGGCCTCGCCTTCTCGGCCACGCTCAACGCTCCCATTCCGGAGCGCCCGCGCGCCGGCCTGTTCCGGATGTGACGATGATCACCAGCCTCCTCATCGCCAACCGGGGCGAGATCGCCCGCCGCATCATCCGCACCGCCCGGCGCTTGCGGATCCGCACGGTGGCGGTTCATTCCGACGTCGATGCCGGCATGCCCTTCGTCGCGGAAGCCGACGAGGCGGTGTGCATCGGCACCGCGCCGGCCGGCGACAGCTACCTCCGGCAGGACCGGATCCTCGAAGCCGCGCGGGCAACGGGCGCGCAGGCCATCCATCCGGGATACGGTTTCCTGTCGGAAAACGCCGAGTTCGCCGAGGCCGTCGAGGCCGCCGGCCTCGTCTGGGTCGGCGCACCGGCCTTCTCCATCCGCGCCATGGGCCTGAAGGACGCCGCGAAGGCCCGGATGATCGAGGCGGGGGTGCCCGTCACGCCGGGCTATCTCGGCGCCGACCAGTCGCCCGAGCGGCTGGCCCGGGAGGCCGAGGCGGTCGGCTTTCCGCTTCTGATCAAGGCGGTCGCCGGCGGCGGCGGCAAGGGCATGCGCCGCGTCGATGCCGCTTCGGAGTTCCCTGCCCTCTTGGATAGCTGCCGACGCGAGGCGGCGGCGTCCTTCGGCGACGACCGCGTGCTCCTTGAACGTTACATCACCGCGCCCCGCCATATCGAGGTTCAGGTCTTCGGAGACCGCCACGGCAACGTCGTCCACCTCTTCGAACGCGACTGCTCGCTGCAGCGCCGCCACCAGAAGGTGATCGAGGAGGCCCCTGCCCCCGACATGAGCGACGCGGTGCGCGACGCCGTCTGTGATGCGGCGGTGCGGGCGGCGAAGGCCGTGGACTATGTCGGCGCCGGCACGATCGAGTTCATCGCCGACGGGTCGCAGGGGCTTCGGGCCGACCGCATCTGGTTCATGGAGATGAACACGCGCCTCCAGGTGGAGCATCCCGTGACGGAGGCGATCACCGGCCAGGACCTCGTGGAATGGCAGCTCAGGGTGGCGAGCGGCGAGCCCTTGCCCTTGCGGCAGGACGCGCTGTCGATCCGCGGCTGGGCCATGGAGGCGCGCCTCTACGCGGAGAACCCCGCGACCGGGTTCCTGCCCTCCATCGGCCCGATCGACCGGCTGCGCTTTCCCGCGGGCGTGCGGATCGACAGCGGCGTAGCCGAAGGCGGGACGATCACGCCCCACTACGACCCGATGATCGCCAAGCTGATCGTCCACGGCGACACGCGCCAGGACGCGGCGCGCCTGCTCGCGCGGGCGGCGCGCGAGGTGCAGGTCTGGCCCGTGAAGACCAACGCGGGCTTCCTGGCGCGGGCGGCCAGCCATCCGGACTTCGTCGCCGGGCGCATCGATACCGGCTTCATCGAGCGCCACGCAAGCGACCTCGTTCCCGGCACCGAGCCGCCCTTGGCCGTCGCCGAGGCTGCGGCGGCGGCCCTCGTGCCCGCGCCGACCGGCGATCCCTGGACCGGCCTCCCCGGCTTCCGCCTGAACGCTCCTCCGGACATCGAGATCGACCTGGAACTCGGCGGGCAGCCGCGCCGCGCCAGCCCGAAGGCGCATGCCGGCACCGTCGTGGTGGCCGACGGCGTCGCCTTCCTCGACGGGGAAGCCTGGCCCTTCGGCCTCCCCCGGACCGAGCGGGCCGGCGGCGAGAGCGAAGGCGACGGGGCGATCCTGTCGCCCATGCCGGGGACGATCATCGCCGTCAACGTGGCCGAGGGCCAGGCTGTGGCCAAGGGAGAGACGCTCATGGTCCTGGAGGCGATGAAGATGGAACAGGCGCTGCTGGCGCCCTTCGACGGGACGGTGACCACCTTGAAGGCGACGAAGGGCGCACAGGTGCCGGAGGGTACATTGGTGGCCCGCATCGAGCGCGGGGAAAGCTGATGGCCGGACGCCATTTCGAGGACTGGACGGTCGGCGATCGCCTCGTTCACGAAATCCGCCGCACCGTGACGGAGACGGACAATCTCCTGTTCACGGTCATGACCCACAACCCGCAGCCGCTGCATCTCGACGCCGAAGCCGCGCGCGCCAGCGAGTTCGGCCGCATCCTCGTCAACGGCACCTACACGTTTTCGCTGATGGTGGGACTGTCGGTCGGCGACACGACGCTCGGCACGCTGGTCGCCAATCTCGGCTACGACAAGCTTGTTCATCCCAAGCCCGTCTTCATCGGCGACACGCTACGCGCAGAGACGGAGATCCATGCGCTGAAGGATAGTCGCTCGCGCCCGGACGCGGGCATCGTGACCTTCGCGCACCGCATGCTGAACCAGCGCGAGGAGACCGTCTGCGAATGCCTGCGCACGGCGCTAGTCAAGCGTCGGGACGCGGCATGAGGCTGCGATCGCTCCTCTTCGTGCCCGGCGACCGGCCCGAGCGCTTCGCCAAGGCGGAGGCGAGCGGCGCGGACGCGCTGATCCTCGACCTCGAAGACGCCGTCGCCACAGCCGCCAAGGCCACGGCGCGGGCGGCCGTCGCCTCGCGGCTCGCCGAGGTGCGCGGTAGGGCGCGCCTTCTGGTCCGGGTCAATCCACTGGGCACGCAGCTCTTCGACGCCGACCTCGAGGCCCTGCGGGGCCTTTCGCCCGACGCGATCATGCAGCCGAAGGCGGAGGGGAGCGCCAGTGTCCTCGCCTGCGCCGAACGTCTCGAAGCGGCCGGCATCGCGGCGCCGATCCTGCCGATCGCCACGGAAACGCCGGCCGCGATCTTCCGGCTCGGCACCTATGCCGACGTGAAGGACCGGCTTGCCGGGCTCACATGGGGCGCAGAGGATCTGCCCGCTGCGATCGGCGCCGCCACGAGCCGCGAGGCGGACGGGCGCTTCACGGCTCCTTACGAGATCGCCCGCTCCCTCACCCTCTTCGCCGCCCATGCGGCCGGGGTGGCGGCGATCGAGACGGTCTATCCCGCCTTTCGCGATGAGGCCGGCCTCCGGGCCTTCGCGGCCCGGGCGGCGCGTGACGGCTTCACCGGCATGATGGCGATCCATCCGAGCCAGGTCGCCATCATCAACGCGGCCTTCACGCCGGACGCGGAGGCGATCGCGATTGCCCGTCGCATCGTTGCCGCCTTCGCCGCCGCGCCGGATGCCGGCGCGCTTCAGGTGGATGGGCGGATGATGGATGCGCCCCATCTCGTCCAGGCCCGCAAGCTTCTGGCCCGCGCAGGGGAAAGCGAATGACCGAGACTGCCGAATCCGCCTGCTATTTCGAGCGCGAAGGCGAGAACGCCTTTCGCGCCACGCGAATGACCGAAGGCGCCTGGAACCCCGCCGAGCAGCACATCGCGCCGGCGCTCGGGCTCATCGCCCATGCGATCGACGCGGACATGGCGCGGCGGCGCGGCGACGACCGGCTGGTATTGGCCCGCCTGTCCTACGACATCCTCGGCGTGATCCCGATCGGCACGGTGACGCTCGAGGTCAGCGTGCTGCGCCCCGGCCGCACGATCGAGCTGGTGGAGGCGCGCCTCCACTACGACGGCCGGCCGTGCGTGCTCGCGCGCGCCTGGCTCCTGAAGGCCTATGACACGGGCGCGATCGCCGGTTCGGCGCTCGACCCCATGCCCGCGCGCGAGTCGCTGAGCGCCCATACGTTCGACGGCACCTGGGAGGGCGCCTGCGTGCGCACGCTGGAAGGCCGGCGCGAGCAGTTGGCGCTGGGCCGCGCGCGCGGCTGGCTGCGGACCGAGGTGGCGTTGATCGGCGGCGAGAGCGTCGGCCAGACCGCGCGGATGCTGGGAATGGTGGATTTCGCCAACGGCATGACCCCCCGCTGCGGTCCGGAAACGGCGCTCTTCCCGAACGTCGATCTGACGGTGCATCTCCTGCGCGAGCCCGTCGGCGACTGGCTCGGCTTTGACACGGCGGTGAGCTTCGGCCCGGTCGGCATCGGCCTCACCCACACGATCCTGCACGATGCCGACGGGCCGCTCGGCTCCGTCGCGCAGAGCCTGACGGTGCGCCCGCGCTGAACGGCGCCGTCAGTCGTAGCGCCGCTCGTCGGCAATCACCTTGCCGTCGCGCGGCAGCGAGCCGGGCGAGACGATCCGCGCGGTGCCGCGCAGCTTCGTGACGGCCGCCAGCGTTTCGGCGAGCGCGGAAGCCACGCCTTCATCGGCGCCCTCCGCATGGAGCACCATCACGTCGCGCTCGCCCTCGCGCGTCACGACGAGCCGCAGGTGCCCGACCTCGGGATGACGGCGGGCCACGGCCGCCACCTGCTCGGGGCGCACGAACATGCCGCGCACCTTGGTGGTCTGGTCGGCCCGGCCCATCCAGCCGCGGATGCGCGGCGCGGTGATGCCGTCCGCGGCCGGGCTCGTATGAAGCGCGGTAAGGTCGCCCGTCGCGAAGCGGAAGAGCGGATAATCTTCGTTCAGACGCGTGACGACGAGTTCGCCCACCTCGCCCGCCGGCACCGGGTCGCCCGTTCCCGGCGCGACGATCTCGACGATCGCGTCCTCGCTGATCGCCATGCCGTCTTCGGCCGCGCCGGTCTCATAGGCAATGATGCCGAGATCGGCCGTGCCGTAGGCCTGCCGCACGGTCAGACCCCGCCCTTCCAGCTCGCGCTTGAGCGAGGCCGGCAGCGCGGCACCCGAAACGAGCGCCAGGCGGAGGGAGGAGACGTCCGCGCCGAGTTCGGCGGCTTTGTCGAGCAGCACCTTCAGAAAGTCGGGCGTGCCGACATAGGCTCGCGGGCCAAAGCGGGCAATAGCCTCGACCTGCGCCTCCGAGCCGGCCGTGCCGGCCGGGATCACCGCGCAACCCAGCGCATGCGCGCCGCTCTCGAACATCGCGCCGGCCGGGGTCAGGTGGTAGGAGAAGCTGTTGTGGAGCACGTCGCCAGCCTCCAGCCCCAGCGCATGAAGCGCGCGGGCGGCGCCCCACCAGTCGCTGCCGAAGCCTTCCGGGTCGAGGATCGGCCCCGGCGAGACGAAGAGGCGCGCCAGGCGGCCAGGCTCTCTCAGGGCAAGGCCGCCGAAGGGCGGACGCTCGCCCTGCAGGCGCGGCAGGTCGGACTTGCGCAGGACGGGCAGCCGCGACAGCGCCTCCGGCGTTCCGACCGCGTGCGGATCGATCTCGCCGAGATGCGCCTTCCAGCCCGGCGCCGTTTCCAGCGCGCGGCCGAGGAGGTCGCGGAGGCGAGAGAACTGCGCGGCCGTGCGCGCCGCCGGCTCGCGCCGGGCGAGGGTCGTGTCGAAGCCCTGCATGAGGATGTCCTTCCGATGCCGCGTCAGGCGAGCCAGCGCTTGCGCCGCCGGTAGTGCTTGACGTTGTGGTAGTCGACCTTGCCGCCGCCCCCGAGATAGAACTCCTGGACGTCCGGGTTGGCGCGCAGCGTCTCGGCCGAGCCGTCCATCACCACGTGACCGTTCTCGATGAGATAGGCGTGGTCGACGATGCGCAGCGCCGCCGCCGCGTTCTGCTCGACGAGCAGGACCGACAGCTTCTCGGCCCGGTTGATCTCGCCGATCATGGCGAAGATCTCCGAGACGAGGAGCGGCGAGAGGCCGAGGCTCGGCTCGTCCAACATGATGAGGCGCGGGCTGGACATCATGGCGCGGCCGATCGCCAGCATCTGCTGCTCGCCGCCCGAGAGATAGCCGGCCTTGTGCCGCGCCCGCTCCTTCAGGCGCGGGAAATAGGCGTAGACCCGGTCGCGCAGGGCGTCGAGTTCGCCGCGCGAGCCCTTCAGCGGAAAGGCGGCGACGAGGTTCTCGTCGGGCGTCAGGTGCCCGAAGATGCGCCGCCCTTCCAGGACGTGGACGATGCCGGCGCCCACCCGGTCGGGCGGGCCCATGGCGCGCACGTCGCGCCCGTCGAACGTGATCTCGCCGCGCGTCACCTGTCCGCGCTCGGGGCCGAGCAGCCCCGAGATGGCCTTCAGCGTCGTCGACTTGCCCGCGCCGTTGGCACCGAGCAGCGCCACCATGCCGCCCTCCTCCAGCCGGAGCGACACGCCCTTGATCGCGAGAAACACGCGGTCGTAGATCACCTCGACATTGGAAAGCGACAGGAGGGCCATGGCTCAGCGTCCCTCGCGGAAGCCCTTGGCGCCGGCCTCGATCTCCTTCTGGACGATCTCGCCGTAGTGCGAGCCCCAGTCGGTGACCGGCACCCAGGCCTGGCCGTCCCACTCGGACACGCGTCCGAAGCCGCCGCCCTGGTGGTCCTTCGGCGTGATGGTGATCGGCGGCATCAGGCCTTCTGCGTTGAAGTTCGAGATCTTCTGGAACCCGTCCTTGAGGCGCTCGCCCGTGAGCTCGCCCCCGCCGTCGGCCAGCGCGAGGCGGGCCGCCTCCACCGCGACGGCCATGGTGGCGACGCCGAGATTGTAGGCCGATGAGCCGACCAGCTCGGCATTGCCGGCGCCCTTGCCCGGCGCCACGACCTTCTCCTCGATGCGCTGGAGGATCGGGTTGTCCTTGCCGGGCGCAACGGCCTCGAAGCGCTTGACGCCCTTCATCACGTCCGGCCCGACGGTGCGCGCGTCGGTCTCGGTGAGCCAGACGACGGACAGGATCTTGTCGGCCGAGATGCCGTTGCGGATGGCCTCGCGCACGGACACCGCCTGCCCGCCGCCCGCGCCCCAGATCAGCGCGTAATCGGGCCGGTAGCGACGCACCTCGGTCCAGGTCGAGCCCTGCTCGTTGCCGGGGCTCGCATAGGCGAAGGTCGAGACCTCGAACCCCTTCTCGGCTGCCAGATCCTTCAGGACATTGATCGGCTCACGGCCGAACGGGCTGTCGATGTGGACGAGGGCGATCTTCTTGCCGGCAAGGCCGCCACCCTTTTCCTCGATCCAGTTGGCCAGCACCGTCGCCTGGCTCCAGTAGGTCGCCATCATCGGGAAGATGTAGGGGAAGGTCTCGCCGTCGGAGGCGTCGCCGCGCCCGTGCACGGGCGTGATCATCACCACCTTGTCCTGCAGCACCTGCGGCACGAGGGCGCGCGAGACGGGCGTCGAAAGGAAATCGAAGAGGATCGCGCCCTGGTCGCGCGCCCGGTTGTAGGCCTCGATGCCACGCTGCGGCTGGTTGCCGGTATCGGAGACGAGGGCTTCGAACTTGTGGCCGTCGATACCACCCTCTTCGTTGACGAGGGTGAGATAGTCGCGCTGGCCTTGATTGTATTCGCCCGTCACGAACGTGTAGACGGCCGTGAAATCCTGCGGCATGGCGAACTTGATCGTTTCCTGCGCCAGGGACGCGCCGGACAGACAGAGCGAAAGGGCGAGCCCTCCGACGATCGATGCGAGACGGCGATGCATGATGGTCTCCTCCGGTTTTTCTTGTGTGTGGGCGGTCAGCGTCTCGCGTGGCGGAAGGGCCAGACGAGGAAGTAGTTTCGGATGTTGTCGTAGATCTTCGCCATGCCGAGCGGCTCCATCAGGAGGAAGCCGACGATGAGGGCGCCATAGGCCATCATCGGGATGTGCGAGAGGAGATTGGTCGAGACGGAGAGCCATCCGGCGCCGGACAGCGCGATCACCAGGTTGGTGAGGACGATCGGCGCGAGCAGCACGAAGCCCGCGCCCAGGAACGCGCCGATGACCGAGCCGAGACCGCCGACCAGCACCATCGCGACGAGCTGGATCGAGACGTTGAAGGTGAACTGCTCCGGCGTGACCGCGCGGTAGTAGCAGAAGGCGAGCACCGCACCCGACACGCCGCCGAGAAAGGACGAGGTGAAGAAGGCGACGAGCTTGGTGCGGAAGGGATCGACGCCGATCACGGCCGCCGCGAAGTCCTTCTCGCGGATGGCGACGAGCGCGCGGCCGAAGGCGGTGCGCTTGACGTTCAGGATGAAGAGCGCGGCCACCACGGCCCAGGCGAGCGCCGCCCAGTAGCGCGCCCAGGGGCCGTCCAGCGGCAGGAAGAGAAGCGAGACGCGCGGGGTCTGGAGCGTTGCCTGCGCGCCGCCCGAGATGGCCGGCACGTTGATGATGACCCAATCCACAAGGTACTGCATGGCGAGCGTCGCCATGACGAGGTAGAGGCCCTTCACCCGCAGCGCCGCCGCGCCGAAGACGCAGCCGATCACGGCCGAGACGAGCCCGGCCCCGATCAGCGCGAGCTCGAAGGGGGCACCCGCCCGGGTCAGATGGATCGAGGTGTAGGCGCCGATCGCCATCACCGCCGCGAAACCGAAATGGAGCTGGCCGGCGATGCCCATGAGAAGCGTGAGCGACAGCGTCGCCGCGCTCCAGACCAGCCAAGGCAGAAGGTAGGAGCCGAGATAGAGCGGCGACACGAGGAAGGGCGCGGCCACGGCCAGCAGGAGCACGAGGCAGAGCGCGTAGCGGTCGGCCGGCACGCGCCAGAGGCGGGCATCGGAGCGATAGGTCGTGTGGTGGACGCCGGCGAGCCTATAGAACATCGTCAGATCCTCTCGATGTCCTCGCGGCCGAAGATGCCGTAGGGCCGGACCATGATGGTGAAAAGGATGATCAGCGAGGTGACGACGTCGCGCGTGCCCCCGCCCACCAGCGAGTCGAGGTAGCCGGGCACGACCGAGCCGAGGATGCCGACGAGCAGCCCGCCGACCAGCACCCCGACGATGGAGTCCACCCCGCCGAGGATCACCACCGCCACCGCCGGAAACAGGAGGGCCGACAGGGTCCAGTCGACGCCCTGGACCGAGCCCCAGAGCGTGCCGGCCGCCACCGCTGCCACGGCTGCGAGCCCCCAGGAGATGCCGATCGCGCGCTCCACCGAGATGCCGACCGCCCAGGACGACACATGGTCGTCCGAGACCGCGCGCAGCTTGGTGCCGAGCCGGGTGCGGAAGAAGAGGAGCGAGGCGCCGATCAGAAGGAGCGCGATCGCGCCGCCCCAGAGATAGTCGCGGTTGATGAACACGTCGCCGACGATGATGGGCGAGAGGTCCACGCCGAGGTCGAGCGATTTGGGCGCCGCGCCGAGGAGGCCGGGGCCGAGGCCGCGCAGGAAGATTTCCAGGCCCAGCGTCAGCATCACCACCATGATGATGGGCTGGCCGACCATGCGACGAAGGAGCAAGCGCTCGACCGCGAGGCCGAAGCCGAACATCAGGATGCAGGCCACGGGCACGGCGACGAGCAGCGGCAGACCGGCCGCGACGAGAAGCCAGACCACATAGGCGCCGATCAGAACAACGGCACCCTGTGCGAGGTTCGGCACGCCGGACGACTTGTAGATGAGGACGATGCCGAGCGCGACGAGCGAGTACATGAGACCCGTCAGCGCGCCGTTGACCAGAAGCTCGACGAAGTAGCTCATGCCGCCCTCCCCTTGCCGACGCCGCGCAGCGTCAGCTCGCGCTTCAAGACACCCTCCGCGCCGGTCTCGTAGGCGACGCGCGCCTCGAACTCGATGCGCTCGCGGCCGTCGTAGAGCGCCTCGACGATCGGGCCGTAGTGCCGCTCGATCACGTCGCGCTTCAGCTTGCGGGTGCGGGTCACCTCGCCGTCGTCGGGATCGAATTCCTTGTGGAGGTTGACGAAGCGCTGGATCGCCAGCCCTTCCGGCAGGCGCTTGTTGACGCCTCCGATCGTGCGCTCGACGAGGTCGAGGATTTCCGGCTTCTGCGACAGATCGGCATAGGACGTGTAGGAGACCGCGTTCTCCTGCGCGAAATGGCCGACGGCCTCGAAGTCGATACAGACGATGGCGGCCAGCGACGGGCGCCCGCGCCCGACAATGCAGACGTCGCGGATATAGGGCGAGAACTTCAGGCGGTTCTCGATATAGGTCGGGATGTAGCGCGTGCCGGCGGCCGTATGAACGACCTCGGACACGCGCCCGAGCACCACGATCTGCCCGTCCAGCTCGACCTGGCCCGCGTCGCCGGTGCGCAGCCAGCCGCCGTCGAGCGCCTTGGCGCTTGCCGCCTCGTCGCCGTGGTAGCCGTCGAAGACGTTGTCGCCCCGCATCAGGATCTCGCCGGTCTCGTCGATCCGAACCTCGACGCCCGGAAACGGTCGGCCCACCGTATGGAGCTGGAGGTCCCCCGCCCCTTGCGCGACGGCGAGCGCGCAATTCTCCGTCTGGCCGTAGAACTGGCGAAGGTTGAGGCCGAGGGCGCGGAAAAAGAGGAAGACCTCCTCGCCGATCGCCTCGCCCGCCGTGTAGGGACGCTGGACGCGGGCGAGACCGAGTTGGTCGAGAAGCGGCCCGAAGACCAGGAGCCGGCCGATCTGCCAGCGCAGCCGCTCGATCGCCGACGGCTCACGCCCTTCCAGCCGGCGTCGCTCCAGCTCGACGGCGAAGGGCACGAAATGCTCGAACAGGCGGCGCTTGCCGCGCGTCGATTCCTCCATGCCGACCTGGACGCGCGTCAACATGTTCGACCAGGCGCGCGGCGAGGAGAAGTAGATCGTCGGCGCGATCTCGCGCAGGTCGTGCTGGGCGGTTTCCTGGCGCTCGGGGATCGCGACCACGAAGCGGAGCGTGATCGCGGCGGCCAGCGAGAACAGGAAGTCGCCCACCCAGGCCATGGGCAGGTAGGCCATGTGGACCTCGCCCTCGCGGAAATATCCGGCGGCGGCGGCGTTGCGAACGCCCGACAGGAGATGGCCGTGCTTGAGCGGAATGCCCTTGGGCGCCCCCGTCGTGCCCGACGAATGGAGGAGCACCGCGACGTCATGGACCCCGGCACGGCCGAGAAGCGCCTCGCGCAGGGCCGGCTCACGTTCGAGCCGCGCGCGCCCTTGGTCGAGCAGGCTCTCCAGCGCGACGACGCCCGGGGGCTCGCGGCCCTTCAGCCCGCGCGGGTCGTCATAGGCGATCGTCGCGAGGTCTGGAACGCTTTCGCGCACGACAAGGAGCTTGTCGACCTGTTCCTGGTCCTCCGCCACGGCAAAGCGGATGCCCTCCCGCCGAACCTGGCCGGCGAGTTCCTCGGGCGCCACGTCGGAATAGGCGGGCGACGGCACGGCCCGCAGGCAGATCGCGGCCAGCATCGCGACGTAGAGGGCGGCGCGATTGTCGCCGATGACGAGCACAACATCGCCGGCCTTCAGCCCGGCGGCCTCGAACCCGGCCGCCTGTTCCAGGACGCGGTCGCGATAGGTCTTCCAGGTCCATTCCTGCCAGATGCCGCGGTCGCGCTCGCGGATCGCGACGGTGTTCCCGTGCGTCTCGGCGTTCTCGTTCAAGGCGGCGATCAGCGTGTCGCCGTCGCGCCAGCCGGGATGCAGGGCTCGGACTCCTGCCGCGATGGTCGCCCCGTCATGCAGCATGAGCGGCTCCCCCGATATAGGCGGCGACCACGGCCGGATCGCCCATGGTCTCGCGCGCCGGCCCCTCGGCGATGCGCGTCCCGTTGTTCAGGACGACCACGCGGTCGCAGATGGCGGTCACGACGTCGAGGTGATGCTCGATCAGGAGGACGGTGAGCCCCAGCTCCTCGCGCGCGTCGAGGATGAAGCGGACCATGTATTCCTTCTCTTCCTGGTTCATGCCGGCCATCGGCTCGTCGAGGACCAGAAGGCGCGGCTCGGCGGCCAGCGCGCGGGCAAGCTCCACCCGCTTCTGGAGGCCGAGCGGGATCGTGTCGACATGCTCGTCGCGCACGCTCTGGAGCTGCAGGAGATCGATGACGTCCTCGACCTTGCGGCGATTGGCGGTCTCCGCCTTCTGCGCCCAGACCGGATAGAAGAAGGCGGCCAGCGCCGAGGGGCGCATGAAGATGTGCCGGCCCATGAGAATGTTGTCGAGAACGCTCATGCCCCGGAACAGGGCGACGTTCTGGAACGTGCGGGCGACGCCCATCTTGGCGACCTTGTGCGGCCGCGTTCCCTCGATCCGCTGCCCATGCAGCCGGATCGCGCCTTCCTGGGGTGGATAGAAGCCGGTGATGGCGTTGACGAGGGTCGTCTTGCCCGAGCCGTTCGGACCGACGAGGCCGAAGATCTCCCCTTGTCCCACGCGAATGGACACGCTCTTGAGGGCCTGGAGGCCGCCGAACCAGCGGCTCACCCCTTCGCAGGCCAAGGCCTCGGGCCGGCCTGCCGCATTCGCGGACGCGTGTGGGCTGGCGGCGACGAGCGCCGTCGGATGCTGCATGACCCGCCTCCTCCCAGAGCCTGTCAGTGCCATTGTCGGCCGCCTCGATCTCCCAATCGCTGCAACCAAGAAGAGGCTATCAAAGCGGTTCGCTTTCAGGAATACGTAATCTATCGGATGAATCGTTCGGACCCATCGAATGAACCCCAACCTGATCGACCAGCTCCGCACCTTCGTGACCGTCGTGGAAGAGGGCAGCTTCTCGAGCGCTGCGCGGCGGCTGAACCGGGCGGTGTCCTCGGTGTCCTACGCGGTCGCGCAGATGGAGCGGCAGTGCGGCTTCCCGCTGATCGATCGCGCGTCGCGGGAGGCGACCCTGACGCAACGCGGCCGGGCGGTGTTCGCGGAGGCGACGTTCCTGGTCGAAAGCGCGCGGCGCCTGACGGCGCACATGAAGGCGCTGGAAAAGGGCGAGGAAATGCGTATCCGCATCGCGGTGGACGTCCTGTTCCCGCTGACGGCACTGCGCGACGCGCTCCAGGGTTTCGACGCCACCCAGCCCCGCGCCCGCGTCCAGCTCTTCACGAGTTCGCTCAACACGCTGTGGGAGACCCTGCGCAGCGGCGAGGTGGACTTCGCGCTGACCTTTCTCGCCAACGTGCCGCCCGACATGACGGCCCGCTCGTTCCGAAACGTGACGATGTGGCCGGTCGCGTCGGCGACGCATCCGCTCTCGCGTCTGCCGCAGCCGATCCCGATCGAAGCGTTCCAGTCGGAGCGGCAGATCTACTTCATCGGGAGCCCGAGCGTCGACGTCGAGCGCCTGGGGCGCGTGTTCGGGCCGGACGTTTGGACCTCCAACGACCTAGAACACATCCGGATGCTCGTCACCGGCGGCTTCGGCTGGTGCTTCACCAACGAGGTCTTCTTCGCCGACGAGGAGGCGGCCGGCGTCGTCAAACGTCTTCGCAGCGCCGACAACCGGTTCCATCCCGTTCGTGCGCTGGGCGCGGCCTGGTCGATCGACCGCGCGCCGGGGCCCCTCGGCCAGCAGATCATCGAGTTCCTGGCCGGCAGGCTCAGCGAGCAGGGCTAAAGGCACCCGCCCCCGTCCTCCCCCGGATCGGTGAGCGGCAAAGGAAAATTTCGGGTATCTTCGCGCATCGATCGCACGCGATCTAGCCTCGTTCGTTCGGTTCTTAAGAGTTGGAATCTACTCCTGCCCCCAGGAGGAGCGATGAACGTTCTGTTGACCTGCGTAGGCGTCCTGAACGATCCGAGGCTTTTGAGCCTGGCGGTCGTCGTTTGCCTCGTCGGAATCTACGGATCGTTCTCGGTCGCGCGCCATGCCAGCCGGCTGCAAGGCCGGGAGCGCACAAAGTGGGCGCTTCTCGCGCTGCTCTCGGCCGGCTGCACGGCCTGGGCGACCCATATGATCGCCCTTCTCGCCTTCCGGCCGGGCATGCAGTCGGGTTTCGAGCCCGTGACCACCGCGCTGTCGCTTGTCCTGGCGATCGTCGGCATCGGCGCCGGGCTGATGCTTTCGCTCGGTCGGCGCGAGCGCTGGAGGCGTTTCGCCGGCGGTGTCGTGATCGGGCTCGGCGTCGCGGTCCTGCACTATGTCGGCCAGGCGGCCTATGTCGTGCGCGGGCACATCCACTGGGATCTCCTCGTCGTCTGGTCGACGCTCCTCGGGTCGCTTCCCGTGTTCGGCCTGGCGACCCTTGCGTCGGTGGAGCGTAAGCGGGTCGTGAGCCTCGCCGGAGCGCCGCTTCTGGTTCTGGCCATCGGCATCCTCCACATCGGCGGAATGGTCGCGATGACCCTCGAGTTCGACCCGCGGGTCGCCCTTCCGGCCTGGACGATCCCCCCCGAAACCCTCGCGCCGATCGTCGCCGTGGTCTCTTCCATCCTGGCGGCCGTCGCGATCCTCGGGCTGCGGCTCACCCTCGCGGCCAAGGCCAAGCTACGCTACGAGCGCAGAAGGCTCGGCGAACTCGCCAATCTTGGGTTGGAGGGTCTGGCGATCTGCGAGGGAGACCGCGTCGTCACCGCCAACGACAGCCTCGCCCGGCTGACCGGGTTCTCCAGGGAAGAGCTCACCGGGCGGGCGCTCGATACGCTGCTTCCGGATCTCGACCTCCGCGCCCTGCCGGAACGGGAGGAGACCGATGCACGCCTCGCGACGAGCCTCGGCGGGTTCCTGCCGGTGCGGGTCCTGCGAAGCGACGTGCGGCTCGCCGGCAGTGTTCAGACCGTGATCGCCTTCCGCGACCAGAGCGAACGGCTGTCGGTCGAGGAGCGCATCCGCACCCTCGCCTATACCGACAGCCTGACGGGCCTCGCCAACCGCGCCCGCTTCCAGGAAACGTTGGCGACCTGCGTGGCCGAGCATCTGGAGAGCGGGACCTCCTTCTCGCTGCTCCTTTTCGACCTCGACGGGTTCAAGGACATCAACGACGCGTTCGGCCATGCGGGGGGCGACGAAGCCCTGCGCGCGGTCGCGAGCCGCGCCCGGACGATCGTCGGCGAACCGCATCTCCTGGCCCGCCTGGGCGGCGACGAGTTCGCGGTGATCCTTCGCGGGACGGCCGATCCTCTCCGGATCGCCGAGGCCGGCCGACGGCTGATCGAAGCCATCGAGACGCCGATTCCCATCGGCGACGAGATCGCCCATCTATCGGCGAGCGTCGGGCTGATGCCGTCACAGTCGCAGAGCGTCTCGGCGGACGATCTCATGCTGGCGGCCGATCTCGCGCTCTACGACGCCAAGGCGAACGGCAGGGCGCGCGTGCGCCTGTTCACCCCCGAACTGCGCAAGGCGGCCAAGGACCGGCTCAGCGTGGCGGAGGACCTGCGGGAGGCGTGGGACTGCCGGAACTTCGAGCTCTACTACCAGCCGCAGGTGCGACTCACGGGCAACCGGGTCGTCGGAGCCGAAGCCCTGATCCGGTGGAACCACCCCTATCTCGGCGTGCTGGCCCCGGCGGCGTTCCTGCCGGTGCTCGAGGCCAGTTCCCTCGCCTCCCCTGTGGGCGACTGGATTCTCTCGACCGCATGCCGCGACGCGATGAGGATCCGCGGCCGCGCAGGGCAGGCGGGCTTCCGCGTCGGCGTGAACCTCTTCGCGGCGCAGCTCCGCCAGCCGGACTTCGTCGAACGCGTGGAGGAGGCGCTGGCCACCAGCGGGCTGCCGGCCCATGCGCTGGAGCTTGAGATCACCGAGAATATCGTCCTGCGCAACGAGCGCACGATCGCGCAGCACCTGTCCCGCCTGCGCCGGATGGATGTCGGCATCGCCTTCGACGATTTCGGCACCGGCTACGCCTCGCTCACGTTCCTCAAGCAACTGGACATCACCCGCCTCAAGATCGACCGGTCGTTCGTCCGGGACATCGAGACCGACCGGAAGGACCAGGGGATCGTGGACGCCGTCCTGCGGATGGCGCGGGGATGCGATCTGCAGGTCATCGCCGAAGGGATCGAAACGCCGGGCCAGGCCGCCTATCTGCGTGAGCGGGTGGTCGAGGGACAAGGCTATCTCTTCGGCAAGCCGATGCCCCTGGCAAGCTTCGCAAACCGGCTTCTTGCGCCCGACCGCGGCGTCGGGTCCTGACCTTTCGGCCTCCCGGTCCGAATGCGGCCACGCCCGGGTGGAGATAAGGCTCGGCCCAGCGTCACATGGTCCAAATGCGCCGATGAACCACCCCAGCCGAATGCCGCCCCGCTCGCCGCGTACCGCCGTGTCCGCTCTATCGGGCGCACGGCGATGGATCCGGCAGCCTGAGCTGCATCGTGCCTGCCGCGTGGCCGCGTGGCTTGCGCTGGTCGCCGTCCTGTTCGTCACCGTATCGCCGATCGGCCTGCGTCCGCATGACGTGATGTCCGTGCAGGGCGACCGCGCCCTCGCCTTCGGGCTTCTCGCGGGTCTGTTCGTGCTCGCCTATCCCCGGCATTGGCTGCTGGTCGGCCTCGCGATCGTGGTCGCCGCGATCGGGATCGAGTGGCTGCAGGAACTTTCGCCGACCCGTCACGCGCGGTGGGGCGACGCGATGGTGAAGGCCGGCGGCGCGGCTTGCGGTGCGGCGATCGCGACCTTGACGAACCTCATGATCGCGCGCCGGCAGCGCGGCTGAGCGGGCGCCTCTACAGCGCGAGCCAGAGAACCAGCAGTCCCAGCCAGAAGATGGACGACAGCGCGATCCCGACGAGAAGACCGCGCGCCGGCCGCATTTCGTCTCGCAATGGCGGCCGTTCCTGCCGCTCCTCCTCAGCGGACTGTGGAGCGGCCCGTGCTTCGGTCTCCATGGTGTCGCCTCCTCGTTAACCAAAACTAGGAGTTAAAGAGGCACGCGGAAAGATCGTGCGGCAAGGTTCACGACGAGGTGATCAGGCGACCCTATCGCAATCGGCGCAGGCGGTAAGCGATCCTTGTGTCGAGAAGCGCGATACCGTCCGAGATACAGGCCTTCTCATGGGCGGAGAGGTCGGCGGTCAGCTCGGCGTCGATGTCCCGCCACAGCGTGCGAAGCCGGGTGCAGATCTCTTCGCCGTCGGGCGTGAGCTGGAGGTTGATGCGCCGGGCATCGGCCGGATCGGGTAACCTCTGCGTGTAGCCGCGCGCGGCCAGCCGATCCATCATCTTGGAAACCGTCGAGGGACGGACGTTCAATTCGTCCGCCAGGGCCGAAACGCTGAGGCTCGTGTTGTCGGCCAGCGCGATCAGCAGTCGATCCTGGCCGGACGCCAGACCCAGCTTGGCCAGCTTCAATCCCAAGAACGCGCGAAGCGACTGCGATGTAGCCAAGGCCGCACTTAGGATCGTCTCATGACGTGCGTCCGTCCGCCCTCTGGGCACTCTGTACTTTAACCCCTGTGCGCCGGCATGTGCTGAAAGTTCCATGGGAGCTACTCCGGGTTGAGATATCACCTCATGTGACTCAGCAATCTGAGCTGTCCATGAAAAATCGCAAATATTCCCTCTTAATGTGCGAAAACGCACCTTTCTCGGAAGTAACTAGCTGAATATTCATAGGGCACGATCCATTCACCCCCCATCTTATGGTAGGTGAATCTGGTCCTTCAACCAGATGATATCGACGAGCTGACCGTTGACGGCGCAGAATTCGATCATGCGCTCGTTGACGATCTCGCTGCGGAGCAGCGTTTCGGCCAAGAGCTCACGAGGACTGCGGACCGCCTCGCGGCGCACCCCATCGAATTCGGCAAACTCCGCCCCTTCGATGGCGACAAGCGGAGCGTGCCGGTCGCACGGATAAGCGGCAATCGAGCGCCGACCAAATACTGTCAGAAGCGTACCGTAGAGCATGCCCGTATGGAGCGAGGCCTGTCCTTCCCGCATAAGCAGCTTTCCAGCTCCGATACCGCTACCTGAACATGCGGTTCGGCCAAGCGCTCATGCGGAGAAATCGAGACGCCAATGGCGGCAAGGGTGCAGTCCAGCGTGCGCAATCGCCTCCTGGCCGTCGCGACGGCGGAAAGCTTTGCGCGTCTGTCTCCACATCTCGAGTTCATCGAACTGCCGGTCCGCGCCGTCCTCGTGCATGAGAATGTCGCGCTCGAACACGTGTACTTCCTCGAAAGCGGCTTGGCCTCGATGGTGGCCACGAGCCGCGACGGGATGCAGGAGATCGAGGTCGGCCATGTCGGCCCTGAAGGCATGACGGGCTTCTACGTGCTGCACGGCGTCGACCACACGCCGCACCGGACCTTCATGCAGACGGTCGGCGCGGCGTGGCGCATACCGGCGTCGCTGCTGGTGAGGATCGCGCAGCAGGACGAGGCGTTGCGCAACCTGCTCCTGCGCTACATCCACTGCTACGAGTTGCAGCTTTCGCATTCGGCTCTGGCCAACGGTCGCTACAACATCAACGAGCGCTTGGCGCGCTGGCTGCTCATGTCACACGACCGGCTGGAAAGCGACGATCTGCCTCTGACGCACGAGTTCCTGTCGCTGATGCTCGGCGTGCGGCGCTCCGGCGTGACCAACGAGATTCACGTTCTCGAGGGCGCCCACCTGATCAGGGCGACGCGCGGGCGCATCCATATCCTGGACCGCAGGGGGCTCGAGGAGATCGCCGCCGGTTGCTACGGCATTCCAGAGGATGAGTACGAGCGCCTGATCCTGGCGCCCGCTTCGCGCGTGCGCGCAGGCGCCAAGGAGTAGGAGACAGGCCCGCCGGTCTGCTTGGCGGGAACGCCCGAAACGGCCTTCGAGAAGCCCGCGGATCAGCCGCCGAGTTCGGCGAAGGCGCCGCGAAGGTCGGCGCCTTCGCATCCCAGCACGACCGCCGCGAGGATACGCGCCTTCGCGCCCGTGAGGTCCCCTGCGAAGATCGCTCCCGCCCGCTCCAGATCCTTCGCACCGCCGTTGCCATAGACCGGTTTCACGCGGCCTTCCGGGCAGCGGGAGGTCACGATCACCGGGATGCCGGCCGCGATGATCTCGGCCGCGGCCTTGGTCACTGCGGGCGGCGTGTTGCCGAGGCCGAACCCTTCCACCACGATGGCGCGCGCGCCTTCGCTCGCCAGAAAGCGGAGAACGCGGTCCGAAGCGCCCATGGCCATGCGCACAAGGTCGACGCCGGTCTCGATGCGCGTCGGCGCGAAGGTCCGACGAAGCACCGGGCGGCGGTAAATGCGCACCAGCGTCCCGTCCACCTCGCCGAGCTTGCCGTGCTCGCCCGAGCGGAACGTGTCGGTGCGCGAGGTGTGCGTCTTGGTGACGTCGCGCGCCGCGTGGAACTCGCTCTCGAACAGGATGGTCGCCCCGAGGCCGGCCGCCTCCGGCGCCGCCGCGAGCCGGACGGCTTCGGCGATGTTGCGCGGCCCGTCCGTGTCGGGCGCATCGGCGCTGCGCTGGGCGCCGGTGAAGACGACGGGCTTCTGCGACCGCACGACGAGGTCGGCGAGATAGGCGCTCTCCTCCATCGTATCGGTGCCGTGCGTCACCACCACACCGTCGCAGGCGGGGTCCGACAGATGCGCGTCGATGCGCTGGGCCATAGCGAAGGCGAGCGGCAGGTCGATCGAGAACGAGTTGACGCTGCAGAAGTCGTCCACCTCGATCTCGATGCCCTCCAAGCGGTCGTGGAGCCCCGCGCGCAGCGCCTCGCCCTGGATCGAGGCCACGACGTCGGCGTCCGCCTGCGCGGTCTCTGCGCGGGACGCGATGGTTCCGCCGGTGGTGACGAGTCGGATGCGCGGCATGGTCTGGCTCTCCTGACGAAGGCCGCCGGCTTCAGCGCATCGACGGGATCCTCGGCAGGAGAATCGTCGCCAGCCCCAGAAGCGGCAGGAAGGACACGGTCCGATACACGAACTCGATGCCGGCCGTATCGGCGAAATCGCCGAGGAAGGCCGCCCCGAGCCCGCCCGCGCCGAAGGCGAAGCCGAAAAACATGCCGGCGACGAGCCCGACCCGCCCCGGCAGGAGCTCCTGTGCGAAGACCACGATGGCCGGGAAGGCGGAGGCGAGGACGAAGCCGATCACCGCCGTCAGGACGGCCGTCAGCGGCAGGTTGGCATAGGGCAGGACCAGCGCGAACGGGATGACGCCGAGGATGGAGAACCAGATCACGAAGCGGGCGCCGTAGCGGTCGCCGATCGGCCCGCCGAGGAACGTGCCGGCCGCCGCCGAGCCGAGGAACAGGAACAGCATGAGCTGCGCCTCCCGCACCGACAGGCCGAAGCGGTCGATGACGTAGAACGTGTAGTAGCTGGAGAAGCTCGCCATGTAGACGTTCTTGGTGGCCGTCAGCAGCACGAGGATGCCCACGGCCATCAGCACCGTGTTGCGCGGCAGCGGCAGAGCGCGGCTGACCGGGCCCCGACCGATCTGCGCCCGGCGGTGCGCCGCGTACCAGTTGCCCGCCCAGGTGAGGATCGCCATGCCGGTGAAGGCGATGACGGCGAACCAGGCGATGCTGTGCTGGCCGTAGGGCAGGACGATGAAGGCCGCGAGCAGCGGGCCGAGCGCCGTGCCCGCGTTGCCGCCGAGCTGGAACAGCGACTGCGCGAAGCCGTGCCGGCCGCCGGAAGCCGCTCGCGCGACGCGCGAGGCTTCCGGATGGAACACGGCCGAGCCGAAGCCGATCAGGCTCGCCGCCAGGAGCAGCATCGGAAAGCTGCCGGCGGAGGACAGGAGCAGCAGACCGACCAGAGTCGATGCCATGCCGACAGGCAGCGAATAGGGCATGGGCCAGCGATCGGTGACCACGCCGACAGCCGGCTGCAGCAGCGAGGCCGTGACCTGGAACGTCATGGTCAGGAGACCGATCTGGGCGAAGTCCAGCGCGTAGTTCGCCTTGAGGAGCGGGTAGAGCGATGCCAGCAGCGACTGCATGACGTCGTTCAGCATGTGGCAGGCGCTCATCGCCACGAGGATCGAGAGCGTGGTCTTTTGCGGCAGCGGCTGCGACGCGACGGATATGGATGACATGACGAACCCCGGCTCTCGGCCTCGCGCTCCCCGCTTCGCGGCCGCATGATAAGGCCGACGAACGGATCGCTGGATCCTCTAGCATGTGATCGCACAGGTTGTCGCCAGGGCATCTCGCTGTCTTTGGCCGCGCCCGCAGAACGCGGGCAACGGTCAGGCGGCCCGTCCTACTGCGCCGGCGTCGAGCCCCCGGTCACGGGCGCCGCGCCGGTCGTCACGCCGCCGCCGGGGTTCGTGACAGGCCGCTCGCCCTCGCGACTGGAGAAGAACATGAAATAGAGGACCGTAGTCACGACGACAGCCGTCACCACCGCCCAGAGCGAACCGCGCTTTCGGTTGGAGGGCTTGTCGAACTTGGCCAAGGCGCTGCTTCCCGGTTTCGTCTCGACAGCGGATATGGGTCGTTCGGCGGCATTGTCGCGCCGTCCACGGTCAAATCTCGGAGCGCAGCGCGCATCCGCGCGTTCCCGCTCCATGCGACACCAGCTGGAGCTGAGGAAATGACAAACGATACGACCAAAAGGCCGGATTCCGGCACACCCGAAGAGGACGCGCGGCAGATCGAGGCCCAGTTCGCCGGGCTCGACAACGATCTGGTCGAGGTGGCGGCCGCCGATGGCAAACCCGAGGCGCGGGACGAGACGCTTTCCGCCGAGGAGGTGGACGAAACGAGCGCCGGCGGGCTCCAGTATCCGCCGGGCGTCCGGACCAGCAGGCCGGAGGCCGGTCAATGACGGTCGAGGACAGCATCCGCGAGGCGATCGTCGCCGAACTTCGGCGCCAGGCCGAGATCGGCGAAGGTCGATTGACGGTCGAGGAAACCGAGAAGGGCGTGACGCTGAATGGCCCGGTCGATCTCGACGACCTCGTGATGGTCGTCATGGGATCGGTCGCGGGCGGCCCCTGAACGGGCCGAGGCCGCCGAAACCGGTCGGCGGCCCCGCTTGCGGCGTCAGGACAGGCGACGCCTGAACGCCGCCGCCAGACCGAGGACGCCGGCGCCGATCAGCCCCAGGACCGCGACGTCGCGCTGCCGGCTGGTGAAGAAGGTGTGGCGCGAGGCGAGCGTGCGATCGGTGAACGGTCCCTCGATCCGCGCAGGCCCCTGCCCCGGCTCGAAGAGGTTTCCCTCGATCCGCGGAATGGTCTCGTCGGAGAGCTGGCCCTCCCAGCCGCTGCGCGACTGGACGTCGGCGGCGTTCGGCCAGAGGCGCTGCAGGAGGCTCGCCATCACCGTGGTGCGCCCGACCCAGATGTCGCGGCGTGGATGGAGCACGCCGAAATGGATGGCGTTGGCGCACAGGCGTGCGTCGTAGACGGGATCGGGCGCGATCTGCCGCCGGCCGACCTTGTTGCGAGCCCAGCCGTCGAACTGCGGCGTGTTCACCGCCGGCAGAAAGACGGTGACGAGTTGCACATTGCTGCCGAGATGGCCGAGCTCGCCGCGCAGCGCGTTGGTGAAGCCGAGCGCCGCCGCCTTGGCGCCGTCATAGGCGGACTGGAGCGGGAAGGGCCGGATGCCGAGCACCGAGTTCACCTGCACGATGGTGCCGCGGTCGCGCGCGCGCATGCGCTTCAGGGCGGCGAGCGTGCCGAAGACCTGCCCGTGATAGGTGACGTCCGTCACGCGGCGATACTCGTCGGGCGAGATCTGGTCGGCGGGCGCGACGACCGTCGCCATGGCGTTGTTGATCCAGGCCTCGATCGGGCCGAGCTCCGTCTCGCAGCGCTCCGCCGCGGCATCCACCGCGTCGGCGTCCGACACGTCGGTCGCGATGCCCAGCGCCTTCACGCCGAGCGCGCGCAGCCGCTCCTCCACCTCCCGCAGCCGTTCTTCGCCACGCGCCAGAATTCCGACGTTCCACCCGTCGCGCGCGAATGTCTCGGCGGTGGCAAGGCCGATGCCCGCCGTTCCGCCCGTGATCACCACCGTTCTCGTCATGTCCGACCTTCGATCCCCTTGCGTCTGGCGTCGATGGCAGAAGGCCCGGACGGCCGAATGGTTGCCGGGGTTTCGCATCCGCGACGAGGTTGCGTATGAAGGCGGCGGACACGACAGGGAGCCGAGCCGATGGCCTTCAAGACGCCGCACGAAACCGCCGCCGAGGCGAAGATCGCCAAGGCCGGCTGGAAGCGCGACAAGAAGACCGGCCTCTGGAAGTGCTTCCGCGACCCCGAACGCGGCAGGACCTTTTCCGGCACGGCTGTCGAGCTCGCCCGCCAGCTCGACGCGAAGGCGCCCTCGTCCGAGGACTGATCAATCGGCGAAGACGGGATCCGGCCGTCCGGGCACTTCGCGCAGGATCTCGGCGAGCGGCGGCTGACGCCAGCCCTCGTCGAGCGAGGGCCAGCGCGGGTTGCGGTCCTTGTCGATGACGGCGGCGCGCACGCCCTCGTGGAAATCCTCGACGCGCAGGCAATAACAGGCGGCGCGGAACTCGCGGACGAGGCAGTCCTCCAGCGTCGTGCTCCGGGAACCTTCCGCCAGAAGCGCATGGGTCAGCGCCATAGACCAGGGCGAGCGGCCGCGCATGGTCGCCAGGGTCCGGGCGGCGAACTCGCCCTGCGCCGCATCGCTCGACATCTCCTCCAAGGCCGCCTCGATCGCCTCGACCTCCGGGCGCGAAAAGGCCGCGGCGATGGCCTCGCCGTGGCGGGCGATGAGCGGCGCGGGGAGCAGCTCCGCACGGTCGGCGATCAGGCGCTCGACGTCCGCGTGGCTTGCGCCCGGATCCAGCCCGATCAGCGCGGCGCGCAGCTCGGCTGTCCGGCTCGACGGCACGCAGCGGTCGAGCAGGCCGGCGGCCAGCGCATCCCCCGCCTCGACCGTCTCGCCGGTCAGAGCGAGGTATCGGCCGAACGCACCCTCCAAGCGCGGCAGGACGAAAGTCGCGCCGACATCGGGCAGGAAGCCGATGCCGACCTCCGGCATGGCGAAGCGCACGCGCTCGGTCGCGACGCGGTGCTTCAGATGCATCACCAGCCCCGCGCCGCCGCCCATGACGATGCCGTCCGCCAGCGCGACGATCGGCTTTGTCGCATGGGCGAGGCGCGACAGAAGCTCGTATTCCTCGCGCCAGAAGGCTTCCGCGATCCCGTCGCCCGCCCGGCCGCTCACGGCCACGGCGCGGATGTCGCCGCCGGCGCAGAAGGCGCGCTCGCCGGTGCCCTCGAGGATCACGAGGGCCACGGCCGGGTCGTCGAGGAAGGCGTCGAGCGCCCGGCGCAGGGCGCGCACCATGTCGAGGTCCAGCGCGTTCAGCGCCTTCGGGCGGTTCAGCCGCAGGATGCCCGCGCCGCCCTCGCGGGTGACGACGATCGTCGGCTGCTCTTCGGTCATGCGGTCCATCCTCCCAAACAGGGTGCCAGCCTGCCCGGAAAAGCGACCCCTGTCACGGCGTGCGACGACCGGGCCATGCAACCGGCGCGGCGGCTCGCGCGTAGTCCCATCACGACTGACGTGAACGGGACGAAGCACATGAGCACGACGCTGGACGAGGAGCGGGTTCGCCAGAAGGCGCACGAGATCTGGGAATCGGAAGGACGTCCGGACGGGCGTGCCGAATCGCACTGGCTGCAGGCGCGCGAGATCGTCGCCCTGAAGGACAGCTACGGCTCGACCCTGACGCCGGTCGAGGAAACGCTGGAGGACGAGCCTGAGCCGGCCGTCGCCTTCGAGAACCAGGGCGAGTTTCCCGAACTGACCGACATCGGCGAAGGGGCGCGCGGCCCGAGCTGGCAGGCCGCCCGCGAAACGACCGGCGCCAACGACGACGACGCCGATCCCGACAACACCGTGCCCTCGCAGGGCACCCGCGCCTGAGGCGCGTCAAGGAGCATCACCAAGATGGCCAAGGATTTCCCCGAGCAGCGCGTGCCGAATGACCGGCAGCGCAGCGAATTCGCCGAGACGTCCGAGATCAGCGCGGCCGACCGCGCTCTTCTCGAAAGCGCGACGGCGGAAGCCGCGCGCGATCCCGCCGACCGTCGCGCCGGTTCGCCGGCCGACGACGACGCGACCCGGCTCGACGTGCGCGCCGAGCCGCGCAGCGAAGTCACCGCGCCGATGCCGGGCACCGGCTACGACGAGACGGAGGACGGCCTCGCCGACCAAGACGAGGCCGTCCGCGCCCAAGCCGAGGACCGGGTGACCGGCAGCCCGGCCGAACTCGACTTCAAGGCGTAAGGCTAACCGTCGCTGCGCTCGCCCTTCGCGACGATGCGCAGCGCGTCGTCGGGGAGCGGGCGCTGCAGCGTCTTGGCCTCGTCCCACGGCGCTTCCAACCAGAGGTCGATCTCCTCCGGCTCGGTGAGAATCACCGGCATGGCCTTCGGGTGGATCGGGGCGACGACGGCATTGGCCGTCGTCGTCAGAAAGCCGAAGGCGTCCACGGTCACCTCCCTTTCCGCCTTTCGCCGCGTGCTGGTCCAGCTTGTCCAGATGCCGGCGAAGGCGAGCGTCGGACGCTCGGGCGAGGCGGCGAACCAGACCGGCACCTTGGCACCATCGTCCGTCGTCTCGTATTCGCAGAAGGCGTTGAACGGCGCGAGGCAGCGATGAGCCGGCGACAGCCAGCGCCGCCAGTGCGGGCTCGCCGTGTTGCGGATGTTGGTGACGCCGGGATCGGTGCTGCGGCCCTTCAGGGCGAACTGCGGGGACGGCATGCCCCAGCGGGCGAGCGCAAGCTCCCGCTCGCCGTCCGCCATCCGCAAGATCGGCGCGGCCTGATCGGGAAAGACGGCGGGCATGGCGGCGAGATTGCCGAGATCGTCGCGCGAGGCGCGAAACAATCGCCGCATCGCGGATTGCGAGGTGGTGATCGAATAAAGGTTGCAGATCGCAGCCTCCCTTACGAATGAGGACTTGCCCGCGGGGCAGGCCTATGCTGCATCGCCGGACAACTAGCCCCCGCCAGCTCTCGGACCAGCGTCCCCCCGGCCGGCTCGGGTTGCTCAACGCTCGATCGGTCTCCCATGCATCAGGACGGGTTGCCACCCCTTCGCCGCCGGCTCGCCTTCGCCACCATCGCCATGGCTTTGTTCGTGGCGGTTCTCGACGGAACCGTCGCCAACGTCGCCCTGCCGCCCATCACGCAGGACCTCGGGATCCAGCCGGTCGAGGCGATCTGGGTGGTGAACGGCTACCAGCTCGCCGTTACTGTCCTTCTCCTGCCGCTCGCGCGGCTGGGCGAGATTCTCGGCTATCGCCGCGTCTACCTCACGGGCCTCGGTATCTTCACGCTGGCCTCCCTCGCCTGCGCCTTGTCGCGCTCGCTCGACATGCTGATCGCCGCCCGCGTCCTGCAGGGCATGGGCGCGGCCGGCGTCATGAGCGTCAACATCGCGCTCGTACGCTTCATCTTTCCGGCCTCGCGCCTCGGCCGCGCGGTCGGGCGCGTCGCCATCGTGGTCGGCGTCTCGTCCGCCGCCGGCCCCTCCATCGCGGGGGCGATCCTGTCGGTGGCTTCGTGGCAGGCGCTGTTCCTGATCAACGTGCCGATCGGGCTGCTCGCGCTGGTCGCCGGCTCGCGAACCCTCCCCGACACGCCGCGATCGAACCGCCCATTCCACATCACCAGCGCGCTTCTCAGCGCCGCGACCTTCGGCATGGTGATCTCCGGCGTCAATGGGATCGGCCATTCGGAAGGACTGCTACCCTCGCTGGGCCTCCTCGCCGCCGGGCTCGTGGTCGGTGTCTTTTTCGTGCGCATGCAGTTGCGGATGGAGGAGCCGATCTTGCCGGTCGATCTCCTCCGGCGCCCGATCTTCGCCCTGTCGGCGACGACCTCGGTCTGCTCCTTCGGCGCGCAGGGCATCGCCTTCGTTTCGCTGCCTTTCCTGCTGCACGATGAACTCGGGCGCTCGGCCGCCGAGACCGGCCTTCTGCTCACGCCCTGGCCGATCGCGACCGCCATCGCCGCCGCCGTCTCCGGCCGCCTCGCCGACCGCTACGATCCGGGACGCCTCAGCGCGCTCGGCCTCGTCCTGTTCTCCGCCGGCCTCCTGGCGCTCGTGTTCCTGCCGACCGGCGCCGGCGACGCCGACCTCGTCTGGCGGCTGGCACTCGCCGGCTTCGGCTTCGGCCTGTTCCAGACGCCCAACAACAAGATCCTGATCACCAGCGCTCCGCGCGAGCGCAGCGGCGGGGCAAGCGGCATCCAGTCCACCGCGCGGCTCGTCGGCCAGTCGCTCGGTGTCGCGCTGGTGGCGGTGATGCTCGGGCTCGTCGCTGCGGAGCCCTTGAAGGCCGCTCTCCTGCTGGCCGCCGTTCTCGCCGCCACCGGCATCGTGCCGAGCCTCCTGCGCCGCTACGAGCCGCAACCGGCGGCAGCGCCGGCGCGCGCCGTCCAGGCGGAGGACATGGCCGCCGGCGGGTAGCGACCGTTGGCGATTCCTTATCGGCTTCGATGGCAGAGAGGGATCGTCTCAGCACCCGGAGCCCGCCATGGACATCGCGATCGTCGGCTGCGGCTTCGTCGCCGACTACTACATGACGACGCTGCCGAACCATCCGGAACTGCGCCTCGTCGGGGTCTTCGACCGCGATCCGGAGGCCGCGAAACGCTTCGCGGCGTTCCACGGCGCCCGTGTCTTCGAGACGTTGGATGCGCTGCTGGCCGATCCCGCGATCGGGCTCGTCCTCAACCTCACCAACCCGTCCAGCCATTACGCCGTCTCGCGCGCCTGCCTCGAAGCCGGGCGCCACGTCTATTCCGAGAAGCCGCTCGCGATGGACATCGGCGAAGCCGAGCACCTCGTCGCTCTGGCGCGCGAGAAGGGGCTCCAGATCGCCTCGGCTCCGTCCTCCGTCCTCGGGGAAGCCGCGCAGGGTCTTCGCCGCGCAATCGTCGACGGTGCGATCGGCGAGCCGCGCCTCGTCTATGCCGAGATGGAAGACTCGATGGTCTTCCGCGAGAACTACCGCTCCTGGCGCAGCCTGTCGGGCGCGCCCTGGCCGGCGGAGGACGAGTTCGCCGTCGGCTGCACGCTGGAGCATGCCGGCTACTACCTCACGTGGCTGTGCGAGTTCTTCGGGCCTGTCGAAGAGATGACGGCCTTCTCGGCCAAGCTCTTTCCCGACAAGGGCACGGGCCAAGCCCCCGGCGAGATCGCCAACGACTTCTCGATCGCCTGTCTTCGCTTTCGCAGCGGCCCCGTCGCCCGCCTCACCTGCGGCCTTGCGGCACCGAGCGACCGGTCGCTGCATGTCGTCGGCACCGAAGGCGTCCTGTCGCTGACGGACGGCTGGAACGCGGCTTCTCCCGTCTACCTGCGTGACACGGCCGGCCACTGGCGACCGCGCGTCGGCGTCCTCGGCAAGGTGATGCGTCGGCTGGAGCGCGGGCGCCCGCTGAAGCACTGGTTTGGGAAACGCGTGCCTGTGTCGTCGAGCCAGGCCGTCGTGCCCGAAACCTCGTCGCGAATGGACTTCATGCGCGGGCCGGCCGCGATGGCGGAAGCGATTCGTGCGGGCGCCCGCGCGCCGCTCGCGGACGCCTTCGCGCTCCACGTCACGGAACTCTCGATCGTGGCACAAAGCGCCGAGCGCTTTCCCATGCCCTATCGGCCGCGCTCGACGTTCTGACGCCCGAGGGCTTGCGCCCATGTCCGTTGCGGCTAGGTTCGTGCCGAGCGTCGGCGGCCAGCCCGTCCCCATCGGATCGTCATGCAGAGCACGTCACGCCCCATCGCCATCCTTGCGAGCGACACGCCGGAAGCCGCCGACGCCGCCGAGCGGCTGTCTTCCCTTTACCGCACGGTCGAGCCGGAGGTCGCCGAGGTCATCGTGGCGCTCGGTGGCGACGGGTTCATGCTGCATGTCCTCCACCGCTTCATGGACACGGGCAAGCCGATCTACGGTATGAACAAGGGAACCGTCGGCTTCCTGATGAACGAATATCGGGAGGACGGTCTCTCCGAACGGCTGGAGAGGGCTACGGAGACCGAGATCCATCCCCTGGAGATGACGGCGGTGGACGGCGACGGCCTCCCCCATTCGGCGCTGGCGATCAACGAGGTGGCGCTGTTCCGCCAGTCCTATCAGGCGGCGCGTCTTAAGATCAGCATCGACGGCAAGACGCGGCTGGAGGAGTTGGTCTGCGACGGCGTGCTGGTCGCGACGCCGACCGGTTCCACGGCCTACAACCTCTCGGCCCAGGGGCCGATCCTGCCGATCAGCGCGCCGCTGCTCGCGCTGACGCCCGTCAGCGCCTTCCGGCCGCGGCGCTGGCGCGGCGCGCTCCTGTCGCGACACCAGATCGTCGATATCGAGGTGCTGGAAGCGCAGAAGCGGCCGGTCAATGCGGTGGCGGACCATCGAGAGGTGAAGTCGGTCCAGTCGATCCGCATCCGCGAATCGGCCGATCTGCGCAGCCTCATCCTGTTCGACGCCGAGCACTCCTGGGACGAGCGAATCCTGGCCGAGCAGTTCCGCTACTGACCTCAGGCAGCGAGGTAGCGGTCGGTCCGCCGGCGCGCGGAGGCCTGCTGCATTTCGCAGGACATGCGATGAAGGAGCCGCGACAGCTCGTCGGCTTCCGCTCCGTCCGCATCCTTCCGAAACGCGATCACGACGCGCTCCATGACGGACGACGCGACGTCGGCATGGTCGAAGCGATCGTCGCCCGCCATGTCCTTCCAGACGCGCACGGCCGACAGGAGCAGCGGCACGACGGTCTTCGGCAGACCGGCGGCCGAGGCGAGCGCCATGAAGGCGGGCTCGCGCGCGTCGGCGATCACCGAGCGCACGCGCTCGTCGGACAGGCCCGTCAGTCGCGCCATGGAGGCGGCGAAGAGGTCGATCCGGCCCATGCACACCGCCCGCACCAGGACGGCGGCGTTGAGCTGGCTGGTGCCGCGGAGCTGCTCCACGAAGGCCGAAAGCTCGTCCGCCTTGACGCTGTCGATCAGGGAGGCGGTCGCCTGCTCGTGGACGTCCTGGCGCAGCCGCTCGGCGCGCGTGGGGCCGACGATGTTGGCGACGAGGGCCGAGCGGCACAGGGCGTCGCCGAGGCAGGACAGGAGCGCATGGCGAAGGCCCGCCGGAAGGTCGCCGCGCTGGAGCAGCGCGAAGCGCAGGTCGCTCGCCTGCGCCGCCTCTTCGACAAGGTGGCAGAGCGCAGCGCCTTCCAGCTCGGCCGTCTGGTTGCGAGCAAGTTCGAGGCAGGCGACGGCATCACCGCCGGCGACGATCTCGGCGGCCACCGTCGCGGGAAGCTGAAGCCTCTTGGCGACCGCCAGGGACACGGCCGGGCGCCCGGCACGCACGAGGTCGCAGAGATCCTCTACCGTCAGGAGCGGCGACAGGACGATGACCGGAACGGCGACGTCGTCGATGTCCCTGGACAGGAGGCGGACGAGCTGACGGGGCGCGTTGCCAGCCGATGCGACGCCGTCCGCGATCGCACGGCGCACGCGCGGCGACGGGTCCTCGGCGGCCACCATCAGGGCGGCCTCCGCCTCGCGCAGGTCGCTCGGCAGGAACTTGCGGTTCACCACGGCGTCGGCCAGCATCGCGACGGCCGCGCAGCGCTCTGCGGCAGACGCGGTCTCGCACCAGTAGACGAATTGCTGTGCCAGCATGAGTTCCATGATCCGCAGGAAACCGATGCGGACCATGGTGGAGCTCAAAGCTTTAAGAAACGGTTCACCACGTTCCGAAAGGGCCGCTTAACCCTGCCGGGACGCCTCGTCGTACTTCGGGCGGCGCATCGGAAACGCCTCCTCCGTGGAGGCGAAGTCGAGATAGCCGAGCCGCGACAGCGGACGGGCGAGGTCCAGCGCGATGCGCCCGTCGCGCAGGATGCGCTCGTCGATGTGGATGCCGACCACCTGGCCGATCACCATCACCGCATCGCCTTCCGCGCCGTCGAGGCCGACGGGGCGGAACCATTGCGTCAGGCGGCACTCGAGCGCCGCCGGCGCCTCGGCGACACGTGGCGCGGCCACGAGCCGGCAAGGCGCTTCGGTGAGGCCCGAGAGCGCGAACTCGCTTACCCCCTGGGGCGCGGGAACCGACGAGGCGTTGACCGCTTCGGCCAGATCGCGGGTCGCCAGGTTCACCACGAACTCGCCGGTCGCGATCGCGTTGCCCGCGCTGTGCTTCATGCCGGTCGAGGAGAACATCACGAGCTTCGGCTTGTCCGACAGCGCGTTGAAGAAGCTGTAGGGCGAGAGGTTGGTCGTCCCGTCCGTGGCGCGTGTCGAGATCCAGCCGATCGGGCGGGGCGCGACGATGGCCTTGAACGGATCGTGCGGCAGGCCGTGGTCGTTGGTGGCGGTCTCGTAGAACATCAGACGCCCGCCGGCATGGGCGCGTCGGAAACGACGGCCGCGAGGTCCGGTCGCGGCCGGTCGCTCGGTACCTCGCTCGCCGTGCCGATATAGACGAAGCCGACGATCTTCTCCTCCGGGGCGATGCCCATCAGCGCCTTGGCGTCCTCGTCGTAGGCCACCCATTCGGTGATCCAGTTGGCCGCATAGCCCCTGGCATGGGCGGCATGGATCAGGTTCATGGTCGCGGCGCCTGCCGACAGGACCTGCTCCCATTCCGGGATCTTGAAATGCGGCTTGGCGGTCGAGACGACGCCGACCACGAGCGGCGCGCGGGTGAATCGCGCTTCCTCGAAGGCGCGGCGCGCGTCGCTGAGCGGTCCCTCGCGGCGCTCGGCGAGGTCGGCCAGCGCCCGACCGATCGCGGGCGCGGCGGCGCCCCGGAACAGGATGAAGCGCCAGGGCGCCAGCTTGCCGTGGTCCGGCACGCGCGAGGCGGCGGACAGGATCTCCCCAAGCTCCGCTTCGGAAGGTCCCGGCGCTTGAAGGCCGGGAATGGAGACCGAACGGCGGGTGGCCAGAAGTGTCTTGGCGTCGATCATGGCAGGCTCCTCTTCGCTGCGTCCGACCTAGCCGAACTCGGCGATGGCGCCAACCTGTCCTCCGCGCAATCGCGGCTCCGCCTTGAAATGGACGACGAGATGGCTTTGATGGCCTCGACCGGGGCAAGGCCTGTGGAGGATGAAGGTTGATCAAGCGCGCGCCCGGCATCGCCGTCTCCCTCGCGGCCGTCCTCCTTCCGCACGCTTCGGCCTCCGCACAGGATGCCCCGCCCGGCCCGAACGGCGGCCCGGACGTACCGGGCGCCTACGCTTCGCCGTCCGCCATACCGCAGGACCCGCAATCGCGCGACATCGGCGTCGCCCCGTCGGTCGGCATGCGCCGGCTTGAGCCGATCGCGCTGCCCGAGCGGCCGGACGAAGGTCTCGGCTCGAATATCGATCTGCCTTCGCTGCGCGGCTTCGCACCACCGCCGACGCCGCAACTCGACATCGTGCGGCCGCCTAAGAGCCTTCGCCTCAAGGCGACGCTCGGCAAGGACGGGCCGGAAATCCCGTCCGATCTGGTCTGGCGCCTGTTCGCCCCCCTGCCCGGCCCCGACGGCAAGCTGCCCGTCGTCGCCATGGCCAAAGGCCCGCAGGCGAGCTTCGACGTTCCGGCCGGCGGCTATCTGCTTCATGTCGGCTTCGGCCGCGCCGGCATGACGAAGCGGATCGACTTTTCCGGCGAGGACACGCAGGAGACCGTGGCGCTGGATGCAGGCGGCCTGCGCCTCCACGCCGCGATCCTCGACGGCAAGGTGCTCTCGAAGGATAAGCTGCGCTTCGACGTCTACAGCGCCGATGCCGGGGGCGAACGCCGGCTCCTCGCCACGGACGTCGATCCCGGTGCCGTGTTGCGCCTGAATGCCGGAAACTACCACGTCATTTCGCGCTACGGCTCGGTGAACGCCGTGGCGCGCGCCGACATCCGGGTCGAGGCCGGCAAGATCACCGACGCGACGCTTCACCACCGCGCGGCCGAGGTGACGATGAAGCTCGTGCGCGAGAAGGGCGGCGAGGCGCTGGCGGACACGGCCTGGTCGGTGACCTCGGCCCAGGGCGACATCATCGAGGAAAGCGTCGGCGCCTTCGCCTCCATGGTGCTGACGGAAGGGGACTACGTCCTCGTCGCCCGCAACAAGGACCGAATCTTCCAGCGCGAGGTGGCGGTCCGGCCGGGCGAGAACGAGGAAGTCGAGGTCCTGACCAGCGACCTCGTCGATCCCAACGACCCGAAGGTCGGCACCGGCGACTGAGAACCAGCCGCCGGCGAGATAGGTTTCAGGCGGCGCGCGCCTTGAGGTCGGGCGCGACGGCCTCGTCGGCGAGAAGCGTCAGCGCGTCGGCAAGGCTCATCGCCTCCTGGTCGCGCGAGCCGAGGCGGCGCAGGTTGACCGAACGCTCCTCCGCTTCGCGCTTGCCGCAGACGAGGATCACCGGGACCTTGGCGAGCGAGTGCTCGCGGACCTTGTAGTTGATCTTCTCGTTGCGCACGTCGATCTCGACACGCATGCCCGCAGCCTTCAGCTCTTCCGCCACCTCGCGGGCGTAGTCGTCCGCCTCGGAGGTGATCGTGGCGACGACGACCTGCGTCGGGGCCAGCCAGAGCGGGAAGTGGCCCGCGAAGTTCTCGATCAGGATGCCGAGGAAGCGCTCCAGCGAGCCGCAGATGGCCCGGTGGATCATCACCGGCGGCACCTTGTCGGAATTGCTGTCGATATAGAACGCGCCGAACCGCTCCGGCAGGTTGAAGTCCACCTGCGTCGTGCCGCACTGCCATTCGCGGCCGATCGCGTCCTTCAAGGTGTACTCGAACTTCGGGCCGTAGAAGGCGCCCTCGCCCTCGTTGATGCCGGTCTTGATGCGCCCGCCCGACTGCGCCTCGATGGTCTTGAGCACGTCGCGCATCACGCTTTCGGCGCGGTCCCACATGGCGTCCGTGCCGACGCGCTTCTCGGGGCGCGTCGAGAGCTTGACCACGATCTCCTCGAAGCCGAAATCGCGATAGACCGAGAGGATCAGGTCGTTGATCTTCAGGCACTCGGCTTCCATCTGCTCGTCGGTGCAGAAGATGTGCGCGTCGTCCTGCGTGAAGCCGCGCACGCGCATCAGCCCGTGCATGGCGCCCGACGGCTCGTAGCGGTGCACCGTGCCGAACTCGGCATAACGGATCGGCAGCTCGCGATAGGACTTCAGGCCGTGCTTGAAGATCATCACGTGGCCGGGGCAATTCATCGGCTTGAGGGCGAAGACGCGCTTGTCCTCCGCCTCGTCGCCCGCCGACTGCACCTGGAACATGTTCTCACGATACCAGCCCCAGTGGCCGGACGTTTCCCAGAGCGACTTGTCGAGCACCTGCGGCGCGTTCACCTCGGCATAGTCGCCCTTCAGGCGGCGGCGCATATAGGCGACGAGATCCTGGAACAGCGACCAGCCCTTGGGGTGCCAGAAGACGACGCCCGGCCCCTCCTCCTGGAAGTGGAAGAGGTCCATCTCGCGGCCGAGCCGGCGATGGTCGCGCTTCTCGGCCTCCTCCAGCATGTGGAGGTAGGACTTGAGCTGCTCCGGCGTCGCCCAGGCCGTGCCGTAGATGCGCGTCAGCATCGGGTTGTTCGAATCGCCGCGCCAATAGGCGCCCGCGACCTTCATCAGCTTGAAGGCCTCGCCGATCTGGCCCGTGGAGGCCATGTGCGGGCCGCGGCAGAGGTCGAACCACTCGCCCTGGCGGTAGATCTTGAGGTCCTGGCCCTCGGGGATCGCGTCCACGAGCTGGACCTTATAGGTCTCGCCCTTCTCGCCGAACACGCGGCGCGCCTCCTCGCGCGACCAGACCTCCTTGGTGAAGGGCGCGTTGCGGCGGATGATCTCCGCCATCTTCTTCTCGATGACCGGCAGGTCGTCGGGCGTGAAGGGCGTGTCCCTGGCGAAGTCGTAGTAGAAGCCGTTCTCGATGACGGGACCGATCGTCACCTGCGTGCCCGGCCAGAGCTCCTGCACCGCCTCGGCCAGCACGTGCGCCGTGTCGTGGCGGATCAGCTCCAGCGCACGCGGATCGTCGCGCGTCAGAATCTCGAGCCGTCCACCCCGCCCCACGGGGTCCGAGAGGTCGCGGACCTCGCCGTCCAGGGCGTAGGCGACAGCCTTCTTGGCGAGCGACTTGGAGATGCCGGCCGCGATGTCGGCACCGGTTGCGGAGGGCTCGTAGGAGCGGACGGACTGGTCGGGGAAGACGAGGTCGATCATGGCATGGTCCTTCAGTGCTCACCCCCGCCAACGATTGCGGGAAAGCTGGATCGATGGGGCACGCGCCCCTCAAGCGAAGGCGCGACTTCTACCACCGCTTCGGGACAGCGCAAGCAGGGACGGGACGGCGAGGTCAGCGTCCGGCAGGCTTCTCCTCGTCCGGCACGGGATCGAGGCCGCCCGAGCCGAACGGCCCGCAGCGCCCGACGCGCCGCGCCGCCAGCCAGCCACCGCGAAGGAGCCCATGCCGTGCGATCGCCTCGTAGGCATATTCCGAGCAGGTCGGAACGTGCCGGCAATGACCGCCGACCAGCGGCGAGAAGGTGAGCTGATAAAGCCGCACGAAGCCGGTGCCGAAGAGACGGCCCGGCGTGCGGCGCCAGGGGCCGGCGTAGTTACGGCCGGTCAAATCGGCCTCAGGTCTTCGGAAATTCGTTCGTAGAAGCGCGATTTCGGATTGTCGGCGGGATAGACCTCCACCTTGCATCCGAGGAGTGTCTCGATGGCATCCTCGATGCGGAAGATCTGACGGTACGACTCACTTCGCGGCAGATCGACCAGGATGTCGATGTCGCTGCCCTCGACGTCCTCGCCGCGCGCCACGGAGCCGAACAGGCGCGGGTTGTCTGCGTCGAAGCGGCGAACGATGGCGCGCACCTCTTCGCGATGCCGCTCCAGCGCTTCCGACGGACGCATGGTCAGGCGACCTCCCGGTGCTCGGCCTCGGCCTTGGCGAGCGCCTCGACCACCGCGTCGAAGGTCAGCATGGTGGAGGCGTGGCGCGCCTTGTGGTCGCGTACCGGTTCGAGATAGCGCAACTCGGCGAAGCGCCCCTCGGGCGGCGGTCCGCCGGCCTTCAGCATACGCTCCATCGCCTCGCGCACCGCGCGCAACTCGTCCGGCGTCGCACCGAGGATGTGACGGGCCATGACGGACGAGGACGCCTGACCGAGCGCGCAGGCGCGCACCTCGTGCGCGAAGTCCGACACGACGCCGTTCTCCAGCGCGAGATCGACGGTCACGGTCGAGCCGCAGAGCTTGGAATGGGCCTTGGCCGAGCCGTGCGGTGCCGCGAGACGCCCGATGCGCGGAATGTTGCCGGCCAGATCGAGAATTCTGTCGTTGTAGAGATCGTCGATCATGGCTTGTCCCGTGGACGCTGCATCGAGGAACGGCAGTGCTGGGAAGCGCCGCCGACCATGTCTATATAGGGGTCGCATCGCGGTGTCGGAAGGCGCCCGGACGATGCGGCCAGGATCCGCCGCTTGACGGATTTGGTACACTATAACATCAACGGGCCTTCGGATCGCGGCGGCGAAGACGCATCGGTCCCTTCGGCGCAGTCGCCTCGGCTCAGGGTTCATCATGGACGCCACGATCAGAAAGCTCGCCTCGGCCGTTGCGGCCGAACCGGTCAGCCGCCCCACGCGCGAGGAGGCGGAGGCCGCCGTCGAGACGCTTCTGCGCTGGATCGGCGAGGATCCCGGCCGCGAAGGCCTTCTCGACACGCCGCGTCGCGTGGTTAAGGCCTATGAGGAGCTCTACGGCGGCTACGGGCAGCAGCCCGCCGACGTCCTGACGCGGACCTTTGAGGAGGTCGCGGGTTACCAGGAAATGGTGCTCCTGCGCGACATCCCGTTCACGTCGCATTGCGAGCACCACATGGTGCCGATCATCGGCAAGGCGCATGTCGCCTATGTGCCGGACGGGCGGGTTCTGGGTCTGTCCAAGATCCCGCGCGTGGTCGAAATCTTCGCGCGCCGCCTCCAGACGCAGGAAAAGCTCACCGAGCAGATCGCCGCCGTGATTGACGGCGCACTGACGCCCAAGGGCGTGGCCGTGATGCTGGAGGCCGAGCATATGTGCATGTCCATGCGCGGAATCCGCACGCACGGCTCCACCACCGTCACCACCAGCTTCTACGGCTCGTTCCGCGACGAACGGGAAGAGCAGACGCGCTTCCTCGCGATGGTCGGCAGCCGGTGAGCGCGTCGGGCACGAACTTCCCCCCTCCCGGCCCCAAGGACGAACTGGAGGAGGGATCGGCGCTGACGCCGCGCTTCGACGCGGCCGGCCTCGTGACCGCCGTGGTGACCGACGCCGAGAGCGGCGGCCTGCTGATGGTCGCGCATATGAACTCCGAGGCTCTGGACCTCACGATCCGCACCGGCGTCGCTCACTACTGGAGCCGCTCGCGCAGCGCGCTCTGGAAGAAGGGCGAGACGTCGGGCGCGCTGCAGAGTGTCCGCGAGATGCGGGTGGACTGCGACCAGGATGCGGTGTGGATCAAGGTCTCGGTCGCCAGGCCCGAGGACACGTGTCACACGCACCGCCCGACCTGCTTCTACCGCAGGGTCACGCTCGGGGCGGATGGCGGCACTTTGACGGGCGGATGACAGTTCGTGCCGCGCCGCACAACATGTTGTGTCCGCGTTAACGCTGATCGTCCATGGAGCGGAAAGGCCAGAGGCCCATCCTAGGCTGGAAAAGCCGGCCGATGGACGATGGACATGATGCTGGATCGCATTTTCAGGCAAGCCGAACGCGCCGTGGCGGAGAAGGGGGCGGGCGCCGCCAAGCCGCCCGAGCGGCAGGCGCCGCGCAAGGGCGTGGCCCTCGCGCTCGGGGGCGGCGCGGCGCGCGGCTGGGCGCATATCGGCGTGCTGCGGGCGCTGGACGAGGCCGGCATCCCCGTCTCGATGATCGCGGGCACCTCGATCGGCGCCCTTGTCGGCGGCTGCTATCTCGCGGGGCGGCTGGACGAGCTGGAGGCCTTCGCCCTGTCGCTGACGCGGCGCGGGCTGATGGGGCTCCTGGACTTCAGGCTCAGCGGAGAAGGGCTGATCGGCGGCATGCGGCTGAACGCTCGGCTGGTCAGCGCCCTGAAGGACGCCCGGATCGAAGATCTCGACCGACCCTTCGTGGCGGTGGCCACGGAAGGGCGGAACGGGCACGAGGTCTGGATGGACTCCGGCTCGCTCGTGCTCGCGATGCGCGCCTCCTACGCCGTTCCCGGCATCTTCCTGCCGGTGGAGTGCGGCGGTCGGCGCCTGTTCGACGGCGCGCTGGTCAATCCGGTGCCAGTCTCCGTCTGCCGCGCCTACGAGCAGCCGCTCGTGGTGGCCGTCAATCTGCACTACGACCTGTTCGGCCGCGCCGCCGTGCTGCGCATGAAGGCGGAGAACACCGATCCCGACGCGCCGGAAAGCCCGGTCGACGCCCTCGCCACGGCGCGCATGCCGGCCGACAACCGGCGGGACAAGATCGGCATCGCCCGTTCGGTGGTCGACGCCTTCAACATCATCCAGGACCGCATCTCGCGGTCTCGCCTCGCCGGCGACCCGCCCGACCTTTCGGTGCATCCGCGGGTGCGCGACATCGGCCTCTCGGAGTTCTTCCGGGCCAAGGAATGCATCGCCTTCGGTTACGAGGAGACGATGCGCTCCATGAACGAAATCCGCCGGCTTCAGGAATGCCTGCCCGCGACCTGACGAAACCTCAGCCCGCCGCGGCGTGGATGTAGCTGCGCATTTCCTCGGCCTCCTGCTCGGCCGCTTCGATCCGGCGCTTCACCACGTCGCCGATC
This sequence comes from Aureimonas sp. SK2, assembly GCF_029813115.1. Lineage (GTDB taxonomy): Bacteria > Pseudomonadota > Alphaproteobacteria > Rhizobiales > Rhizobiaceae > Aureimonas. Next base: position 104,305 of record NZ_JAPZDS010000014.1, read on the forward strand.
GACACGATGCCGACGAGCCGCCCGTCGACGCAGACCGGCAGATGGCGGAAGCGCCGGCGGGTCATGATCTCCATGGCCTCGTCTACCGTGGTCTCCTCGGTCGCCGTCGTCACGTCTCGCGTCATCACGTCGGCGATCGTGCCCGACAGCGCATCGGTACCGCCGCCCGCCACGATCCGCACCACGTCCCGCTCGGACAGGATGCCCGCGAGCTCGCCTCCCGACCCGGTCACCACGAGGACACCGATCTTGCGCTCGGCGAGAAGCCGGACGGCGTCGGCGACCGTGGTGGCCGGCTCGATCGTCACGACGTCCCGGCCCTTGGCTTCGAGAATTCGACGTACGGTCATCATGGCCTCCTTCCATCGTTGTCGAGGCTATGGTGCGACGAAGCTACGCGCTTCGCAACCGGCGTCAGATCCCCACGGGGTGCTGCCGGCGCGGATCGAAGACCGAGAAGCAGAGGAAGCCGAACAGGAAGCCGCCGACATGCGCTTCCCACGCGATGGCGCTCCCCTCCCCGAGAAGGAGGCCGGCACCCGAGCCGAGCGCGAGGTTGGTGGCGAAGAAGACGATGATGAAGAAGAGCACGGTCCGGTCGGACAGGCTCCGGGGGATGGACAGGAGCGGCGCGTAGGCGACGTCGCCGCGCCCCATGGAGCCCAGCGCGAAACGGGCGGCGCCCCCCATCAGCGCCGAGACGACGCCCGAGGCGCCGATCATCGGCTGGATGAGGTCGGGGTTCACCACATAGAAGAGCGCTGCCCCGGCCACCGCACCGAAGGCGCAGAAGGCGAGGAACCGGCCGACGCCCAGCCGCCGCGCGACCGGCGTGCCGAAGGCGAGCATCCATACGGCGTTGGTCGCCAGATGCGTCCAGTCCCCGTGCAGGAAGGCGTGCGTCAGCGGCGAGACCCAGCCGGCGAACGGCTCGCGCAGGAGGCAGAGCGCGTCGGGCGACCCGTAGCACCCGGCCAGGAACGAGAAGTTCAGGAGCGTCCAGGCGGCCTGGACGTCGTCCAGCCATTCGACCCGCACCCAGTGGATTACGGCGAGCAGCGCCAGGAGGACGAGGACGATGCCCGGCACGTTGAAGGCGGGCACGCGCTGCGGAGGCTCGTCGTGCGGGGGGAAGCGGGGATCGGGGGACAAGGGGCAAACTCCAGGTGGCCGCCACGTTCTATCGCCTGGCGCGCCCGGGGCAATGCGTCGAATGCGGGAAACAGGTTCCCGATCGGTTTCCGCAGGGGGACCGGGGAAAGGCCCCGTTAACGCTTCCCGCTTATCTTTTGGATACGAGAGAAGCGGGCCTGATCATGCTGAACACCTTGCCCAAGACCCTTGCCGTGACGGAAGACCGCCGTCACTTCAAGCGCGTCTCGATCGATCTTCTCGGTCGCTTCATGCTCGAGGACCAGCGCGAATACCCCTGCCGCGTGAACAACATGTCGCCGGGCGACGTCGGCGTCGTCACGCCCGTCGAGGCGACCAAGGGCGAACGCGTCATCCTCTATGCCGACCAGGTCGGCCGGCTGGAGGGCATCGTCGCGCGCAGCTTCCCCGGCGGCTTCGCCCTGGTGCTCAACGCCACGGAGCGCAAGCGCGAGAAGTTGGCCGCCCAGTTGATGTGGCTGGCCAACCGGTCCGAGCTCTCGCTGCCCGAGGACCGGCGCCACGAGCGTATCGAGCCGCGCAACCCGATGATCCGCATGGTGCTGGAAGACGGGCGCGGCTACGACGTGCGGATCAACGACCTGTCGCTGTCCGGCGCCGCGATCTCGTGCGCCGTCCGCCCGGCGATCGGCTCGCGCCTGACGCTCGGCACCATGACGGGCCGGGTCGTGCGCCAGCTCGAGGACGGGGTCGCCATCGAGTTCTCCTCGCTCCAGACGCGCGAGTCGCTCCTCGACCACCTCGGCTGAGCCGAAAAGCGTCGATTCGTTCACCAAACCTGTGGATATCGCGGGCCGCTCTTGTCGGCCTGCCGGCGCGTGACCACGCGGCCGTTAGGATCTCGTCCATCCTCCCTTAACGAGTGAGGCGGGCCGGCGCCCATCCCGCGTCGCCGCCCGCAGGCGACGCGTTAACGCTTGACGGACGGCCGCGTTAACCTTTCGGCCCGTCTCGCCCCGTCCCCTGCCCCTCCCCGCTCGGCCCGCCTTCATCTTCGTGCATGCGGGGACCGCATGCTTATCGAAGCATTGCGGCCGGCAACTGCGCCTTAACGTCGTTTGTTCAGTCCGCGGCAAGCAAAACATCTGAACAATTCGCGGAATATTCGATGAAAATCCGCACTTCGCGCTTGGACTTGAAGTAAACCCGGTCTGCGACTGTGGGTCCGTCACCGCTGGAGACCGACCGTGCAGTTCTCGACCCGCATCCTTTCGTCGTTCGCCCTTCTCGCCGCCGGCCTCTTTTCGGCGAGCGCCGCCGAAGCCGGAATGCGGCTGCGTGGGCCGACGTCCCAGCCGATCGGCCATTTCGAGTTCTGCAAGTCCTACCCGGATACGTGCGGCCCCAATGCGACGACTGGCCTGATCCAGATGAGCGACCGCACTTGGACGACGATCGTCGAGGTCAACAACGCGGTGAACGAGGGGATCATCCCCCGCACCGACCAGGAGATGCACGGCGTTCCCGAGCTCTGGTCCTACCCTTCGATCGAGGGGGACTGCGAAGACTTCGTCCTGTTGAAGCAGTACATGCTGGAGCGCGAGGGCTTCCCGCGCTCGGCTCTCCTCATCACCGTGGTCCGGCAGCCGAACGGCGAGGGCCATGCCGTCCTGACCGTGCGCACCGATCGCGGCGACATCGTTCTCGACAACCTCGACAAGCGCGCCCAGGACTGGACGCTGACGCCTTATCGCTACCTCAAGCGGCAGTCCGAGCAGAACTCGGCCAAGTGGGTGGCGATCGAGGACGGACGGGACATGCTGGTCGGCAGCGTGCGCTGACCGCGCCCTTCCCTTCCCGAACGAGAAAGGCCGGCGTCGCGCCGGCCTTTCTCGTTCATGCCTGTCAGTTCGTCGCCGCCCAGGGGGCGGTCAATCGAGGTCGATATCGAGGACGGTGATGGTGACGTGGTAGGAGGTCTCCCCCTCGTCCGTGTCCTTGCCGACCGTGCCGACGAAGTCCTCGCCCACGTAGATCTCGGCCGTGTCCTTCTTGCGCGGCATGGCCTTCACCTGGATGCCGGAGGTCTTGAAGGTGCGGTTGAGATAGGCTTCGAGCTTTCGGATTTCGTCGGGCTTCACGTGGTCAGTCTCCTTGGGCGCGTCCCGCGCGTCGAGGGGTATAACGGCCGGGAGGCCGATCGGATGCCCGCGCTCAATCTGCGCGAGAGAAATTGTGGTCCATGGCCCGAGCCGGCTCGGCGCAGCCGGAGCTCCCGACGATGCGCGCGGGCACGCCGGCGACGGTCGAGTTCGCGGGCACCTCGGCCAGCACGACCGAGCCGGACGCGATCTTGGAGCAGTCGCCGACCTTGATGTTGCCGAGGATCTTCGCCCCGGCTCCGATCAAGACGCCGTTGCCGATCTTGGGGTGCCGGTCGCCGAACTCCTTGCCCGTGCCGCCGAGCGTCACGTCCTGGAGGATCGAGACATTGTCGCCGATCGTGGCGGTGAAGCCGACGACGAGACCCGTGGCATGGTCGAGGAAGATGCCCCGCCCCATGCGCGAGGCCGGATGGATGTCGGTCTGAAAGACGGAGGACGACCGGGACTGGAGGTAGAGCGCGAAGTCCTTTCGCCCCTCGTTCCAGAGCCAGTGCGCCAGCCGGTGGGTCTGGATGGCGTGGAAGCCCTTGAAATAGAGCAAGGGCTCGATCATCCGCTCGCAGGCCGGATCGCGGTCGAACACGGCCTGGAGGTCGATCCGCAGGACCCCGCCCCACTCGGCTCGCGCGGCCGTCATCTCCTCGAAGGCCTGCTCGATATGGCAAGCCGGCAGGTCGGCATGGTCGAGCCGCTGGCCGATACGGTGCGCGATCGAGGCTTCCAGCGAACGGTGGTTGAGAATGGTCGCATACAGGAAGCCGCTCAGCGCGGGCTCGCGCTCGCTGGCCGAGAGCGCTTCCTCGCGGATCCGGTTCCAGATCGGATCGACGGCCTGGACGCGGTCGGTCGCGGACTTCATCAAGACGGTCATGGTCATCCTGCCTTCGCTCGCTCGGATCCCGCGATTGGAGGGAAACATAAGCACGTCGGCGCGCTTCACCAGCCCGCCGAGCCCGTCCCCTTCGACGCAGCCTCTAGCCGAACACGCCCGCTTTGGAAATGCTCGCCGCCTCTCAGCCGGCAAAGGCTTCGCGGTTGCGGGCGAGGAACTCCACCACCGCCGCCTTGAACGTGCGATCGCCCACGGCCAGCATGTGATCGCGGTTGGCGATGTCGAAGACCTCGGCCTTCGGCATCAGGGCGCCGAGCCGGGCGCCCGAGCCCGCGATATCGTCCCGCGTGCCGACGCCGATCAGCGTCGGCTGGGCGAGCGTGCCGACCTCGGCCTCCGTCAGTTCCCGCCGCGAGGTGGCGATGCAGGCCGCCAGTGCCAGCCGATCGCTGCCCGTGCGGTCGGCGAAGGCGCGGAACATCCGGCCGCGCTCGTGCGTCACGACGTCGAGCGAGGGCGCCCGCAGCGCCTCGGCGATCGGGTCCCAGTCGCCGACGCCCTCCACCAGCCCGATCCCAAGCCCGCCGAACACCAGGACGGGGAACCGCCGGGGATGGAGGAGACCGGCGAAGGCCGAGACACGCGCGCCCATGGAATAGCCGAACAGCGCCGCGCGCCCGATCCCCAGCTTGTCCGTCAGCGCCACGAGGTCGCCCACCATCGCCTCGGGCGCATAGGCCGCCTGATCGTGGGGCTTGTCGCTGCCGCCGTGGCCGCGATGGTCGAAGGCGACAACCCGGTAGCCCGCATGCGTCAGCGTCTCGACCCAACCCGGGTCGATCCAGTTGACGCGCATGTTCGAGGCGAAGCCGTGCACCAGCACGATCGCCGGGGCGGAGGCGTCCCCCTCGTCGAGATAGTCGAGGCGAAGGCCGGCGTTGTGGAACTCTGGCAGCGGCGTCACTCCTCGGCTGCGATCGGGGCTCCCCGATAGCGCGAAGCAGGCCCGCAGAACCACCCTGTTCTTTTGCGCCGGGGATAGCTAAGTTCCGCCCGCTTCGAGACGAGCGAATGGAGACGGCAGGATGGCCGACTACGGAACCCCCCACTTCCAGAACGACGGGGGCCATGGGGTGATCGAGATCGGCGTCGCCGAGTTCATGTGCGTGGGCGCGACGCCGCCCTACGACCATCCGCACGTCTTCCTCGACATGGGCGACGAGGGCGAGAAGGTGTGCCCCTACTGCTCGACGCTCTACAAGCTGAACACCACGCTGAAGCGCGACGAAAGCGTTCCGCCGGGCTGCCTCTACCGCACGCGCGCCGCCTGACCCGAGGCGACACCATGCCCGGTGCCATCGTGGTCGGCGCGGGCATCGCCGGCCTGACCACCGCCCTCGCCCTGGCAAGCCGGGGCTGGAGCGTCCGGGTGCACGAGCGCGCCGATGGGCTCGATCCGGTCGGCGCCGGCATTCAGCTTTCCCCCAACGCGCTCGACGTCCTCGATCGGCTCGGCGTCGCCATCGGCTCCGTCGGGGTCGCGGCAGACAGCGTGGTCCTGCGCGACGGGCCGAGCGGCCGACGCATCGCCACCGTTCCGGTCGAGAGTTCCGACGGGCGCGGCTACCGCGTCCTCCATCGCGCCGATCTCCAGCGCGTGCTTCTCGACGCCGTCCGGTCGGCGCCCGGCATCGCAATGCATCTCGGCCGGACATTCGCGTCCCTGGGGGACGGATCGAGCGGCATCCGCGCCGTGTTCGAGACGGCGGCGGGTCCGGTTCACGACGAGGCCGACCTTCTGATCGCCGCCGACGGCGTCCGCTCGGCCGTGGCGAGTCATTTTCGGCTTCAGCCGCCACGCCCCTCCGGCGCCGTGGCGCTGCGCTATTCGTCCACGGCCGATCCCGGCGAGAGCCCGTCCGCGGCGATCGAGGCCTGGCTGGGCGCCCGCAGGCACGCCGTTCGCTACCGGATCGACGAGGCGGGACGCGAGAACATCGTCATCATCGTGCCGGAGTCCGATCCGACGCTCGGCCCCGTTCTCGGCTGGGACCCGCGCCTTGCGGCGAGCATCGAACGCGCCCGCCCGCTCGGGTCCTGGCCGCTGTCCACGGTGGAGCCGCGTTGGCGCGCGCCCGGCCATCGGCCCGTCGCGTTCGTCGGCGACGCCGCGCATGCCATGCTGCCCTATGCCGCACAGGGCGCGGCCATGGCGATCGAGGACGCCTTCGTGCTGGCCGCCTGCCTCGGCGCGTCGCCGAGCCGCGCCAAGGCGCTCGCGCGCTACGAGGCGCTTCGCGCGCCGCGCCTCGGCAAGGTGCTGCAGCGGGTGGCGTTTCACCGCCGCGTCTATCACCTGCCCCGGCCCTTGTCCTTAGCCCGCGACGCCGCGCTCGCGCTGCGCTCGCCGGCTTCGCTCCGGCGCGACCTGGCCTGGCTCTACGACTGGCGCGCCGAGGACGGGGCGTCGATCTCCGAAATCTGAACGTTCGGCCGCCTGCCTTTCATTCCCTTGGCCCGAACGCGGCCTAGTTTGCCGCCGACCGGTCTTGCGCGATCCAAAGTCATCTGGAGCGCCGGGCGCCGGCGAAGGCAAGGGACGTAACGAAAAGGCCGATCGATGATAAATCTGAAGCGAACGGGACGCCTGCTGACCGTGACGGCATTGGCCGCCTCAACGGCCATGTCCGGCCCGTTGTCCGCCCTTGCACAGGATGCGGAAGCACCGCCGCCCGTGATCCAGGACGCGCCGCCGGAAGCGCCGGCCGAGCGCGCACCCGAGCCGGAGGCGCCTCCCGCCCCCGAACCCGAGGCAGCACCGGCGCCCGAGCCCGAGGCCCCTGCCGAACGTCCGGCCCCGGAGCCGGAAGCCGCCCCAGCCCCCGAACCCGAAGCGCCGCCCGCTCCCGAACCGGAGCCGACGCCCGAGCCCGCTGCGCCGGCCGAGAGCCCGGCGCCCGAGCCCGAACCAGACCAGCCGCCCGAAGCGCCTGCCGCGCCGGTGCAGGCCGCGCCCGACAGCGGCCCGCCGGCCGACGCGCCCGTAGGCAATCCCGCCGAACTCCCGGCCGACGCCGGGACGGAGAACGACCTGCCGAACGGCGCGGCTACGGCTCCCGCGACGGAAGCGCCCGCGCCCGAGACGCCCGCCGCCCCGCCGGAGCCGGCGGCATCCCCTGCCCCCGCGCCTGAAGCGCCACCTGCACCACCCGCCGGCGCCGGGGAAACGCCTGCCGCACCGCCCGCTCCGACACCCGAGGCCCAGCCCGCGACGCCGCCGGCCCCCGGCGCCGAGCCTTCGTCACCGGCCGCCAGCCCCGCCGAGCCGCTCGCTCCGTCGACCGCTCCGACGGACCCGGCCCTTCGGGCGCCGGACGGAGCACCGGTGGCGCCCGGCACGCCGCCGGCACCACCCGCGCCGGAAGGCGCCCTGCCCGGCCAGCCTGCGCCGGGCGCACCGGATGCCGCCCAGCAGTCCGGCGCCGTCACGCCTCCGCCGGTCGAGAACCCGCAGCCGGTCGCGGCCGACATCCAGACCGCGCCGGTGCCGGAAGGCGGCGTGGCGTCCAGCGACGCGCGCGTCCAGCAGCTGGCCACCCCGATCGAGGTTCGCCCGATCACCGCCGAGCAGGGCCAGCGGCTCGAAGCCCCGCCCCAGGTGGCGCTGCCGCAGAACGTGCAGGTGATCGAGCGCGTCGGCGACCGCGACATTCTCTCGCTGGTCGGCGCGGGGATCGCGGGCGCGGCGGCCGGCGCCGCAGCGGCCTACTTCATCCGCTCGGACGACAGCGACCGCCTCGTCGGCAATTCGCGCGAGGTCTATTACGAGCAGCTCCCGCGCGGGCTGACGCGCCAAGTGATCACGCGGCCGAACGGCGTTCAGGTCATCACGATCGAGAACGAATACGGCGACGTGATCCAGCGTTCACGGATCGTGGACGGCCGCGAGACGGTGCTGTTCTACGATCCCTATGCCGAGGACGACACCCGCCCCGGCTACTATTACGACGCGGGTGCCGACCTGCCGCCGCTGCGGCTGGAAATCCCCGAGGACCGCTACATCGTCGACGTGTCGGAACCGGACGAGGACCTCTACTACGAGACGCTGGTCGCGCCGCCGGTGGAAACCGTGGAGCGGATCTATTCGCTCAACGAGGTTCGTCGCAGCCCGCGCATCCGCGACAAGGTGCGCCGGATCGACCTGAACACGATCACCTTCGCGTTCGGATCGGCCGAGATCGAGCAGAGCCAGGTGAACAACCTCCAGGCGCTGGCCGATGCGGTGAAGCGCGTGGTGGACCGCAACCCCGGCGAGGTCTTCCTTCTCGAAGGGCATACGGATGCGGTCGGCAGCAACGTCGCCAACCTCGCCCTCTCCGATCGGCGCGCCGAAGCCGTCGCCTCGGCCCTGACGGAGTATTTCGAGATCCCCCCCGAAAATCTCGTTACCCAGGGCTACGGCGAGGAGCAGCTCAAGGTCGATACCCAGGAGGCGAACCGCGAGAACCGCCGCGTCACGCTGCGACGCATCACGCCGCTGGTTAAACCGGTGGAAACCTCGCAGGCCAACTGACGACCCGAAAGAACAGGCCGGGGCGCGCGAGCGCCCCGGCCTCTATCGTCAGAGTAGGTTCTCAGTCGCCATCCTCGGGTCGCTCCCCGACGGGTTGGCGTTCCGCCGACAGGAAGTTGGCGAGCGGCGTCAGGCTGTCGACGTATCCGGCGACGATGCGCAGGCCGACTAGGATCGGCACCGCCAGAAACATGCCGACAACGCCCCAGATCCAGCCCCAGAAGGCCACCGCCAGAAAGATCGCCGCCGCGTTCATCGCCAGGCGCTTGCCCACGAGGATGGGCGTGACGAACTGCCCTTCGATCGTCGTGGCGCAGAAGTAGAGCAGCACGGGCAGGAGGGCGCCGGACACATCGCCGGTCTCGGCAAGCCCGACCAGCCCGACCAGAACCATGCCGCCGATGGCGCCGAGATAGGGGATGAAGTTCAGCGCGAAGGCGAGGACGCCGAAGACCGGTGCCATGGGCAGACCGATCATCCACATCATCGTCCCGACGGCCACGCCGAGGCCCGCGTTGATCAGGGTGATGGTGAAGAGGTAGCGCGACAGTTCGGTCTCGATCTCGTGCGCGATCGTCAGCGCCAGCTTTTTGTCGGAGAACCTCGGCAGGGACTCGATCAGTTTCTGATAGAAGAGACTGCCGGACGACAGGAGGAAGAACAGGAAGATCAGAGCGAACGCGATGCTGGCACCGATCTGGGGGATCATCAGCGCGGCACTGTTGAGGAGTTGCGGTCCGTCGAGGATCACGCTCTGGGGGCTCTGGGTCGGGGTCTCGCTGCCGACGGCCTCGGACGCTTCGATACGCGCGCCCCGCAGGGCGCCGAGACGCTCGCGCACCGTTTCCACCTCGGCGTTCACCGCCGCGATGTAGCGCGGCACGTTGGTCGCGAGATCGGTCAGTGGCCCGGTAAGGAACGAGAAAGCGCCGATCACGACCAGAAAGGTGCCGAACACCAGAACGGCGGCGGTGAGCGGCGGCCAGATATGGAGCTTGCGCTGTGCGAAGCGCACGACCGGGCTGAGCACCAGCATGAAGAGCAGCGCGAAGACGACTGGTAGCACGAAGCTCGCCGAAAGGTAGAGCGCGCCAAAGAAGAGGATCAGGAAGATTCCGGTGATCGCCCAGCGCGGCCCCGCCTGAAAGGTCTGGCGGTTGATCAGGCCGATCGCAGGCGCGACGATCGCCGGCTCCTTCGGCTCTTGCTTCGTCTCGCTCATGGATCGCTTCCGGCATGCCTTCCGGTTGCAACGCCCGGGAAGCCGCGACGTTCCGCCGCGCGACGTAACAAGGCCGGCCTCGCAGCGTGCGAGACCGGCCTTGTCGAAACCTCATCTCAATCGCGCCGTCCGGCGCCCCCGGTCAGTGCAGGATCTGGCTGAGGAAGAGCTTCGTGCGCTCGTGCTGCGGGTTGGAGAAGAAGGCGTTCGGCTCGTTCTCCTCCACGATCTGGCCGGCGTCCATGAAGATGACGCGGTCGGCGACCTGGCGGGCGAAGCCCATCTCGTGGGTCACGCAGATCATGGTCATGCCCTCCTCGGCGAGGCTGACCATCGTGTCGAGCACTTCCTTGACCATTTCCGGGTCGAGCGCCGAGGTCGGCTCGTCGAACAGCATGACCTTCGGGCGCATGCAGAGCGCACGCGCGATCGCCACGCGCTGTTGCTGGCCGCCCGAGAGCTGGCCGGGATACTTGTTGGCCTGCTCGGGGATGCGCACGCGGGTGAGGAAGTGCATAGCCACCTCCTCCGCCTTCTTCTTCGGCATCTTGCGCACCCAGATCGGCGCGAGCGTGCAGTTCTCGAGGATGGTGAGGTGCGGGAAGAGATTGAAGTGCTGGAACACCATGCCGACCTCCTGGCGCACCAGGTCGATCTTCTTCAGGTCGTTGGTCAGCTCGACGCCGTCGACCACGATCCGACCCTTCTGGTGCTCCTCCAGCCGGTTGATGCAGCGGATCATGGTGGACTTGCCGGATCCCGAGGGACCGCACACGACGATCTTCTCGCCGCGCCGGACGCGCAGGTTGATGTCGCGCAGCACGTGGAACTCGCCGTACCACTTGTTGACGCCGGCGAGTTCGATGGCCGGACCGGAGGACTGGGGAGCCGGGTTTGCGGAAGCAGAGCTCATGTCAAAATCCTGCGCGCTGGAACGGGGAAGGCCCAGCCCGCACGGGGGCCGGACGAAGGATAGGGCGGCTCAATGCTTGCGTCCGCGCGCCAAACGCCGCTCGATGAAGAGCGAGTAGCGCGACATGCCGAAGCAGAAGAGCCAGAAGCAGAAGGCGCCGAACACGAGACCGGTCGCCGGCGTCGTCGGCGTGATCCAGATCGGATCGCCGAAGCCGCGCCGGATCGTCCCGAGGAGGTCGGCCAGACCGATGATGTAGACGAGGCTCGTGTCCTTGAAGAGGCCGATGAAGGTGTTGACGATGCCGGGGATCACCAGCGTCAGGGCCTGCGGGAGGATGATCATCCGCATCTTCTGCCAATAAGTCAGCGCCATGGCGTCGGCGCCTTCGTACTGCCCCTTCGGGATCGCCTGGAGACCGCCGCGGATCACTTCGGCCATGTAGGCCGCCGCGAAGAGCGAGACGCCGACGAGGACGCGCAGGAGCTGGTTGAAGCTCACCCCGCTCGGCAGGAACAGCGGCAGCATGAAGTTCGCCATGAAGAGCACGGTGATCAGCGGGACGCCGCGCCAGAACTCGATGAAGACGACGCAGAGAAGCCGCACGGCCGGCATCTTGGACATGCGTCCGAGCGCCAGGAGGATACCGAGCGGAAGGGACGCCGTGATGCCCGTGAGCGCTACCGTCAGCGTGATCAGGAGGCCGCCCCAGAGATTGGTCGGCACGAACTGGAGGCCGAAATTGGCGGTGAGGATCAGGACGAAGGCGATCGCCGCCACCGTCGGCAATACGAGGCCGAGGAGGCTCGAGCCCGTTTCGGACGTGCGCACGGTGGCGAACACGGCGAGAGCTATGGAGGCCAGCGCGGCGAAGAAGGCGGCAAGGCTCAGCGTGTCGAAGCGGAAGGACAGGAACAGGGTCCGTCCGCTGTTCACATAGAAGGACAGGAACGCCACGAGGAAGGCCGCGACCGCGAGGCCGAGGGCGACCTTCATCGCCATCGTGCCCATCACGGTCGTGCTGCGCCCGGTGGCCAGGAAGATGGTGGCCCCCGCGGCGAGGGCGAAGACGATGCCGATGGCCGAGCCGGACATGGCGAACCGGCCCCCGGTCAGCATGACCAGGGCGACAAGCGGGAAGAGAAGGAAGAGAAGCGCCGCGTTGAGGCGCTTGAAGGGCACCTTGGGGATGGCGATCGGCACGATCAGCGCCACCAGGGCGAGGAAGACGAGATCGACGCGCCAGCGTTGGTCCAGCGGATAGGTGCCGTAGAGGAACTGGTCGAACTTTGCGCGCACGAAGGCCCAGCACGCACCGACCTCGCGCCCGTCGGTCGAAAGGCACGCCGTGCGATCTGAGCCGGTGAACACCGCGTTGACGATGCCCCACTGCACGAGGGCGTTGACGACATAGGCGATCGCCAAGCCGCAGACGATCGTCAGCGCGGCGTCGAAGGGCGTCGCGAAGAGGTGCTTGCGGACCGATCCGAATACGCCGGTCTCACCGGCGGGAGGCGGAAGCGGCTCGATCTGGCCGCGGGCGACGAAGCGGGAAACTTGCTCTTCCATCGTCCGATCCTCAGCGCTCGACCAGCTTCATGCGGCGGTTGAACCAGTTCATCAGGATCGAGACCGTCACGCTGATGCCGAGATAGACGGCCATCCAGATCACCACGACCTCGATCGACTGGCCCGACTGGTTCAGCACCGTCGAGCCGACGGCGACGAGGTCGGGATAGCCGATGGCAAGGCCGAGCGACGAGTTCTTGATGAGGTTGAGATACTGCGAGGTGAGCGGCGGGATGATCACCCGGAACGCCTGCGGCACGATCACGAGCCGCAGCGCCTGCCCCCGCCGCAGGCCGAGCGCGGCCGCGGCCTCGTTCTGGCCCTTGGACACCGACAGGATGCCCGCGCGAACGATCTCGGCGATGAAGGCCGCCGTATAGACGGAGAGCGCCAGGAAGATCGCCAGGAACTCGGGCCGGATCTGGAAGCCGCCGGAGAGGTTGAAGGTGCCGAGCGTCGGCACGTCCAGCGTCGCGGGGAAGCCGGACAGGGCGAAGACGACGAGGGGCAGGACCAGGATCAGCCCGAGTGCCGGCAGGACGAGGCCGGGGCGATGACCGGTGGCGCGCTGCCGGGCGGCGAAGAGGCGCGCCAGCACGACCGTCGCCACGATGCCGAACAGGAAGGCCCAGAGCGTGAACGAGGCCGCCGGCTCGAAGATCGCCTTCGGCGTCTGCAGCCCGCGGTTGGAAATGTAGGAATCGAACGGCAGCTCGATCGCATTGCGCGGCAGCGGCAACACCGAGAGCACGCCGAAGTACCAGAAGAGGATGACGAGAAGCGTCGGGATGTTGCGGAACGTCTCGACATAGACCGTGCACAGGCCGCGCACGAGGAAGTTGTGCGACAGGCGGCCGATGCCGATCAGGAAACCCAGGATCGTGGCGGCGACGATGCCCGTGCCTGCGACGATCAGCGTGTTGGTGATGCCGACCAGGATAGCGCGGCCGTAGGGCGCGTTGTTGGTGTAGGCGATCGGCACCTGGGAGATGTCGAAGCCCGCGCGCGTATCCAGGAAGCCGAAGCCGGACGCGATGTTGGCGCGCTGGAGGTTCTGCGCGGTGTTGCCGACGATCCACCAGACAAAGAAGGCCAAGGCGGCGACCAGCACCACCTGGATGACGATGCTGCGCACCAGGGGGTTGGTGAAGACGGAGTCGCGCGTGGGTTCCCGAGGCGCGGTGTCGATGCTGGCCGTCATGAGGGTCCTTCGTCCTGGAGGGGTCGGACCCGCCGCCCCTTAAAGGGCGACGGGTCCAGAGGCCGATGGGAACGGACGGATCAGCGGATCGGCGGGGCGTACTGGAGGCCGCCCTTGGTCCAGAGCGCGTTCTGACCGCGGGCGATGCCGAGCGGCGAGCCCGTGCCGACATTGCGCTCGAACAGTTCGCCGTAGTTGCCGACGGCCTTGATGATGTTGACCACGAAGTCGTTGGTCAGGCCGGCGTCGGCGCCGAACGTGCCCTCGACACCGAGAAGACGACGGATCTCGGGATTGGCCGAGTTCTTCATCTCCTCGACATTCGCCTGGGTGACGCCCAGCTCCTCGGCGTTCAGCAGCGCGAAGTGCGTCCACTTCACGACGTTGAACCACTGGTCGTCGCCCTGACGGACGGCGGGGCCGAGCGGCTCCTTGGAGATGATCTCGGGCAGGACGACGTGGTCGTCCGGCGTGCCGAGTTCGAGGCGCGAGGCGTAGAGGCCCGACTGGTCGGTGGTGAGCACGTCGCAACGGCCGCTGTCATAGGCGGTGTTGACGTCCGACTGCGCCTCGATGACGACCGGATTGTACTGCATGTTGTTGGCGGCGAAGTAGTCGGCAAGGTTCAGCTCGGTGGTGGTGCCGCTCTGCACGCAGACCGTGGCGCCCGACAGCTGCAGCGCGGAGTTCACGTTGAGCTCCTTGCGGACCATGAAGCCCTGGCCGTCGTAGTAGTTGATGCCCGCGAACTTGAGGCCGAGCGAGGTGTCGCGGCTCATCGTCCAGGTCGTGTTGCGGGCGAGGACGTCGACTTCGCTGTTCTGGAGCGCCGGGAAGCGCTGCACCGCCGAGAGCGGCGAGTAGACGACCTTGGACGGGTCGTTGAAGATCGCCGCGGCGATCGCCTTGCAGTAGTCGACGTCGAGGCCGGCCCACTGGCCCTGGTCGTTCTGGAAGCCGAAGCCGGGAAGGCCGGTGTTGACGCCGCAGCGGACCGAGCCGCGCGCCTTCGTGTCGTCGAGCGTCGCGGCGGAGGCATGGGTCGTGACGGCGCCGAACGCGGACAGGCAGAGCGCGGCGGTCAGTAGCTTCAGTTTCATCCGATTACCTTCAAGTTCGCCCGGTTGCTGATATGAAGAGGGAATCCGGCGTTCCCTGCGAAACGTCCGATGCGAATTCCCGGCGAGGAGACCTCGGCGTGGATCACATGCCATCGGAATGGGCAGGTCAAGCGACTGACACTTTTTTCCAAGCTTCGCGTGGCAAATGCTCGTGAACTGGGCACTTATTCCACAGGATGATCTGAATTTGACACCGCGAGATCTCAAAAATCCGGCAGGTTTCCAGCCGCGCACGCAGCGACTGCAGGCTGGCCACGATTCCGACGCGTCGCAGGGATTCGTGAATCCGCCGCTCGTCCGGGGCTCCACGGTCCTGTTTCCCGACACGGGCACGATGCGCCGCCGCGCCCAGAAGTTCACCTACGGGCTGCGCGGGACGCCGACGCTCGCGGCGTTGGAAGAGGCGATCGACGTCTGGGAGGGCTCGCACGGAACGGTTCTCGTCCCTTCCGGGCTGGCAGCCGTCTCGCTGCCGCTCCTCGCCTTCCTCGGCAGCGGCGACCATTGCCTCGTCGTGGACAGCGTCTACGGGCCGACGCGCCTCTTCTGCGACACGATGCTGAAGCGCATGGGCGTCGAGACCGAGTATTTCGACCCCGCGATCGGTGCCGGACTGCGGGACCTGATGCGTCCGAACACGCGCGTCGTCTTTCTGGAAGCGCCAGGCTCCAACACGTTCGAGATGCTGGACGTCGCCGAGGCGGCGGGCATCGCGCGGGCCGGCGGCGCGGTCAGCATGCTCGACAACACCTGGGCGACGCCGCTCCATTTCCGCCCGCTGGAGCACGGGGTCGACCTTTCGATCCATGCGCTGACCAAGTATCCCGGCGGCCATTCCGACCTCCTGATGGGCAGCGTCTCGGCGACGCGCGAGACCTTCGCGCGGCTGCGCGACGCGCAGATGCAGCTCGGCATCAACGTCTCGGCGGAGGACGCCTATCTCGTCTTCCGAGGCCTGAAGACGATGGACCTGCGCATCGCCGCCCACGAGACGGCGGCACTGAGCCTCGCGCTTTGGCTGGAGACCCGGCCGGAGGTCGCGCGCGTTCTCCATCCCGCCCTTCCCTCCTTTCCGGGCCACGGGCTCTGGAAGCGCCAGTTCAGCGGCTCGACGGGCCTCTTCAGCTTCGTGCTGAACGGCGGCGGACGGGCGGAGGCCTCGGCCTTCCTCGATGCGCTCGAGATCTTCGGGCTCGGCTATTCCTGGGGCGGGTTCGAGAGCCTAGCCCTGGAAGTCGACCTGTCGGACCGCCGGGTCGCCACGGCCCCGACGGAAGGGCCGGTAATCCGCCTCCAGATCGGACTGGAGGACGTCGCCGATCTCCAGGCCGACCTCGAAGCCGGGTTCGCCGCGATCCACGCGCTGCGCTGATCGCCTCCCTCCGGCGCTCGCCGTTTCGTGATCGCGAAATCGGCCGGGGCGCCGGATGGAACGAGCGGGCCGTCCGTATATCGGGGTATGCGGGACACGCCCAAGACACCTGATCTCTTCGCACAGCTCGCGCCTCTGCGGCGCTACGCGTTGTCGCTGACGCGCGATCGCGGCGACGCGGAGGATCTCGTCCACGACGCGCTCGTGAAGGCGATGGAAGGCGAGCGCACGTTCCGGCCCGGCCGCGACGCGCGGGCTTGGCTCTTTTCCATCCTGCACAACACCTTCGTCGACCGCCGCCGCCGCCAGGCGACGCGTGCCGGCGTCGAGGCTCCGCAGGCGGACGGCCTGGACGTCGCCCTGCCGGCCTCTCAGGACATGGCGCTGCGGCTGCAGGACGTGCGCCGCGCCTTCCTGTCGCTGCCCGAGGAGCAGCGGGCGGCGCTGCATCTCGTGGCGATCGAAGGGCTTCCCTACGAGGACGCCGCCGCGGCGCTCGGCATTCCCGTCGGCACGCTGGTGTCGCGCGTGTCGCGCGCCCGTGCCCAACTTCGCGCGATGGACGGGGACGAGGGCACCAACGTGGTGCGCTTCAGGGCTCGCGGAGGCTCCGATGACGCGTCATCCTGATCCGATCACCGAGCTCGACCTGTCGGCCTATGTCGACGGGCAGTTGCCCGACGAGCGCCGGCTGGCGGTGGAAAGCTTTCTTGCGGACCATCCGGCCGAGGCGGCGCGGGTGATGGCCGACCTGCGGACGACCACGGAGCTGCGCCTCGCCCTGCCGGAGCCGCAGGGGGGCTCGAGCATGCGCGTGTCCAACGCCGCGCGACGGCTCCAGGCCGCCCGCATGCGCCGACGCGTGCTGCCGCGGCTCGGCCGAGTGGCGGCGCTCGGTCTCCTGATCGCCTTCGGCTGGGCCGCGCATTCGCAGTTCGGGCCGCTCGGCGTGCGTGAGAGCGTCGCCTCCGTGCAGCCGCCTCCCTACGTGGACGACGCGTTGCGTGCCCATCTCACCAGCCAGCTCCGGGCCGGCATGTCGTCGCAGCCCGAGACGGGCCGCTTCGATCCGGCCGAGATTCTGTCGGCGACCGCCATCCGCCTGCCGACCCTTCCGGACGCGTGGACGGTGGGCGACGTGCAGGTCTTTCCCTCCACCTTCGGTCCCAGCGTCGAGATGACGCTCAAGACCGAAGAGGGCGACACGCTGTCGCTCTATGCGGTGCGGCCGGGCGGCTTCGACGTCGCCGAAGCCCGCATCGCCGGCGGCGGCGAGGCCGACACGGCCTACTGGCAGATCGGCGAGGTGGCCTATGCGCTGGTCTCGTCCGGCGCGGACCGCACGCGGCTCGGCCAATGGGCGGGACGCCTGTCGCGCACCCTCTACTGACCCTTTTCCAACGGAGAAACACCATGAACACGCCCTTCCGGGGGTTCGGCGTCCGCGACACAGGCGCCTACCAGTCCCAGGCGCTCTTCGACGAGGGCCTGCGCCAGCACATGCTGCGCGTCTTCAACTACATGGGCCTCGGCCTCGTGCTCACCGGCCTCGTGGCCTTCGCCGTGGGCAACACGCCGGCGCTCTACGTGCCGATCTTCCAGACGCCGCTGAAGTGGGTGGTGATGCTGGCGCCGCTGGCCTTCGTCCTGTTCTTCTCGTTCCGGATCCACGCCATCTCGGCAGGCACGGCGCAGGCCCTGTTCTGGGCGTTCTGCGCGGTGATGGGCCTGTCGCTCTCGTCGATCTTCCTGGTCTTCACGGGCGCGAGCATCGCCAACACGTTCTTCATCGCCGCCGCCATGTTCGGCGCGACCAGCCTCTACGGCTACACGACCAAGCGCGACCTGACGCAGTTCGGCTCGCTCCTGATCATGGGCCTGATCGGCGTGATCATCGCGAGCATCGTCAACATCTTCGTCGGCTCGTCAGCGCTCCAGTTCGCGATCTCGGTGATCGGCATCATCGTGTTCGTCGGCCTGACCGCTTGGGACACGCAGACGATCAAGGAGCAGTATTCCGAGAACCACGGCTCGGAGTCGCTGCAGAAGATGGCCGTCTTCGGTGCGCTCTCGCTGTTCCTGAACTTCGTCAACATCTTCCAGCTTCTGCTGAACTTCACGGGCGAGCGCGAGTAACCGGCGCCGACGCGCCGATCGCCCTTGCCCCTTCGTGACAACGAGGAACCGACCCATGGACAACAACGACCGTCAGGCGATCGAAGGCCTGTTCTCGAAGCTCGGCACGCTGGAGCGCGACATGCCGCAGCGCGACGCGGAAGCCGAGCGCTTCATAGCGGAGCAGGTGAGCCGCCAGCCCGGCGCGCCCTACTACATGGCCCAGACCATCGTGATGCAGCAGATGGCGCTGGAGAACCAGCAGCGCGAGATGGAGGCCCTGCGCGCGCAGGCGGACAGCGGACGCTATGCGTCTTCCCAAGGTGGGGGCGGCTTCCTGTCGCGCATGTTCGGCGGCGGCGAGCCGCAACGCGCCGCGCCTGCGGCCGCGCCGCGCGGCATGGGTGCACCGGGAGCGGCGGCCGGCCCTTGGGGCGCGCAGGGCCGCGTCGGCATGCCCGGCGGCCAGCCCGGCATGGCGGGTCAGCCGGGCATGATGGGCGGACGCGGCGGCGGCGGGTTCCTCGCGGGCGCGGCGCAGACCGCGATGGGCGTCGCCGGCGGCGTGCTCCTCGGCAACGCCATCGCCGGCATGTTCGACGGTGGCGAAGCGCAGGCGGCCGAAGCGGGAGCGCCCGCGGAGGAGCCGGCGATGGAGCAGACAGCGGACGAGGGCGGCTTCTTCGACGACGGCGGCGGCTTCGACGAGGAAATCTGACGTTCCGCGTAAACCGTGTGAAACATTTACGATTTCGAGGCGCCACCTGTCGTAGGGTGGCGCCTCGTCATCTTTTATACACGCCGCGCCCGCATGGTCGGGCAGCACTCGACCGGCACTCGCGAATGGCAGGCATGTGATGGAGGCTTATCTCTCCCAACTGGGCGAACTGATCCAGGCCAACCCGGGATGGGCGGCCTTGATCGTCGCGCTCATCTGCCTGGGCGAGTCGCTGGTCCTCGTCGGTCTCGTCATTCCGGCGACGGCGGTCATGCTCCTGATCGGCGGCCTGATGGGAACCGGCGTGATCGACCCGGTGGCGACCTTGATCGCCGCCGCCATCGGCGCCATCGTCGGCGACATCATCTCCTATTTCCTCGGCCGTTGGCTCGGCCCCGGCATCGTCCATCGCCCGCCGCTGCGGCGCTACCGCCACGCCGTCGCCAAGACGCGCCTTTTCTTCCGCCGCTACGGGTTTTGGGCGGTCTTCATCGGCCGGTTCCTCGGCCCGATCCGCTCTACCGTGCCGCTGGTGGCCGGCATGATGGCGATGGACCAGAAGCGCTTCCAGATCGCCAACGTTCTCTCCGCCGTGGTCTGGGCGCCGGCCATGTTCGCGCCGGGCTGGCTCGGCATGAAGGGCGCGCAGGGCGTCACGCACATGTCCGGCACCGACGGGCTCCTGATCCTGGCGGCGATCCTTGGGGTGACCGCAATCGCCACCGTGATCGGCGGCCGGCATTTCAGCCGCGACCGGCGCGCGCGGCGCGGGACGCACCGAGGCACGCTGCGCAGCCCGAGCTGACCGGACATGGATCCGGCGGGCGCCGTGAACTGGGCCGTGATCGGAACCGGCGCGATCGCGCACCGCTTCTGCTCGGATATCCGCTATTCCCGGCAGGGCCGCATCAAGGCCGTCGCCTCGCGCGATCCGGCCCGCGCCCGCGCCTTCGCGGCCGGGCTCGGCGTCGGCGTGACGGGCGATGCGCTGGACGCCGTGCTGGCGGACCCGGCGGTTCACGCGGTCTACGTCGCCAGCCCGACCGCGCAGCACCGCGACCATGCGCTGGCCGCCATCGCCGCCGGCAAGGCGGTCCTGGTGGAAAAGCCGCTGGCCGCATCCGCCGCCGAGGCGGAGGAGATCGCGGAGGCCGCGGCGTGCGCCGGGGTTCTTTGCATGGAAGCCCTGTGGATGCGCTTCACGCCGGGCGTGCGGGCCGCCAAGCGGCTCGTGGACGCGGGGCGGATCGGCCCCTTGCGCGGGCTCGACGCCCATCTGTCCTATCCCAATGCCTTCGATCCGCGAAGCCGACTGTTCGATCCGGCGCAGGGCGGCGGGGCGCATCTCGACCTCGGCGTCTATCCGCTCTCGCTCGCCTTTCATCTCCTCGGCACGCCGGGCGAGGTCTCGCATGGCGTGGTGCGGGCGCCGAACGGCGTGCCCATGGCGGGCGGCTTGGTGTTGACCTACCGGGAAGCGGTCGCGACGCTCGGTTTTGGGTTTCTGGCCGAGGGACGGAACGACGCGGTGGTGACGGGAGCATCCGGCCGCCTTGGGCTCCAGGCGCCCTTCCTCTGCCCCCCGTCCCTCTCGATCCGAACGGCGTCGCCCGCCGTTCGGCCGGATGCCGAAAGCGCACCTCCCTTGCCCGCCGTCCGACATGGGCTACGCGGCGCCCTTCCCGCCTTGAAGGCGCTGACGCGGCCGCTGCGCGAGCGCCGGGTTCCGACGCTCTACGAAGGGACCGGTCTGCAGTATCAGGTGGATCATTTCGCCGAGCTGCTCGCGGCCGGCGAGACGGACAGCCCGGTCATGCCAATGCGCCAGTCGATCGAGGTGCTGCGGGTCCTCGACCGCTTCGCCCTCAGCGATCGACCGTGAAGCGCTTGAAGAGCGCGCGGGCCGTGCGCCAGACAGGCTTGGGCGAATAGACGTAGAGATAATGCGCCGCCACCAAGGCCAGCGGATATGTCTGCCAGAACCGGGCGAGCGGCAGCACGAACGGGTTGCGCGACCCCGCAGCCGCCTCTTCCGCAAGGGCCTGGAGCCTATCCGCCGGCGCATCCGGCTGCGCCCCTTGGAGGGCCGGCAGCGCCTCCGTGCCGGCGGCGACAAACCCGCGACGCTCGGCGACGACCGCGAAGAGCCGCTCGGCGGCATGGGCGGCCGTTCCGTCCAACTGGCCGCGCTCCGGCGCAAAGAGCGGCTCCAGCGCCGGGTCGGCGAAGGGTGCGAGCGCCTGGCGTCGGAACCAGAACATGGAGCCGGCGGCGAAGCGGCGCGCTTCCAGCTCTGTCAGCGAGAGGCCGAGCCCCATCGCCTCGATCATCCGCCGGGTGATCCGTCCGTTCAGGACGATGCGCGAGCGCAGCGGCAGGAGATGAGCCTCCGGCGCCACGAGGCCGAGCGCTGGCAGGCGCTCCATCGCCGCCAACGCATCCGGCGTTTCCCCTTCGCCCGACAGGAGCGAGCGCGTGAGGAAGCGGCGCCAGTCGTCGCCGTCCGCCCGGTGCACCGAGCGCTTGGTGTGGAGCTTCAGGCCGATCTCGAACCCGTCGCCCGTCTCCCGCAGCGCCTTCATGAAGGGCAGGACGTCGCGCCCCCGGTTCTCGACCGTGAGGCGGCGGGTAAAGGCGAGGTGCGGGCTGTGGACGGTCGCGAGCGGCATGTCCGCGTCGCGGCAGGTCAGCACCAGGCCGAAGGGCCGCGCGAATGCGGCGCCGATCTCGCGCGCCATCTCCGCCCAGACGTCGGGATGGTGGACATGGACGAAGACGACCGGCGCGCCGCTCACCGGCTCATCCCCTCGCCCGCATCGCCGAGAGATGCGCGGCGGTCAAGCCCTGACCGCCCCGAGGCGCTGGCCGGCATAGCGCTTCTCGCGGATCGGCCGCCACCAGTCGGGATTGTCGAGATACCAGCGGATGGTCTTCTCCAGGCCCGTGTCGAACGTCTCCTCTGCCCGCCAGCCGAGTTCGGTCTCGATGCGGGTCGCGTCGATCGCGTAGCGCAGGTCGTGGCCCGGCCGATCGGTGACGAAGTCGATCAGCGCGCGGCGCGGGCTTCCGTCGGGAAGCGGTGAGAGCCGATCCAGCGTGTCGCAGATCGTCTCGACCACTTCGAGGTTGGAGCGCTCGTTGCGCCCGCCGATATTGTAGGAGCGGCCCGCCTCGCCTTTGGTGGCGACGAGCGCCAGCGCGCGCGCGTGATCGTCGACATAGAGCCAGTCGCGCACGTTCTCGCCCTTGCCATAGACCGGCAGGCGCTTGCCCTCCAACCCGTTGAGGATGATCAGCGGGATCAGCTTCTCGGGGAAGTGGTAGGGGCCGTAGTTGTTGGAGCAGTTCGAGAGCACCACCGGCATGTGGTAGGTGTGGAACCAAGCCATGGCGAGGTGATCGGACGCGGCCTTGGACGCCGAATAGGGCGAGGACGGCGCGTAAGGGGTCTCCTCGGTGAAGAGGCTGTCGTCCAGCGGCAGGTCGCCGTACACCTCGTCGGTCGAGATGTGGTGGAAGCGGAACCCGTCCTTCTTCGCGCCCGACAGGGAGGACCAGTAGGCGCGCGCGGCTTCCAGGAGCTCGTAGGTGCCGACGATGTTGGTCTGCATGAAGTCGCCTGGCCCGTCGATCGAGCGGTCGACATGGCTCTCGGCGGCCAGATGCATGATCGCATCGACCTCTTCCGTCGCCAGAAGCTCGGCGACGAAGGCGCGGTCGAGGATGTCGCCCTTCACGAAGCGATAGCGCGGGTCGTTCTCGATCGAGGCCAACGACGTCAGGCTCGCCGCATAGGTCAGCTTGTCGAGGTTGACGACGCTGTGCTCCGTATCCCGGATGAGGTGGCGGCAGACCGCCGAGCCGATGAAGCCGGCGCCGCCGGTGACGAGGATCTTCACTTGGCACTCTCCCCGTAGACGAAGGGCGTCTGGATGTCGGCAAGACGCGGCGCCGCCTCGTCCTTGGCCGAGAGGACCGGGCTGCGGCCGCCGAGCGGCCAGTCGATCGCGAAGTCCGGATCGTCGAAGCGGATCGAGCGGTCGTGCTGGCCGCTATAGGAAGCCGACACCTTGTAGAAGACCTCCGTATGCGGCTCCAGCGTCAGGAAGCCGTGGGCGAAGCCGGCCGGCACCAGGATCTGGTTGAACGCCTCGGCCGAAAGCTCCAGCGCCACCCATTTCGCGAAGGTCGGCGAGCCCCGGCGGATGTCGACCGCCACGTCGAGGATCCGCCCGCGCAGAACGCGCACCAGCTTGTCCTGCGCGAAGGGCGGCTCCTGGTAGTGCAGGCCGCGCAGCGTGAAGGGCTCGGCCGAATAAGACTGGTTGTCCTGCATCCAGTCGATGTCGACGCCGTTCTCGGCGAGCCGACCGCGGTTGAAGGTTTCGGAGAAGAAGCCCCGGTCGTCGCCGAACTTGCGCGGCGTGATCTCGAGAACCTCCGGGATGTCCAGCTTTCGGACGTCGAGCATGTCGCGCTCCAGCGCTTCGATGAAATCGGCACGCTTTTGCGTCATCGCGGCACCGCCCGCAAGGGACGACCCTTCCCGAGATGTGAGAACGAACTGGCAAGTTGCCACGTCTGGGGATACACAACCGCCCCAAGATCGGGCAGGCCGCATTCGGGAAAGGCAATCGCTTATGAAGGGAATCATCCTGGCCGGGGGCAGCGGCACGCGCCTGCACCCGATGACGCTGACGGCTTCCAAGCAGCTCCTGCCCGTCTACGACAAGCCGATGATCTACTACCCGCTGTCCACGCTTCTCCTGGCCGGCATACGCGACATCCTGATCATCTCGACCCCGCACGACCTGCCGCGCTTCCAGGCGCTGCTCGGCTCGGGCGAGCGCTGGGGCGTGTCCTTCTCCTATGCCGAGCAGCCGAGCCCGGACGGCCTCGCGCAGGCCTACCTGATCGGCGAGGAGTTCGTGGCGGGCGAGCCTTCGGCGCTGGTGCTGGGCGACAACCTCTTCTACGGCCACGGGCTGCCCGAGCTGCTGCGCGCCGCGACGGCCAAGACCACGGGCGCCAGCGTCTTCGCCTACCATGTCAACGATCCCGAGCGGTACGGCGTCGTGTCCTTCGACCGGCAGGGCAGTGCCCGGACGATCGAGGAGAAGCCGGCCAACCCCGCCTCCAACTGGGCGGTGACGGGCCTCTACTTCTACGACGGCCGCGCGTCGGAGCTCGCCCGCTCGCTGAAGCCCTCGCCCCGCGGCGAGCTGGAGATCACCGATCTCAACCGGATCTACCTGGAAGAAGGCTCGCTCAGCGTCCAGTGCATGGGCCGCGGCTTCGCCTGGCTCGACACCGGCACGCCCGACAGCCTCCTCGAAGCGGCGGAGTTCGTGCGGACCCTGGAGCACCGCCAGGGTTTCAAGATCGCCTGCCCCGAGGAGATCGCCTTCAATCTCGGCTTTATCGACGCCGACCAGCTCGAGCGCCTCGGCAAGGAGCTCGGCAAGAGCACCTACGGCGTCTACCTCCAGAAGCTCGCCAAACAGTCGCGCGAATAGGCGCGGCATCGCGACTTGTGCGCCTGACCGCGCACGCGGTATCAGGACGCGCGACCGACCGGGCGACGGGTCGGCCCCGGGTGGACCGGGCCTCGTGCGGCCCGCCGCACGGACGCGACGTGAAGGACGGAATCGACGTGAAAGCAGCCACCAGCGCCCGGACCTGGGTCACCGACGGTCATCAGGACCGCGCGGCCATGCTCCGCTCGGCCCGCGAGGACTTCGTGGCCGGACTGCGGCTGCACGAACTCTGGCTGTTTCTCGGCTGGCGCGACGTCAAGAAGCACTACAGCCGCTCGATCCTCGGCCCGCTCTGGCTCACGCTCTCGATGGGCGTGATGGTCGCGGGCCTCGGCGTCCTCTACTCGCAGATCTTCCGGCAGGACATCAGCACCTACCTGCCCTTCCTGGCCATCGGCTTCATCATGTGGGGCCTGATCGCCGGCCTCATCAACGGCGCCTGCGAGATCTACTCCTCGGCCGCGGCCTCCGTGCGCCAGGTGCGCATGCCGCTCAGCGTCTACATCTTCCAGTTCGTGTGGCGGCAGGTCCTGACCTTCCTGCACAACTTCGTCATCTACATCCTGGTGGCCATCATCTTCGGCATCTGGCCGGGCATGACGGGGCTCCTGTTCCTGCCCGCGCTCGCGCTCCTGATCCTCAACGGGGTCTTCGCCGGCATGATCCTCGGGCCGCTCTGCGCGCGTTTCCGCGACATTCCGCTGATCATCGCGAGCGTGGTTCAGGTCGTCTTCTTCATGTCGCCGATCCTGTGGAGCGCGCACATGCTGCCCGACCGCGCCGTGCTCCTGTCGATCAACCCGTTCTACCATCTGATCGAGATCCTGCGCGATCCGCTGCTCGGCAATCCGGCGCTCCTGCAGAACTGGCTGGCCTGCATCGGCATGACGATCGTGATGGGGACCGTCGCCGTCCTGTTCTTCGCGCGCTATCGCGCCCGCATCGCCTATTGGGCCTGACCGACATGGCCTCCATCGCCTTCCAGAACGTCAGCGTGGACATCCCGGTGTTCAACGCCACCAACCGTTCCTTCAAGAACAACATCATCTCGGCCGCGACCGGCGGGCAGATCAGCCCACGCGACACCAAGCGCATGAGCGTTCGGGCGATCGACGGGCTGACGCTCCAGCTCGAACACGGCACGCGAATCGGCCTCGTCGGCCACAACGGCGCCGGCAAGTCGACCATCCTGCGCGTCATGGCCGGCATCTACGCCCCGACCAGCGGGCGCGTGGCGGTCCAGGGCGACGTGGCGCCAATGTTCGACCTCGCCTTCGGCATGGATCCGGACGCCACGGGCTGGGACAACATTATCCTGCGCGGGCGCCTCCTCGGCTTCTCCAGGTCGGAGATCCGCCAGCGCATGGACGAGATCGGCGCCGTCTCGGACCTCGGCGCCTTCCTCGACATGCCCCTGCGCACCTATTCCACGGGCATGGCGACCCGCCTCGCCTTCGCGGTCTCGACGGCGATCCGGCCTGAGATCCTCCTGATCGACGAAGGAATCGGCGCCGGCGATGCGGCGTTCCTGCAGCAGGCCAAGGAGCGCATGCGCTCCTTCATCGGCGAAGCGGGCCTGCTCGTGATCGCCTCGCATTCCGACGAACTCTTGCGGCAGTGGTGCACCACCGCGCTCTGGATGGAGCACGGTCGCATGCGCATGTACGGCGGCATCGACGAGGTGCTCGAAGCCTACCAGGGCTCGTTGAGCGGCTCCAAAAAGGATGAGGCGTCGCCGGTACCGGATCAGGTCGGAGAAGCTCCCTGATCGCCGCATACAGGCGCTTCGAAGCGATCGGACCTACGGGCGACGGGACGCAAGATTGCGCCCGGCCCGAAGCAGCCCGAAGATTCCGAGGCGTCGAAGCAACCGGGAAAACTTGTAGGATCGCATGACTGACATGCGCACATTGGCGCGCCGTCGCATGGGCAGCGGCAGAAACGGAATGATCTTGTAGATGTCGTCCACGGACCGTTGATACAGTTCCTCGTTGTCGAGGAGGGTCGCGCGGTGCATTTCGCTGAGCACCGTAAGATAGAAGCGCTTGGCGATGATCGGCTTCCACTGGGGCAACGTCGGCATGTCTGAATTGTCGAATGCCTCGTGGAGCTTTTCGAAGTAGATCATCCGCGAGCGTGCCATCCTCGGCGAATAGGACGTCGAGCCCGTGTAGATGCACCAATAAGACAATGCTTGCGGTAGGAAGACGTTATCCCAGCCGGCGTAGAACAGGCGGACGAACAGATCGTCGTCCTCGTAGCCGCTGAGGCGGTCGTCGAACCGGCCGACGTCCTCGAACGCTTCGCGCAGGATCAGCGACGCCGAGGGCAACACGAACATGTCGTCGGCCAGGCATCGCGACAGCTGCGTCTTCGGATGCTCCTGCCGCATCAGGCGCAGCATGCACCGGTTGCGCATCCGGCCGAACCGATCGCACTCGTCGAGATCGCTGTAGACCCAACCGAGCTTGAAATGCTCCCCTGCCTCGAAAGGCTTGATCAGCTCGGCAATATGGTTGGGGTACCAGCCGTCGTCCTGGTCGAGCAGTGCGATTAGCGTGCTGCTGGAATTGGCGACCGCAAAATTTCGCGCCGAGGATTGCCCCCCGTTCTCCTTGGACAGGAGACGGATGGAGGGAAACTCCTCCGCGAGGCGGCGCACGATGGCCGGCCCCTCGTCCGTCGAGCCGTCGTCCACGACGATGAACTCGTCGGGCTGCCGCGTCTGCGCCAGAACCGTCCGGACGGAACGCTCGATGAATTCCGCGCCGTTGTAGAGCGCGATGATGGCAACGACGGAATGCCGGGTTTCGCCGTCAGCCTGGAAAGTCACGGTCAATCGAACTGTCTCGTCAGATATGCAACTGGCTGCAGCATGTCTCACGTTTCGGGAGGAATTGAAATCGTTCCAGATCCTCCCGGGTTAACGACCGGTTGACCCGGCGGGTCGGCGCGCGCCGCCCGTTCAGCGCAGCGCCATCCCCTGCGCGTCGAACTTGTGCATGCGCCCGTCCTCCGGCGTCAGCCAGACCGGGTCGCCGTGGCCGACGCGGAAGTCGCCCGGAGAACGGGCCGTGACCATCTCACCCGAATCCATCTTCACATGGACGAAGGTGTCGGAGCCGAGATGCTCCGAGACTCCTGCCGTGCCCCGCAGCGCGCCGCCCGTGGTGGACAGCGTGAGGTGTTCCGGGCGCACGCCGACGGTGGCTGCCCCGTTCTGGGCCGCGTAGGCGCCCGACAGGAAGTTCATCTTCGGCGAGCCGATGAAGCCGGCCACGAAGAGGTTGCGCGGGTTGGTATAGAGGTCGAGCGGCGAGCCGACCTGCTCGATGTTGCCGCGGTTCAGTACCACGATCTTGTCGGCCATCGTCATCGCCTCGACCTGGTCGTGAGTGACGTAGATCATGGTCGTCTTGAGCTGCGCGTGCAGTTCGGAAATCTCCAGCCGCATGTTGACGCGCAGCGCGGCGTCGAGGTTCGACAGCGGCTCGTCGAACAGGAAGCCCTTGGGCTCGCGCACGATCGCGCGCCCGATCGCCACGCGCTGGCGCTGGCCGCCGGATAGCTCGCGCGGCCGCCGGTTCAGGTAATCGGTAAGATTGAGGGTCGCGGCGGCGCCCTGCACCTTCTTCTCGATCGCCGCTTTGTCCATCCCCGCCATCTTGAGCGGGAAGCCGATATTGGCGGCGACGCTCATGTGCGGATAGAGCGCGTAGGACTGGAACACCATGGCCAGCCCGCGCTTGGCGGGCGGCGCTTCCGTCACATCCTTCCCGTCGATCACGATCGTGCCGCCGGACACGTCCTCCAGCCCGGCGATCAGGCGCAGAAGCGTGGACTTGCCGCAGCCCGACGGGCCGACGAAGACGACGAACTCGCCGTCCCGGATCTCGAGGTCGAGACCCGGAATGATGACCGCCTCGCCGAAGCGCTTGGACACGTTCTTGAGGGTGATGGCACTCATGTCGCTGCTCCCGGAATGGCTTCTTACTTCACGGCGCCGAAGGTCAGGCCGCGGACGAGCTGCTTCTGGGAGAACCAGCCGATGATGAGGATCGGCGCGATCGCAAGCGTCGAGGCCGCCGAAAGCTTGGCGTAGAAATTGCCCTGCGGGCTGGAGAACGAGGCGATGAAGGCGGTGAGCGGCGCGGCGTTCGTTGTCGTCAGCAGCAGCGTCCAGAAGGCTTCGTTCCACGCGAGGATGACGTTGAGGAGCACTGTCGAGGCGATGCCCGGCAGCGCCATCGGCGCCAGAACGCGGAAGAGCTCCTGCCGAAGGTTCGCCCCGTCCATGCGCGCTGCCTCCAGGATCTCGCCGGGGATCTCCTTGAAGTAGGTGTAGAGCATCCACACGATGATCGGCAGGTTGATCAGGAACAGGATCACGATCAGGCCGAGGCGCGAGTCGAGCAGACCGAAATTGCGGAACAGGATCGTCACCGGCACCAGAGCGCCCACGGCCGGCATCATCTTGGTGGAGAGCATCCACAGGAGCACGCCGCGCGTCTTGGGCGTCGGCGAGAAAGCCATCGCCCAGGCGGCGGGAATGGCGAAGACGAGACCGAGCGCGGTCGAGCCGAGCGCCAGGTAGACCGAGTTCATCAGGAAGGCGAAATAGTTCCGCTGCTCCTGGATCGCCTGGTAGTTCTCCGTCGTCCAGTCGAAGAACAGGAACTTCGGCGGGATCGAGATGGCGTCGAGCTCGCTCTTGAACGAGGTCAGCACCGTCCAGAGAATCGGGAAGAAGATCAGGAGACCGACGGCCCAGGCGAGCACCGTCATGCCGATCTTGCGCTGGGTGGAAACGCGACGCGCCATGGATCAGGCCTCCAGATTCTTGCCGACGAGGCGCACGAGAAAGATCGAGACGATGTTGGCGAGCACGACGGCCACGATGCCGCCCGCCGACGCCGTGCCGACATCGCCTTCCAGCGAGATGATCGAGGCGATCAGGAACGGCAGGTTCGAGGAGGATACGCCGCCGCCGGTGGTCACGAAGATTTCGGCGTAGACCGACAGGAGGAAGATCGTCTGGATCAGGATCACCACGGTGATGGCGCGCTTCATGTGAGGCAGGGTGATGTACCAGAAAATCGACAGGGCCTTCGCCCCGTCCATTTCGGCCGCCTCCTTCTGATCCTCCGACAGCGACTGGAGCGAGGTGAGAAGGATGAGCGTCGCGAAGGGCAGCCACTGCCAGGCGACGATGATGATGATCGACAGCAACGGATAGTTGGTCAGCCAGTCGACCGGCGGCAGGCCGATGGCGGCAAGACCTTGGGCGATGACGCCGTAGACGGGGTTCATCATCATGTTCTTCCAGACCAACGCGGCGACTGTCGGCATGACGAAGAACGGGGCGAGCACCAGAAGGCGCACGGGCGACTGGCCGAAGAACTGCTGGTCGAGGAGGAGCGCGATCAGAGTGCCGCCGATGACGGTGATGCAGAGAACTCCGCCGACCAGAATCAGCGTGTTCTGGAAC
This sequence comes from Aureimonas sp. SK2, assembly GCF_029813115.1. GTDB lineage: Bacteria > Pseudomonadota > Alphaproteobacteria > Rhizobiales > Rhizobiaceae > Aureimonas. The sequence continues at coordinate 134,244 of NZ_JAPZDS010000014.1, forward strand.
GCGCTGATGAAGCGCGGGTCGCTGAGGAAGTAGGTGTAGTTCTCGATCCCGATGAAGGGCGTCAACGGATCGTAGAACGTGTAGCGGAGCGTCGAGAACCACAGCGTCAGCGCCAGCGGCACGATCATCCAGATGAAGAGCGCGATGACGGACGGGGCCATCATCAGGCGGGCCGCGGACCGCGTATGCGTTGTCGCCATGGGATCGCTCCGAAAGGGGCCGCTCGGGTCGCCGACCATAGCAGGAGCCGGCTGCGCTGGCTCGGACGGCGCTGGAATTCGCGGGGGAAAACGGATGCGGCGCGGCTCTCATGAGCCACGCCCCTGCAGCCGGATGCGGGACTCCCCGGCCGGCGCCGGGGAGCCGATACCGCCTACTTGATGTAGCCGGCGCGGGTCATCTCGCGCGTCGCCTGGGCCTGCGCGGCGGCGAGCGCCTGGTCGACGCTCTGCTGTCCGGAGAGCGCGGCGGCCATCACCTGGCCGACCGCCGTGCCGAGACCCTGGAACTCGGGGATCGCGGCGAACTGCAGGCCGACATAGGGCTTGTCCGGTCCCATCGACGGATCGGCCTTGTTGATCGCGGCGAGCGTCTGGGCGGCGAAGGGCGCGGCCTTCGTGTAGTTCTCGTTGGCGTAGAGCGAGGAGCGCGTGCCGGGAGGCACGTTGGCCCAGCCTTCCTTGGAGGCGACGAGCTCGGCATAGGCCTTGGAGGTCGCCCAGGAGATGAAGGTCTCGGCGGCTTCCTTCTTCTGCGACGAAGCGGGGATCGCGAGCGACCACGCCCAGAGCCAGTTCGCGCCCTCGTTCGGGCAGTTCGCCACGCCGCAGGGCGCCGGGGCGAAGCCGACCTTGTCGGCGACCTGGCTCTGCTTCGGATCGGTCACGAAGGAGGCCGCCACGGTGGCGTCCATCCACATGCCGCACTTGCCCTGGCCGAACAGCGAGAGGTTCTCGTTGAAGCCGTTCGAGGCCGACCCTGGAGGCCCGTACTTGGTCATGAGGTCGACATAGAGGGT
>NZ_JAPZDS010000015.1 GCF_029813115.1 Aureimonas sp. SK2
ATGGGAAATCGTCGCGGTATCAACGCCTTGTCGTGTGGGCTATCCGTCAGCTGCCTGTCAGAGCTTCGATACGCCGGACGGAATCGGTCCCGAATCTTTCCCCAGCGGAGACTCGGCGAGGGGTTTTCGGGCGCCGGGGATGCCGACGTTCCCCTTCCCCGTGCCTGCCCCGTTTTCCCGCCCCCGCCGATCCGCTAAGAAGCGGCCATGACGACGACCCGCCCTTCGCCGCCCGGCCCGGTGCCGCCGGACTACGAGACGCTCCTGCGCGAGGCGGGCGTGCGCATCACCCGTCCGCGCCGCACGATCATCGCCATCCTGCGCGAGCACCCCGATCATCCCGACGCGCTCGAGATCTTCCGCCGGGCCTCGGCGGTCGACCCCTCCATCTCCCTGTCGACCGTCTATCGGACGATGCGACTCCTGGAGGAGAAGGGAGCGATCCACCGCCATGCCTTCGGCAACGGTCCCTCACGTTTCGAACAGGCGGACGGCGAGCACCACGACCACCTGATCGACATCGACACGGGCGATGTGATCGAGTTCTCGTCCGACCGGATCGAGGCGCTGCAGGACGAGGTGGCGCGATCGCTCGGCTACGAGATCGTGTTCCACCGGCTGGAACTCTACGGACGCAAGCGGCGCCCGGAGTGACCGGACAGGTCCGCAGACGAGCGGACCCGCGGCCTTTCGCGTCAGACGAGCTTGGCGTCGAGGCTCACCTCGATGGCGCCCAGCGCCTTGGAGATCGGGCAGCCGGCCTTCGCCTTGTCGGCGAGTTGCTGGAACGTGCCGTCCTCGATGCCGGGCACGCGCGCTTCCAGCGTGATCTTCGAGGAGCGGACCTCGAACCCGCCGTCGGCCTGCTCGACGCTTACCACGGCGCGCGCCTTGAGTTCGTCCGCCGGCGTGCCGTTCTCGGCGAGGAAGTGCGAGAGCTGCATGGCGAAGCAGCCCGCGTGGGCCGCCGCCAGCAGCTCTTCCGGATTGGTGCCCGACTTGCCGCTCTCGTCCTCGAAGCGGGCCTTGAAGGAATAGCCGTGGGCGTCGAGGGCGCCGGACTGGGTGGTCAGCGTGCCGCGACCGTCCGCGAGCGCGCCGTTCCAGATAGCGGTGGCATGACGTTTCATGGATCTTCTTCCCTTCTCTGCGCCGCGCGAGGGCGGCGGCTTGGATCTCGGGGCCACGGCAACCTTGCCGGGGCGCTCTCGGCGAAATGGGCCGGGGCGGTGTTTCGTCCAGCCGCAACGCTCCCTTTACCTCTCGGCGGTGAGGTGGTCCTGTTCGAGCGAACCACGAGACCCCGCCCATGTCCGAGCCCCTCCTCGTCTCCGCCACCGCTCCGCTCCTCGCCCTCAAGGCCGCCTGGCTCGATCGGCTGGGCGTCGAGCGCCACGGGGCCAGGCTGACGATCGACGCCTACGAGCGGGACGTGCGTCAGTTCCTGCAGTTCCTCGGCCGCTACCACGGACGACCGGCCGAGCCCGGCGACCTCGCCGCCCTGTCGGCGATCGACCTGCGCGCCTTTCTCGCCGAGCGGCGGCGCGAGGGGATCGGGCCGCGCAGCCTCAACCGCATCCTCTCGGGCATCCGCTCCTTCGTGCGCTTCCTGGAGCGCGAGGGCCTGGCCTCCTCGGCCGGTCCCGCCGCCATGCGCGCGCCGAAGCAACCCAAGTCGTTGCCGCGCCCCCTGCCCGTCGCCGACGCGCTGGCCGTGACGGAGGAAGCCGGCGCCATGGCGTCCGAGCCCTGGATCGCGGCGCGCAACGTCGCCGTGCTGACCCTCCTCTACGGCTGCGGGTTGCGCATCTCGGAGGCGCTCGGGCTCGAAGGCGACGCGCTGCGCGACGAGACGGCGCGTTCGATGACCATCACCGGCAAGGGGCGCAAGCAGCGCCTGGTGCCGCTCCTGCCGGCCGTGACGCAGGCCGTGGCCGAGTATCGCCGGCTCTGCCCCTTCGATCTCGCCGCCGGCGAGCCGCTGTTCCGCGGCGCGCGGGGCGGGCCGCTGCGCCCGCAGATCGTGCAGGCCGAGATGGCGCGGCTGCGCGGGCTCCTCGGCCTTCCCTCGTCCGCGACGCCCCACGCGCTGCGCCATTCCTTCGCGACACATCTCCTCGCCAAGGGCGGAGACCTGCGCACCATCCAGGACCTCCTCGGCCACGCCTCCCTGTCCTCGACGCAGATCTACACCGCGGTGGACGGGGTGCGGCTGCTCCAGGCCTTCGAGGACGCCCATCCCCGCGCCCGGCGCGCCCGCGCGGGCTGACCCGCCGTATCACGGCCGCCGCCTTCAGCATTTCGTCGGATTTTGCCGCTAGACATGCATCCCGCCCGGCGCCGTGCCGGCCGACCCGACGATCGCGGGACCCGAGGTCCGATGACGAAACGCCCCTTGCGCAGCGCCCTGCCGCTGATCCTCTCGGCGCTGCCGCACCTGTTTCCGCTCGCCGTCTGCATCGCGCTCCTGCTCGCTGCCGCGGTCTCGGCGGCGGACGCGCAGGAGCGTCCGGCAGCTTTGCAGGAGCGTCCGGCAGCCGTCCAGGAACGTCCCGCCGCGCTCGCCTGCACGCAGGGGCGCAGCCTCCTGCCGGACCTCGAGGCCAAGGGCGCTATGCCCGACCTCGTGCGCGAGGCCGCCTCCACGATCAACGGCGAAGGGCGCCTCTACCGGATCGAGCGCGAAGGGCTCGCCCCTTCCTTCCTGTTCGGCACCATGCACCTGTCGGACCCGCGCATCCTCGCGCTGCCGGCGGCGGCCGAGGCCGCGCTGGCGCAGGCACGGGGCGTCGTGATCGAGACCACCGACATCCTCGACCCGCAGCGCATGGCCGCGACGCTCCTGTCGCGCGCCGACCTTACCATCCTGCCGCCCGGCCACACCCTGGCCGAGGTGGTCGGGCCGGACGGCATGGCCGACGTCCTGCCGCTTCTCGAAGCGCGCGGCACGCCGGCCGCCGCCGTCGCCCGCCTCCAGCCTTGGTTCGTGGCGGCCGGGCTGATGATGCCGGACTGCGAGGTGAAGCGGACGGCGGGCGGCGCCAAGGTGCTCGACGTCGCCATCGCCGAGCGGGCGAAAGGCGAAGGGCTTGAGCTGGAGGGGCTGGAATCGGCCGCCGAGCAGTTGGAGGCTCTCGCCTCCATGCCGCTCGACCTCCAGGCCGACAATCTCGTGGCGACCGTCGAACTCGCCGACCGGCTGCCCGACATCTTCGAGACCATGATCGCGCTCTATCTCGACGGCCGGATCGCCCTGATCGGCCCGGCCACCGAGCGCGCCCTGCCGTCCGGAACGGACGAGGCGTCCTCGCTCGCCGTCACCCAGGCCTTCGAGGACCGCGTGGTCCATCGCCGCAACGCGCTGATGGCCGAGCGGCTCCGGCCGATTCTGGCCAAGGGCGGCCGGTTCGTGGCCGTCGGCGCCCTCCACCTGCCGGGCGAGACCGGCCTCGTCGAGGGACTGCGCCGGACCGGCTGGACCGTGACGCGGGCGGACTGAGAACCGCCTGACGGGATTGCCGGGAACGCAGGGCGCGGGGGCCGAGTTGAGGGGGGATGATCAGGCCGCCGGCTTCCCGCGCGTTTCGCGCGGCACGGCGGCGCGGAGGTTTCCCCATGCGCGCTGCGCTTCCTCTTGTCGCCCTTCTTCTCCTGACCGGCTGCACCGCCGTCGATGGTCCGGTGTCCGGCCCGCCGATCGGCCTTGCGCCGGCGTCCTACCGTCCGCCCGTGCGGCCGGGCTGCGACAATTACGCCGACCAGACGGCGCGCAACACCTACGAGAACCTGTCGGACGCGCGCGACGGCTTCGGCTCCAACGCCCTGGCGCGCGTTCAGGCCGAGCGGGACGGCGAGCGGGCCTATCGCCGCTGCGTCGAGGGACGGCGCTCCTGACGGATTCGAAAGGTGACAGGGCCGTCCGATGGGTTCACACTCCCGTCGTGATCCATCTCGGGAGGATGAACGGATGTCGCGATACCGGATCGAAACGGGACGGGTGGACGGGTCGGCCTGGGTGCCGGGGCCGTTTCACGACGCGATCAACGCGGTGACGGACCAGCAGGCGGTGGGCGCGGTGCGCGAGGTGCTGACGCGCTCGGGATTCGCCGACGACTGGGGCGACCATGCCCGCGTGCTCGACGGCGAGCGTCACGAGATCGCCCGGCTTCCCCTCGACCAGGGCTTCTGGGCCGGCGGCAACGCCTGACGAACGAAAAGGGGCGGCGCACCGGATGCGCCGCCCCTTTTGCTTGGAGTAGGATCGCCGATCCGGTCAGACGTGGATCGGCTTGGCGAAGGCGGCGAAGGCGGCCTCGCGCACGGCTTCCGACATCGTGGGATGGGCGTGGCAGGTGCGCGCCAGATCCTCGGCCGAGCCGCCGAACTCCATCAGGACCGCGATCTCGGCGATCATGTCGCCCGCGCCGAAGCCGACGATATGGCCGCCGAGCACCTTGTCGGTCCGCGCGTCGGTCAGAACCTTCACGAAGCCGTCGGTCTGGAGCATGGCGCGCGCGCGCCCGTTCGCCATGAAGGGGAACTTGCCGACCTTGTAGTCGACGCCTTCCGCCTTCAGCTCCTCTTCCGTCTTGCCGACGGAGGCGATCTCGGGCGAGGTGTAGACCACCGAAGGAATGACGCCGTAGTTCACGTGGCCCGCCTGGCCGGCCAGGATCTCGGCGAGCGCGATGCCCTCGTCCTCGGCCTTGTGGGCCAGCATCGGTCCTTTCACGACGTCGCCGATCGCGTAGATGCCGGGCACGCTGGTCTGATAGTGCGCGTCGATCTCGACCCGGCCCGCCTTGTCGCGCGCGACGCCCGCCTCGTCGAGGCCGAGCCCTTCGGTGAAGGGGCGGCGGCCCGTCGCGATCAGCACGACCTCGGCCTCCAGCGTCTCGGCCGCGCCGCCCTTGGCCGGCTCGAAGGTGACCGAGGCGCCCGATTCCGTCTTGGCGACGGCGGTCACCTTGGCGCCGAGCTTGAAGGTGAAGCCCTGCTTCACGAGGAGCTTCTGGAACTGGGTGGACACCTCGCCGTCCATCGGCCCAAGGATCTTGTCGAGATACTCCACCACCGTGACGCGGGCGCCGAGGCGCGACCAGACCGAGCCGAGCTCGAGGCCGATCACGCCGCCGCCGACGACGACCATCGAGGCCGGAACCTTCGAGAGCGCGATCGCGTGGTCGGACGAGACGATCGTCTGGCCGTCGAAGGCGACGTCGAGGCCCGGAATGCCGGCGACTTCGGACCCGGTGGCGATGCAGATGGCCTTGGTGGCGAGCGTGCGCTTGGCGCCGTCCGCGCCCGTCACCTCGACCTCGCCCGCCTTGACGATGCGCCCCGTGCCAGTGATGCCCTCGATCTTGTTCTTGCGGAACAGGAAGGCGACGCCGTCGACATTGGCCTTCACCGTCTTGTCCTTGTGGCCGAGCATGGTCGGCAGGTCGAGCTCGGGCGCCACCTTGATGCCGAGGTCGGCGAAGGAATGGCCGGCTTCCGCGAACATCTCCGAGGCATGGAGCAGGGCCTTGGACGGGATGCAGCCGACATTGAGGCAGGTGCCGCCGTAGGTCTGGCGCTTCTCCACCACGGCCACTTTCAGGCCGAGCTGGGCGGCCTTGATGGCGCCGACATAGCCGCCGGGGCCGGAGCCGATGACGACGAGATCGAAGGAGGAGGTGTCGGACATGATGTCGGGTCTTCTCGAAGTTGGGACTGTCTAGAGGAAGCGGATGAGCATCAGGAGGAGGCCGAGCATCGAGGCCGCCCATGCCAGGCTGCGCACGTATCGCACGCCGAAGAGATAGAGGGGCACGTAGACGATGCGCGCGACGAACCAGAGGATCGCGCCCGCCTCGCCGATCCCGCCGGTGCGCCCCGACACGGCAAGGCCGAGCGCGAGCGCCACGAAGGCGGGATAGGTTTCCTGGAAGTTCGCCAGCGACCGCGCCGCGCGGCCGGCCTTCTCACCCAGCGGCTTGGCCTCGCCGTCGCGCGGGCCGGCGTTCCAGTCGAGCCCCCGTTCCTGGGTCGCCAGCCGCCCCTGCAGCATGATCTGGGCGACGAGGAGGACGACGGACCAGCCGAGAAGGGCGAGTTCGGTAGGGAGGGATGTCATGGGTGCCCGAGCCTTGGCTGCGAGGCGGGTGCCGCCTCTCCTGCCGGAGCACTTGGAACGGGAAGCGCGGAAGGAAACAAGGGCCTCACGGCAGGATCGCCCGTCCGCCGGACACGTCGAGGATCGTGCCGGTGGAATAGGTGGCGTCGTCCGATGCGAGCCACAGGATCGCGCGGGCGACCTCCTCGGCGCTGCCGGGCCGGCGCATGGGAAGGCCGGGTGTCATCTCGGCGACGCGGTTCGGCAGGCCGCCGGAGGCGTGGATGTCGGTCTCGATGATGCCGGGACGCACGGCGCAGACGCGCACGCCCTCCGCGGCCACTTCCTTTGCAAGGCCGATGGTGAAGCTGTCGATCGCGCCCTTGGCGGCGGCATAGTCGACATACTGGCCCGCCGCGCCGAGCTTGGCCGCGGCCGAGGTCAGGTTGACGATGACACCGCCCTGCCCGCTGCGCCCCGTGGCCATGCGGCGCACGGCCTCCCGGGCGCAGAGGATCGAGCCGATCGTGTTGATGCGGAACATGCGCTCGAGGCGCTGCAGATCCATGTCGGCGACAGTCGCCGGCTGGTCCACGACGCCCGCGTTGTTGACGAGGACCGCAAGGCGGCCCAACCGGTCGGCGGCCGCGAAGATCGCGAGCACGTCCGCTTCCGAGCCGACGTCGCCGCGCACCGTTTCCGCCTGCGCGCCGGCCGCACGGATCTCGGCCGCCACGCTCTCGGCGGCCTCGGCATTGGCGGCGTAGTTGACGAGCACCGTGTAGCCCGCCGCGCCGGCGAGCCGCGCGGTCGCGGCCCCGATCCCGCGCGAGCCTCCCGTGACGATCATGACCCGCTCAGACATGGCGTAAGTCTCCCGTTGGCATCGTAAAGGCGATGGTGGCTTGCCCGGTGGCGGGTTGGAGAAGCTCCCGGCTCAACTCGGCTCCCGGGGACTGTTCCACGTGAAACATTCCGCTGGGCGGATTTCGGCAGACCGTCCGATCATGGGGACGGGCGCCGAGGGACGAGCCGCCGGCGCCCGCGTTGTCTTTAGAGGTCGAGGACCAGACGCTCCGGGTCCTCCAGCGAGTCCTTGACCCGCACGAGGAAGGTCACGGCTTCCTTGCCGTCGACGATCCGGTGATCGTAGGACAGCGCGAGATACATCATCGGGCGGATCACGATCTGGCCGCCGACGACCATCGGACGTTCCTGGATCTTGTGCATGCCGAGGATGCCCGACTGCGGCGCGTTCAGGATCGGCGTCGACATCAGCGAGCCGTAGACGCCGCCGTTGGTGATCGTGAACGTGCCGCCCTGCATGTCGGCCATGGTGAGCTGGCCGTCGCGCGCGAGCTTGGCCAGACGCCCGAGCTCCTTCTCGATCTCGGCGATCGACATCTGGTCGGCGTCGCGGATGACCGGCACCACGAGGCCCTTGTCCGTGCCGACGGCCATGCCGACATGGGCGTAGTTCTTGTAGATGATGTCGGTGCCGTCGATCTCGGCGTTCACCGCCGGGATCTCCTTCAGGGCGTGGGTGATCGCCTTGGTGAAGAAGCCCATGAAGCCGAGCTTCACGCCATGCTTCTTCTCGAAGATGTCCTTGTACTTGGCGCGCAGCGACATGACCGCCGACATGTCCACCTCGTTGAAGGTGGTCAGCATCGCCGCCGTGTCCTGCGCGTCCTTGAGGCGGCGCGCGATGGTCTGGCGGAGCTTGGTCATGCGCACGCGCTCTTCGCGGCTCGCGTCGTCGGCCGAGGAGGCCGGGCGCGGGGCGGCGGGCGCCTTGGCCTGCGCCGGGGCCGACGAGCCCTTGGCGATGGCGTCGATGACGTCGCCCTTCAGCACCTGGCCGCGCTTGCCCGAACCTTCGACGTCCGAGGCCTGGAGGCCCTTCTCGGCCATCAGCTTGGCGGCCGACGGAGCCGGGCTCGTGCCGCCACCGTTGCCGGCGGGGGCCGCCGGGGCCGTGGAGGCGTTGCCGTAGCCTTGCGTCGCGGCCGGCTCGGGGGCCTTGGGCGTCTCCGCCTTCGGCGCGTCGGCCTTGGGCGCCGAGGCGCCGCCGGCCGCACCCTCGCCGATCATCGCGATCAGCGCGCCGACCTCGACCGTCTCGCCTTCCTTGACGAGGATCTCCGACAGGACGCCGGCAGCCGGCGCCGGGACCTCGACCGTGACCTTGTCGGTCTCCAGCTCGGCGATCGTCTCGTCCTGCGCGACGGTGTCGCCCGCCTTCTTGAACCACTGGCCGATCGTGGCCTCGGTGACGGATTCGCCAAGGGTGGGGACTTTGACTTCGGTGCTCATCGGGATCTCATCTGAAAAGGGTGTCGGGGGAAAGGGCGGGCGAGGCGGCCGTCAGGCCGCCGCGTTCCCCAGCGCTTCCTCCAGGAAGGCTTCGAGCTGGGCGATGTGCTTGGACATGGTGCCGACGGCGGGCGAAGCCGCGGCCTGGCGCCCGGCATAGCGCGCCCGGCGCTTTTCCGTGCCGATCCGGTCGAGCACCCATTCGAGATAGGGCTCGATGAAGCTCCAGGCGCCCATGTTCTTGGGCTCCTCCTGGCACCAGACGATCTCGGCTTGGCGGAAGCGCGACAGCTCGTTGATCAGGGCCTTCGCCGGGAACGGATAGAGCTGCTCGACGCGCAGGAGATAGATGTCGTCGATGCCGCGCTTCTCGCGCTCCTCCAGAAGGTCGTAATAGACCTTGCCGGTGCACAGCACGACGCGGCGGATGTCCTTGTCCTTCTTGAGCTTCACCGAGACCGAGTTTGGCTTCATCTCGGCGTCGTCCCACAGGAGACGGTGGAACGTCGTGTCGCCGGCGAGTTCCGACAGGTCCGAGGTCGCGCGCTTGTGGCGGAGGAGGGACTTCGGCGTCATCAGGATCAGGGGCTTGCGGAAGTCGCGCTTCATCTGCCGGCGCAGGATGTGGAAGTAGTTGGCCGGCGTCGTGCAGTTGGCGACCTGCATGTTGTCCTGGGCGCAGGCCTGGAGGAAGCGTTCGAGGCGCGCGGAGGAGTGCTCCGGCCCCTGCCCCTCGTAGCCGTGCGGCAAGAGCATCACGAGGCCCGACATGCGCAGCCACTTGGCCTCTCCGCTAGAGATGAACTGGTCGATGACGACCTGCGCGCCGTTCACGAAGTCGCCGAACTGGGCTTCCCAGAGCGTCAGCGCGTTCGGCTCGGCTAGGCTGTATCCGTATTCGAAGCCGAGCACGGCCTCTTCCGAGAGCATCGAGTTGATGACCTCGTAATTGGCCTGCCCCTTCACGAGGTGGGACAGCGGGATGTAGCGGCTTTCGTCGCGCTGGTCGTAGAGGACCGAGTGGCGCTGCGAGAAGGTGCCGCGCTCCGAATCCTGGCCCGACAGACGGATCGGCGTGCCTTCGGCCAGAAGCGAGGCGAAGGCCAGCGCCTCGCCGGTCGCCCAGTCGAGGTTCTCACCGGTTTCGATCGCCTTGGCGCGGTTGTCGAGGAAGCGGCCGATGGTCTTGTGGACCTCGAAGCCCTCCGGCACCTCGGTCAGCTTCTGGCCTAGCTCCTTCAGCGTCTTGACCGGCACGCCGGTCGTGCCGCGGCGCTGCTCGTCCTCGTCGTCGGCGCGGCGCAGGCCCGACCAGGCGCCGTCCAGCCAGTCGGCCTTGTTCGGGTTGTAGCTCTGGCCGGCGTCGTACTCGCCGTCGAGCTGCGTGCGGAACTCCGCCTTGCGCGCCTCGACGTCGGCCTCGGTCAGGACGCCCGCCTCGACGAGGCGCTTGGTGTAGATCTCGAGCGTCGTCTTATGCTCGCGGATCTTGCGGTACATGATCGGCTGCGTGAAGCCGGGCTCGTCGCCTTCGTTGTGGCCGAAGCGGCGGTAGCAGAACATGTCCACCACCACCGGCTTGTGGAAGGTCTGCCGGTATTCGATGGCGATCTTCGCGGCGTAGGTCACGGCTTCCGGGTCGTCGCCGTTGACGTGGAAGATCGGCGCCTCGACCATCTTCGCGACGTCCGACGGGTAGGGCGAGGAGCGCGAGAAGCGCGGATTGGTGGTGAAGCCGATCTGGTTGTTGATGATGAAGTGCAGGGTGCCGCCGACGCGGTGGCCCTTGAGGCCCGACAGGCCGAAGCACTCGGCGACGACCCCCTGGCCGGCGAAGGCCGCGTCGCCGTGGATGAGGAGCGGCAGGACCTGGTTGCGCACTTCCTGCGGCACGACCTCGGTGCGGGTGCGACCGCCGCCGAGCTGGTCCTGCTTGGCGCGCGCCTTGCCCATGACGACCGGGTTGACGATCTCCAGATGCGACGGGTTGGCCGTCAGCGACAGGTGGACGGAGTTGTTGTCGAACTCGCGGTCCGCCGAGGCGCCGAGATGGTACTTGACGTCGCCCGAGCCCTCGACGTCTTCCGGCTTGTAGGAGCCGCCCTTGAACTCGTGGAAGATGGCGCGGCGCGGCTTGCCCATGACCTGGGCGAGCACGTTGAGGCGACCGCGATGGGCCATGCCCAGCACGATCTCCTTGAGGCCCATCTGGCCGCCGCGCTTGATGATCTGCTCAAGCGCCGGGATCAGCGCCTCGCCGCCGTCGAGGCCGAAGCGCTTGGTGCCCTTGTACTTGACGTCCAGGAACTTCTCGAAGCCCTCGGCCTCGATCAGCTTGTTGAGGATGGCGCGCTTGCCCTGGTCGGTGAACTCGACGCCCTTGCCCGCGCCTTCCATGCGCTCCTGGATCCACTGCTTCTCGGCAGGGTTGGAGATGTGCATGAACTCGACGCCGACCGTGCCGCAATAGGTGCGCTGGAGGATGTCGACCATCTGGCGGACGGTCGCGTACTCCATGCCGAGCACGTTGTCGATGAAGATGCGGCGGTCGAGATCGGCTTCCGTGAAGCCGTAGTTCTCCGGGGACAGCTCGTTGTAGTCGTCCTCCGGGGCGGCGAGGCCGAGAGGGTCGAGCTTGGCGTGGAGATGGCCGCGCACGCGATAGGCGCGGATCAGCATCAGGGCACGGACCGAATCGCGCGTCGCCTGCAGGATCGCAGCCTCGGACGGGGCCTCGCCCTTGGGCGCGGCGGCCGCCGCCTTGTCGCGCAGCTTCTTCTCGACGCGGATCTCCGCCTCGCCCCAGTTGCCGTCGAGCGCGGCGACGAGTTCGCCGTTCGGCGTCACCGGCCAGTTGGACTTCGTCCAGGACGGCCCTTCGGCGTTCTTGACGACGGTCGCCTTGTCGTCGGCGACCTCGCCGAAGAAGGCGCGCCACTCGGCCGGCACCGACGACGGGTCGCGCTCGTAGGCGGCGGCCAGCGTTTCGATGTAGTCGGCATTGCCGCCGTAGAGGAAGGAGGTCGCCGCGAAGGTCTCGTTCGCCGGATTGCGTGCCATGATGATGACAAAGCGGCCCCCGCCGTTTCGCGGACGCCGTCTCCCTGAAAGATGATCGGAGGCGGAGGCGTCAGGCTCTCCGCCGCTCACTCGAACGCGTTCGGCTCGTCGACACCCCGAAGACGGGGCGGCCGCGCGGGCCGGAACGCCGCGCGGCTGGCATTTCGTATCATTCCGGCCAGATAGGGGCGCGATCGTTAAAAATCGAATGATCGCGCCCGCAAACCGGTGGTTTTCAGCCCTTGAGCACTTCCACCAGCGTCTTGCCGAGGCGGGCCGGCGAGGGCGAAACCTTGATCCCGGCGCTTTCCATGGCCGCGATCTTGGATTCCGCGTCGCCCTTGCCGCCCGAGACCACCGCGCCGGCATGGCCCATGGTGCGGCCCTTGGGCGCCGTGCGGCCCGCGATGAAGCCGGCCATCGGCTTCTTGCGGCCGCGCTTGGCCTCGTCGATCAGGAACTGCGCGGCGTCCTCCTCGGCCGAGCCGCCGATCTCGCCGATCATGATGATCGACTGGGTCTCGTCGTCGGCGAGGAACATCTCGAGGACGTCGATGAACTCGGTGCCCTTGACCGGATCGCCGCCGATGCCGACGGCCGTGGTCTGGCCCAGGCCCTCGTTGGTGGTCTGGAACACCGCCTCGTAGGTCAGGGTGCCGGAGCGCGAGACGATGCCGACATTGCCCTTCTTGAAGATCGAGCCCGGCATGATGCCGATCTTGCACTCCTCGGGCGTCAGGATACCCGGGCAGTTCGGGCCGAGAAGGCGCGACTTCGACTTCTCCAGGCGCGCCTTGACGCGCACCATGTCGAGCACCGGAATGCCTTCCGTGATGCAGACGATGAAGGGCACTTCGGCCTCGATCGCCTCGATGATGGCGTCGGCGGCGCCCGCCGGGGGCACGTAGATGACCGAGGCGTCGGCGCCGGTGCGCTCGCGCGCCTCGGCGACGGACGCGAAGATCGGTAGCGAGGTGCCGTCGACGCCCGAAGACCAGCTCTCGCCGCCCTTCTTCGGGTGGATGCCGCCCACCATCTTGGTGCCGTAGTAGGCGAGCGCCTGCTCGGTGTGGAAGGTGCCGGTCTTGCCGGTCAGGCCCTGGACGAGGACCTTGGTGTTCTTATCGACGAGGATGGACATGGTGTCTTCTTTAGACTCCGGAAAAGGGATCGACGGGCGAGAGAACGGCGCGGTTACTTGACCGCCGCCACGATCTTCTGCGCGGCGTCGTCGAGGTCGTCGGCGGCCGTGATGGCGAGGCCGCTCTCGTTGAGGATCTTCTTGCCGAGGTCGACATTCGTGCCTTCGAGGCGCACGACAAGCGGAACCTTGAGGCCGACTTCCTTCACCGCCGCGACCACGCCTTCCGCGATCACGTCGCAGCGCATGATGCCGCCGAAGATGTTGATGAGGATGCCCTGCACCGCCGGATCGGCCGTGATGATCTTGAAGGCCGCCGCGACCTTTTCCTTCGACGCGCCGCCGCCGACGTCGCAGAAGTTCGCCGGCTCCTTGCCGTAGAGCTTGATGATGTCCATCGTCGCCATGGCGAGACCGGCGCCGTTGACCATGCAGCCGATGTTGCCGTCGAGCGCGACATAGGCGAGGTCCCACTCGGAGGCCTCGATCTCCTTGGCGTCCTCCTCGGTCTCGTCGCGCAGCGCCTTCATGTCGTCGTGGCGGAACAGCGCGTTGCCGTCGAAGGAGACCTTCGCATCCAGCACCCGGAGGTGGCCGTCGGTCATGACGATCAAGGGGTTCACCTCGAGGAGCGCCATGTCCTTGTCGGTGAAGGCCTTGTAGAGCGCCGGGAAGAGGGACTTGGCGTCCTCACGGGCGGCACCCTCGAGGCCGTAGGCGTCCGAGATCCTGGCAACGTCCGCGTCGGTGACGCCCGTCTCCGGGTCGATCGCGACGGTGATGATCTTCTCCGGCGTGTCGTGAGCGACCGCCTCGATGTCCATGCCGCCTTCCGTCGAGACCACGAAGGCGACGCGGCCGACCGAGCGGTCGACGAGCAGCGAGCAGTAGAGCTCGCGGGCGATGTCGGCGCCGTCCTCGATGTAGAGGCGGTTCACCTGCTTGCCGGCATCGCCCGTCTGGGCGGTGACGAGCGTATGCCCAAGCATCTCCGTCGCGTGGGCTACGGCTTCCTCGACGGACTTGGCCAGGCGCACGCCGCCCTTGGCGTCGGGGCCCAGTTCCTTGAACTTGCCCTTGCCGCGACCGCCGGCATGGATCTGCGACTTCACGACATAGAGCGGGCCGGGGAGCTGCCGGGCGGCGGCCTCGGCCTCGGAGGCGCTGGTGATCGCGACGCCCGAGGCGACCGGGGCGCCGAAGCCCTTGAGGACCTGCTTGGCCTGATACTCGTGGATGTTCATGAAAGCTTCCCGTCTCGGATGGGTGCGAGGGACGAAGGAGAATGGGTCGGGGCGCAGGGCTGCCCGTCCGTCCACGCGCCCGGCGCCGCGAACGGGCGCGAAGGCGTGAGAGGCGGAAGGGTTCTCGTCATCGGACGCCCTGGTTTCCCGAAAAAGCGGCGGACGCTGCGGCCCCCCGGACAAGGGCGGATTCCGAACCGCCCCGGTGCGATGGGGCGGGCTCGGGTTTCCCTCGTGTCGGGCAGGGGGATAGCCCGACCGGCCGCCGCGCGCAATGGCCGCGCGCCACGTCGAACAAATTCAACCGGTTAGGCTATGCGGGGATTACGTAAGCGTCAATCGGTTCCGGCCATGATTCCAACGGTGTGCCGCGGACCGGCCTTGTCGGAAAATTTTCACGCGCCGGGCGCGTCGGCGGCCGTTCCCGCCGCCGCGCGGCGGCGTTCGGCCTCCTCCAGATAGGCGTCCGAGCGCATTTCGATCAGGCGCGAGACCGTGCGGTCGAACTCGAAGGCCTCCGTGCCGCTCGGGGCTCGGTAGAGATCCTCGGCGGGCGCGGCGGCCGAGACGACGATGCGCCGGTGCGCGTCGTAGAGCGTGTCGACGAGAAGGATGAACCGCTTGGCTTCGTTTCTCTCCCCTGCCCCGATCACCGGCACCCCGTCCACCATCAGCGTATGGTAGCGGGCTGCGAGCGCCAGGAAGTCGGCGGCGCCGAGCGGCCTGGAGCAGAGGTCGGCGAAGGAGAAGCGCGCCGCCCCGGCGCCCGCGCGCGGCACCGCGATCGAGCGTCCGCGAAAGGGCAGCGTCTCCGGGGCCTCGGCCGCGCCTGCCAGGATCGAGCGCCAGAGCGCGTCCATGCGCCGCTCGGCCTCAGGCCCCAGCGGAGTGACATAAAGGTCGCCCGCGCCGATCGTCTCCATCCGGTAGTCGGTCGGCGCGTCGAGGAACAGGATGTCGGTATGCGCCTTCAACGTGTCGACGAAGGGCAGGAAGAGCGGCCGGTTCAGCCCGTTGCGGTAGAGATCGTCCGGCGCGACGTTGGACGTCGCGACCAGCGTCAGCCCGCGGGCGAACAGGGCGTCGAAGAGGCGCGACAGGATCATCGCGTCGGCGATGTCGGTGACGGTGAACTCGTCGAAGCACAGAAGCCGCGTCTCGGCGGCGACCGTCTCGGCCACCGGCCCGATCGGATCGTCGCCCTTGGCCTCGCCCGCCTTCACCGCCGTGCGGTGGGCGTTGATGCGCCCGTGCATCTCGGCCATGAACTCGTGGAAGTGCAGGCGGCGCTTCTGTTCGACCGGCGCCGTGTCGAAGAAGAGGTCCATCAGCATGGACTTGCCGCGCCCGACCGAGCCGTGGATATAGACGCCGCGCGGCGCGGGGGGCCGTTCGCGCCGGCCGAAGAGCCAGCCGAGCGCGCTGGATTTGGCCGGCAGCGCCGCCGCCTTCAGCTCGCGCCCCAGCCGATCCAGGCGGTCTGCGACGCCGGCCTGCACCGCATCCTCGCGCAACCGCCCCGATCCCACCCGCCGTGCCAGCTCGGCGCGCACCGGACCGCGCTCGGACCCGACTGAGCCGTAGCCTTGATGCGGCATGACACGAGACCTTCTGGAAATGGACGCGCCGGGCGGCCGCGTTTCGGCAGGGGAGCGACGGCCGGGGCCGCGCGTCCGGCCGGCCGAGAGCCGGCGCCGCGAACGGTCGCGGCGCCGGGCCTGCGGATCAGCGGTAGAGGCTGACGGACTGGCCGCCGCTGGTGGTGCCCTCGTAGCGGGTCCCGCCGGTGTTGCTCAGCGTGGCAACGGTGGAGCCGCTGGAGTCCTTCAGGAGAACCTGGCTGCCCGAAACGTCCCAGGCCGAGACGTCGGCGACCTGGCCGGGGCAGCCGCGCGAGGCGGCGCGATAGCCGCCGGTCCACTGGGTGAGCGCCATGAAGATCTGGCAGTTGCCGCCGCCCGACGACACGCGCCACGCGCCGACCAGCCCCTCGCGGGTGACGGGTGCATTGGAGGCGGTCTGGGTCGGGGCCGGCGTCTGGCTCGCGGCGCTCGCGTCGGCCGGCGGCGTGGGCGGCGGGGTCACGGGCGCGGCGGGCGGCGGGGGCGGCGGGGGAAGCTGATTGGAATAGACCTGGCCCGTCGGGGCGGGGCGCAGCGGCGCCGGGCCGCCGACATTGCCGCCGCCGAAGCTCGGCGCGGCCGACTGGCAGCCCGCCAGGGCCACGAGCGCCGCAAGGCCCAAGCCCGTTCTGATCATCTGGGTCATCCCCGTTCCCCGTCTTTCGTTGTCGCGCGGCACTCGCGCGTCGTCCGCATCACTGGCTGTAGAAAGGGTGTTTACCATGTTTCGCAAGCCGAGCGCCCGCAAAAGCCGCCGCCGTCCCCGGTCCTGTGTCCGGCGCGCCACGCCGACACACCGATGCCGGAATTCCCGCGCGCGAAAGAATGTTTCCCTTATGGTCTGCCGCGCGACACGCTCATGCTTCGGCGCGGCGCTGGCCCGGCCCTAGATAGAGCCCATCCGCGCCGGCCTCGAAGGCCGCCGTCCCTTCCGGAGTTTCCCGATGGCCGCTCAAGCCGCCCCCCCCTCGCCGTCCCGGCCGACGAAGCCGCTCTGGACGAATTTCGGCTTCCAGATCCTGGTCGCGCTGGTGCTCGGCATCGTGCTCGGCCTCGTGGCCCGCTCCATGGGGCCGGGTGCGGACGGGCCGAACTGGCTCACACAGACCCTGTCCACCGTCGGCTCCTCCTTCGTGTCGCTGCTGCGCACGGTGGTGCCGGTGCTCGTCTTCACCGCGATCGTCGCCTCCATCGCCAACCTTCGCGCGCTCGACAACGCCGCGCGCCTCGTCTGGCAGACGCTTCTCTGGTTCGCGATCACCGCCTTGATCGCGGTCCTGATCGGCATCGCGCTGGGGCTCGTCTTCCAGCCGGGCCTCTCGACGTCCGTCGCGCGCGAGGCGGCGAGCGCCCCGGCCCGCTCCGGCTCCTGGCTCGACTTCCTGACCGGGCTGATCCCCTCCAACATCCTCGGCCTCCAGGCGTCCACGAGCCTTCGCGAGGGCGGCGCCTCGACCAGCCTCAACTTCAACGTCCTGCAGATCCTCGTGATCTCGATCGCGGTCGGCGTCGCGGCGCTGAAGGTCGGCGAGGCGGCCGAGCCGTTCCTCGCCTTCAACCGGTCCTTCCTGAAGGTCGTGCACAAGGTGCTCTGGTGGATCATCCGCCTGACCCCGATCGCGACCGTCGGCCTCCTCGGCAACGCGGTCGCGGTCTACGGCTGGGAGACGCTGGCCCAGCTCGGCACCTATGCGGTGGCGATCTATGTCGGCCTCGCGCTGGTGCTCTTCGTGGTCTACCCCGCCCTGCTCCTCGCCCACGGCCTCAGCCCCTTGCGATACTTCCAGGGCGCCTGGCCGGCGATCCAGTTCGCCTTCGTGTCGCGCTCCTCCATCGGCACCATGCCGATCACCGAGCGGGTGACGGAGAAGAGCCTCGGCGTGCCGCGCGAATATTCGAGCTTCGCCGTGCCGCTCGGCTCAACCACCAAGATGGACGGCTGCGCCTCCATCTACCCCGCGATCTCCGCGATCTTCGTCGCCCAGTTCTTCGGGGTGCCGCTCGGGATCGAGGACTATCTCCTGATCGTCTTCGTGGCCGTGGTCGGCTCGGCGGCGACGGCAGGCCTGACGGGCGCCACCGTGATGCTGACGCTGACGCTCTCCACCCTCGGCCTGCCGCTCGAAGGCGTCGGCCTCCTGCTCGCCATCGACCCGATCCTCGACATGGGCCGCACGGCGGTCAACGTCGCGGGTCAGGCGCTGGTGCCGACCATCGTCGCCAAGCGCCAGGGGATCCTCGACGAGGCCGCCTACAACCGCGGCGGCACGATCGAGGCCCTGGACGCCTCGCCGGTGCCGGCGGAGTAGGGCCCGGAGCCGCCTCAGATCACGGCGTCTTCCACGTCCACCAGGGGGCGCTGGAAGTCGCCGGTCTCGGGGTCCATCGCCCAGAGTTCGGCGGTGGAGATGTCGAACCAGGCGCCATGGAGGCTGAGCTCGCCCGCCTCTTCGCGCGCGGCGATGTAGGGGAAGGTCCGGAGGTTCGCGATCGAGGTGCGGATGGAGATCCGCTCCAGCGCCGTCTGGCGCTCGCTCGGCGTCATCAGCTCGTTGGAGGCCACCGTCTCGGCCACCGGCTGGAGGATGCTCATCCACTTGCCGATGAAGTCGCCCGGCGAGAGCGGCTCGGCGTCGGAAGTCAGCGCCGCCTTGATGCCGCCGCAGCGGCCGTGGCCCATCACCACGATGTTCTTCACCTTGAGCGCCTGGACCGCGAATTCCAGCGCCGCCGAGGTGCCGTGGAACTCGCCGTCCGGGTTGTAGGGCGGCACGAGGTTGGCGACGTTGCGCGCGACGAAGAGCTGGCCCGCCCCCGCACCGAAGATCGTCTCGGGCGCCGCGCGCGAGTCGCAGCAGGCGATCACCATGGTCTCCGGCGTCTGGCCGTCGCGGGCGAGCGCCCGGTAGGTCTGCGTTTCCTGAAGATAGCGGCCCTGCACGAAGCTGCGGTAGCCGGACACGAGGGCATCGGGGAGAAGGGGCATCGTCGCTCCGTCGCTGGTTTGCAACGCTTCTAGACCAATTTCTTCCGCACTGCACAGGTCCGGACGGGGCAGCCAGATCGCGATCGGAATGCCGTGGGCGTCGCGCGCCGGAGGATCGGGAAAGGGCCGCGCGCGCGCCGTCGCCACGGACCGCGCGACGAGAAGCATCGCGCAGGCGTCGAGGCGGTCGTCCTCGCCGACGCCCGCCGGACGGGGCGCGTCGATCAGCGCGGCGGGCACGCCCAGGCGGACGAGCAGCGCCCGCCGCTCTCCAAGGCCCGCCCCCTGCGGCCGCCCGCCGGCCTTCTTGGCAGACGCCATCGCCCGGCCGCCGTTCAGGACCGCGAAGGCCGCCTCCGGGTGGCTTTCCAGGACACGGCCGCACAGCGCCGGGTCGGCCCGCAGGAGCCGGTCGATCTCCAGGATCTTGGGAAACAGCATGAAGCCCTGGCGCGACACGCCGCGCGGCGGCTCGGAGGCCGCACGAGCAAGGGCCGAGGCGCGCGCGTGCGCCGCCCCCCGCGCCGCCTCCCCGGCATGCGGGCCGTCCCAGGCCTCCACCGCGCCGCGCGCCGGGATCGGAAACAGGCTCGACCGCCGAGCCCCGAGAAGCGGCCGCACCGCCGCCTCGGCCGCCCGCCCCGGGCCGTCGATCCGCTCCGGCAGGCCGATCGGCATGTCCACGACGACGAGCGCATCCTCCGGAACGGCGGCGATGAGGGCCGCGAAGTCGGGAAAGACGCGCAGCTCCGCACGCCCGTCGCCGTGCTCGATCGCCGCCGCCCAGCCGCGCCGGCAGCCGTCGATGCCGACAAGGGTCCTCAAGCGCGCCGACCGCCCCCCGCCGGTGCCAGGCGGCGCATCTGGACCATGGCCATGGGGGTCCTCAGGCTGTCGGTGTCGGTTTCCAGCGTCAGCTCGTCCTTGCCTCGCTTGGTGGTGCGGGCGAGGATCTCGAACACGGCGGCCGTGGTCCCCTGGAGCGCCTTCTCGCCGGTGGCGCCCGAAAGGATGCGGGCGAGGAACACGGCGCCGGTGAGGTCGCCGAGCCCGTTGGGCACGCCCTCGATGCGCCGGTGCTCGGCCAGCATCGCCATCCCGTCGGCGACCAGGAGATTGCCGATCCCCCCGCGCAGGAGCGGAAAGGCCGAGGTGACGACGACCTGGGCCGGCCCCAGCGCGCTCGCCGCCTCGATCAGGTGGTCGTTGGTGGAGAATTCGAGCCCGGTCAGGAATTCCAGCTCGAAGCGGTTGGGCGTCGCGATGTCGGCGCGAGGGACAAGCAGGTCGCGAATGGCGGCCACCGTCTCGGCCGGCTGGTAGAGGCGCCCGCCCCCCTCCCCGCCGTCGCCGACGACAGGATCGCAGAGGTAGAGAGCCTTCGGGTTCGCCCGCCGCACGGCATCCACCAGCCGCGCGGCGGGCTCCACCTGATGGGCGGCGCCGAAATAGCCCGTGATCACGGCCCCGACCTCGCCGAGCCAGGGCGCGCGGGCAAGATCGTCGACAAAGGCGGAGAACGCCGCCTCGTCCGGCACGATGCGCGTCGCCGGCCCGTGGCCGGGATGCCAGGGCAGCGTCACGGTCGGCACCGACCAGACGGGATGCCCGAGCGACTCCAGCGCGAACACCACGGCCCGGTTGCCCACCGTGCCGCGCGCGACGTGGCTGGAGATCGACAGGACGGCAGGCTTGTCCCCGCCGGGGGAGGAAACGGAAGAGGACATCGGCGCCGATCAGGGGGACGAGAGCTGGACGGCGAGGCCGATCGCGAGGGCGAAGAAGGCGAGAAGGCCGGCAAGCCGCCCGATGCGCGTGCCGATCACCTCCATCCGGTCGGCCGGATCGGCGTCGCCCGCCCAGAAGTGGCGGCGCAGCCCGCGCGACATGCTTTCGGCCGCCGCGCCGGTCTGGGGGTCGGTCTCCTGCCGGACGCGGCGCAGGATGGCCTCGGCCTCGGCCTGCCGGGCGTGGTCGTCGGGGCGGTTCGTCATGGCCGGACCCTCGCGCAAAAGCGTGGCGAGAGCAATACGAGCCGGCGGCCCGCCGGGCGACTTGCGGTCGTGCCGCCCTATAAGGGAGGTTGCCCCGGCGGGTCCCTCATGGTCCCGTCACGGGCCGATGAGATGATTCGCATGGGGCCGGTTTAGCGCCCCGGCAGGCAGTTCTTCCCGAGGGGATCCGCATGGCGACCGAGCCGAACCCGACCAAGACCCGGATCATCACCGGCGCCCTGGCGCACCTGCCCGAGGGCGGGGCCGGGGCGCGGCTGGCGCCGCTCCTGTTCGCGCGCCCGCCGGCCGAGGACCTCGCCGCCTTCTCGCCGGACGCCCTTGCCAAGCTCGCCGACGAGGCGGTGTCGGTGCTCGACCGCCACCGGCCGGGCCGGGCGGTGGTCTCCGTGCGGCGCCTGCGGGGCGAGCTCCGGGCCGGCGAGCCCGTCACCGCCGTCACCATCGCCCATGACGACATGCCCTTCCTGTTCGATTCGGTGATCGCCGAGATCGCCGACCGGGCGCCCGCCATCCACGAGATCTCCCATCCGATCCTCCTGATCGAGCGCGGCGCGGACGGTGCGCCGTTGCGCCTGTCCGAGCGCCGGCCGGGGGCGGCGGGCGGCGATCCCGTCAGCCTGATCCAGGTGGTGATCGAGCCGATGCCGGACCCGGCGGCCGAGGAGGCGCTGGCCCGCAGCCTGGAGGCGATCCTCGGCGAGGTGGCCGTCGCCAATGCCGACTTCCCGGCCATGCGCGCGCGGGTGGAAGAGGCCGCCCGCGCCATCGAGGCGCGCGCCGCCGCGCAGCGCGACGAGGGCAAGGCGGGCGCCGACCGGGAGGGCGCCGCCCTTCTCGACTGGCTCGCCGCCGGCAACTTCATCTTCCTGGGCCTGCGCGAATTCTCCTATCATGCCGAAGGCGAGGCGCTGCGCCGCGTGGAGGGCAGCGATCTCGGCATCCTGCGCGACCCGAACGTGCGTGTCCTGCGCCGCGAGGGGGCGACGGACGCACCGAGCCCCGAGCTGCGGGCCTTCCTGGAGGATCCCGAGCCGCTCATCGTCGCCAAGGCCAACAGCCGTGCGCGCGTCCACCGCCGCGCCTACATGGACTATGTCGGCGTCAAGCTGCGCGACGCGGACGGGCGGCTGACCGGCGAGCTGCGCGTGGTCGGCCTCTTCGCGTCCGGCGCCTATACCCAGCCGCTCGCCTCCATCCCCTACCTGCGCGCCAAGGCCGCCACCGTCACCGAGCGCTTCGGCTTCAACCCGCGCTCCCATTCGGGCAAGGCGCTGGCGGTCGCGCTCGAGACCTATTCGCGCGACGAGATGTTCCAGATCGACGTCGATCTCCTGGAGCGCTTCGTCGGCATCGTGACCGAACTCGGCGAGCGCCCGCGCATCCGCGTCCTGCCGCGCATCGACCGGTTCGACCGTTTCGTCTCCGTGCTCGTCTTCGTGCCCCGCGAACGCTACGACGCGCGCCTGCGCGACGAGATCGGCGTCATCCTCGCCGACCGCTACGACGGCCACGTCTCGGCCTATTACCCGAACTTCCCGGAAGGCTCGCTCGCCTCCATCCACTACATTATCGGACGCACCGGCGGGCCGACGCCGGAGGCGGACGTCACCGAGATCGAGATGGTGATCGCGGCCATCGCGCGCGACTGGTCGCTCGCCTTCGAGCGGGCGGCCGCGCGCACCGGACGGCTGGGCGAGCTGACGGCGCTCGCCCCCGGCCTGCCGGGCGGCTACCGTGACGCGGTCGACCCCGAGGAGGCGGTGGAGGACGCCGCGCGCATCCTGGAGCTGCGCGCGGGCTCGCCGCTCGGCATCGACTTCTACCGCCGCGAGGGCGACGAGGCCGCCTCGCTGCGCCTCAAAATCTTCCATCTCGGCGAGGCCCTCCCCCTGTCGCGCCGGGTGCCGATCCTGGAGAACATGGGCTTCTCGCCGCTGGCCGAGCAGACGTACGAGATCCTGCGCGCCGACGGAAGCCATGTCTGGCTGCACGACATGGAGTTGATCCCGCGCTCCAGGTCCTTCGCCGCGCCGACCGACAAGGGGCTCGCCCTGGAGGCCACGCTCCAGGCCGTGGTGGACGGGCGCATCGAGGACGACGCCTTCAACGCGCTGGTGCTCGGGGCCGGGCTCGACTGGCGCGAGGCCAACGTGCTGCGCGCCTATGCCCGCTATCTCCGCCAGACGGGCTTCGCCACGACGCCCGAATTCATGGCGCAGGTGCTGGAGCGCCAGCCGGACGTGGCGCGCGCGCTGGTCGCCCTCTTCACCGGCGCCTTCGACCCGGCGCGCGAGCGCCGCGCCGACGCGCTGCCGGACGAGCTCGCCGAGGACGCGGAAGCGGTCCAGGCCGCCGCCCGCGGCACGCTGGAGCCGCTCCTGGCGCTGCGCCGCTCGCTGGACGCCATCACGAGCCTCGACGAAGACCGCGTGGTGCGCCGTCTGATGGGCGCCGTGCTGGCCACGCTGCGCACCAACTTCTACGCCGTGCCCGACGTCTCGGCCGACCCCAACTCGGTGCCGACAGCGGTCAAACCCGCGCTCGCCTTCAAGATCGACCCGCACCGGATCGAGGGCATTCCTGCCCCCGTTCCCTATCGCGAGATCTTCGTCTTCGACGCGCGCGTCGAGGGCGTGCATCTGCGCTTCGGCCCGGTGGCGCGCGGGGGCCTGCGCTGGTCCGACCGAAGCCAGGACTACCGCACCGAGATTCTTGGCCTCGTGAAGGCGCAGCAGGTCAAGAACGCGGTGATCGTGCCGGTCGGCTCCAAGGGCGGCTTCTACCCCAAGCGCCTGCCGGACGCCGCCAACCGCGAGGCCTGGTTCGAGGCAGGCCGTTCGGCCTATGTCGTCTTCATCGCCTCGCTCCTGTCGGTCACCGACAATATCGAGCCGTCGGGCGAGGCGGTGACGCCGACCGGCGTCGTCGCCTATGACGAGCTCGACCCCTATTTCGTGGTAGCCGCCGACAAGGGCACCGCGACCTTCTCCGACACGGCCAACGCGGTCGCGCGCGCGCGCGGCTTCTGGCTGGACGACGCCTTCGCCTCCGGCGGCTCGGCCGGCTACGACCACAAGGCGATGGGCATCACCGCGCGCGGCGCCTGGGAGGCAGTGAAGCGACACTTCCGCGAGATGGGCCGCGACGGGAAGGCCTGGGACATCCAGTCCGAACCCTTCACGGTCGCGGGCTGCGGCGACATGTCGGGCGACGTCTTCGGCAACGGCATGCTCCTGTCGAAGAAGATCCGGCTGGTCGCCGCCTTCGACCACCGCGACATCTTCATCGACCCGAACCCGGACGAGGCGCGCTCGTTCGAAGAGCGCCAGCGCCTCTTCGCCCTGCCCCGCTCGTCCTGGGCCGACTTCGACCGCTCGGTCATCTCGAGCGGCGGCGGCGTCTTCTCGCGCCGCGACAAGCTGATCCGCCTGTCGCCCGAAGCCGCCAACGCCATCGGCTTCGACAAGGCCTCAGGCACGCCGGCCGAGATCATCTCGGCCATCCTGAAAAGCCCGGTGGACCTCCTCTGGTTCGGCGGCATCGGCACCTATGTCCGCGCCTCGACCGAGACCAATCTCGACGTCGGCGACCGCGCCAACGACGCGGTGCGCATCGCCGGCCGCGAGGTGCGCGCCAAGGTCATCGGCGAGGGTGCCAATCTCGGCCTGACGCAGGCCGGGCGCATCGAGGCGGCGCGCTCGGGCGTGCGGCTCAACACCGACGCGATCGACAATTCCGCCGGCGTCAACACGTCGGACGTCGAGGTCAACTTCAAGATCGCGCTGCGCCAGCCGCTCGCCGAGGGACGCATCTCGCGCGAGGAGCGCGACCGGCTGCTCGGCTCCATGACCGACGAGGTGGCGGCGCTGGTGCTGGCGAACAACTACGCGCAGACGCTGGCGATCTCGCTGGAGGAAAAGGCCGGGGTGTCGCGCCTCGCGCTTCAGGCCCGGCTGATGTCGGCGCTGGAGGAGATGGGCGCGCTGGACCGGCAGGTCGAGACCCTGCCCTCGCCCGGCGCCATCGCGGACCTTCGCGCGCGGGGCCAGTGCCTGACGCGGCCGGAACTGGCGGTGCTGCTCGCCTATGCCAAGATCGACCTCTTCAACACCTTGGTCGCAGGCCCGCTGCCGGACGACCCCTATCTCGCCGGCCGGCTTCTCGCCTACTTCCCCAAGGCGCTGCGCGAGAAGTTCGAGGCGGACGTTCTCGCCCATCGCCTGCGGCGCGAGATCGTGGCGACCGGGCTCGCCAACGGCTTCGTCAACCATCTCGGCCTGTCCTTCGCCACGGTCCTGCGCGATGCGACGGGCCGGTCGGGCTCGGTTCTGGCGGCCGCCTATGTCGCGATCCACGACGGGTTCGACATCGCCGACCTCCTCCGGCAGATCGACGCGCTGGACGCCCGCCTGCCGGGTTCGGTCCAGAACGACCTCTATGCAGCCGTGTCCTTCTTCCTGCAGGTCGGGGTCGCGGGCCTCGCGCGCTCGGGCGCCTTCGACCTCGGCGAGACGGCGGGGGCGCTCAAGCGCCTGTCCACCGAGTTCGGCCCGTCGCTGGTGGATCTCGCCAGCGACGGCGCGCGCGCCGAGTTCACCGCCGCCCAGGCCGCCTGGGTCGCCGCCGGCGTGCCCGACGAGTTGGCCACCCGCATCGCCCGCCTGCCGCTTCTCGCCCTCCTGCCGGACGTCGAGCGTGTTTCACGTGAAACGGGACGGCCGTTCGGCGAGGCGATGCGCGCCACCTTCGCCATCACGCAGGCGCTCCACATCGGCCGGCTTGAGGAGGCGCTCGTCTCGCTGCGCCCGTCCGACTACTACGAGACGCTGGCGCTGGAGCGCGCCGGCAGCCAGATCGCGCGCGAGCGCCGGCGCCTGACCATCCTCGCGCTCAGCGAGGGCGACGGCGAGGACCCCGTGGCCGCCTGGACGGCGGCGCAGGGCGAGGCCGTCCGCACCGCCGCCGAGCAGCTCCAGCGCCTGGCGGGAACCGGCGAGACCTCCGTCTCCCGGCTGACGCTGGCCGCCGGTCTGCTCCAGGACGTCGGCCTCTGAGAGTACGCGGCCCCGGCGAACCGGCTTCGCCGAGGCTCTTTCGCGTCAGGTCGGATTCGCGCCGCCGGGCTGAGCCGGTGCCGCTTCCGGCGGAATCACCGGCGTCGTGCCGGGATCGGGCGCCGGGACCGGCGCTTCGATCCCGGTCGCGCCGGTCGGCGGCGGCACCAGCACGCCGCCGCAATCGGCGAGCTGGCCGCTGAGGGTCTGTCCGTCCGCCCCGTCCGGCTGCGCCGCGCATGGGTCGGTGGACGGGGGAATGGCCTGGAGGGGCGTGTCCTGGCTGCCGGGCGCCGGCGTCGTCGGGGTGGTCTGCGCCAGGGCGGGCGCGGCGCCGAGAAGAAGCATGGCGCAAAGGGCGCCGAGCGGGCGTCGGGTCATCGTGCATCTCCTGTTGAGGAGACGGAACGCCGGCCGCGCCCGATCGCTCCCGGACGCCCGTCGGCGGCGATCGCGCCGAGGGCGGCGACCGTTTCAGCCGGCGGGCGCGCCGTCCACGTGCCGGCGGAAATTGTCGAGGATGGCCTGCCAGCCGCCCCGCTGCTCGTCGCGGGAATGCTCGGTCTCCGGATCGAACGACACACGAACGAGCGTCCCGTCGCCCTCGGGAACGAACAGGATGGTCGCCTGCCGATCGCCGAACCGCGTGTCGATCCGCTCCTCCCGGACGACGGCGGTGTAGGTCCCGGCGAAGTCGAAGCCCATGCTTCCGTCCTTCGCCTCCATGCGCCAGCTGAAGGCGCCGCCCGCCCGCAGATCGACGCTGGCGGCGGGGCAGTGCCAGTCGTCGGAGGCGAAGTTCCACTGCCGGATGCGGTCGGGCGCGGTATAGGCGTCCCAGGCCTGCGCGACGGGGGCGCGCACGCGGGTCTCCACGGTGATCCGGTCGCTCGTCATTCTCGTCCTCCGTCCCGGCCTTGCGTCCGGCCCATTTCATCCCGAACCGCAGGGCGAGACAATGGCGGTCGCGGTTCTTCCCTGCGCCGAACCGTGGCCAAGCGGCGGACGAGTTGCTACGCCAGCGGGATGCACCGAGCCCCCTCCTCTTCCCTCACGCCGCGCCTCACCCTTGCCGAGGTGACGGCGTTTCTCGACGCCGCCTTTCCGGCAGAGGCGCGCGGGGCTCTGGGGACGGTCGTCGAGATCGCGCCGGGGCGGCTGCGCATGCGGCTCGAGCCGACCGCGGCCATGCTCCGGCCGGGCGGCATCGTGGCAGGCCCGACGCTGATGGGTCTGGCCGACGTCGCGGCCTATGCCGTGATCGCGGCCCATCACGGGCCGGAGGCGATGGCCCTGACCAACACCCTGTCGATCACCTTCCTGCGTCCCTGCGGTTTCCGGCCGATCACGGCGGAGGCCGAGCTTCTGAAGCTCGGGCGCCGGGTCGCGACGGTGGACGTGCGCATCCGGGAGGCCGGCGAAAGCCGGCCGGTCGCGCAGGCGACGGTCGGCTACGTCCTGCCCGAGACGGCGGGCTGACACCGGCGCGGATCGGGCCTCCCCTTTCGCGCCGGGCGCGGGGTCAGTGCCGGAAGTGGCGCATGCCGGTGAAGACCATGGCGATGTCGTGCTCGTCGGCGGCCTGGATCACCTCGGCGTCGCGCATCGAGCCGCCCGGCTGGATCACCGCCCGCGCCCCTGCCGCCACCGCCGAGAGGAGCCCGTCGGCGAAGGGGAAGAAGGCGTCGGACGCCACCACCGAGCCCTGCGTCAGCACCGGGCCGCCGGCGCTTCCCACCGCGTCCTCGGCCTTGCGGGCGGCGATGCGGGCCGAATCGACGCGGCTCATCTGCCCGGCGCCGATGCCGACCGTCGCGAGGTCCCGCGCATAGACGATGGCGTTGGACTTCACGTGCTTGGCGACGCGGAAGGCGAAGCGCAGGTCCGCCATCTCGGCCTGCGTCGGCGCGCGCTTCGTCACCACTTTCAGGTCGAGCGCGTCCACCGTGCCGGCATCGCGCGACTGGACGAGGAGCCCGCCGGCCACCGACTTGACGCTGAGTCCCGACGCGCGCGGGTCGGGCAGGCCGCCGGTCAGGAGCAGGCGCAGGTTCTTCTTGGCGGCGATCAGCTCGATCGCGGCCTCGTCGGCGTCCGGCGCGATGATGACCTCTGTGAAGACCTTGACGATCTCCGCGGCGGCGGCGGCGTCGAGCCTGCGGTTCACCGCCACGATGCCGCCGAAGGCCGAGACCGGGTCGCAGGCGAGCGCCCGGCCGTAGGCTTCGAGGAGCGAGCCGCCTTCGGCGACGCCGCAGGGGTTGGCGTGCTTGATGATGGCGACCGCCGCCGTGCGCTCGGGGTCGAACTCGGCGACCAGCTCGAAGGCGGCGTCCGTGTCGTTGATGTTGTTGTAGGAGAGCTCCTTGCCCTGCACCTGCCGCGCCGTGGCGACGCCCGGGCGCCCCGAGCCGTCGAGATAGAAGGCGGCCGACTGGTGCGGGTTCTCGCCGTAGCGGAGCGAGGAGGCCAGCGTGCCGGCAAAGGCGCGCCGGGCGGGCGCGGCATCGCCCTCCTCGGCCGCGAACCAGGTCGAGACCGCCGCGTCGTAGGCGGCCGTCATGCCGTAGGCCTTGCCCGCGAGGCGCCGGCGCCGGTCGAGCCCGACGGCGCCGCCGCCTGCGCGAAGCTCCTCCAGGAAGCCGGCATAGTCGGCGGGATCGGTGAGGACGGAGACATAGGCGTGGTTCTTGGCCCCCGCGCGCACCATGGCGGGGCCGCCGATATCGATGTTCTCGATGATCGACGCCCGGTCGGCGCCGGACGCCACCGTCTCGGCGAACGGGTAGAGATTGACCACCAGGAGGTCGATGCCCCCGATGCCGTGGCTTTCCATGGCGCCCGCATGGCTCGCGTCGTCGCGAATGCCGAGAAGGCCGCCGTGGACGCCCGGATGCAGCGTCTTCACGCGCCCGTCCATGATCTCGGGAAAGCCGGTCAGCTCCGAGACGTCGCGCACGGGCAGGCCCGCCGCTTCCAGCGCGGCGCGCGAGCCGCCGGTGGACACGAGCTCGACGCCGAGGTCGGCAAGGCCCCGGGCGAGATCCACCAGCCCCGTCTTGTCGAAGACCGACAGGAGCGCGCGGGCGATCCTGTGCCGATCGGGAGCGGGGGTGCGGTTGGCGGCGACGGCCATGGCGGCATCCTTCTGACGGCAGCGCGTGGGGCGCGCGCCCAAGCCGGGCACGCCTCCCATGCCGCCCCCATAGGACGGGCCGGCCCGGCGCACAA
This sequence comes from Aureimonas sp. SK2, assembly GCF_029813115.1. Taxonomy (GTDB): domain Bacteria; phylum Pseudomonadota; class Alphaproteobacteria; order Rhizobiales; family Rhizobiaceae; genus Aureimonas. The sequence continues at coordinate 28,767 of NZ_JAPZDS010000015.1, forward strand.
CCGGTTCCGGCTCGAAGGGCGCTCAGCCCATGACGCGGCGATAGAGATGCCAGGTCGCGTGGCCGAGCACCGGCAGCACCACCGCAAGGCCGACGAGGAGCGGCGCCGAGCCGATCATCACGAGGCCGGCGATCATGGCCGCCCAGACCGCCATGGTCAGCGGATTGGCCCGCACCGCCGCGACGGAGGCCGCCATCGCCTCGCCGGCCCCATAGCCGCGATCGAGAATGAGGGGCAGCGACAGGGCGCCGATCGAGAAGGCGACCGCCGCGAACAGGAAGCCGACGAGATGGCCGACGACCACCAGCGCCCAGCCGGCGGGCGTGGCGAGCAGCGCCTGGAGAAAGGCTGGGTAGGTCGCGGCGGACACCTCCGGCGCGAAGAGCGCGAAGAGGGCTTGCGCGCTGAGGAGCCAGAGGGCGAAGAGGGCGAAGAGCACCAGCGCGACGCGGGCGATCGCCCCGCGCTGGGGGCCTTGCAGCGCGCCGAAGGCCTCGCGCCAGGAGGCATGTTCGCCCCGCTCCTCGCGCCGGCTGATCTCGTAGAAGCCGAGCGCCGCCACGGGACCGATCAGCGCGAAGCCGGCGACCAGCGGGAACAGGACAGGAAAGGCGTTGGCGTTGGTGGCCGCCAGCGCGATGGCGATGCCGGCGATGGGATAGATGGCCGCCAGGAACACGAGATGGGTCGGCCGGCGGCGGAAGTCCGACAGGCCCTTGGCGAGGCTGAGGGTCAGGTCGGCGGTGGTGATGCGGCGGATGGCGGGCAGGCGATGGCCCGTCAGCCGGGAGGCGTCGATGGGCAGAGCTCTCATGATCCGTTCTCCTCTGGCCGAGGATGAGCCGGTCGGATCGTCGGGCCGGTCGGACCGGCGGGAGCGGGCGGCCAGGAGCCGAACTCCCATGCGTGCGATCGGGTCAACTTAGAGACTGTTTCGGAAGTTCCCGGCGGAGGATCGGTGCGGGATTTTGGTCGTTCCACGAGGCGCCAAACGCAGACGATGCCGGCGGCATCGGCGAGGATTGGCAACGACGTGGACGGCCGAAAGACCCGTCGAGCCGACCCGGCGGACTTTCGAAACAGTCTCTTAAGCCTCCGGGCGCCGCTTGGCGAGACGGAGAGCGGCGAGCCGCCTCAAGATGTCGCGAGCGGCCGTGTCAGGGCCGCACGGCGAGCGCCGCGTCGCCCGGCTGGCTGGGTCCGGCGGGCGGGGCGGGTGCCGGGTTCGGCGTATCGGCCGCCGCCGCGCGCCGGCCGCCGAGATCGTCCAGCGTGTTGGGCAGGACCCCGACTGCGCGGTTCATGCCGGCACAGCCGGCGAGAAGGGACAGAAGGCCGAGGGCGAGGAGAAGGCGGGACATGGGCGAACCTCCGGACGGGTCCGCTGGGAGATAGGGCGCGCCGGCCGGCCGGCTGCGACCGTTAGGCGCCTTGCATCGTCAGCCCTGTCGCTCGAAGCGCCAGTTGAGGTCGGTGCGGTCGAGGCAGTCCAGCGGCAGGACGATCTGCCGCGTCCGGCGCGGGCCGGCGGCATCGGCGAAGAAGATGGATTCCTCGAGCTGCGGCTCCCCGTCGGCGAAGAACCACCAGAACTCCTCGCCGTGGACGAGGCGCAGGCCCCCTCCCCCCTGGTCGACCTGGACGTCGGGATGGAGATGGAAGCGCAGGGTCCCCATGGGCTCGTCGCAGGCCATGCGGTGGACGCGCCCCGCCGCCTGGAACAGGCGGTCGATGCCCTCGATCCGCCGCCCGTCGCGCGACAGGAAGATCTGGCGCTCGTGCACGAAGCCGAAGGCCTGGCGATAGCCGTCGTGAGCGGCGGTCAGGAGCTGGCCCTCGTGCGTTTCCTCGCGGTTCACCGGCACGCGGGTGGGACCGGGCAGCAACGGGCCGCCGAGGAAGCGGTCCACCGCCTCCGAGCGCGAGAAGCGCGAGGAGGACTGGTCGTTGAGCGTGAGCGTGGAATGGGCCGCGGTGGTGCGCGACAGGCGCCGCCAACCCCCGTCGATGCGCACCGGCGATCCGCAGTTGACAACCATGCGCCGGCCGCCGGAGGAAAATTCGAGGGCCAGGGTGCCGGCATGCGCCTCGTGCGAGACGTCCGGGGCCGGCGGCAGGCCGGTATCGGCGAGGACCACGGTGAGCCCCGCGGCCAGACGATGGTAGCCGGACTGGCGCATCTGGCTGATCGGCTCGCCGAGCGTCTCGTCATGGGCAAGAAGCGCGGCGGAGAGGTGATGGTCGACCGCGCCGGCGCCGTTGAACAGGGCCTGCGCCCCGTCGCCGTGGCGGAAGAAGCGCAGGGCCGGCAGCATGCGGTCCACGGCGCCGAACACGGCGCGCGGAGCGGGCAGCCCCTGGTCGGCGAAGAGGGCACGCAGGGGCACGAGTTCGGCGAGGATCTGAGACACGGCCGCCGGGTTGCGCGACACGTGGCCGCCGTCGGCATGGACCTGCGCGTCGAGCTCCTCGCCGAGGAACCGGGCAGCCTGCCGAACGGTGCCGGCCCCCGCCGGCTGCACCAGCGCGGCCGCGACCAGCGCGATGCGGACCTTCAGCCGCGGCAGGCCCGCCGGGGCCGAGGAGGCGGTGCGGCGCAGATGCCGGACCTCGATGGAGAGACCGCGCGCGAAGCGCTCGCAGAAGGCGGCGTCGGCACCGGACAGGATGGTCGGCGCATGCGAGATCCAGGCGAGGACGCGGGCCGCCGCGACCTCGTGCTCGTAGGCCAGCGCCCCGCGCTGGCGGCGGGGCAGGCGCAGCCAGTCGCCGACCAGAGAGCGCGCGTGCTCGCAGGACAGGGCGTCGCCGGCCCGCGCGAAATGGCGCAGCCAGCCGAAGCCGTGCAGTTCGACGCGCCAGGGGCGGGCCTCGTCCTTGAGCGAGAAGGGGGAGCGGCCGTTCAGTTCCACCAGCTGCCCGGCGAGCCAGACATGGCCGACATAGAAGCCGCGGGCGACGGAGGGGTCGCCCCGGCGCATGTCGGTGAGGGTCGCTACGGGAAGTCCGGTTCCGCTGGCGGCAAAGGGAAGGGGATGGCGGAGAAGCGCCCGCAGGCGGGCCACGGCGCGGCGAGCGATCTCGCGCGCCATCAGGCCGGCCAGGCGGGGCTCGTCGACGAAGCCCGTCGTCATCCGCATTCCTCCGCCAAATCGTTCCCGTGGACCCGTGCCGGGAGAAGGGCACGGGATTTGCAGGAGCAATTTCGGCCAACAGGGTTAACGAAACCTTAAAAGCACGCAACCAGAAGGCGGCAGGCTGATGCGGAACTGGAATGCCAGGCCCCGGCGGCCGGGGTCTCAGCCCGCGCGGCGCAACCTTGCGGCGAAGAACCCGTCGAGGCCGGAGGCCTCCGGCGTGCCGCGCGCCAGCATGGCGGGGGTGGTTCGCAGGAAGCCCTCGGGCGTGACCGCCTCGGCGAGGCCCGGCACCTCGTCGGGGAGCACCGGCTCGCAGCGGAAGTCCGGCCGCTCGGCCAGGAAGTCGCGCGCCACCGCCTCGCCCTCGACCGGGTCGAGCGAGCAGTTGGAGAACACGAGCAGGCCGCCCGGCGCCACCAGGTCGGCCGCCTGGCGCAGCATGCGGGCCTGGACCCCGGCAAGCTTCTCCACTTCCTCGGGCGTCTTGGTCCAGGCGACGTCGGGATGGCGGCGGATCGTGCCGGTGGAGGAGCAGGGCGCGTCGAGGAGCACGGCGTCGAAGGGCGCGTCGGGGCGGAAGGCGGCGAGGTCGCCGACCTCGGTGTCGGCCTCGAGCCCCAGCCGGGCGAAGTTCTCCTTGAGGCGCCGCAGGCGCGAGGCGGAGATGTCGAGCGCGGTGACGCGGGCGCCGGCCGCGGCGAGCTGCGCCGTCTTGCCGCCGGGCGCGGCGCAGAGATCGGCCGCGCGCCGGCCCTTCAGGTCGCCGAAGAGGCGCGCGGGCAGCGCGGCGGCCGCGTCCTGCACCCACCATTCGCCCGCCTCGAAACCCGGCAGCTCGCCGACCAGGCCCTCGCCGCCGGTGAGCCGGACCGTCCCGGTCGGCAGCACGTCGCCGCCGATCCGTTCGGCGACGGCCGCGGGGTCCGCGCGCGCGGTGAAATCGAGCGGCGCCGGCACGCGGTGGTGCGCGGCGATCGCCAGCGCCGCGGCCTCGCCATAGGCCTGCGTCCAGCGCTCGAAGAGCCAGGCCGGCGTGTCGAGGCGGGGATCCTCCGTCCCCTGAAGCAGCGTCTCTCCTTCGCGGGCGATGCGCCGGAGAACGGCGTTGACGAGCTTGGCGAAGCGGGCGACGCGCGGGTCGGCCGTGGCCTGGCTGACGGCGAGGTCCACGGCGGCCGCGTCGGGCACGTCGAGAAACAGGATCTGCGCCACGCCGACATGGAGGATGTGTCGCAGCGCCGCCGCGCCCGTCGGCAGCGGCTTCTCGATACAGGCGGCGATCACCGCCTCGATCGTGCCCCGGCGGCGGAGAGCCACGGTCAGGATCGCCTTGACCAGGGCCTGGTCGCGCCCGTCCAGCGCCCGGAACTCCGGATGGCCGTGGCCCCGGTCGGTCAGCCCGTCGAGCGAGGTGCGGGTGTCCACCACGGCGGACAGGAGGCGGGCGGCGACCCGCCGCGAGGCGAGGCCCGGGCGCTCGGGCGCGGCCGGCCGCGAGACGGCGGGCTTGGAAGGACGGCGCGGCTTGGCGATCTTGGTCATGGCCGACCCTATGGGCCGCCGGGCGCCCGGGGGCAAGTCCGCCCCGTTGCCTTCGCCGCGCCGGAAAGGCACAGAAAGGCCATCCAAGACGGAGCCTGCCCGGACATGAGCGACGAGACCCCCGACGACGAGACCCTCGCCTTTGCCGCCCGCGTCTTCGCCGCCGCGCGCGAGGGCGACGTGGCGGCGCTGCGCCCGCTTCTGGAACAGGGTCTGCCGGCGGACCTTGCCAACGACAAGGGCGACACGCTCCTGATGCTGGCGAGCTACCAAGGCCATGCGGAGGCGGCCGCCCTCCTGATCGCCCACGGCGCGGACCCCGACCGAGCCAACGACCGCGGCCAGACGCCGCTCGCCGGCACCGCCTTCAGGGGCGAGATCGCGGCGGCCCGCGCGCTTCTGGCGGGCGGCGCGCGCGTCGACGCCGCCGGACCGGACGGGCGCACCGCCCTGATGATGGCCGCCATGTTCGACCGGGTGGAGATGGTGGAGCTGCTTCTCGCCCACGGCGCCGACGCGGGACGCCGGACGCCGGAAGGGCTCGACGCGCTGGGGGCCGCAAGGGCCATGGGCGCGCGCCGCACGCCGGCGCTCCTGGAGCCCGGGCGCGAAGGCTGAGGCCTCCCGGCTCAGGCCATCGCGGCCCGCTGCGGCTCGCCGAGGGCGGGAACCATGGACGGGGCGGCGATCTCGCCATGGGCGCGGATGCCGCCGCCGGCGCGCTTGGCGACATAGGAGGCCGCATCGGCGCGATGGGTTAGCTCGTCGAGGTCCGCCTCCGCGAGGGCGCCGAGGGCAAAGCCGAGGCTGAGGCCGACACGGACGATGCGGTCGCCGCCGATGTCGCAGGGCGCGGTGAGTTCGTCGTGGATGCGGGCGGCGAGGCGCCGCGCCTCCTCCGTTCCCGCCACCCCGAACTGGACCAGGATGAACTCGTCGCCGCCCGTTCGGGCGACGATCGCGGGGTCCGGAGCGATCGGCCGGATGCGTCCGGCCAGGATCGCCAGGAGACGGTCGCCGGCCGCATGTCCCAACCCGTCGTTCACGGCCTTGAACCCGTCGAGGTCGAAGGCGTGGACGGCGACGAGACTCCGCGCGCCCTTGGCCGCGGCGTCGAAGGCCTCACGCAGACCGTGCCGGTTCAGAAGGCCGGTCAAGGGATCGAGCCGCGCCAGCCGCGCCATCTGGAGGCGCAGGGTCACCCCCCGCAGCGCCGTCGTGTAGGCATAGTCCACGCTCTGGATCGCCGCGAGCAGGAAGGTGGTGAAGACCAATGCGAGGATCAGGTGATCGGTGCTGCTAGCTGCGGCCGCCATCGCGATGGGCGGCGATCCGGCGCAGAACAGCGCGGCCAGCGCGACGCGCGGCCGGATCGACACGCGCAGCGTCACGCCGGCGCAATAGGCGAACAGGATGCAGGTGGCCCCAAGATGCAGCGAGACCTCCGGCAGGGCGAGGACCGCGGCCACGAAGAAGGCGACGGAGGCCGCGACACCCATGGTCGAGACGGCATGGCCGCGCTCCCATCGCCGGATCTCCCGCATGCCGCCCTGCCGGCCCGTCCGCAGCGCGCGGCGGTGGCACATCATCACGGCGACCTTATAAAGGGACGTCGCAAGACCGAGGAGCGTGGCCGCGAGAACGACCGGATCGGCGCTCATGCTCCAGCTGTGCAGGCCGACGAGCCCGATGGTCGCGGCCAGGACCAGCACGGGCACGGAGCTGTCGACGAGCGCGGCCACGAGTTCGGCGCGCACCTCCTCCGGCTCGTCCTGCTGAAACCGCTTGACCACGTCGCCCTCGCCTCCCGTCGCGGCTAAGGGTAGACGGCCATGATCAAGTGTGCGTTAAGAGCCGATGACGGACACTGCAGAGGTTAACGGAGGGTGAACTCCCAGGCGGTGAGCTCCGAGCTGGCCCTTCAGCCCCAGGGACCGCCCGGCGACCGGCGCGAGCCCCCGCTTTGCCCGCCCCACGGCCCGGACCGCACCGAGGGCGCGCGCGGCGCGGCGAGCGCGCCCATCTCCGACGCCATGGCGCTGAGCGCGTCGATGCGGTTCTGCGTGTCGGGGTGGGTGGAGAAGAGCCCGTCCATCCGCTGGCCGTTCAGGGGGTTGATGATGAACATGTGCGCCGTCGCGGGATTGCGCTCGGCGTCGTAGTTGACGGTGCGCCCGGCAGCGCCCGCGATCTTGGCGAGCGCGGAGGCGAGCCAGAGCGGGTTGCCGCAGATCTCGGCGCCGCGCCGGTCGGCCGAGTATTCGCGGGTGCGCGAGATCGCCATCTGGACGATCATCGCGGCGAACGGCGCGACGATCATCGCGACCAGCACGCCGACGATCCCCAAGGGATTGTTGTTGTCGCGGTGGCCGCCGAAGAAGAAGGCGAAGTTGCCGAGCATGGAGATCGCGCCGGCCAGCGTCGCGGTGATCGTCATGATCAAAGTGTCGCGGTTCTGGACGTGGGCGAGTTCGTGCGCCATGACGCCGGCGACCTCTTCGGGCGTCAGCTGCCGCAGAAGGCCGGTCGTCGCGGCGACGGCCGCGTTTTCCGGGTTGCGCCCGGTGGCGAAGGCGTTGGGCTGGTCGTTCTCGATCACGAAGACGCGCGGCATGGGCAGGCCCGCCCGCGCGGCGAGCTCCTGGACGATGCCGTAGTATTCGGGGGCGGTTCGCGCATCCACCTCGTGGGCATGGTGCATGCGCAGCACCATCTTGTCGGCGTTCCAGTAGGAGAAGAGGTTCATGACGGCAGCGATCACGAAGGCGATCGTCATGCCGCGCCCTCCGCCGATCAGAAACCCGACGCCCATGAAGAGGGCCGTCATCCCGGCGATCAGCATGGCGGTCTTCACGCGGTTCATGGGCGTTCGAATCTCCTCGACATTGCAGGCGGGCTTGCCAAAGGGCGCGGCACCGCCGATCTCTCGGGCAAAAGGTGGGAAGCCGTTCGAGCGTGGTCAACGCCTGCCGCCGTCCCGCCCTCTGACCTTGCCGTGAGCCGATCCGAAAGCGCCGCCATGTCCGACGAGTCCCCTTCCGCCCCCGCCGCCGAGACCGCACCCACCCGCCGGCTGGAAGACCTCCCGCCCGCCGCCCGCCGGGCGCTGGCGGAAGCCGAGGCACGGCGCGCGGCCGAAGCGGATGCCCAGCGCCCGCCCGAGGTGAACGGGCGCGGCGGCGCCGAGCCGACGCGCTTCGGCGACTGGGAGAAGAACGGCATCATCTCCGACTTCTGAAGCTAGGACCACCATCCTCCGGACCGCCGCCGATTTTCGGCGGAACCGAAAAGCCGGGCGCGGGTTATAGGAATTTCAACCTATCCACGCCATCGTGGCTCCCATGCGATTCTCCCTCTGTCTCCTTCTGGCCGTCCTCCTCGGCACCCCCGCCGGGGCACAGGACTGGCCGCGCGAGATCGACGGGCCGATCCTCGCCCATGTCGTGAAGGTGCGCGACGGCGACACGATCGAGGTGGAGGCGCTGATCTGGCCGATGCAGACGGTGCGGGTGGCGGTGCGCCTGCGCGGCGTCGACGCGCTGGAGCTGAAGGGTGCCTGTGCGGCCGAGACCGCCGCCGCCCGCGACGCGCGCGACCGTCTGACCGCACTGGTCGGCGACGGGCCGGTTTGGCTGACCCGCGTGTCGGGCGACAAGTATTTCGGCCGCGTCCTGGCCGATGTCGCGAGCCGGACGGAGCCCGACCTCGGCGCCCGGCTCCTGCGCGAGGGCCATGTGGATGCCTATGACGGCGGCCGGCGGCGCGACTGGTGCGCGGCCGTCGGCACGCGCCGTGTCGCCCCGTCCGAAAGCCCGGGCTGACCGTTCCTCGTCTTGACGGAAATCAGAGCCTGACCCATGTCTGCGAGGAGGGCGGCGGACGACCGCGCCCCGGCGCTCGGCGCCTTCCGTTCGGGACGACCCGGTTCGAAACAGGGGAGTTCCCTTCCATGCCTTGGGTCTATCTTCTCGTCGCCGGTCTTCTGGAAATCGGCTGGGCGTCGGCCATGAAGCAGTCGGCCGGCTTCACGCGCGTCGTTCCCAGCGTGGTCACCTTCGTGCTGATGTTCGGGAGCTTCGGGCTGCTTGCCGCCGCCATGCGCTCGCTGCCGCTCGGCACGGCCTATGCGGTCTGGACCGGCATCGGGGCGCTCGGCGCCTTCTTCGTCGGCCTCCTCTGGTTCGGTGAAAGCGCCCATCCGATGCGCATCCTTGCCGCCGTCCTGATCCTGTCCGGCATCGTCCTGATGAAATGGGCTCCGGCTGGCTGAAACCGGACGGGGCCGGGTGGCGGCCCGCCCTTCACGCCTTTAGAAGGGTTTCACGTGAAACACGGTCCCGGTCGAGCATGTCCCATTCCCCCGCCCCTTCCGCCGACGAGGCGCGCGTCGCCGCAGCGATCCGCCATCTCGTGGAAACGCTCGACCCCGGCTTTCCCGTCGAACTGTGGACGGGCGAGCGGATCGGGGCGGCGGAGGGGCCGGCGCTTGTCGTCCGGCGCGCCGACGCCTTGGCGCGGCTTGCCTTCAGCCCGAAGGTCGAGACGCTGCTCGGGCTTTGGATGGACGGGACGATCGACGTCGCGGGCGGCTCGTTCCTGGATCTCGCAGGGCGGCGCGAGGCACGCGCCAAGGCGAAAGGCGCCTGGAAGCGGCTGGAGAAGCGCGGGCTCCTGACGCTCCTGCCCGCCCTGTGGCGGCTGCGCCGGCTCTCGACGGCGCAAGGCGGCGCGGCGGAGGCGGGCGCCGATGCGGGCGCGAGCGGCTCCACCAAGCAGGCGATCCAGTACCACTACGACGTTTCCAACCGCTTCTACGAGCTCTTCCTCGACAGGCGGATGGTCTATTCCTGCGCCTACTTCCAGGAGTGGCACGGTGACATCGACCGGGCGCAGGAAGACAAGCTGGAGATGATCTGCCGCAAGCTGCGGCTTCAGCCGGGTGAGCGCTTCCTGGACATCGGCTGCGGCTGGGGCGCGCTCCTGATCCATGCCGCCTCGCGCCACGGCGTGACGGGCCACGGGGTGACGCTCTCCAAGGCGCAGTTCGACCTTGCCACCCGCCGCGTGCGCGAGGCGGGGCTGGAGGACAAGATCACGATCGAGCTGAAGCCCTATCAGGAGCTGACCGGCACCTTCGACAAGATCGCCTCGATCGGCATGTTCGAGCATGTCGGCTTCCGGAACCACGACGCCTATTTCGGCGCTGTCCGCAAGCTCCTGCGCCCGCGCGGGCTCTACCTCCACCACACGATCGCCCGGCCGGCCAAGAAGGACCTCAAGACCTTCCACAAGGGCTCGCGCGAGTATCGCGCCATCACGCGCTTCATCTTTCCCGGCGGCGAGCTCGACTATATCGGCCACTCGCTCCAGAAGCTGGAGGCGCACCGGTTCGAGGTCCATGACGTGGAGAACTGGCGCGAGCACTACGGCCGCACATGCCGGATCTGGGCCGAGCGCCTCGAGGCGAACTTCGAGGCCGCGGCGGCGGAAGCGGGCGCACCGGTCGCCCGCCTCTGGCTCCTCTATCTCGCCGGCTGCGCCCTCGCCTTCGAGCGCGGCACGGTGATGATCAACCAGACCCTCGTCTCCAAGCGCGACAAGGGCCCGTCGGGCCTGCCCCCGACGCGGGCCGACCTCTACGCCTGAAGGTGTGGGCGCGCCGCCGGCTCCTCGCCGGTCGCCCCGACTGCCGCCATCAGGAGGCGCATGTCCTCGCGCATGGCGGCCAGCTCGTCCGACAGCGCCAGGATCTGCGCCTCGGCACGGGTGTTGGTCTCGTAGTCGAGGCGGGCCTCGAGCCGATCCTTCGCCGCCTGCCGGTTCTGGCTCATCATGATGATGGGCGCCTGAAGCGCGGCCAGCATGGAGAGCATCAGGTTCAGGAAGATGAAGGGAAACGGATCGAAGGCGTTGGCCGCCAGGATCCAGACGTTGAGCACCGCCCAGCCGACGAGGAACACCGCAAAGCCGATGATGAAGCTCCACGAGCCGCCCACCGCTGCGACGCGGTCGGCCAGGCGCTCGCCGAAGCTCATGCCCTCGACGAACACCTCGTGGGAGTCACGGGTGGTGGAGTTCCGGCGCAGACGGCCGGCGATGGAACGGATTGCCGCGTTCATGGCTCACCTTTGGGACGACCGGCCGCTTTGGCGGACGCTCCCGGTGAGCCGACGGATCAGCTCCGGCGCGAGCGCGAAAGCGGCTCGGTCGATCGACTGAGATCGTTGCTGGGCATGATCCTTCTCGGGATCGGCTGATGACTGGAACGAACGCTAAGCGTTCGAAGGCGGATATGCGCCTCGGGAGCATCGGGGTCAAGTCCGCGTGATCGTCGCGCCGTTCGGCGGCGTACCGGCACGCAAAAAAGGCCGCCCCCGAGGGAGCGGCCTTCCGTGATCTCTGCCTTGCCGGCGGGTCCCGTGCGGACCTCGACCAGAGGGCACCGGATCGTCAGATGCGCGAAGAGGGCTGCCCCTTCGTCATCGTCGAACCCATGGACCCGGCCGGCATAGGATAACCACTCGACATCGGATCACCTCCTCTCGCTTCGTTAAACACAAGGCAAAGTATGGGATGCCGCGGGGCGCTTCGCAAGGGGCGGCAGGCTGCGTCATCGCGCCCCGCCCCGCCGCGCCTTCCGAAAAACGTGACCCGCGGGACGGGCCGTCGCGCTTTGCCTCGTTGCCCGTCTCAGGCATTCGAGGAGCCACACGCCGCACGGAGCCTCGTCCTGACCCTCGTTGAACGCACCGGCGACACCGTTCGCCGCCTTGCCCGCTCGCCGCATGCGCTCTGGTGGCTGGGCCTCGCCTCCTTCGCGGAATCGCTGGTGGTGCCGATCCCGCTGGAGGTGATCCTGATCCCCTTCATGGCGGCGAACCGCGACCGGATCTGGCGCACGGCGGCCGTGGTGACGCTCGCCTGTCTTGCGGGCGCGACGATCGGCTACTTCGTCGGCCTCCTGGCGATGAACACGGTCGGCGGCGCGGCGATCGCCGCCTTCGGCTGGGAGGCGGAGTTCGAGACCTTCCGGCAGCGGTTCGAGGCGGGCGGCTTCTTCGCGCTGATCGCGGCCTCCGTCAGCCCGATCCCGTTCCAGCTCTCCATGCTGGTGGCGGGCGCGGCGGAGTATCCGCTCCCCCTCTTCCTGCTGGCCTCGGGCATCGCCCGGGGCCTCCGCTATTTCGGTCTGGCGCTCCTCGTCCATCTCTTCGGCGAGCGGGCGATGGCGCTGTGGCGGACCAACAAGCTGCTGCTCGGCGCCTCGGCGCTGGCGCTCTTCGCAGCGGTCCTCGGCGTCACGGTCTGGGCGGGGCGCTGAGGGCACCCCGCCCGAACGTCAGGCCTTACGGTTCTCGCGGTTGGCGATCAGGTCGTCCACCACGCCGGGATCGGCCAGCGTCGAGGTGTCGCCGAGCGCCGAGAACTCGTCCTCGGCGATCTTGCGCAGGATGCGGCGCATGATCTTGCCGGAGCGCGTCTTCGGCAGGCCCGGCGCCCACTGGATCTTGTCCGGCGAGGCGATCGGGCCGATCTCGTTGCGCACGTGGGCCACGAGTTCTCGTCTCAGCTCGTCCGACGGGGTCTGCCCCTCCATCAGCGTGACGTAGCAGTAGATCCCCTGCCCCTTCACGTCGTGCGGGTAGCCCACCACCGCGGCCTCCGCGACCTTGGGGTGCGAGACGAGGGCCGATTCCACCTCGGCCGTCCCCATGCGATGGCCGGACACATTGATCACGTCGTCGACGCGGCCGGTGATCCACCAGTAGCCGTCCGCGTCGCGCCGCGCGCCATCGCCGGTGAAGTACTTTCCGGGATAGGTCGAGAAGTAGGTCTGCTCGAAGCGCTCGTGGTCGCCGTAGACCGTGCGCATCTGGCCGGGCCACGAATCGGCGATGCAGAGGTTCCCGTCCGCCGCCCCTTCGAGAAGCTTGCCTTCGGCGTCGACCAGCTCCGGCTTCACGCCGAAGAAGGGTTTGGTGGCCGAGCCCGGCTTCAGCGCCGTCGCGCCCGGCAGCGGCGAGATCAGGATGCCGCCGGTCTCGGTCTGCCACCAGGTGTCGACGATGGCGCAGCGCTCCTCGCCGACCACGGTGTAGTACCAGTTCCAGGCCTCCGGGTTGATCGGCTCGCCGACCGAGCCGAGGAGACGGATGCTCTTGCGCGAGGATTTCGTGACGAACTCGTCGCCCGCGCCCATCAGCGCGCGGATGGCGGTCGGCGCGGTGTAGAAGATGGCGACCTCGTGCTTGTCGACGACCTGCCACATGCGCCCGGCGTCGGGATAGTTGGGCACGCCCTCGAACATCAGCGTCGTCGCGCCGTTGGCGAGCGGTCCGTAGACCGTGTAGCTGTGGCCGGTCACCCAGCCGACGTCCGCCGTGCACCAGAACACCTCTCCCTCGCGGTAGTCGAAGACGTATTGATGCGTCATCGAGGCCCAGACGAGATAGCCGCCCGTCGTGTGGAGGACGCCCTTCGGCTTTCCGGTGGAGCCCGACGTGTAGAGGATGAAGAGCGGGTCCTCCGCGCTCATCTCGGCGGGCGCGCACTCGGCCGAGACCTTCTCGCGCTCCTCGTGCCACCAGAGGTCTCGGGCCCCGTCCATGGCGACGTCCGCCCCGGTGCGCCGGACGACGAGCACCTTCTCCACCGTGTGGCCGGCCTTGGCCGCGATGCCGAGGGCCTTGTCGGCATTGGCCTTCAGCGGCACCTTGCGCCCTGCGCGCAGGCCCTCGTCGGCGGTGACAAGCACCTTGGAGCTGGAGTCCTCCATGCGCCCGCCCAGCGCGTCGGGCGAGAAGCCGCCGAACACGACGGAATGGATGGCGCCGAGCCGGGCGCAGGCGAGCATGGTCACCGCGGCTTCCGGGATCATCGGCAGGTAGATCGAGACGCGGTCGCCCTTTTCGACGCCCATGCCCTTGAGGACGTTGGCCATGCGGCACACGTCGGCATGCAGTTCGCGATAGGTGATGTGGCGGGAATCGGCGGGATCGTCGCCCTCCCAGATGATCGCCGTCTGGTCGCCGCGCGATTCGAGATGGCGGTCGAGGCAGTTGGCCGAAAGGTTCAGCGTGCCGTCCTCGAACCATCGGATCGACACGGCGCCGGGCTGGAACGAGGTGTTCTTCACCTTGGAGAAGGGCTTGATCCAGTCGAGCCGCGCCCCGTGCTCGCGCCAGAAGCCCTCCGGGTCGGACAGGCTCCTGGCGTACCACGCCTCATAGGTCGCTTGCGGGATCTGCGTTCCGGCCTTCCAGGCGTCCTTGACCTCGATCGTCGTCATTCCCGTCTCCCTCTCTCGGCCCATCGGTGCCGGCGCCTCTCCCGACGGCGCAAGGCGAACCTAGAACGGGTCGCAGGTGGAGAAAACCGCCCCGCCGGGGAAAAATCGGACGATCAGGCGCCGGACGAAGGCTCAGCCGGGCCGCCGAGCACGTCCTTCACGTAGAGTTCCTGCGTGAGCGTCATCAGGACGGCCACGACCGGCACGGCGAGCACGAAGCCGAGAAGGCCGAACAGGAGACCGAAGATGACCTGGGCCGAGAGCGTGAGCGCGGGCGGCAGCGCGGTCGTGTAGCGCTGGGCGACGGGCTGGGCGATGTTGCTCTCGATGCCCTGCAGCAGGAGATAGAGCCCGAGCGCCCAGAGCGCCATGTCGACGCCCTGCGCCAGCGCCGCCAAGACGATGATGACGCCCGCCACGAAGGCGCCGAGCGTCGGGATGAAGGCGAGGAGGCCGGCCTGCAGTGCCAGGAGGAACGCGTTGTTGACCCCGATCAGCCAGAGGCCGACCCAGGACACGGAAAAGATCAGCACCATCGAGACCGCGTCCCCCGCCACCCACATCAGGAGCGAGTGGGCGCTCTTGTCGAGCACCTCGGCGATGCGCGCACGCTTCTCCCTCGGAAACAGCGACACCAGCCCGTTGCGGTAGAGCTGCGGCTGCCAGGACACGAAGATCGCCAGGAACAGGACGATGAAGAAGTTGCCGAGCCCCCCGAGCGCCCCGAACAGCGCCTGACCGGCCGAGGACACGAAACCGGACGGATCGGGCAGGAGCGCCTGGATGTCGCCGGCTTTGATCTCCTGTTCCATCGGCAGGCCCATCTCGTTCAACGAGGACAGGAGCTGGTCGGCCTGGCTGCGCACGCCCGACAGGAGGTCGCTGAACTGCTGCACCAGCGTCACCCCGCCCCAGGCGGCGGGCGCGATGATCAGCACTAAGGTCAGGAGGTAGACAAGGACGAGCGCCGCCATGCGCGGCAGGCCCAGCCGCTGCAGGAGGCGCGCCAGCCCGCAGAAGATCGAGGCGATCAGGAGGCCGGCGAAGATCAGGAAGAAGGCCGAGGACGCCAGCGCGAAGACCACGATCAGGAGCACGAGACCGAGGACGATCGCCGCCATGGTCACCGTGCGATAGGCGAGGCGCGGCGGGACGGCGGCGGGATGGGGGGTCGGGTCGCTCACGTCGTGTCCGTTTCTGGCAGGCGCGGCGCCGGGTCATGGCCGGCCGCGAGACCGTCGGGGCGCCCGGAGGGGTTCCAGCCGGGCGCTTGCGGATATAAGGCGGGCGGCACCATCGGGAACGGACGCCGACCATGCTCTCCTCCACCGCGCGCGGACGCCTTCTCGCGCTCCTCCTCCTGTCCGTGC
Source organism: Aureimonas sp. SK2 (assembly GCF_029813115.1). Classification (GTDB taxonomy): domain Bacteria; phylum Pseudomonadota; class Alphaproteobacteria; order Rhizobiales; family Rhizobiaceae; genus Aureimonas. The sequence goes on from NZ_JAPZDS010000015.1 coordinate 44,108, forward strand.
CGCTGTTTCTCGCCAACCGGGCGATGCCGCTCTTTGCCGACGACGTGTGCCGGGCGATCGGGGCGGGACCGCTCGAAGCGCTGGGCGAGGCGGCGCGCGAATACGGGCAATGGACCGGCCGGTTCCTCGTCACCTTCGCCACCTATCTCCTGCTCGGCGACGCGCGAGCCCCCTCCCCGGTCTTCGACGTCCTGAACACGCTGGCCTTTCTCGGCCTCGTCGCGCTGCTCGCCGCCGCTCTCGATCGGGTGCGGGTCCGCGGACGCGGGTCGGAGGCGCCCGGTGCCCTGCCCGCCTTCACCGAGACCCTGTTCCTCGCCCTCGCCCTCTGGTGGCTGCCCTGGAGCATCGGCGAGACGGCGCTCTGGACCACGGGGTCGATCGGCTATCTCTGGGCGGTGGTGGCCGAGCTCGCCGTAGTGGTTCTGGCCCTGCGCAGGGACGGCGACGCCCTCGTCCGCTGGCTTCTGCCGCCGCTGGCGCTGGTCGCCGGCAGCCTCTACGAGCCCCTGTCGATCGCCGTCTGCCTGTTTCTCGCCGGGCTCTGCGCGCTCCGCTGGCGCCGGGGCGGCCCCATGCCGCTCGTTGCGCTCGTCGCCCACGCGATCGGCCTCCTGTCCACCGTTCTGGCGCCGGGCAATTTCGTGCGCGCGGCAAGCCTGCCGCCGAGCGATCCGTTCGACCGCCTGCCGGCGGTGCTGGACCTCGCGGGCCGGCTGTTCGACCTCGGCTGGCTGGTGCCGCTGGCGCTTCTCGCCCTGTCCGCGCTCGTGGCGCCCGGCGGCCGGCGCGCGGGTCTTGCCGTCCTCGGGCGTCCGGCGGTCTGGCTCCTGCCGCTGGCCGCCCTCCTCTACCTCCTCCTCCACCTCGCCCTGCCGGCACCCACGATCGCCCCGCGCCTCGGCTTTCCCGCGAGTGTCGCGCTGGCGGGCTTCCTGTTTCTCGTGTTTCGCGGACGGGCGCGGGACGGGCGGTCGGAACGCTGGCTGGCCGGCGCGACCGTCCTGGCGCTCGCCGGCACGATCGGCTTTGCCGCCCCGCGTCTTGCGACCCTGTCGGCGATCTCGGCGGAATGGCAGGCGAAGGCGATCGGCCAGGAAGGCACGGACGCCGTCTTGCCCGAGCGCCTCCTCGGCACGAGCCGGATCCGCGCGCGCGGGCCCGTCCTCTTCGTCGGCCTCGAGCGCGACCCGGCCAAGGGCTACAACGCCTGTTTCGCCAAGGCCTACGGCCTCTCCTCCGTGCGCGTCGTGCCCGACTAGCTCAGCCTCGCGCGCCGAAGATCGCCGAGCCGACGCGCACGCTGGTCGCGCCGAACGGGATGGCGCGCTCGAAATCGCCGGACATGCCCATGGAGAGCCTCTCCACGCCCGCCTCGGCCGCGATCTTCTGGAGAAGCGCGAAATAGGGGCCGGGATGCTCCGCCACCGGCGGGATGCACATCAGCCCCTCGATGGCGAGCCCGTGCTCTTCGCGGCAGCGGCGCACGAAGGCGGCGGCCTCGCGCGGCGGCACGCCGGCCTTCTGCGCCTCCTCGCCGATATCGACCTGGACATAGAGCCGCGGCGTTCGGCCCTGGCGCGCCATCTCCCTGGCGATCGCCTCGGCGATCTTCTCCCGGTCCACCGTCTCGATCACGTCGAACAGCGCCACCGCCTCCGCCGTCTTGTTGGACTGGAGCGGGCCGATGAGATGGAGCTCGACGCCGTCGAACGCCTCGCGCAGCGCCGGCCACTTGCCCGTGGCCTCCTGCACCCGGTTCTCGCCGAAGATGCGCTGACCCGCCTCCAGCACGGGGCGGATCGCGTCGGCGTCGAAGGTCTTGGACACGGCGACGAGTTCGACCGAGCCGGCGGGGCGCCCGGCCTCGCTCGTCGCGGTGCGGATGCGGTCGCGGATCTCCTGGAGGCGGTCGACGGCGGTGGCGCTCATGGCATTCCTTGAAGGCTGGGCGGTTTGAAGCTATTTTGAGGAGTGGATGCCGGAGCGCGAACTCCGGCACCCGTCGCCTTAGGTGAAGAACTGGACCCGGAGGATAGCTCGCCAGCCTCTCCGGGTCCTTTTCACCTCAAGCGTGACGCTTAGCGGAATCATCCACATCGCTTCACTCCTTCGGACGGCAAAGCCGATGCCTCGGCCGTGGTGGCTCATCCTCCACGGCGGCGCGGGCTGGCTTCGCGCGTCTGCTTCTGCCGTCCGATCGCCGTTTATGCGGCGGCTCCTCAAGCTTGTGAAGGCGGGCATAAGTCAATATTGACTTCACCCGACAGCGCTTCGCCGCGCCCTCGCCCGCCCGCCTCACGCACACGAGAATTCCGTCCGAAATGGCCATCGAACGATACAATCCGCGCTCCTCCGAACCTCGCTGGCAGGAGGCCTGGGACCAGGCCAAGCTCTTCGAGACGGACACGGATGCGGCCGGCGAGGCCTATTACGTCCTGGAGATGTTCCCCTACCCGTCGGGGCGCATCCACATGGGCCACGTGCGCAACTACGCGATGGGCGACGTGGTCGCGCGCTACAAGCGGGCCAAGGGCTTCAACGTCCTTCATCCGATGGGCTGGGACGCGTTCGGCATGCCGGCCGAGAACGCGGCCATGCAGAACAAGGTCCATCCGCGCGACTGGACCTACCAGAACATCGCGACCATGCGCGGCCAGCTGAAAAGCATGGGCCTGTCGCTCGACTGGTCGCGCGAGTTCGCGACCTGCGACGTCGAATACTACCACCGCCAGCAGATGCTCTTTCTCGACATGCTGGACAAGGGGCTCGCCTACCGCCGCAAGTCCAAGGTGAACTGGGATCCGGTCGACCAGACCGTGCTCGCCAACGAGCAGGTGATCGACGGGCGCGGCTGGCGCTCGGGCGCCGAGGTCGAGCAGCGCGAACTGACCCAGTGGTTCTTCCGCATCACCCATTTCGCCGACGACCTCCTGACGGCGCTCGACGCCCTGCCCGGCTGGCCGGAAAAGGTGCGCCTGATGCAGCGCAACTGGATCGGCAAGTCGGAAGGCCTGTCGCTGCGCTGGGCGCTCGATCGGCCGGCCGGCGAGCTGCGCGAGGTCGAGGTCTTCACCACACGCCCCGACACCTTGTTCGGCGCGAGCTTCCTGGCGATCGCCGCCGACCATCCCCTGGCCCGTTCCGCCGCCGAAACGAACCCGGAGCTTTCCGGCTTCATCGAGGAGCTGAAGCGCGGCGGCACCTCGGCGGCCGAGATCGAGACGGCGGAAAAGCGTGGCATGGACACCGGCCTGCGCGCCGTCCATCCGCTCGACTCGTCCTGGACGGTGCCGGTCTACGTCGCGAACTTCGTGCTCATGGACTACGGCACGGGCGCCATCTTCGGCTGCCCGGCGCACGACCAGCGCGACCTCGACTTCGCCCGGAAGTACGGCCTGCCCGTCACGCCCGTCGTTCTGCCCGACGGCGCGGACGCGGCGGCCTTCGAGGTCGAGAACACCGCCCATGACGGCGAGGGCCGCCTCTTCAACTCGCGCTTCCTCGACGGCATGACGCCGGACGAGGGCTTCGAGGCGGTGGCCGCAAGGCTGACCGCCGAGACGCTGGGCAACCGTCCGGTGGCGGAGCGGCGCGTCAACTTCCGTCTGCGCGACTGGGGCGTCTCGCGCCAGCGCTACTGGGGCTGCCCGATTCCGGTGCTCCATTGCGAGAGCTGCGGCACGGTGCCGGAGAAACGGGAGAACCTGCCCGTCCGCTTGCCGGACGACATCGACTTCGAGAAGCCCGGCAACCCGCTCGACCGCCATCCAACCTGGCGCCAGGCCACCTGCCCGCAATGCGGGGGCGCGGCGCTGCGCGAGACGGACACGATGGACACGTTCGTCGATTCGTCGTGGTATTTCGCGCGCTTTACCGCCCCCCATGCGCAGGAGCCGACCGTGCCGGCCGTCGCCGACCGCTGGCTGCCGGTGGACCAGTATATCGGCGGCATCGAGCACGCGATCCTGCACCTTCTCTATTCGCGCTTCTTCACCCGGGCGATGCGAGAGACCGGCCATCTCAACCTCGACGAGCCGTTCAAGGGCCTGTTCACGCAAGGCATGGTGGTCCACGAGACCTATCGCGACGGGCGCGAATGGGTCCCGCCCTCCGACGTGGCCATCGAGGAGACGGACGGCGGGCGCACCGCGCGGCGCCTGTCCACCGGCGCGCCCATCGAGATCGGCGGCATCGAGAAGATGTCGAAGTCCAAGAAGAACGTCGTCGATCCCGACGACATCATCGGCTCGCTCGGCGCCGACACCGCGCGCTGGTTCATGCTGTCGGACTCGCCCCCTGAGCGCGACGTGATCTGGACGGAGGCGGGCGCCGAGGGCGCGCACCGCTTCGTGCAGCGCGTCTGGCGGCTCGTGGCCGAGACCGCCGAGACCCTCGCCGCGCTGGGCACAGGCCTCGGAGAGACCAGCGCGACGGCGACGGCCGTGCGGCGCGCCGCCCATCGCACGGCGGCGGGCGTCGGCGACGACATCGAGCGCCTGGCCTTCAACAAGGCCGTCGCCCGGCTCTACGAGCTGGTCAACACCCTGTCGGCCGCCTTCAACGTGGCGGCACTCCGGGACGACGCATCCTTGCGCGACGCCGCGCGCGAGAGCCTGTCGATCCTCGTGCGTCTCCTCGCGCCGATGATGCCGCACCTCGCGGAGGAATGCTGGCGGGCGCTGGGCGAGAAGGGCCTGTGCGCCAGCGCCCGTTGGCCCAAGGCCGACCCGGCGCTGCTGGTGGAGAACGAGATCACCCTCCCCGTCCAGATCAACGGCAAGAAGCGCGGCGACATCACCGTCTCCGCCAAGGCCGACAAGGCCGAGGTGGAAGCCGCCGTCCTCGCCCTGCCCTTCGTCGCCGAGGCGATCGCGGCCGCCTCGCTCAAGCGTCTCGTCGTGGTTCCCGGAAGGATCGTCAATGTCGTGGTCTAGCCGTGTCGTCCTCCTCGCCGCCCTGGCGCTCGCCGGCTGCACCCACGGCCCGCTCTACGGCACGACCTCGGTCGATCCGGCGACGGGCGCGCGTTCGTCCGTGCTTACCGACCTGCGCGGACGCGTCGCCCTCACCCCGGCGACCAGCCGCACCGCCCAGGTGTTCCGCAACGCCATGCTCTACAAGCTGAACGGCGCGACGCCGGTGTCGAACCCGCTCTACGAGCTGCGCTATTCGGTGACGGCGACGGACCAGATCTCCACCGTCGAAGCCGGCACGGGCACGCCGAGCGCCGCGCTCTACCGCATGACGGTGAATTACGAGCTGATCCGCGCCGCCGACCTGAAAACCCTCGACAAAGGCCAGCGCTTCGCCGTGGTGCCCTACGACCGCACAAGCCAGCTCTTCGCGGCGAGCCGCGCCGTGATCGACGCGCGCGACCAGGCCGGCGAGGCGGTGGCCGAGCGCGTGCTCGGCGCCATCGCGCCGGTTCTCCAGCGCGAGGCCTTCACCGACGTGACGCCGGCCGTCGCCAAGAACTGACGGGGCGGGACGCTTGGCTGCCAAGAAGGCGCACGAGGTCGACGCCTTCCTGTCGCGGCCCGATACGTCCTTTCCGGTCCTCCTCCTCTACGGGCCGGACCCCGGCCTCGTGTCGGAGCGGGCGGACACGGCGGCCAAGCTCTCCGGCGTCGCGTCGGACGATCCGTTCTCGCATGTGATCTTGCAGGCGGACGAACTCGAGCGCGATATCGGGCGCCTGTTCGACGAGGCGCGCACCATGTCGCTCTTCGGCGGCCGGCGCTTCCTGCGCGTGAAGGGCGCCGGCAACGGGCGCAACCTCGCCGACGCCGTGGCCGATCTCGCCGCCGATCCGCCGGACGGCTGCACGATCGTCATCGAGGCGGGCGACCTGAAGAAGAGCGCCCCCTTGCGCACCCAGGTCGAGCGCGGCCGCGCCGCCATGGCCTTGCCCTGCTACCAGGACGAGGACAAGGCGCTGGACCGGATGATCGACGAGGAGATGGCGTCAGCCGGCCTCAGCCTCGACCGCTCCGCGCGCGAGGCGCTGCGCGCCCGGCTCGGCGCCGACCGCCTGGCGTCGCGCGGCGAGGTGAGGAAGCTCTGCCTCTATGCGCTCGGCAAGGGACAGGTCACCGAGGAGGACATCGAGGCGATCGTCGGCGACGTTTCGGCCGAAACGGTGGACGAGGCCGTGGACGCGGCGGCGAGCGGCGAGGTGAAGCGCCTGCCGGAGCTGATCGGGCGGCTCGTCTCGTCGGGAACCTCGACCTTTCAGCTCCACGGCGCGCTCTTGCGCTTCTTCCAGGGGCTGCAGGTCATGCGCGGCGAGGTGGAAGGGAAGGGCGCGCCCGTCTCGGCCGTGGTGGAGCGGCGCCGCCCCCACTTCCGGCGCCGCCCGGCCATGGAAGCCGCGCTCGGCGCCTGGGACGGGGCGGGCATCGCGGCCGTTCTTCGCCGCCTGGAACACGACATTCTCCTCTCGCGGCGCGAAAGCGCCTTGGCTGTCACGGTGATGCGCCGTAGCCTGATCGAGATCGGCGTCGAAGCGGCCCGACGGCGCGCCCGCGCCCGCCGCTGATCCGATCTCGGGGGTCGGGAGGATCGACCCTCGTTCAGCATGGGGGATGATCCAATGGAATACCGCACGCTCGGCCGCTCGGGACTGAAGGTCTCGGCGCTCACCATGGGCACGATGACGTTCGGGGGCCGGGGCGTCTTCGGCAGCGTCGGCGCGACCGGGACGGAAGAGGCGAGGGGGCTGATCCACCTCTGTCTCGACGCCGCCATCAACCTGATCGACACGGCCAACATGTATTCCAACGGCCTGTCGGAGGAGATCATCGGCGAGGTGCTCGGCGGCGAGCGTCCGAACGACGTGCTGATCGCCTCCAAGGTGCGCATGCGCGTCGGCGAAGGGCCGAACGACGAGGGCCTGTCGCGCCATCACGTCATCCGCGAATGCGAGCGCTCGCTGAAGCGCCTGAAGACAGACGTCATCGACGTCTACTATTGCCACGAATGGGACGGCACGACGCCGCTGGAAGAGACGATCGCCGCGCTCGACACGCTCGTCAGCCAAGGCAAGATCCGCTACATCGGCTGCTCCAACTACTCGGCCTGGCAGGTGATGAAGGGGCTCGGGATCTCCGACCTCCACCACCATCCGCGCTTCGTCACCCAGCAGATCCACTACACGCTGGAAGCGCGAGAGGCCGAATACGAACTCCTGCCGCTTTCGGTGGATCAGGGGCTCGGCGTCCTCGTGTGGAGCCCGCTCGCCGGCGGCCTCCTGTCGGGCAAGCACCGGCGGGGCCAGAGCGCGGAAGGCTCGCGCCTGACCGCGGGCTGGACCGAGCCGCCGATCCGCGACGAGGATCGGCTCTGGCGGATCGTCGACGTCCTGGTGGAGATCGGCGAGGGCAGGGGGGTTTCGGCGGCTCAGGTGGCATTGGCCTGGCTGCTCGGCCGCCCGGCCGTCGCCTCGCTCGTGATCGGCGGGCGCCGCGAAGACCAGTTCCGCGACAACATCGCCGCCGCCTCTCTGAAGCTCACGGACGAGGAGCGCGGGCGTCTCGACGCGGTCAGCCGCCCGCCGGTGCTCTATCCCTACTGGCACCAGTACAACACGGCGCGCGACCGCTTCGGCCCCGCCGACCGGGTGCTCGACCACGGGTGACCACCCGAGGGGCGCGGGACCACCCGCGCTCCCACCGCTCGCAGACCATGTGCCGCCCCATCCGCAACGCCCACAGACAGGGACTTCCATGCGCCTCGCTCTCGCCGCCATCGCCCTTGCCGCCGTCACGCTCCCTGCGACGGCGGAGGAGATCGACTGCACGGACCCGCAGACCCAGACCGACATGACCCTCTGCGCCCAGGCCGATCTCGATACGGCGGACGAGAGGCTGAACGCGCTCTACGCGACGATGCGCGAACGGCTGAAGGGCGACGACGCCAAGCTCACGCTGCTGCGGGACGCGCAGCGCGCCTGGGTCGCCTATCGCGACGCGGAATGCGCCTTCCAATCCTCGGCAGTGGAGGGCGGCAGCGCGCAGCCGATGGTGGAAGCGCAATGCGCGACGGAGAAGACGACGCGCCGGAACGCCGACTTCGAGGCCACGCTCGCCTGCGAGGAAGGTGACGTGGCCTGCCCGCTGCCCGCCCGGTAAGCCGGCTTACAGACTGCGAATGCGCGGGCCGCCGGGGCCGTCCGCGCGCCCGCCCGCCTGCAGGAGGCGGCACACGGCGTCGAGCTGGTCGAGGTCGCGGAAGGCGATCTGCAGGGTGCCGCCCTGGCCCGTCATGTCGATCGACACCGGCAGGCCCAGCGTTTCCGCGAGGAGATCGGCCAGCGCACGGGCGTCCGAGGCTTCCGGCGCGGCGGGCGCGACCGGCGTGCGCTTGCGGGGCGCGGGCTTCGGGGCAGGGGGGGCTTCGGGGCCGCGCGCCAGGCTTTCGGCCTCGCGCACGCTGAGACCCTCCTCCACGATGCGGCGGGCGAAACGCTCGGGGTCGTCCTGCGCGACGGCCGTGCGCGCCGCGCCCGCCGACAGTTCGCCCCGCTGCACCATATCCTTGACGCTGTCGGGCAGCTTCAGGAGGCGCAGCGTGTTGGCGACATGGCTGCGGCTCTTGCCCACGACATCGGCGAGGTCGGCCTGCGTATAGCCGTGCTCCGCGATCAGCATCTCGTAGCCCATCGCCTCCTCGATCGGGTCGAGGTCGGCACGCTGGACGTTCTCGATGATCGCGATCTCGAGCGACTGGCGATCGGAAATCTCGCGCAGGACGATCGGAACGTCCTTCAGCGCCGCGGCCGTCGCCGCGCGCCAGCGCCGCTCGCCCGCGACGATCTCGAAGCCGCCGGCGCCGTCCACCTTGCGCACTAGGATCGGCTGCACCACGCCGTGCTGGCGCACGGAGGCGGTGAGTTCGGCCAGGTCCGTCTCGTCGAAATGCCGGCGCGGGTTCTTCGGGTTCGGCCGCAGCTCGCCGGGCGCCACGCGCCGCTCGCCGACGGGCGTCTCGCGCGCCATACCGGGGCCGGGAAAGCTCGCGCCCGAGCGCGGCGGCAGCGTCGAGGATGCCGAACCGCCGATGAGCGACGCGAGCCCGCGTCCCAGCCTCTGGCGTCCCTTGTCCTCGTTCATGCCGGTCTCCTGAAACTGATGCGGGTGGGCTCGTGCCCGAAAAGGCGGGAAGGGCGCGGCGATCAGGCCGCGGCCAGATCGCGCTCGCGCTGGATGACCTCGGAGGCGAGGCGAATATAGGCCTGGCTGCCGGGGCACTTCATGTCGTAGAGGATCGCCGGCTTGCCGAAGCTCGGCGCCTCCGACACGCGCACGTTGCGCGGGATGATGGTCTCGTAGACATGGTCGCCCATGTAGGAGCGCACGTCCCGCACCACCTGGCTCGCCAGGTTGTTGCGCCCGTCGAACATGGTCAGCACGATGCCGTGCAGCGACAGCGCCGGGTTCAAGGTGTCGCGCACCTGCTCCACCGTCTCCAGAAGCTGGCTGAGGCCTTCCAGCGCGAAGAACTCGCACTGGAGCGGCACCAGGATGGCGTCGGCCGCCGCCATGGCGTTGACGGTGAGAAGGTTCAGCGAGGGCGGGCAGTCCACCAGCACGAAGTCGAACTGCGCCCGTTCCTCGACATGGAAGTGGATCGCGTCGCGCAGGCGATAGGCCCGACTCGCCGCGCCCGAGATCTCCATCTCGACGCCGAGTAGGTCCATCGTCGAGGGCACCACCGACAGGTTGGGAACCGCGGTCTCCATTGCGGCCTCGGTGATCGAGGCGTTCTCCACCAGGACGTCGTAGGACGAGACCGCCCGGTCCTCGCGGTCGATGCCGAGGCCCGTCGAGGCGTTGCCCTGCGGGTCGAGGTCGATCAGGAGCGTGCGCTTGCCGATGGCCGCGAGCGCGGTCGCGAGGTTGATGGCGGTGGTCGTCTTGCCGACGCCGCCCTTCTGGTTCGCGACCGTGATGACGCGCATGCGCGGGACGGAAAGCGTGTCCATGTGGGGTCTCCAACCCGGTCGGGAGAAACCGGGCCATACCTTGCAAGTTGCAGCCGGCCGTCAGGCGGCGGGCAGGCGCTCCAGCGAGCGGATCTCCAGGAGCACCGAGCCGTCTTCGACCGGCGAGGCATGCTTTACCATGTCGAAACGCCAATGGGCAGCGGCATCGGTGATTTCGCTCTCGTGCGCCCGGCCCTTCAGGAACCAGTAGACGGTGTCCGGCCGCGCATTCGGCGCGACGAGGCCGAAAAGATCCTCCAGCGAGGCCAAGGCCCGCGCGCTGATCGCCTCGACACTCGAAAGCACCGCGCCGCAATCCTCGATGCGGCTGGCATGGACGGTCGCGGGCAGCGCCAGCTCGCGCGCCACCGTGCGCAGGAAGGCCGCCTTCTTGGCGTTGCTTTCCACGAGATGCACGGCCGCGCCCTCGCGGGTCGCCAGGAGAATGGCGAGGATCAGGCCCGGCAGACCGGCGCCCGAGCCGAGATCGGCCCAGCGCACGATGCCCTTGGCCCGCTCGCCCAGCACGAGCCCGTCCTCGACATGGCGCGTCCAGATCTCCGGGATGGTCGCGGGGGAAACGAGGTTGATGCTCTTCTGCCAGGTGCGCAGCAGCGCGACATAGGCGTCGAGCCGCTCCACTGTTTCACGTGAAACAGCATGGCGCGACAGGACCAACGCGCGCTCCTCGGCGAGCTTGGCGTCGGTCGCCGCCTTGCCCATCCGGGGCTTGGGCGGAGGTCGCTTGAGGTCAGCGGGCTTGCGGGGCGGCCCGCCCCGGCGGTCACGCGGCGCGGGCAAGGTCGTGCTTCCGAAGGGCGACGAGGAGGAGGGCAAGCGCCGTCGGCGTCATGCCGTCGATACGTTCGGCCTCGGCAAGGCTCGCCGGGCGGCGCTCCATCAGCTTCTGGCGCAGTTCGTTGGAGAGGCCTTTGATGGCGGCGAAGTCGAAGCCGATGGGGAAGTGCCGCGCCTCGTCGCGTTTCAGCTGCGCCTGGTCGCGGCGCTGTCGTTCCAGATACACGTCGTAACCCGCCTCGATCTCGATCCGCTCGCGAACCGATCCCCGGATCGCCTGCAGTTCGGGCCAGACGCAGACGAGATCGTCGAGGCCGATATCGGCATGGGACAGGAGCGTCCAGGCCGAGCGCGTGCGGCCGTCCTGATTGACGGGGAGACCCCGGCGGGCCGCCTCGCTGCTGGTGAGAGTCAACGATTCCAGCGTTTCCCGCGCCTCGGCCAGGGCCGCCTCGCTCGCCGCGAAGACGCGGGCGCGCTCGGCGTCCGCGAGACCCCAGTCCATCGCCAGCGGCGTCAGGCGCCGGTCGGCATTGTCGGCGCGCAACGAGAGGCGGAACTCGGCGCGGCTCGTGAACATGCGATAGGGCTCGGTGACGCCGGTGCGCGTCAGGTCGTCCACCATGACGCCGAGATAGGCGTCGGAGCGGTCGATCACGACGGGATCGGTGCCGCCCGCCCGGCGCGCGGCGTTGAGACCGGCGAGGAGCCCCTGCGCGGCCGCTTCCTCGTAGCCCGTTGTGCCGTTGATCTGGCCGGCGAGGAACAGGCCGCTCGCCGCGCGGACCTCGAGCGAGCGATGGAGCTCGCGCGGGTCGACATGGTCGTATTCGATGGCATAGCCGGGCTTCAAGATCGCGACGCGTTCGAGACCGGGCAACGAGCGCAGGAAGGCTTCCTGCACGTCGGCAGGCAGGGAGGTCGACAGGCCGTTGGGATAGACGGTCGGATCGTCCAGCCCTTCCGGCTCTAGGAACACCTGGTGCCCGTCGCGGTCGCCGAACTTGACGATCTTGTCCTCGATCGACGGGCAGTAGCGCGGGCCGACGCCCTCGATCTCGCCGGAATAGAGGGCCGAGCGGTGGAGGTTGTCGCGTATGATGCGATGCGTCTCGGGCGTCGTGCGGGTGATGCCGCAGTCGATCTGCGGGTTGGCGATGTGTGTCGTGAGATAGGAGAACGGGTAGGGCTCGGCGTCGGGACCTTGGCGGTCGAGGCCGGCCCAGTCGATCGTCGCGCCGTCGAGGCGCGCGGGCGTGCCCGTCTTCAGCCGCCCGAGCCGGAGGCCGAGGCGCCGCAAGGTGGCGGACAGGCCGAGCGAGGGCTTCTCGCCCACGCGCCCCGCCGGAATCTTCTGCGTCCCGATATGGATCAGGCCGTTGAGAAAGGTGCCCGTCGTCAAGACCGCCGCGCCGCAGGGGATCCGTCGGCCGTCGTCGAGGATCACGGCACGGACGCCGCCATCCGCCCCGAGGTCGAGGTCGAAGGCGTCGCCTTCCACGACGGTGAGCCCCTCTTGCGCGCGCACCGCGCCCTGCACGGCGGCCTTGTAGAGCTTGCGGTCGGCCTGGGTCCGAGGGCCGCGCACGGCCGGTCCCTTGCGCCGGTTGAGGAGGCGGAACTGGATGCCGCCGGCATCGGCCGCCCGGCCCATGACGCCGCCGAGCGCATCGATCTCGCGCACCAGATGGCCCTTGCCGATGCCCCCGATCGCCGGGTTGCAGCTCATCGCCCCCACCGTGGCGAAGGCATGGGTGAGAAGGATCGTGGCCGCACCCGCCCGCGCCGACGCGCAGGCCGCCTCGACGCCCGCATGCCCGCCGCCGATCACCACGACGTCGGCCCGAAGATCCGTTGGGTTCTGTGTCATGGGAGAAGGGTTAAGCCGCAGACGCGGGACCCTGTCAACGCGCACCGGTCGCACGCTGTCCTTCGCGGCCCTTCCCGCTATGATACGCCAGCCGCCGAGACGAGGATGATCGCAGGATGAGCCGCGCCCGTTCCGACTTCCAGCCCTGGGATCCGCAGGAGTTCCTCGTCTGGTGCGAGTCCCGGACGGACGAGCGCTGGGAACTCGTCGACGGCTTCCCGCTACGCATGATGAGCGGGGCGACGCGGCGGCACGATACGATCGTCGTCAATATCCTCGCATCCCTGCGCGGGCTTCTGCGCGGCAGGCCATGCAGGCCGTTCACCGCCGACGGCGCCGTCCAAACGCGGGACGATCGCATCCGCCGCCCGGATGTCGGCGTCGACTGCGGCCGCACGCCGCCGGGCGCCCTGAAGGCGAGCGAAACGCGCGCCGTGTTCGAGGTACTGTCGCCGTCGACGCAGGATTTCGATCGGGTCCGGAAGCTCGCCGAGTATCAGGCGCTCGCCAGCATCCGACATATCGTCCTTGTTTCACAGAACGAGGTCCTGGCGACGCACTGGTTCCGGGGGCTGGACGGGGCATGGATCCAGGAGGAACTCCGGTCGATCGACGACGTGATCCGGCTCGATGCGATCGGAGTGGAACTCGGCCTCCGTCTGGTCTTCGAAGACGCGCTGGACTGACGCCTGGCTTCTCCGGCGGCGCAGCAAGGACGATCAGCCTTCCGCTCCTCGCGGCGGCGGGCGCAGGCGGGCCATGGTGAAGGCGTCGACATAGGCGCCCGCGCGAAGGATCGACTGGCGCGCCCGGCCCTGGATCTCGAAACCCGCCGCGCGGTAGAGGGCGAGGGCCGCCTCGTTGTCGACGTTGACCTCGAGTTCGACCCGCACGAGGCCGAGCCAGTCGTCGGCCGTTTCCAGAACGGCGTCGAGGAGCGCCCGGCCGATGCCGCGGCGGTGGAAGTCGTCGTGAACGCCCATGCCGATCGCCCCGACATGCGAGCGCCGCCCACCGAACCGCTGGAGCGAGGCCGTGCCGACGATCCGGCCCTCGCTCTCGGCGACGATCAGCGTCAGGTTGGGATTGCCGTCGAACATCCGGCGCTTGACGGATTCCACCGTCTCGAACGGCGTGCGCAGCGTGCCGAAGCGATAGCCGGGCAGGTTGCAGAGGATCGCGATGCCCTCCGCATCCCGTGGCTCGGCGGCGCGGATGGAAACCTCGCTCATCGCGCTCCCCTCATTTCCCGATGCAGAACTCGCCGAAGATCACGCCGAGAAGGTCCTCGACGCCGGTGCGGCCCGTCAAGCGTCCCAAGCGGTCGGCGGCAAGGCGTAGCGTCTCCGCGGCGACTTCGGGGGGCAGGGCGACCGGGTCGTAACGCTCCAGGAACTCCAATGTGGCGGCGATCGCCTCGCGCTGGCGCAGGCGCGTCGGGACGACGAGCGTCGGGTCTCCGGCCTTGGACCGCGCCGCCTCGGCGATGCGCTCGATGAGCGCGGCAAGGCCGGCTCCGCTACGGGCGGAGATGGCGAGATCGAACTTTGCCGGCAAAGTTTCGGGTTCGAGATCGGCCTTGGTGCGCAGATGGAGGACCGGCGCCTCGGTCTCCAGAGGCTCAGGCTCCTCGCCGGGCGCGACGAGATGAAGCACGAGGTCGGCTTCGTTCAACGCCTTGCGCGCCCGCTCGATGCCGATCGCCTCCACCACGTCGTCGGACGCGCGCAGGCCCGCGGTGTCGGACACGCGCACGGGGATGCCGGCAAGATCGAGGCGCGTCTCGATCACGTCGCGCGTCGTGCCGGGGATCGGCGAGACGATCGCGACCTCGCGCTCGGCCAGAGCGTTGAGGAGGCTGGACTTGCCGGCGTTCGGCGCGCCGGCGATCACGACGTGGAACCCGTCGCGCCAGATCTCGCCCCGCTGCGCGGAGGCAAGGCTCGAGCGCATCTCGGCCGCGAGGGCGCCGACCTCGCGCGCCACCCCCGCCGACACGTCGTCCGAAACGTCTCCCTCGTCGGAAAAGTCGAACTCCGCCTCGATCAGCGCGCGGGCGCGCAGGAGGCGGCGCATCCAGCCGTCGGCGAGCCGCTTCAGGCCGCCCTCGGCCTGCGCCATCGCCTGGGCGCGCTGGCCTTCCGTCTCGGCGGCGAGGAGGTCGGCCAGCCCCTCCGCTTCCGTGAGGTCGATCCGCCCGTTCTCGAAGGCGCGGCGGGTGAACTCGCCCGCTTCCGCCAGCCGGATCCCGGGCAGGGCGGTCAGGGCAGCGAGCATGGCGCTCGCCACCGCGCGCCCGCCATGAACGTGAAACTCGGCGAGATCCTCGCCGGACACCGAGCCGGGCGCCGGAAAGAACAGGAGGAGGCCGCGGTCGATCGGCGCGCCGACGGCGTTCCGGAAGGTGCGAAGGCTCGCGCGGCGCGGCTCCGGCACGCCGCCGGCGGCGCTCTCCATCGCCAGGCGAGCGCCCGGCCCGCTGACGCGCAGCACGGCGATGCCGGCGGGCAGGGCGCCGGACGACAGCGCGGCGATGGTGTCGTCCGTCGTCACCGGACGTCGATCACCTCGGCATCGCAGGCGATGCGCAAGGGTTCGGGGACGGTCTCGAAGACGTGGAAGGGCGTGCCCGCCGCCGCCCAGACGAAGGGAAAGGCCAAGAGGTCGCGGTCCATGAAGGTGCGCAGCGGGGCCGGGGCGCCGAGCGGCGCGACGCCGCCGATGGCAAAGCCCGTCGCCTCCCGCACGAAATCGGCGTCGGCCCGGCCGAGCGGCTCGCCGATCACGGCGCCGACCGCCTTCTCGTTCACCCGGTTGGCGCCCGAGACGAGGAGGAGATAGGGCGTGCCCGTGTCCCGGCCCCGGAAGACCAGGCTCTTGACGATCTGCCCGACATCCACGGAGACAGCCGCGGCGGCCTCGTCGGCCGTGCGGGCGATCGTCTCGGTCTCCACCACGCGGATGGGCAGGCTCTTGGCCAGCGCCGCGATCTCGACGCGGCGCACGGCATCGGGTCGGGACGGTCGGTCGGACATGGGCAGGCTCCGCTGGCTGGTTCCCCTTCGCTCCTAGCGCATCGAGGCTCCTGCGCCCACGAAAAAGGCCGCCGTGTCGCCACCGCGGCCCCCGAAGGCGTGAAGGGCGGATGCCCTTACGTGTTCATGGAATCGAAGAAGTCGGCGTTGGACTTCGTCTGCTTGAGCTTGTCGTTGAGGAACTCGATCGCGTCGGTGGTCCCCATGGGCGCCAGGATGCGGCGCAGGACGAAGATCTTCTGCAGGTCCTGGCGCGGGACCAGGAGGTCCTCCTTGCGCGTGCCGGACTTCAGGATGTCCATGGCCGGGAAGATGCGCTTGTCGGCCACCTTGCGGTCGAGCACGAGCTCGGAATTGCCGGTGCCCTTGAACTCCTCGAAGATCACCTCGTCCATGCGCGAGCCGGTATCGATGAGGGCCGTCGCGATGATGGTGAGCGAGCCGCCTTCCTCGATGTTGCGCGCCGCGCCGAAGAAGCGCTTGGGGCGCTGGAGGGCGTTGGCGTCGACGCCGCCTGTCAGCACCTTGCCGGAGGAGGGCACGACCGTGTTGTAGGCGCGGCCGAGACGGGTGATGGAATCGAGAAGGATCACGACGTCGCGCCCGTGCTCGACCAGACGCTTGGCCTTCTCGATCACCATTTCGGCGACCTGCACGTGGCGCGTCGCCGGCTCGTCGAAGGTGGAGGAGACGACCTCGCCCTTCACCGAGCGCTGCATGTCCGTCACTTCCTCCGGCCGCTCGTCGATCAGGAGCACGATGAGGTAGCACTCGGGATGGTTGGCGGTGATCGAGTGGGCGATGTTCTGGAGAAGCACCGTCTTGCCGGTGCGGGGCGGCGCGACGATCAGCGCGCGTTGGCCCTTGCCGAGCGGGGCGACCAGATCGATCACGCGGGCCGACAGGTCCTTCTTGGTCGCGTCGGTGAATTCCATCTTGAACCGCTCGTTCGGGTAGAGCGGCGTCAGGTTGTCGAAGTGGCTCTTGTGGCGGATCTTCTCCGGATCGTCGAAGTTGATCGTGTTGACCTTGAGCAGCGCGAAATAGCGCTCACCATCCTTCGGAGAGCGGATCGTCCCTTCCACCGTGTCGCCGGTCTTGAGCGAGAAGCGGCGGAGCTGCGACGGCGAGATGTAGATGTCGTCGGGGCCGGGCAGGTAGTTGGCCTCCGGCGAGCGCAGGAAGCCGAAGCCGTCCTGCAGCACCTCGACCACGCCCTCGCCGATGATCTCGACGTCCTGCGCGGCCAGGCGCTTCAGGATGGCGAAGAGGAGTTCCTGCTTGCGCAGGACGGAGGCGTTCTCGACCTCGTTCTCCTCGGCGAAGGCGACGAGCTCGGCGGCGTTCTTGTTCTTGAGGTCCTGGAGTTTGATCTCGGACATGGAAGGGGCTCCAACCCCATCCGGACCTTCGAGGCCACGCGGCATGGGGGCGTAAACAGACGGGGGAAGGGTCAGGCCGGAACGAGGATGGACATGTTCGGCTGAAGGGGCGGGACGGCAGGCATGGCCGCGTCGCGCCGGAGGCGGGATACGCCGATTCCTATAGTCGCGCTCGCGGCGAAGCGCAAGGGCGGACGGCTTTCAGATGGGGTCGAGCCCCAGTTGCCGCAAGGCGTCGGCCACCACGGCGTCCGGCGTCTGCTCCACCGAGACCCGCACGCCGTCCTCGCCGTCATTCAGGGGCTCGAAGTCGGCATATTGCGAGGCGAGCAGCGAGGGCGGCATGTAGTGGCCCTTCCGCTTCTCCATGCGCTCGCGGATCACCGCCTCGTCGGCCGTCAGTTCCACGAAGCGCACGCGGGCCGAAGCCCCGCGCAACACGTCGCGATAGCGCCGCTTCAGCGCCGAGCAGGTGATCACCGCCGAGCGTCCGGCCGCCGCCTCCCCGGACACCCAGTCGCGGATCGCCAGGAGCCACGGCGCCCGGTCCTCGTCGTTCAGCGGAATGCCCGCCGACATCTTGTCGATATTGGCCTTGGGGTGGAACTCGTCGGCCTCGGCGAAGACCCAGCCGAGCCTTGTCGCCAGCCCCTTGGCCGTGGTCGTCTTGCCGGTGCCGGACGGGCCCATCACGACGAGGCAGACGGGGCGGTCGGACGCTTGGACTTCGGACAAGGGGGTCGGCTCCGGCGAGAAACGATCCGCGTTAGATCGCATAGCCCAACCCAAAGGCAAGCCGCTCAGAACGGCTTCACCACCACGAGGATCACGATCACCACCATCAGGAGGGCCGGCACCTCGTTCATGATCCGCCAGTGGCGGCTCGACTTGGTGATCTCGTCCCGCTCCAGCCGCTTACGCGAGGCCGACAGATAGCCATGGAGGCCCGAGAGCAGCACCACGAACAGGACCTTGGCGTGCAGCCAGCCGCCCCGGAAGGCGAAGACCTCGATCGCCAGCCACAGGCCCGCCACCCAGGTCACGATCATCGCCGGGTTGATGATGCCGCGCATCAGGCGCCGCTCCATCACCTTGAACGTCTCGGCCTGCGGCGAGCCCACCCCCGCCTCCGTGTGGTAGACGAAGAGCCGCGGCAGATACAGCATCCCCGCCATCCAGGAGATCACCGCCAGGACGTGCAGGCTCTTCACCCAGAGTTGCGCCTCCAAGGGCACGAAGCCGAACAGCACCACCGCCAGCACCACGCCGCCCGCCAGCGAATACAGGAGCGAACGGTCCTTCTGGGCGGGCTTGGGCGAAACGGTCATGGCATCCTCCGGACGATCATCCCGCCTGCCTAGTCGAGAACCGCTCCAAACGGAAGCGGCTGGGGGCGAGGGATGGCGGGGCTGCCGCCCCGGTCCCCGCTCGGGAAGGAATTCCCGAACCCTTCTTTTCGTCTGGGACTTTTCCGAAGGTGAGGAGGGGTCCAGGGGAAATCATTTCCCCTGGCGGGGTCCGGGGGCAGCGCCCCCGTCTGTCCCTCACCCCTGCCGCACCCGTTCGACGAGGCGCTCGACGTGGGCGATCGGCGCGTCTGGCGTGATGCCGTGGCCGAGGTTGAAGACAAGGGGGCCTGCCCCGAGGTGTTCGAGGATGGCGTCGATGCCCTCGTCGAGGGCATGGCCGCCGGCGATGAGGCGGAGCGGGTCGAGATTGCCCTGGACGGGGCCTGTCGTCTGAAGCTCGGCGGCGAAGGAGAAGGGGACGGACCAGTCGAGGCCGACCGCGTCGACGCCGGTCCCAGTTCGGTAGGCGGGCAGGAGGGGGCCGGCGCCCTTGGGAAAGCCGATGATGCGGACACCGGGAACGGCCGCGCGCACGCGCTCGACGATGCGGCGGGTGGGCGCGATCGAAAAGCGGTGGAAGGAGAGTTCGTCGAGAACGCCGGCCCAGGAATCGAAGATCTGGACGCAGTCGGCGCCGGCCTGGAGCTGGCGGATCAGGTATTCAACGCTCATCTCGGCCAGCAGCGCGAGAAGTTCGTCCATCGCCTCCGGGTGCGCGTAGGCGAAACGCCGGGCGGGCGCCTGGTCGGGCGTGCCGTGGCCGGCGATCATGTAGGTCGCGACGGTCCAGGGCGCGCCGCAGAAGCCGATCAGGGCCGTCTCGGCCGGCAGCTCGGCACGCAGGCGCGCGACGGTGGCGATCACGGGCGCGAGATGCGTGTCGGCGTTGGTCGGATCGAGCCCCCCGATCTCGTGCGGGGCGATCGGGTCCATCTGCGGCCCCTCGCCCTGCACGAAGCGGACGTTTCGGCGCAGGGCGTCGGGAATGACGAGGATGTCGGAGAACAGGATCGCCGCGTCGAAGCCGAAGCGGCGGATCGGCTGGAGCGTGACCTCCGTGGCGAGGTCCGGATTGTAGCAGAGGTCGAGGAAGCCGCCGGCCTTGGCGCGCGTCTCGCGATATTCGGGCAGATACCGTCCGGCCTGGCGCATCAGCCAGATCGGGGGCGGGAACACGGTCTCGCCGGCGAGAACGCGGTTGAGCTTGCGCTCTTGCATGGAACACCTTTCGCGGGACGGCACGGGGGCGCGAGGAGGGATGCCTCTTGAGCCGAGCCCCGTCCAGCCCCTTTCGATGCGGGAAGGATGGAAGACGCCGGCCGGTCTCCAGATAGCCCGACGGGTTTTCCCGTCCGCCCCTCTTAGAAAAGAAATCCATGAAAAGAGAGATTCTGATTCTATGAGTCGGTGGATCACGGGAATTCACAACCGTCCCGCCGACGAGGCCGAACCGTCGTGCGCCCGAGGTTCAGGCCTGCGGCGGAAATGGGGCAGGCGCGTCAACGCCTTGGGCAGAATCGTGGCACCCGGTCTTGGAGACGTGTCCCCGAAGTTCACAAGCGCTCGGGCACAGGCCGCGGTGGTCCGCGAACTGTGGATGACGGCGAGGTTTTCAAAAGGGCGAAAAAGGCTTGGAGGCCGGGAGGGCCGCGCGTCCCCTGATTCCCACAAGGGGCCGGAAAGACCGGGGGTTCCCCCGCCCGCCGCTTGCGCCGGGCCGCAGAATCGAGTCCGCCTTTCCCGTCGGGTTTGCGCCTCTCGCAGCGTCCAATAAACAGGGCGAGTTTGAACAAAGGTTTAATGGGTGCGGCAACGGCCCGGAAAGGATGATGGCGATGGGAGGACTGATCCTCGCCTCGGGGAGCCGCCACCGGCAGGCGCTTCTGCGGCAGGCCGGCATCGAGGCCGAGGCCGATCCCTCGACGCTGGACGAGCGGCTGGTGGAAGCGCCGCTGAAGGAGTCCGGCGCGACGCCGGACGAGGTCGCGCTGGTTCTGGCCGAGGCCAAGGCCGTGGACGTGTCGGAGCGCCGGCGGCAAGCGCTGGTGATCGGGGCGGACCAGGTCCTGTCGGTGGGCGACGAGATCCTGCACAAGCCGGCCGACATGGAGGCCGCGCGCCGCACGCTCCTGAAGCTGTCGGGCCGCACCCATCATCTCGACAGCGCCGTGGTGCTGGCGCGGGACGGCGAGGCCCTGTGGCGGCACGTCTCGCGCGCCTCCATCACCTTTCGGGACCTTTCCCCGCCCGAGATCGGGCGCTATCTCGCCGCCGCCGGCGACGTCGTCCTGTCCAGCGTCGGCGCCTATCAGGTGGAAGGGCGCGGTCTGCAGCTCATGGAGCGGATCGAGGGCGACCTCTTCACGATCATCGGCCTGCCCATGCTGCCCTTGATCGCCGAGCTGCGGGCACGGGGGGCGCTGGATGCGTAAGGCCTTCGTTACAGGCTGGCCGATCGGCCATTCGCGCTCGCCGCTGATCCACGGCACCTGGCTGCGCGATCTCGGCATCGCCGGGTCCTACGAGAAGATCGCGGTGCGGCCGGAGGAGTTTTCGGCCTTTCTGGAAGGCCTGGAAGCCAAGGGTTTCGTCGGCGGCAACGTCACCATTCCCCACAAGGAGGCGGCCTTTGCCGCCTGCGCGCGTCTCGACCCGGCGGCGGAGGCGATCGGGGCGGTCAATACGCTCTGGTTCGAGGACGGGCGGCTCGTCGGCGGCAACACGGACGCCTACGGCTTTTCCGCCAACCTGGACGAGCGCCTGCCCGGCTGGCGCGACGCCGGAACGGCCGTGGTGCTCGGCGCCGGGGGCGCGGCACGCGCGGTGGTCCATGCCTTGAGGGAGGCGGGCGTCGCCCGGATCACCGTTCTCAACCGCACCCGCGAACGGGCCGAGCGGCTGGCGGAGGCCTTCGGCGCACAGGCAGGAGGGGAAGACGCGTTCGAGCGGGTCGCAAGCGCATGCGACCTCGTCGTCAACACCAAGCCCGCCGACCCGGCAGGTCTGACGGAAGCCGACATCCGCGCCGTTGCGGCCCTGCCCGCCGAAGCGCTCGTCACCGACATCGTCTACGCTCCGCTGGAGACGGCGATCCTGAAGGCCGCCGCCGCGCGGGGCCTTCGCACGGCCGACGGGCTCGGCATGCTGCTGCATCAGGCCGTGCCGGGCTTCGAGCGCTGGTTCGGCCGGCGGCCCGCCGTGAGCGAGGCCCTGCGCGCGGCGGTGATCGCCGACATCGAGCGGCCGGCATGACGATCCTCGGCCTCACCGGCTCCATCGGCATGGGCAAGTCGACCACCGCCGCGATGTTCGAGGCGCTGGGCGTGCCCGTCCACTCGGCCGACGCGGCGGTGCATCGCCTTTATGCCGGCCGGGCGGCTCCCCTGGTGGAAGCGCGCTTTCCCGGCACGGTGCGGGGCGGCGTGGTGGACCGCGCGGCGCTGGGCGCGCGCGTCCTCGGCGACCGGCAGGCGCTCGCCGACCTCGAGGCCATCGTCCACCCGCTGGTGCGCGAGGAGAAAGGGGCGTTTCTGGAAGCCGCGCGCGCGGGCGGCGCCCGGCTCGCCGTCCTCGACATTCCGCTCCTCTACGAGACGGGCGGGGAGGGGCGGGTGGACGCCGTTCTCGTTGTCACCGCGCCGCCGGAGGTGCAGCGGGCGCGCGTGCTCGCCCGGCCGGGCATGACGGCGGAGAAGTTCGAGGCGATCCTCGCCAGCCAGATGCCGGATGCCGAGAAGCGCACCCGCGCCGATTTCGTGATCGACACGGGGGAAGGGCTCGAGGCGGCGAGGGCGGCCGTCCGGGGGATCGTCGAGAGGTTCGGGGCGCTTCCCGGGACTTGAGGCTTGCGCGCGGGCGCCGGCTGTCCGACATGGAGAGGGACAGCCGAGGGAAGTTCCATGCGCGAGATCGTCTTCGACACCGAAACCACGGGCCTCGACTTCGCCGAGGACCGCGTGATCGAGATCGGCGGCATCGAGCTCTGGAACCACATTCCGACGGGGCGCGAGTTCCACCGCTTCATCCGCCCACAGGGCCGCAAGGTCGATCCCGGCGCCTTCGACATCCACGGGATTTCCGACGACTTCCTGAAGGACAAGCCGGTCTTCGCCGAGGTGGTGGACGACTTCCTCGCCTTCTTCGACGATGCCCGCCTGATCGCGCACAACGGCACGTTCGACATGCGCTTCATCAACGCGGAACTCGCCCGCCTCGATCGGCCGCCGATTCCGAACGAGCGCCTGATCGACACGCTCACCATGGCGCGGCGCAAGTTTCCGATGGCGCCGGCCACCCTCGACGCCCTCTGCTCGCGTTTCTCCATCGACACCTCAAAGCGCGACAAGCACGGGGCGCTGGTCGATTCGGAGCTGCTCGCACAGGTCTATATCGAGCTGATCGGCGGCAAGCAGTCCGCCCTGAAGCTCGTGACGGAGGACGAGGCGCGGGCGAACGAGGGCTTAGGCACTGGCGTCCGGCGCAGCCTTCCGCCGCGCCCGGCGCCGCTCGCCCCCCGCCTCACGGCGGCCGAGGTCGAGGCGCACCGCGCCTTCGTGTCCGGGCTCGGAGACGCGGCCCTCTGGCGCCGCGTCGAAGGCTTCGAGAGCTGACGGCGGGACGGCTGTTCACAGGTCGTCCAAGCGCCTAAGAGCGGGGCATGGACGCACCCCTCCTCCCGTTTCGCCACTTCCTCCTGGGTCTGGCCGTCGTTGCCGTCTGGGGCACCAATTTCGTGGTGATCCACGAGGGGTTGAAGCATCTGCCCCCGCTCCTCTTCGCCGCCCTGCGCTTCCTGTTCGCCGCGCTGCCCGGCATCTTCCTTCTGCCACGGCCGCGCGTGCCCTGGAGCCGGCTTGCGGCCTATGGCCTGCTGATCGGGACCGGCCAGTTCGGCCTCCTGTTCATCGCCATGAACGGCCACATCTCGCCGGGCATCGCCTCCCTGGTGATCCAAAGCCAGGTCTTCTTCACCATCGCGCTGGCCATGCGCCTGTCGGGCGAGCGGATCCGGCCCTACCAATGGGTGGCGCTGGGGCTGGGGCTCGCCGGCCTTCTCGTCATCCTGACCCATACGGACGGATCGACCACGCCGCTCGGCCTCGCCCTCGTCCTGGTGGCGGCCCTGTCCTGGGCCGGCGGCAACATCGTGGCGCGGCAGACCGGCGTCACCAACATGCTGCCCTTCGTGATCTGGGGCAGCGTCTTCTCCGCCCCGCCGCTGTTCGCGCTCTCCTTCGCCCTGGAAGGCTGGGACGCGATCCGCGCCGGCCTCGCGCAGGCCAATGCCGTCGCCTGGGGCGCCGTGCTCTGGCAGACGGTCGGCAACACGATGTTCGGCTATGCCGCCTGGGGCTGGCTCCTGTCGCGCCATCCGGCGGCGCTGGTGACGCCCATGGCGCTGCTCGTGCCGCTCTTCGGCATGGGCGCCTCGGCGCTCCTGATCGGCGAGCCCCTGCCGGCCTGGAAGATCGGCGCGGCGCTCCTCGTCATGTCGGGCCTCGTGCTCGGCCTCCTCTACCCGCGCTGGCGCAACCGCCGAGCTTGAGACGAAAAAGGGGCGCCGCCGATCCCTCGGGGCGCCCCTTTCGTTCGTTTCCGGCCCGATGGATCAGGCGACCGGCTGGACCTGCGCCTTGGCGCGCTCCTCGGCGAGGCGCTGGGTGAACAGGGCGGCAAAATCGATCGGGTCGATCATCAGCGGCGGGAAGCCGGCATTGCGCGTGACGTCCGCGACGATCTGGCGCGCGAAGGGGAACAGGAGGCGCGGGCACTCGATGAAGAGGACCGGGAGCATGTGCTCCTGCGGGAAACCTTCGAGGCGGAACACGCCGCCATATTCGAGTTCCACGTGAAACAGCGTGTCGGAGCCCTCGCCTGCGCGCGCGTTCAGCGTCAGGCGCACGTCGTATTCGTGGTCGCCGCCCTGGACCGGGTTGGCGCCGACATTGACGCCGATGTTGATGCCGGGCGCGCGGGCCTGGCCACGCAGCGAGTTCGGGGCGCCGGGGCTCTCGAAGGACAGGTCCTTGATGTACTGGGCGAGAATGTTCAGCGAAGGCTGGGCGCCCTGGCTCGCGCCGTTGGCGCCATTGGCACCGTTCGCGCCGTTGGTCTGGTCGATCTGGGACATCGGGGCTCCTCGGGCGCTGGTCCGCGCCCCTTCCAAGATGGCGGCGTCTGTCCGCCGCGGCTCGGGGCCGCAGCTATCACGGGGCCGGGGGAGGAAACAAGCGCGGGGCTGTCAGTGCAGCGTGCGGGGGCCGCGGTCGTTCGGGTCCTCGCCCGGCCCGTCCAGTGCCGTCCAGGGGCTGTCGGCGGCGCCGTCCCGGCGGCGGAACTCGCCGCCCGAAAGGTCGATGACCTCGGGGCCGGGCTGCCGATAGGGGGCGTCGCGCCGGCCGCGCGGACCCACCACCACGATGCGCGAGCGCATCCGCTGCCAGACGAAGTCGCGCACCGGCGGCAGGAACAGGAGTAGACCGAAAAGGTCCGTCACGAAGCCCGGAAGGATCAGGAGGATGCCGGCCAGCGCGATCATCGCGCCGTGGACGATCTCGCGCTCCGGCACCCGGCCGGCCCGCGCCTCGGTCTGCGCGGCGCGCAGGGTGGACAGGGTCTGGCGCTTCAGGAGGAGCGATCCGACGAGGACGCCGGCGACCACCAGCGCCAGCGTCGGCCAGACGCCGATCTCGCCGCCCACCCAGATGAAGACGCCGATCTCGATCAGCGGCAGCGCCAGAAGCGCCAGGGGAATGAGGATCAGCGGCATACGGATGGAAGCTCTCGACAAAGGCGGCGATCCCGCCGGGCGCCTTCAACATAGGACGCGGAAGCGTGAATTTGAATGCGGGGCGCCCTGGCTCTATATGAAGCGGGCGTAACCATCGCTTGATCTTTTGGGACACACGGGCATTCATGGGCTTCGGGACGATCTTCTTCATCGTGGTGGCGGCGATCGTCCTGTACCAGCTGCGCTCCGTTCTCGGCCGGCGCACGGGCAACGAGCGTCCGCCCTTCGATCCCTATTCCCGCCCGACGGAAGGGCCGGCGCCGGCTCAGGGCAATGTCGTGACGCTCCCCTCGCGCCGCATCAATCCGGACGAGACCGCCGCCTCGCCCTATGAGGCGATCGACAAGGCGGCGGCGCCCGGCACCCCGGCCAACGAGGGCCTGCGCCGGATCAAGGACGCCGACCCGAGCTTCGAGGTCGAGACCTTCGTCGAGGGCGCCAAGACCGCCTACGAGATGATCGTCACCGCCTTTGCGGACGGCGACCGCAAGCTTCTCCAGAACCTCCTGTCGCCCGAGGTCTACCAGGGCTTCGACGCCTCCATCACGGAGCGCGAATCGCGCGGCGAGCGGCTCCAGTCCTCCTTCATCGGCATCAACGAGGCGAGCGTCACGAGCGCCGAACTGAAGGACCGCGAGGCGTTGGTGACGATGCGGATCGTCTCGCAGCTCATCTCGGCGACCCTGAAGTCCGACGGCACGGTGGCGGACGGCGATCCGGAGACGGTGGTCGAGGTCATCGACGTCTGGACGTTCGCCCGCGACACGCGGTCGCGCGATCCGAACTGGCGCTTGGTGGAAACCGAATCCGAGGACTGACAGGCCTCCCCGCGATGTCCGCCTCCACCCAACCGGAGCCGAGCGGGGCGCACGGGTTCGCGCCGCTGGGCTTCGACGACCTGCCCGCCTGGGGCCGCGCCGATCATCGGCCGGCCCTTTTCGCGTTTCGCCGCTCGGCGCCCACGATCCTCGGGTCGGGCGCGGCGCCCGCCGCCTTCGGCCTCCGGCCCGCCGACTTCGCACCCGCCGCCCGCGCCGCGCTGAAGGGCGGCCCGGATCCGACGCGGACGGAGGCGCGCGCCTTCTTCGAGCACTTCTTTCGCCCGGCCGAGATTCTGACGCAGGGCGCGCCGGCGCCGGGCTTCGTGACCGGCTACTACGAGCCCGAACTTCCCGCCTCGCGCCAGGCGACGCCCCGGTTCCGCGTCCCGCTCTACCGCCGGCCGGACGACCTCCTGTCGCTGGAGGACAGCGAGACGGCGGAGGGTCTCGAGCCGGACACGCGCTTCGCCTTGCGCGACGGGAGCGGACGGCTGCGGCCCTATCCCGACCGTGCGGCGATCGAGGGCGGCTGGCTGAAGGGCAGAGGCCTCGAACTCGTCTTCCTGGAAAGCGCGGTCGACGCCTTCTTCGTCCATGTCCAGGGCTCCGCCCGCCTCGCGCTGCCGGGCGGCGAGACGATGCGCGTCGGCTATGCCGCCAAGAACGGCCACCGCTTCACGGCGATCGGCCGGGTCCTCGTCGGGGAGGGGGAGCTGCCGCTGGAAGGCGCCGACATGGCCGGTATCCGCCGCTGGCTGGCGGCCCACCCCGAGCGGGCCGAGGCGCTCCTCCACCGCAACCGCTCCTTCATCTTCTTCCGCGAGGTGCCGGTCGAGCCCGGCGCCGGGCCAATCGGCGGCTCGGGCGTGCCGCTGACGCCCTTCGGCTCGCTGGCCGTCGATGCGGCCCTCCATGCCTACGGCATGCCCGTCTTCGTGGAGGCGCCGGGCCTTGCCGTCGCGGGCGCGCCGTTCGGAAGGCTTCTCGTCGCGCAGGACACGGGCTCGGCCATCGTCGGCGCGGCGCGGGGCGACATCTTCACCGGCTCCGGCGACGAGGCGGGAGAGATCGCCGGCACCATCCGCCATTCCGCGCGCTTCCTCGCGCTCCTGCCGACGGGCGACCGGCCGTGAGGCGCCGACGCGACCTGTCGGGCGAGGAGCGCCGCCTCTGGGCGAGCGTGGCGCGCTCCGCCGTTCCGCTGCCGGGCAAGGCGACGCCCGACCTGCCGCCCGAGCCGGAGCCCGCGCCCGCCCCTCCGAAAGCAGAGACGCCCAAGGCCGGCGGCATGGCGGCCGCTTTTCCGCCGGCCCTGCGCCCGCGCGTGGCGCCGGCGCCGCCCGCCCTTCATCCGATCGACCGGCCGGTCCGGCGCAAGATCGGCAAGGGGCGGATCGAGCTGGAGGATCGGATCGACCTCCACGGCTGGACGGAAGCGGTGGCCCACGGCGCGCTCCTTCATTTCCTGCGCTCGGCCAAGGCGCGCGGGCTGCGCCATGTCCTCGTCATCACCGGCCGGGGCGCCTCCTTCGGCTCGACGGGGAGCCTGAAGCGCGCCCTGCCGCACTGGTTCTCGACGCCCGACTTCCGCAGCCTCGTCTCCGGCTACGACCAGGCCGAGCGCGGCCATGGCGGGGAAGGGGCCTTCTATGTCCGGGTGCGCCGGCGATGACGCCCTTCGGCCTCCGGGTGCGGGCGCTGCGCCAGGAGCGCGGCATCACGCAAGGGGAGATGGCCAAGGCGCTGGGCGTCTCGGCCGCCTATCTCTCGGCGCTCGAACACGGCAAGCGCGGCCGGCCGACCTGGTCGATGCTCCAGCGCATCATCGGCTATCTCAACGTCATCTGGGACGACGCGGAGGACCTCGAGCGGCTCGCCGAGCTTTCCCACCCCAAGGTGATCCTGGAAACGGGTTCGCTGAGCCCGGAAGCGACGGCCTTCGCCAACCGCCTGGCAGAGAGCCTGCCGCTCTTGAGCGCCGAGGACATCGCGGCGCTGGACGCGCTGCTTCAGGAAGCGGCCGAGCGCGGCGAAGCGGCCGAGCGGGCGCGCCGCCGGCAGCGCTAGCCGAAGCCCGAACGCCTTGAAGCGGCCGGCGGAGACGATAGCTCCCTTCTCAGCCGTGCGCTGGGGGTGCGTCTCGTGTCCGACATCGACTTTCCCGAAGGCCTCGGCCATCCGCATCTCGAAGCACCGACGCCGATCAGGCGCCATGCGAGCCCCCTGTCGCTGCTGATCCTCGGCTCGCTCGTCGCGGCGGCCCTGCTCGGCGCCTTCGGCGGCAACGGGCTCGACCGGCTGGAGGCGGACGGGGCGGGGGCGCGGCTCGCGGTCGAGACGCCCGCGACCTTGCGCAACGGTGAGTTCTACGAGGTGCGCGTCGCCATCGTGCCAAAGCGCCCGGTGACCGACCTCGTCTTCGCCGTCGAGCCCTCCCTCTGGCGCCAGACGACGCAGAACTCCATGCTGCCGGCCGCCGCCGAGGAGAGCTTTTCGGACGGCGCCTTCCGCTTCTCCTACGGCCCGGCCGATGCGGGCGAGGAACGGCGGATCAAGATGGACTTCCAGATCAATCCGTCGCTTCTGGGCAACGTCGCCGGCACCGTCTCCGTACTCGACGGCGACAGCGAACTGGCGAGCCTGCCGGTGACGATCGAGGTTCGCCCCTGATGGACATCGTGCTGCGCGCCACCGTGATGTTCGCGGTGCTCTATCTTCTGATCCGGCTCCTGGGAAAGCGCGAGCTGGCGCAGATGACGCCGTTCGAGCTGGTGGTGCTGATCGTCATGGGCGATCTCATCCAGCAGGGCGTCACCCACAACGACTTCTCGCTGACCGGCGCGACGCTCGCCGTCGTCACCTTCGCCTTCTGGGGCCTCGTCCTGTCCTGGGCGACCTATCTCTCGCCCCGCGCCGAGCGTCTGCTGGAAGGCCGGCCGCGGGTCATCGTGAAGGCCGGCGTCCTTCTGGAGGACAACCTGCGCCGCGACCGCATCACGCGCCGGGAGGTGGAATCGGAAATGCGGCTGGCCGGCATCGCGCGCCTGTCGGACGTCGCCTGGGCGATCCTGGAGCCGCAGGGCAAGATCAGCTTCATCGCCGCCGACAAGAGCGACCGGGCCAAGGCGCCGGACGACAGTCCGATCGGCTGACCGTCAGGGGAAGATCGCCTGGAGGTCGGCGATCTTCTGGTTCACCAGCCAGCCGTAGTAGTTCTCCTCCGGCACGCGGGTTCCGCCGGCCCGGTTGGCGCTGGCGAGTTTCTCGGCCCGACCGATCGGGTCGCCGACATTGTAGAGCGTCGCCACCACGCCCGGATTGCCGGAAATGTCGAAGCCGGCGATGTCGCGATAGGCGTCGATCGAGGTGCGGATCACGGCGGCCATGTAGGCGAGCGTCCGGTCGGGATCCATGATCGCGGCATAGACCTCGCCGGCGTCGCGCATGTCGAGCCGGGGATAGCCGGAGACCCGGTGCACCATGTCCGACACCGAGAGGGCGGTCAGCGGGTTGAGCTGCCCGAGGCCGAAGGTCTGGCCGGCGTAGAAGGGCTGGAAGAACGTAGCCCCGAAGCGGTTGTCGGGATAGGCGATGCCGTCCACCGTCCGGCCGCGGAAGCTTCGCTCGAACACGGCTTCGCGGCAGGCCCAGAGGCGTGCCTCGCTGGACGCCCTCTCGCAGGCCGAGAACTGCGGCCGCGCGACGAAGTCGGCCACCGCCTCGCCGCGATAGGCGAAGTTGACGCCGCTGGTGAGGTACGACGCCGCCTTGACGTAGTAGCTCTGGAGCCGGTCCATCGCGTCCACGTTGTAGGTGTGCTCGCCCACCAGCGCGCCCGCGATGTGGATGGGCTCGATGCCGTAGAGGCGCGCCGCCTTGCGGATCTTGTCCTGCAGGCTGCGGTTCTCCGCCAGAAGGGCGTGGATCTTCTCGTATTTCGCGTCGAAGCTGGAGCGCGTCGCCTTGGTGCGCGAGCGCGAGCCGCCGGGAATGTCCGGCTGCTCGGCATGGCGGTTGCCGGACGGCAGGCGTGTCTCGGCCGTCGCGGGCTGGACGGCGAGGCAGGCGAGGGCGAAGGACAAGGCGAAACGGATCATGACCGGCTCTGCGGGGCGGCGCAGGCGATCCGCTATCCCATCGCGGCGGGGCGCGCAAAGCCCATTCGCGCGCCGGCCTCAGGATGCGCCGCTGGTGCGACCAAACAATCACAATCGCTTGTGCGGACCGATCGCGGCGAAGACATGACGGGAGGATGCTTCACGTGAAACATCCTCCAGCCGACATCAGGCATAGCGGGTCGGCAGCGCGGTCTCGGTCTTGACCGTCTCCATCGAGATATAGGCCGACACGTCGAACAGCTCGACCCGCGAGACGAGCCGCTTGTAGATCGTGTCGTAGTGCTCGACGTCCGGCAGGACGATCTTCAGGATGTAGTCGAAATTGCCCGTCAGCCGGTGTACCTCGACGATCTCCGGGATCGCGGCGAGCGCGGCGCGGAACTCCTCCAGCCAGCCGCCCGCATGGCGCGAGGTCTTCACGATCACGAAGACGGTGGTGGGCAGGTTGATCTTCCTGCGATCGACCAAGGCGACGCGCCGCCTGACGTAGCCCTCGTCCCGCAGGCGCTGGATGCGCCGTGAGCAGGCGGAGGGCGAAAGCGCCGCGCGCTCGGCAAGATCCTGCACTGGGCGGTCGGCATCCTCCTGCAGGAGGTCGAGGAGAAGGCGGTCGCGATCGTCGAGCATGGGACGATCATGCGCGCTTACATGCCACCGTGCAAGAACGGCGCGTCGAAACGGGCTTTCGTGCACGTTTAGTGCACAAGTTAAGCCGGTCCTAACCCACAAAGCGCGCCGTTTGCGCGAGGCCGGCGATAGGCTCTCCGTATCGAAGCGCCATTCAAGGGGACGGGCAGATGAAGCGGATCGGGCTGATCGGGGGCATGAGCTGGGAATCCACCGCCGTCTACTACCGTCTTCTCAACGAGGCCGTTCGCGCGGCGGGCGGGCCGCTGGATTCGGCCGACATCCTCCTCCACTCCCTGAACTTCTCCGACGTCGTGGCGCTCCAGAAGGCCGGCCGCTGGGATCTGGCCGCCGCCATGCTCGCCGACAGCGCCCGTCGGCTGGAGCGGGCCGGCGCCGACTGCGTGCTGATCTGCACCAACACGATGCATCTCGTCTCCGCCGAGGTCGCGGGGGCCGTCTCCATTCCGCTGATCGACATCATCGCCGAGACCGGCGCCCGGCTGCGGGCCGCGGGCGCGCGCAAGCCGCTGCTCCTCGCCACCCGCTACACGATGGAACACGGCTTCTACGCCGACCGGCTGGAACAGGCGGCCGGCTTCCGCCCGATCGTGCCGCAGGCGGCCGACCGCGAGACCGTCCACCGCGTCATCTTCGAGGAGCTCTGCGCGGGCCGGGTGCTCGAAACCTCGCGCCGCGAACTGATGACGATCGTCGAGCGCGGCGTGGCCATGGGCGCCGATTCCGTCATTCTCGGCTGCACGGAGATCGTCCTCTCGCTCGACCCAAGCGCCTTGCCGGTGCCGGGCTTCGATTCCACCGCGATCCACGCGGCGGCCGCCGCCCGCGTCGCCATGGAGGCCTGCGACCAGCTTCGCGAACGCATGGTGGCTTAGCTCTAGACGCTTCGACCCCGATCGGCCGAACGCCTGCAGGACCGCCGCCATGTGCCGCCTTCTCGCCTATCTCGGAACGCCGCTCTTCCTGGAGGATCTCCTGATCCGCCCGGAAGGCTCGCTGGTCTCCCAGTCTCTGGCAGCGCGGGAAGCGCGCACCGTCGTCAACGGCGACGGCTGCGGCCTCGGCTGGTACGGCGAGCGGCCGGAGCCCGGCCTTTACCGCGGCATCCTGCCCGCCTGGTCGGATGCCAATCTCGCCTCGCTCTGCCGGCAGATCCGCTCGGGCCTGTTCCTCGCCCATGTGCGCGCCGCCACCTCCGGGGGGGTGTCCACGGCCAACTGCCATCCGTTCGCGCTGGGCTCCCGCCTCTTCATGCACAACGGCCAGATCGGCGACTATGCCCGCGTGCGGCGGCAGGTGGAGGCCATGATCCCCGACGCCGCCTATGCCGCCCGGACCGGCACCTGCGACTCGGAAGCCCTGTTTCTCGCCGCCCTCGCCCATGGGCTGGAGGAGGATCCGGTCGGCGCCTTTGCCCGGACGCTGTCCGCGGTCGAGGCGCTGAAGAGCCCCGGCGCCGACCCCACGCGCTTTGCCGCCGTCCACACCGACGGCCAGCGCCTCTTCGCCTTCCGCTGGGCGAGCGACGGCCAGCCGCCCTCGCTCTATTCGCGCTACGACGCCGGCGGCGTCCTGATCGCCTCGGAACCCTGCGGCTCGGACCCCGCGGCCTGGGTGGCGCTGCCCTCGGGAAGCCTGCTCGAAGCCGGCCCCGGCGGAGCCTGGCTGCGCGCCTTCGACGTGCCCGGCGCCAAGCGGGCCGGACGCCGCGCCGCCTGAGAACGGCCGCCGCGCGCCGGTCACGGCCTTCGCCATCCTTTTGACGCGGGTGTCGTTTCGGCTTGTCTGGAACGATTATCGCCTATCCGCGCATCACCCTGTTGGTTCTCGCGCCAAACAGGTGTAATGGCGGGTACGCCTCAAGAGATCGGCAGGTTTCCCGATGCCCCATTACCGTTCCCGCACCACCACGCATGGCCGCAACATGGCCGGAGCCCGCGGCCTGTGGCGCGCGACTGGCATGAAGGACGAGGATTTCGGCAAGCCGATCATCGCCGTCGTCAACTCCTTCACCCAGTTCGTGCCCGGCCACGTCCACCTCAAGGACCTCGGCCAGCTCGTCGCCCGCGAGATCGAGGCGGCCGGGGGCGTCGCCAAGGAGTTCAACACGATCGCCGTCGACGACGGCATCGCGATGGGCCACGACGGCATGCTCTATTCGCTGCCCTCGCGCGAGATCATCGCGGACTCGGTGGAGTACATGGTCAACGCGCACTGCGCCGACGCCATGGTCTGCATCTCCAACTGCGACAAGATCACGCCGGGCATGCTGATGGCGGCGCTCCGCCTCAACATCCCCGTCGTCTTCGTCTCGGGCGGCCCGATGGAGGCCGGCAAGGTCGTCTGGCCCGACCAGAGCGTGAAGAAGCTCGACCTCGTGGACGCCATGGTCGCGGCCGCCGACGACCGCGTCTCGGACGAGGAGATCAAGGTCATCGAGCGCTCGGCCTGCCCGACCTGCGGCTCGTGCTCCGGGATGTTCACCGCCAACTCGATGAACTGCCTGACCGAGGCGCTGGGCCTGTCCTTGCCGGGCAACGGCTCGACGCTCGCCACCCACGCCGACCGCAAGCGGCTCTTCGTCGAGGCCGGACATCTCATCGTCGATCTCGCCCGCCGCTACTACGAGCAGGAGGACGAAAGCGTCCTGCCGCGCTCCATCGCAAGCTTTGCCGCCTTCGAGAACGCGATGACGCTCGACATCGCCATGGGCGGCTCGACCAACACGGTGCTGCATCTGCTTGCCGCCGCCCACGAGGGCGAGGTGGACTTCACCATGGCCGACATCGACCGCCTGTCGCGCCGCGTGCCCGTGCTCTGCAAGGTCGCGCCGGCGATCTCCAACGTTCACATGGAGGACGTGCACCGGGCCGGCGGCATCATGGGCATCCTCGGCGAACTCGACCGCGCGGGCCTTCTCGACACCACGGTCGGCTGCGTCCACGCCGAATCCATGGCCGACGCGCTGGAGCGCTGGGATATCAAGCGCACCACGAGCAAGACGGTCCACGACTTCTTCACCGCCGCGCCCGGCGGCGTGCCGACGCAGGTCGCCTTCAGCCAGGAGCGCCGCTTCGACGCGGTGGACGACAACCGCGAGACGGGCGTCATCCGCGACGCCGCCCACGCCTTCTCCAAGGACGGCGGTCTTGCGGTGCTCTTCGGCAATCTCGCCGAGGACGGCTGCATCGTGAAGACGGCGGGCGTCGACGAGAGCATCCTCAAGTTCTCGGGCAAGGCGCGCGTCTTCGAGAGCCAGGACGCTTCCGTGAAGGCGATCCTGTCGAACGAGGTCCATCCCGGCGACGTCGTCCTGATCCGCTACGAGGGACCACGCGGCGGGCCGGGCATGCAGGAGATGCTCTATCCGACGAGCTACCTGAAGTCGAAGGGCCTCGGGAAGGCCTGCGCCCTCGTCACGGACGGGCGCTTCTCCGGCGGCTCCTCGGGCCTCTCGATCGGCCACGTCTCGCCGGAAGCGGCGGAAGGCGGATTGATCGCGCTGGTCCACGAGGGCGACCCGATCGAGATCGACATCCCCAACCGCTCAATTCATCTGGCCGTGGACGACGCCGAGATCGCGCGGCGCCGGGGCGAGATGGCCGAGAAGGGGGCGCTCGCCTGGAAGCCGACCGAGGTGCGCAAGCGCAAGATCACGACGGCCCTGCGCGCCTATGCCTCGATGACCACCAGCGCCGCGCGCGGCGCCGTGCGCCAGGTCGACTGACGCGCCCTCAGGCGAACTGCAAGGCGACGGGCGCGCGCCCGTCGTCGGCCGGCGCGCCTTCCTCCACCAGCCGGTTGCGGCCTTCGCGCTTGGCCCTGTAGAGCGCCCGGTCGGCGCTGCGCAGGAGATCCTCCATCGAACGCGCCTCGCCGGGGCCGGCGAAGGCAAGGCCGATGCTCACCGTCACCGCCGGACGCCCGGCCGGCCGGTCGCCCTCGATGGCGGCCCGGATTGCCTCGCCGAGCCGGCGCGCCTCCTTGAGGGTCGCCCCCGGCAGCAGGCTGACGAACTCCTCGCCCCCCATGCGCGCCAGGATGGGCGCGCCGCCCGCCCTCGTGCGCAAGGGGGCAAGCACCCCGCGCAGGGCGGCCGCAAAGCGCACCAGCGCGTCGTCGCCGCCCGCATGGCCCCACTCATCGTTGATCCGCTTGAAATGGTCGATGTCGAGCACGAGCACGGCCGCGCCCCTGGCCAGGACGTCCGGCCGCTCCGAGCGCTCGCGGAAGGCGCGGCGATTGGGCAGGCCGGTGAGCCCGTCGGTCGCGGCCGCCGCCCGCTGCCGGTCGGCCTCGTTGCCGAGTTCCAGCGTCGTCACCGCCAGCACCAGCACGACGTAGATCACGAGATAAAGGAGCAGCCAGAGCGCCGCGACCGGCTGGTTCGCCAGAAGCGGCGTGACCACCTCCGACTGCATTGCGGTGTAGGCGGTCATGCCGATCGAGACGACCGACAGGACCAGGAGAAGGCCGGCCGCGAGCCAGCGGTTCGGTATCGGCCGCGCCCGCAGCATCTCCACGCACATCGCGAAGCAGTAGGCGGCGAAGAGGAGGGTCGCGACCACGTTGCGCGGCTGTTCGGCGGCGAAGAAGGGCGGCACAAGGCAGGCCGCGCTCCAGATAGCGGAGCCCGCCAGGACCCATCGCACCGGCCGCGGCCGGCCATGGACCAGGCGAACCGCGGCCCAGAGAAAGGCGAAGACCTGGATGAAGAGGATCTGGGCCGCCCAGACCGCGATCCAGTCCGGAACGATCTGGCGCAGCATGTAGAGGATGCAGCCGAAGGTCGCGCTCGTGGCCGAAAGGGCGAGCCAGAGATGGATGGGCCGATCGCGCTGGCCGATCCATAGGGTCCAGAAATAGGCGGCGATGGCGAAGTCGAGCGCGACGGAGGCGAGAAACAGCGTTGCCGTATCGAGCGTCACCAAAGGCCCCCTTGTCCAAACCCGTCATCGGCCTAGTTCACCGATTTGGTCTGTCGTCTACCATATCCTGTGAAGGACAGGCGACAGGGAACCGGCATTCGAAAATGCCGGCCGGGGGCTTGGTTCATGCGCCCTGAAGACGCGCCTCAGAGGATGTAGCGCGACAGGTCGACATTGCCGGCGATACCGTCGAGCGCCCGGCGCACGTAGTCGCCGTCCACCTTGTAGGACTGCCCGCTCCGGTCGGGCGCCTCGAACGAGATGTCGTCGAGAACGCGCTCCATCACGGTCTGCAGGCGGCGCGCGCCGATGTTCTCGACCGAGCCGTTGAGCGCGACCGCGACGTCCGCGATGGCGTCCACCGCATCGTCGGTGATCTCGAGATCGACGTTCTCGGTCTTCAGGAGCGCCACGTACTGCTTGAGGAGCGAGGCTTCCGTCTCGGTCAGGATGCGGCGGAAGTCGTCGCGGTCGAGCGCGCGCAGCTCGACGCGGATCGGCAGGCGGCCCTGGAGCTCGGGCAGGAGGTCGGAGGGCTTGGAGACGTGGAAGGCGCCGGACGCGATGAAGAGGATGTGGTCGGTCTTCACCGGCCCGTGCTTGGTGGCGACCGTGGTGCCCTCGACGAGCGGCAGGAGGTCGCGCTGGACGCCCTCGCGGGACACGCCCGCGCCGCCGCGCGCCTCGCCGTTGTTGGCGACCTTGTCGATCTCGTCGAGGAAGACGATGCCGTTGTTCTCGACGGCGCGGATCGCGTCGGCCACCAGCGCCTCCGTGTCGAGGAGCTTGTCCGACTCCTCGTTGATCAGGAGGGCGTAAGAGTCCTTCACCGTGGTGCGGCGGGTCTTGGTGCGCCCGCCCATCGCCTTACCGAACATTTCCGACAGGTTGAGGACGCCGATATTGGCGCCGGGCATGCCGGGGATGTCCATGCCGCCGAGCGGGTTGGCCGTATCGGCCACCTCGACGTCGATCTCCTTGTCGTCGAGCTCGCCCGCGCGCAGCCGCTTGCGGAACGAGTCGCGCGTCGCGGGCGAAGCGGTCTTGCCGACAAGGGCGTCGAGCACGCGGTCCTCGGCGCCGGCATGGGCCTTGGCGCGCACCTCCTCCCGCTTCTTCTCACGGGTCAGCGCGATGCCGATCTCCACGAGGTCGCGGATGATCTGCTCGACGTCGCGACCGACATAGCCGACCTCGGTGAACTTCGTTGCCTCGACCTTGATGAAGGGCGCGCCGGCGAGCTTGGCCAGGCGCCGCGAGATTTCGGTCTTGCCGACGCCCGTCGGTCCGATCATCAGGATGTTCTTCGGCGAGACTTCCTCGCGAAGCGACCCGTCGAGCTGCTGACGCCGCCAGCGGTTGCGAAGGGCCACGGCCACGGCGCGCTTGGCGTCCTTCTGGCCGATGATGTGGCGGTCCAGCTCGGACACGATCTCGCGAGGGGAAAAGTCGGTCATGGACGTACGGGGTCTCGAAATAGACGCCCATCCGCCGGATGCGGATGGTTCCGGACCCCGACATGGGCATCGGCGGGGGCGCCTGCCAGAGGCCCGCCTTCCGCGTCCTGGCGCCAGGCGTCGAAAAACATGGCCGAACGGGGGTCGTATCGTGGCGCCTTCGCGATAGGATAGGAGACGCAGGTTCGCATACAGTGCGAATCGCCATCCTGACCCGGCCGCCCGCGCCCCGTCCTTGGAAAGGATCGCCATGACCGTTTCCCGAAATCGATCCTGGCCGGCCGACGCCGCATCGGGCGCATGAACCGGCCCGAGGCCAGCTTCGTCGGCCGCCTGGAGCGGCCCTGGTCGGAAAAGGCGCTGCGCGATGCCGTGGGCGAGATCGTGGGGTCGGCCGGATTCGACCGTTTCGCCCTGATGACCATTCCGTCCACCGACGAGGCCGGGGCCGAGATGCGCCCCCTCCTGTCGAACTGGGAGGACGAGTTCCGCCTCGGCTTCGAACGGCTCGGCCTCCACCGCTTCTCGCCGGTCGTCCGGGCGCTGATCAGCGGCTCGCTACCCTTCATCTGGGACGTCGAGTTCATCTACGGCTTCGATCCGGACGATCCGAACGGCTCGCCGCCGCCGGGCCGCTTCCTGGCGGCGCACGGGTGCCAGTCGGGCGTCTATTGCCCCGTCCACGGCATCTCAGG
Organism: Aureimonas sp. SK2; assembly: GCF_029813115.1. Taxonomy (GTDB): domain Bacteria; phylum Pseudomonadota; class Alphaproteobacteria; order Rhizobiales; family Rhizobiaceae; genus Aureimonas. The sequence goes on from NZ_JAPZDS010000015.1 coordinate 81,984, forward strand.
CTTCACGGGCGTCCTGGCGGTGGCCGGGCCGCGGCCCGCGATGGGCGAGGCCGAGGCGGACGGGCTGCAGCTTCTCGCCTTCGCAGCCTTCGGGGTGCTGGCCGCCTGCCGCTACGAGGAGAACCGGCGCAACAACCCGCTGACCAATCGCGAGCGCGACTGCCTGAAGCTCGCCATGCTCGGCAAGACCTCGCCGGAGATCGGCACGATCCTGAACCTTTCCGAGCACACGATCTCGCAGTACCTCACCTCCGCGACGCGCAAGCTCGACGCCTCCAACCGCACCCATGCCGTGGCGCTCGCCGCCCAGCTCGGCTACCTCTCGTGAGCGCGCCGGGCGCCCTGCCGCCCGGGCTGCACCACCATCCCGGACGGCTCGACGCGGCGGCCCAGGGCGCGCTCCTCGCCGCCATCCGCGAGGCGGCGGCCGAGGCCCCGCTCTACCGCCCGGCGATGCCCGGCACCGGAAAGCCCTTCTCGGTGCGCATGACGAACTGCGGGACCCTCGGCTGGGTGTCCGACCGCGCGGGATACCGCTACCAGCCGCTCCATCCCGAGACGGGCCGGCCCTGGCCGGCGATCCCGGCGACGCTCCTCGAACTCTGGGGGGAACTGGCGGGCTACCCGCATCCGCCCGAAGCCTGCCTCGTCAACTTCTACGAGCCGTCGGCGCGCATGGGGATGCACCAGGACAAGGACGAGGAGGACCTCGCGGCGCCCGTCCTGTCGGTCTCGCTCGGCGACGAGGCGCTGTTCCGCTTCGGGGGGGTGACGCGCGGCGGACCGACGCGCTCGCTGCGTCTTCGCTCCGGCGACGTCCTGGTGCTCGGCGGCGAAAGCCGGCTCGCCTTCCACGGCGTCGACCGGATCTATCCCGGCACCTCGACGCTGCTGAAGGGCGAGGGCCGCATCAACCTCACCTTGCGGCGGGTGACGCGGCCCTGACGGTGGTGGCGCGTCAGGCGCCCATGGAGGCGGGCAGGAACTGGTAGGCCCAGGTCTCGGTCAATACCTTGTCGCCCTGGCGCATGTAGAGGCGCAGCTCCACCGGGTCGCTGCCCTCGGCCGTCAGGTCGAAGGTGACGCGCCAGGCGGTGCCGACCTTGACGGAGTAGCAGTCCACCTTGCCGACCGTGCCGCGCGAGGCGGAGGCGACGGCCTCCACCCCCTTGGCGTCGCGGTCGAGGGCGGCCACCAGCCCCTGGTCGAAGTCCACCACGATCTTTGTGACGCCCGCCGGGCGCGGCTGGCCGGCGATGCCGCCGCGCCCCAGGCGCGTCGCCACCACCTTGCCGACGTCGCCGGGGAAGGGCTCGCGGTTCGACCAGTGGAGCCAGTAGTCGAGGGCGATCGCGTCGCCCTTTCGCACCGGCTTCTCGGCGAGCCAGTAGGCGGCGATGTTGTCGTGGATCTCGTCGTCGGTCGGGATCTCGACGAGCTGCACGACGCCTGGCCCCCAGTCGCCCTTCGGCTCCACCCAGACGGAGGCGCGCTTCTCGTAGAAGACGCCGTCGTCCTCGTAGTTGGCGAAGTCGCGGTCGCGCTGGAGGAGGCCGAAGCCGCGGGGGCCTCGGTCGGAGAAGCTCGAGGTCATCACGCGCGGCGGGTTGTTGAGCGGGCGCCAGAGACGCTCGCCCGTGCCCGTCCATAGGGCGAGACCGTCGGAGTCGTGCACCTCGGGCCGCCAGTCGATGCGGCGCTGCTTGTCGGTCTCGGAATACCAGTACATCGAGGTCAGCGCCGCGATGCCGAAGCGCTCGATGTCGTCGCGCGCGAAGTAGCGCGACTGGATGTCCATCACGATCGGCCCGCCCTTCTTGATGTCCATGCGCAGGACGCCGGCGACGCGCGGCGAGTTGAGAAGGCAGGTGATGACGAGGCGCCCGCCCGCCGAGGGCTCGAGGAAGAAGTCGGTGAAGCGCGGGAATTCCTCCGGCGTCGGCATGGCGACGTCGATGGCGAGCGCGCGCGCCGACATGCCGAACTGGTTGTCCTCGCCGGACGTGCGGAAATAGGCGGCGCCCAGAAACGCCAGCCAGTCGGCGTCCGAGCCCGGCTCCAGCACGCGGAAGCCCGCAAAGCCGATATCGTCCGGAAGCTCCTTGGCGGGAGAGTCCGCCGGGATCGTGAAGAGATTGGGGTCGTAGCGCAGCGTGCGCGCCTCGCCGTTCTCCACGACGTGGATGCCGACCGGCAGCTTGAAGTAGCGGCCGAGATGGAAGAAGCGGATCGGCGCCTTGCCGTCGTTGAGCTGGAGCGTCTCGCTCTTCTTGTACTGGATGCGCCAGTGCTGGTCGAAGTCGATGCGCTCCAGGACATCGCCCGAGCGCGGCACTTCCGGAACGTAAGGGCTTGCTGCCAGCGCCCGGGCGCGCTCCACCAGCGCGTCGAAGGAGAAGGGTTCGGGCGCCCCGAACTGGAGGAGGTCGCCGTCGGCGGCGAGCGCGCCGCGCGTGGCGGAGGCGAGGCCGAGGGCGGCCAGGCCCATCATCCATTCGCGTCGGTTGAGATCGATCGTCATCGGCGTCTTCCCACGTCCCTGTTAGAAGCCGGGCGGGGTGTTGGGCCGAGCGTGGGAGAAAGTCAACCGTTCGGCCGGCTGCCGGCCGTGCGGATCAGATCTTGCGCAGCGCCACCTGCTCGACCAGGTGGTCGCCGCCTTTGCGCAGGATCAGGTCGGCGCGCGGGCGCGTCGGCAGGATGTTCTCGTGGAGGTTCTTGGCGTTGATCGTGGTCCAGAGCCGCTCGGCGACCTCCAGGGCTTCCCGCTCCGAGATCTTGGAATAGCGATGGAAGAAGGAGCTTTCCTCGCGGAAGGCCGTCTCGCGCAGCCGCATGAAGCGCGAGATGTACCAGGTGTGGAGATCGCGCTCGTCCGCGTCGATATAGATCGAATGGTCGAAGAAGTCGGAGACGAAGGGCACAAACTTGCCGTCCCGCGGCATCTCTCGGGTCTGGAGGACGTTCAGCCCCTCGAAGATCAGGATGTCCGGCTGGTCGACCTCGATCCGGTCGTCGGGCATCACGTCGTAGAAGAAGTGCGAGTAGACCGGCGCCGTGACGTGTCGCGCGCCGGCCTTGATGTCGGAGAGGAAGCGCAGGATCGCCCCGACGTCGTAGCTTTCGGGAAAGCCCTTGCGCTGCATCAGCCCGTCGCGTTCCAGGATCGCGTTGGGATAGAGGAAGCCGTCCGTGGTCACGAGATCGACCTTGGGCGTTCCCGGCCAGCGGGCGAGGAGCTCCTTGAGGATTCGCGCCGTGGTGGACTTGCCGGCGGCGACCGACCCCGCGATGCCGATGATGAAGGGCGTCTTCACCTGGGTCGAGCCGCGCAGGAAGCGCTTGCGCTGCCGGAACAGCGCCTGGCTAGATTCCACGTGCGAATAGAGAAGGCGCGAGATGGCGAGATAGATGCGCTCGACCTCGTCGAGGTCGATCGCGTCGCCCATCGAGCGCAGGCGCTGCACCTCGCCGGCCGAGAGGGTCAGCGTCTCGCGGCCCCGGAACGTCGCCCATTCGCCGGCCGAGAAGAAATGGTAGGGCGACAGGCTGGAGGGCGCGAGCTGGTCCATCGCGGGCGCTTCAACCAGCATGCGGCCGGGCGGCCTTTTCCTCGAGCCCGGTGCGCGCCGTGCGCGACTGGAGCTCGGCCATCACGTCGGCGAGCGGTACGCCCTTGAGATGGAGGAGCACGAGGAGATGGTAGAGGAGGTCGGCGGCCTCGCCGCGAAGCGCCGCCTCGTCCTCGGCCAGCGCCGCGATCACCGTCTCGACCGCCTCCTCGCCGAGCTTCTGCGCGACCTTGGGGACGCCCCGCCGCGCGAGCTTGGCGGTGTAGGAGGCTTCGTCCGTCGAGGCCGCGCGTTCGGCGACGATCGCTTCGAGTTGCGAGAGGTCGAACATGGCGGCGGCCTTCAGGAAGCGTCGGGGTGGAGCGACGAGCGGGCGCCGTCGAGCCGCATGGGAATGCCGGCGGCGGCCATGTGGCGCTTGGCCTCGCCGATCGTGTGGGTGCCGAAATGGAAGATCGAGGCGGCGAGAACCGCCGTCGCGCCGCCTTGCGTGACACCGTGGACGAGGTGGTCGAGAGTGCCGACGCCCCCGGATGCGATCACCGGTACGGGCACGGCGTCCGCCACCGCCCGGGTCAGCCCAAGGTCGAAGCCCGCCTTGGTGCCGTCGCGGTCCATGGAGGTGAGGAGGATCTCGCCCGCGCCGAGCGCCACGACGCGGCGGGCGAACTCGACGGCGTCGATGCCCGTCGCCTGCCGGCCGCCATGGGTGAAGATCTCCCAGCGCGGGATCTCGTTCTCGCCCGACACGCGCTTGGCGTCGATCGCGACGACGATGCACTGGTTGCCGAACTTGTCGGCCGCCTCGGCGACGAATTCCGGCCGCTTCACCGCCGCCGTGTTGATCGACACTTTGTCGGCCCCGGCGAGAAGCAGCCGGCGGATGTCGGCGACCTCGCGAACGCCGCCGCCGACGGTCACCGGCATGAAGCAGGCCTCGGCGGTGCGCGCCACGACGTCGAAGATCGTCTCGCGGTTGTCGGAGGAGGCGGTGATATCGAGGAAGCAGAGCTCGTCCGCGCCGGCCGCGTCGTAGGCGCGCGCCGCCTCCACGGGATCGCCGGCGTCGATCAGGCCTTCGAAGTTGACGCCCTTGACCACGCGACCGTCCTTGACGTCGAGGCAGGGAATGATGCGCGCCTTGAGGGTCACGTCTTGCGGTCTCCGTTCCGCGAACCGGCGGACAGGGCCGGTCCGGGCAGCTTATGCGATGCCGCGATAAAGGTCCGCAAGGGGCAGGGCCAGGCCGAAGCCGGCAAGCGTCACGCTTTCGTCGCGTCCGACGATCATCTCCGGCGACCCGAAGCTCCCGTCCTCGCCCCGCGCCCAGAGCCAGACGCGCGGCTCGTCCTGCGACAGGACGAGGTAGTGGAGAAGGGAGGGGAGGGCGGTGTAATCGCGCACCTTCTCGCCGAAGTCCCGCGCCATGGAGGAGGGCGACAGGATTTCGGCCACGAAGACCGGGGCATGCGCCACGAGATCGCGCCCGTCGCCGCCCGTCCGATCGACATAGACGTCGGGGAACCGGACACCGTCCGGCGTGCGCACGCCGAAATCCGCCACGCCGACCTCGTAGCGGTCGGCATCGAGGCCGCGCGCCAGGAGCACGGTCAGGGCCGTCGTCAGCTTGGCGTGGTTTCGAGAGACGTTGATCATCATGTCGACGACCTTTCCGCGCACGAACTCCCGCTTTCCGTCGAGCCCTTCGAAGGCCTGCAGGAAGTCGTCCGCGGTTCGGATGGTCGGGACCTGGATGTTCATGGCATCAATCTAGTCCCGCCGCGCGCGCCTGCAAAGATCGGCGCGCATTGACTCACGTGAAACATCAGGCCCTGAGGCGGGCCAGTGCCTCCGCCGGGTCGATCCGCCCGTCATAGAGCGCGCGGCCGGAGATCGCGCCTTCCAGAAGCGCGGCGTCCGGAGCGGCCAGGCGATCGATGTCGGCCATGGAGGCGAGGCCCCCGGAGGCGATCACGGGGATGCGCACGGCCTCGGCCAGCGCGATCGTCGAGTCCCAGTTGATGCCGGCGAGGATGCCGTCGCGGTCGATGTCGGTGTAGATGATGGCCGAAACGCCCGCGTCCTCGAAGCGCCGGGCCATGTCCTCCACTGTCAGCTCGGACGACTCCGCCCAGCCCTCCACCGCCACCTTGCCGCCCTTGGCGTCGATGCCGACGGCGATCCGACCGGGAAAACGCTTGGCCGCCTCGCGCACCAAGGCGGGATCGCGCACCGCCACCGTGCCGAGGATGACGCGCGACAGGCCCGCGCCGAGCCAGCGCTCGACATCGGCGAGCGTCCGGATGCCGCCGCCGAGCTGGACCTTCATCTGGTCCCCGACGGCCGCCAGGATCGCCTCGACGGCGGAAGCGTTGACCGCGCGTCCCTCGAAGGCGCCGTTGAGGTCGACGACGTGGAGATGGGTGAAGCCCTGCGTCCGAAACGCCTGGGCCTGGGCGGCCGGGTCGGCGTTGTAGACAGTCGCCTCCTCCATCAGGCCGAGCTTGAGGCGCACGCACGCGCCGTCCTTGAGGTCGATGGCGGGAAACAGGATCGGCATCAGGGCTTCCAACGCAGGAAGTTGGCGATGAGGGCGAGGCCGAGCGTCTGGCTCTTCTCGGGGTGGAACTGCGTGCCGGCCTTGTTGCCGTTGGCGACCATGGCCGTCACCGGCCCGCCGTAGTCGACGGTCGCCACCAGCTCCTCCGGCCGGCGCGGCGCGAGGTGGTAGGAGTGGACGAAGTAGGAGTGGAGGCCCGTCTCGCCGGTCTCGATCCCTTCCAGAAGCGGATGCGCCTGTTTCACGTGAATCGTGTTCCAGCCCATCTGCGGGATCTTGAGCGTCGGATCGCTCGGGACGATGGGCTCGACGTCGCCGCCGATCCAGCCGAGACCTACGCTGATCGTCTTCTCCAGCCCGCGCTCGGCCATGAGCTGCATGCCGACGCAGATGCCAAGAAACGGCCGGCCCCTGTCCTCGACGGATTCGCGCAGCGCCTCCAGAAGGCCCGGCGCTTCGTCCAGCCCGCGGCGGCAGTCGGCAAAGGCGCCGACCCCCGGCAGAACCAGCCGGTCCGCCGCGCGAATTTCGGCGGGATCGTCCGTCACGAGGATGCGGCTGTCGCTTCCCGCCTCCCGCGCGGCGCGCTCGAAGGCCTTGGCGGCCGAGCGCAGATTGCCCGAGCCGTAGTCGATGATGGCAACGCTCGCCATGGATCACGCGCTCCTGAAGTCGAACAGGGACGGGCCGGGACGCAAGGGCGAACGGGCCTCAGTCGGCGAGGGAGGAACCATGGTCGGCTGCTCCGGCTCCGTCGTTTCGCCGGCGAAATAAATCAGTTCCGCATCGCGCTCGTCGCGTGCCCAGACCGCGCCGGCCTCGCGCCAGCCGCGCCGCAGGAGGCGGCGGGCGCGAAGGCTCGGCCCTTCCAGCGCCACGAGGACGCCGACGAGGAGCGACAGGATCGCCGCCAAGGGCATGCCGCCTTCGGGTACCGCGACCTTGACCGCCACTTCGGCCGCAAAGGCGGCGACGGCCCAGAACCACAGCTTGTGCCGCAGCAGCCAGAGGCTCGGCAGGACGAGCGCGAAGGGGCGGAACCCGTCGCGCAGGAAGTGGGCGCCTTCCGTCCGACCCTCCGCAGCCGGCGGCTCGAAGATGCGGTATCGCCTCACGCCAGCATGCCCTTTGTGGAGGGCACGAGGTCGGCCTGGCGCGGGTCGATCGACAGCGCCTCGCCCAGCACCCGCGCCACCGCCTTGAAGCAGGTCTCGGCGATGTGGTGCGAGTTCTCGCCGTAGAGCGTCTCGATATGCAGCGTCAGCCCCGCGTTGACGGCGAAGGCCTGGAAGAACTCGCGCACGAGCTGCGTGTCGAACGTGCCGATCTTCTCCGTCGGAAAGGTCGTTCGAAACACCAGGAACGGCCGCCCCGAGACATCCACCGCCGCGCGCGTCAGGCACTCGTCCATCGCAAGATCCAGCGAGGCATAGCGCCGGATGCCCCGCCGCTCGCCCATCGCGCGGCGGATGGCCTGGCCGAGCGCGATCCCGACGTCCTCCACCGTGTGGTGGTCGTCGATGTGGTAGTCGCCCTTGGCCTCGACCCGGATGTCGATCAAGGAATGGCGCGCGAGATGGTCCAGCATGTGGTCGAAGAAGCCGACGCCCGTCGCCACGTCCGCCCGGCCCTGCCCGTCGAGATCGACCCGCACCCGGATCTGCGTCTCCTTGGTCGCCCGATCCACCGACGCATCCCGTCGCCCAGCCGTCTCGCCCATCGCTAGCCCATCCTCGCTCGTTCCGCCGCTTCATACAGAAGCGCGAGGGCGGAGCCAACCGAGGGGCTGAGGGTGATGACGGCGGGGCTGCCGCCCCGGTCCCCGCTCGGGAAGGAATTCCCGAACCCTTCTTTTCGTTTGGGACCATTTCCAAGCTGGGAAGGGGCCGGAGGCCCCTTCCCAGCTTGGACACGCCCCGAATGAGGAGGGGTCCAGGGGAAATCATTTCCCCTGGCGGGGTCGGGGGCAGCGCCCCCGTCTTCCATTGCCCGCGCCCTTGTTGGCACCGCCCCGGCGCTCCCATATGGGGCGCGGATCGAACGAAGGACGTAACGAGCATGATGGACCAGCACGACCCGGCGAAGATGTATGGGACGACGATCGTCACGGTGCGCAAGGGCGGCAAGGTCGTGGTGGCGGGCGACGGGCAGGTGTCGCTGGGCAACACGGTCATGAAGGGCAACGCCAAGAAGGTCCGGCGCATCGGCAAGGGCGGCCAGGTGATCGCCGGCTTTGCGGGCGCGACGGCCGATGCCTTCACGCTGCTGGAGCGGCTGGAGGCCAAGCTCGAGCAGTATCCCGACCAGCTGATGCGCGCCTGCGTCGAGCTGGCGAAGGACTGGCGGACGGACCGGTACCTGCGCCGGCTGGAGGCGATGATGATCGTCGCCGACGCCAAAGTCACGTTGACGCTGACCGGCAACGGCGACGTGCTGGAGCCGGAGAACGGGGTGATCGCGATCGGCTCGGGCGGCAACTACGCGCTGGCGGCGGCGCGGGCGCTGGCGGAGACGGATTATTCGGCCGAGGAGATCGCGCGGCGCGCGATGCGCATCGCGGCGGAGATCTGCATCTACACCAACGACAACGTCATCCTGGAAAGCCTCGACGCGGCCTGAGGCTTGAGCGAGGCGGGGGCGGCGTGACGCGTCGCTCTGGCCGAGGGCGCGGCGCCGTTCCATCTTGCCGGGGATGGATGCTGCCGCAGACACGACCGATCATGAGCGCGCGCCGGGGCGCCTCCAGCGCTTCCGGCTCCGGCTGGACTTCCTCTACCATGCAGACGCTCCGGCCGCGGTTCGCTTCCAGGGATGGGTCGCGATCATCGATCTCGTCATCATCGCCTTTTTCGTGATGGCGCCGGTGCTTCAGGAGAAGCGCTACTTCCTCTGGCTGGACTATTCGCTGGCGGCGCTTCTGGCGCTGGACTTCGGTGCGCGGGCGCTCGCCGCGCCCAGCCTCAAGGCCTGGGCCAGGCGCCCGGTGATCTGGGTGGATGCCCTGATCCTCCTGACGCTGCTGCTGCCGACGATGTTCTTCAATGTCGGCTTCCTGCGCATCCTGCGGCTCTGGACCCTGTCGCGCAAGGACGTGCTCTGGCGCTCGCTGCGCCGCCGGGGCCTCCAGAAATGGGAGGAGGCGGGGCGGGCGGTGATCAACCTCCTGACCTGCCTGTTCCTGGCGACCGGCTTCATCTACACGGCCTTTGTCGCCGAGGGCTCGGGCATCGAGGGCTATGTCGACGCCCTCTACTTCACCGTCGCCACCATGACCACGACGGGCTTCGGCGACGTGACGCTGCCGGGGACGGCCGGCAAGCTTACCTCGGTCGTCATCATGATCGTCGGCATCTCGCTCTTCGTGCGCCTCGCCCAGACCGTGTTCCGCCCCTACAAGGTGTTCTTCCGCTGCCCCGCCTGCGCGCTGGAGCGGCACGAGCCGGACGCCGTGCACTGCAAGGCCTGCGGCCATATCCTGGCGATCCCGAACCAGGGGAGCGACTGAGAGCCTCCCGCGGAGCGTCATGCGCGCCGTGCGCGTAGGGGTACAGCCTCGGGTGACAGCGGGCGTTGAGATCGCTCCCGCATGGTTCAAGGAGAAACCCGATGCGTCGTCTGATCGCCCTGGCGAGCCTCGCCGGCCTTGTCGCCCTCCCGGCGCTGGCCCAGACCACCACGACCACGATCGTGACGCAGGAAGCGGCGCCGGTCGCGGCCGTCGTCGCGGTGCCCGCGCCCGTGCGCACCTATGTCACGCAGCAGACCATTCCGTCCGTCACCTACGAGCGCCAGATCGTCGTGGGCGAGCCGCTGCCGCAGGCGGTCGAGTACCACGTGATCCCCGACAACGACGCCTATGGCTACGCCGTGGTCAACGGCCAGCGCGTGATCGTCGATCCGCAGACGCGCAGCGTGATCGAGGTGTACGACTGACGTGATCGGATCGGGCACCCTTGAAACGCTCCGAGGGCCCACCCATCTGTTCCCCAGGCGGCGCGTCCCGGTTTCGGTCGAAGCGCCGCGAAATCCGGCCTTTCGTCCGACCACGGATGTACTGGCGAGGTGGTGGGCCGGATCGCCATTGTCGACAATGGACGCGGAGCCGTCGGGAGCACCCCGGCGGCTTTTTCGCGTGCGCGCCGCCGCCGCGACAAAGGCCCCTTGCGCACCGTTGCAACCGTGCCGATAAATCCTACAACGTCCAGAAGAATTTCGATCGGCGGTCCGATTCCCATCCCATGCAGCGCGCGGCAGACAGTCCCCCGCCCGACAGCCTCGACGACATTCCGATGATGCTTCGCCTCGTGCGACAGAACCTCGGGCTGGATGTCGCCTTCATCGGGGAGTTCACGGGCGGGCGACGCGTCTTCCGCCATGTCGACGCCGCCGCACCCGGTCCGGTCCGGGAGGGCGGGTCGGATCCCTTGGAGGAGACCTACTGCGCGCAGGTCGTGGACGGGCAGCTTCCCGAGCTCATTCCCGACACCACGGTCGTGGCGCTCGCCCAGCGCATGCCCGTGACGCGAGAGCTTCCCGTCGGCTCCCACCTCAGCGTGCCGATCCGCCTGTCCAACGGCATGGTCTACGGCACGTTCTGCTGCTTCGGTCACGCGCCCGACCATTCGCTGAACGCCCGCGACCTCGCCATGCTGCGCACCTTCGCCGGGCTCGTGGCGCAGCGGATCGACCGCGACCTCCAGGCCGAGAGCCTCCTGTCCGCCAGACGCCAGCGCATCCGCCGCCTGCTCGACGCCGGGGGGCCGGTGCCCGTGTTCCAGCCCGTCTTCCTGCTCGATGGCCTCGTGCCGGCCGGTGCCGAGGCGCTGGCCCGCTTTCCCGACGATCCGCACCGGGCGGTGGAGACCTGGTTCTCCGACGCGGCCGAGACCGGGCAGCAGATCGAGCTGGAGCACCGCGCCATCGCCAACGCCCTGGACGCCTACGGCGCCGTCTGGGCGCGGCACCGCGTGCAGCTCGGGGTCAACGCCTCGCCGGCCGCGATCCTCGACCCCGGCTTTCCGCAGCTCTTCGACGCCTGTCCCGCCGATCGGATCGTCATCGAACTCACCGAGCACGAGCGGATCGACGACTACGGCGCCCTTAACGCGGCGCTGACCCCCCTCAGGGCGCGCGGCATGCGCGTGGCGGTGGACGACGTGGGCGCCGGCTATGCGAGCATGAGCCATATCGTGGCCGTGCGGCCCGACATCATCAAGCTCGACCGGAGCATCGTGCGCCAGCTCGATCGCGATCCGATGCGCGAGGCGCTGGCGACCGCCCTCAACGGCTTCGCGCGCCAGTGCGGCTGCACGGTGGTGGCCGAAGGGGTGGAGACGCCGGGGGAACTCGCCGCGCTCGCCCGGCTCGAGGTCCAGGCGCTGCAGGGCTTCCTGCTGGGCCGGCCCGACCGGCTGGAGGTGCTGGAGGAAACCCTGCGGCGCGGCGGCCCCGCCGACCTCGCTCCGCCGGCGCGGGCGGCGTCCTAGAGGCCGGCCGGGCGGTCTGCCGCGGCGGTCGATTGACAGGTGCGGGGCGCCGGGTGGAAGACATGCCATGCGATCCGGCCGGCTTCCCGCCCGCTCGAAACCCACCCCGATTCGCCAAGGTTCCGCCCCCGTGACCCAGCGCCTGCGTTCCGCCGCCCTCGCCACCCTGCCGCACGGCATCCCCGGCCCCCGCTTCGACCGCGCCCGGGCGCGGGTCGGCATCGTGCATCTCGGGCTCGGCGCCTTTCACCGCGCCCACCAGGCGGTGGCGACCGAGGCGGTGCTGGAGGCGGGCGATCTCGCCTGGGGAATTGCCGGCGTCTCCCTGCGCAGCCCGGACACGCGCGACGCCCTGGCGCCGCAGGACGGGCTCTACACGGTGGCGGTCCGGTCCGGCGAGGGCGACCGGTTCCAGGTGGTCGGCGCGATCCTCGGGCAGCTCGTCGCCCCGGAGGACCCGGAAGCCGTGCTGGCCCTGATGGCGGCGCCCGACACGCGCATCGTCTCGCTGACCGTCACCGAGAAGGGCTATTGCCACAATCCGGCGACGGGCGAGCTCGATCGGGCGCATCCGGATATCGTCCACGACCTCGCCCACCCGCATGCGCCGCGCTCGGCTCCCGGCTTCCTTGTGGAGGCGCTGCGCCGCCGCCGGGAGGCGGGCCTCCCCCCCTTCACCGTCCTGTCCTGCGACAACCTGCCGGCCAACGGCGCGACGGCACGGCGCGTCGTCTCGGCCTTCGCGACCGCCCGCGATCGCGCGCTCGGCGCGTTCGTGGAGCGCGAGGTGCCCTTTCCCTCCACCATGGTGGACCGGATCGTGCCGGCGACCACCGACGCCGACCGGACGCTCGTGGCGGACGCGATCGGGGCCGAGGATGCCTGGCCGGTGATGACCGAGCCCTTCTCGCAATGGGTGATCGAGGACCATTTCGCGCAAGGGCGGCCGGACTGGACGCTTGGCGGCGCGCGCTTCGTCGCCGATGTCGAGCCCTTCGAGCTGATGAAGCTGCGCCTTCTCAACGGCAGCCATTCGACGCTCGCCTATCTCGGCTATCTCGCCGGGCACGAGACCGTGTCGCAGGCGATGGCGGACGAACCCTTCGCCGCCCTTCTCGCGGCGATGATGGAGCGGGAGATCGCCCCGACCCTGCCGCCGCTTCCCGGCTTCGACCTCGCCGCCTACCGCGCCGAGCTGCTCGGGCGCTTCCGCAACCCGGCGCTGCGCCACCGCACCTGGCAGATCGCCATGGACGGCTCGCAGAAGGTGCCCCAGCGCCTGCTCGGCACCATCCGCGACCGGCTGGCGGCGGGCGAGCCCTTCGAGCGTCTGGCGCTCGGGCTTGCCGGATGGATCCGCTATGCCGGCGGGCGCGACGAGCGGGGCGGGGCGATCGACGTGCGCGATCCGCTTCGCGACCGGCTGCAGGCGCTGTCGGAGGCTGCGGGCGACGACCCGGCGCGGCTGGCCGATGCGTTCCTGTCGGTGCGCGAGGTGTTCGGCGACGACCTCGGCCGCGAGCCCCGCCTGCGCGAAGCGCTGACGGCGGCGCTCGGCCGGCTTCTGGCCGTCGGCGCCCGGACGGCCGTCGCCGAGCACGCCTGACCGGTCAGACCGAGCGCATCAGCCCGCCGTCGACGCGGATGTTCTGGCCGGTGATGTAGCCGGCGCCGTCCGAAACGAGAAAGGCGATCGTGGCGGCGATCTCCGCCATGGTCCCGTAGCGCCCCATCGGCACGCTTTGCCGGCGCTCCTCCGTGCCGGGCAGGCTGTCGATCCAGCCGGGCAGGACGTTGTTCATGCGCAGGTTCTGCGGCGCATGGGCATCGGCGAAGAGCTTGGTGAAGGCGGCGAGCCCCGCCCGGAACACCGCCGAGGTCGGAAACAGCGGGCTCGGCTCGAAGGCCCAGGCGGTGGACACGTTGACGATCGCCCCGCCCCCGTTCGCGGCCATCAGGGGCGCGACCAGGCGGGCGGGCCGCACGACGTTGAGGAAATAGGTGTCGAGGCCGCGGTGCCAGTCCTCGTCGGTGATCTCGAGGACGGCGGCGCGCGGTCCGTGGCCGGCGCTGTTGACCAGCGCGTCGATCCGCCCCCAGCGCTCCATCGCGCCGTCCACAAGGCGCTTCAGATCGTCCGCCGACTGGTTCGACCCGGTGACGCCGAAGCCGCCCAGCGCCTGGGCCAGTGCCTCGCCCTTGCCGGACGACGAAAGGATCGCGACCTTGAACCCGTCGTCGGCGAGGCGCCGCGCCGCCGCCGCGCCCATGCCGCTGCCCCCCGCCGTCACCAGCGCCACCTTGCCCGTCGTCATCCCGTTCTCCGCTTCCAGCTCCTGCGCGCTTTGTCGCAGCCATGCGCTGCCGATCGTGGCATGCTCCATGCCGCCATGGCCAGCGCCCGCCGTCCGCTGGGCATGCGGCCACGTGCAATTGCGTTGCGCGGCCGGAAGCGCTTGGTTAGTCAATATCGTACGGCCTTCCGGCCGCCGAGCGACCCTTGAGCCGAAGAGTGCCTCCGATGCGTGTACCGTCCGATCGGACCTCGTCCGGCAATGCCGAACTCGACCAGATCCTAGACGGCGGCCTGCCGACGGGCCGGCTCTATCTCGTCGAGGGCGCGCCGGGCTCGGGCAAGACGACGCTGGCCATGCGCTTCCTGCTCGACGGCGCGGCGCGGGGCGAGCGCTGCCTCTACATCACCCTGTCGGAAACGCGCGAGGAACTTCTGGCCGTGGCCGCCTCGCACGGTTTCGACCTTTCCGCCATCGACATCTTCGAGCTGTCCTCGGCCGAGGCGGTGCTCGGCGAAGGCCGCGAGCAGTCGATCCTCCATTCCTGGGAGGTAGAGCTCGGCGGCATGATCCAGCTCATCCAGGACGAGGTGGAACGCGTGCGCCCCGATCGTGTCGTCTTCGACAGCCTGTCGGAGATGCGCCTCGTGGCGCAGGACGCGCTGCGCTACCGGCGCCAGGTGCTGCTGCTCAAGCAGTTCTTCGCCCCGCGCGGATCGACGGTGATCCTGATCGACGACCTGACGGCGGGCGAATCCGGGCGGCGCGACACGCATCTCCACAGCCTCTGCCACGGCGTCCTGACGCTGGAGCGCCTCACGCTCGACTTCGGCGCGGCGCGGCGGCGCCTCCAGGTGCAGAAGCTGCGCGGGGTGGCCTTTGTCGCCGGCTACCACGACTTCTCCATCCGGCGCGGCGGGCTCCAGGTGTTTCCGCGCCTCGTCGCGGCCGACCACCACGCGCCCTTCGTCGGCGAGCCGATGGCGAGCGGGATACCCGAGCTGGACGCGCTCCTGCACGGCGGCCCCTTGCGCGGCACGAGCACGCTGATCTCCGGCCCGGCCGGCGCCGGCAAGACGACGCTCGCTCTCCAGTTCGTCGAGGCCGCCTGCCGGCGCGGCGAGCCCTGCACGATCTACGAATTCGACGAGCGCATCGGCACCATGATGGTGCGCGCGGCGGCCATGGGTCTCCATCTGGCGGAGCATATCGAGAGCGGCCTCCTGCGCATCGTCCAGGTCGATCCGGCCGAGATCGCGCCCGGCGAGTTCGCCTTCGGCGTGCGGCGCGAAGTGGAGGAGCGGGGCTGCCGCTTCCTGGTGATCGACAGTCTCAACGGCTATCTCGCCGCCATGCCGCAGGAGCAGCAGCTCATCCTGCAGATCCACGAGCTCCTGTCCTATCTCAACCAGAAGGGCGTCGGCACCTTCCTGATCAACCCGCAGAGCGGACTGGTCGGCACCATGGCGACGGGCACGCTCAACATCTCCTATGTCGCCGACGCCGTGATCCTCGTCCGGTTCTTCGAGGCGGAAGGGCGCTTCCGCAAGGCGATCTCGGTGCTCAAGAACCGCAGCGGCCCGCACGAGGAGGCGATCCGCGAATTGCGCATCGATGCACAAGGGGTGCGCGTCGGGGCGCCTCTCTCGGAGTTCCGGGGCATCCTGACCGGCACGCCCGAATATGTCGGGGCGAGCGGCCCGCTGATGGAAGAGCGGACGCGTGCATAGGCGGGCGGCGCACGGCTTCGAGGTCCTGATCTGCGCCCCCTTCGGGCGCGATGCCGAGAGCATGCGCGAACTTCTGACCCACGAGGGCTACCGGACCGCCGTGTGCGGCGATCTCGGCGAGCTCGCCCGCCGCGTTGCGGGCGAGGCGGGCGAGGCGGTGGGTCTGATCCTCGTCACGCAGGAGGCGCTGGACGGCGGCTTCGACCAGCTCGCCCGGGCGCTCGCCGCCCAGCCGGACTGGTCCGACATCCCCATCATGGTGCTGGCGGCCCGGCGCACCGGACGGTCCGACGCGGTCGTCGGCCTGCGCCACCGCCTGCCGGAGGCCGTCACCAACGTCACGATCCTGGAGCGTCCGCTCGGCATCGAGTCGCTGGTCAGCTCCATCGCCTCGTCAATGCGGGCGCGCCAGAAGCAGTTCGAGATGCGCGACCGGCTGCACGAGCTGACCGCCAGCCGCGAGGCGCTGGCCGCCTCCGAGCGCGAGCTGCGGCTCGTGACCGACTCGCTGCCCGTCCTGATCGCCTTCGTCGACCGCGACCTCGTCTATCGCTTCGCCAACCGTGCCTACGAGGCGTGGTTCGGTACCGGTCCGGACGAGGTGGTCGGCCGGACCATCCCGGACATTCTCGGCCCCGAAACCTTCGACACGCGCCGCGCGGCGGTGGCCAAGGCGCTGGCCGGCGAGGAGGCGCTTCTCGAAACCACGCTCGTCCGCCCCGGACGGACTGACCGCGTGGTGGAGATCCGATACCTGCCGCGCCGCGACCGGCGGGGCGCGGTCGACGGGTTCCACATCTTCGTACTCGACGTCACCGCGCAGAAGCGCATGGAGACCGAGCTGCGCGAGGCCGCCGCCATGCTGGAGGCGCGCGTCGCCGAGCGCACGGAGGCGCTGTCGGCCGAGATGGCGCGGCGCGAGAGCGTGGAGGAGGCGCTGCGCCAGAGCCAGAAGATGGAGGCGATCGGCCAGCTCACGGGCGGCATCGCGCACGACTTCAACAACATGCTGGCCGGCGTCATCGGCTCGCTCGACCTGATGCGCCGGCGCATCGAGACCGGTGATACGGAGGCGCTGGAGCGCTACCGCGCCAACGCCATGCAGGCGGCCCAGCGCGCGGCGACCCTGACCGCGCGCCTCCTCGCCTTCGGCCGGCGGCAGTCGCTCGACCTCAAGGCGCTCGACCTCAACGCAGTGGTCGGCGAGATCGAGGACCTCCTGCGCCGCACGCTCGGCGAGAACATCGCGATCGCCATCCGCCTCAGCCCCGAGCCGCTGGTCGCGCGCACCGACGTCAGCCAGCTCGAGAACTCGCTCCTGAACCTCGCCATCAACGCCCGCGACGCCATGCCCGACGGCGGCCGGCTGACCATCTCGGCGCGGCGGGCAACGCCGGCCGAGGCCGCCGAGGCGGCCCGCCCCGGCCCCTTCGCGGTCTTGGAAGTGGCCGATACCGGCTCCGGCATGTCGCCGGAGACGCTGGCCAAGGCCTTCGAGCCCTTCTTCACCACCAAGCCGCTCGGCCAGGGCACCGGCCTCGGCCTGTCGCAGATCTACGGCTTCGCCCGCCAGTCCGGCGGCCACGTGTCCATCCGGAGCGTCGAGGGGGAGGGCACCACGATCCGGCTGCTCCTGCCGGCGGAAGCCGGCCCCGCGCCGGTGGAGGCGATGCAAGAGACCGGCGAAGCACCGGCGGGCGAGGGCGAGACGGTGCTCGTGGTGGAGGACGAGGGGCTGGTTCGCATGCTGATCGTCGACGTCCTCGGCGATCTCGGCTACCAGCCGCTGGAAGCGGTGGACGCGGCCATGGCGCTGCCGATCCTCGAATCGTCGGCGCGGATCGACCTCCTCGTGACGGATGTCGGCCTGCCCGGCATGAACGGGCGGCAGCTCGCCGAGATCGCGCGGCGCCTGCGTCCGCAGCTCAAGATCCTGTTCGTGACGGGCTACGCCGAATCGGCCTCCGTGCGGGGCGAGTTCCTCGGCGAGAACATGGACCTCATCGCCAAGCCCTTCGAGTACGACGCCCTCGGCGCCAAGGTGCGCGAGATGATCCTGGGGTGGACGCCGGCCTGAGCGCGGCGCCCGCCATCGCGTTCTCGCGCAGGGGCACGCTCAGCAGTTGGCCGCGATCCCCTGCGTGTCGTTGGCGGCGCGGGCGGTCTGGCAGGCGGCGTCGCGCGTCAGGTTGTTGAGGCCCTGCTTGGCCGATTCGATCGCCTGACCGGTGGCCTCCTGCGCGCGCTGGAGCGCGGGGGCGGCGGCGTCGCGCGCTTCCGTCGCGGCGGCCCCGATCGCCTGGCCGGTCTGGCGGCCGGCCTCGCCGATCGCATCGGCGGCCTGCTGGGCTTCCGTGCGTGCGGTTCCCGTGGCCGTCGCGGGTGCCGGCGCGGTGGTGGTGGTGGTCGCGGCGGGCGCGGTGGCGGCCGGCGTCGAGGGGGCATCGTCGCTGCAGGCGGCGAGCGCCAGCGTGGCGGCGAGAGCCCAGGGCGTCAGCTTGTTCATGACCATCGATCCTTCGTGTGAGGCCGCCGGAGCGGCATCCCTTCGCGGCGGGAAGGTGCGGCGGCGGCGCCCGGTTTCAAGAGCCGGCTACCGCTCGGCCCTGACCGCCCCACGATGGGCGCCGCGAAAACCCCCGCTCGATCAGGGTCTTGGCAGGTTTCGAAGCGAAAGGGCGGCTTTCTGTCCACCTCGTGTTCACCATCCGTCCACCTTCCGGCGCTAGGACTAGGGGCTCACGAGAGCCTTGAAGGGAGCCGCCCCATGCCCCAGCGAAAGCCGCGATCCCGCAAGGCGAGCGCCGCGTCGTCGCGCGCGCGGGCCGGTTCCGGGCGCGTCGGTCCGCTCTGGTGGGGGGCGGGCATCCTCGCCCTCGGCTGGATCGCCTTCGACGCCAACCGCCCGCTGGTGGAACGCCACGTTCCGCAACTCGCCGACCTCCGGATGCCCTGGCAGGCGCCCGAGCCCGCGCCGGCCCGCCGGGAGACGCCCCGCGCCGCTCCGGTCCGCGAGGCCGCCGAGCGACCCGCCGCCCGGCCGGCGTCCCCGCGCCCGGCCGCCAAGCCGCAGCAACCCGAGGCACCGCGCACGGCGGCGCTTCGCGCGCCCGTTCCGCCCGCCGTCGTGAAGCCCGCCGTCGTGAAGCCGGTCGTCCCGGTCGCCGCGCCCCGGCGCGGCGAGGAGGCGCCGGGCCGCCCGGCCGCTCCGGCCGCCGGCGTCGTGCGGGCGCTCCCGACCACCGGATCCTCCTTCACCACGCAGGGGCCGACGCCGCTGCGCCGGGCGCCGAGCGCCGGCTCGCCGGTCTGGATGGTTCTGGACGCCGGGCGCCCCTTGCGCGTGACGCGCCGCGAGGGCGGGTTCGCCCGCGTCGAATCCGGCATCTTCACCGGCTGGGTGGAGGCTGCGGTCGTGCCCGAGGCGGCAACGGCGCCCCCCGCCGCCGTGCCGGCCCGCGCCGGCACCATGCCGACGCTCGCGGCGGCGGCCGCGCGCCGGGCCGGGCCGGTGCCCACGGCCAGCGTGCCCGCGCGCTGACGGTTCAGCGCTCGGACAGGGTCTTCATCACCAGAAAGGTAGCTGAGGCGCGGTTCTCGACGCCGAGCTTGGCGAACACGACCTCCAGGTGCTTGTTCACCGTGCGCGGGCTCAAGGAAAGGATCTCGGCGATGTCGCGATTGGACTTGCCGCGCGACAGCCAGACCAGGACGTCGGCCTCCCGCGCGGTGAGCTGAAAGCGCTCGCGAAGCAGGGTTTCCTCCGCCGAGGCGTCCTCGACGCTAAGCCGGAACAGGTGCTCGCCGTCGGCCACCGTGCCGACGGTGGACAAGGCGACCCGCCGCCCCGGCTCGGCGGGCAGGGACCAGCCGCCGGGCGGCGCGCGGGCGGGATCGGCACCGGCCGCAAGCCAGGCGTGCGCCGGGGCGGGCAGGGCAGGGCCTTGCGTGCCGGGCGCGCCCTCCAGGAGCCGCCCCGCCTGGGGCGTCGCCCAAAGGAGGCGCCCGTCCCCGTCCGTCGCGAACAGGAAGCGGCCGGTCGTGTCCAAGGCGGCCCGCGCGCTCGAAGCCGAGCGGGCGCTGGCGAGGTGGACGCGGATGCGCGCGAGGAGTTCGTCCGGCACGATGGGCTTGACCACGTAGTCGACGCCGCCGGCGTTCAGCCCCCGCACCACGTGCTCGGTGTCGCCGAGGCCGGTCATGAAGACAACGGGCACATGGCGCAGCGCCGGGTCGGCCTTCAGGCGGCGCGTCGTCTCGAAGCCGTCGAGGCCGGGCATCACCGCATCCATCAGGACGATGTCGGGCGTGATCTCGGCGGCGATGGCGAGCGCCTGGGCGCCTTCCAGCGCGACCAGCACCGTCGCGCCCGTCGCCTCGATCGCATCGGTCAGGAGGCGGAGCGTATCGGGCGAATCGTCCACCACGAGAACGATCTGGCTTTCGCCGCCGGGCGTGGTCTCAGGCATCGATCGCAGCCTCCAGCATCGCGCAGAAGCGCTTCCAGTCGAAGTCGCGCGCGGGCACCCGCAGAGCGGCGACGAAACCCGCCATCGCGGGATCGGCCTCCAGCGCGTCGAGCTTGCGCTCCACGCCCTTGGCGAAGCCGATCCGGCCGAGGCGCTGGAGTTCCGCCATGTCGGCGGCGCCCGGCCGTGCGGGCGGCCCCGAAGCGACGGCCGCCGGCTCCGGGACGGACGCCTCCTCGCGCGTCCAGTCGAGGGCGAGGGTGCGCGCGATGGCGGCCAGCAGTGCCTTGAGATCGACGGGCTTGGGCAGCGCGCCGCTGACGCCCGGATCGTCCTCCGCCTCGCCGCCGGGACCGGGGGTCTCGGCCAGCGTCGCCGACAGCATCAGGATGGCGCCGGACTGGCCGGCGGCACGCAGGCGCCGGGCGAGCTGCCAGCCGTCCATGCCGGGCATCTGGATGTCGAGCAGGAAGAGGTCGGGCCGGATCTCGGCGACCAGCCGCAGCGCGGTCGGGCCGTCGGCGGCGGTGAGCACGATGAAGCCGAGCGGGCGCAGGAGCTCCACCATCAGCTCGCGATGCGCCTCGTCGTCGTCGGCGACGAGAATGGTGCGCCGGGCGCCGGCATAGCCGCGCACGGGCGTGTCCGGCTCCGAGGGCGAGGCGCCGATGGCCGGCGCCGGCCGGGGCGGCGCGGCCGAGAGCATGACGCGCACTTCGAACCGGCTTCCCTCGCCCGGCCGGCTGGTCATCGTCACGTCGCCGCCCATCAGGCTGGCGAGAAGCCGGGTGATGGTGAGGCCGAGGCCGAGGCCCGGCAGCTTGCCGCGCGCGGCATCCCCCCGCTCGAACGGCTCGAAGATGCGCTCCGCCTCCGCTTCCCCGATGCCCGGCCCGGTGTCGGTCACCGACAGGATCGCGACCTGGCTGCGATAGGCGACCTCGAACGTGACCGAGCCGGCTTCGGTGTATTTTACCGCGTTGGTCAGGAGGTTGATCAGGATCTGGCGCAGGCGCTTCTCGTCCGTGCGCACGACCTCGGGCAGGTTTGCCGGCTTCACGAAGCGGAAGGCGAGGCCCTTGGCCTCGGCCTGGAGCCGGACCATCTCGACGATCTGGGCGAGGAAGTCGTCGAGCCGCACGTCGGAACGCTGCAGCGTCAGGCGGCCGGTCTCGATGCGCGAGATATCGAGGATGCCGTCGATGAGGCCCGACAGGTGCTCGGCCGAGCGTCGGATGGTGCGGATGCCGCCCGCCTTCTCGCGCGGGATGGCGGCATCGCCTTCCAGGAGCTGGGCATAGCCGAGGACGGCGTTGAGCGGCGTGCGCAGCTCGTGGCTCATGCCGACGACATAGCGGCTCTTCGCCAGGCTCGCCGCCTCCGCCCGTTCCTTGGCGCTCTGGAGGGCGGCGTCGGTGCGCCGGTGGGCGGCGATCTCCTTCAGGAGGAGGCTGGTCTGGCGGGCCGATTCCTCCTGCGCGACGCGCCGCGACTCCTGCGCCAGCACGAAGAACCAGGTGGCGATGCCCGCGACGATGAGAAGAATGAAGAAGGCGGCCCAGAGGGCGGCGGCGATGGTGTCGGTGTCTTGGGGGCTCGCCAGCGCCGCCTGGTAGTAGATGAGGCCGAGCACCAGCGACAGCACGGTGGCCAGCAGCGAGAAGCCGCCGAGATAGCGACCGGTGCGCGAATCGACGCGGGCAAGAAGGCGCTTCGGGAGTGTCGCCTCGGCGAGCGCGGCCGCCTGGGCGGCGAAGCGCGCGTGCGGCTTGCAGAGGTCGTGGCAGCGCGCGTCGAGCGAGCAGCAGAGCGAGCAGATCGGCGCGGCATAGGCCGGGCAGTAGGCCATGTCCTCCGGCTCGAACGGATGCTCGCAGACCCGGCATTCGATGCTCTTGCGCGTCATCCATTCGGCCCGGCCCCGGCGCGCGAGATAGAAGCGCCCGCCCGTCGCCCAGGCGATCAGCGGCGCGGCTACGAGCGCGGTGCCGAGAGCGACGAAGGCCGAGAGGGCCGCAGCCGTCTCCCCGAAGGCGCCGGCGAAGGCCAGGAGGGAGAGGAGGGTGGCAAGGCCCATGGAGCCGAGGCCCACCGGGTTCATGTCGTAGAGATGGGCGCGCTTGAACTCGATGCCGGGCGGGGAAAGCCCCAGCGGCTTGTTGATGGCGAGATCCGCGACGATCGCGCCGAGCCAGGCGACGGCGACATTGGCGAAAAGGCCGAAGGTCGCCTCCAGCGCCCGGTAGATGCCGAGCTCCATGAGAAGCAGCGCGATCGCCACGTTGAACACCAGCCAGACCACGCGGCCGGGATGGGAATGGGTCAGGCGCGAGAAGAAGTTCGACCAGGCGAGCGAGCCGGCATAGGCGTTCATCACGTTGATCTTGAGCTGGCTCACCACCACGAAGGCGGCGGTCAGCAGCAGCACGGCCGTCTCGTTGGGCAGGACGAAGCCGAAGGCGGCCTCGTACATGTAGGCGGGCTCGGCCGCGTGCTCGGGCGAGACTCCCGAACGCAGCGCCAGCACCGCCAGGAACGAGCCGAAGAGGAGCTTGGGCGCGCCGAGCACAATCCAGCCGGGACCGGCGGCGAAGAGCGACAGCCACCAGTTCCAGCCCCTGGCCTGCCCGTTGCCTGGCAGGAAGCGCAGGATGTCCACCTGCTCGCCGATCTGCGGCATCAGGGCGAGGATGACGGCGGCCGCCGCTCCGAACTTCAGGAGATCGAACCCGTCGGCCCCCGTGGCCTCGAGGCCGGGAAAGGCCATCCAGGCTTCCACCGAGCCCCAGTCCTGCGCGAGAATGAAGCCGACGGGCAGGAGGTTGAGCCCGATCCAGAGCGGCTGGGTCCAGAGCTGGAAGCGGCTGATCCAGGTGACGCCGTGGGTGACGAGCGGGATCACCACCACGGCCGAGACGATGTAGCCGATCCAGAGCGGCAGGCCGAAGGCGAGCTCCAGCGCGGCCGTCATGATCGAGGCCTCCACGGCGAAGAGGATGAAGGTGAAGCTCGCGTAGATCAGCGAGGTGACGGTCGAGCCGATATAGCCGAAGCCGGCGCCGCGGGTGAGAAGGTCGATGTCGACCCCGTGGCGCGCGGCATAGACGCTGATCGGGATGCCGGTCAGGAACAGGATCACGGTCGCGGCGAGGATCGCGGCCACCGCGTTGGCGAAGCCGAAGGAGAGGGTGATCGCCCCGCCGACGGCCTCCAGCGCCAGGAAGGAGATCGCGCCGATCGCCGTCTGCGAGACGCGCGCGGCCGTCCAGCGCCGGGCGGATTTCGCGGTGAAGCGCAGCGCATAGTCTTCCAGCGTCTGATTGGCGACCCAGCGGTTGTATTCGCGCCGGACGGGGAGGATGCGCTGGCGCCCGTTCATTCCGGTCCTGGCTGGTTGCGTCGTCGCTCCGATCCTATGCGCGGCGGTGGCGGCCGCGTCTACGTCATTTGACGTATGTCCCCCCGCGCCCTCGCGTCCGATGGTCCCCTCCGGCGGCGGGGGTGCCGCGAACCGATCCATGAGGGGACGATCCCATGCGAGTTTCGACGAAGGCCGGCTGGCTGCTCGGCGCCTATGCCGCCACCACGTTCGCGGCGGGCCTTTCGGCCCACGCCCAGGAAGACACGATCAAGGTCGGCATCCTCCACTCGCTGTCGGGCACGATGGCGATTTCGGAGACGACCCTGAAGGACGCCATGCTGATGCTCATCGACGAGCAGAACAAGAAGGGCGGCGTCCTCGGCAAGAAGCTCGAGGCGGTGGTCGTCGATCCCGCCTCCGACTGGCCGCTCTTCGCCGAGCGGGCGCGCGGCCTGATCGCGCAGGACAAGGTCGCCGCCGTCTTCGGCTGCTGGACGTCGGTGTCGCGCAAGTCGGTTCTGCCGGTGTTCAAGGAGCTGAACTCGATCCTGTTCTATCCCGTCCAGTACGAGGGCGAGGAATCCGAGCGCAACGTCTTCTACACCGGCGCCGCGCCCAACCAGCAGGCCATTCCCGCCGTCGACTACCTGATGGAGGAAGGCGTCGAGCGCTGGGTGCTGGAGGGCACGGACTACGTCTACCCGCGCACCACCAATAAGATCCTCGAGGCCTATCTCAAGTCCAAGGGCGTCGCCGCCGAGGACATCAAGGTCAACTACACGCCCTTCGGCTTCTCCGACTGGCAGACCGAGGTCTCGGCGATCAAGGAGTTCGGCTCGGCCGGCAAGAAGACCGCCGTGGTCTCGACCGTTAACGGCGACGCCAACGTGCCCTTCTACAAGGAGCTCGCCAACCAGGGCGTCTCGGCTTCCGAGCTTCCCGTCGTCGCCTTCTCGGTGGGCGAGGAGGAGCTGGCCGGCATCGACACCAAGCCGCTGGTCGGCCACCTCGCGGCCTGGAACTACTTCCAGTCCGTCGATACGCCCGAGAACGAGGCGTTCATCGCCAAGTGGCGCGAGTTCACCAAGGACGCCGACCGCGTGACCAACGACCCGATGGAGGCCCACTATATCGGCTTCAACATGTGGGTGAAGGCTGTCGAGGCCGCCGGCACCACGGACACCGACAAGGTGATCGACGCGATGATCGGCGTCGCCGTGCCGAACCTCACGGGCGGCTTCTCCTCCATGGGCGCCAACCACCACATCACCAAGCCCGTGCTGATCGGCGAGATCCAGGAGGACGGCCAGTTCGAGGTGGTGCACGAGACGTCCGGCCTGGTGCTCGGCGACGAGTGGTCCGACTATCTGCCGGAATCCAAGCCCCTGATCGCCGACTGGCGCGCCCCGATGTCCTGCGGCAACTTCAACACCGAGACCGGCAAGTGCGGCGGAGCGGGAGCTGCGGCCTCCAACTGACCGCACGGGATCGGCCGTCCCGGCGGCCATGTCCCCTCGGCGCCCCGTCCGGTCGTTCACGGACGGGGCGCCTTGCCCTTCGCACTCCCCGACGTCCTCGACCGGTGCCCCGAGGCGCCCTCGTCCGGAGCGGATTCCATGTCCGAATTCATAAGCCGGCTTAGCCGATCCTGCCGCCTCCTTGCCGGCCTCGCCCTCGCGGCGGTCCTCCTGTGCCCTTGGGGCGCCGCGGCGCAGGCGCAGGGCGCCGATCCCGCCGCCCTGGTCCAGGAGTTCGGCGGCAAGCGGAGCTTCGAGGAAACCGAGGCGACGATCCGGGCGCTTGCCGCCACCGGCGATCCCGCGGTGGTCCCGGCGCTGCAGGCCCTGTCCGACGGCAACCTCTACTTCGAGAAGGACGGCGGGCGCGTCGTGATCGGCGCGGGCTCGGGCGCCGAGATCCGCGTCACCGACGCGCTCACCGGCGAGGCGCTGGGCACGAGGGCCAAGGGCGCGCTCGACAAGGTGCGCGTCAAGAACTCCATCCGAACGCTAGTCGCCGAGTCCATGGGCGCGCTGACGCTCGGCTCGGACGACCCCGCCCGGCGCCTGGCCGCCGCATCGGCCCTGTTCGAGCGGGCGACGCCCGAGCAGCTCGACATGCTGGACGCCGCCATCGCCCGCGAAAGCGACCCGGCGGTGGACAAGGCTCTGGCCGAGGCCCGCGCGAGCGCCGTCCTGCGCTCCCACCGCCCGGCGGCCGAGAAGCTGGAGGCGGTCGCGACGCTCGCCGCGCGCGGCGACCGGCCGGCCCTGAACCTCCTGAACGCCGCCGCCTCCGACGCCGATGCGAGCGTCGCCGCCGCCGCCGCGCGCGGCGCGGCCTCCGTGGAAGGCACCATCGCCCTCTGGGGCCAGGCGCAGAACGTCTGGTACGGGCTCTCGCTCGGCTCCGTGCTGCTCCTCGCCGCCATCGGCCTCGCTATCACCTTCGGCGTCATGGGCGTCATCAACATGGCGCATGGCGAGATGGTGATGCTCGGCGCCTATACGACCTTCGTCGTCCAGCAGGCGATGCGCGACCACGCCCCGCAATGGCTCGACTGGAGCCTCGCGCTGGCCCTGCCGCTCGCCTTCCTGGTGGCCGGCTTCGTCGGATTCCTGATGGAGCGCGGCATCATCCGCTTCCTCTACGGCCGTCCCTTGGAAACGCTGCTGGCGACCTTCGGCGTGTCGCTGATCCTCCAGCAGGCGATCCGCACCCTCTTCGGCCCGACCAACCGCGAGGTGTCGAACCCGTCCTGGATGTCCGGCTCCTTCGAGATCGGCCAGATGGCCGTCACCTGGAACCGGCTCTGGATCATCGTCTTCGCGCTGGCCGTCTTCGCCGCGCTTCTCTTCGTCCTCAACCGCACTTCGGCGGGGCTGAAGATGCGCGCCGTCACGCAGAACCGGCGCATGGCGGCCGCCATGGGCATCCGCACGCCGATGGTGGACGCGCTGACCTTCGCGCTCGGCTCCGGCATCGCCGGCATGGCGGGCGTCGCCCTCAGCCAGGTCGACAACGTCTCGCCCGATCTCGGCCAGGGCTACATCATCGACAGCTTCATGGTGGTGGTCTTCGGCGGGGTCGGAAACCTCTGGGGCACGCTGGTCGGCGCCTTCTCGCTGGGCATCCTCAACAAGTTCCTCGAGCCCTATGCCGGCGCCGTGCTCGGCAAGATCGTGGTGCTCGTCCTCATCATCCTCTTCATCCAGAAACGGCCGCGCGGCCTCTTCGCCCTCAAGGGAAGGTTCGTGGACGCATGATCACCGCCAAGCTTCTCGGACCGCGCGCCGTCTGGCTGGCCGTCGCGCTCCTCGCCCTCGCCATCCTGGTGCCGGTCCTCAACCTCGCGCTCCCGCCGGCCAGCCCGCTCCACGTGCCCGACCATCTCGTGCCGCTCTTCGGCAAGTATCTCGCCTATGCGCTGCTCGCGCTCAGCCTCGACCTCGTCTGGGGCTATGTCGGGATCCTGTCGCTCGGCCACGGCGCCTTCTTCGCGCTGGGCGCCTATGCCATGGGCATGTACCTGATGCGCCAGATCGGGGCGCGCGGCGTCTACGGCAACCCGGACCTGCCGGACTTCATGGTGTTCCTGAACTACAAGGAACTGCCCTGGTTCTGGTACGGGTTCGACCACTTCTGGTTCGCCGCGCTCATGGTCGTCCTGGTGCCGGGCCTGCTCGCCTTCCTGTTCGGCTACTTCGCCTTCCGCTCGAGGGTCACCGGCGTCTATCTCTCGATCATCACGCAGGCCCTCACCTACGCGCTGCTCCTTGCCTTCTTCCGCAACGACATGGGCTTCGGCGGCAACAACGGCCTGACCGACTTCAAGGAAATCCTCGGGTTTCCGATCCAGGCCGCCTCGACGCGCGCCGGCCTCTTCGCCGCGACCGCGATCGCGCTGGCCGGCGGGGTGCTGGTGGTGGCCGCCGTCACGCGCTCCAAGCTCGGGCTCCTGATGGTGGCGGTGCGTGACGCCGAGGGGCGCACGCGCTTCCTCGGCTGGCGGGCGGAGCACGTGAAGCTCTTCGCCTTCACGCTGTCCGCCATGATGGCGGGCGTGGCGGGCGCGCTCTACGTGCCGCAGGTCGGCATCGTCAATCCCGGCGAGTTCGCGCCGCTGAATTCCATCGAGGTCGTGGTCTGGACGGCGGTCGGGGGTCGCGCGACGATCCTCGGGCCGGTGATCGGCGCCGTCCTCGTCAACGGGGGCAAGAGCTACTTCACCGCCGCCGCGCCCGACGCCTGGCTCTTCATCCTCGGCGGCCTCTTCGTCTTCGTCACCCTCTTCCTGCCGCGCGGGATCGTCGGCACCTTCGACCACGGGTGGCGCGCGCTGACGGATCGTCGCCGGGCCGCCCGCGCCGAGAAGGGCGTCGCCGCCGGCCCGGCCGAGCCCGCCGCCAATCCCGCGGAGTGACCATGATGCAAGAGCCCTCCTTCGACCCCGCCCGTGTCTCGCCCCACCCCTACGCCACGCAGATGGCGGAGCGGCGCGAGCGGGAAGCGAAACTGCGCCCGCCCCGCGGCGAGACGCTCCTCTACCTCAACGGGGTCAACAAGGCCTTCGACGGGTTCAAGGCGATCAACGACCTGTCGCTGGTCGTGGCGCGCGGCGAGATGCGCGCCATCATCGGCCCGAACGGCGCCGGCAAGACCACGATGATGGACATCATCACCGGCAAGACGCGGCCCGACACCGGCGACGTCTACTTCGCCGGCAACACCGACCTGACGAAACACGACGAGGCCGAGATCGCCTCGCTCGGCATCGGCCGCAAGTTCCAGAAGCCGACCGTCTTCGAAGGCCATACGGTGGAGGACAACCTGCGCCTCGCCCTGTCGGGCAGCCGATCGATCTTCGCCGCGCTCTTCCACAAGCGCATGGACGCGGAAGACGAGCGCATCGAGGAGATCCTCAGGACCGTGCGGCTCCTCGACAAGCGTGCGCGACCCGCCGCCGACCTCAGCCACGGCCAGAAGCAATGGCTCGAGATCGGCATGCTGCTCGCGCAGGATCCCGAGCTTCTCCTCGTGGACGAGCCCGTCGCCGGTATGACCGATGCCGAGACGGAGGAGACCGCCAAGCTCCTGCGGGACATCGCGCAAACGCGCTCTGTCGTCGTGGTCGAGCACGACATGCATTTCGTGCGCATGCTCGGCGTGAAGGTCACGTGCCTGCACGAGGGCCATGTTCTGGCCGAAGGTCCGCTCGACGCGGTCTCCGCCGACCCGCGTGTCATCGAAGTCTATCTGGGGCGCTGACCATGCTGGAAGTCTCGAACGTCGATCTCTTCTACGGCGCGGCGCAGGCGCTGCGCGGCGTCTCGCTGGAGGCCAAGGCCGGCGAGATCACCTGCGTGCTCGGGCGCAACGGGGTCGGCAAGACATCGCTGATGCGCGCCGTCGTCGGCCAGCAGCCGATCCGGCGCGGAACGATCCAGCTCGGCGGCGAGGATCTGGGGACGAGCGCGCCTTATGCGCGGGCGCGGGCCGGCATCGGCTTCGTGCCGCAGGGGCGCGAGGTGTTTCCGCTTCTCACCGTGAAGGAGAACCTCCAGACCGGCTTCGCCCCGGTGAAGCGAGCGGACCGCTCGATCCCCGAACACGTGTTCGACCTCTTCCCGGTCCTCAAATCCATGCTCGGCCGGCGCGGCGGCGACCTCTCGGGCGGCCAGCAGCAGCAGCTCGCCATCGGCCGCGCGCTGGTCACGCGCCCGCGCCTCCTGGTCCTGGACGAGCCGACGGAAGGCATCCAGCCCTCCATCATCAAGGACATCGGCCGGGCGATCCGCTACCTCAAGGAGGAGGCCGGCATCGCCGTGCTTCTGGTCGAGCAGTATCTCGACTTCTGCCGCGAGCTCGCCGACCGGGTCTACATCCTCGACCGCGGCCGCATCGTGTTCGCGGGCGTGGGAAGCGACCTCGACGACCCGGACGTGCGCAGGCACCTCATGGTTTGAGGCCTCAGCCGCCCCCGCCCATGGTCACCGACATGAAGGCGCGAAAGGCGGCGGCCGTCGGCACGATCGGGCGCGAGCGCGCCCAGGCGAGGCCCACATCCATGCTGGGGATCGGCTCCACCAGCGAGCGCACCTCGATGCGCTGCCCTTCCAGCGACCAGGGCCGGTAGACCATGTCGGACAGGATGGTCACGCCCATGCCCGACGCCACCAGCGAGCGCACCGCTTCGACGGAAGCGGTGGTGAGCACCGCGCGGGGTCGCAGGCCCGCCGCGTCCCAGTAGCGCGACGCCGTCGTCTTGGCCTCGTCCACGGTCAGCATCACATAGTCCTCGGCCGCGACGTCCGCCAGGGTGATGGCGGGGCGCGTGAGGAAGCGGTGATCCGCGGGCAGCCAGAGCCGGCGGCGCGAGCGCACCAGCGTCTCGGCGTCGATCTCGGTGGACCGCGCGAGGTTGGACACGAGCATCACGGCCATGTCGACCTCGCCCGCCACCAAGCCGTCTTCCAGCGCGTCGCGCGGCAGCTCGGACACTTCCACCTCGATCTGCGGGTGGAGCTTGCGGAAGCGGGCGTAGTAGCGGGACATGAAGTAGCCGACCACCGTGTAGGTCATGCCAAGCCGCAGCGTGCCGGCATGGCCCTCGCGGTCCCGCAGCGGGCTCTGGATCGCGGCCGCCACCGCGCCGGTGATGGCGCGCGCCCGCTCCAGGAAGCGCGTGCCCTCCATGGTCAGCCGGACGCCGGAATGGGTGCGGTCGAAGAGCCGGACGCCGAGCTCCGCTTCCAGCGACTTGATGGCGGCCGTCACGGCCGACTGGGAGATGTTCAGCTCCACCGCGGCATGGCTGACCTGGCCGCTGTCGGCCGTGGCGATGAAATAGTCGAGCTGTCTCAAAGTGATGGTCATCGCGATGCGGTCCCGGTGGGCGTATCGGTTTTTTCGATATCCTTTTCAGAAAATGACTATTTCACAAGATGCCGCGCTTGCGCAAAAAATTCGCAACGCCAAAATTTTGGCAGTTGCGAAGGCGGAGGGGTCGATGGGGGTCACGCTCAACTGCGACATGGGCGAGGGGTTCGGCCTCTACCGCATCGGCGACGACGCCGGCATGATGCCCTTGATCGACGTCGCCAACGTCGCCTGCGGCTTCCATGCGTCCGATCCCGACCACATGCGCAAGACGGTGCGCCGCGCGAAGGAAAACGGCGTGCGCGTCGGTGCGCACCCGTCGCTTCCCGACCTCGCCGGCTTCGGCCGGCGCGAGATGAAGCTCTCCCGCGAGGAGGTCGCCAACCTCGTGATCTACCAGACCGGCGCGCTGAAGGGCTTTCTCGAGGCCGAGGGCATGGCGCTCAACCACATCAAGCCGCATGGCAGCCTCTACGGCATGGCCGCCCGGCAGGAGGAGGTCGCGCACGGCATCTGCGACGCGGCGGCCGTGTTCGGCGTGCCGCTCTTCGGCATGACGGGCACGCTGCACGAGAGCGTCTACCAGGCGCGCGGCATCCCCTTCGTGCACGAGTTCTACGCAGACCTCGACTACGCGCCCGGCGGCGCGCTGATCGTCACCCGCGAGCACGAGGCCAAGGACCCCGAACTGATGGCGCGCCACTGCGTGCGCGCCCTGCGGGAGAACCAGGGCACGGCGAACGACGGCAGCGCCTTTCCGGCCCGCGCCGAGACGATCTGCGTCCATTCCGACACGCCCAACGCGCTCGACATCGCCCGCGCCGTGCGCGCGGCGATCGCCCCCTGGCACTGAATTTGCAAGCCTTCGACCAGAACCCCGTTCCCCGGAGTTGCCCACGATGCCCCAGATCCTCTCGCCTCTTCCCGGCACGTTCTACCGCAGCGCCTCGCCCGACAAGCCGCCCTACAAGGCGGACGGCGACGCGGTGGCGGTCGGCGACGTCGTCGGCCTCGTCGAGGTGATGAAGTCCTTCCACGAGGTGCGCTCGGACGTCGCCGGCACCAACGTGCGCTTCGTCGCCGACAACGAGGAGCCGGTCATGGCCGGTGCGCCGCTGGCGGACCTCGACTGATGCTGAAAAAACTCCTCGTCGCCAACCGCGGGGAGATCGCGGTGCGCATCATCCGGGCCGCGAGGGATCTCGGCATCCGCACCGTCGCCGTGCATTCGGCGGCCGATGCGGACGCCCTCCACGTGCAGCTCGCCGACGAGGCCGTCGCCATCGGTCCCCCGGCGCCCAAGAAGTCCTACCTCAGCATTCCCGCGCTCCTGAAGGCGGCCGCGGACACGGGCTGCGACAGCGTCCATCCCGGCTACGGGTTCCTGGCCGAGAACGCCGAGTTCTCCGATGCCGTGACGGCGGCCGGCCTCATCTTCGTCGGCCCGTCGGGCGAGGCGATCCGCCTGATGGGCGACAAGGTCTCGGCCCGCGAGGCGGCGGCAAGGGCCGGCGTGCCCGTCGTGCCGGGCTCGGCGGGTCGCGTCGTGGGGCTGGAGGCGGCGCGCGCCGTGCTTGGCCAGACCGGCTTCCCGGTGATGATCAAGGCGGCGGCGGGCGGCGGCGGGCGCGGTATCCGGATCGCCAACACGCAAGAAGAGTTCGACCAGGCCTTTCCGCAGGCCGAGGCCGAGGCGCTCGCCGCCTTCGGCGACGGCGGGCTCTACATGGAGAAGGTGATCGGCCGCGCCCGGCACATCGAGGTGCAGGTGCTGGCCGACGGCCGGGACGCCGTCCACTGCTTCGAGCGCGAGTGCTCGCTGCAGCGACGCCGGCAGAAGGTCTGGGAGGAGGCGCCCTCCCTTGCCCTGTCGCCCAAGCTTCGCGAGGAACTCTGCGCCTCGGCCGTCGCGCTCGCCAAGGCGGTGCACTATTCCGGCGCCGGGACGGTCGAATATCTCTACGACGAGGCCGCCGACCGCTTCTACTTCATCGAGATGAACACCCGCATCCAGGTGGAGCACCCCGTCACGGAGGCGATCACCGGCATCGACCTCGTGGCCGAGATGCTGCGCATCGCGGGCGGCGAACCGCTGCGGCTGAAGCAGTCGGATGTCGCGGTGAAGGGCCACGCGATCGAGGTGCGGCTCAACGCCGAGGATCCGGCCCGCGACTTCGCGCCCTTTCCGGGCACGGTGGAGGATCTTCGCATTCCCGGCGGCCCCGGCGTGCGCTTCGATTCGATGCTCTATCCCGGCTACACGGTGCCGCCCTTCTACGACTCGCTGCTCGCCAAGCTCATCGTCCATGCCGAAACGCGCGAGGCGGCGATCGTCCGCCTTGTCCGGGCGCTCGGCGAGACCGAGATCGGCGGCCTGAAGACCACGAAGCCCCTGTTCCTCGCGCTCGCCGCCGATCCGGCCGTGCGCGCCGGAGACGTCCACACCCGCTGGCTGGAAGGCTGGCTCACCGACAACAGCCTCTAGGGAGATCCGATGTCGATACGCTTCAGCTTCGGCGGCGACGAACACATCTTCGGGGAGGTCTCCGAGGAAATGTCGCTCGCCTCCTTCTTCACCGGCCTGTCGATGTGCAAGGCCGTGCGCGACGCCGACATTCCCGGCGTCACCGAGATCTGCCCGGCGAACGCCAGCTTCCAGATCCGCTTCGACCCGGACCGGATCGGCCCGCAGGATCTCCTGAAGGAACTCCAGTCCTTCGAGGCGGCGGCCTCGCAGTCCGACGAGACGCTGGAAACGCGCATCATCGAGCTGCCGGTCTATTTCCAGGATCCCTGGACGCACGAGACCGGCCAGCGGTTTCGCGAGCGGCACCAGGACCCCTCCTCGACCGACCTCGAATACTCCGCCCGCATCAACGGCTACGCGAGCGTCGAGGAGTTCGTCGCGGCCTATTCCGGCCAGCCCTGGTTCGTCTCCATGGTCGGCTTCGTCGCGGGCCTGCCCTTTCTCTACCAGATGGTCGAGCGCCAGCGGCAGATCGAGGTGCCGAAGTACTTGAGGCCCCGCACCGACACGCCCAAGCTCACCATCGGCCACGGCGGGTGCTTCGCCGCGATCTACTCGGTGCGCGGGGCGGGCGGCTACCAGATGTACGGCGTGACGCCGGCGCCGATCTACGACCCGACGCGGAAGGTGAACTACCTCCGCGACGAGATGTGCCTCTTCAGGCCGGGCGACATCGTGAAGTTCAAGGCGATCGACCGGGCCGAGTACGACGCCACGCTGGAGGCGATCGAGGCCGACACCTTCGCCCCCACGATCCGGCCCTGCTCCTTCAACCTCGCCGCGTTCAACCGCGACATTCCCGGCACCAACGCCAAGCTGATGGAACTTCTCGATGGCCGTTAACGTCTTAGGCCCGGGCCTGGCCACCACCGTCCAGGACCTCGGCCGTCCCGGCTACTACCATCTCGGCATCCCCGAGGGCGGCGGCATGGACCGCTTCGCCACGGTGATCGCCAACCTCCTGGTCGGCAACGACGCAAACGCGGCGCTCCTCGAGGCGACCTTCATGGGGCCGGAGCTTGAGTTCACGAAGGACACGTCCGTCGCGGTGACGGGCGGCGAGCTGCCGCCGAAGGTCAACGGCGAGGAGCGGCCGACTTGGGAAAGCTTCCCCGTGAAGGCCGGCGACCGCCTCTCCTTCGGCTTCCTGAAGGGGGGCGCCCGCGCCTATATCGCGATCTCCGGCGGCATCGACGTGCCCCTCGTGCTCGGCTCGCGCACGACCTATGTGCTCGGCGCGCTGGGCGGCTTCGAGGGTCGTGCCCTGAAGGCGGGCGACGTCCTTTTCGTCGGCGAGGGGTCGAACACGGTCGGACGCAGCCTTCCCGTCCACCTCCGGCGTGCGCGCTCCGACCCGGCCGAGCTGCGCATGCTGCCGGGCCTCTACTGGCACCGGATCACGGAAAGCGCCGGCAAGCGCTTCTTCTCCGACACCTGGAAGGTCGCGCCCGAAGCCGACCGCATCGGCTACCGCTTCCGGGGCGGGGCGCCGCTGGAGTTCGTGGAGCGCGAGCCGCCCTTCGGGGCGGGCTCCGACCCGTCCAACATCGTCGATGCCGGCTACCCCTACGGCTCTGTCCAGGTGCCGAGCGGCACGGAGCCGATCGTGCTCCACCGCGATGCGGTCTCGGGCGGCGGCTACATGATGCTGGGCGTCGTGATCTCGGCCGACATGGACGTGATCGCCCAGCTTCAGCCGCACACGCCCGCCCGCTTCCAGCCCGTGACGCTGGACGAGGCGCTGGCGGCCAGGGCCGACGCCACCAGAGCGCTCCAGCGCGCCAAGGACCACGTCGCGGGCTGACCGCCCGCGGCCGCAGCGGCCGGCCTTGAGCCGGATCCGGGAGGGAGATTCGAAAAACGCCCGGCACCGATGCCGGGCGGGAGACGGCGCACGGCCCGATGGCCTGAGACCCCTTCCGCGCAGACAGGAAAGGAAAGGCGCATGAACAGCTTGAGGGCGGACGCCGTGTCCGTCGCCTTTGCCGGCCTGAAGGCCCTGTCCGCCGTCGATCTCGCGCTGGAGCCGGGTCGGATCACCGGCCTGATCGGGCCGAACGGGGCGGGCAAGACGACGCTGGTCAACGTCATGACCGGCTTTCAGGCCCCGACGGAGGGCGCCGTGCGCCTCGGCGACGCGAAGCTTTCCGGCCTCAAGCCTTTCCAGGTCCGCCGCCGCGGGGTGGCCCGCACCTTCCAGGGCGGGCGGCTGTTCCGCGACCTGCCCGTGATCGACAATCTGGAGGTGACGGGCGTCGGGCTCGGCCTGTCCCGCCGGCAGGCGCTGGCCGAGGCGGAGGCGATGCTCGCCTGGATGGGCATCGCCGAGCTCGGGTCCCGGATCGCCGGCACGCTGCCCTATACGGACGAGCGGCGCGTCGCCATCGGCCGCGCCCTGATGGGCCGTCCGTCCTTCGTGCTCCTCGACGAGCCGGCGGCGGGCATGAGCGGGGTGGAGGCCGCCGACCTTTCCGCCCTGATCCGGCGCATCGCCGGGGAGCTCGGCTGCGGCGTCCTCCTGATCGAGCACAATGTCGGGTTGGTGCTGGGCCTGTGCGAGCACATCGTGGTCCTGGATTCGGGCGCCGTGATCGAGGAGGGGCCGCCCGCCGCCATCCGCGCCAGCGAGCGGGTGCGCCACGCCTACATGGGAACGGCCGCCGACGCGCCGGTTCCGGTGGAAGCCCTGGAGGTGGTCGGTTGAGCCTTCTCGAACTCTCCGGCGTCACCATCCGCTACGGCCGGCTCACCGCCGTGCGCGAGGTCTCCCTGTCCCTGAAGGAGGGCGAGATCCTCTTCGTCACCGGCCCGAACGGCGCCGGCAAGTCCTCGCTGATGCGCGCGATCGCCGGCGTCACGCGGCCGGCCGAGGGCACGATCCGCTTCCACGGCGACGACATCACCGCCGAGAAGCCCGAGGCGATCGCGCGCCGGGGCGTCTCCATGGTGCCGGAGGGGCGCGAGGTCTTCGGCTCGCTGACCATCGAGGAGAACCTC
This sequence comes from Aureimonas sp. SK2, assembly GCF_029813115.1. Taxonomy (GTDB): domain Bacteria; phylum Pseudomonadota; class Alphaproteobacteria; order Rhizobiales; family Rhizobiaceae; genus Aureimonas. Next base: position 117,859 of record NZ_JAPZDS010000015.1, read on the forward strand.
CTGGTCGGCACCGGCATGCGGGCGCGGGAGCCCGGCGCCAAGGCGCGAACCGCCGCCGAACTCCAGTCTGTCTACGACACGTTCCCGATCCTGAAGGAGCGCCGCCATGCCCAGGCCGGCCTCCTGTCGGGCGGCCAGCAGCAGATGCTGGTCATCGGCCGGGCGCTGATGACCGGCCCGAGGCTCGTCGCCATCGACGAGCCCTCGCTGGGCCTTGCCCCCAACATCACCGACCAGGTCTACGAGCGCCTGATCGCGCTCCAGCGCCAGCGCTCGCTCACCCTGCTGATCGTCGAGCAGAGCTCCACCCGCGCGGTCATGGTCGGCGGGCGCATGATCCTGATGCGCGGCGGGCGCGTCCTTCTCGACGGGGACGCGCGCGAACTCGGGGACGGCGAGGCCATCAAGGCCGCCTATTTCGGCTACGAGGACCACTGACCATGCTGCAGGTCGTCTTCGACGCTCTTTCGCTCGGCTCCCTCTACGCACTCGGGGCGCTCGGCATCGCGCTGATCTTCGGCGTCATGCGCCTCGTCAACTTCGCCCATGGCGACGTCATCGCCTTCTCGATCTTCGCGCTCCTCTGGCCCTCGACCGACGCGATGGCGATCGTCTTCGCCGGGCAGCTGCCCCCGTATCTCCTCGTCCCCTTCGTGCTTCTGGTCGGCGCCGGCCTCTCGGTGCTCTGCGAGATGACGGTGTTCCGGCGCTTCCGACACGCCAGCCCGGCCACGATGATGATCGCCTCCTTCGCGCTCGGCTTCGTGATCCGCTACTTCCTGCTGATGCTCTTCACGAGCCGGCCGAAGTCGATCTCGCTCCTGCCCGGCCTGTCGCAGCCGGTGGAGATCCTGGGCGCCCGCCTGCCGCTCCTCCAGCTCATCACGATCCTCGCCACGCTCGCCATCCTGGCCGCCCTGACCGTCTTCCTGCGCCGCACCCGCTTCGGACTGGAGATGCGCGCGGCGGCCGAGAACTTCTCCATGGCGCGCATGCTGGGGGTCCGGGCCAACCGCGTGATCACCATGGCCTTCGCCCTGTCGGGGGCGCTCGCGGCCGCGATCGGCCTGATCTTCGGCGCGCAGACCGGCACCGCCGACATCCAGATGGGCGCCTCGCTGATGCTGATGGCCTTCATCGCAACCGTGATCGGCGGACTCGGGAGTCTGGCCGGCGCCGTTCTCGCCGGCTTCCTCCTCGGCGCAGCCTCCGTCGTCATGCAGGTCGCCCTGCCGCTCGACGCGCGCGCCTTCCGCGACGCCTTCGTCTTCGCCGCCGTGATCCTGGTGCTCCTGTTCCGCCCGCAGGGCCTGATCGCCGCGCGCGGCACCAAGGAAAGGGTCTGACCGCCATGGCCACGTCCTCCGCGTCGCTGAGCCCTGTCGCGCCGCTCGCCGAGCCGCGGAAGCCGCCCCGCTTCGCGCTCGCCCGCCGCACGATCCTGACGCCCGTCCTCCTGTCGCTGATCCTCCTCGCCATCGCCGTGGTCACGGTCTGGACCGGCTCGCGGCCCTTCAACCAGACGGTGATCGACGTCTTCGTGCGCGTCACCTTCGTGGTCGGCCTCTACATCTTCATCGGCAATTCCGGCGTCCTGTCCTTCGGCCATGTCGGTTTCGCGTGCCTGGGCGGCTACATGGCGGCCTGGCTCACCATCAACCCGGTGATGAAGGCGAGCGCGCTGCCGGGCCTGCCCGACCTCATCCTCTCCGCACGCCTGCCCTACTGGCAGTCGGCCGCGATCGCCGCGCTCTTCGCCGGGCTCGCCGCCCTCGTCGTCGGGCGCATCCTGATGCGCCTGTCGGGCATCGCCGCCTCCATCGCGACCTTCGCGGTGCTTGCGATGATCAACACCGTCTACGCCAACTGGGATTCGGTGACGGGCGGAACGTCCTCCGTCGTCGGCATCCCGATCGTGCGCACGATCTGGCCCTATCTGATCGGGGCCGTGGTCGCGGTCTTCGTCGCCTGGGCGCACGCCATCTCGCGTGCCGGCCTGGCGCTCCGGGCCGCGCGCGACGAGCCGACGGCGGCCGCGGCGTCCGGCATCGACATTCCGCGTGAGCGCCTCGTCGCCTTCACCGTCTCGGGTGCGGTGATGGGCATGGGCGGCGCGCTGATGGCCCATTCGGTGGGCGTCGTCACGCCCGACACCTTCTATCTCGGCCTCACCTTCATCACGCTCTCCATGCTCGTCGTCGGCGGCATGAACAGCCTGACCGGGGCGGTGCTCGGCACCGTCATCCTGTCCGCCCTGATCCAGGTCCTGCGCTGGTTCGAGGCGGGGGTGGAGATCGGCGGCACGCCCTTCGCCCTGCCGAAGGGCCTCCAGGAGATCGCGCTCGGCGTGATCATGATCGTGATCCTGGCGCTGCGCCCGGCCGGCCTCTTCGGCCGGAGCGAGATCACGCTTCGTCGAAAGAACAACAAACCCTGATCCCGCCGGCATGACGCCGGACGGTCCAGCAAAGGAGACGTGCATGACAAAGACCCAGCATCTTGTCGCAGCGGCCCTCGCTTCGGTGTGTCTCACCGCGCCGGCCTTTGCGGACGACGACACGATCAAGATCGGCTTCGCCACGGCCGAGTCCGGCTTCATGGAGGCCTACGACAAGCCGGCGACGGACGCCGCGCTGATCCGCATCGACGAGATCAACAAGGCCGGCGGCCTTCTCGGCAAGCAGATCGAGGTGGTGAAGGCCGACACCAAGTCCGACCGCGCTGAAGGCGCCAAGGCGGGCCTCACCGTGATCGACCAGGGCGCCGACCTCGTGGTCGTCTCCTGCGACTACGATTTCGGGGCGCCCGCCGCGCTCGCCGCCGAGGACGCGGGCAAGGTCTCGTTCTTCCTGTGCGCCGAATCAGTCAAGGCGGGCATCCAGGGCGTCGGCCCCTTGTCCTTCTCGGCCTCCGTGCTCGCCCCGGTGCAGGGCGCGGCCATGTCGGAATGGGCCTTCAAGGAGCGCGACGCCAAGAGCTTCTACAAGCTCCTCGACACCTGGACGGTCTACAACAAGGGCATCTGCGACGGCTTCGACTGGATGATGCCCAAGCTCGAGGCGCAAGGGGCCAAGCTCGTCGGCGAGGACACGTTCAAGAACGAGGACGCCTCGATCGCCGCCCAGATCACCCGCATCAAGTCGCTCCCCGAAGAGCCGGACGCGATCATGCTCTGCACCATGATGCCGGGCGGCGTCTCGGCGGTGAAGCAGATCCGGGCCGCCGGCATCAACTCGATGATCCTCGTCGGCTCGGGCATGGACGGCAGCTACTGGCTGCCCGCGGTGCCCGACCTCTCGAACTTCTTCATTCCCGTCCAGGGCTCGATCTACGGCGACGACCCGCGCGAGGCCGTGAAGTCGTTCAACGCCGCCTTCAAGGAGCGCACCGGCGCCGATCCGTCCAGCCAGTACGCCTATCCCGGCTACGTGATGGTGGACGTCTGGGCCAAGGCCGTCGAGCGCGCCGGCACGACGGAGGCCGAGGCCGTGGTGGCCGAACTCGAGAAGATGAAGGACGAGCCGACCGCCTTCGGCCCCCGCACCTTCACCGCCGAGCTGCACCACCAGAACAACGCGAACTACCTCGTCGTGGGGGTCGAGAAGGGCAAGCCGGGCGTCGTCGGCGAGTGGACCCTGTCCGAGCCGGTGCCGATGGACGCGATCCTGAAGTAAGCGGCGGCGCTTAGCATTCCGCGAAAGAGGTCCGGTCGCCGCAAAGTGGCCGGACCTCTTCGCATGTCGCCTCGTCTACGACCTGCTACGGTGCCTCGGACAGTCGAGAGAAGCCTCGATATTTCCACTGTCATCCTTGGGCCTGACCCGAGGATCTGCGACGGATCGGCGCCTCGACGTGGGTCGATCCTCGGGTCAGGCCCAAGGATGACGGCGGAAAGGAAGGGTATGGCGCTCCGGGGGGCT
>NZ_JAPZDS010000016.1 GCF_029813115.1 Aureimonas sp. SK2
CGGTCTCTTCCGCGCCACGGTCGGCAGCGTCCTCGGCGAATTCCTGTCTGAGGCCCAGCCGAGGATCGTGAGGAACGATGGTGAGGACATCGAGGCCTACCTGAACCGGATCGCGCTCGACCTCATCGGCTCCGCCATTCGGGAGGACATCGTGGCTCTCGACCGACTGATGGTCTCGATGATCCCGAAGTTTCCCAACTTGATGAAGACCTACGAGGAGGCGCGTCGCTCGGTGGCCGATCTGATCGTCCCCGTCGTAGCCGAGGCGCAGCGATGTGGGGAACTCCGGGCGGCCGATCCTCAGACCGTCGTGGACCAGTTCCTGGATTTCGTTGTTACGGAGCGGATGAGGGCGGCGAGCTTCGGTCTGAAGCCCCATCACATCACCGACTCCGACCGATCCATCACGCGCAAACGTGTCGTGGTATTTCTCTGTGGCTATCGTCCCAGATGAGACGGCAGATCTCATCTGCATCGTGCCAGCGTCTGTTAGGTAGGGGACTCACCCAAGCCATTGAGTGACCGTCGCGATCAGGGCGATGGCGGCCAGATAGTTGACGGCGAGGCGGTCGTATCGGGTTGCGATCCGCTTCCAGTTCTTCAGCCTGCCGAACATGCGCTCGATGGTGTTGCGACGGCGATATGCCTTGCGGTTTAGCGGATAGGCGATATCGCGGGCGGCCCGCCCCGGAATGACGGGCTCGATCTCATGATGGAGGAGCTAGGTCCGCAGCTTGTCGGCATCGTAGGCTTTGTCCGCAATCAGCCGCTTCGTCGGTCTCATAGCCTCCAAGAGTGGAAGAGCCATGGAGATGTCGGCGATGTTGCCGGGCGTCAGGGCAAGGGCGACGATCCGGCCACCAGCATCGGCCAGACAATGGATATTTGTCGTTCGGCCGCCGCGCGAGGTGCCGACCGCTTGGGCAAACTCCCCCCTTTTCCGCCGGATGCTGAGCGGTGTGCTTTGACATGGGTGCTGTCGAGGCAAAGCTCGTCGGGTACAGCACCTGCGGCTGCGACCTCGGCAAAGATGCGCTGCCAGACGCCACGCCGTGCCCATCGCGTATAACGGTTGTAGATCGTCTTGGCTGGTCCGTACTCCGGCGGCACATCTCGCCAGCGGCCGCCGGTCTTCAGGATATGAAGGATTCCCGAGATGACCCGTCGGTCATCGACCCGCGGCTTGCCAGGCTGGTTTTTCGGCAGGTGCGGCTCCAACACCGCCCATGCCTCGTCCGACAACCAGAACAGATCGCGCATGATCGTCTCCATCCAAAAGACCCAATGCCGGATGGAATTTGCCAATCTTGGCAATATGTTGGTTGGGTCACCTACCTAGCGTCAGGACCCATTGATATGAGGCGCGCCGTCGGATTCAGGCTCTGTCCGGGGGACTGGATATGAGCGATCTATACTGGCTGACGGACGAGCAGATGGAACGGCTTCGTCCGTTCTTTCCCAAGAGCCATGGCAGGCCACGGGTCGATGACCGGCGGGTTCTCAGCGGCATCATCTTCGTCAACCGCAACGGTCTGCGCTGGCGCGATGCCCCAAAGGACTATGGTCCCGCAAAGACGCTGTACAACCGTTGGACGCGTTGGGGCGAGGCAGGCGTCTTCGTCCGGATGATGGAAGGTCTGGCAGCAGTCGGCGCCGATCCCAGGACCGTTATGATCGATGCGACCTACCTGAAGGCACACCGCACGGCATCGAGTCGTGCGGTCAAAAAGGGGGCCTTGGTCGCCTGATCGGCCGCACCAAGGGCGGCATGAACACCAAGCTTCACGCCGTCGCTGATACGAACGGACGGCCTTTGAGCTTCTTCCTGACCGCCGGGCCAGTGAGCGACGACACCGGGGCAGCCGCGCTGTTAGACGATCTGCCCAAGGCGCAGTGGCTGCTCGGCGATCGGGGCTACGATGCCGACTGGTTCCGGGACGCAGTGCAAGCCAAGGGCATCAAACCCTGCATCTCAGGGCGCAAGTCGCGCAACGCGCCGGTGCGCCACGATGAACGCCGCTACCGGCGACACAACCGAATCGAGATCATGTTCGGGCGGCTAAAGGACTGGCGCCGCGTCGCAACCCGCTACGACCGCTGTCCGACCGTCTTCTTCTCAGCCATCGCGCTCGCAGCCACCGTCCTGTTCTGGCTCTGAGCCATGAGCCCTGACCCTACGTCGACATCAAGGCAACGGCGGCCGCGCAGGTCGGCAACGTCCGCTTTGCCGCGGGCGCGTCGGCCCGTCTCGTCGGCTCGGCCTCCGGCATCGTCGTCATGTCCGAAACGGCAGGAGTGACCCGTGTCTGAGGTCCGCGACGCCACTCCTCTGAATCGGTTCGAGCTGACCCGCACCGGCGAGGGTGTCGGCATCTGGGCGGCCGTCGGCGTCAACGCGGTGCTCTCCAGCATCGACGAGGCGCTGGACGGCGCCGCCACCATCGCGACCGGCAGCATCGTTGCCAGGACCGGTTCGGCCGACGACCTGCGCCGGCGCGTATGGCACGTCGTTGGCGCCGCCCGAGAAGTGTTCGTGCCTGATTTCGCCGGGGTCCGGTTCGTCTCCTGCGACGCGGCAGGCGTCGTCCTGCGCACGTCGCGAAGCTTCGTCGAGCTGCCGGCCGGACTATCAACCGTTCAAATGGTCGACGGCACCATCAGGCGCGTCGTCGACCGGGATGCCATCGCCGTAGACGTGCCGACGGCGAACCCAGTGAAGCGGCGTACCGTCTCTCTCATGTCGACGCTGGCCGACGCGGTGCTGCCGGCACCGACGGCGGGCGACTGGATCGTGGTCTCGGCTGGCCCGAACGGCTCGACAATCAGCGGCCCCATCCAAAGCCGCATCCAACGCCGCGGTCTGGCGACGCTCGGTAGGACGCTGACCACGGGCGGCCGGCGGCTGGTCGCCTCCTTCTGGGACGGGAACACGACATCGATCCGTATCGGCGCCGGCCGGACTGCCCTGTTTGTCGCTTACGAGGGGACCTGGATCCAGTGCTGGGGCATTTCAAGACATTTCCGGGCGTCGTCACGGACGACACGCCGTACGCCTCCCAGGGCTTCGCGACTGCTTCGAACCACGTCAGATGGGTGGAGGGCAAAGCCGAGATGCGCGGCGGCTACGTCGACGCCACGCCGGGCTTCCTCTTGCCCGGCAAGACCCGCTCGCAACGGCAGTGGACGACGGTGCGCGGTCAAGCCTTGGCGGCGCTTGGCTGGACGGAAGGCCTCTTCGTTGTCGTCGAGAAGCGCGTCCACGACGTCACCCCTCTCCTCGCGCCCTTCGACGGCACGATCCAGGGATTGCGGGTCTTCGCACCCGGCCATGGCGTCCGGCCGGGCCAGCTCGTCCACGTCGTCGGCGGCGGCGTCGGCTCCAGTCTCGTCCTACCGCAGGATCCCTTCCGCACGGCGGCCGGCCTGTCGCAGGTCTTGGTGACAGCGGACGCACACGGCCTGCCCGACAACACGCTCCTGCGCATCTCCGGCGCTGCGCTCGTCGATGGCGAGAGCGTTAACGGACTGCGCACGGTCCTCGCGGCCGGTCCGGACACGCTCGTCCTGCATCTCGACGAGGTCGCGGCGGCTACGGTCTCAGCCGGCGGAACTCCGACAATCGATGCCTTTCAGGCGTGCCGCGTCGTCTCCGTCGACGGAGACGCCTTCATCGTCGATGCCGCCGGCAACGGACAGGTCATGGTCGTCCCGACCCTCCCGCCCGACCGTGAGGATGGCGTCCTTCCGGGTGGCTACGGCGTAGGGCCCTTCGGTGCGAACGTCAGCTACGACACCAGGGCCGCGTTCTTGCCCCGGGTGTGGGCCTTGGACACGTTCGGCGAGACGCTCGTGGCCGCGCCGATCGGCGGCGCGCTGTACCGTTGGGATCCGAATCCGTCGAAGCAGGCCGTCGTGGTACCGAACGCGCCGGCGCATATCGACTGGCTGTGCGTCACGGCGGAGCGCGTCCTGATGGCGTTCGGCTGCACGCACCTCGACGGGATCTACGACCCGCTCGCCGTCCGTTGGTGCAACGTCGGGGATTTCGATGCGTGGACGCCGTCGAGCGCCAACATCGCGGGGGACGACCGGTTCGGCCGAGGCTCCTACATCGTCGCGGGGTTCGCGACGGATGCCGGCGTCGTGGTCTGGACGGACACGGCCGTCTACGGCGGCGCCGCGACTGGCGACTCGTCGCAGTTCTATCGGTTCGACACAATCTCCGACAATTGCGGGCTCGTCAGCCCCAACGCCGTCGTCGTGCGCGCAGACGGCGAGTGCTGGTGGCTGGGACCGGGGAACGTGGTCTATGCCCTCGCCGGCGGAAAGCCCCACGAAGTCGACTGCCCCGTCACCTCGTGGATCACGGTCGACCCTGTGCAGGCCTACAAGGTGTTCGCCTGCACGGACTCGCGCTTCACCGCCGTCACCTTCTACGCCGGCGGCCGATACATTCGCTTGGACACGAAGGAGGCCGCGGCGGATCCTCGGCTTGGCTGGAGCGTCGGGACGCACGACATGACGACTTTCGGCGACCTTTCGGTCATGGGCTACGCCATGTCGGTGCGGGACGACGGGAAGGTCTGCCGCAGGACGTCGGCACCAGCTTCGACGGGGAGCCGATCGAGGCCTTCGTGCGCTTCGCGCCGTCGGAGCTCGCCGGCGAAGACGGCGACGGCGAGTTCTGTGTGAACTTGAACCGCGTCCACCTCGACTGTCGCCTGACCGGCGCGATCAAAGTGCGCGTCATCAGCAAGCGGTGGCCAGAGCATCCGGACAAGGTGAAGGGCCCGTGGGTCCTCACCCCTGAGAAGCTTCGGTTCGACCCCCGCGTCCAAGGCAGGCAATTCGCGCTCGAGGTCTATTCAGACGGGACGGCCGATGCGTGGCGCCTCGGCCTGCCCAGGGTGGACACGTCGCAAGGGCCGCGTCGATGAGGATTCCGAACCCGCCCAGGACGGGCATCGTAGCCATCGACCGCTTCCTCTCGGATCTGGTCGCGGCGCTGCGGAAGCCGGAACCGCAGACTTACCTGCCGACCGTGCCATGGAGTCGTGTTGGCACGGTCGGGGTTTCGACGCCGGGATACATGTTCCAGACGCCTGATCATCCGGACGGATACCGGATCGGTGTCACCACCGGCACCGATATCCGCTGGTTGGTCTAAGTCCGGTTACTCTGCAGCCTGCGCTGCAGCGCTCTCGTGCGTTTCCCCGACCACGTATGCCAGTTGGGTGTGGCGTTCGTGGAGAGCGAGAACGACAACGCCTTCGTGCTGGACGAAGTCCATGGCGAAATCCGGCACGGCTGGCCAGACGCGCCCGACCCTTCGAGCGTCGCGCTGGAAGTAGGCGATATCGGTGTCGAGAGCGTCCTGCCACATCTTCACCTTCTTCAGCAGCTTGTCCGCAGCCATCGAGGCCTCGATGGATGTCCCCGCAGTGGTGAGTCCGCCCGCCGGCTTGAAGACCCGTCCGTCGATCTCGATCATCGTGTTGATCGCCACCTTCCGAAGCTGGTTGCGCTCCTCCTCGGTGTAGTTGACCGCAAGCCCCTTCACCTCGTAGCCCGGCCCACCCTTGATCTCGTAGATCAGCTCCGCACCCGGCCATTCGTCGGCCAGGATCTTGAGGATGTGATCCCGATTGAAGTCCGCATGCGTCATCAGATCGAGGATGTATGCCGCGTCCGGAAGGAAGACGACGAAGAGCAGCGGTCCGTCGCGCTGAACGTAGCCGTCCGCCTGCATCGTGCGCGAGATGTGCAGGTGATGCACATGCCATTCGAGGAGCATGAGATCGAGATCGCGACGGCGATTGAGCTTCTGGACCGACCCTTCCCACACGACGTCGGTACGCGTGCTGAGATGCGGCTTCAGATCGTCCCCTCGTTCGATCTTCGCGATGAGGGCATCAAGGTCGTCCTTGCGTGCGATCGCGACGGAATTGGCGTCGAATGCCTTCGAGCGGAAGACTTTACGCGGCGTCGGATGGACGTGGCGGACCATCCAGTTGTGATAGACGATGAGGAGATCGCGAGCGTCCATCGCCTCCAGCTCGGCGCAGAGCTTCTGATCGTTTCGGTCGTAGGGGAGTCCGGTGAGAACCCATTGGCGGACGCATTCGTACAGATTCGTAGTCATGAAAAACCTCGTTGGTTATGTTTTGAATATGCCGTTCGGGGAGGTCGGTCGGTGACCGTAATGCGGTCCCGAGCGATCCGACCGGTCCCCTTTGGGCCAGAGGCCGGGGATGTCGAACGGTGCTTGCAATGTAGCATGTCCTCACCGTAATTGAAACACTTACTTCGCTTCGAGACAGCAACTCGCTTCGAGTTAGACCTCTCACCGAGTAGTTTCCCCGCATTGGGGGAATGCTGTGGGTCTGGACGAGATTTTCGCACGCGCTGACGCATTGCGCGCCGAACGAGGCGGCAGGTCCGACACGATCGCGACCTCCGTTCCCGTCGGCAGTTTCGTCGTGCCCGCAATGGACGTCGCGCAGATCGGCGGCGGCGACACGAGGACGGGTGGTGAGATCCTCGGCCTCGTCGGCGCGAGCGTGCCCGAGACACCGTCCGACGCTGCCTTCCAGGAAATTCGCATTTCTCGTGGCGAGCACGTGCTCCCGCCGGCCGCCGCCGAGGCGTAGGGCGAGGAAGGCCTCTGGGCTCTGATCGAAAGACTGAAGGGAGGCCGCTGACATGGCGACCGCAACGACCGCCTCCAGCTTCAAGTGGGAGGACTACGTCCCCGAGCTCATCGCGGGCCCGGCGACGAAGCAGAACACCACGGGAGCGACCTCCGGTACCGGGCAGACGCAGGAAGCGGGGTCGACGACGGATTCGCGTAGCTACACCGGTGGCTTCGAGAATCTGGCCGGTGGCATCGCTGCGGGTGCGAGCACGCTCCTTGGACAGTATCTGAGCCCGAACGGCCAGCCGCAGGTTCCCGGCGAGTACCAGAAGGCCGTCGACGCCGTTTCGGGCGTCACGACCAACGGCACGGTCGGCGCGCAGGGCTACGCGGACAAGCTCGGGCAGTTCACGCAGACCGGCAACGGACAGTGGCTCGGATCACTCGGCCAGGTCGACGTGCGCGACGTAGGTACCGGATCGTGGAACAAGGCCGCATACGACCAGTACGCCAACCCGTACCAGTCCGCCGTCTACGACACGCAGATGGCTGCGATCACAAAATCTCAGGCTGAGGAGAGGGCTGCCCTCGACGCCAAGCTCGCGAAGGCGCGCTCCTTCGGATCCCGCGGTCAGATCGCGTCGGGTCAGCTTGCGGCCGATCAGGCGTCGCTGAAGTCCGAGACCGGCGCCAAGCTGCTTTCCGATGGCTACGACAAGGCGTTCGCGGCCTTTACGAGCGACGCCGGCCGCAAGCTCGACGCCGATCGGGCGAACCAGACGGCGGACATTTCGCGCGAGCAGATCGAATCCGGCAACGCCTCGACGGCCATCACGGCGAACCAGAACGCCGACAAGATGCGGATTGAGCAGCTACAGAACTCGGTCGCGAACGAACTCTCCATCGCCAACTCGAAGATGTCGGCGGCCGAGCTCCTGGCGACCCTGTCGCAAGGCAAATTCGATATGGCTGTCAAGGCGTCCGGGCTTCCGCTCGAGCGTTTGACCGCGCTCGCCCAGGTCCTGAACGTCGGCACGACCACGTCGACTAAGACCAACGAATCGACGACGAACACAAAGAGCAACGAGCAGTCGAAGACCGCCCTCGAAAAGAGCACGCAGCAGGAAGGGCTGTCGGACGCGGAGAAAGAGGAACTCGAGAACGGCGGCGGCGGGACGACGACGCCGGGCGGCACTACGGGAGGCGGCACGACCACGCCCGGCGGGACGAACGGCGGCGGTGGAACGCTGCCGGACTACCAGCAGCCATACCCTGCTCCGACGAAGCCGTCGGGCGTGCCGGACAAGGCAGTCTGGACCCCTCCTCCGGCCGGTTCGCCGACCGGGACACAGGGCACGTGGAAGGCCCCGTCGACCGGCAACGTCTACAACCAGTCCGGCACCAAGATCACCACGGGCACGGGCCAGACGACCGTCGGCGGTCAGCCTCCGGGCTCGACCGAGCCGCAGCAGAAGCCTTCGACCGTCCCGCCGGGCGTCGTCTGGGATCCGACCGTCAACGGCTGGAAGAATCCCGGCACGGGAACGGTCTGGGGCACGGACGGCAAGGCATACGAACTGAAGGACGGTGCGTGGAAGCCGAAGGGCGATAACACGACGCCGGGCACCGGCACGCCTGGATCCACGACGACCCCTGCTCCGGAAGGCCCGCCCGCCGGCGTTCCGCCCGGATCCGTGCTCGATCCGGCTACGAACAGCTGGAAAGACCCGGCCGGCAACATGTACGACCCGAACACGGGTCAGCTGCGACCGACGACGACGCCTGTCGTCTCGGACGGCAGAGTCACGTTCGGCGTTTCCACTGGCGCATACCGGTCGGTCTACCCGAGCGGACAGCTCGCCGGAAAGACGATCGGCGGCGCCGATACCGTCATGACGGTCAATCCGGCCTCTCCGAAAGTCACCGAAACGATCGCAGCGCTGCAGCGCTACGGTTCGACGCCATATACGACCACTGGCGTGCAGGCGACCGGCTCGAACCTCGTCGAGCAGAGTTTCTCGTTCCCGATGCCCGATGGGACCACGGGCGACAAGGGATCGCTGATCCTCAAGAAAAACACGTCCACCGGGACGTACGGCATCCTGCTGCCGTACGACGTGCACGCTTTCGCGTCGACGCAGCAGAGCCAGCCGGTCGTGTCGTACGATCCGGCGACGAAGAAATTCTCGGTCAACAACGGGGGGCTGTATTCCGACAACGCGAATTTTCAGCTCGCCGATAACGACCCGGTGGCTGTCTTCGCACGCGCGTACATTGGCGTATTCGAGCAGGACATTTCGGGGGCAACGCAGGGTCCGGTGCAGCCGGGACAGGGATTCGCGGACGGAGGTCTCGTCGCGGGCGATCCCCTTGATCAGATCGCTGCGTCGTATCGGGAGGGCTTCGCGTCCGGCGGCCTCGTCGGCTACGGCTTCGACACGCTGTCGGCGCCCATGGACCCCGGCTACCTGCGCCAGATCGAGGCTTTCCGTCGTCGGCCGACGAAGCGGTCGGACCTCGCCACGATGGACCTGACCGCCGCCCTCGCCTCGCCCTCGACGCGCATCGATGCCGATGCCGCGCTGGAGAAAGGCCTCGGTACCTACGTCAACAGGGTGACGATGGACGGCGCGGCTCTGCTCGAGATCCCGGACGAGGTCACGAAGCCGGCCGCGAAGACCCCGGACTTCACGGCCTCGGACGAGCTGTTCGACCAGTCGAAGACGTTCCTGGACGATTCGGCCGACACGGTGACCGATCTCGGCGATATCGACCTCGGAAAGTTCTCGTTCGATCCTCTCGCGACGACGCGTCTCGGAGAAGGTACCGGCGACCAGCGGTACGACGCCCTGATGGCCCAGCTGGCGGCAAAGGAGAACAGCCCCTTCGCCGCGATCGGCAAGGGGTACATGGCCCGCCAGGCCCGCGATCTCGGCATCGCCGCGAAGCGGTTCGATGCGGACAAGGACGTCGCGACGTTCCAGGCTGACAAGCTGAAGTCCATCGCCTCGGCTGAGGCGGGCCTTTCGGCGAAGTCGGCCGAACTTGCCGGCGCGGACGTGGAGCGGCAGCTCGATCAGTCCTCGTACCAGGCCCGCCTGGACGCCCTTCTCCTCGAGCCCGAGGCGAAGCGTGCTCAGATCAGAGCAGCCGAAGCGACGGCTGCGGACGGCGACGCCGGTGGCCTGCAGACTGTCTGGGGCAAGGACGCGGACGGCAACCCCGTCGCGCTTCAGCAGACGAAGGATGGCAAGCTGCGCAGGCTGGAGACGCCGGACGGCGTCGCTCCGACCTCGCTCTACGAGAAGGCTTTCGAGACCGAGGGCGGGAAGAAGGCCGGCGGTATCGCCGCGCAGGCGATCGCCGACGCGCCGAAGTCAATCACGGCTGCCGACGCGATGATGGGGACGATCGACGGCATCCTAAACGACGCCAGCCTCGCGTCGGCGACCGGCCTCAGCGGGAAGGTCTTCGGCAACATCCCGGGGACCGCTACGTACGGCACCCGCCAGCGCATGAAGCAGCTCGAGGGTCAGGCCTTTTTGCAGGCTTTCGAAAGCCTGCGCGGTGGCGGCGCGATCACTGAGATCGAGGGCCTCAAGGCAACCCAGGCCATTGCTGCCCTCGACTCGGCGCAGAGCGAGGAGGACTACCGTCGTGCCCTGACCGGGCTGAAGGAAGTCCTTCTGGCCGGCCGCGCTCGTGCGCAGGCGAAGCTGGAGAACCGTCCGTTCGAGCACACAGGCAAGGCGCCAGCTGCCGGTGTCGCGCCCGCAGCTGGGCCCGACTTCTCGTCAATGAGCGACGAAGACCTCGAACGCATCGCGAGGGGTGGCTGACATGCAGATCACCGCAGAACAGGCACGTGCCGAACTCGCCCGTCGGCGCAATCCTGCGCCCACGGCGGATGCGGCTCACGTCGCGGCGCCGGCGATCACGGCCGACCAGGCCGCGGCCGAGCTGGCGCGTCGGAAGGAAGCGGCTGCGGCGGCGCAGGCGGAGCTCGATAAGCGCCGCATCGAGAATCCGCAGACGTTCCGCGACCGTCAGCTCGCGGCTTCCCACGAGGACCGCGGCACGCTCGACGCGCTTCAGCAGGGCATCATGCAGGGCGTGACCTTGGGGTTCGCGGACGAAATCGTCGGCGGCATGATGACGCCCGTCGAACTGGCGATCGGCGCGATCGGCGGCGAGGACGAGGGCAAGGACATCCTCACGCGCATCGCCGACTCCTACGGCCGCGGCGTCGCCACGCAGCGCGACGCGCTCGACACTGCACGGGAGAGCCACGGCACGGCGACGCTCCTGGGCGAAGTCGGCGGAGGCCTCGGCACGGCCGGTGCGACGGTCGCGAAGCTCGGTTTCTCGGGCGGAAGCCGTCTCGGGAAGATCGGCATCGGCGCGGCCGACGGATTGGCGCTCGGCGGCGCTTCCGGCTTCGGCGCCGGTGAAGGGCTGGAAGACAGCATCGAGCGTGCCGGCAACGGTGCCGTCCTCGGCCTCGGGCTGGGCGCGGCCGTGCCCGCCGCGGCGCCGCTTGTCGGCAAGGCGGTATCGGCCGGGAAGACGGCCGTCGCGCCGTTCACGAAGTCGGGCCAGGAGCGGCTGGCGGCGGAGAAGCTCGGCTCGGGCGCGTCCGACCTCGTCGGCCTGCGGGCGGCGCTCGCCTCACCGACGCCGGACCTCGTCCCGGGATCGGCTCCCACGACCTTCCAGCTCTCTGGCGATATGGGCGTCGGCTCCCTCGAGCGCGGCGCTGCGACCCGCAGCCCTGCGCCGTTCCAGGATCGCCGGGCGGAACAGAACGTCGCCCGTCTCGGCGCCCTAGTCGGCATCGAGACCGGTGGCGCGTCCGAGAAGGTCGCCGACGCGGCCAGGCGCGGCTTCGACGATCTCGGCCTGTCGACGCAGGCGGATCTGGACGCGGCGACGGCGACGGCTCGCCGGGCGACCGACGGCATCGGTCCGGGCGTCACGCCGGATGTCGCAGGCGACACCATGCGCAGCGGTCTGGAGGCGTCGAGGGCGACCGTGAAGACGGCCGAACGCGGCCTCTGGGACGCCGTCGACCCCGACGGAACGCTGACGCTCGGCCTGCCCGGCGTGCGCGCCCGCGCCGCCCAGGTGCAGAGATCGATGCCGAAGCTGGCGAAGCCTATGGAGGGCGAGGAGGCCGACATCTTCGCCTCGATCAAAGGCGTTGGCGACCAGGTCCCGTTCGCGGAGGCGCAGGCCCTGAAGGCCCGCATCGGCGCCGCCGGTCGGGCGGAGAGGATCGCGAAGGGCGAGTCGCCGGCGGACCGCCGCATCGGCCTGTTGGGATCCTCCCTCATGGACGACCTCGACAACGCGGCGTCCGGAGCGCCCTTCGCCGACGGCTCGCCACCGACGTTCGACGGAGCCGCCCGCGACCGTCTGACCGCTGCGTCCCGGGCGACGAAGGACCGCGTCGAGACGTTCGACAACGGGACGCTCGGCCCGATGCGCCACCGTCCCTCCCCGTCGTCTCCGTACGACATGCCTTCGAGCGCCGTGCCCGGCCGAATTTTCTCCGGTGATGCGACGTCGTTCGACGCCGTGAACACCTTCCGCAAGGCTGTCGGCGACCAGTCCGCACGGGACGCGCTTCAGGGCTACGCCGTCGATCGGCTCCGCAAGGAAGCCCCTTCGGCGGACGGGACGCTCGATCCGGCAAAGCTCGCGTCGTGGCGCACGAAACATGCCGACGCGCTCCGGGCCTTCCCGGAGCTCGATGCCAAGCTCGCGGACGCCGGCACTGCTTCGGCCGCGATGGCCGAGGTCGCCGCCGTTCGCACGAAGGCCCTCGCCGACTACGAGAAGGGAGTCCTCGGACGGCTGATGAAACTCGACGATCCAGACGACGTCTCGAAGACGGTCGGCGCGGTCTTCAACGCGCAGGACGCGACGGCAAGAATGCAGAAGATCGCCTCCGTCGTGACGGGAGACGCCGATGCCGCACAGGGCTTGCGCCGCGCCGTGGTCGACCACGTGAAGCGCCGCCTAATCTCGAACACGGAGG
Organism: Aureimonas sp. SK2; assembly: GCF_029813115.1. GTDB lineage: Bacteria > Pseudomonadota > Alphaproteobacteria > Rhizobiales > Rhizobiaceae > Aureimonas. Next base: position 12,675 of record NZ_JAPZDS010000016.1, read on the forward strand.
GAGCGACTTCGGGCGAGGCGCTGATCAAAAGCGATGCCTTCCAGTCGTTCGTGAAGAGGAACCGGTCGACCCTGAAGGCGGCCGGGTTCTCGGACAGCGAGATCAACACGTTCGGGGCCATCGCCGACGACATCAAGCGGAGCAACAGGTCTCTGACGGCCGTGAAGATTCCGGGCCAGTCGAACACGGCGCAAGACGTCGGCTCAGTTTTGAGCCGTGTTCTGCAGGCGTCGGGATCGAAAGGCGGCGGTCTCGGCCTCAGCGGCGTCGGCTTCCTCGCCGGCGGGCTTCCGGGCGCCGTCGCAGGCGGTCTCGCGGCCGGCGTCGCGAAGATGCTCTCGATCATGAAGCAGAACGGGCTGTCACGGGTGGAGGACATCCTCGAGGACGCGCTTCTCAATCCCGATCGCGCCAAGGTCCTGTTGCAGCGCCTCGATGCGAACCCCTCGCCCGTCGAGTGGGAGAAGATCGCCAACGCCTTCGCCCGGTCAGCCACGACGACCACGAACCTTGAGAGCGGCAGCAATCCCCTTTCCCGCGCACCGTTCCAGAACTGAGGAAACACGACGATGATGCCGTTCCAGTCCGCCCCGCAGATGCCGCCCACCGGCGGCACCGCATCTCCGCTCGCCGAGGCCCTCGCGAAGGAAGGTCTCATGGCGCCGATCCAGACCGCCTCGCCGGGCCCGGCCGCGATGCGCTCGGCCCCGCCGCTCGGCGCTGGCTTTATGCCTGCCCCCGCTCCGATGGGCGGGATGCCGGGTGCGATGCCTGGCATGCCGACGCCCGGGCAGCAGCAGCCGCAGCCGCCCGCCGGTGGGATGCCCTTCCAGCAGATGGGCGGGCCGAGCATGGGCGCCGGGATGCCGGGAAGCACGGGTCAGGCCGGCGCGATGGGGCCGAAGCCGGGCATGCCGTTCGCGGGCGCACCCGGGGGTCCCGCAGCCGCTCCGGGCGGTCCGGCGCCGACCGGAATGCAACCGCAACAGCGACCGCCTTTCGGCTGATTCTGCAGGGGCTTAGCTATCACGATAGGAACGATAACTGCTTATCGTTCACTTTCGGAGTACGACCTATACAGCCTGAAAAGCGCAATCATTTCAGGTGGTTGCGCTTGCCTTTCTCTGATCGAATCACGACAATGATGGGGTTCCGCAGACGCGGGACGGCCCGAGGCGGTGCGTCAACACCGGCATCTCGGGCCTGACCTCGAACTATGATGCGACCATGTCCGAAGCTTCCCAGATCATAACTCAGGAGCCCGCGGTTTACAGCCGTAGCGGCCGGGTTTTCACGAACTCCGAGGACCTCGCACGCTTCTTCAGGAAGAAGCACAAGGATGTCCTGAAGGCGATCGAGAATGCCCATTGCTCGGCCATCTTCCGTGAGCGCAATTTTGCGCCCACGGTGAATCGGCGGCAGATTGGTTCCCTCGTTCGCTCCATCCCCTCCGTCGAGATGACGAAGGAGGGGTTCTACTTCATCGCGATGGGCTTCACCGGCGACAAGGCGGCCGTCTTCAAGGAAGCGTACATCGCTCGCTTCAACGCCATGGAGGACGAGCTGCGGCAGCAGACAATCGTCGACCCGGTCGCCCTCCTGAACGATCCGGCCTTCCTCCGCTCGAAGCTGCTAGAATACAGCGGCGAGGTCATCGCTCTGAAGGCGGAGGTCGAGAAGAAAGACGTGGTGATCGCCGAGGCGGCGCCGAAGGTCGAGTTCCACGACACGGTCGCGAAGTCGGAGCGCGAGATGAACCTGTCGGACGTTGGCCGGCACATCGGCAAGGGGCCGAACGTGGGCATCCGCTGGATGGCGGAGAAGGGTCTCATCTACAAGAGGCACCACCGGGACAGCTGGAAGCCGTTCCAGCGCTACGTCGACCGCGGCTGGTTCAAGACGCGCATCGTGACGAACGGGGACTTCGATTTCTCTCAGACCGTCGTGACGACGAAGGGGCTGATCGGCATCGCCGCCCTCGCCGGCAAGGCGATCTCCAGGATCGACCTTTTCAACGCGACGGAAGCCTCGGGATCGGCCGTTGCCCGCCGCCACTGACCATTTGCAGAATCATGCATGACATCGGGTCTCCCCATTTTCGGGGAGACCCTTATTCGTCTCCGACGCTCTCGTAGATGCCTTTCGGCGCCAGCCCGGCGCAGGCTTCCCACGTCGACGAGATCGAGACCCGACCCGGATCGAGATCGAACACGGCGAACGCGTGCTCTTGCACTCGCCCGACCGCCACGCCCTCGACGACGGCCGGTCCCATCCGCGCCGCCCCGAGCTCTACCTCCGTCTCCAACTCGCACACCGGCGTCAGCGAGAAGTCCCGCGGGTCCGTCGCCGTCCACCGCAGATGCCAGCTGTCTCGCCCCGCCGGCAGCATCCGCAGCTCGCAGACCAGCTTCCCGCATTCGCGTTGGTAGTGCCCGGAGTACCTGTCCGCTGCCGCCGCCGGCGAAACGAGGGCGAGCGTCAGGGTGGCAAGAATCATCCGCATAGTCGTCTCCGTGATGTTGCAGCTCAGATTTCGATGTACGTCGTGACGATCGCGCTGCCTGTGTTCTCGACGCGTTCGACCCGCTGCAACGCTTCGTAGATGATCCAGATGACGCCGGGCACGCTCCGCAGCTCGCGGTAGCGCTCGGCTATATCGGCGGCGCTGTCCGTCGCCCCCCGGTCGAGGACCGCATCCGGCATGCGGCGCAGACGCTCTAGAAGATCTGCCCGATCAATCGCGCCGGCGGCGAAAAGATCGACCACGTCGCTGGGCAGGACGCCGGTCCCTGCGATTGATCGGTCGTAGCCGAGGGAAGCCGCCCGGCGCCGGATGTGCTCGTCCCGGCTCACGGCTTCGGCCCCTCGTTCTCCTGCGCTTCCTGGATCCGCGCACGCCAGTTCGGGTGATATTGGGGTTCGATGACGAGACGCGGGTCGAAAGTTGGGTTCTCGTCGCCATAGCCCTTGGGGTTCGCGACGACGCGGGTCCTGCCGATCCGGTAGTCGAACGAATTGTGGACGTGCCCGTGAATCCAAAGGTCCGGCCCGACCCGCACAATCAGGTCGGTGAGGTCCGAAGCGAACGCCGGGTTCATCACGTCGCCCTCGAACCGCGGATGAATCGACCGCGGGGTCGGGGCATGATGCGTGACGACGACGGTCGGCCCGTCGAACGGCTTCGCCAGCTCCTCCTCGAGCCAGATACGCGACGCCATGTGCAGCAGCCTCGCGTGCTCGGGCATGAAGCGGAGGACCCGACGGTTTTCGTCCGGTTCGGAGGACGCGATCATGCGGTGGTCGTTCAGGCCCAACCCGGCGATGTTCATCGCGTGCTCAAGGCTTGCCGGCCCGTAGAGCTCGTAGTCCGTCCAGAGGGTGCAGCCCAAGAACCGCGTGCCACCGAGGACGACGGAGCGGTTCTCGAGATGGTGGACGCCGGGTACAGGGTCAGGCGACGCGACGCGGGGCATGACGGTCCCATAGAATTCGTGGTTACCGGCGACGAAGACGACCGGCGCCTGGAAAGCATCGGCCAGCCACCGGAGCGAGACGGCCGGTGGGTTCGCGACATCGCCGGCGACCACGACGACGTCGCAGTCGACGACCGGCGGCAGCCAACCCTGCCCGAGGCGATGCTCGAGATGGAGATCCGAGAGAACGTGGAGCCGCATCAGACCCGCGGCCCCGTCGGTTCGTCGTCGAGCAGCCCGCCGGCGACCTCGACGGCCGCATCCGGGTGCTCGGCCGCCAGAGCCCGCAGGCGATCTTCCGTGGTCGGCCGAAGGGGGTTGATCGGGGGCGACACGCGGGACAGGAAAATGTCGGGGTGGTCGTGCGCGTGGTCGATCGTCGCCGCGTCGTAGCCGGGACGCGGCCCCGTTGCGACGTCGAGGACGAGGCCTGGATCGAAGAAGCTGTTCTCGATCGTCGGCTCCATCTTCGGCGACTGGTGGCGGACGACGTACCCCCGTGGGTTGCAGACGATACGGGTCCGGCCGAGCATATAATCGAGATTGTGATGGACGTGCCCGTGGATCCACAGATCCGGCTCGTAACGACGGATCAGATCGTCGAGGTCCGAGGCGTAGGCAGCGTCAACGGGCTCGTAGCAACGGCCGCCGTCGAGCGAACGACGGGTCGGCGCATGGTGCGTGATCACGACGGTCGGGCCGTCGAACGGGCTGGCAAGGACGGTCTCGATCGCCGCGAGCTGGCGCTCGTGCTCGTGGATGTAATGCCTGACGTGCCGGGTGTGCATGCGCCCCTGCCACCGGATGCGCCTCCAGTCCGTCATGAAGCGCATGAAGTCACGCTGCGACGAGTAGCCGTCGCCGTACGCCTCAAGGTCGGTCCATAGCGTCGCGCCGACGAACCGCACGCCGCTGATCTCAACGGACTCGCCATCGAGCACGCGGATGCGGTCGCCCGCCATGGTCTTGCGGCGGAATCGCTCGATCTCGTCGTTGAGGCTGCCTCCGTAGAAATCGTGGTTGCCCGCGACGACGAGCGTCGGAATGTCGACCGGGGCGTTGCGCTCGAGCCAGAGACGAGCCTGTCCCGAAAGCCTGCCGCCGATATCGCCGGCGATGACGCAGACGTCGGCTTCGATGCCGGGTTGCAGGGCGTAGGGGGAAACGTCGTTGTGGACGTCGCTCAAAATCCAGAGTCGCATGGTGTCCCGGCCTCCTGCCGATATTGGGTGTCTACGGCGCAGGATTCGCATACGCCGTAGAAAGTTTTCAGAATGGCGAGCGGGCGCGGTACATGACGTGCGCCATCACGCTGACGCCGACGCACTTCCGTTCGTCGTCACCGCGCAGCTGGGACCAGACGGCGATCGCCTGATGCGCGATCTCAAGGGGCGGAATGCCCTCATCACGCTCGATTTCCGCGAGGCGGGCCTGCACGTCTGCGGGGAGAGCGAGAATCATTGACGCACCTCCAGTTGGTCGCGGACGTTCAGCATTGCCTCTACGGTTCGCCGAAGCATCCGCAACGACCCTCCCTTCCAATGCTGGCGGAGCAGCTCCTCCTCTTCGCCGTCGAGCGGCGGGATCAGGGCTTCCTGCTTCCGCTCGATAGCGAGATTGCTAACAATCCGCTGGGCCAGCGCTCCGACGTGCTCCGGCCCCGGATCCGGCATCGTCATGACGCGGAACCGATCACGAAGCGGCTGCGAGATGCCGTCGAGAGAGTTGCAGGTCGCGAGGTAATTGACGGCCGACAAATCAGCCGACATCTCGAGAGCGGTTTCCTGATACCGGGAGGCCGTATGCGGCTCGAGGAACGGCAGCAGAGCATGTTCGAGGTGACCGCTGTGATGCCGCCCAGCCTTCTCCAGCTCGTCCAGGATCACGACGGGATTCGCGATGCCTGACTGCCGGATCAGTTCGAGCGGAGTCGAGGCGGAGGCCGTAGACCAACGGCTCGGCGTCCCACCAAAGCTGTTGTCCGCTGACGTCGCGCACGGATAGACGACCGAGAACAGCTCCAGAACTTCCGCGATCGCGATAGCCAGCGAGGTCTTCCCAGTGCCGGGACCGCCGACGAGGAGGATCGGTCTAAACCGGATCGGCTCCCCGAAGCGGAGGTCTGCCCCGAGTGCATCGATGATGCCAACGGCATGCGGCCAGGCCTGTCGCAGATCTCGCAGATGTTGCATCAGCATCCGACGAAGAGGCACCGGTTCCGTCAACGCCGCATACATCTTGCCGATATCGCGCTTCTCCGCCGTTCGGTGACCTTCAACGGCGCGCAGCACGACGTGCGTCGCCGCCGGAGTCTCCGGTCCAGACTTCGAAACCGTCCGCAGCGAACTGCAAAGAGTCACAGTCTCCTGTTCGAGCTCGCGGTCCTCCGCCTCTTCCTCGGGCGTACGTTCGACGACGACGTGCCCGGCAGACAGCCGGCCGAGGACGAACGGCAGATAGGCTTCGAGCATGTAATTCACGGTCGAGAGTTCAACGACGCCCGCGCCGAGAATCTGCTCCTGAAAATCCGGATCAACGTCGTTCGGATTCGCAACGACCGCCCCGGTCGCGAGCCCTGCGACGTACGCCCGACGCCAGAACGACGCGATCGGATTAAAATTGCCGACGACTTGCCCGACGGCGCCCTCGAGTTGAATCAGGGCGCAGTACCATGCCAACCGCGGCTTCAGGCTCATGCCGGGCGGAAAAGCCGGATGGCCAACCGTAAAATTGACGGCCTGCTTCCAGACGGGCCGCAGCGTCGCCGCTGCGGGAACGGTTTCGAGCTTCTCGACTGCGGGAATCAGCTTTTGGTTCGTCGGCGTCAGCGGTTGCGACCGCAGATGCTCAAGCCATAAGATCGCCGTGCCGCGGACGTCGAGTGCGAGCGATCCGCTTGCCGGCGGAAGACCGGACAGCAGCTCGTCGAGAGTCGGGCGCTCGCCGGCCAGGATTCGGTCGCGGGCTGCAGAACGCTTCGCGGTGTCGTCGAGGTATTGCTGCGCATGACGGCGCAGCTCGTCGGGGGACGGTGGCATCCGGTTCAGATCCTTCGAATTGCGGCCTATGCCGACTTGAGGTCATCTAAACACGAATTCCTTACGGAATCCCTAATCTTCCTTCGGCAGCGACTCCAAAGGCAGCCTCGTAGACGCGATCTGCATGAAGAGGCGATCGCGTGCCGGCATCTCAGCTAACCGCTTCTGCGCCTCGGCGATGCCGACAAGGGACATCGCGAGCTTCAGCTGTAGCGGGTAACGCATCGTTGTCGCGCCGGATATCCAACGCTCCGCCGTCCTGTGATTTACTCCGAATATGGATTTCAACTCGTAGACGGGGTCGCCAGCGACCGCGACGAGCTTGCCCATAAGGGCAGCTTGGGAGCTGTCCGGCGTGATTCTCGCGTCATGAGCTTCAGCAGGCCAGATGTTGGGATCTTCCCAGAATGGGGTCTCTTCGACCATGTCGGCTCCGAATCATATAATTCGCCGCACCCTCCCCTGCGAGCCTTTCGCGAGCGTGATCCTGGCCGGAAGCACGAATCACGGAATGGTTCTCGCAAAGGATTTCCCGCCTTGGCTCAGCCAAGGTGTCAGGAAAGTGTCAGGACCGACGGGTGTCAGGGCAGTCTGGGAGGAAGAAGGTAAGCCGAAACTCAACGTTTCCAGGCCTACTAGTGGTCGGAGCGAGAGGATTCGAACCTCCGACCCCCTGAACCCCATTCAGGTGCGCTACCAGGCTGCGCTACGCTCCGACGAGTGCTTCCCTAATCAATGCGGCGCCGGGATGCAAGGGCGAAGGCGCCGGATGGGGTCAACGCACCTGATCGAGCAGGCGCTTGAGTTCGAGGAGTTCCAGGATCACGCCGTTCAGGCGATCGACGCCGTCGCTGGACAGTCCGCCGTGCGAATCGCGATCGCGGCGCAGAAGGCCCGACAGGCCACCGCGAGAACGCTCCGGAACCGGCTGCTCGATCGCGTCCTCCTCCACCTCCGGTGCAGAAACCGCCAGGACATCGGGCTCGGACCGCTGCGCGCGGCCGCTCTGCAGACGGTCGAAGGCGGAAAGATCGCCGGCGCCGATCGCCATCACGGCCCTGTGGCCGCTCTCCTTGAGGATGCGCTGAACGCCGCGGATCGTGAAGCCGCGCACGTAGAGGAGATAGCGGATGCCTTTCAGGAGTTCGACGTCGTCCGGGCGATAGTAGCGCCGACCGCCGCCGCGCTTCATCGGCTTGATCTGGGGAAATCGCGTTTCCCAGAAACGCAGGACATGCGGCGGCAGGTCGAGTTCCTCGGCCGCCTCGCTGATGGTGCGGAACGCGTCCGCGCTCTTGTCGGTCATGGGTCGCGGCGCGCCGTCACTCGGCCGCCTTCAGGGCCGGCTCGGCGACGGAAGCGCGTGCCTCGTGCGCTTCCAGGATGCGGTCCTTCATCACGTTGGACGGCTTGAAGACGGCAACGCGCCGCGGCGAGATCGGCACTTCCTCGCCGGTCTTCGGATTGCGGCCGATCCGCTCGTTCTTTGCGCGCACCAGGAACGACCCGAAGGAGGAGATCTTCACGGCCTCCCCACGCGCGATGGTGGCGCAGATTTCCTCCAGGATCGATTCGACGAGATACGCCGACTCGGACCGGGAGAGCCCGATCTTGCGGAAAACCGCCTCGGCGAGGTCGGCCCGCGTCACCGTCCTGTCTCCCATGCGCAACCCCTGCTAAAAACCGAACCGGAACCCCCGCCCCGGGCGATCGACCGCCTCGGCTAGCCCTCGGAAAATACCGAAAAGGCAGGGTGAATCAAGCGCAAGCGTCACCAACGGACGACGACGGCGCCCCATGTGAAGCCGCCGCCCATGGCCTCCAGGAGAACGAGGTCGCCGGCCGAAATGCGCCCGTCCCGCACCGCGTGATCGATGGCGAGCGGAATGGAGGCGGCCGACGTGTTGCCGTGCCGATCGACGGTGATGACGACCTTCTCCAGCGGAATGCCGAGCTTCTTGGCTGAAGCCTCGATGATTCGCCGATTGGCCTGATGCGGCACGAACCAGTCGATCTCGCCGGGGGAAAGCGACAACGCCTCGAGCGAATCCTCCACTACGTCGGTGATCATGCCGACCGCGTGCTTGAAGACCTCGCGGCCTTCCATGCGCAGGTGGCCGACCGTTCCGGTCGAGGACGGTCCGCCGTCCACGAAGAGCTTGTCGCCGTGCGAGCCGTCGGCCCGCAGACGCGCGGTCAGTACGCCCGGCCCGGTGCCGTCGTTCTCCTGCCGCTCCAGGACGATCGCACCGGCCCCGTCGCCGAAGAGGACGCAGGTGGTGCGGTCGGACCAGTCGAGGATGCGGCTGAAGGTTTCGGCGCCGATCACGAGCGCCCGGCGCGCCATGCCGGACTTGAGGTACAGGTCGGCCGTGGTGACCGCGTAGACGAAGCCGCTGCACACGGCTTGGACGTCGAAGGCGAAGCCGTGGGTGATGCCAAGCCGACGCTGGATCTGCGTCGCGGAGGCCGGAAACGTGTTGTCCGGCGTCGCCGTCGCGAGGATTACGAGGTCGATGTCTTCCGGCTGGAGACCGGCGGACTCCAGGGCGCGGCGTGCGGCGGCCTCGCCCAGGGAGACGGTGGTCTCCCCCTCGCCCGCGATGTAACGCTGGCGGATGCCGGTGCGCTGCTGGATCCACTCGTCGCTCGTATCGATCCGCGCTTCGAGATCCTGGTTGGTGACGACCTGGCGCGGCAGGGCGGAGCCGGTGCCCCGAACGACGGAACGAAACCCGTTCATGGGAGGATCTCCTGGGCGGGACCGGCGCCGCCGCCTTCGGGCGGTTGCGACACCTCGTTGGCGTAGACCTTGCCGAGGTCGCTCTCGATCTTGGCAAGCAGCCCGTTCGCCGCCATGGCGTAGGCGACGTCGATCGCTGCGGCGGTCCCTTCGGCGTCCGAGCCGCCGTGGCTCTTGATGACGACGCCATTGAGTCCGAGGAAGACGCCGCCGTTGACCTTGCGCGGGTCCATCTTGTCGCGCAGGCGGTCGAAGGCGCTCTTGGCGAAGAGGTAGCCGAGCTTGGCCATCCAGGTGCGGGTCATCGCGGCGCGAAGATAGGCGCCGATCTGCCGGGCGGTGCCCTCGGCCGTCTTCAACGCGATGTTGCCGGTGAAGCCCTCGGTGACGACGACATCCACCGTCCCCTTGCCAAGGTCGGTGCCCTCCACGAAGCCGCGATATTCGAGGCCCTCGATCGGTGTTTCCTTCATCAGGCGGCCGGCCTCGCGGATGTCCTCCTGGCCCTTCACCTCCTCCACGCCGATGTTGAGGAGGCCGACGGTCGGGCGTTCGATCTGAAACAGCGCGCGCGACATGGCGGCGCCCATGACCGAGAAGTCGATGAGCTGCTGGCTATCGGCGCCGATGGTCGCGCCGACGTCGAGCACGATGCTCTCGCCGCGCAGCGTCGGCCAGATCGCGGCGATGGCAGGGCGCTCGATGTTGGCCATCGTGCGCAGGCAGAACTTCGCCATCGCCATGAGCGCGCCGGTGTTGCCGGCGGACACGGCGACGTCGGCCTCGCCCGTCTTTACCGCCTCGATCGCCTTCCACATGGACGACTTGTGCCGCCCTTGGCGAAGCGCCTGCGAGGGCTTGTCGTCCATACGGATGGACACGTCGCAATGGTGGAAGACGGAGCGCTCGCGCAGCTTGGGCATCGTATCGAGGATCGGCCGGACGTGTTCTTCCTGGCCGAACAGGACGAAGCGCATGTCGCGGTGGCGCTCCAACGCCGTCTGGGCGCCCGCCAGCATGACCGACGGGCCGTGATCCCCGCCCATGGCGTCCAGTGCGATCGTAATGGTGGTTTTCGACAACAAGGAACCCTAGCCTTCAGATCGATGCATTGGTCGCCGCGCATCCGCGGCGGTGTCGGCCGGCCTCAACCGTCGGTCGCCTTGAGGCGCCCGAGTGCGGCGAAGGGCGAGACCTTGCCGCCGGCGGGATCGGGATCGGTGTCGAGCTCCGAGAACTCGACGCCCGGCGCGCGCGGATAAGGGTCGAGCGATAGGCCCACGAGTTCCTCGATGAACGGTCCGAGGTCGATCGTATCGCCCCGGAACGTCTCGGGAATGTCGGCGCCTTCGGGATCGAGATGGAGTTCGCCATCCCCTTCGGGCGCAATCCGGGCGAGCTTCGAGGTTTCGGGAACGAAGATCAGGTCGACCGACTCGTCCACCACTTCGCGCACGGGATCGAGCGTCACCACGCAAGCCTGGTCCAGCGCGCCGGTTATGCGGCCCTCGACGGCGATGCCGTCGCGCTTCCAGCGGCGCACGAGAAGCTCGGCTTCCAGGGCCTCGACCGACAGGATGCCGAGGCGCCGGGCGACGCCCTCGCGTTCGTCGGCCGTCGCCTCGAACCGCAGCGGCATGCCCGCCTGCGGGAGGCGGGCGACATGCACGACCAGCGACAAGAGTTCGTTGCACTCGACCTTCTTCATGCGACCTCCGCCTCGGGCGGCTCCAGCAAGCGCCCGGCGAGGATGTCCTCGACCGAGAGAGCGGCATAGCGAGCCTGCTGCCTCATCATATGGGGCGCCAGACATGGCGCCGCATCGGGACGGCCGCCGACGGCTTCCGCCAGCACCGTGCGGGCGAGCGCGTCGGCGAGCTTCGCCTCGTTTCCTTCGGCGAAGGCCGGCTCGCAGTCGCGTACGCGCGTATAGAAGCGGGCGGCGAAGCGGCGCATGCGCTTGGGCACCGCGAGGTAGCTGATACCGATCTCGCGCATGGAATGGTCGATGTCGGTCATGAAACGGTCGACGAGATCCTGCGACAGGTCGCGCAGCCGCGGCTCGCTCGAGCAGCGCCGCAGCACGACGATCATCTCTAGGGACAGCGCCTCGAAGCGCCCTTCCACCGTGTCGGGCAGGCCGCCTTCGAGAAAGCGCGCGGGATCGCGGGCCGAGGCGACCACCTGATCCCACAACTGATCGACGATCTGCCGGTTTCGACGATCCCGCCGCAGACGGGCCAGAATACCCACGTTAGTCTCCACGTTTGGCACGCCGGGTTCGCACGCATGGGGCCGGATTGCAACGGTTGGCAAGGTGCTTTACCAAGTCGCAACCTTGAGCGCGGGGGTCGTGCCTCACTTTCCGCCCCTTCCGCGCCTAACCGAACGCCAAACCGATTCCTCCGGAAGGAGCAGCATCCGCGTGATCGAGATCCATCGCCCGTTGCGCCGCGTGGTCCTGGCGACCAGTGTCGGCGCCATGATCGCCCTGGCGGGTTGCCAGACCCGAGAGGTCTACAATCAGGGCTATATCGTGGACGAGCAGGCGCTGGCCCAGGTGCCCGTAGGCTCCAGCCGTGATCAGGTGCTCCTCGCCCTCGGCTCGCCGTCCACCACGGCGACGTTCGACAACGAGGTGTTCTACTACATCTCCCAGAAGCGGGTGCGTCCGGTGGCCTTCATGCAGCCGCGCCTGGTCGATCAGCGCATCCTCGCGGTCTATTTCGGGCCGGACAACACGGTCCGGCAGATCGCCAATTACGGGCTGCAGGACGGCAAGGTCTTCGACTTCATCTCGCGCACCACGCCGACGGGCGGCCGCGACTCCAGCTTCCTCGGCTCCATCCTGTCCGACGAGGGTCCGGGCAAGGGCAACATCCTCGACACGATGGGCAGCCGCTCCAGCGGCATCTCGCCGGGCCGCTGATCCCGGTACGAAAAAGGCCGGTTCGAACCGGCCTTTTTCTTTTGGGACGTCAGTCCTTTTCCTTCGGGTCCTGCCCCCGCCCCTCGCCGCGCGAGCGCCGGGCGACGCGGTCGAGCACGGCGTTGACGAGGCGCGACTCGTCCTCCTCGTAGAAGGCCTTGGCGATGTCGACATATTCGCTGACGATGACGGCGACCGGCACGTCCTTGCGCGCCGTCACCTCGTAGGTGCCGGCACGCAGGATGGCCCGCAGCGTCGTGTCGAGGCGCGCCAGCGGCCAGTCGGTGGTCAGCGAGGAATGGATCAGCGGGTCGATGAAGGTCTGGCCGCGCACGACACCCGAAACGATGTCGCGGAACCACGCGGCGTCGGCCTCGCGATAGGTGTCGCCGTCCACTTCCTGGCCGAGCCGGAACGCCTCGTATTCGGCGACGGTCTCGAGCAGGCCCGTGCCACCGACGTCCATCTGGTAGAGGGCCTGAACGGCCGCGAGGCGGGCGGCGCCGCGCTTGTTGGCGGGGCGGAAGTTGCGAAGGGCTGCGTCGGCCATGTCAGGCTCCGAACCGCTTGCGCATGGCGATCATGGCGAGCGCCGCGGCGGCGGCATCGCCACCCTTGTTCTTGCGGTCGGGCATCGCACGCTCCAGCGCCTGTTCCTCGTTCTCGACCGTCAGAATGCCGTTGCCGATCGCCAGACCTTCGTGAACCGAGAGATCCATCAGCGCCCGGCAGGATTCATTGGCGACGATGTCGAAATGGTAGGTCTCGCCGCGGATCACGCAACCCAGCGCGACGAAACCGTCGTAATCGGTCCCCCCCTCGTCCGCGCCCGACAGCGCGAAGCCGACCACGGCCGGGATTTCCAGCGCGCCCGGAACGGTCACGACATCGTAGGTCGCTCCGGCCGCGTCCAACTGCGCCTTCGCTCCCGCCAGCTGATGATCCGCGATGTGATCGTAGAAGCGGGCTTCGATGATGAGCAGGTGCGGTGCGGACATGGCAGCTTTCCAAAACGGGACGACACGCGGGAAACCGACGCGCAGGGCGGCGGTTCATGCGGATGCAAGAGAACGGGAACTTGGGGCGCGGCAGGCCTTGGATGCTACTCGGCCTGTCCGGGTCCGAACAGACGCTCCGCATAGCGCGCAATCTGATCGACCTCAAGGTTCACGTGGTCCCCCTCGCCCTTTTCGCCCCAGGTGGTCACCTCCAGCGAATGGCGGATCAGGAGCACGTCGAAGCGATGGCCGGACACGCCGTTCACCGTCAGCGAGGTCCCGTCGAGACAGACCGAGCCTTTGGGCGCGATGTAGCGGGACAGCGCCGGCGGCGCTTCCAGGGTGAAGCGCACCGCCTGGCCCTCGTCCTTGCGCGAGACGATGCGCGCCTGCCCGTCGACGTGACCGGAGACGAGATGGCCGCCGAGCTCATCGCCGAGCTTCAGGGCGCGCTCCAGATTGATCCGGCTGCCCTGCGTCCACCCGCCCGCCGTGGTCAGCCGAAGCGCCTCCTCCCAGGCTTCGACCTCGAACCATGCGGCGTTGGCGCCCGGCTCGGGCAGGCGCGTGACCGTGAGACAGACGCCGGAACAGGCGATGGAGGCACCGATCAGAATGGTGGCGGGGTCGTAGACGGTCTCGATCCGGAAGCGACGTCCCTCGCTCAGGGTTTGAACGGAGGCGACGCGTCCGACGTCGGAGACGATACCGGTGAACATGGCTCGATCCTTTCCCATTCGCTCCAGTCGTCGTCGCCGAACCGCTCGCGGCGCGCCAGACGGAAGCCTTTCGGATGCAACACGCCGGCGGGCGCGGCAATGCCGAACTCGCCGATTTCGACCTTCGAGCGAATGACCACGATCCGGTCCACCAGCTCGGCCCAGAGAAAGGCGTTGGCAAGCGCCGGCCCGCCTTCCACCATCAGCGTCTGGACACCAGCCGAGGGCATCGCATGCATGAGGCGGCGCAGGTCATCGACGTCGTAGCCCGCGATCCGCAGGAGGCGGCAGCCGGCACGGCGATAGGGCACGGCCTCCGCACCGTCCGGATTCTTCGTGGAGGCGAGCAAGGTCGGTACCGTCCCCGCCGTGCGCACGACTTGGGCGTGGATCGGCAGGCGCAGTTGAGGATCGACCACGATGCGCGTGGGGGAACGGCCGAACAATCCGGGAAGGCGGCAGGTCAGGAGCGGATCGTCCGCCACGGCCGTGCCGACGCCGATCATGATGGCATCCGTGGCAGCCCGCATGAGATGGACCTGCCGGTTGGCGACGGGGCCGCTGATGCCGATCCGCTCCTCGCCGAGGCGACCCACGGCCCCATCGGCCGACACCGCCATCTTCAGCGTCACGAAGGGCCGCCCGTAGCGAAGCCGCCAGAGAAAGCCCTCGAAGGCCCGCGTCGCCTCCGGCGCCTCGTCGAGGCAGCGGACCTCGATGCCGGCCGAGCGCAGGATCGCGACGCCGCGCCCGTTGACGCGCGGGTCGGGATCGGGCGCACCGACGACGACGCGTGCCACCCCCGCCTCCACCAGCGCGTTGGCGCAGGGGCTGGTGCGTCCGTGATGGGCGCAGGGCTCCAGCGTGACATAGGCCGTGGCACCGCGCGCTTCGGCTCCCGCTTCGGCCAGGGCGACGCGTTCGGCATGCGGCCGGCCGCCGAGCGCGGTCACACCGCGCCCGACGATGCGCGCGCCATCGCCCGTCCCTTGCACGATCAGGGCGCCGACGGACGGGTTCTCGGCGGTCAGTCCAACGTGGCGCAGCGACAGACGCCGAGCGGCTGCCATGAAACGCCGGTCGTCGGTGTCCTGGCGGGGGGATGAATCAACCACGGTCTTCCGATGCGGTTTCGGGCGCGGCGGTCAGCTCGGCGATGATGGACTCGAAGTCCCGCGCCTCGCGGAAGTCGCGATAAACGGAAGCGAAGCGCACGAAGGCGACGTCGTCGAAGCCGCGCAGCGCCTCCATCACGAGACGCCCGATCGCTTCCGAGGGAATGTCGGATTCGCCGGTCGATTCGAGCTGGCGGACGATGCCAGAAATCATGCGCTCCACCCTCTCCTCCTCCACCGGACGCTTGCGCAGCGCCGTGTGGATGGAGCGGGCGAGCTTGTCGCGCTCGAAGGGAACGCGCCGTCCGGACTTCTTCACGACCATCAGGTCGCGAAGCTGAACCCGCTCGAAGGTCGTGAACCGCCCGCTGCAATCGGGGCACACGCGCCGGCGACGGATGGCCCCGCCGTCTTCGGCGGGGCGCGAATCCTTTACCTGGCTGTCCGGCGACCCGCAGAAGGGGCAACGCATGCCGCGATGTCAGCCGAGATTGGCGTAGATCGGGAAGCGGCCGGTGAGTTCCAGCACCTTGTCCTTCACGCGGGCCTCGGTGGCGGCGTTGCCGTCGTCCGAGTTCGAGCTCTTGAGCCCGTCCAGCACCTCGACGATCAGGCGTCCGACTTCGCGGAACTCTTGCGTGCCGAAGCCGCGCGTCGTGGCGGCCGGGGTACCGACGCGGATGCCCGACGTGACGGCCGGCTTCTCCGGATCGTTGGGCACGCCGTTCTTGTTGCAGGTGATGCCGGCGCGTCCGAGCGCGACTTCCGTCGCCTTGCCGGTCAGCATCTTGGGCCGGAGATCCACCAGCATGAGATGCGTGTCAGTGCCGCCCGACACGATGTCAAGGCCGCCCTCGCGCAGCACCTCGGCCAGCGCCTTGGCGTTGTCGGCCACCGCCTTGATGTAGCTGCGGTAGGCCGGCTGCAGCGCCTCGCCGAAGGCCACGGCCTTGCCGGCGATGACATGCATCAGCGGTCCGCCCTGGAGGCCGGGGAAGATCGCCGAGTTGATCTTCTTGGCGATCTCCTCGTCATTGGTCAGGATCAGACCGCCGCGCGGGCCGCGCAGCGTCTTGTGCGTGGTAGAGGTCGCGACATGGGCATGCGGGAACGGGCTCGGATGCTGGCCGCCCGCCACGAGGCCGGCGAAGTGGGCCATGTCCACCCAGAGATAGGCGCCGACCGCATCGGCGATCGCGCGGAACCGCGCGAAGTCGATGATGCGCGAATAGGCCGAGCCGCCGGCGATGATGATCTCGGGCTTGTGCTCGTGCGCCAGATGCTCGACCTCGTCGTAGTCGATCAGGCCGCTCGAAAGATTGAGGCCGTACTGGACGGCGTTGAACCAGCGGCCCGAAAGGTTCGGCTTGGCGCCGTGCGTCAGGTGGCCGCCGGCGTCGAGGCTCATGCCGAGGATGGTCGCACCGGGCTTGGTCAGGGCAAGCAGAACGCCCTGGTTGGCTTGGCTGCCGGAATTGGGCTGCACGTTGGCGAAACCGCAGCCGAACAGCGCCTTCGCCCGGTCGATCGCGAGCTGCTCCACGACGTCCACGAACTCGCAGCCGCCGTAGTAGCGACGGCCGGGATAGCCCTCGGCGTACTTGTTGGTCAGCACCGAGCCCTGCGCCTCCAGCACGGCGCGCGAGACGATGTTCTCCGAAGCGATCAGCTCGATCTCGTGCTGCTGGCGATGCAGTTCGTCGCGCATGGCGCCGAAGAGATCGGCGTCGACCGCGGCGATCCCGTCGGTGAAGAAGCCGTTGGGGGCGGACGTCGTGTCCATGGCGTGAGCGTGCGACATGACCGGATGCTCCTGACCTCGGCGGCGCTGCGGGCCGCGATTGGCCGGCGCCTTACCATGTTCCGTCCGCATGCGCCACACGGGGAACGAAACGCGAAAAGGCCCGGCGTTTCCGCCGGGCCTCCGGGTCTCGAATGCCGCTGCGCTCAGTACGGCAGGTCGGCGTAGGCCTGCTCGCCCTGCGCATAGGCGGTCGGCCGCGCGTCGGTCATGACGAGCTGGTCGGCACCGTCGCGGGCATAGATGTCGTCGCGGAACTGCACCACCGTCGGGTCGGTCGCCCAGGCGGTGAGATAGGTGAAGTGCAGCGGCACGGGGTTGGTGAAGTTCACGTCCTGGCGGGTGCGGGCGGCGATCGTCTTCTCAATGGCGGCGCGGTCCCAACCCGGCGTGTCGCGCGCCAGCCAGACGATCAGGTCGCGCACGTTCTGCACGCGCACGCAGCCCGACGATTCGAAGCGCATGAGCTGCGAGAACACGCTCTGCTGCGGCGTGTCGTGCATGTAGACGGCGTACGGGTTCGGGAAGTTGATCTTCACCGAAGACATCGCGTTCATCCGGCCCGGATTCTGGCGGAACAGGTACTTCACCGCCTCGTCGGTCTGCCAGTTGATCGTCTCCGGCGGGATCACGCTGCCGTCGGCGGCATAGATGATGATGTCGTTGCGCTGCAGATAGGTCGGGTCCTTCTGCATCAGCGGTATGATGTCCTTGCGGACGATCGAGGCCGGCGCGTGCCAGTACGGGTTGAGGTTGAGGTTGGTGATCTTGGAATCGAGGATCGGCGTCTGGCGGTCGATCTTGCCGACCACCGCCGTGTGGCGCTGCACGACGCGGCCGTTCTCCACTGCCTCGATCGAGGCCGCCGGGATGTTGACCATGACGAAGCGGCCGGGGTCGAGCTGGATGGCCGACAGGCGCTGGATGTTGGTGTTGAGCTGGTTGAGACGCACGTCGGCAGGCACGTTGAGCGCCTTGAACGTGTATTCGCCGACGGCGCCGTCCGCCGGCAGACCGTGGCGGGCCTGGAAGCGCTTCACCGCCGCATCGACGTAGGTGTCGAAGGCCTGAGAGGCGCCGGCAGAGCGGTCGAGATCGCCGGACGCGACGAGGCGCTCGCGCAGGTAAGGCACCGCCGCGTTCTGGACGCCGAGTTCCAGCTTGGCGGAATCGGGCACTTGGCGCCAGCCGCCGGCCATGGCGATCTGCTGATACTGCCCGAGCGCCTGCTGCATCGCGCTCAGCGTGTTGGGCGAGAACACCGGCTGGTTGGAAGCCACGTTGCGCACGCTGGCCTGGCGGGTATCGAACTGGTCGTTCCAGCCACCCCGGTTGGGCGCGGCGAGAACGCCGTCGATCGCCGACTGCGCGCGCGCGGCGCCGGCAAAGGCCCCTGCCCCCAGGATGGATGCCGCGCCCGCCACGAAGCGACGGCGGCTGATGCGGATCGAACGGTTGTCTGCGCCCTCAGTCATTCTCGAACCCCTTGGCAAGTCTTGCCCACTTGCGCCGCAACATAGGGGCGGCTTGGTAAACCAAAGCGTAACGGGCAATCACGGAACCGACAGGACCTCAAGACCTGCCGCATGAATGCCTGCTTGCGCATCGGAATGCGGCAAAAACGGGGATCTGGGGCGTCGGAGCGCAGCGCGGCGTGAGTTAACACGCCGCTGTTGCAAAAAAC
This sequence comes from Aureimonas sp. SK2, assembly GCF_029813115.1. Classification (GTDB taxonomy): domain Bacteria; phylum Pseudomonadota; class Alphaproteobacteria; order Rhizobiales; family Rhizobiaceae; genus Aureimonas. The sequence goes on from NZ_JAPZDS010000016.1 coordinate 31,175, forward strand.
CCCACGAGCGGGACGACGCTCGCGGGGTTTGGGTGGATCGCGGACCGGAGTAAACGCGCCGAGCCGATGGGATGGGGATCAGAGGCGGTACATGATCGAGTCGTTCCAGAAGCGGTCGAGGCGCTGAAGCGACTTGTTGAGCTTCTGGAACTCGCCCTCGTCGAGGCCGCCGACCTTGTCGATCGAGCCGATGTGGCGGTCGTAAAGCTCGGCGACGATCTCGGCGACTTCGAGACCCGACTTGGTGAGCGACACACGCACGGCACGGCGGTCGACGCGCGAGCGCTGGTGGTCGATGAAGCCGAGCTCGACGAGCTTCTTCAGATTGTAGGAGACGTTGGAGCCGAGATAGAAGCCGCGAGTGCGCAGCTCGCCGGCGGTCAGCACGGAGTCGCCGATGTTGAAGAGCAGGAGCGCCTGGACCGCGTTGATGTCGGTCCGGCCGTTGCGGTCGAACTCGTCCTTGATGACGTCCAGCAGGCGGCGGTGGAGGCGCTCCACCAGCTGCAGCGTTTCGAGGTAAAGCGACTTCAGTTCCGGCTTGGCTTCCGTCTCGAGCTCGGGCGTGCGCTTGGCGACCGTATTCTTCATGATCGATCCCTGTTGCTTTCCGAGGTTCTTCATGACCTCGTCTTGTATTGCAACTTACGGGACGCCTCTAAAATTCGCTTTAAAACGCAGGCTTAATGGTACCTTTATGCGGCAGGACGGATTTCTTGATAAACAAGCGATGAAATCTTCCGATGTGCTGCGAGCGACTGTGGTCTAGCGATCCCGCCGCATCGCACGCCGCCGCTCCAGCGCTCCGACGATGCGGAGCGCCGCCAGCAGCGCCAGCCCGAAGGCATGGCAGCCTAGGATCAGGGGGTCCGCGCCGAAGAGGTGCGGAAAGCCGACGCGCATCACGGCCTCGCAGGCGGCGACCAGCACCCAGATCACGCCGCCCCAGGACGTAGCCAGCCACAAGCCGACGCCGGCCACCGGATAGAGCACCGCCAGCGCCGGACCGGCGATGCGCCACCAGATCGGCATCAGGTCGAAGCGCCAGAGCGGATCGTCGAAGACCCCGATCAGACGCACCCAGTAGACGAGCCCGACGCCGAACATGGCGAGACCGGCGATCCGGCAGAGCCAGACGATCAAGGCGCGATTGAGCGTCGCGTCCCGATCCCGTTCGAAGATTTCCAGTGTCATGCGGCGTGGGGCGTCCTGTCGCGGCGGCCCTGCGCGCACTCGAAGAATGGGGAGGTCATGCCAGGTCCTGCGTCGGGGGCCGCGCAAAACCTTTGAAGGATGCCGCGCGGCAGACAGAGGCTAGGGACCACGATCCCTCCCGTCAACGCCGCCGAGCCGGCTGCGACCTTTCGGGGTTGTGCGCGGCGCCATGCCGGGGGCATAGCACTGCCGGACACTTCGGATCGACGGACGGACCAGCATGGGCGAGCGCAACACGATGAGCAGCCGGATCGATCGCGCCACCGGCGGCACGCGGCTGCGGCGGCTGCGGCAGACGGACTGGGCAAGGCGCCTCGTGCGCGAGACCGACATCCGCGTCGACGACCTGATCTGGCCGATCTTCGTGCGCGAGGGCGACGGCGAAGCGCACCCGGTCGCCTCGATGCCCGGCGTGTTCCGCCGCTCCGTCGCCGGCTGCGTCGAGGCCGCAAGCGAGGCGGCGGCGCTCGGCATTCCCGTCGTGGCACTGTTTCCTTTCACCGACGCCTCGCTGCGCGACGAGAGGGGGAGCGAGGCGCTGAACGCCGACAATCTCGTCTGCCGTGCGACGCGGGCGATCAAGGACGCCGTGCCGGAAGTCGGCATCCTCTGCGACGTGGCCCTCGACCCCTATACCAGCCATGGCCACGACGGGATCGTGCGCGACGGCGTGATCGTCAACGACGAGACGGTGGAACTCCTGTGCCGCCAGGCGCTCGTCCAGGCGCGGGCGGGCTGCGACATCGTCGGCCCTTCCGACATGATGGACGGGCGCGTAGCCTGCATCCGCGAGGCGCTGGACGCGGAAGGCTTCGGCAACACGATGATCATGTCCTACGCCGCGAAATACGCCTCCGCCTTCTATGGGCCGTTCCGCGACGCGGTCGGCTCGGCGGGTGCGCTGAGGGGCGACAAGCGCACCTACCAGATGGACATGGGCAACGCGTTGGAGGCGCTGCGCGAGGCCGCGCAGGACGTGGCCGAGGGCGCCGACATGATCATGGTGAAGCCCGGCCTGCCCTATCTCGACATCCTTGCGCGGCTGGTCGAGGAGTTCCGCATGCCGACCTTCGCCTACCAGACCTCGGGCGAATACGCGACCATCATGGCCGCCGCGCAGAACGGCTGGATCGACGGCGACAAGGCGATGTTCGAATCGCTGCGCGCCTTCAAGCGCGCGGGCGCCTCGGGCATCCTCACCTACTTCGCGCCCCGCGTCGCCAGGGCGCTCACCGGCGGCTGACACTCGGCGGGATTGCGGGCGCCGCTTCGCCGCACCATTTCCTTTCCGTGCCGCACCCTGCGGCAAGGATTGGAGAGACGCGACGATGAGCGATGCGACGGGTCTGAACGCCGCACCCCGGACCTGGCTGGACGAGCCCCGCGCCTATGAGGGCGTGCGGTCGCGCCGCGTGCTGGCGTTCCTCGTGGACTACACGATCGTCCTTCTCCTCTGCATTCCCTTCGGGCTGATCGTCGGCGTGCTCGGCATCCTGACCTTCGGGTTGGGATGGATGCTCTACGGCGCGCTCTTCCCGCTCGTGGCCCTGCCCTATGTCGCTTTGACCCTCGGCGGCCGCGCGCAGGCGACGCCGGGCATGCGCCTGTTCGGCATCCGCCTCGAACGGCTCGACGGGAAGGCGACCGATCCCGGCCTCGGGGTGGCGCATTCCGTCCTGTTCTGGGTCGCCGGTGCGCTGACTTCGGGCTTCATTGTGCTGATCGGACTGTTCACGGCGCGCAAGCAGCTCATCCAGGACCTGCTTCTGGGAACCGTCGTGGTCCGTCGCCGGTAGGACGCCGTGCGACGATTTTTTCCGGCCGAACGCGGTTGAGAGCTTTTCAATCCGCGTCGCGGTCATCACACTGATGGAGCGCAGGCGGCGCGTGCCGCCCGCGATCCGAGGCGCCGGACCCGCATGACCGCTCATCCGCAGAGCCCGCAGTTCTTCCTGACTGCGCCCTCTCCCTGCCCTTATCTCGACGGCCAGTTCGAGCGGAAGGTGTTCACGCATCTGGCGGGCGCCCGGTCCGCCGCGCTGCTCGACCTCCTGACGCAGGGCGGTTTCCGCCGAAGCCAGAACATCGCCTATCGGCCCGCCTGCGAGCGCTGCCGCGCCTGCGTGTCCGTTCGCATCTTGGTGGACGAGTTCGAGCCGTCGCGGAACATGCGGCGCGTTCTCCAGACCAACGCCGACCTCTTCGGCGAGATGACCGATGCGGCGCCCACGTCCGAGCAGTTCGCCCTCTTCCGCCGCTATCTCGAGGCGCGCCACGCCAGCGGCGGCATGGCGGAGATGACGGGCGTCGACTACGCCATGATGGTGGAGGACAGCCAGGTCGACACGCGGCTCATCCAGTATCGCCGCCGCGGCCCGGACTATCGCATCACCGGCCGCTCCGACGAGGACCTGATGGCGGTCGCGCTGAGCGACGTCATGGCCGACGGCATGTCGATGGTCTACTCGTTCTACCGCCCGGACGCGGTGGACCGCAGTCTCGGCACCTTCATGATCCTCGACCACATCCGCCGCACGCGCGAACTCGGCCTGCCCTACCTCTATCTCGGCTATTGGGTCGAGGGCTCGCGCAAGATGCAGTACAAGATCCGCTTCCAGCCGCAGGAGCACCTGATGGCCAAGGGCTGGGAGCGATACGCGGAGCCGGCGAACGCAGGGCCCTGATCGCCGGAACCCCGGCGCTCGTTCTAGCCGTCAGCGAACCATCCCCACGCGGGCGGCGATGGCGCGCAGGCGCTTCTTGTCGGCTTCCAGCGCCAGCGCGATCTCGGCGCGCGCCAGGGTCTCCTCCGAGTGTCGCCGCGCCGCGACCGCGAAATCGGGGTGGTCGATGCGCGCCAACGTCAGCAGCGCCTTCTGAAGCCGCATTCCGACCTCCACCATGCTTGCGCCGTCGCGAGACAGCGCCAGGAACGCGTCGTCGAAGAGATCCTCGGACCGGATCGGAGGCACGAAGACGTTGTCGATCCCGCAGTCCTCCTCCTCGGCAGGCTCCGCCCAGGCGGCGAGCACTCGCAATTGGCGGCCGATGACGTCGACGGCCGTGCCGAGGTCGTTGGTCGCGGGCGACAAGGCACGGCTGGCGACTTCCGTCAGAACGCAGACGCCGAAGCGAGGGTCCTGGTCGAACGAACGGCGATCGCCCACGGTGAAGCAGCCGAGGAGCGCCGCCGCATCGATCTCGCCGCCGTCGTGGACCGCCGCGATCGGCGCGGTCGTGTCGGCGAACTCGCCCGGAAGGCGCAGCACGTAGATCCGGCACCCGGAATTCGTAGCCAGTTCGGACAGCGCCTCGATGTCGATGTGCTGGATGTAGCCGATCGAGGACGGACGCAGGTAACGCGCGCCGGCCGGCACGTCGTCCTGCCGGTCGAGCAGCGGCCGCCCGCCGAGATAGGGCGTCCGGCGCCGCTGGCGCACGGCCGCCACTGCCGCATCCTCCACGCGCTGCGTCGTCTCCGTGACGCGTCCGAGCCGCGACAGGTGGTCGATCCAGCGCAGAAGAGTCACGAGGATGAAGCCGATCACCAGGATCGTCACGCCGAACAGGATGGCCCGGCCCTGCTCGCCGTATGTGCCTGTGGACAGCGCGATGATCCCGACCAGGCTGAACAGGAACGTGCCGATGAAGGTCGACAGCACGTTCTGCGTCGTCGCGTCCTCCATGATCAGGACGTTGGCGCGCGGGGTGACGTTGCTGGTGGCGGCGGAATAGGCCGACACCATCGTCGAGAGCGAGAAGGTCGTCACCGTCAGCATCGAGGATGCGAGGATGCCGAGGATGTTGTCGACCGCGTCCGATCCGATCGTCGTCGAGATGCTCAAGGGAATGAAGGGATCGGCCCAGGCGCCGAGAAGCGCGGTCGCGACCCCGAGCAGCGAGAACAGCCCCGCCCGAAACCAAATGCGCCGGGTGACGCGGCGGATGGCCCAGCCCCAGCGCCCGATCATGCCCGACCCTCCTGCGCGCGACGCCGCCGCAGGGCTTCGGCCACGAAGTCGCGCGACAGGCTGTGATAGAGCGGCGCTCCTGAGATCAGCCGGGCCGTTCCGAAGCCGAGCAGCGCTGTCAGCATCACCGGAACGACGTTGGACTGGCTCCCCGTCATCTCGATGATGATCACGAAGGCGGTCATCGGCGCCTGCACGACACCCGCGAAGTAGCCGGTCATGCCCAGCATCGCCGCGAGCCCCCCGCTGCCCCCGACAAGAAGGCCGATCGTCGAGCCGAGTCCGGCGCCGACGGCCAGCGACGGCGCGAAGATGCCGCCGGGAATGCCGGAGACCATGGAGGCGAGCCCGGCGAGGAACTTGCCGGCGAAATAGAGCGGCGACAGCGGGCCGCCCTCGATCGCCGTGCGGGCCTGTTCGTAGCCGGTTCCGAACGTGGCGCCGCCCGACGCCAGACCGATCACCGCGACGAGGAGGCCGCAGACGGCGGCGGCGCCGACGATGCGTCGCCGGGCTCCGCCCGTCCAGCGCCTCAGCCGCTTCAGGCAGGCCAAGGCGCTTGCGCTGAACAGGGCACCGACGGCCCCGCCCCCGACGCCGCAGACGCCGACCAGGAGCCAGTCTCCGGCAGAGCCCACCACCGCGTCGCTTCCACCGAAATACGTGTAGTTGCCGTTCAGCGCGAGCGAGGCGAGGCCCGCGACCACGACAGCCGAGATCACCAGTCCGTTGGTGCGCGCCTGGTAGGTCTTACCCATCTCCTCGATGGCGAAGACGATGCCGGCGAGCGGCGTGTTGAAGGCAGCGGCGATGCCGGCCGCAGAGCCCGCCAGGATCAGCGCCCGCTCCTGCGCCGCGCCCCCGGCCCGCCCCACCGCCATCATGATGGCGGCCCCGACCTGCACGGTCGGTCCTTCCCGCCCGATCGACGCGCCGGAAAGGAGCCCGGCCAGGGTAAGAACGACCTTGCCGAACCCGACCTTCAGCGACAGGAGACGCTGCCGCTCGGCATGGGTTTCAAGATGCCGGGCGGCGATCGCCTGGGGGATGCCGCTGCCGCCCGAATTGGGGAAGAAAGTGATCGCCAGATAGCTGCACAGCGCGAAGCCGAGCGGCGGCACCAGCAGCATCAAGGCCGTGCCGAAGCCGGAGGCCGAGGTCATGGTGCCGAACAGCTGTTGGGCGCCGTCGGCGAGCTTGGCGAAGGCGACGCTGACCAAGCCCACCGTCAGGGCGCCCAGCCAGAAGACCAGTCGCGGCCGCCAGGCCCGCGCTGACCATAAGGCGACGCGCGAGCGGCGCATCATCGGCGCTCGACGGAAACGGGTCCTTGCCCCGGCGGATTCGATTCTCGGCATGCGGCATTCTCTTCATCTGCGCATGCAGGCGTTCATGCGCAGATGGGGCCGGCTTGTCGACTCCCTGCGTATCCGGCCCGGCGAATCAGCCGAACTGGCCGCTCTTCGGAAAGCCCTTCGGTACCAGCCGCCCGGCCTGCGCCCGGTCTCCGCGCCATTCCATCAGCTCGGCTTCCGAGCGCGTGAAGACGCGACCGGCCGGATCGGTCCAGCTCAGGCCCTCGGCGAGCTTGAACACCTTGAGGTCGAGCAGCCCGCCGTCCTTGAAGCGCTGGAGGCGAACGCCCTTGCCGCGCACCATCTCGGGCACCTGCGCCAGCGGGAACACCAGCATCTTGCGATTGTCGCCGACGACGGCCACCGCGTCGCCCGCCCCGATCCGCTCGGCGCGCACGAGGCGCACGGGCTCGGCGACGTTGAGGATTTGCTTGCCCTTGCGGGTCGAGGAGACCAGTTCGCCCTCGGCCACCACGAAGCCGTTGCCGTCGCTCGATGCCAGAAGACGCTTGCCCGCCGGGTCCGGCACGAAGCCGAGCGCGATGTCCTGGTCGTCCTCCAGTTCGATCGCAAGGCGGATCGGATCGCCATGCCCGCGCCCGCCCGGCAGCTTGTCCGCGCCCAGCGTGAAGGCGCGGCCGTTGGTCGAGAGGAAGACGAGCTTGTCGGTGGTCAGCGCCGGGAAGGCCAGCTTCAACCCGTCACCCTCGCGGAAGGTCAGGCCCGACAGGTCCGTCAGGTGCCCGCGCATGGCGCGCAGGAAGCCCTTCTTCGACAGGACGATGGTCACCGGCTCCTTCTCGATCAGAGCGACGGCGATGTCGTCCGACGAATGCTCCGGCGCGTCGGCGAAGAGCGTGCGCCGCTTGCCGAGCTTGGTCTTCTTGGAGAAGGTCTCGCGGACCTCGCGGATCTCGCCCGCGACCTTGTCCCATTGCAGCTTGTCCGAGCCGAGCAGCGCCTGCTTCTCCGCCCGCTCCTCGGAGAGCGTGTCGAACTCGCGCTTGAGCTCGAACTCCTCCAGCTTGCGCAAGCTGCGCAGGCGCATGTTGAGGATCGCCTCGGCCTGTACGTCGGTGAGCTGGAACGTCTCCATCAGGACGGCCTTCGGCTCGTCCTCCTCGCGGATGATGCGGATCACCTCGTCGAGGTTGAGGAAGGCGATGATGTAGCCGCCGAGGATCTCCAGCCGCCGTTCGATCTGGTCGAGACGGTATTGCGAGCGACGGACCAGCACCTCGCGCTGGTGCGCCAGCCATTCGACCAGCACCTCGCGCAGCGACATGACCCTCGGCACCTTGCCGCCCGAAAGCACGTTCATGTTCATCGGGATGCGCGATTCGAGGTCCGTCAGCCGGAACAGCGATTCCATCAGGAGCACGGGATCGACGTTGCGCGCCTTGGGCTCCAGCACGATCCGCACGTCCTCGGCCGATTCGTCGCGGATATCGGCGAGCAGCGGCAGGCGCTTGGCCGTCAGGAGGTCGGCGATCTTCTCGATCAGGCGCGACTTCTGCACCTGATACGGAATTTCGGTCACGACGATGACGTAGCCGCCCCGGCCCTGCTCCTCCTTCTCCCAACGCGCGCGAACGCGGAACGAGCCGCGCCCGGTCGCATAGGCCTCGCGGATCGTCTCGCGCCCGTCGACCACGACGCCGCCCGTCGGGAAGTCCGGCCCCTGGACGAACTTGAGCAGGGCGTCGGTGTCGGCGTCCGGCTGCTCGATCAGCTTGAGCGCGGCGTCGCAGATCTCGGCGGCATTGTGCGGCGGGATCGACGTCGCCATACCGACGGCGATGCCGGACGAGCCGTTGGCCAGGAGGTTCGGGAAGGCGCCGGGCAGGACGACCGGCTCCTGGTCCTCCTCGTTGTAGGTCGGGCGGAAGTCGACGGCGTTCTCGTCGATGCCGCGCAGGATCAGCGTCGCCACCTCGGTCATGCGCGCCTCGGTGTAGCGCATGGCTGCCGCGCTATCGCCGTCAACGTTGCCGAAGTTGCCCTGCCCGTCGATCAGCGGGTAGCGGATCGAGAAGTCCTGCGCGAGGCGCACCAGCGCGTCGTAGATCGAGGCGTCGCCGTGCGGGTGGAACTTGCCCATCACGTCGCCGACGATGCGGGCGCACTTCTTGTAGCCCTGCCCGGGGTCGAGCTTGAGCACTCGCATGGCGTGGACGATGCGTCGGTGAACCGGCTTCAACCCGTCGCGCACGTCGGGCAGCGCACGGCCCATGATCGTGGACAGCGCATAGGCGAGGTATCGCTCCTCCAGCGCCGCCTTGAGGTCGATCGGTTCGATGTCGCCGCCGTTCGGCGGGGTGTCCACTGGCTTGCCCATGGCCTTGGGCCATATCGCAAAGCACGCACAGGAACAAGAGGAGAACAAACCGCGACCGGCCTCGCCCCTGCCTCTAATTCTCCCTTTCCACCGCCGGGGGACGGGCCATATTAGCGGCACCGTCCGGGGGTTGTCTCGGCATAACCGATTCGGTCTCCGGATTTCGTCACCGTTGGAAAGGTGTCTTCATGCGCGTCCTCCCGTCCCGCCGCATCGTCGCGGGTCTCGCCTTCGTGCTGGCGGGCACGACCTCCTCGCTGGCCGCCGACGCCCAGGCCTTCGCCGAGCGGCTGAAGGCGATCATGGCCGAGCAGCAGGTGGAACTGAGCTACAGCGGCGCGACCAGCGAAGGCGACGACGTGCTCCTTTCCGGAACGACCCTGCGCGGCACCGGCGCTGCCGCCGGCGACGCGACCTCGCTCGGCGACCTGCGCTTCGAGAGCGTCACCGGTTCGACGCCCGAAGGCTGGCGTGTGGGGCGCGTGGCCCCCGGCGACGTGGACGTGACGGAAGGCCCGACGCGCACACGTGCCAGCGGCATGGTGGTCGAGGGACTGCAGATCGCCGGCACGGCCCCGGCTGCTACGGCCGTTTCGCCTCTGCTGTTCGACCGGCTGGCCCTCGGCTCGATGAACGTCGAGCAGGAGGGACGTCCCGTCTTCTCGCTGGAGACGGCGGAGCTGCGCACGGCCGGCACTGCCGAGAGCGGCTATACCGGCACGTTCGGCGTCCAGCGCTTCACCGCGGACACGCAAGCGGCGACGACCGAGGAGACGCCTGCCAAGGCCACCATGCGCGAGCTCGGCTATGCGCAGCTCGCCGGCAGCATGTCGGGCAACGCGTCCTGGACCCCGCAGTCCGGCGCGCTGACGCTGGACCCGCTGAAGGTCACCGTGGACGATGCGGGAACGCTGGATTTCTCCTACACCATAACGGGTTATACGCCGAGCTTCATCCAATCTCTGACGCAGCTCAGCCAGCAGATGCAGGCGAGCGGCGGGCAGAACGATGCAAGCGGCATGGCGGTGATCGGGCTGATTTCGCAGCTCTACCTCCAGTCGGCGCAGCTCTCCTTCACCGACGACTCGCTGACCAACCGCCTGCTCGACTACTACGCGAAGCAGGCCAACCAGACGCGCGAGCAGATGGTCACCGGTCTCGTCGGCTCGCTGCCGCTGGCGCTCGCCTATCTCCAGAACGCCGAGTTCCAGGCCGAGGTGACGGCCGCGGTCAAGGACTTCCTCGAGAATCCGGAAGCACTCCGCATCTCCATCGCGCCGCCGGCTCCGGTCCCTGCGACGCAGATCCTGGGCGCCGCCATGGGTGCACCGCAGACGCTGCCGCAGGTGCTGAACCTGACGGTCACCTCGGGCAACTGACGGATCGGGGATCGGCGTGGACCTCGCCCCGCTGATCCTCACCATGCGCTTCGACGCGGCGAGTTTCGAACACTTCGACACGATGCGCCGCCGGCACTTCCCGCCGGCACGCAACATGATTCCTGCGCATCTCACCCTGTTCCACAAGCTGCCGGGCGAGCGCTGGCCGGAGATCCACCGCGACCTCGCCGCGCTGGCAGCGGAGACGGCGCCGATGGCGCTCGCAGTCGAGTCGATCCGCTTCCTCGGCTATGGCTCGGCCTATGTCATCGACTGCAAGCCGCTGAAGCGCCTTCGCGCGGAACTGGCCGAACGCTGGTCCGGCCTTCTGGAGCGCCAGGACGCGGCGGGCTTCTCGCCGCATGTCACCATCCAGAACAAGGCGCCGGCCGCCGAGGCCAAGGCGCTCTGCGCCGAGTTGAAGGCCGGGTTCGCGCCGTTCGAGGCGCGCGGCACCGGCCTCCTCCTCTGGCACTATCGCGGAGGGCCGTGGGAGCCGGCAGGCGAATATTCATTCGCAAAAGAGGCATGAAAAAGGGCTCCGCGGCGCCCTTTTACCTTCCACTCGAACATCCTTCCCCTAGGCCGGCATCCTCGGGCTTGACCCGAGTATGCCGGCGCTCGATTCAGCCCTTCGGCGCCTGCGGGATCGTGCGGATGCCGAGTTCGCGGAGCTGCGCCGGGGTCGCCTCGGCGGGGGCGCCCATGAGGAGGTCGTGCGCCTGCTGGTTCATCGGGAACAGCGCGATCTCGCGTAGGTTCTTGGCACCGCAGAGGAGCATGACGATGCGATCGACGCCCGCCGCCATGCCGCCATGCGGCGGCGCGCCGTACTGAAAGGCGCGGTAGAGGCCGCCGAAGCGCTCCTCGACGTCGGCCTGGCTGTAGCCGGCGATCTCGAAGGCCTTGACCATCACCTCGGGGAGTTGGTTGCGGATGCCGCCCGACGCGATCTCGAAGCCGTTGCAGACGATGTCGTACTGAAACGCCTTGATCGCCAACGGCTCCTGCCCCTGCAGCGCCTCCATGCCGCCCTGCGGCATCGAGAACGGGTTATGGGCGAAGTCCACCTTCTTGTTGTCCTCGTCCCATTCGTAGAACGGGAAATCGATGATCCAGGCGAGTTCGAACCGGTCGCGATCGACGAGGTTCAGCTCCTCGCCGACCCGCGTGCGCGCCGAGCCCGCGAAGGCGTAGAACTTCTCGGGACGACCCGCGACGAAGAAGCAGGCGTCCCCCGCTTCGAGGACGAGCTGGGTGCGCACGGCTTCCGTCCGCTCCTCGCCGATGTTCTTGGCCAGCGGCCCGGCACCACCGAGCTTGCCGTCCTCCTCGCGCCAGAAGATGTAGCCGAGGCCGGGCTGCCCCTCGCCCTGCGCCCAGGCGTTCATCCGGTCGCAGAAGGCGCGGCTTCCGCCGGTCTTGGCCGGGATCGCCCAGACCTCGACGGCCGGGTCGGACGCGATCATGTTGGCGAAGACCTTGAAGCCGGAGCCGGCGAAATGCTCGGTCACGGCCTGCATCTCGATTGGGTTGCGCAGGTCCGGCTTGTCGGAGCCGTAGCGGCGGATCGACTCGGCATAAGGGATGCGGCGGAAGGTCTGGCTGACCGGCTTGCCGTCCGCGAACTCCTCGAAGATGCCGCGGATCACCGGCTCCATCGTCTGGAAGATGTCCTCCTGCTCGACGAAACTCATTTCAAGATCGAGTTGGTAGAACTCGCCGTAGAAGCGGTCGGCCCTCGGATCCTCGTCGCGGAAGCAGGGCGCGATCTGGAAATAGCGATCGAAGCCCGACATCATCAGCAGCTGCTTGTACTGCTGCGGCGCCTGCGGCAGCGCGTAGAACATGCCGTTGTGAAGGCGCGACGGCACCAGGAAGTCGCGCGCGCCCTCCGGGCTCGAAGCCGTGAGGATCGGCGTCTGGAATTCGTTGAAGCCGATCTCGTTCATGCGGCGGCGCATGGAGGCGACGACCTGCGTCCGACGCATGATGTTGCGGTGGAGCGTCTCGCGGCGCAGATCCAGGAAGCGGTAGCGCAGACGCACGTCCTCCGGGTACTCCGGCTCGCCGAAGACGGGCAGCGGCAGTTCCTTGGCCGGCCCCAGCACCTCGATCTCGCGCGCGAAGACCTCGACTTCGCCGGTCGGCAGCTTGGCGTTGACCGTCTCGGGCGTCCTTGCCTTCACCTCACCGTCGATGCGGATGACCCACTCGCCGCGCACGGTCTCGGCCATCTTGAAGGCGGGCGACTCGGGGTCCACCACGATCTGCGTCAGGCCGTAGTGATCGCGCAGGTCGATGAAGAGCAGGCCGCCATGGTCGCGGATGCGGTGCGCCCAGCCCGACAGGCGCACCGTGTTCCCGACATGCTCAGGGCGAAGCGCGGCGCAGGTATGGGAGCGGTAGCGATGCATGGCGTTGTCTCTCGGCTGATCCGGTGGGTCGCGCGACCGCGTTGACGGCGCGCCGACCCGAAATTCGGGCGGACAAGCGCATGCAGGTGCCATCCTGTCAAGAATCTTGGCACTTCGGCCCGGCAATGCCGGGCATTCGCTACATCCTCCTCCGATTCGATCGCTCATGTCAGCGAGATCGACGCGATTGCCGGGCGAGCGTCGGAATCGAAAACGGTGGAAAGCACCGAGGCCGTTAACCTAGCGATGCCAATGGCGGCGAACTCTGCCTATAAGGGCGGATGGAGCCGATCACCACGACCGCCGCCCTCGAAGAGGCGTGCAAGACCCTGTCCCGCGCCGAGTTCGTCACGGTCGATACCGAATTCATCCGCGAGACGACGTTCTGGCCCGAGCTGTGCCTGATCCAGATGGCCTCGGACGATCTCGCCGTTCTGGTCGATCCGCTGGCCCCAGGCATCGACCTCGCCCCGTTCTTCGCGCTGATGGCCGACACGCACGTCATCAAGGTGTTCCATGCCGCGCGGCAGGACGTTGAAATCGTCCACAAGCTCGGCGGCCTCATCCCTGAGCCGCTGTTCGACACGCAGGTCGCCGCCATGGTCTGCGGCTTCGGCGAGTCGATCGCCTACGACCAGCTCGTCGCCCGGACCTCCAAGGGCCGGATCGACAAGACCTCCCGCTTCACCGACTGGCGCCGCCGGCCACTGTCGGACGACCAGCTCGAATACGCGCTGGCGGACGTCACCTACCTGCGCGACGCCTATCGCTTCCTGAAGGCGGCACTCGCCGTCGAGGGGCGCGAGGGCTGGCTGGCCGACGAGATGGCCGTTCTCACCGATCCCGCCACCTACGACATCCACCCGGACGACGCGTGGCGGCGCTTGAAGCTTCGCGTGAGGAAGCCGATCGAACTCGCTGTTCTAAAAGAAGTCGCGGCTTGGCGTGAGCGCGAGGCGCGGCAGCGCGACCAGCCGCGCTCGCGCATTCTCAAGGACGACGCGGTCTACGAGATCGCCCAGCAGCAGCCCAAGGACGAGGCGGCGCTCTCGCGTCTGCGCACCGTCTCGAAGGGGTTCGAGCGCTCCGCCGCGGGGCGCGAAATCCTGGCGGCCGTAGCGCGCGCTCTGGCGATCCCGAAGAACGAGCTGCCCCCGATCCCGCGTCCGCCTAACCAGCCGGAAGGCACGGCGTCGGCGGTGGAGTTCCTGCGCGTGCTCCTGAAGATCGTGGTGGACGAGCGCGGGGTGGCCGGCCGGCTGATCGCGTCCGGCGACGATCTGGAAAAGCTCGCCGTGAAGGGTGCCGATGCCGAGGTGCCGGCGCTGGAAGGCTGGCGGCGGGAACTCTTCGGCAACCGGGCGCTGGAGCTTCTGGAGGGCCAGTCCGCGCTGGTCTACCGCAACCGTCGCGTCGAGGTGGTCAAGCTCTGAACGGACGCCCGGCCGGCGAGGTCGGGCGCGACGCTTTAACGATAAGGTTCAGCGCACTTCGAGGCGCAGCGTCCGCTCGACCACACGGGCGAAGGCCTGAAGGCGCGCGTCCGGCCGCTCGCCCACGAGCCCGCCGAGGTCCTTCGGCACCACCAATGTGAAGCCGCCGCGAGGGTCCTGCGCCCAACGCAGGCGCTCCAGGACGCCCGGCATCGCCGCCGTCAGAAGGTAGGTCACGCGGAAAAGGGAGGCCAGGATGCGTGCGAGCTGAAGCATGCGCGCATCCAGGATGCTGTTCAGGCGCTCGACGTCGACCGGATCGAACTCACCCTCGTAGCGATAGTAGTTGGCCAGGCTGAGATAGGCGCGGCCGGGATGGTCGATCGCGGGAAACGCCGCGTTGAGGACCAGCGAATAGGCCTGCGTACCGCGATAGTCGGGATGGGCGCGCCAGGCGATGTCGGTGAGGAGGCAGGCCGTCTTGCGCAGCCGCTGCTCGCTCACCGATTCGGCGATGCCGAGCGCCGTGAACGTGCGGGTGGACCAGTCGATCAGTTCCTCGTTGTGGCGCGGCGAGCGCGAACGGAGGAACGAGAGCTCGTGTGCGGCTTCGAGCAGCGGGTCCTTGGCCTTCTCTTCGTCGGGCAGGCGTTCGTGGAGATACCCCTCGCGCACGCCATAGGCCGACATGACGATCTCGGAGGGCCTGAGCGTCTGGATGACAGCCTGGAGCGCGACGGCGCCGAAGGCGAGCAGCGAGCGGCGGTTGCGAGAGATGGCGGCGATACCGGGCAGCTTTTCGGGGTCGTTCTTCACGACCGCGGCGAGGAAGTCGGCGAGGTCGGCAGGCTTCACCGAATAGCCGTGCATCACATGGATCGGGTAGCCGGTCTGCTCCATGTGCAGCTTCATCAGGTTCCGCCACGTCCCGCCGACAGCGTAGAACGGTCGACCTGCGGCGATCGGAGCGAAGCCGGTGGACTGCATGTGGCTGTCGGCGATCTGTCTGGCCCGGGCGAGGTCGCCGCTGGACATGTCCTGCAGGCGCAGTCCGCCGAGCGGCATGGTCACGCCGTTGCCGATCCGCCCGTCCGCCACGTCGACGATCTCGAGGCTGCCTCCTCCAAGATCGCCCGTGATGCCGTTGGGCGCGTGGAAACCGGCGATGACGCCCTCGGCGGCAAAGCGGGCCTCGTCGGCTCCCGACAGGATGGTGATAGGGACGCCGATGGCCGCTTCCGCCGCGCGGACGAAGTCCGGACCGTTGGTCGCCTCGCGGGCGGCAGCCGTCGCGATCGGATGGATCTCGCCGACGCGGAACTGATCGCACAGGGCGCGAAAGCGGGTGAGCGCCGAGATGGCGCTGGCGACCGCCTTGTCGTCCAGGCGGTTGGTCGCGGCGAGACCGCGGCCGAGACCGCTCAGCACCTTCTCGTTGAACAGCATGGTCGGCGCCCGGCTGTTGCCCTCGTAGACCACGAGGCGCACCGAGTTAGACCCGATGTCCACGACGGCGACGGGCACGCGGCCCGGCAGCCGTCCATGGGCCGCTTCGTCAGTCGAAGCGGGAATGCTCCGCACGTTGTCTCGCGATGAGCTTGGGAGCATTCGTCTTCAGTGCCTTTCCGCGTCCCGACAGGCTGGGATTGGTCATGAAATAGCGCTGGGCGTTGAAGGGCTGCTCGCCTTCCGACGGAGCGATCCGCCGCGACGTGCCGTCCGACAGGACCGACCAGCTCTGCTGGTTGTCCAGGATGTTGGCCAACATGATTTGCGACAGGACCTGGCTGTGGACCGTAGGCGTCGTGATGGGCACCAGCGTTTCGACTCGCCGATCGAGATTTCGGGGCATCATGTCGGCCGAACCCATGTAGACGATCGCCTTTTCCGAAGGCAAGCCGTGGCCGGCGCCAAAGCAGAATATGCGGCTGTGCTCCAGGAAGCGTCCGACGATCGACTTCACGCGGATATTGTCGGACAGGCCCGGCACGCGGGGCTTGAGGCAACAGATGCCGCGCACCACGAGATCGATCTCGACGCCCGCCTGGCTGGCCCGGTAGAGCGCGTCGATGATCTGCGGATCGACCAGCGAGTTCATCTTGAACCAGATCTGGCCCTGCCGACCGGCCTTCTCGTGCGCGATCTCCTCCTCGATCATCTGGAGGATGCGCTTGCGCAGCGTCAGCGGCGAGATCGCGATCTTGCGCAGATCCGTCGGCTCGGCATAGCCCGTGATGTAGTTGAAGATCAGCGAGACGTCGTGCGCGATGTCCGGATCGGCCGTGAAGTAGGACAGGTCCGTGTAGATCTTGGCGGTGATCGGGTGATAGTTGCCCGTGCCGATATGGCAGAAGGACACGATCTTCCCCTCGTCGCGGCGGACGACGAGCGAGAGCTTGGAGTGCGTCTTCTTCTCGATGAAGCCGAAGACGACCTGCACGCCGGCGCGCTCCAGATCGCGCGCCCACTTGATGTTGGCCTCCTCGTCGAAGCGGGCCTTGAGCTCGACCAGCGCCGTAACCGACTTGCCAGCCTCGGCCGCGTCGATCAGCGCGCGCACGATCGGCGAGTCGTTGGAGGTCCGGTAGAGCGTCTGCTTGATGGCGACCACGTTCGGGTCGGACGCCGCCTGACGTAGGAACTGCACCACCACGTCGAACGATTCGTAGGGGTGGTGGATGACGATGTCCTTCTCGCGGATCGCGGCGAAGCAGTCGCCGTTGTGCTCGCGGATGCGCTCGGGGAAGCGCGGAAGGTAGGGCGCGAACTTCAGGTCGTCGCGCGGCAGCTTCACGATCTGCGACACGGCGTCGAGCGCCAGCATCCCGTCCATCACCGAGACGCGCGATTCCGATACGTTCAGCTCGCTCGCCACGAAGTTGCGCAAGCTTTCGGGCATCACGTGGTCGAACTCGATGCGGATCACCGAGCCGCGACGGCGACGCTTCAGCGCGGTCTCGAACAGGCGGACGAGGTCTTCGGCCTCCTCCTCGACCTCAATGTCGGAGTCGCGGATGATGCGGAAGGTGCCCTGCCCGCGCACCCGGTATCCCGGGAAGAGCTTGGAGATGAAGAGCGCCACGACGCTTTCCAGCGGCACGAAGCGGGCGACGCCCGTGTCGGTCAGCGGCATCTCGACGAAGCGCTGGAGGGCGGTCGGCAGGCGCAGGAGCGCGTTCATGGTCTGCGAGTCGCGCTCGCGGATGAGCGCCAGCGCCATGGAGAAGCCGAGGTTCGGAATGAACGGGAACGGGTGCGCCGGATCGACCGACAGCGGCGTCAGGACCGGGAAGATCGCCTCGTCGAAGTGGCGCTCGAGCCAGGCGCGGTCGTCCTTCTTCAATTCGCCCGCGCCGACGATCAGGATGTTCTCGGCACGCAGTGCCTTGACCAGCTCGGCCAAGGACGCCTGCTGCTCCTCCTGGAGCTGGCCGACCTCGTTGAGAACACGGTCGAGCTGCTCCTGCGGCAGGAGGCCGTCGTCGCTCCGCACGGCGAGGCTCGCGCGCACCTGCCCCGCCAGGCCGGCGACGCGCACCATGAAGAACTCGTCCAGATTGCCCGCCGAGATCGACAGGAAGCGAACGCGCTCGAGCAGCGGATGATTGAGGTTCTGTGATTCCTCCAGAACACGGCGGTTGAACTGGAGCCAGGACACCTCGCGATTGACGTAGCGGTCGGCCGGCAGTTCCTCGGTCGTCGGAACCTGAACCGGCGGCACAGGGGCCGGCAGGATACCGATGGCTTCCATCAGCGGCTGGTCCGGCTCGGGCTCTTCGGAGGCGGGCTCCGGGCTGACCGTCTCGACCTTGAGCGGCACTTCTCCGTTCGGCGTCCCTCCGGCGGCACGGCGACGCGACGACGGCCGGCTGGGCTTGGACTGCTCGGAGACGCTGGTGTCGCTCATGATGGCTCTGCGGTTCCTGAAGGCGGGAGTGCTGGTCGCTTAGCGGCCTCCCGCGACTGTTTCATGACGATGGATTCGTTTCCACAGCCATCTCGCCGAGGATGCGCTGGGCGAGGCCCCGCCCGATGCGCTCCTTGCCCGCCAGCGCCGCGCGATCGACGCGACGCACGAAGTCCACCGCCGCCTCGAACGAACGCTCCATGCGCGAGAGAGCAAAGGCGACGACCTTGGGCTCGATCGCGATCTGCCGGTCGGCCGCGAGCTTCATGACGACGCCGGCGAGAAGATCCTCGTCCGGCGCCCGAAGCGCGATGGCTGTCGCCGCGCGCAGCCGCGAGAGGAAATCGGGCAGCGCGATGTCGATCTCGCCCGCCGTCTTTCGCGATGTCAGGAGCACCGTGCCGCCGCCGAGCCGAGCGGCGTTGAGGAGGGCGAACAGGCCGTGTTCGTCGTAAGGAACGCGATCGACGTCTTCGACCAGCACGGCGAAGGGCACGCCGCCGGCCGGGGGGGCGCGGTCGTCCGGCGTCCAGCGCCGCGCCTCGGCGGCTTCGGACCAGGCGGAGGCGAGATGCGTCTTGCCGGCGCCCGGCGGACCCGCGATCACCACGACGGGATGCGGCCAGTCCGGCCAGGCGTCGATCGCTTCCACCGCCAGGGCATTGGCCGAGCCGACGACGAGGTCGTCGCGCGACAGCGAGGAGAGCGCCGGGAGGTCCAGCGGAATCTGACGCGGCTGCTTCATGAGGTCAGTCCGACTTGCCCTCTCGCGGATCGAACTGGCCGCTGATCGCGGCGTTGAGACCATCGCCCTCGATCTGGATGGCTTGCGGAGCGGGCGGAAGCTCCCGGCCGAAATACATCTCGCTCTCGAGATACTTCTGCAGCGCGAAGCGAACGAGGACGCCGACCGCCGCCGCCGCCGGGACGGCGATCAAAAGGCCGACGAAGCCGAAGACGGCGCCGAAGGCGAAGAGCGCGAACATCAGCCACACCGGGTGGAGGCCGACCGAAGCGCCGACGAGCTTGGGCTGCAGGATGTTGCCCTCGATGAACTGGCCGGACAGGAAGACCCCCGCAGCTGCCGCGACCCAGATCCAGTCCGGCGAGAACTGGACCAGCGCCACGCCCAGCGCGATCACGAGGCCGACCGCCGAACCGACATAGGGCACGAAGGAGATCAGGCCGGCGAAGAAGCCGATCAGAAGACCGAAGTTCAGCCCGACCAGCGTCAGTCCGACGGCGTAGTAGGTGCCGAGGATCAGGCACACGCTGCCCTGCCCGCGCACGAACCCCGCGACCGACCGGTCGATCTCGCGGGCGAGGCGCCGCACCGTCGCCACGTGTTGGCGCGGCACGAGGGCGTCGATCTTCACGATCATCCGGTCCCAGTCGAGAAGCAGGTAGAAGGCGACGACCGGCGTGACCACGAACAGCGACAGGAAGTTTACGACCGCGAGGCTCGATGTCCAGAGCGAGGCGACGAAGCCCGTCACGAAACCGGAGAGCTGGCGGACCAGCGCCTGGAAGTCCTGCTGGACCGACTGTTGGTCGCTTTCGATGAAGCGGGAGAGCGGGCCGGTGCGCAGGTCGTCGGCCAGTTCCTGCAGGCGCCCGAGATATTGCGGCAGGCGCGCGATGAAGCCCGTGATCTGCCCCCCGATCACCGGCACGAGCACCAGGAGCACGAGCGCGATGACGATCACGAACATCACAAGGATCAGGATGCTGGCCGCAAGCCGCGACAGCCCCCGCCGCGCCAGCCAGTCCGCGATCGGATCGAGGAAGTAGGCCATCACCATGCCCAGGACGAAGGGCAGGAGGATCCCTCGGAACAGCCACAGGAACAGGATCACGGCGAGCGCGGCGAGGCTCCAGAACAGGACCTGGCGCTTGAGAAGCCGGCTTCGATCGCGGACCATGCATTGCCTCCGTTCGCGCTTGCGGAAAAATCGGGCGTGCGCGAACGAAGTCGAGATAGGCAGGCGGCCGGAATCGGGTCAAGAGGCTCGGACGGAAGGTGGTGAGCGATGAAGGACGTCATTCGAGGCCGATGCCGCTGCGGGCGGCTAAAACTTTCAGTCCCCGGGCGCCCGATGTTGACCATGGCCTGTCACTGCACCGGCTGCCAGTCGATGACGGCCAGTGCCTTCTCGCTCTCCGCGCTGTTTCGCGCCGAGGACGTCTCGATCGACCTGGGCGAGACGCAGATCGGCGGGTTGCACGGCGCCCAGCGGCACCACTTCTGCGCCCACTGCCTCACCTGGGCCTTCACACGGCCCGAGGGAATGGACGGGTTCGTCAACGTGCGGACACCGATCCTCGAGGGCGTGGCCGACATGGCCCCGTTCATTGAGACCTATACGTCGGAGAGGTTGCCCTGGCTGCGCATCCCTGCGGCGCGCAGCTTTGAACGCTTCCCCGCTCCGAGCGATTTTCCGAGGCTTCTGGCCGAATACGCGGCGCAAAACGCTTGAAAGCCGTAGACGGACGTCTTGCCCGGTCGGCTTGATCATGCGAACCCGCAAACCAAAGAGGGCCACGCCATGACCGATACCGCCAAGACCGGATTGACCTATGCCCAAGCCGGCGTCGACATCGACGCGGGCAACGAACTCGTGCGCCGGATCAAGCCGCTGGTCCGTTCGACCCGCCGCCCCGGGGCCGACGGCGAGATCGGCGGATTCGGCGGGCTGTTCGACCTCAAGGCCGCGGGCTTTTCGGACCCGGTTCTGGTGGCCGCCAACGACGGCGTCGGCACCAAGCTCAAGATCGCGATCGATACCGGCCTGCACGATACGATCGGCATCGACCTCGTGGCCATGTGCGTCAACGATCTCGTGGTGCAGGGCGCCGAGCCGCTCTTCTTCCTCGACTACTTCGCCACCGGCAAGCTCGACCCGGCGCAGGGCGAGGCGATCGTCGCGGGTATCGCCGAGGGCTGCCGTCAGGCGGGCTGCGCGCTGATCGGCGGCGAAACCGCCGAGATGCCTGGCCTCTACGCCGAAAAGGACTACGATCTCGCGGGCTTCGCCGTCGGGGCCGCCGAGCGCGGACGGCTCCTGCCTAGCGCGGACCTCGTGTCGGGCGACGTGATCCTCGGCCTCGTGTCCTCCGGCGTCCATTCCAACGGCTATTCGCTGGTGCGGCGCGTGGTCGAGAAGGCCAGCGCGCGTTACGACGCGCCGGCCCCTTTCGAGGCCGGGGGCAAGAGCCTCGCCGAGGTGCTGATCGAGCCGACGCGCATCTACGTGAAGCCGCTGCTCGCCGCGATCCGCGCGGGCGACGGCATCAAGGCGCTCGCCCACATCACCGGCGGCGGCTTTCCCGAGAACATTCCGCGCGTCCTGCCGGAGCATCTGCGCGCCGACATCGACGTCCAGGTGATCCCCGTCCCGGCGGTCTTCTCCTGGCTAGCCGCGCAAGGCGGCATCGCGGAAACCGAGATGCTGCGCACCTTCAACTGCGGCGTCGGCATGATCGTCGTCGTCAGCGAGGCGGAAGCCGCGGCCGTCGCGGCGGTTCTTCAAAGCGAAGGCGAGACCGTGGTGCCGCTCGGCCGCGTCCTCCCGCGCGAGGCGGAGGCTGCCGTGACCTTCAACGGACAGCTCGCCCTGTGAGCACGGTGAAAGCCCGAAAGCGCGTCGCGGTCCTGATCTCGGGCCGCGGCTCCAACATGAGCGCGCTCATCGGCGCGGCGATGGATCCGTCCTATCCCGGCGAGATCGTGGCCGTGCTCTCCAACAAGCCGAACGCCGGAGGGCTGGCCACGGCCGCACGCTACGGCATCCCGGCTAAGGCCGTGGACCAGCGCGACTACCAGGACCGCGCGACCCATGAGCAAGCCCTGATCGAGACGTTGGACGCCTTCCGGCCGGACGTCGTCTGCCTCGCCGGCTACATGCGGCTGCTGACCCCCCTCTTCGTCGGTCACTACGCCGGGCGGATGATCAACATCCACCCCTCGCTCCTGCCGCTCTTTCCTGGCCTGCACACGCACGAGCGCGTCCTGGAAGCGGGCATGCGGATCCACGGCTGCACCGTGCATTTCGTGACCGACGACATGGACGAAGGCCCGATCATCGCGCAGGCCGCCATCGCCGTGGAGCGTGGCGACACGCCGGACGCCCTGGCGGGTCGTCTCCTGCGCGCAGAGCACCGGCTCTATCCGCACGCGCTGCGCCTCGTGCTCGACGGGACCGTACGGCAGGAGGGCAGCCGGACCGTGCACGATGCGGCGCCTGCAAGCGGCGAACGCCCCGCGAAGGAGGCAGGGACCATCCTCGTCGCGCCCGACGCGCGCGAAGGCTGACGAAAGGTCATCGGCCCTTCGTCTTTTGACTCGCAGTCCCGGATCGCTATCGTCGGCCGGTGCGTCGGACGCGTTGCCGACGGAGCCGGCTAAGGAGCAGACATGCGCCCGTCCACCCTGCATTCCACGGCCCTCGCGCTTCTGGTGTCGACGGCGTCGGCCGCCTTGGCCCAACCCGGCACGAGCCAGGAAGCCTTGGCCCTGCAGAAGCGGATGGAGCGCTACATCGGCAAGGCGGCCTTCGCCGATCGCTACGTGATCATCACGCCCAATGCCGAGGGCTACCGTGTGGCGATGGACCTGTCGCCGCTGATGTCGCACCTCACCGATTCCGGGGTGACCCTGGAGGTCAGCCCGTTCGATTTCCAGATGTCCCGGCGTGCGGACGGGAACTGGGACGTCGCGGGCAAATACTTCGAACGCCTGCGCTTCGTGACCCCCGCGGGACCGGACGGCGAGGCGATCGACCTCGACATGCGTCTGAACGACGGCGGCTACGGCGGGGTGGTCGCCGACAGCACGGGCACCTTCCTCACCTCGTCCGGCCGCGTCGGCTCGATGGACATGCGTCAGGAAGACCCGCGCTCCGTCACGCAGTCCACGATCGGAACGAACGAATACGATTGGCAGGCCTCGGACAGCGGCCCCGGCCTCGTCAACGCCACCATGGTCCAGACGATCGCGTCGAGCCGCGAGGTCGTGGTGATGAAGCTCGCGCCGGCCGAGCCGGCGGATCAGCCCGAGACCGGCGAGGCGGCGACTGCCCCGTTCGATTTCGGCCCGACGACGACGACGATGGGCGCCACGGAAATCAAGGCGTCCATGGCCGGGATGCGCGCCGCGGCGATCCAGGACCTCTGGGCGCTTGCGGTCGAGCGGTTCGAATCGTCCGCCGATGGTGGCGATACCTTCCGCGACGAGTTGCGGACGTCGCTTCGGGCGCTCGGCCCGGTCTGGACCGACTTTTCCGCCGGATACGCGATGAAGGATCTGAAGGTCGAGTCGTCGGTGGGCAGCGCCACTCTGGCCCGGTTCGAACAGACGATGAGCTCCGACGGTCTCGTGCGCTCCGGAGACCATCGGATGACCCTCGCGATCGAGGGGCTCACCCTGAATTCAGAACTGCTGCCGCCCGCCGCGCGCGACCTGATGCCCCGATCCGCCGTCTTCAATTTTGCCGCGACGGGCGTCGATCTCGAAACGCCGATGCGGCTCGTAGCCGACCATATCGATCCGAAGCGCGAAACTCTCCTGCCTCAGGAAACCGGCGAGGCGCTCCTGGCCAGCTTCCTGGAGCACCCGCCGCGCCTCCTCGTCGAGCCGAGCCGGATCACCGGGCCGGGCTACGAGATGACCGTCGACCTCGCGGCGGAGTGGAGCGGCGACGCCTACGGCCTCGTCGCCAACATTTCGGCCACGGGTATCGACGGCGTGCTGGCGAAGCTGCAGGCTGCCGGCACGCCGGAAGCCCTGCAGACGGCGGGCGTGCTGGGGCTCGCCAAGGGCTTCGGTCGGCCGGAGGTGGACGGGCGCACGGCCTGGACGATCGAGCGGCCGAGCGACGGCTCGGTCAAGGTCAACGGGGTCGAACTCGTGCCGGCCCCTGCCCCGACGACTACGCCTTGAGCAAGGCGGTTAGGCTGCGCGCACCCAGACCCGGTTGTCGTGAAAGGCCGCTCCGCCGAAGGGCGCGGCCGGATCGGCACCGGTCAGGACGTTGATCCCCTCGCCGCGCTCGAACGCGTCGTTGGGCCAGAGGCCTTCGTGGATCAAGACGCCCGGCTTGGCGCCGGCGTCCAGCTTCACCGGCAGGACCAACTCGCCGCGCCCGTTGCCAACCTCGACCCGCTGACCATTCAGAAGGCCCAGGCGCTCGGCGTCGTCCGGATGCATGCGCAGTTCGGGACGTCCCTCCCGCTTTCGGGAGCCTTCGGTCTCGGCAAAGGACGAATTGAGGAACTGCCGCGCCGGCGGCGTCGCGAGCCGGAACGGGTGCTCGGCGTCGGGCTCCTCGATCAGGGCGGCATGGTCGGGAAAGGATGGCAGCGCTTCGACCGGCCCGAGCAGCCCCATGGAGGCCGGCGGGCGGTTCGGCGCCGCGAGATCGGCCCAGTCCACGCGGAAGCGGAACCGGCGATCGCGCGTCGCGAAGCCATCGATGTAGTGCGCTTCGGCGAAGCCCGGCTGCACGTCAAGCCAGCGGTCGCGCTCCAGCGCCTCCAGCCCCTGGTAGCCGCTGCGGCGCAGGAGATCGTCGATCAGGGCGCGCTCGCTCATGCCGAAGCCCGGCCTATCCGCGACGCCGAGCCGCTTGGCCAGTTCCTCAACCACGAAGTGGTTGGTGCGGACCGTCTCGGGATGATCGATCAGCTTGGGGCCGAACAGGATGTGGCTCTGCCCGCCGCCCCGATAGATATCGTCGTACTCCACCGACATGGCGGCCGGCAGGACGAGGTCGGCGAGCTTCGCCGTATCGGTCATGAACTGCTCGTGCACCGCGACGAACAGGTCCTCGCGCAGCAGTCCGCGCACAACGTCCCGCTGCTCGGGCGCGACGTTGGCGGGGTTGGTGTTCTGCACCAGCATTGCCGTCACCGGCGGCCCGCCCGCGAGAGCCTGCCGGTCGCCCGTCAGCACCGCGCCGATCCGCGACTGGTCGAGATGGCGGATGGAAGGATCGAGGTCGCCGAGTCCTTCGATCAGCACCTTGTCGAAGCGCCACAGCGCGCCGTTGTTGTGAAAGGCGCCCCCACCTTCGTGCTGCCAATGACCGAAGACCGTGGGGACGGAAAGCGCGGCGTGCATGGCCACAGCGCCGTTGCGCTGGCGCGAGAAGCCGTAGCCGAGGCGGAAGAAGGTCCGGGGCGTGCGCCCGATCAGCGCGGCGAACCCCTCGATTTCCTCCACCGAGAGACCGGTAATCGCGCTGGCCCATTGCGGCGTGCGGGTGGAGAGATGTGCCTCCAACCCGGCCGGGTCGTCGCCGTAGCGGTCGAGATAGGCGCGGTCCGCCGTGCCGTCGCGAAATCCGATGTG
The DNA here is from genome assembly GCF_029813115.1 of Aureimonas sp. SK2. Lineage (GTDB taxonomy): Bacteria > Pseudomonadota > Alphaproteobacteria > Rhizobiales > Rhizobiaceae > Aureimonas. Next base: position 56,538 of record NZ_JAPZDS010000016.1, read on the forward strand.
CATCAGCGCACAGGCGAGAGCGCCGTCCGTGCCGGGACGCAGCTTGAGCGCGGAGTCGGCCTGTTTCATCGTCGGGTTGTCGTAGATGTCGATCACAACGATCGGCGCACCGCGCTCCTTCCGGGCGCGCACGGCGTGGGTCATGACGTTGACCTGCGTCGCCACCGCATTGGTGCCCCAGATCACGACGCAGTCGGACTTCGCCATCTCGCGCGGATCGACGCCCGCGAGCCGTCCCGTCCCGGCGACGAAGCCGGTCCAGGCGGTATTGGTGCAGATCGTGTCGAACTCGCCGGAATAGCGCTTGGCGTGGCGCAGGCGGTTGATCCCGTCGCGCTGCACGAGGCCCATCGTGCCGGCATAATAATAGGGCCAGACGGCTTCCGAGCCGTGGCGCGCCTCCGCCCGGAGGAACTGTTCCGCCACGAGGTCGAGCGCGTCGTCCCAGCCGATCTCGCGCCAGCCGCCGTCGCCCTTGCCCCCCGCGCGCTGCAGCGGCTTCAGGAGGCGGCCGGGATGGTGGACCCGCTCGGCATAGCGGGCGACCTTGGCGCAGATGACGCCCGCCGTGTAACTGTTGTCCTCGGCGCCTCGCACGCGGCCGATCGTGCGCTCGTCGAGGATCTCGACCTCCAGCGCGCAGGTGGACGGGCAATCGTGCGGACAGGCGGTGTAACCCTTGCGGGCCGGGACGTGCTGGTTCATGCGCGAGACCTTACTGGAGGCCGCGTGCCCTCGCCCATTCTTTTTAGCAATGCAAGCGATCGACATCGCCGATCGAAGCAGAAGGCCGGGCGACGACGCCCGGCCTCTGTCTTGTAGGCGTCAGGCCGCCTGCGCGTAGCGAGCCCGCTCTTCGGGGGTCAGCGAGGGGTAGTCGGTATAGCCGCGCTCGTCGCCGCCATAGAACGTGGCGTTGTCCCATTCGTTGAGCGGCGCGCCCACCTCGACGCGGGCGACGAGGTCGGGGTTGGAGATGAACAGCTTGCCGAAGCAGGCGAGATCGATCTCGCCCTTTTCGATCTGCTCGATAGCGAACTGCGGGTCGTAGTTGTTGTTGCCCATGTAGACGCCGTCGAAGCGCTGACGAAGGGCTGCGTAGTCGAAGCCGTCCTTGTTGCGATCGCCGCCCGTCTGGCCTTCGATCACATGGAGGTACAGCGGCTTGCGCTTGTTCAGCTCCTCGACATAGGCGTTAAACAGGCCCTGCTGGTCACTCTCGCTGGACCCGCCCATCACAGTGACGGGCGAAATGCGCACGCCGACATGCTCTTTGTCCCAGGCGGCGATCACCGCATCCAGAACCTCGAGCGGGAAGCGCATCCGGTTCTCGACCGAGCCGCCGTAGCGATCGGTGCGCGTGTTGGTGCCGTCGCGCAGGAACTGGTCGAGCAGGTAGCCGTTGGCCGAATGGACCTCGACACCGTCGAAGCCGGCCGCACGGGCGTTGCGCGTCGCCTTGACGTAGTCCTGGATCACACGCGGCAACTCGCTCTCGTCCAGCGCGCGGGGCGTCTCGTGCTCCTTGAAACCCTCCTCCGTGAAGGCCTTGCCGCTCGGCTTGACGGCCGAAGGCGCCACCGGTGGCTGGTTACCCGGCTGCAGGTCGGGATGCGAAATGCGGCCAACATGCCAGAGCTGCAGGACGATCTTCCCGCCCTCGGCATGCACGGCGTCGGTCACCTTCTTCCAGGCCGTGACCTGCTCGTCGGAAAAGATGCCGGGCGTCCAGGCATAGCCCCGCCCTTCGGGCGAGATGTTGGTGGCTTCCGAAATGATCAGGCCAGCACCCGCCCGCTGGCGGTAGTACTCGACGTGCATCTCCTTGGGCACGCCGTCGCTGGTGGCGCGGCTGCGCGTCAACGGCGCCATGACGGCGCGATTGGCAAGGCGCAGCGGCCCAAGATCGAACGGCTGGAAGAACTTCTTTTCGGCCATGGAAAGGGTCCCGATTTCAATTCGCGGCTGGGCGCGTTTCGCGCTACCAACGCCGCATATGGGGTGCGGGTTCGCGTTGCAGCATCCCCCCTTTCGCAAATGCAGCGTTCACGGAGCGATAACCTTTGAACTATCGGCACGCCTTCCACGCCGGAAACTTCGCCGACGTGGTGAAGCACGCCCTCCTCTGCCGCCTGATCGAATATCTCAAGCGCAAGGACAAGCCGTTCCGCGTGATGGACACGCATGCCGGACGCGGCCGATACGACCTCAAGGCGGACGAGGCCCGACGCACGGGCGAGCACGAGGCGGGCATCTCGGCGCTCCGCGCCTCTCCGGCCTGGGACGAGCCGCTCCTCGCGCCCTATCGCGAAAGCGTCGAGGCCGCCGAGGCGTCGCTCGGGGCCGACGCCTATCCCGGCAGCCCATGGATCGGGCGCCACCTCCTGCGGCGCCAGGACCGGCTGTCGGCCTACGAGTTGCATCCCGTCGACGCGGCGGCGCTGGGCGAGGTGTTCGCCGGCGACGTCCAGGTGAAGACGATCGAGCTCGACGGCTGGCTGGCGCTCGGCGCGCATCTGCCGCCGAAGGAGAAACGAGGCCTCGTCCTGGTCGACCCGCCCTTCGAGGAAGTGGGCGAGTTCGAGCGCATCGTCGAGCGTGTGACGCAGGCTTGGCAGCGTTGGCCCGGCGGCACCTACGCCGTGTGGTATCCGATCAAGCGGCGCGCGCAATACGAGGCTTTTCACGCGGCCCTGCGCTCAAGCGGCATGCGCAACGTGATCGCGGCCGACTTCTTCCGGGATCCCTTTTCCGCGGAGGAGCGGCTCGTCGGAACGGGCTTCGCCGTGGTGAACCCGCCCTTCACCTTCGCAGCGGAAGCGGATGCCATCTTGCGCGCGCTACGCCCGGTGCTCGGCGTGGCGGATCGCGCCGATTGTGGCATCATTGCGCTGGTCGCCGAATGATCCGGGTGCAATATAACCCTTAACGAATGGCGCTACGCGCCCGAAGCCGCCCGTGCACGAAGGATCCGATCCATGCGCTCCCGCCTCGCCGCAGTCTCCGCTCTGGTCGCCGCCTCGGTCGCCGCGCCCGCTTTCGCGGCCGACTATTACCAGGCCGTGCCGGCTCCGGCGGTGATCGTCACGACGGCCAAGGTTCCGGCCTGCGACGACGCGCGCGTGCTGGCGCAGGTGGAGGATCAGTTCGAGTACGGCGCGCCCAACACCATTCCCGCCGCTCTGGCGGTCGTGGAGTTCAGCGGCCTGTTCGAGAAAGCCTACCAACCCATGGGCGGCCACAAGGAGATCGAGCGCCGCTACTGCCAAGGCACGGCGCTGATCTCCAGCGGCGAGGAGCGCACCTTCTACTACGTTATCGAATATCCGATGGGCTATGCCGGGCTCGGTTGGCGCGCCGAGGGCTGCGTGCTCGGGTTGGACCCCTGGAAGGTCTACGGCGCCAACTGCGAATCGCTGCGCCGGTTCTGACGGATCGTCCTGCCATGCGCCTCCTCTATTCCAAGCCCTCGCCCTACTCCTCCAAGGTGCGCATGGCCGCGCATCTATGCGACCTGGCGCTCGACCTCGTTCCGACCAACACGGCCGACGAGGGCGCCGAGCTCACGCAGTCGAACCCGATCGGCAAGATCCCGGCCCTGATCCTCGACGACGGCACGACGCTCTACGATAGCCGCGTGATCTGCGAGTATCTCGACCGCCGAGCCGGCAACCCGATCATTCCGCAGGCACCGGAAGCTTGGGCCGCAACCAAGCGCGTCGAGGCGCTGGCCGACGGCATGACCGAGGCAGCGATGGCCGCGCTCTACGAGAAGCGCTATCGGCCCGAGCCGATGTGGTACGAGCCCTGGATGGACAAGCAGTGGCGCCGCGCCCACCGGGCGCTGGACGCGCTGGAGCAGGAAGTCGCGACCCTTCCCGAGACGCCGAACCTCGCCCATCTGGCCGTGGCGTCGGACCTCGCCTGGGTGCAGCTCCGCTTCCCCCAGGAACTGAACGGCCGCCACCCGGCGCTGGCCGACTGGCTCGACCGCTTCTTCGCGGCGCATCCGCAACTGGCGGCGCTAAAGCCTGTGGCTTGAGACGCATAGACGGCGATGAGGCGGCTGACGGACGCGAGTTCGCAACCATCGCGCATCGGCAAGAAGCATCTTCTTACCCTCTCGCCGTCATCCTCAGGCTTGACCCGAGTATCTGCGACGGCTCAACGCCTCGACGTGGTAAGATCCTCGGGTCGAGCCCGAGGATGACGGCTTGAAATGGCCGATCGCCTTTGACGCGAAACCCATTGCCCACTCTGCAGAGCCGAGACCCTCAGAACTTCAGAGCGAGGCCGGCCCGGATCGAGTGCTCGTCGAAGCCGGAGGAGACGGTGACGTTGCCGAGGTCGTAGTCCTTGGACTCGAAGTCGGAATAGCGATACTCGACGCGCGAGGTCACGCTGTCGGTGACCTTCGCCTCGACGCCCGCGCCGAGCGTGTAGCCGACATGGGTCTTGTCGTCCGACACGTTGCCGAGCGACAGCTCCTTGTTGGCGACGGCGACGCCGCCCGTGGCGAACAGCATGATCGGATCCCAAGCCACGCCGACCAGCGCGCGCAGGGAGCCGAAGGCCGTCGAGTCTGCCGAAATCGGCACGCCGGTGGCGACGTTGAAGCCGCCGGCGGAGAGGTCGAACGCGCCCAAATCGGCCTCTGCGCCGTAGACGAGCGCGCCGTTCTGCAGCGTGTAGCCGGTATAGACGCCGCCCACCACGCCGTCGCCGTCGAACTTGGCGCCGCCGGACTGGTCGACATTGGCGAAATTGTATCCGACGAAGCCGCCGGCATAGGGACCGGACCAGGTATAGACCGAGGCTTCCGGCGCATAGGCGGGCGTCGGCTCCGCCACCACGGCGTCGGCGGCGAAAGCCTGCGCCGTCGGCAGCATCACGATTGCACTCAAGGCCAAGGTGCGGAACACCTTCATGGTCCAACTCCGAAGAAGGCGACGCTCATGCCTTCCGACTACGATCGACTGACGCAACGCCGACAGAGCCTCGGCGTTCCGGTGCCGGCTACGCTCTTGAGACAAGCGCTCCGAAATCCGATGCCTCATGTAAGCGGCCGAGGCCCCCTTCGCCAATTGCACGGCGGTGACACTCGCTTTTTTCTCTGGCCGCGCTAACGGCTTTTCCGCCTTCGTCGCGCCGGATTGCCCCTGCAAAGCGCGGACATGGTGAATCATATAAGGGGAAGCGCGGCGCAGGACGCGGCCCGCCGGGCGGCTCCGTTTCGGCGCAGGCGCTATCGGTCCCTTCCGCGGGGCCGAGGCATCCAACCCCGCTTTCCCGGCGAAGACGACATGGCAGAAGAACTGGCACCCGAGATCGACGACGACTTCGACGGAGAGGACGACTTCGCCGAACCCGAGATGGACGCGGGTGCGGAAACGAGCACGGCCGCCTCGCTGGTCGCCGCGATCGAATGGCACGACGGCGGCCGCGAGGTCGATCAGACGCTCATCGGCGCCGAGCTGATCTCCGAGTTCCAGAAGCGGCTGCCCAACAGCCCCGGTGTCTACCGGATGTTCGACGAGGCGAACGAGGTTCTCTACGTCGGCAAGGCGAAGTCGCTGAAGAAGCGGGTGGCGAGCTACACGCGCCTGGCCGGCCACAACAACCGGATCATGCGGATGATCCGGGCGACGCGGCACATGGAGTTCGTCACCACGCGGACGGAGACGGAGGCGCTTCTCCTCGAGGCGAACCTCATCAAGCGTCTGCGTCCGCGTTTCAACGTCCTGATGCGGGACGACAAGTCGTTTCCCTACATCCTCGTCTCGGACGACCACAAGGCGCCGGCCATCTTCAAGCACCGCGGCGCGCGCTCGCGGAAGGGCAGCTATTTCGGCCCCTTCGCCTCCGGCGGCGCGGTGGGGCGCACGGTGGCCTCGCTTCAGCGCGCGTTCCTGCTTCGCACCTGCACAGACAGCGTGTTCGAGACGCGCACCCGCCCCTGCCTCCTCTATCAGATCAAGCGCTGCGCCGGCCCGTGCACCGGCGAGATCTCGCTGGAGGGTTATGCCGGGCTGGTCGGCGAGGCGAAGGCGTTCCTGTCCGGCAAGTCGGGCCAGGTGAAGCAGTCCATCGCCCGCGCCATGCAGGAGGCCTCAGACGACCTCGATTTCGAGCGCGCGGCGGTCTACCGCGACCGCCTGTCGGCGCTGTCGCATATCCAGTCGCACCAGGGCATCAACCCGCATGGCGTGGAGGAAGCCGACGTCTTCGCCATCCATCAGGAGGGCGGGCTGACCTGTATCCAGGTCTTCTTCTTCCGCACCGGCCAGAACTGGGGCAACCGCGCCTACTTCCCGAAGGCCGACCCCTCGCTGGAGCCCGGCGAGGTGCTGGGCGCCTTCCTGGCGCAGTTCTACGACGACAAGCCACCCGCCGCGCTCATCCTGCTCCCCGTCGATGTCGAGGACCGGGAGCTCCTGTCCGACGCGCTGTCGGCCAAGGCAGAGCGCCGGGTCGAGATCGCGGTCCCGAAACGCGGCGAGAAGAAGGACCTCGTCGACCACGCCACCAGCAACGCCCGCGAGGCGCTGGGACGGCGGCTTGCCGAGACCTCGTCGCAGGCGCGCCTTCTTGCGGGGCTGAAGGAGACGTTTGGGCTGGATCAGGTGCCGCGGCGCATCGAGGTCTTCGACAACTCGCATATCATGGGCACCAACGCAGTCGGTGCGATGATCGTCGCCGGGCCGCAGGGCTTCGCCAAGAGCCAGTACCGCAAGTTCAACATCCGCGGCACCGACATCACCCCGGGCGACGACTTCGGCATGATGCGCGAGGTGATGACGCGGCGCTTCTCCCGGCTCATCAAGGAGCACGGCGATGCCGGCCCGCAACCGGCCGCGCCCATCGACGCGGATGCCGACGAGCCGGTCGAGGCGGCGGAGATGCCGGCCTGGCCCGACCTCGTGCTGATCGACGGCGGCAAGGGGCAGATTTCGGCGGTGCGCACCATCCTCGGCGAGCTCGGCATCGCCGACAAGGTGACGACGATCGGCGTCGCCAAGGGTGTCGACCGCGACGCCGGGCGCGAGCGGTTCATCGTGGAAGGGCGCGAGCCCTTCTCGCTGCCGCCGCGCGACCCGGTCCTCTACTTCCTGCAGCGCCTGCGCGACGAGGCGCACCGCTTCGCCATCGGCACTCACCGCGCGAAGCGGAAGAAGGAACTGACCAAGAATCCGCTGGACGAGATCGGCGGGATCGGCCCCTCGCGCAAGCGGGCGCTGCTCCACCATTTCGGGACGGCCAAGGCGGTCTCGCGCGCGGCCTTCGACGACCTTCTCAAGGTGGAGGGCATTTCGGCGGCGATGGCGCGGTCGATCTACGACCATTTCCACGAGCGTCAGTAGGTCCGTGAGGGTCTATTTCGCCCGCCGATGTTGACGGGCGGAGCCCGCCGCGTTTGAACAGCCGTAACAAGACGCGCGTATCCCTCGGCCGACTCGTCCCTCCAACCGGACCGATCTCATGGCATCCCAGGCGTACAGCCTCCCCAACATCCTGACCTACGCCCGGATCGCCGCCGTTCCCCTCGTGGTTCTCTGCTTCTTCGTGGAAGGCCGCCTCCATGGCTCCGACACCGCACGCTGGACGGCCCTCGGGCTCTTCGTGGCGGCGAGCGTGACGGACTGGCTGGACGGCTATCTCGCCCGCGCCTGGCAGCAGACCTCAACCATCGGGCGCATGCTGGACCCGATCGCCGACAAGCTGCTTGTCGCCGCCGCGCTGCTGGTCCTAGCCGCCGACGGCACCATCGCCGGCTGGACGATCTGGGCCGCGATCGTGATCCTCTGCCGCGAGATCCTCGTCTCGGGGCTCCGCGAGTATCTTGCGGAGCTGAAGGTCTCAGTGCCCGTCACCCGGCTCGCGAAGTGGAAGACGGCGACGCAGATGGTCGCCATCTCCTTCCTCCTGGCGGGGCCGGCGGGCGACCAGCTCGTGCCGTTCGTGACGCAGGCGGGCATCCTGCTTCTCTGGATCGCCGCGATCATCACGCTTTACACCGGCTACGATTACTTCCGCGCCGGCCTGCGCCATATCGACGTCTGACACCGGACGGAGCCGTCCGGGATTCGGGAGGCTTGGATCATGAAGATCGTCTATTTCGCCTGGGTCCGCGAGCGGATCGGCATGGGGGAGGAAGAGGTCGCCCTGCCTGCCGGCATCGTCACGGTGGACGACCTGCTTCACTGGCTGAAAGGTCGCGGCGACAACTACGCGGCGGCGCTCCAGGCGCCGGAGATGATCCGCGTCGCCATCGACCAGGAGCACGTGCCCCATTCGCAGCCGATCGGGAACTGCACGGAGATCGCGCTCTTCCCACCGATGACGGGCGGCTGAGATGGACGCCGTATCCGTCGCCGTCCAGAAGGGTCGGATCGATCTCGCGGAGGAAACGCGTCGCGCGGCGCCGGGCGGCGATGCGGGCGCCGTGGTGACCTTCGCAGGCTACTGCCGGGACGAAGGCGGCCGGCTCCGGGCGCTGGAGATCGAGCACTATCCCGGCATGGCCGAGCGCGCGATCCGGATGATCGCCGAAGAGGCGACCCGTCGCTGGCCGGTGCTCGGCCTGCGCTGCATCCACCGCTACGGCATGATCGGGCCGGGCGAGGAGATCGTCTTCGTCGCCTGCGCCTCGGTCCATCGGCAGGCCGCCTTCGAGGCGGCGAGCTTCGTCATGGACTTCATGAAGTCGAAGGCTCCCTTCTGGAAGCGCGAGCACCTCGCCGACGGCACGACCGGCGGCTGGGTGGAGGCGAAGGACACGGACGACCTCGCCGCCGACCGCTGGCACCGGCTCTAGCGTTCAAGCGAAGGCATACCGTTCCGCGCGGGCGGGGACGGTCGGCTTGAGAAGTGGCATCTCGTCCGCCAACCGGCGCACCTCCATTGAGCGCGCCGGCCGACGAAGGCCGTAGAGATCGAGTTCGAACAGCAGGTTCTCCGCCTCGACCCGCGCCCTGGCAAGGCCGGGCGCCTCGTCATCGCCGAGCGTATGCACGGTGCCGCCGACAAGGAACGGCGCCTCGAAGGCGGCCCGAAGCGACAGCCCGGCTGGCAGGCGAACCGTGCGGCGCTCGCGAAGCTGACCTTCGACCGCACGTGCGATCCGGCTCGGGATCTGCGTCACGGCGGTCGCGACGAACGCGCGGCCTCCCGGTTTGCGCCTTTCGATCTGGTCGATCAGTCGGTCGGTTTCGATCGCGGCCGAGACCGAAAGCGGCGAAAAGCGCACGGGAACCAACGCCATGTGCGACATCTCGAAGGCGGCACGCAGACGGTCCCGCTTGAAGCCGGCATCGATGACCACGGTGCGCCCGTGCCGCCGGGCGTTGTGGACGAGCTCCCGCAGATGGTCGCCGTCGGTGCATCGGGCAACGGATATCAGGTCGGGCCGGCCGGGGCGGTGCGACCAGCGAACGAGATCGGGGTTGCGGGCCGCATCCACCAGGAGAACGGAGCAGCCGGCATCGGCCAGGGTTCCCGCCAGCGTCAGCGCGAGCGTGGAACTGCCGCCGCTGCGCACACTCCCGATGGCGATCACCGCCATTTCGATCCCCCTGTCTCGACCCGCGCCCTATCCGTTCGAATCGTCCACCGCGTTGCTCGCGTCCCGACTGCTATTCATCCCGACGACACATAGGCAGACAACCCTTTGCGAAGATGGCGGAAACATCGCTCCTGCCCCGGCAACCGGCATGATGCGCGCGCGCAACAAAAAGGCGGCGGACCTTACGGTCCACCGCCTTTCGAAGAGTTAGTCGGGTGGTGTCAGCCGACGATCTCGGTCTCGGAGAACCAGTAGGCGATCTCTTCCTTGGCGGTCTCGGCGGCATCGGAGCCGTGGACCGAGTTCTCGCCGATCGAGAGCGCGTGCACCTTGCGGATCGTGCCTTCGGCGGCCTGCGTCGGGTTGGTGGCACCCATCAGCTCGCGATTGCGCGAGATGGCGTTCTCGCCTTCCAGAACCTGGACGATCGTCGGACCGGCCGACATGGACTCGACCAGCTCGCCGAAGAAGGGGCGCTCCTTATGGACGGCGTAGAAGCCTTCGGCCTCGCGGCGGCTCATCCAGACGCGCTTGGAAGCGACGACGCGCAGGCCACCCTCTTCCAGCATCTTGGTGATCGCGCCCGTGAGGTTGCGACGGGTCGCGTCGGGCTTGATCATGGAGAAGGTGCGTTCGATCGCCATCGGCCGTAGTCCTTATCGAAAGGGCTGAAGATGGCGCGCTCTATAGCTGCCGCCCTGCGCTGCGGCAAGGCGGCCCGGCATGTCACGCGACGGCGGGCAGACTGCGCCCGATCCCGCCATGCAGGTCGAGGCAGCGCTCGAACCAGTCGCGGATCGGATCCTCGGCCTCGAAGAAGCCGAAGGTCGAGATACAGCGTAGCCACTGAAAGGCGCCGAACACGATGTAGTCGGCGAACATAGGCCCTTCGCCCGCCAGGAACGGCTGCCGGCGCAAGGTGGCTCTTAAAGGCTCGAGCGATTTCGACACCGTCGCGCGCTTCTCCTCGCTCCGCCCGTCCTGCACCGCCTCGATCGGCTTGCCAAAGGTCCGCTCGCGGCTGGCCCGGAAGAAGGCTTGGTTCTCCTCGTCCTGGAAGGCGTGGATCTCCATGATCGTCGCCTTGACGATGGCCGGATGCAGCGTGCGCTGCGACCAGCTTTCCACGAAGCGCGCGAGCGCACGTCCGCTCGATCCCTCGAAGAGCGCGGGCCGGTCGGGATAGGCGTCGTCTAGATACTCGGCGATGGCGAAGCTGTCCTGCACCACGCGGTCGCCGTCGCGGATCACCGGCACCGTGCGTCCGCCGCCACCCTCGATGTCGGCCACCTCGACGAAGCGCACGGGCACGGTCTCGAAATCGAGCCCCTTGTGGGCGAGCGCCATGCGCGCCTTCCAACAATGCGGCGAGAACGGCCGCGAAGGATCGCTGCCGACGAGGTCGTAGAGGCGTATGGTCATCGGTGATTCTCCCGGCTGGAGCCTTCCGCTTTGTATCACGAACAGTTCCTCGCTCTCGCCGCCTACAACCGATGGGCCAACGGCAGGCTCTATGGGGCCGCCGAGGCCCTGACGTCCGAGCAATTCCATGCGGATCGCGGCGTGTTCTTCCGTTCGTTGAGCGGCACGCTGAACCACCTTCTGTGCGCGGACCGGATCTGGTTGCGCCGGCTTACGGGCTCGGGCGACGCACCGGATCGGCTCGATGCCATCCTCTTCGAAGATCTGGAACCGCTTTCCAGGGCGCGCCGCGCCGAAGACGAGCGGCTGGAGGACTACGTCATGGGTCTGACCGAGGCCGACCTTGCGGCCACCTTCCGCTATTCGCCGATCACCCGACCGGGCGTCATCGAAGGTCGGATCGGACCGACACTGCTCCACGTCTTCAACCACCAGGCCCATCATCGCGGGCAGGCTCATGCCGTGATCACCGGTTTCGGGCATGGGGGACCGAGCATGGATCTCGTCGCCTTTCTGCGCGAGACCGGCCGCGGCTGACGGCCGTCCGCTCCGTCTTTCGCCGACGCCGCAAACATGGCAAAAGCCCGCCATGCTCCAGATCACCGACCTGTCCGCGCGCGTCGCGGGCCGCCTCCTCATCGATCACGCCAACCTGTCGATCCCGGCCGGGACGAAGGCGGGGCTCGTCGGGCGGAACGGTGCGGGCAAGTCGACGCTGTTTCGCGTGATCACGGGCGATCTCGCGTCGGAAAGCGGCGGCGTCTCCATTCCTCGCAACACGCGCATCGGACAGGTGGCGCAGGAGGCGCCGGGTACGGAACAGTCGCTGCTGGATGTCGTGCTGGCCGCCGACCTCGAACGCGTGGCGCTGCTCCAGGAGGCCGAGACGGCCTCCGATCCGCAGCGCATCTCCGAGATCCACCTGCGGCTCGCCGACATCGAGAGCCATTCGGCCGAGGCTCGCGCCGCCGCGATCCTCGACGGCCTCGGCTTCGACGCCGCCGCGCAGGCGCGGCCCGTCTCGTCCTTTTCCGGCGGCTGGCGCATGCGCGTCGCGCTGGCGGCGGTCCTGTTCTCGCGGCCCGACCTCCTGCTGCTGGATGAGCCGACCAACTATCTTGATCTCGAAGGCACGCTCTGGCTGGAGAACTTCGTCTCCCGCTACCCCTACACCGTGCTGATCATCAGCCACGATCGCGACGTCCTCAACAACGCCGTCAACGCGATCATCCATCTCGACCAGAAGAAGCTCGTCTTCTATCGCGGCGACTACGACAGCTTCGAGCGCCAGCGCGCGGAAAAGCTCGAGCTGCTCGGCAAGGCGATCGCCAAGCAGGACGCCGCGCGCAAGCATATGGAGGCCTTCGTCGAGCGCTTCCGCGCCAAGGCCTCGAAGGCCCGGCAGGCACAGTCGCGCCTCAAGGCGCTGGAGCGGATGAAGCCGCTCCAGGCGATCGTGGAAGAGCATGTCACGCCTTTCGTCTTCCCGAAGCCCGAAAAGATCCTCGCCTCGCCGATCATCCGCATGGAAGGCGTCTCGGTCGGCTACTCGCCGGAGCGCTCGATTCTGCGCGGGCTCGACATCCGCATCGACGCCGACGACCGGATCGCGCTGCTCGGCGCCAACGGCAACGGCAAGTCCACTTTCGCCAAGCTGATCGCCGAGCGCCTCCATGCCCAGCGTGGGACGGTGACGCGCGCGCCGGGCCTGAAGATCGCGATGTTCGCGCAGCATCAGATCGACGACCTGCGCCCCAACGAGACGGCCGTCCAGCACGTGCGCCGCTTCATGCCCGATGCGCCGGAAGCCAAGGTCCGCGCGCGGGTCGCGCAGATGGGCCTGCCGACGCAGAAGATGGACACGGTGGCCGACAGCCTCTCCGGTGGCGAGAAGGCGCGTCTCCTGATGGGCCTCGCTACGATCGACGCGCCCAACCTTCTGATCCTCGACGAGCCGACCAACCACCTCGACATCGAGGCGCGCGAAAGCCTGGTGCATGCGCTGAACGACTTCCCCGGCGCCGTGATCCTGATCAGCCACGACCGGCACATGGTCGAGGCGACCATGGACCGGCTCTGGATCGTCGGCGACGGAACCGTGTCGCGCTACGACGGCGACCTCGACGACTACAAGAAGCTGATCCTCTCGGGCGCGCGCGCCGGCGGCGGCAACCAGGGCGAACTCGTGAACGAGGCGCCCGCGGCCACCGTCTCGAAAGTCGATCAGCGGCGACAGGCGGCCGAGAAGCGCGAGGCGCTCAAGCCCCTGAAAAAGAAGATCACGGCGCTGGAGGTGCAGATGTCGCGCCTTCAGGCGACCATCAAGGACCTCGACGAGAAGCTCGCCGACCCCGCGCTCTATACCCGCGATCCGGCGAAGGCGGCGGATCTCGGACGCCAGAAATCGGCGGCCGAAAAGACGCTGGAGAAGTGCGAGGCTGAGTGGCTCGAGTTCACCGAAGAGCACGACGCCGCGATGGCGGACTGACACGTTGGGGAAATGGTTCACAAGTCCTTGAGATGACCCTCGGGCGGCGCTAGCTTTCCGTCGTGGCGGCAGGAGATTGGGTCGGAAGCCGCCCGAAGGGCGATTCGTCATGCGGCGTCCCATTCTTTCCAGCCTGCTCGCCGTTCTGGTCCTGACGACCTTTCCGGCCGACGAGCCCCGGAGCCGGGCCTTCGACGAGCCGGTCCCGATGCAGACGGGTTTTGCCGAGGTCAACGGCATAGATTTGTTCTTTCGCGTCTACGGCGAAGGCCCTCCGATCCTGATGATCCATGGCGGCCTGTCCGACAGCCGAGTCTGGCGCGCGCAGCTGGCCCGGCTTTCGGAGCATCACAGCGTGATCGTCGCCGACAGCCGGGGCCAGGGGCGTTCGACCTCGACCAAGGACGTCATCACCTACGACCGCATGGCGGACGACTATCTCGCCCTCCTCGACGCGCTGCACATCCGCAAGGTCGCGCTGGTCGGTTGGAGCGACGGTGGCATCATCGGCCTCGACATCGCGATCCGCCATCCCGAGCGCCTGTCGCGCCTCTTCGTTCAGGCCGCCAACGCGACGCCCGACGGCTCCCTCGCCTACAAGCCGGATGATTCAAGTCGCCCGGAGCTGCGTCATTACGACGACGTCCAGCAGGAGATCGAGGCGCTCTGGGCAAACGAACCGAACTTCACCAGCGAGGATCTGCGGTCGATTCCGGTGCCGACGGAGATCGCCATCGGCGAGCATGACGAGGCGATCAGCCGTGAGCACACGGAGTACATCGCCTCCACCATTCCCGGCGCGAAGCTCCTGATCCTGCCCGCTGTCGGCCATTCCGCTCCGCTGGAGGATCCCGACGGCTACGCCTCCGCCGTCCTCGACTTCGTGGACGGGACGAGCAGCTGAGCCGTCACGCCTTCTTCACCCAGCGCCGGTCTTCGGTCTGCTGCCAGTAGGTGACCGTGTGCCCGGCCGCCTTCTCGACCTTCCAGCGCTCGCGGGCGGTGGCGAGCTGGTCGGGATCGTGGCCGTCGAAGAGATAGACGCCGCGCTGATACGGGCCGAGGTCGTCGGGCACCGCGCCGTCCACCATGAAGCGGACATGCGGGTCGTTGGCGCGCTGCTCCGGCTCGATGGTGAGGAGGATGGGCTGGAGCGCGCCCCCCCCTTCGGCGTCCGAGCCGTGGGGAAGGAAGCTGTCGTCCTTGTAGGTCCAGAGATGCTGATCCAGCGCGTCGCGCCGCTCGGGGCTCGACGCCTGAACGACCACGCGCCAGCCGCGCGCGAGGGAGCGCTCCAGGAGATCCGGGAGCGCATCCTCCATTCGGCTTTCGGTCAGGTGGTAGAAGAGGACCTCGGCCACGGGGCGCTCAGCGCGCCTCGTAGTGCTCTTCGACCAGCTTGTTCAAGAGCCGCACGCCGAAGCCGGAGGCCCAGGACTGGTTGTACTCGTTGGCCGGCGAGCCCATGGCCGTGCCGGCGACGTCGAGGTGCGCCCAGGGCACGTCGTTGACGAAACGCTGGAGGAACTGCGCCGCCGTGGTGGCGCCCGCCGCACGGCCGTTGCCGACGTTCTTGATGTCGGCGAACTTGCCCTCGATGAGCTTGTCGTACTCCTTGCCGAGCGGCATCCGCCAGACCTTCTCGCCGGTCTCCAGACCCGCAGCGAGCAGACGGTTCGCCAGCTCGTCGTTGTTGGAGAACAGGCCGGCATGGTGGTTGCCGAGCGCCACGATGATCGCGCCCGTCAGGGTCGCGAGGTTGATCATGAACTTCGGCTTGAAGCGGTCCTGCGTGTACCAGAGCGCGTCCGCGAGGACCAGGCGTCCTTCGGCGTCGGTGTTGAGCACCTCGATCGTCGTGCCGGACATGGCGGTGACGATGTCGCCCGGACGCTGGGCGTTGCCGTCCACGGCGTTCTCCACGAGGCCGACGACGCCGATCGCGTTGACCTTCGCCTTGCGGCCGGCCAGCGCGCGCATCAGGCCGACCACGGCGGCCGAGCCGCCCATGTCGCCCTTCATCTCGTCCATGCCGGCGGCCGGCTTGATGGACACGCCGCCCGTGTCGAAGATCACGCCCTTGCCGACGAAGGCCACGGGCGCCTCGCCCTCCGCTCCGCCGTTCCAGCGCATGATGCACAGGCGCGGCGGCATGGGCGACCCTTGAGCCACGCCGAGCAGCGCGCGCATCTTCAGTTCGCCCATGCGCGTTTCGTCGAGGATCTCGATCTCCAGCCCATCGGTGGAAAGGGCTTCGATCCGGGCGGCATATTCGGTGGTGGTCAGGACGTTGGCCGGCTCGTTGACGAGGTCGCGCGCCAGGATCACGCCGCCGGCCACCGCCTCCGACTGCGCGAAGGCCGCGCGGGCCTCGTCCGGCTTGTCGGACGCGATGGTGAAGGAGCGCGCCGTCTCGGGTTCGGGCTCCTCGCCGGGCGCCGTCTTCTTCGACTTGTAGCGGTCGAACTTGTAGGAGCGGAGCAGGATGCCGAGACCGATGGTCGCAAGGTCCTGCGGCGATGCGGGGGTCGCCGCGCCGTCGCCCCAGACCGTCACGGCGCCCTCGCCCTTGGAATTGGCCGCGATCGCGCCGCCGAGCCGAAGCCATTCCTCTTCGCCGAACGGCTTGTCGCCCGCCGTGCCGATCACGACGATGCGCTCCAGCGGCGACCCGGCGGGCGCGAAGCTCTCGACAGTGGACAGTTCCTTGCCCTTGAACTTGGCGACCGCAATCGCCTTCTGCACCGTCTCGGACACGGGGTCCGACAGACCGGACGGCAGTGCCCCCTCGGTTCCGGCAAGGATGACCAGCGTGCCCGTCTCCGGCATCTGGAGGGGGGCGAAGGCGATGGTGGGCTGGACGGACATGCGGGCTCCGATAGGCTATCGATGGTCGGTGCGAACAGCGCCGGCCGATGGGTACTCGCTCGTCATTCTGGTCACCGGGTGTTGCATTGCAAGGGTCGTCGCCGGGCCCGGGACACGTTAACCATGTTTGTTCGCCCTTCTTTAGCCAAGCTGGCCCAGTCTACGGCGGCCAGATATGTCGAACCACGCGGTTCGGTTACCGCGCCGGACCACGGCGACTTGAACGGGACTGCTGAGACGACCAAGGCATGAAGCTGATCGAACGATACATTTTTCGCCGTGCCCTCGCCTTCACGGCAGGGTCGCTCACGGCGCTCGTTCTGATCGTCTGGATCGTGCAGGTGCTACAGCGGCTGGACATCGTGCGCACCACGGCAACGGCCGCCGGCGACATCTTCTGGATCGCCCTGATGCTGATGCCGGACCTCGCGGCCGGCGTTCTGCCCTTTGCGCTCCTGATCGGAGCCGTCCAGACGCTGAACTCCCTGAATGCCGATTCGGAGCGCGCGGTAATCGCGGCCTCCGGCGGATCGCGCAAGGTGATCGCCAAGCCGATCCTGATCCTCGCGGCCGTGGCGTCGGGCCTGATCCTCTTCAATTCCAACGTCGCCGGACCGGCGGCCTCCAGCGCCTTCCAGAACGGCATCCGCTCCATCAACGCCGACGCGATCAGCCTCTTCCTTCAGCCCGGCCGCTTCGAGCAGGTGCAGGACGGGCTCGTCATGAGCATCGACGAGGCACGCGGTCCGAACGTCCGGGGCCTTTTCCTGGCGGACACGCGCGACCCGACGCTGGACCTCACCTACTTCGCGCGGGAGGCCTCCATCGTGGAGCGCCAGGGGCAGTCCTATCTCGTGCTGGACGACGGGCAGCTCCATCGCAAGCGCAACAACGACGGCTCGGTGTCGATCATCGAGTTCCAGACCTATGCGTTCGACCTCGCCAATCTCCGGCCCGTCGAGACGCGGGACTGGGTGCGCATGTCGGAGCGCTCGACGCGCGAGCTCCTCAACCCCGATCCGAACGACCGCGTCTATCAGCTCCACCCCAACCGTTTCGTCGAGGAACTGGCGCAGCGCCGTACGGACTGGCTCTACCCCATCGCCTTTGCGCTCTGGGCGCTGATCGTGGCGGGTCATCCGCGCACCAATCGGCAAGGGCCAGGCCCGGCGATGGCGCTCGGCCTCGGCGGCGCGCTCCTACTCAAGGCCGGCGGATTCGTGTCCCTGTCGCTGGTCAGCGAGGATTCGCGCTACACGGCGCTCGCCTATGGCCTGCCGCTCGCGGCCATCGCCTTCGATCTTTGGCTCCTCTGGCGGGACGTCAACGTCGTCGAGACGCGGACGATGCGGGCGATCTCTGACGCGACCCTGCGCCTGTTCAGAGGGCTCCAGCGGCTGGTGCCGGGCACTTCACCAGAGAAGGCGACGCGCGCATGATGCGGCGGACGCTCAACCTCTATTTCTTTCGGCGCTTCCTAGTCAGCTTCCTGTCGACGCTGGTCGCTGTCTTCGCCCTCGTCTACCTCGTGGACATGATCGAGGTGAGCCGCCGTGGCCTGCCCGGCGACGTAGGCTTCGAGACCATCGCCACCATCTCGGCGCTGCGCGTGCCGGCCTTCATCGAGCAGGCCTTCCCGTTCATCGTGCTGTTCGCGGCCATCTTCACGCTGGTGTCGCTGAACCGGAAGATGGAACTGGTCGTCGCCCGCGCCGCCGGCGTCTCGGTCTGGCAGATCCTCGCGCCGTTCGCAGCGGGCGCCTTCCTGATCGGGGTCGTCTCGGTCGCCGTCTACAACCCCCTCGCCTCCTTCGCGCAGGCGAAATCGGCCCAGCTTCAGACCGCCAATGCGGGCTCCATCCAGACCTCGACCGACCGTGCGCCCTGGCTCCGCCAGGTCGGCAACGGGGTCGAATCGATCATCGGCGCCAAGGTGGTGGCGGATCGAGGCGCGACGCTCGGCGGCGTGACCGCCTTCGTGCTCGACAACGAGGGCGTGGTACGCGAGCGGATCGACGCGCCGGTCGCCTTCCTGCGGGACGGCGCGTGGCACATCGAGAACGCCAACGTCACACGAATCGGCTCGCCGCCGGTCAACGAAGGCGAGCGCGTCATCCCGACGACGCTCCTGCCGGAATATATCGAACAGAGGCTGGCCGATCCGGAAGCGATCTCCATCTGGGAGCTTGCGCCCAAGATCGAGATCGCACGCAGCCTTGGCTACAACGCGGACGCCTTCGCCATGCGCTTCAATGCGCTGATCGCACGGCCGGCGCTGTTCGTGGCGATGGTTCTGGTCGCCGCCACCGTGGCCGTGCGTTACACCCGCATCGGACAATCCGGCCGCATGATCGTCAGTGGCGTCGCGGCCGGCTTCGTGCTTTACGTCGTTACTTTCCTCGCGCAGGCGCTGGGGAGCAATTCCGTGGTTCCGCCCGTCATCGCGGCGTGGTTCCCGGTCGTGGCGGCAGGATTGTTCGGGACGACGATCCTGCTCCATCAGGAGGATGGTTAGAATGACAGCGAGGGGGAACCCGCGCCGCGCCGAGACCGGGGGTTGGTCGAAGGCGAAAGGCGTTCTCTTGGCAGGCGTAGCCATGGCTGCCCTCGCCTCGGCCTCGCCTGCCCTGGCGCAGGCTTCGCTCGGCGAACTCGGCGGCTCCGTCTCGGTGCCGGAAGGCACGCAGCTCTTCATGGAAGCCGACACCGTCACCTACGACAGCGACCGGCAGGTCGTGCGCGCCGCCGGCGGCGTGCAGATCGACTACGGGCCGTACAAGCTCGTGGCCCAGGACATCGTCTATGACCAAGCTAGCCGGAGGCTTGTGGCGTCGGGCGACGTCGAGCTGATCGAGCCGAGCGGCAACCGGATCTATGCCGACTCGATCGACGTGACGGACGACTTCGCAAACGGCTTCGTCCAGGCGCTTCGCATCGAGACGCCCGACAACACGCGCTTCGCCGCCGGCCAGGCCGTGCGTCAGGACGGTTCGGTCACCACGTTCGAGCGCGGCATCTACACCGCCTGCGAGGCCTGCGAAAAGAACCCGGATCGCCCGCCGCTCTGGCAGGTCAAGGCGCGGCGCATCGTCTGGGACCAGAACGCCAAGGTCATCCGCTACTACGGTGCGCGTTTCGAGCTGTTCGGAAAGCCGCTGGCCTATCTGCCCTACTTCGCCTCCCCCGACCCGACGGTGCAGCGCCAGAGCGGCCTGCTCGCGCCGTCGTTCAAGTCGTCGGACAAGACGGGCTTCGGCGTCCGCATCCCCTATTACTTCGCGATCGACGAATCGTCGGACGCGACGATCGCCGGCACCTACTTCACCAAGCAGGGGTTCCTGGCCGAGGCCGAATACCGCAAGGCGTTCGAGAACGGCTACATCACCCTCCAGACGGCCGGCATCTCCCAGACCGATCCCGACCGGTTCGGCGACTTCCGCTCCGACAACGTGACGAGCTTCGCCGATCCGGTGGACGAGGCCCGCGGCATGGTCGGCACAACCGGCCGCTTCGCCATCAACGAGCGCTGGACCTTCGGCTGGGACATCCTCGCCCAGAGCGACTCGAACTTCTCCAACATCTACGAGATCGAGAACTTCTCGGAGGTGTACCGCACCTCCGAGGTCTACCTCACCGGTCTCGGCGACCAGAGCTTCTTCGACCTGCGCGGCCAGAAGTTCGACGTGCAGACCGAGAACACGCTGACCGAGCGCGTCCAGCCCTACATCTGGCCGACGCTGGACTATCAGCGGATCGAGGAGGATCCGGTCCTCGGCGGCCAGCTCGAATACAACGTCAACGTCACCAACCTGACGCGCGACGCGACGAGCCCCGGTCTGCTTCTGATCTGCCAGAGCGCCTTCACGGTGTCCGGCATCTGCGACCAGAGCACCGGCTTCCCCTTCCGCACCGATTATTTCAGGCGCAACGCGCTGGAAGGCGATTATTCGCGCGCTTCGTTCGATGCCCGCTGGCGTCAGACCTACACGACCGACGCCGGTCTCCAGATCACACCCTCGCTCTCGGCTCGCGGCGACCTCTACCGCGCCGACATGAGCGCCATCGGCTATGCCGACGGCACGGCGCTGGGCCTCGGCGGCGTCGACGTGGACGAGGCGGGCGGCCGCGCGATGGCGACGGCCGGGCTCGAAGCCCGCTATCCCTATCTGATCGAGACCGCCAACACGCAGCACGTCATCACGCCGATCGCCCAGCTCCTGGTGCGTCCGGACGAGATGGAAGCCGGCCGCCTGCCCAACGAAGACGCGCAGAGCCTCGTCTTCAACGCGGCGAACCTCTTCGATCAGGACAAGTTCTCAGGCTACGACCGGATCGAGGGCGGCACGCGCGCCAATGTCGGCGTTCAGTACAGCGGCGTGTTCGGTGCCGGCTACACGCTGGACGCCCTGATCGGCCAGTCCTTCCATCTCGCGGGCCAGAACCCGTTCGCGCAGGTCGACTACGCTCTGGTGGGCTTCGAGTCCGGGCTCGAGACGGACCGATCCGACTACGTCTCGGCGGTCGCGCTCTCGACGCCCTACGGCATCAACTTCGGCGCGCAGGGGCGCTTCGACCAGGAGACGCTGGACGTCAACCGCGCCGACCTGATCGGCGGGGTCTCGATCGGGCGCCTCGATACGGCGATCACCTATTCGCTGATCGGCGCGCAGCCGATCTACAGCTTCCCCGACGACCGCCACCAGATCACGACATCGGCATCGCTGAAGGTCACCGACGAGATCCGCACCTTCGGGTCGCTCTCCTACGACATCGAGAACGACACGATGATCGACCGCTCCTTCGGCATCGGATATGCCGACGAGTGCTTCAGCCTCATCGCCGAGTATCGGAACACCAACGACCGGTACAATCTGGAGTCCTCGGAATCGAAGTTGATGTTCAAGCTTGCGCTGCGCACGCTTGCGGAGGCCGATTTCGGTTTCGGGGTTGGAAGCGGCGGCTGATTGCGGCTAGAACACCATGGTTTCGCCAAAGCTCGGCGCTAGGCAGCGTCGAGCACGATCTTGCAGGCGAGACGAGCGTGAACCGGGAGACTTGAGAGGCTATGATCGCACGTTCCTTCGCCACCCGGCTGGCGGTCTGTTCGCTGCTGGCCTCGCCCCTCGCGTTCGTCGGCGCCGCGTCGGTCGCGACGCCCGGCATGGCCGCGTCCGAGATCAAGGCCGTGGTCAACAAGCAGCCGATCACGTCCTACCAGATCCAGCAGCGCGCCGCCTTCCTGAAGCTGCGCCGGGCGCCGGGTGGCGTGCAGGCTGCCACGGACGAGCTTATCGAGGAAGCGATCAAGCGGCAGGAGATCGCCCGCCGTCGCATCAACATTCCCGATGCCGCTGTGGACGAAGCTTTCGCCCGTTTCGCCCGCGACAACAAGCTTACCGAAGCCCAGCTCACCCAGGTCCTGTCGCAGGCCGGCTTCTCGGCCAAGGGCTTCAAGGACTACATCCGCGTCCAGATGGGCTGGGGCCAGGCCGTGATGGCGAACGTGCGCCAGACCGAGCGTCTGTCCGAGCAGGACGTCGTGCAGCGCATGCTCCAGCAGGGCGGCGCCAAGCCGAGCACGACGGAATACACGCTGCAGCAGGTCATCTTCGTGGTGCCCAACGACAAGCGTGCCGCTCAGCTCGACCGCCGCATGTCGGAAGCCAACAGCCTGCGCCAGCGCTTCACGAGCTGCCAAGCGACCTACGAGACCGCGCGCGGCCTGCGCGACGTGACCGTGCGCGACCTCGGCCGCGTCGCGGAACCCGAGCTGCCGCCGCGCTGGAAGGACGATATCAAGACCACGACACGTGGCCGCGCGACCAAGCCGCAGGCCACCGAGCGCGGCGTGGAGCTGATCGGCGTCTGCGATACGCGCACGGTCTCCGACGACCAGGTCGCCGCCATGGTGTTCCAGGAAAAGGACATGGCCGCGATGGGCAAGCAGGAGCCGGACAAGGCCTTCCTGAACAAGCTCAAGGAAAAGGCGACCATCGTCCGTCGCTGACGTGCTCGGCATTCCCGCTATGACCGGTCCGGGATCGGGCGCGTTTCGATGACCGCGTTCGACGGTCTGCCGCCGCTGCGGCAGGTGCTGGAAGCCCATGGCCTCGATCCGCGCAAGGCGCTGGGCCAGAACTTCCTTCTCGACCTCAACCTGACCGGGCGCATCGCCCGGCAGGCGATGCCGCTCGACGGCGCGACGGTCGTCGAGGTCGGGCCTGGCCCCGGCGGTCTGACACGCGCCCTCCTTGCGCACGGGGCCGGCAAGGTCGTCGCCATCGAGAAGGACGCGCGCTGCCTGCCGGCGCTGGAGGCGATCGCCGCGCATTACCCCGGTCGCCTCGAGGTCATCGAGGGCGATGCGCTCGCGGTCGATCCCGCCTCGGTCTGCGACGGGCCGTTCAAGATCGTCGCGAACCTTCCTTACAATGTCGGCACGCAGCTTCTCCTGAACTGGATCACCGGTCCGGACTGGCCGCCGCGCTGGACCGACCTGACGCTGATGTTCCAGAAGGAAGTGGCCGAGCGCATCGTCGCCGGGCCGGACGACGACCATTACGGTCGTCTCGGCGTCCTCTGCGGCTGGCGCACAGACGCCCAGATCCTGTTCGACGTCTCGCGCGAGGCCTTCACGCCGCCACCCAAGGTGACGTCCGCGATCGTCCAGCTCGTACCCAAGGCGGCGCCGCTTCCGGCACGCCTCGCCGATGTCGAGCGCGTCACGGCCGCGGCCTTCGGACAGCGGCGGAAGATGCTGCGGCAAAGTCTCAAGCCCGTCGGCGGCGAGGCGCTGCTTCAGCGCGTCGGCATCGATCCGACGCGCCGGGCCGAGACGCTATCGGTCGCGGAGTTCGTCGCCCTCGCCAACGCCTTGTGAATTCGAAGCGCTTCAGCTCCCGGCGAGTTTGTCGATATCGGCGGAGGCTTCCTCGAGGAGAACCGAGGTGAAGTCGAACAGGCCGGGCCGGCGGTCCCGGCGCAGGCGCTCGGCGTTGACGATCGACAGGACGGCCGAGAAGGCGCGGTCGAGGTCGTCGTTGATGACGACATATTCGTAGTCCCGCCAGCGCTCGATCTCGACCTTAGCGTTGCGCAGGCGCATCGCGATGGTCTCTCTCGAGTCTTCGGCCCGGCGGAGGAGGCGCGACTTCAGCTCGCGCATCGACGGCGGCAGGATGAAGATCGAGACGATGTCGGACTTGGCCTTTTCCTGAAGCTGAAGCGCTCCCTGCCAGTCGATGTCGAAGAGCATGTCCCGCCCCTCGCGCATTGCCTTCTTGGCGGCTTCGCGCGGGGTGCCGTAGAGATTCCCGTGAACCTCGGCCCATTCGAGTAGCGCATCGCCGTCCCGCAGGCGGAAGAACTCGTCGCGCGAAATGAAATGGTAGTGCACCCCGTCGATCTCGCTCGGGCGGCGCGTTCGGGTCGTCACGCTGACCGACAGCGAGAATCGCGGGTCCCGTTCCAGCAGGCTGCGGGCGATGGTCGACTTGCCGGCGCCGGAGGGCGACGAGATCACCAGCATCAGCCCGCGCCGCGCGATCGGGATGGGAGATTCGATGTCGGTGAGCGATTTCATTCGAGATTCTGAACCTGTTCGCGAAGCTGGTCGACCACGACCTTCAGCTCAAGGCCGATGGCGGTCAACGAGGTCGAATTGGACTTGGAGCACAGCGTATTCGATTCGCGGTTAAATTCCTGCGCCAGGAAATCCAGCCGCCGCCCGATCGGCCCGCCCTGCGCCAGCAGGTCGCGCCCGGCCTGGACGTGCGCCCGCAAACGATCGAGTTCCTCGCGCACGTCGGCACGCGTCGCGATCAGCGCGGCCTCGGCATGGAGCCGCGCCGGATCGAGCGCCGCACCGGCGCCGGCCAGATCTGCCACCTGGCGCGCCAGCCGCTCGCGGATCGCCTCGACGCGCCGGCTCGGATCGGCTTCCGCCGCATCCGTCAGCCGCTCGATCTCGTCGATCCGCCCCGTTAGGATCGAGGCGAGCTGCTCCCCTTCCGCGGCGCGGGCTTCGGCCATGCAATCGACGGCCCGTTCCAGACCGGCCAAAACGTCGCGCTGGCGGATGGCGGTCTCGTCCGGCGTCGGCACGCGCTCGGCTACATCGATCACGCCGCGCAGAGCCAGCAGCCCGTCGGCCGATGGGATCGTCGCGTGCCCGTCGCGTACCAGCTCACCCGACAGGCGCAGGACGGCATCGAGCATCTCGCGGTGGATGACGAAGGGCGGCGCTGCCTCTTCCACGCGGCGGAGGCTCAGGGATGCCTGGACATTGCCGCGGGACAGGCGGGCGCCGATCAACCGCCGCACGTCGCCCTCGATCCCCTCGAGGCCGGGCGGAAGCCGGAGACGGACCTCCAGCGTCTTGCCATTGACGGAGCGCAGCTCCCAGACGAAGGACGCGTCGCGCGTTTCCCCCTCGAACCGGGCGAAGCCCGTCATGCTGTTCACGGGCATCGTCACCTCTGTGATGCGGACGCGGTGGTCCGATTCTACTGCGCGGCCGCCGGTTGGGCCTGCTCACGCGCGGCGGCCGCGTCGCGCTCGATCTGACGGTACCGGCGCACGTTGGCGTTGTGCTCGTTGAGCGTGCGGGCGAAGGCGTGGCCGCCCGTGCCGTCGGCCACGAAGTAGAGATCCTCGGTGTCGAGCGGATGGGCCACCGCCTCCAACGAGGCGCGACCGGGATTGGCGATCGGGCCGGGCGGCAGGCCGCGGATCACATAGGTGTTGTAGGGCGTCGCGCCGGCGATGTGGGACTGGCGGATCGGCTCGTCCGACGGCTTCCCCGCCCCGCCCCAGACGCCGTAGATGATGGTCGGGTCCGACTGGAGCCGCATGCCGTCGCGCAGGCGGTTGATGAAGACGGAGGCGACGTGCGGCCGCTCGCTCGCGATGCCCGTCTCCTTCTCGACGATCGAGGCGAGCGTGACGAACTCGCCGATGTCCCTGATTGGCAAGCCGTCCTGCCGACCGTCCCAGATCGTCTGGACGAGTTCGGTCTGCGCCGCCGCCATGCGCTCCACCATCGCCGCGCGGGTCATGCCGCGGGTGAAGGTGTAGGTCTCCGGCAGCAATGTGCCTTCCGCCACCATGGGCGGCAGATCGCCGATCAGCACGGGATCGGCTTCGAGCCGCGCGTAGATCTGGTGGACCGTCCACCCCTCGGGGATCGTCACCGCGTGTTGGATCGACTTGCCGCTTCGCAGCGTCTCCATCACGCTGCGCATGCTGGCCCCCGGGGCGAAGGCGTATTCACCCGCGCGCAGGCCGGTGTCGGTGCCGCCGCCCATCTGCTCGACGCGCGAATTGAGCCGCCAGCCGTATTCGAAGACCTCGGCATTGCTGACGATGCCGGCCTGCTCCAGTCCGCTGGCGGTGTCCGCCAGGTTGCCGCCGCGCGGCACGAGGTAGGTGGCTTCGGCCTCGAGCGGGCCGGGCGCATCGAACGTCCTCTTGCCCCAATAGAAGATGGCGCCGGCAGCGATCGCTGCGACGAGGGCCAGGCTGAAGGCGAAGTTCAGGAGGATCACGAAACCGTTGCGCGCGTGGCGCGACCGGCGCTTGGGCTTGCCCTTGCGCTCGGCGATCTCGATTCCCGGCTCGAACTGCTCGTCGGGACCATGGGTCACGGCGGACCTCCCTCTGCACTGTGGGGGAAAGCGTCGGCCGTCCGAGCTTCCTTCGCCGATCCGCCGCAGGGCATTGCCGCGCCTTTAGGGGAATCGTCCGCCGGTAGCAGCATTCGAATGTGGCGAAAGCCCGAAGGCTCAAGCCTCGAAGCGGCGCAGGACCAGCGAGGCGTTCGTGCCGCCGAAGCCGAACGAGTTCGACAGCGCGATATCGATCTTCTTCTCGCGCTTCTTGAGCGGCACGAGATCGATCTTCGTCTCGACCGAAGGATCGACGAGGTTCAACGTCGGCGGGGCCACGTTGTCGCGGATGGCGAGCGTGGCGAAGATCGCCTCTACGGCGCCGGCGGCGCCCAAGAGGTGGCCGATCGCCGACTTGGTCGAGGACATGGCGATCTCGGAGGCCGCGTCGCCCACCAGCCGCTCGATGGCGCGCAGTTCGATCTCGTCGCCGAGCGGCGTCGAGGTGCCATGGGCGTTGATATAGTCGATCTGATCGGGCGTGATGCCGGCGCGCTTCAGCGCGGCCTTCATGCAGCGATAGGCGCCATCGCCATCTTCGGCGGGTGCCGTGATGTGGTGCGCGTCGCCCGACAGGCCGTAACCGATCACCTCCGCATAGATGCGCGCGCCGCGGGCGCGGGCGTGCTCTAGCTCTTCCAGGACGACGATGCCGGCGCCCTCCCCCATGACGAAGCCGTCGCGGCCCTTGTCGTAGGGGCGCGAGGCGGATTTCGGGTCGTCGTTGTAGCTCGTGGACAGCGCGCGGCAGGCGGAGAAGCCCGCGAGCGACAGGCGCCCGACGGGCGATTCCGCACCGCCGGCCACCATCACGTCGGCGTCGCCAAGCATGACGAGGCGCGCCGCATCGCCGATCGCATGCGCGCCGGTCGAACAGGCCGTGACCACCGAATGGTTCGGGCCTTTCAGCCCGTTGCGGATGGACACGTGCCCGGACGCCAGGTTGATCAGGCTTCCAGGAATGAAGAAGGGGCTGATCCGCCGCGGACCCTTTTCGGCGAGGATCAGCGAGTGGCGCTCGATGCCCTCCAGCCCGCCGATGCCCGAGCCGATCAGGACGCCGGTGGCGCACTGATCCTCGTAGCTTTCGGGGTGCCAGTCGGCATCGTCGAGCGCCTCGGATGCAGCGGCCACGGCATAGACGATGAAATCGTCGACCTTGCGCTGCTCCTTGGGCTCCATCCAGAGATCGGCGTTGAACGTGCCGTCCGAGCCGTCACCACGCGGGATCTGGCATGCGATCTGGCATGGGAGGTCGGAGACCTCGAAACTTTCGATCCGGGCGGCCGCGCTGCGGCCTTCCAGAAGGCGCTTCCATGTCACATCGACGCCGGCCCCCAGGGGGCTGACCATGCCGACGCCGGTGATGACGACTCGTCTCATTCCGAACTCTTGGGTACCGAGACGGGCGAACCCGCCTTGTCGTTAGGCCTGGTTCTTCTCAATGAACTTCACGGCGTCGCCGACCGTGAGGATGGTCTCGGCCGCGTCGTCCGGAATCTCGACGCCGAACTCTTCCTCGAACGCCATGACGAGCTCGACCGTGTCGAGGCTGTCGGCACCGAGGTCGTCGATGAACGAGGCGTTCTCGGTGACCTTCTCCTGCTCGACGCCCAGGTGCTCGACGACGATCTTCTTCACCCGTTCAGCGGTATCGCTCATGGTCATTCCTCTGTTGAGATGGCTTTCGCCGTTTCGTTAGACGCCGGGGTCCCGTTAATCAAGCGTAACCCCGTCGGCGTTGGTCCCGCCCCGCCATCTTCGAGATGTGGGCGGATTCGGGAACTTGGCGAGGCCTGCGGCTTAGCATGGCCGCAGCGCCTCGGCCAAGGGAAGTTCAGATCATCGCCATGCCGCCGTTGACGTGCAGCGTCTGGCCGGTGACGTAGGCCGCTTCCTCCGACGCCAGGTAGAGCGCGGCGGCGGCGATCTCGGACGGCTGGCCCATCCGCTTCATGGGGATCGCGCCCATGATGGCGTCGGTCTGCTTCTCGTTGAGCTTGCCGGTCATGGCGCTCTCGATGAAGCCGGGGGCGATGCAGTTCACCGTAACGTTGCGCGAGGCGATCTCCTGCGCGAGCGACTTGGAGAAGCCGATCATGCCGGCCTTGGCGGCGCAGTAGTTGGCCTGGCCGGGATTGCCGGTGACGCCGACGATGGACGTGATGTTGACGATGCGGCCGTAGCGCCGGCGCATCATCTGGTGCGTCAGGGCGCGGGTCAGGCGGAAGGCGGCCGTGAGATCCACCTCGATCACCCGGTCCCAGTCCTCGTCCGACATGCGCACGAACAGGCCGTCCTTGGTGATGCCCGCGTTGTTGACGAGGATGTCGACCCCGCCGAGTTCCTTGTCCGCCGTCTCGGCGAGACCCGCCTGCCCGTCGCGGCTGCCGAGATCGGCGGGGAAGACATGCGCCCGCTCGCCGAGGGAGCCGGCGAGCTCGTCCAGCTTCTCGCGACGCGTGCCGTGGAGGCCGACGGTGGCGCCCGCCTGATGGAGCGTGCGCGCGATGGCTTCGCCGATGCCGCCGCTGGCGCCGGTGACGAGGGCCTTGCGGCCGGTGAGGTCGAACATGTGCCGCTTCCTTTCGTTATCGTGTCAGCCGAGGCGCGCCAGCGCCGGCTCGATGTCGGCCGGCTTGCCGACGCTGAGCGCGGACAGGCGGGCGTCGATCCGCTTGGCGAGCCCCGCGAGAACCTTGCCGCTGCCGACCTCGAACAGGAGATCGACGCCCCCGTCGGCGAGATAGGTCATGCTTTCGCGCCAGCGCACCTGACCCGTCACCTGCTCCACCAGCCGGGCGCGGATTTCCTCGGGGTCGGATATGGCCGATGCGAGGACATTGGCGACGAGCGGAACGCACGGCGCGAGGATCGTCGCCTCGGCCAGCGCCTCCTGCATCCGGTCCGCGGCCGGCTGCATGAGCATGGAATGGAACGGTGCGGAGACCGACAGCGGGATGGCGCGCTTGGCGCCGGCCGCCTGCGCCGCCTCCATCGCCCGCTCGACCGCCGCCTTGGTGCCGGAGATGACGATCTGCCCGCCGCCGTTGTCGTTAGCGATCTGGCAGACGCCGCCCTGGCCCGCTTCGGCGCAGACTGCCTGAAGCGCGTTGTGGTCGAGCCCCAGGATGGCCGCCATGGCACCTTCGCCGGGCGCGACGGCCTGTTGCATGGCATCGCCGCGGATCCGGAGGAGCCGGGCTGCATCGGCGATCGACAGCGAGCCGGCCGCGGCCAGCGCGGAGTACTCGCCGAGCGAGTGGCCGGCCACGAATTGGGCCGAGGCGCCGAGATCGAAGCCCTTGGCCTCCATCGCGCGCAACGTAGCCAGCGACACAGCCATGAGCGCCGGCTGGGCGTTGGCCGTCAGCGTCAGCTCGTCTTCGGGGCCGTTCCAGATCAGTTCGCTGAGCTTCTGACCGAGCGCGTCGTCGACCTGCTGGAAGACACAGCGGCTCTCGGGAAACGCCTCGGCGAGATCGCGCCCCATGCCCACGGCCTGGCTACCCTGTCCGGGAAAAATCACGGCAAGCGACATTGCGGCCTCCCTGTCCTATCGTTGGGCAGGGTGATGGGCAGGCGGGCACGGCCTGTCAAGGTTGCGCAGGTCCGTCACGGCTTTCCACAATCCGTAAGTCAGCCAATCGAACGGGCGGTCCCGCGTTAAGGAGGCGGAAACCCTGCACGCTTTACGTTACGGCAATCCTGGGAAACAAACCCGCGCCTTACGGTTTCACCGATGCTCCGCAGGAGCGAAGCACGGCGGGTTGCAGGACAGGCATGCAGCGGGAGAATCATGTGACGCATCGCACGGCTCATGCCGGGCCGGCCTGTCGTGGTCTCACGTCGGAAGCCGGTCATGACGAATTCGCGCTCCTGGATACGGTGCCGGTCGGGATCGTCGTGTTGAAGGCCGACGCGAGCGTCCTTTACGCCAACAAAGCCGCCCATCTCCTTTTTCAGACGGACGGCGAGACGCTCTCGCTTGCCGACGTTCTCTGCCCCACCGACGCCAGGGAGATCCAGGACCACCTTCGCAGCGGCAACCAGTTCGAGGCGCTCGTCGCCGGCCAGCATCATCACCGGCACGTCACGGTCAGCGTCGCCGAAGCGTCGACGGAGCACGGCCGGGACTACGTTCTCAGCGTCACCGACATCACTCCCCTGAAGCGCGCGACCGAGCGCGCGGAGTTCCTGGCCCACCACGATCCGCTGACGAGGCTGGGAAACCGGGCGCTTCTTCAGTCCGTCTGGGATGTTCTCGAGGAAAGGCTGGCGTCGGGGCGGGTCGAGATCCACGCGATGGCGCTCGACCTCGATCACTTCAAGGAGGTCAACGACGCCCACGGCCATGCCGTCGGCGACATCGTGCTGCGACAGGCGGCCACCCGCCTGCGCGAGGTCGTGGGCGAGGCGGGGCACGTCTTCCGCTTCGGCGGCGACGAGTTCTTCGTGCTGATCGACGACGTTCCGCGCTCGCTGGCCGTCGAGCTCGGGCAGATGATCGTGGCGGATCTCAGCCGGCCGATGACCGTCCTCGGGCACGAGATCACCATCGGCTGCTCGATCGGGATCGCGTCGGCCCCGCTCGACGGGGTTCTCCGCGATCCGCTGCACCGCGCGGCCGATCTCGCGCTCTACGACGTGAAGCGCAACGGCCGCGGCAACGTCGCCTGCTTCGACCCGATGCAGGAACAGGAACTCCTGAACCGCCGGCTGCTGCAGGCGGACCTAGTTCTCGCCCTCGCCAACGACGCGCTCGACATCGCGTTCCGGCCGCAGGTCGATACGCTGACCTGCGAGACGAAGGCCTACGAGGTCGCGGTGGCCTGGACCAACCGGCGCACCGGCGGGCAATTGGACGGCGCCGACCTCGCGTTTCTCGCCGAGGACACCGGGCTGCGGCACATTCTCGACCTTTGGACGGTTCGAGTGGCCATCGAGCGCTTTGCCGACATCGCTGCCGAAGCGGCCCGACCGCCGCTTCTCTGCGTCGAGCTGGGGGCCTCGACGCTCTTGCGCCACGACATCGCGGACATCCTCGTCGATGCCCTGGGGCAGCGGGGGCTGGCTCCCGAAAGGCTGGAGGTCCAGATCGCCGAGACCGCCATGGCGGATGGCGGAGGCGACCTCGAGCGGGCCGTCGAGCGGCTGCAGGGATTCGGCATCCATCTCGTCGTGGGCGGCTTCTGCGTCCGCCGGCAGACGCTGCGCTACCTCCGTTCGCTCGGCGTGAAGCGGGTGAAGGTGGACCGGCGGACCGCGCAGGACCTGATCGGCGACGACGAAGAGGACGCGAACGCCCTTGTCGAGGCCCTTGCGGTCCTGTGCAGACGCCTCGAAATAGAGCTGTCGGTCGACGGGATCGAGACCGCGCGGCAATGGGATTCTCTGCGGAAGCTGGGCTCCATTCGCGCTCAAGGCCCATTCCTCGAACCGCCCGGCATGCCGGCCGGGGCGGCCGGGAAGGCGGCCGCCGAACAGGCGACGGCCTGAGCGTTCCGGCAGAGCCTTGCCAATCCGCGGGCATTCGGTTATGGCCTGCCCCGTCATTGCCCGGGCGTCAGCCGGGGGCTGAACGGAAGACGGCTTCGAAAGGAGCCGATGGGGCGAGGCCAGCCTTGTCCCGACTTCCCGTGTTCCCGCTCTCGACCGTCTCTATCGACGCGCCTTTCCGCCCCCGGCCCCATGGGCCACCAGGAGAGTCGCAGAGGCTTAGCCGCTGTCGCCGGGCATATGCGCAACCGATGGAAAGGCAAACGCCATGGCTCTCTACGAGCACGTTTTCCTTGCCCGACAGGACATCAGCGGCCAGCAGGTCGAGGCGCTCGTGGAACAGTACCGCGGCGTGATCGAGGCCAATGGCGGCAAGGTCGGCAAGGTCGAGAATTGGGGTCTCAAGACCCTCACCTACCGGATCAAGAAGAACCGGAAGGCCTACTACACGCTCATGAACATCGACGCCCCTTCGGCGGCCGTCGATGAGATGGAGCGCCAGATGCGCTTCAACGAAGACATCCTGCGCTACATGACCGTCCGCGTCGAAGAGCTCGACGAGGGCCAGTCCGCGATGATGCAGAAGCGCGACGACCGTCCGCGCCGTGGCGACCGTGACGGTGGCGATCGCCCCCGCCGCGAGGACCGTCCGCGCCGCGAGGACGACGATCGTCCCCGCCGTCCGCGCACCGAGGAGGCCGCGTAAATGGTCGATATCGCCCAGCTCCCCACGCGCCGTCCGTTCCATCGTCGCCGCAAGTCCGACCCGTTCGCGTCGGGCGAGTCGCCGAAGATCGACTACAAGGACGTCCGTCTCCTGCAGCGCTACATCTCCGAGCGCGGCAAGATTGTCCCGTCCCGCATCACGGCGGTCTCCCAGAAGAACCAGCGCGCCCTCGCCCAGGCGATCAAGCGCGCCCGCTTCCTGGGCCTCCTGCCCTACGTGATCAAGTAAGGTCCGGCCGGCGCCGTCCTTCGGCGCCGCCCGACCCTGTCTCCGGCGGCGGACTTCGGCCCGCCGCCCTTCCCCTTCCGCCGCGTTCGGTGCCGGCGACGAGGGAACCGCCCGAGATCCGAGTTGGGGCATCGTGCCCCTAACTGCCGCGCGCAGGACAGCGAAACGCAAGAAATGACCTTTAGCGCCCTCCCCATCGGACTGGTCGCCGGCATGGCCGCGGCCCTCCTCTTCGCCGGACTGGTCACCCAGTCGCCCGGCGCGGTGGTGCTGGCGCTGGCCGCTCCCGTTCCCATCCTGATCGCCAGCCTCGGCTGGGGCAGCAAGGCCGGCTTCATCGCCGCCGCCGCCTCCGCCATCGCGATCGCCGCCTTCATGGGCGCCGCCCTGCCGGGCGTCACGATGCTTCTCGGCTCGGCCCTGCCGGCCGCCGTGATCGGCCATATGGCCGGCCTCGCACGACCGCGCGCGGACGGTTCGAGCCTCGACTGGTATCCGCTGTCGCGCCTTCTGTTCGCATTGGTGGCGCTGGCGGCCGTCACCACGCTGGTGCTCGGCATGCTGCTCGGATACGACGCCGCCGGGCTGGAGGCCGCCGTCACGGAAGCCCTTTCGTCGCAGCCGGACAGCCCGATCTCCGATCCCGAGCAGATCCGGGAGTTCGTCCGCCTCGTCGTCGGCGCCATTCCGTTCGTCCAGCCGATGCTGACGGTGCTGACGCTCGTCGCCTGCCTCTACATCTCGGCGGCGATCGTGCGCCTGAGCGGTCGCCTACCGCGCCCGAAGGACGAGATCCCGGCCACCACGGCGCTGCCGAAGGCCGCGTTGCCGATCTTCGCGCTGGGTCTTGCGGCGTCGTTCCTGTCGGGGCCGGTGGGAACGCTCGGCGCCGTCGTGGCGGGCGCCTTCGGCACCGGCTTCACCCTCGTGGGTCTTGCGACCATGCACCGGCGCACGCGCGAACGCCCGGCGCGCGGGCTGATCCTGTTCTCGGCCTATGGCGCGATCTTTCTTCTGACCTTCCCGCTTCTCGCCTTCCTGGTTCTAGGCGTCTTCGACACCGCCAAGAACCGGGGGACGAGCCTTCCCCAATCCTGATCGTTCAACCCAAGGAACAAAACGATGGAAGTCATTCTTCTCGAGCGTATCGCCCGCCTCGGCGGTCTCGGCGACACCGTGCGCGTGCGCGACGGCTTCGCCCGCAACTACCTCCTGCCGACCGGCCGTGCGCTGCGCGCCAACGAGGCCAACCGCGCCAAGTTCGAGGCCCAGAAGGCCTCGCTGATCGCGCGCAACGACGAGCGCCGCATCGAGGCCCAGGGCGTGGCCGACCAGCTCGACGGCCTGCGCCTCGTGATCGTGCGCTCGGCCGGCGAGACCGGCCAGCTCTACGGTTCGGTCTCGGCGCGCGACATCGCCGACATCCTCAAGGAGCAGGGCTACAACGTCAGCCGCAACTCGGTCGAGCTGAACGTTCCGATCAAGTCGATCGGCCTCCACACCGTGAAGCTCGTCCTGCACGCCGAAGTGCAGTTCTCGATCGAGGTCAACGTCGCGCGCTCGCAGGACGAGGCCGAGCGTCAGGCCAAGGGCGAGAAGCTCAACTCGGCGGACGCCATCTACGGCGCCAACGAGGACGAGATCGTCCCGGGCGGCGGCGAGTTCTTCGAGGACGGCGCCGACGGCGAGGACGACCGCGGCTGATAACCGGCGCGGTGCCCCGCTCGGGCGCCGCTTTCGCTGATCCACAAAGGGGCTCCCGGTTTCCACCGGGGGTCCCATTTCGTTTTGGGGACGGGCGCGGGCCACGACATTTCCACAGCCTGTCCACGACCTTTCCCGCATGCATGCGGGGCTGACGGACTTTTTGACCGCCGCCCTCTCGCATCGTTGGCGGTGACGCACGATCTCCGGTATGAGGAATGTTTACCCAATACCCGTGAGGTCGAGCGATGGCGGAAGCCGCACGCAAATTCGAGGAGGAGACCCCCCTCTACCGCGAGGCGCCGGCCAATATCGAGGCCGAGCAGGCGCTCCTGGGCGCCATCCTCGTCAACAACGACGCCTATTACATCGTCCACGACTATCTGAAGCCGGAGCACTTCTTCGAGCCGATCCACCGCGAGATTTTCTCCAAGGGATCGACCATGATCCGCATGGGCAAGATCGCGACGCCGGTGACGCTGAAGACGTTCCTGCCGGCCAACGACCGCGTCGGCGACATGACGATCGCGCAGTACCTCGCGCGCCTGGCCGCAGAAGCGACCACCATCATCAACACCAACGACTACGGCCGCGCGGTCTACGACATGGCGCTGCGCCGCTCGCTGATCCGCATCGGCGAGGACATGGTCAACGCCGCCTTCGACGCGCCGGTTGACGCCGAGCCGAAGGAGCAGATCGAGGAAGCCGAGAAGGCGCTCTTCTCTCTGGCCGAGACCGGTCGCTACGACGGCGGCTTCCAGTCCTTCGAAGACGCGATGGCGCTCGCCATCGAGATGGCGGGCGCGGCCAAGGACCGCGACGGCGGCCTGTCGGGCATCTCGACGGGCATCCGCGAGTTGGACCGCCGTCTCGGCGGTCTCCAGCATTCGGACCTGATCATCCTGGCGGGCCGCCCGGCCATGGGCAAGACCTCGCTCGCCACCAACATCGCCTTCAACATCGCCGCCGCCTACGAGCCCGCCGAGCAGGCCGACGGCTCGTTCAAGGCGGCCAACGGCGGCGTCGTCGGCTTCTTCTCGCTCGAAATGTCGGCCGAGCAGCTGGCCACGCGTATTATCTCCGAGCAGTCGGAGGTCTCCTCGTCCAAGATCCGGCGCGGCTCGATCACGGATGCGGAATATTCCAAGCTCGTCGCCTGCACCGAGATGATGCAGAAGGCGCCGCTCTACATCGACCAGACCGGCGGCATTTCCATCGCCCAGCTCGCCGCCCGCGCCCGCCGCCTCAAGCGCCAGCGCGGGCTCGACGTGATAGTGATCGACTACGTGCAGCTCATGCAGGGCTCGGCCAAGACCTCGGGCAACCGCGTGCAGGAGATCACGGAAATCACCACCGGCCTCAAGGCCTTGGCGAAGGAGCTTCATGTTCCGATCATCGCCCTGTCGCAGCTCTCGCGTCAGGTCGAGAACCGCGACGACAAGCGACCGCAGCTCTCGGACCTTCGCGAATCCGGTTCGATCGAGCAGGACGCGGATGTCGTCATGTTCGTGTATCGCGAGGAATACTACCTCCAGGCCAAGGAGCCGAAGCTCGGCACGGACGAGCACCTGAAGTGGCAGCAGGAGATGAACGAGGCACGCGGCAAGGCCGAGGTCATCATCGCCAAGCAGCGCCACGGACCGACGGGCGCCGCCCAGCTCGCCTTCCAGGCCGAGTTCACCCGCTTCACCGACCTCGCCGAGGAAAGCCACCTGCCCGAACGCTACGAATAGTCGTCCGGGCGCCCTGAGCCGTCAGCGGAACAGGTTGGTGGCGGCGAGTTCCACGATCTCGTCGCCGCGCCCGGTCATGATCGCCCGCAGCGCGTAGAGGCTGAAGCCCTTGGCTTGCTCGGCCTGGATCTTGGGCGGCAGCGAAAGCTCCTGCCGCGCGGTGACCACATCCACCAGCGCGGGGCCGTCATGGTCGAAGGCCTCGCGCAACGCGCCGTCGAGGGCGGCCGAGTCGGTCACGCGGATGCCCTTGAACCCGATCGTCTCCGCCATGGCCGCGAAGTCGGGGTTCTGGAGATCAACATAGGTCGGCAGATAACCCGCCGCCTTCTGCTCCATCTCCACGAAGCCGAGCGACCCGTTGTTGAAGACCACGATCTTCACCGGCAGCGTCGCCTGCACGGCCGTCAGGAGCTCGCCCATCAGCATGGCAAGCCCCCCGTCACCTGACAGCGAGACGACCTGCCGCTCGGGGAACGCGGCCTGCACACCGAGCGCCTGCGGCAGCGCGTTGGCCATGGAGCCGTGGTTGAACGAGCCGATCAGGCGACGCTTGCCGTTCATGGCGAGATAGCGCGCCGCCCAGACGGAGGGCGTGCCGACATCGGCGGTGAAGATCGCGTCCTCGCTCGCCAGCTCGCTGACGCGCCGGGCGACATATTGCGGATGCAGCGGCCTGCCCGTGCCGCGTGGGGTGGCCAGGTCATCTAGACCCTCGCGCGCCTTGCGATAGTGCGCCAGTGCCGCATCGAGGAAGCGGCGGTTCCGCCCGGCTGGGATCTTCTGCATCAGGCCCGCGGCGAACTCGCCGGCGTCGGCCTCCACGGCGAGGTCGAGTGGCACCCGGCGACCGAGAGCACTGGGATCGACATCCACCTGAATGACCTTCGCCCCTGTCGGATAGAAGTTGCGGTAGGGGAAATCGGTGCCCAGCATCAGCAGAACGTCACAGTCCATCAGCGCATGGTAGCCCGACGAGAAGCCGATCAGCCCGGTCATGCCGACATCGAACGGGTTGTCCCATTCCATGTGCTCCTTGCCGCGATAGGCGTGGACGATCGGCGCGGCCAGCCGGTCGGCAAGCGCCACCACGGCGTCGTGCGCGCCCGCCGTCCCCGCGCCCGCCAGGATCGTTACGCGCTCCGACAGGTTGAGGAGGGCCGCGGCCTGAGCCAGCGCCGTCTCGTCCGGCAGCTTGCGGGCGGGGATCGGCGGCGCGAAGGCCGGAACCGGGCTTTCGATCTCCAGCATCGACACGTCGCCCGGCAGCACGATCACCGCGACGCCCCGGCGCGCGATCGCGGTCCGCATGGCGCGGTGAAGCACTTCCGGCATCTGGCGCGGGTTGGTCACGAGCTCGCAGAAGTGGCTGCACTCGCGGAACAGCTCGGTCGGATGCGTTTCCTGAAAGTAGCCGAGGCCGACCTCGCTGGACGGGATCTGCGCGGCGATGGCGAGCACCGGAACATGGTTGCGCTGGCAGTCGTAAAGCCCGTTGATGAGATGGAGATTGCCGGGGCCGCAGCTCCCGGCGCAGACGGCGAGCCTGCCGGTCGCGGCGGCCTCCGCGCCGGCGGCGAAGGCGGCGCCCTCCTCGTGGCGTACATGCACGAAAGCGATGCGACCATCCTTCGCCTGGGCGGCGTTTACGGCGTTCAGGCTGTCGCCCGTCACGCCCCAGATGCGCTGGACGCCCGCCTGCGCCAGCGTTTCGATCAGGAGTTCGGAAATCGTCGTCATCTCGCTGCCCGTTTGCTCGTCTGGCATTCTCGACGAGGATGAGAACGGCGCCGCAGCCGGCCCGTTCCTGGCCAAGCATCGTGGCTGGCATGCGCCGGACGCACGGGTCCGCTCTGGCGCGTCGATCTTGCTCGCCCGCTTGTTTCCCTTTTGTTCGCATGCCATCTAGGGGCCGGGACAGGACGACGCGGCGGGCATGGCGAAAAGCAAGATCACCTTCATCTGTCAGAACTGCGGTTCGGTGTTCAACCGCTGGCAGGGCAAGTGCGAGGCTTGCGGCGAGTGGAATACGATCGTCGAGGAGAGCGACACCAACGGCATCGGCGGCGGACCGCTGCGCTCCAAGCGCAAGGGGCGCCCGGCCGCCCTCCTGCCCCTGTCGGGCGAGACGGAGGAGGCGCCGCGCATCGTCTCCGGTATCGCCGAGCTCGACCGCGTGACGGGCGGCGGCTTCGTGCGGGGCTCGGCTCTCCTGGTCGGCGGCGATCCCGGCATCGGCAAGTCCACGCTTCTGATGCAGGCGGCGGCGGCGCTCGCGCGCGGCGGCCACAAGGTGATCTACGTCTCCGGCGAGGAGGCGGTGGCGCAGGTGCGCCTGCGGGCGCAGCGCCTCCAGGCGGCGGACACCAGCGTCCAGCTCATGGCCGAAACCAATATCGAGGACATCCTGGCGACGCTCGGCGAGGGCAAGCGCCCGGACCTCGTCATCATTGATTCGATCCAGACCGTATGGACCGACATGGCGGAGTCGGCGCCGGGAACGGTGACCCAGGTCCGCGCCGGCTCCCAGGCCCTGATCCGTTACGCGAAATCCAGCGGCGCGGCGGTGATCCTGGTCGGCCACGTGACCAAGGAGGGCCAGATCGCCGGCCCGCGCGTGGTCGAGCACATGGTCGATGCCGTGCTCTATTTCGAGGGCGAAGGCGGCCACCACTATCGCATCCTGCGCACGGTCAAGAACCGCTTCGGACCGACGGACGAGATCGGCGTCTTCGAGATGAGCGACATCGGGCTTCGCGAGGTGCAGAACCCGTCCGAGCTGTTCCTCGGCGAGCGTAACGGGCAGGCGCCGGGCGCGGCCGTCTTCGCCGGCATGGAGGGGACGCGGCCGGTGCTGGTCGAGATCCAGGCGCTGGTCGCGCCTTCGACCCTCGGCACGCCGCGCCGCTCGGTGCTCGGCTGGGACCAGCCGCGCCTCGCCATGGTTCTGGCGGTGCTGGAAGCCCATTGCGGCGTGCGGCTCGGCCAGCACGACGTCTATCTCAACGTCGCGGGCGGCTACCGCATCCAGGAGCCCGCCGCGGACTTGGCCGTCGCCGCGGCGCTCGTCTCCTCGCTCTCGGGCCAGCCGCTGCCGACGGACTGCGTCTATTTCGGCGAGATCAGCTTGTCGGGCTCCGTACGGCCGGTGGCGCATGCGGGGCAGCGGCTGAAGGAGGCCGAGAAGCTCGGCTTCCGGCAGTCGGTCCTGCCCTCAGCCAGCGCCGACCTGCCCCGCAGCCGGGACGTCGCGGCGCACGAGATCGAGAGCCTTCCGCACCTCGTCGCCCGCGTCGCGGGGCGTCAGTTGCAATCGGAGACTTGATTTTCGGCCGTCTTCGCAGTGTAAGACACGGAGGGCCGGCATCGGCCGCGCTGCCCGATGGAAGCCAGACCGGAAACCGAATGACCGTCACCCTTCTGGACGCGATCCTCATCGCCATCATGCTCGTTTCTGGGCTCCTGGCGATGGTGCGCGGTTTCTCGCGCGAGATCCTGTCGGTCCTCAGCTGGGTCGCGGCGGCCGCGGCGGCCTATCTGTTCTACGAGCGGCTGACCCCGTTCATGGCCAGCTACATCAGCAACGAGAAGATCGCGATGGTCGCGTCGGCGGCCGCCATCTTCTTCGGTACGCTGATCGTCGTCTCGTTCATCACGCTCAAGATCGCCGACTTCATCATCGACTCCCGCATCGGCGCGATCGACCGTACGCTCGGCTTCCTGTTCGGCGCCGCGCGCGGCCTGCTGCTCGTCGTGGTGGCGATGGTGTTCTTCAACTGGCTGACGCCGCCGCAGTCCGGCAACCAGCCGACCTGGGTGGCGGAAGCGCGCTCCAAGCCCTTCCTGGACGATCTCGGCAGCCGGCTGGTCGGCGCGCTGCCGGACGATCCGCAGCAGACGATCCAGGAGCGCTTCGGCACGCCCGCGCCGACGCTGGACGGCGCACCCGCCGGCGAGAACCCGGCGGCGGAGCAGCCCGGCTCGATCGAGGACGCGATCCGCGACAGCGAGGAGCAGCCGGCGGAAGCGCCGGCCAACTGATCACCGGCGGGGTCCCCTCCGCCGGACCGAGGGGGAGAGAAAGGGTCGGCGCGATTCAGTCGCGCCGATCGCATTTTTGTTCGCGAAACCTCGTGACCGTCCCCATATGCCGGGCGGAACCGGGCAGCGGGCCGCGCGCGGCCAGAACGGGTGTGAGATGACCAAGCTCTCCTTCGACGAACTCGACGGCGACACGCTGCATGAGGAGTGCGGCGTGTTCGGCATTCTGGGCCATCCCGACGCGGCGACGCTGACGGCGCTCGGGCTCCACGCCCTGCAGCATCGCGGCCAGGAGGCGGCGGGCATCGTCACCTTCGACGGCCAGCAGTTCCATACCGAAAAGCGGATGGGCCTCGTCGGCGACCATTACACCGACCCGGCGACGCTGGCGAAGCTGCCTGGCTTCATCGCCATCGGCCACACGCGCTATTCCACGACCGGCGAGGTCGCGCTGCGCAACGTTCAGCCGCTCTTCGCCGAGCTCGAGGTCGGCGGCATCGCCGTCGCCCACAACGGCAACTTCACCAACGGCCTGACGCTGCGCCGCCAGCTCATCGCCGACGGCGCGATCTGCCAGTCGACCTCCGACACCGAGGTCGTGCTCCACCTGATCGCCCGGTCCAAGCATCCGTCCTCTTCCGACCGCTTCATCGACGCGATCCGCCGGGTCGAGGGCGGCTATTCGATGCTGGCCCTCACGCGCACCAAGCTGATCGCCGCGCGCGACCCGATCGGCATCCGCCCGCTCGTCATGGGCGATCTCGACGGCAAGCCGATCTTCTGCTCCGAGACCTGCGCGCTCGACATCATCGGCGCCAAATACGTGCGCGACGTCGAGAACGGCGAAGTCGTCATCTGCGAGATTCAGCCGGACGGCTCGATCACGATCGACGCGCGCAAACCCCAGGCACCAGCGCCCGAGCGCCTGTGCCTCTTCGAGTACGTCTACTTCGCGCGGCCCGACTCGGTGGTCGGCGGTCGCAGCGTCTATGTCGCGCGCAAGAACATGG
The DNA here is from genome assembly GCF_029813115.1 of Aureimonas sp. SK2. Lineage (GTDB taxonomy): Bacteria > Pseudomonadota > Alphaproteobacteria > Rhizobiales > Rhizobiaceae > Aureimonas. Next base: position 97,485 of record NZ_JAPZDS010000016.1, read on the forward strand.
GCGTGAACCTCGCGACCGAAGCACCCGTCGAAGCCGACGTGGTGGTGCCGGTACCCGACGGGGGCACGCCGGCGGCGCTCGGCTTCGCCCAGGCGAGCGGCATCCCGTTCGAATACGGCATCATCCGCAACCACTATGTCGGCCGCACCTTCATCGAACCGACGCAGCAGATTCGCGCCTTCGGCGTGAAGCTCAAGCACTCGGCCAACCGGGCGATGATCGAGGGCAAGCGCGTCGTGCTGGTCGACGACTCGATCGTGCGCGGCACCACCTCGGTCAAGATCGTGCAGATGATCCGTGACGCCGGCGCCAGCGAGGTTCATATCCGCGTCGCCAGCCCGATGATCTACTTCCCCGACTTCTACGGCATCGATACGCCGGACGCCGAGAAGCTCCTGGCCAACCAGCACGATTCGCTGGACGCCATGTGCCGCTATATCGGCGCGGACTCCCTCGCCTTCCTGTCGATCGACGGCCTCTACCGCGCCGTCGGCGGAAGCCCGCGCGACGGATCGCGTCCGCAATTCACCGACCACTACTTCACGGGCGAATATCCGACCCGCCTCCAAGACAAGGAAGCGGCCAGCAACGTCCATCGTCTCGCGGTGATGGCCAGCGGCTGAGACCGCAAGCCGCCCGTCCCCCAGCAGGAGAATTCGCATGCCCGGCCAGCTCGAAGGGCGCGTCGCGCTCGTCTCCGGTGCCTCGCGCGGCATCGGCTACCATCTGGCCAAGCAGCTCGCGGCCGACGGCGCGCATGTCGTCGCCGTGGCCCGCACGGTCGGCGGGCTGGAAGAGCTCGACGACGAGATCAAGGCGGCCGGCGGCTCGGCGACGCTCGTGCCGCTCGACCTGACCGACGGTCCCGGCGTCGATCGTCTGGGCGCCGCCATTCACGAGCGCTGGGGCAAGCTTGACGTGCTGGTCGTGAACGCAGGCGTTCTCGGCACGCTGAGCCCGATCGGTCACATCGAGACGAAGATGTTCGACAAGACCATGGCGGTGAACGTCACCTCCGCATGGCGGCTGATCCGTTCGACCGACCCGCTCCTGCGTGCGTCCGACGCCGGACGGGCGATCCTTCTGTCGTCCGGCGCGGCGCATTCCTGCAAGGCGTTCTGGGGCCTCTACGCCGCCACCAAGGCCGCGCTGGAGGCGATGGGCCGTTCCTGGGCTGCCGAGACGCAGAATCTTCCGCTGCGCGTCAATTCCGTGAACCCCGGCGGCACCCGCACGGCGATGCGCGCGCTCGCCATGCCCGGAGAAGACCCGAACACGCTGCCGACGCCGGCCGAGGTCGCCGCCCGCATCCTGCCCCTCGCCTATCCGTCCTGCACAGAGACCGGCCGCCTCTTCGACGTCCGCCAGAACCGGTTCCTGTCCTACCACATGCCGGACTGAGGGCGTTCAGTCCTCCTCGAGCCCCGTCGGCAGGCCGTCGATGCTGGTCATGTTCTTCTCGCGCCGGTAGGCGATCAACCCATCCTCTCCCTTCGACTCCGCCCAGCGGTCGAGGACCGGCCGCTCGCCGATATGCTCGAACAGCGGCACGGCGAAGCCGCAGGAGGTCTGCACGAGGTCGAGGTCGATCCAGACGACCTGCCGCGCGCCTGCCGGTTCGCCAGCGGAATAATGCTGGTCCAAGAAGGCTTGGTATTCGGATGAGCCGCGAAAGGCGATGCGCGGCCGCCCGTAGAGGCGCAGGATCTGCGGTGCGCCCTCGAAGGTGCAGAACATCACCGTCGCACGTCCGCCGGCCTTGGCATGGGCCGCCGTCTCGCTGCCGCTTCCCGTGAGGTCGAGATAGGCGACGGTGAGGTCGCCGAGGACGTGGAAATGGTTCGTGGAACGCGGCGAGATGTTCACGCGGCTGTCGCCCGCCGCCGAGCCGACGAAGAAGATCGCCTGCCGCCCCATCATCTCGCGATGGGCGGCTTCGATGCGCTCGAACTGCTTGGCCATGTCACGTCCCTCAAGGAGCGGAGCGTTGCACCTGCTTGCGATAGGAGCGGATCGAGAACGGGATCGTGGCGTAGTAGACGATCGCCGAGACGGTCAGCGTCTCCCAGAAGAAGCTGAGCAGCAGCCCGATATAGAGGACGACGAAGAGCACGGCCGGTACGACGTATTCGCGACGCAGCGGAATGCCGATCGTCTTTCCGGAATAGGTCGGGATCTGGCTCGCCATCAGCACGCCCACCACCACGAGGTAGATGGCCGCGACCGCCGGGGTGATGTCCGGAAAGGTCAGATTGCTGGTGAAGCCGAGATACATCGGGAACAGTGCGAGACCAGCCCCCGCCGGAGAAGGGATGCCGGTGAAATAGGCGCTCTTCCAGGCCGGCTTGTTGGGCTCGTCCAGCATCGTATTGAAGCGCGCGAGGCGCAGCGCGCAGCCCGAAATATAGAGAAGGCAGCAGATCCAGCCGAAGGATCCGGCGTCGTGCAGCGTGTAGGCGTAGAGAAGTAGTGCCGGCGCGACGCCGAAGTTCACGATGTCGGCGAGCGAATCCATTTCCGCGCCGAACCGGCTCTGGCCGTTGACGAGACGCGCGAGGCGCCCGTCGATGCCGTCGAGGAAGGCCGCGCCGAGTACCAGACCGACGGCGAGCTCGAACCGCCCCTCGAAGGCAAAGCGGATGCCCGTGACGCCCGCGCAGATCGACAGGATGGTGATGATGTTCGGCAGGACCTGCCGCACCGGAATGCGCGAGGGCGGCGCCTGGGACGGGGTGACGGGCTCGCTCATGGCCTCAATCCCGGCGCCAGGTCCAGGCGGCGTGCCCGGCCCCGTATTCGGCGATGACCGTCTCGCCCGCCACCGCCTTCTGCCCTTCCGCCACGCGCGCCACGGCGCCGTCCGGCAGATAGACGTCGAGGCGCGAGCCGAAACGGATCAGGCCGAAACGCTCGCCCGTCTCGAGATGCTCGCCGGCGCGCGAGAAGACGATGATGCGGCGAGCCACCGCCCCGGCGATCTGGACGACGCCGACCTCGCCATGCGCGCCCGCGATCACCATGCCGGACCGCTCGTTGACCTCGCTGGCCTTGTCGAGTTCGGCGTTCTGGAACAGGCCTTCCTTGTAGATGATCCGGTCGATCCGCCCGCGCACCGGCGCGCGGTTCACGTGGCAGTCGAACACGTTCATGAAGATCGAGATGCGCAGCAGCGGCTCGTCGCCGAGGCCGAGGTCGGCGGGCGGGCGAACGAGGCCGACGAGCGACACTTTGCCGTCGGCCGGGCTGACGACGAGGTTCTCGCCGACAGGCGTCGTGCGGGCCGGGTCGCGGTAGAAATAGGTGCACCACACGGTGAGGATCAGGCCGATCCAGAGCAGCGGCTCCCAGAGAAGGCCGAGCAGCACCGAGGCGACGAAGAAGCCGGCGATGAACGGATAGCCCGCCCGATGGATCGGAACGAAGACGTTTCGGATCGAGGCGATCATGTCCATCGATGCAGGATTCCTTATGAGGGCCTTGATGTGGCCGGCTCCGACACATAGGGGCAAACCGCGCCGCGCTCAACGCCGCGGGGGCCTACTCGACGCCCGCGGGCCGCCTGCGCTCGATCACGCCCAAGGCATCGGCTTCGCGTGCGCGCCGAAGCGCCTCCTCAGCTTCGCTCGCTTCGCGCTGCATAGTCCACATCTCAGCATAGAGCCCGCCGGCTGCCAGCAGCGCGCGGTGCGAGCCGCGCTCCACGATCGTGCCGGAACGCAGGACGATGATCTCGTCGGCGTCCACGATGGTCGAGAGCCGGTGCGCGATGGTAAGGGTCGTGCGCTGGCGCGAGACGAGCTGCAAGGCGCTCTGGATCTCCTGCTCCGTGTGCGTGTCGAGCGCCGACGTCGCCTCGTCGAGGACAAGGATCGGCGGGCTCTTCAGGATCGTGCGGGCGATGGCGACGCGCTGCTTCTCGCCGCCCGAAAGCTTCAGGCCGCGCTCGCCGACCATCGTCTCGTAGCCATCGGGCAGCGCCTCGATGAAATGCGCGACCTGTGCGAGGGCCGCGGCCTGTCGCACCTCGTCCTCCGCGGCCTCGGTGCGCCCGTAGCGGATGTTGTAGGCGATCGTATCGTTGAACAGCACGGTGTCCTGGGGGACGATGCCGATCGCCGCGCGCACGCTCGCCTGTCGCACGGAGGCGATATCCTGCCCGTCGATGGTGATGCGCCCTGACTGGACGTCATAGAAGCGGAAGAGGAGCCGCGAGATCGTCGACTTGCCCGCGCCCGAAGGACCGACGATGGCGACCGACTTGCCGGCCGGCACCTCGAAGCTCACGCCCTTCAGGATCGGCCGTTCGGGATCGTAGCTGAAATGCACGTCCTCGAATCGGATGGCGCCTTTCGAGACCATCAGGTCCGGCGCGCCGTCCCGGTCGCGGACCTCCTCGCGGATGCGCAGGAGCCGGAACATCTCCTCCATGTCGGTGAGGCCCTGCCGGATCTCGCGATACACGAAGCCGATGAAGTTCAGGGGCACGGAGAGCTGCATGAGCATGGCGTTGATGAAGACGAAGTCGCCGAGTGTCTGCGTCCCGGCACGCACCTCCATCGCCGACATCACCATCGCGACTCCCATGCCGGCCGAAAAGATCACGCCCTGGCCGAAATTGAGCCAGCCGAGCGAGGTCCAGGTCTGGGTGGCGGCCTTCTCGTAGCGCGCCATCGACCGGTCGAAGCGCTCGGCCTCCATGGTCTCGTTGCCGAAATACTTCACGGTCTCGAAGTTGAGCAGCGAATCGATCGCCTTCGTGTTCGCCTCCGTGTCCGAATCGTTCATCTCGCGGCGGATGGCGATGCGCCAGTCGCTGGCCTTGATGGTGAACCAGCCGTAGGCGAACACCGTGACGGCCACGACCACGAGATAGCGCCAGCCATAGGCGAAGCCGAAAATCGCGGCCGTCAGTGCGAACTCCAGAAGGGTCGGCACCGAGTTGAGAATCGTGAAGCGCACGATCGTCTCGATACCCTTGGTGCCGCGCTCGATGATGCGGCTCAGTCCGCCCGTGCGTCGCTCCAGGTGGAAGCGGAGCGACAACTGGTGCATGTGGACGAACGTCTTGAAGGCCAGAACGCGCACCGCATGCTGGCCGACGCTGGCGAACAGCGAATCGCGCAACTGGTTCAGCGCCACGGAGACGACGCGCGCGACGTTGTAGGCGACGACGAGCGTGACCGCGCCGGTCAGGATCAGCGGCAGCCAGTCCTGCGCCGAATGGGTGCCGTCCAGCGCGTCCGTCGCCCATTTGAAGAAGTAGGGGATGCCCACCGTGAGGAGCTTGGCGAGCACGAGGTAGAAACTCGCCCACACGACCCGCGCCCGCAGATCGGGCCGCCCTTCCGGCCACATATAGGGCCAGAGGCTCTTGAGGGTGCGCCACATCACGCGGCCTTCGCCGTCGGCGGATCGATTAGCGGTGTCGGACAAGGCAGGAGCGTTCCATCGCGTGCGGCGGGGAGACCGGCTCCCTCGCCCGTTTGGAACGCTTCTAGACCGCCCGGTTCAAAAGGACCACCCCGCCCCGGCGGGCGAAGCGGTCCCGGCTGATCAGCCGCGGGGCGCCGTCTCCGCTTCCGCCGCGCTCGGCATGCGGAAGACCTGACCGGGATAGATCCGGTCGGGATTGCGAATCTGGTCGCCATTGGCGAGGTAGATCACGGTGTAACGGCTGCCACGGCCGTAGGTCTCGCGCGAAATACGCCAGAGCGTGTCGCCACGGCGAATGATGACCCGCGAGGCGGCGGCCTGGAGCGGTGCCTGCTTCACGGTCTGCGGCTCCCCGCTCTGGGTCGGCGGCACCACCGCCTCCATGGGAGCGGCCGCGACTTCGGGCGCCCGTTCCGATGCGGGTGCGAGTTCGCTCGCCGTGGGCGCCGGGGCGGGCGCTACGGTCTCGGCAACCGTCGGAGATGCCTGCTCCGCAGGTGCGGCGGCCTCCGGAGGGGTTTGAGAAGAGGCCGTCACGGGCGATGCGTCGGGCGCCGGGGCGACCGCCGCCATGGACGTGCCCTCGGGCCGCTGGAACGGCACTTCGACGCGACCGACGACGCGGCCGCTCGCATCCACCGCGTCGGCGCGAATCGTATGGTCTCCGACGGGAACGTCCAGCGTGGCGCTGGCAATGAAGCGATCGCCGTCGCCGCTGCGCGACTCCGCGACGAACGCATCGTCGAGATAGATGCGTACCGTCGGCTTGCCCTTCGCCGATCCTGCCACGAAGAGGCGGTTCCCCTCGATCTCGACCGCTTCCACGGACACAGCGGTGTCGACCGGCGCGGCCTCGGGCAAGACGGGTTCCGGTTCCGTGGGAGTCACGGCCGCGACCTGCTCCTCCGGCGGCGCGGCAGGAGCCGGCGCCGCCTCGGCGAGCGCCGGTGCCGCGTCCTGCGTCTCGGCGGGACGCTGCAGAACCTCGCTCGCCTCGCCCGGCCGCTCCATCATGACCAACAATTGGTCGGGCTGGCCGCGCGTCGGCACGTTGACGACCGCCGCGTCCCCCGACACCGCCTCGTCCCGCTGCGCGAGCTGCAGGCGATGGCTGCCGGTCGGCAGCGACAGGGACATCACGAAATCACCGTTCGCGTCCGTCCTGGTCTCGGCAAAGGTCCTGGTCCCATCCGTCAGGGAAATGGTCTCGTTCGCCGCTCCGCGCCCGGCGACCACGGCCGAGCCGTCCGGTTCGACGCGCACCACGTCGAACCCGGGCTTTGCCGGGGCGGCGGACGGTTCGGCCGACGCCTGGGTCTGCGGCTTGCCCGCGGCCGGCGCAGGTGGCGACGGTGCCGCTTCGGGCGCCGGCACGGGACTTTGCGCCGGTTGCGCGGGTGCAGCGGAGGCCGGATCGGGCGACGGCTTCGGGGCCGCAGTCTCGACCGCCGCCTGCTTCGGCGCCTCGGGCGCCGCGACCGGCGCGCCGTTCTCGATGCCGAAGAGCCCGCGATACCAGCCCAGGGCAAAGGCGGCGAGCACCGCGACCGCCAGAATAGGCCCCTTCCGTCTGATCATCGCGCAACGGCTCCTTCGCACTGCAAGCTTCGGTCAAGCCCGACCCTATCGCGGTGGAGGCCCTGCCACAATCCGATTAGCCGTGCAACTTGAAGGGGATGGCTGAGACTTTACGATATGGTAACCAAACCGGCGAGGCTCTACACGCGAGACGCGCATCCAGGTTTGCCTCTTGAACAATGATCATGCTTCCGATACTCGATGCGCCACTGGAGAGGTGGCCGAGTGGTCGAAGGCGCTCCCCTGCTAAGGGAGTATACCGGAAACGGTATCGTGGGTTCGAATCCCATCCTCTCCGCCACAACCCGTCCCAAGCCCCCGTGAACGCTGGATTTTCCCCACGGTAGGGAATTCGCAACCGCCGAGTGGTACACAGTGGCGATAGCGATGGCGACTCCCTGACTCAGCTCCGACGGCGTCCACTACCTGCGGAAACGCGTTCCCGAGGACCTCGTCGCGGTCGTCGGACGGAAGCTGGAGAAGAAGTCGCTTCGGACGAAGGACGCGGCGGAGGCCAAGCGACGCTTCGCCGTCGAGCTAGGGGCGCTCGAGGCGCGCTGGCGGAATCTCCGCTCCGGCCTCGTGAACCTGAGGCCGATCGAGGCCGCCGCGATCGCCGGCGAGTTCTACCGAGCGACGGTCGACGAGAACTCGAGATGGTCCCCGTTCGCCTTCGGCTTCCGCGTCCAGTTCGCCGACGATCGGATCGAGAAGCCGTACGATCCGAAGGCGGTCGAAGACTTCCGGGGCATATTCGGCGAGGCGATCGACGACTGGCTGCGAGATCGCGGCCTCCAGCTCGATCCTTGATGTGTCCCGCTGTTTGAGGTCGCCATCGCTCGGGCATTCCGCGACGGCGAGATGAAGCGCGCCGCGATCGTGTTCGAAGGCGACTACTCGCCGGATCCCGCCGCGGCTCGGTACCCGCCGCTCGCGCAGGCATTCCCCGACGGTCTCGAAGCTAGGGTCAGGACCCATTGATATGAGGCGTGCCGTCTGATTCAGGCTCTGTCGGGGGGGCTGGATATGAGCGATCTGTACTGGCTGACGGACGAGCAGATGGAGCGGTTGCGGCCGTTCTTTCCCAAGAGCCATGGTAGGCCACGGGTCGATGACCGGCGGGTTCTCAGCGGCATCATCTTCGTTAACCGCAACGGCCTGCGCTGGCGCGACG
>NZ_JAPZDS010000017.1 GCF_029813115.1 Aureimonas sp. SK2
CTTTTGTCGGTCATGTCCGACCAGACAGTTATACTCTGCACGGATGTTCCGCCGCCCCAGCTACCCGCGGTGCTGCGTACCCTTACCGACATACAGGTCATCATCGACCCTTTGGATGCCGGAGCTATGACAGGAATGCTCCGTCGACGCTTCACAGGTTGGGACGGTGTATGGCCAGCCGATTGCGATCCGGCGAGGCTCTCTCCGGCTTTGATTGACGTTGCCATGACGCGATCGGCAGATGCAGAGCGAGCGATCTCCGTTCTGACGCGGCTGCATCAAACGCCCACGTTAGGCATGCAACGCTCATCAACGCCCCGTGTCGCGCCGTTCGCAACGCTTGACGGATACGGTGAAGCCAAATCCTGGGGGCTTCAACTCGCTGCCGACATAGCATCGTATAAGGCAGGCAACTTGCCGTGGTCGGACGTAGATGACGGCGCGCTACTTGCCGGGCCGCCCGGCACCGGTAAAACGACGTTTGTGCAAAGTCTGGCTGAGTACATCGGCTGCTCATTCACGGCAACGTCGTATGCTGACTGGCAGTCCAGCGGCTCAGGGCATCTCGGCGATGTCACCAAAAAGATCGCCAAGATATTCAGCGAAGCGGCGGAGGAGACGCCTTCCATCGTTTTCATCGATGAAATCGACACTCTCCCCACAAGGTCCGGCAACGCAGCGAGTCAGGACTGGTGGAACGCCATCGTCAATGCACTCCTCGAGCAAGTCGACGGCGCCTGCAGGCCAGATGGCGTCGTGGTCATCGCAGCTTGTAATGCACCGCAACGTTTGGACCCGGCTCTCGTCCGGTCAGGGCGCCTCGATCGCACGTTCCACATCGCGCTTCCCGATGAAAGCGCCCTGAAGTCCATCTTTTCTTCGTATCTCAACGACCTTGTTTCGGACGCAGACATTTCCACAGTCGCGACAGCCTTAGCAGGGACCATATCCGGTGCGGACGTCGCCCGTATTGCCCGAGATACGCGAAAACGCGCTCGTCACGAAAGGCGCCCGGTGGTTGGCGCCGACCTCATGGCAGCTGCTTTCCCGCCGGACCGTCGACCACAGGCGATGCAATGGCGGGTCGCGATACACGAGGCAGGCCACGCGGTTGCATCGATGGCAATGGGAAATCTTCCGTCCTCAATATCGATCATGGCGACAGCTTCGACTGAAGGACATGTGCGATTTTCCACCAGTATCGGCGACGGCACTCTCGATGACGTAATGCGTTCACTCGTCCCCGTTCTAGCCGGACGGGCCGCCGAGTTGAGCATTCTCGGTGCCGCGTCGGCCGGTGCCGGAGGTGGATTGCAGTCTGATCTCGGCGTGGCCACGAGCATGCTCGCTGCCCTTGATGGATTGGCCGGTCTAGGCACTCGGTTGCGCATATCGGAGAGTGCGGACGGCGCGTTCGTGGAGACGCAATTGCGACGCCTCCACGCTGAGGCGACATTCCTTGTCTGGCTTCACCGAGCGGCAATCATCGATCTCGCGACCATCGTGATGACGGCGCGTGTTCTGGGGGAGGACGCGTTGAAGCGCTTCGCGGCCGAGCACGGCTACGCACCGAATGCGGTTGAACCCATCGACAATGACAATATGGGAGAGTTGGCATGAGAACCGTCGCAACGAGCGGTCGCCCGGACACCGGAGCGGTTGAAAAGCCGGACCTCCTTGTCGATGAGGCCCCCAGAACGTTGGAGGATACGGCGCGCCGATTGGAGACAACGGGACTGTTTCGGGTCCTTCGCCGTCTTGAACCCCGCCCCATTCGGGCGCTTCCCGATCGAACGAGTTCCACGGCCCTTCGCGTGGCGATTGTGCTGGATACAGAGACGACCGGTCTCGATCCGGAGGTCGATGAAATCGTCGAGCTTGCGATGATCGCGGCCACGTATGACGAGCACGGCCTTCATGATGTCGTTGGGCGTTTCACCGGCCTGCATGAGCCGTCGAAGAGTCTCACCCCGCAAATCACCTCGCTGACGGGTCTCACGCTGGAGGATCTGCGTGGCCACCAAATCGATCCTGATGCCGTCGCGGCCTTTATCAAGCGCACAGACGTCGTGATCGCCCACAACGCAGAATTCGACCGCGAATTTTGCCGCCGTCGTTTCGCGAGCCTCTCAGCGAAGACGTGGCTGTGCTCGTATCGTGATATCGACTGGCGCTCGTTCGGTGCCGAAAACAGCCGCCTCTCCGGCATACTGGGGCATGTCGGGTTGTTCCACACCGCCCATCGCGCAATGGCGGATTGCGATGCCTTGGTGGAGATCCTGGCCGCGGACCGATGGTCGGCAGCAGAGCGTTCACCGTTCGCAAGCCTGTTGGCGTCGTTGGGGACCGCCAAAGTCGAGATCATCGCAGGCGGCCCGACCTACGCTTGGCGGGATCAGCTAAAGGGCCGCGGATATCGGTGGTCCCCAGGAACGGCAACGACACCCAAAGGCTGGTTTATTCAACTCGCCAAAGCCGATGCCGATCGCGAGACCGTCTGGTTGAGCTCCACAGTCTACGCGAAAGAAGGCGCCCCGATCGTCCGAAGTCTCCGATGAACATCAGTTGTCGGGGCGCAATAAAACACGCAACGGGTTCTTAACCGTAGCGCCGAATTTAAAAAGAAAGATTTCTCGAGGCGATGTTCACGCTTCGGACGCACTACGTTCACGAGAACATTCGATCAAACCAGTCTGCACAACCGCTATCCTACACCGGGAAGCGTTAACAAGCTATATCTAACACCGGGAGGAGTTAATAGACAGTAAATCTTCGATTCCTTGTGTGGAATCAACATGATCAAGAGTCTTTGTAGACCCGATACCCGCGATTCAGAGTCAATTCTAACGATTCTTGCTTGCCGAAAACGAGAGTCAACTGGGTTTACTCGCCGGAGGCCTGAAATCCGCAAGCAACCAGATCGTGCAGACTCGACCTTTGAAGATTGAATCGCTAACTCGATTGTCGATGCGGAGTTATCCAGACTTCGCAGGTAATGACCGGGGGTGTGTCACAACACACACCCCCGTCATTAGCGTCGGCGTCAAACTATGAAAGTTTCAACATGAACTAGTCGTTCACGAAGAGTACTCGGCCCTGCAGACTTCCAGGAACGCTGGCCGAGCAGTCATCCATCCATCACGTCCGATCATCCGATCGTGTGCCGACATTTGCCGATTGCTCGCCAATCGTCAAGCGCGGTACCGGCGATAGCGGACGGTTGCCCTGAAAGAAGGCGTCCATGGTTAACCACCCGCTGGCCCCGGCCAGAAATTCGTCATCGCGTTCGGCACGACATACGCCGCATCGTTACCAGCTCCAAAACCCGTTGCCGCTGCCGGGAAGCCGCATGGCGGCTCTGCTTATCGACTTGCTCGATCAGCACACGCATCCGGCGTTTGATCGTGAAGACCACCCCGTCCGACTCGCTCTCAGCCAGGTTCCCGCGCTCTTGAACAAGCACGGAGGCATGTCTTGAAGACGCGGTCTCTCGTGAACGAAGCCACCTTCCGTCCGCACGTCGAATCGTCGGCGGCGATCCGTCCCCCGAGCCGGTCGCGGGGATCCGTTCGCGGCGCTTTCACCGATGCGACGGGCCGCGAGGTTGTCTACGCGAGCACACTGGAGCGGGATTTCAGCGTGATCGCACTGACGCATCCCGACGTTCAGGCTGTTCAAGAACAGCCGCCGACGGTCGCTTATCGCGACGTTGCGCGCATCCGGCATCACACGTTCGACTTCATGTTGCGACTGCGCTGTGGGACGTCGCTCGCGATCGCCGTTAAGCCGTCTTGGCGCGTCGCGTCGTCTGGTCTTGAGCGGACGCTGACGTTGATCGCTGCCCAGCGGCCGACGTTCGCGGACCGCTTCGAGATCCGCACCGAGCGCGACATTTGCCGAGTAGCCGCTAGAAACGCCCGACTCATCCTGCACTCGCGCCGTTTGATGATCGACGATGCCATCGCAGAGGTGACGGCGATCGTCGAGTCGCTGCGAGGCGCTTGCACCATCGAGGTGATCTGCGCGCAGATACCGCATCAGCCGCTGGCCTTTTTCGCCGCCATTCGGCTGATCGACAACGGGCACCTGCGCTGTGCGACCTCGGGTTTGATCACCGCAGCGACGCTCGTCGAACGCGTGGAACACGCCTGATGTCAAAGGCACTCCCTCGAACCTCTGCCCACCTAATCACCGATCAAACTCGACAGTCCGGCCAACGCTTCGCGTTCGCGCCCATGTCGCTCGTTGAAATCAGCGGGATTCTCTTCGTTCCCGTCGCCTCAGACGAGCATGCACATGTCATGAGGCGGGCTGATGCTCCTGACTTGGTCGAGAGTTTCACGCATGCCCACCTGGCGGACTACCAGAAGCGCGGGCTGCTGATCGAACGCGCCGGAGCGCTCTCCACGACGTCAGCTCTTCTAGCGGCAAGCCGTCCATGTGAACGATTGGTTGACCTGCCGAAAGCCCGGATGGAAGCCGTGCTTTTCCGCAAGCAGATCTGCGATGCAATCCTCCGGGCGCTCGAACACGGCGAAACATCGCTTTCGGACAAAGCCCTGTCGAAGACCATCTCTGACGCGTGGCTTCAGTACGCAGAAGACGCAAGGCGCCGGACGTCGCCCGATGGTCGCTGCGGAAAGTCCACAACGATCCCCAACCCGCCGTCGCCTACGACGGCCCGCCGCTGGATGAAAATCCTCAAAGCGGCCGCCTACGATCCGATGTCGCTGTGCCCGAACTACGGCCGCAGCGGAAACCGGTTGTCACGCTTCGAACCGGAAGAGCAAGTTCTGCTTCGCCGTTTCGCCGCCCGCTATGCCAGCCTGCGCAAGCCTACGAGAATCGGCATCTGGCGTGAAATGAGAGCGATCGTCGACCGCCTCAATCGCATGCGCTTCCACGCCGGTCTGCGCCAGTTGGTGTGTCCCGGACGTTTGGCCCTCTCGCACGCGATTGACCAACTGGACGAATTTGCCGTCTACGTGGGTCGCGAAGGCGCCGATGCCGCCAAACGTCGGTTCGCAATCACCGCTCGAGGGCTGGAGGTCGACCGGCCGCTCGAACGCGTCGAGGCAGACGAGTGGAAGCTCCCTCTTCAAGTCATCCTGACGAACGCGGGATTGTGGAAGCAGTTGAATCGACTGCAGCGTAAGGCGGTTGAGACGAGCCGGCTCTGGTTGTCGACCGTGATCGACGTCCGCACGAAGGTTGTTTTGGCGATGCGGCTCAGCCGCACGTGCACGGCAGCGAACGCGATTTCGACTCTTCAAATGGCGGTATCCGACAAAAGCGCTTACGCGCAAGCGGCCGGGTGCAAGTCGCCTTGGGATCAGGGTGGCATTTTCGAGACACTCGGCGCCGACGCCGGACCGTCGTTCAGATCCGGCGAGTTTCGTGGCACGGTGCTCGATCTGGGCGCGGAGTATCTAAACCCGCAGGCTGGCACGCCGCGCATGCGAGGCACGCAAGAGCGTCTATATCGGACGCTCCATAGCCAATTCATCGCGCTGTTCGACGGTCGCTCGTTCATGAATGTCGTCGAAAAAGGCGATTACGACAGCGAGGCCAATGCGACCCTCGACATCGAAGCGATCGCAAAACTGATCGTTCGTTTCGTTGTCGACGTTTACCATAATACCCCTCACCGAGGGCTTGGCGGTCAGACGCCGCGCAATGCATGGATCGACCTTTGTCGACGTTACGGCGTCCGGCCCCCGCCGTCGAAGGCGCAGGCTGCTGCGATCTTTGGCACCGTGGTCGAGCGGCGGATCACGAACTCGGGCGTTGCGTTCTGCGGTCTGCGCTACCAGTCCCTTCCCCTTCAGCGCATTCGACGCGGGAAGATCCGTCACGATGTAAAAATCCGGGTCGATCCTTCCGACCTCGGATGGGTTTGGGCATTCGACGGCTCCGTCTGGCAGCGCGTTCCATGCATGCGGCAAGGAATGGAGGGGGTCAGCCTGGAGCAGTGGCTCTTGGCGGCAGCGACTGCGAGACGCCGCTACGCGGATGAAGCTGCAACATCCGAACCGGTGGTCCTAGAAGCGCTGCGTGACGTCCGGGCGGCCGCGGAGGGCGCAAGACGGCGAGCGGGTATCGCCTCGCCTGTCCTTTCGGACGCAGACTACCGCCGTATCGAGAAGCACTTTTTCAGTGGTTTCGACAGAGCCGACGCAGACGCGATCGACATTCTGGCCGAACGCTCACACCCCGTAGAAACGAAGATGATCGATCACGACCCGGCTCCGCCGGAGCGGCTGGCAGTGTTGCCCCCCACCTCCATCGACGTCCGTGCTGTCGACTCTTCGGAGTATGCAACGGACGATGACTTGATAGCCGCCAGCTTTGTCTTGGAGCGCGACGTCGAACCGGACGAAGAGCCCGACGAGGATGACTTCGAAACCAAATTCACCTTGGAGGACTGAGCATGGCGATTGAAACATCTAGTAAAGAACCGATCAACGCTATCGACCGGCTGCGTGCCCACCGCAATGCTGATGATGTTGCGAAGAGCAAGCGCGTCCAGCACGTTCTGAATGCGTATCTCCCTTTGCCTCGTGACGAGGAACTTAAGGATCGCCTTAACGACCTTATCGAGCACTGCGCGATGGCCTTGGAACAGGTGTCCGAGGGACGCGCCCGTGGCCGTCTCTTGGAGGGGCGTGCATTCTGCCTGATCGGTCAATCCGGAACCGGAAAGACCACTGTCCTGCACAAAGCTCTCGCCCGCGTGAAGGCGTTCGAGGGCTATCAAGACCCGACCAGTGACAGCCTGCTGATCTCGATCGTTGCCCCCTCCCCTGGTGTATCGAAGCAAGTGGCGATGCAGCTTCTGAGAGCCCTTGGGTACAAGACCGAACGGGTTCTGCAGGAAAACGTCGCATGGGATCTGGTTCGTCGCCAGATCGCGTTGCGCGGCGTACGCTTCGTGCACATCGATGAGCTGCAGCATATCCATCAAGTCCCGAACCCGATCGAGATACAAAAGGTGCGCGATACGCTGAAGTCGCTCATGCAGAACAGCGTGTGGCCAGTATCGCTGATCCTGTCGGGAACGCCTGAGATCGCGCCATTCCTGCAAGCCGATACGCAAATCCGACGCCGGTGCACGATCGTACGGTTCGACAGCCTCAGCATGCCTCGGGACATCGCCATCGTGCGGACGATCGTCACGCAGTTTTGCCAACGCGGAGGCCTTGAGCACGATGGCTTGATACGCGATCCACGAAGCAAAGAGGATAAAGCCACCGACGAATTCGTCCGACGGCTCGCGCACGCATCGATCGATGAAATCGGCATAGTCATCGAGATGGTGCAGGATGCGATCACGATCGCAATCCGAGCCGGAGACGACAAGCTGACGGACGGACATTTTGCGTCGGCGTATCAGCGTCGGACCGGTTGCGACGCTATGCGCAACGTTTTCTTGGCCTCCGAATGGGAAACGATTGACGTGCGCAGCGCGCTGTATCCTGAAAACGCTTTGGAGGAAGAGGATCGAAGCCGCCGCCGCTCTGTGAAGAACGGGAGCACACATTGATGCTGCTCCACCGCTCGTTTGTCCCGCACCTGCATGAAGACGAGACGCTTACTAGTGCCGTCTCGCGCACGTCCGCCCGCCTCGGCCGCACCGCTCGCGACTTCTGCGCGGATTACGGAGGCGTCTTCCAGGGCATAGTGGAGGGTCGACCGGACGAACTTCGATTGTTCGAGAGGACAATTGGACGCCCTTTTCCGGGGGTGATCGTCGAGGGGGGTGGCCGGACCTTCGCGATGGCGAACCAGCAGTTTCCGCGTCACCTCCTGAGCCGCGGCCGCCTGCGGGTGTGCCCTTGCTGCATCGAGGACGATATGAAAAGCGGCAGCGGGCCGATGGAGGCGAGACCGTATGGTCGAGCTATCTGGCTGATCGACGCGATCCGCACGTGCCATGTGCACGGCATGGCCCTCGTCGTTATCGACAAGGATCCCGCACCGTCCAGATTGCACGATTTTGCGCAACTCGTGGCGCCTTTTGCGGAAGGCCTCAGCCACGGCACATTCGCGACCAAGGGTAGACAGCCATCCCCCCTAGAGAGTCACCTGATCAATCTGTTTCAGGGCAGGACCGGCGGGACGGGCTGGCTCGCAACCTACCCGCCCTATGCGGTGGTTAGCCAATGCGAGATCTTCGGCGCGGTCGTTGCTCATGGCTCGTCGGCTACTCCCGCGTCGTTGACGGGGGATGAACTGTACGCTGCAGGCCAACTTGGGTTCGAAATTTTGGACGCGGGACCATCCTCGATCGAAGCCGCTCTGAAGAGCCTCGTTGCTGCTCACGGGGCGAAGAAAGGCGAGCTTGGCGGGCGGCTTGTGTTCGGACGCCTGTATGAATGGCTCGCGCATGAGACCGATGACGCAGTCTACGAGCCGCTTCGCGTCATCATGAGGAACGTGGCGGTAAACGCGTTGCCTCTCGGACCAGGCGAAACCTTCCTTGGGAAAGCCGTTGAGGAGAGGAAGGTACATTCCATCCACACGCTGCATCGGTCGACCGGTGAACACCCGAAACGTCTGCGTAAGCTCCTCGTGGCCGCTGAAGTTGTCGGGCCCGAAACCTCCGGTCTGTCGGACGATCGAGTCGTTTTCCCTGCCGCTGTTGCCGATAGCCTGAGTGGTAAAGTGCTAGGGGCGATGACCCTGGCCGGCGCAGCTCGATACCTCGGTGTTCCCCGGCCGAACGACCGTGCTCTACTCACCTCGGGTGTCATCGACCCCTTAGTCTCGACGTCGCATCGCGGTCCCCTCAAGAATGTGTACTCCGTTGCGGATCTCGACCGTCTGGTGGAGCGCCTCCACGCCGATGCCTCACCAATCGATGCGTCCGAGACGCACCTCGTGCCAATCCTGTCTGCCGCGAAGAAGGCGAACTGTTCCGTCATGGAAGTTGTTCAACTTCTGCTCGATAGGCGGCTTCGCGCGGTTCGCATCAAGCCGAATTTGAAGCCTTTCCCCTCGATCGCGGTCGATCCCAAAGAAGTCGGTACGCTAGTCCGGGGACCCGAACACGGCGGGATGTCGCTTCGGGAGGTGATGCGCCGAATGGGAACGAACGATTCGGTCGTGAAAGCACTTGTCGATGCCGGTCACCTTCCGTCGAAACGAGCGATCAATCCGACGAACAGATGTCCACAAACGGTGGTGCTTGAACCTGACCTATTTGAATTCTCGGCTCGGTATGTATCGCTGATGAACCTCGCCAAGGAACTCGGCGTGCATTTCCGACGGCTGAGCGCGGAGATCACTCGAGGCGGCGCGGTGCCAGCATTTGATCCGGAAACTGTTGGTGCAACGTTTTATGAGCGATCGGTTGTGGAACCGTTGATTGATAAGGCACCGACAGATCACTGAACCAGCAGCGCAGTCATCTTCCCAAACCCCCGGCCTTACGCCGGGGGTTTTTTTAGTGCCTGATTCCTAGAGAGGTGGGTTGCGCCAGTTGTCTGACAGCAGGTTGAGCCACTTCAATGACTTCACCGCAAATGTAGTTGCGCCAACCTTCAAAAATTACTTATTGATAACAACGATTTACGTTCCACATGCGCCATCCTATGCCGTGTCTTTCATCTCGCTCGGCGTCGCAAAGGTTCGCTCGATCTCGCCTGAAGTTCGCTCACCTCCGGCAGCGTACTAAAGTTGGTAACCGGACTCTCAGCGGCACGATGGTTTGCCTCAGCGCACTCTGAAGCACTTGTCGTGGCACGTTAGCTCTGCCGCAGTTTCCGAAGGCCTGTAAAGCAGGCCTCGGAGCCTGGAATTCGACGGCTTAACCTCGGTCGCATGAGGCGACGTCAAAAGGCCCGGGCGGATCTCATTCCGCTCGGGCCTTTTCGATTCCAAGTTGGTCGCTTCACGACCGGGACCATCACCAGCAAGAGTCGGCGAACAGGCGCGCTGCGTCCGCATCCGTCGTCAGCACCGAGATGACCGCGGGCAGCGATCGGGGCGTTCGGTTGCCGCTTGCTCCGTCACCAGCCAGCCTTCGTCCACTGGCACGGTGAAGGGGATGGGAGGACCGACATGGGCACGATCGAGATCAACATGCGGCACGCCGAGCGCGACATCCGCTTCGCGAAGCTGCGTACGCCGCGCGAGGACGGCCCCTTGTCGCGTTGGGGACTTCGTATGCTCGTTGAGATGTCGGCCAACGACCTTCGCGCGCACTACGGCACGTTCGACTGCCTCGAGATGCGGCGCGACATCATCGACAAGATCAACGAGGGCATGAAGCGCGGGTACTTTCAGCGCCCGGCCGCGGCCGACCTGAACGAGATCTTGGACATGGACCTGCTGAAAGCCCGGTGCGAACTCGAGGCGTTCCGCTTCGAGGCCGAGGGTGGAAACCGCGCCGCTCCATTGGAGGTGGAAGAGCCACTGACGCCGCGCTGACCCCCGGCACAGCGTCTGGTCGCTTCATCTGCGAGACGACGCGCCAGATCGCCGCTGTTCCCTTCGGCGCTCGTCGATCCAGTTCCCCGATTCGAGGGGTGGCCCGGACATCCAGCGCCCGTTTCGGGACAAGCGTGAACGGATGGACCGAGATCCATGATCACCGACGTCGACAGAAGCCATCTCGAACGCTGCGTCCAGCTCGCCGCCGACGCGCTCGACGCAGGCAACGAGCCGTTCGGCTCGATCCTCGTGTCAGCGGACGGCCTCACCCTTCTCGAGGCCATCAACGAGGTCGGCAGCGGGGACGCAACGCAGCATCCAGAATTCGCGATCGCCCGCTGGGCGGCCGAGCACCTTGCGCCGGCCGAGCGTGCTGCCGCGACCGTCTACACCTCGGGAGAACACTGCCCCATGTGCTCCGCCGCGCATGCTTGGGTCGGCCTCGGGCGGATCGTCTACGCGTCGTCGGCGGCGCAGCTCGCGGAGTGGCAAGCGGAACTCGGGGCGGCGCCGTCGCCCGTCGAGTCGCTTTCGATCAATGAGGTGGCGCCGAGCATTCCATCCGACGGCCCGTCGAGCGAGCTGGCCGAGCAGGTCCACCGCTTGCACCGGGCCTCCCAGGTCAGGCGGATGGGATAACTGGTTCGGTCGTCTCGGCGCCGTCACCAGGCCCAGGTGCGTGCGGCGACAGCCCGATGGGCATGTCAGCACCAAGGGTCAGCAGCGCTTCGGTCCACGCCAATTTCACATCCACCGTCAGTCGGCTTTAGACACCGAAGTCGCAGGCGCCTGGAAGGCGGTTGAGGTTGCGCCGTCGGCACAGGTAGCCCGCACGCAGCATGGCTACCCCTTCCCTGCCCTCGGCAAGCCGATCGATCATGTCCCACCGCCCGGCGTGGCGGACCAGTTCGACGATCAACGGTTCGACGTCGGCGTAGCTCTCCTTCGGTAGACAGTTCATGGAGAACCGGATCAAGGCGTCTGCCAAGTCGGCGTCGTCCTTGGCGTGTTCGAAGACCAGCCACGACCAATGCGCCTTCACGCCCGTGTCGAGGTTCGCCCAGGCCACTTCCTGGGGGTTGAGACCGAAGTCCAGCTCTCCCAACCTTCTGAGCAGCTATAGGGTCCGATGTCCGTCCGCGAGCCCGGCCAGCGCCGTGTCCATCCGTTCGGTGCGCACGACGCTGGCGTCGTCGTGCCTCACGGTCTCGAGGACGCGCAGGATCCTGCCCAAGCACAGCGCGGCGTAGGTCGACGACGTGCGGTCCTTGTCCCAGACGATCGTGGTCGCGCCGACCGAGGCTTCGAAGAACGGGCCAGGGTTGCGAAGCGCGATCGCTTCGAGGGATACGAGGCGCCCGAGGTCCTCTCCGGTCCATGGCAGCATCTGCCCGAGCACTTGGAGGAGTTCGGTTTCGCGCATGACGCGCTCCGCCGTCTCGTCCATCGGCGCACTGCGCGCCAGGGCGTCGAGCAGGATTCCGAGGACATGCACATCCGCCAGGAGGAAGGGGAAGCACTCGAGGTAGCGAGTGACACTCGGTCCGCTCTCGCCCCGAACGATCCCGGCCAACTCGTGATGCAAGATCTCCCTTCGGACCTCTCTCCCGGCCGCGACGATAGCATCGAACTCGTGCGCGCCGCCGACGATGCGGCTCCGGAGTTCGACGAGGCCGAAACGACGCTCACCGAAGGCTTCGATCACGGAGGTGGCGGGGACGGACAGACCCTCCGCGAACTCCACGTCCTTGTTCGCGAACTTGAGTTCGGCTTCGGACAGGAGATTACGCAACGCATCGGATCCTTGCGACCACGCCCGTGACGCCGCGCTCTCGAGTATCGCCCGGGCACAGGCTTCGAGGTGATCGACAACGCTTTCCGATAGGCCCACCCCCTTCGCCGCAGACAGCGCATCGGCGACATCTGAGACGAGCCGCCGGGGTGCCGGATGCCGGGCAAGATGGAGCCACAGGATGGCGTGCGCGCCGCTGTCCCTCGGTTGCCACTCGCGCCCGTGTGACCTGCGCTGCTCCAGTTCCTGAGCCAGAGCGTCGGCGTCGACCGTGGAGGAGGCCAGCCACCGTTCGATCGGCGTCGACCCTCCTTTTTCCCCAGGACGCGGAAGGAGATCGCCGACAGCGATCTCGGCGAGGTCAATCCCTGAGTCCGTCATGGTCCGCCTCCCCTCCGTCACCTGCATCGGAACTAGGGTGCGGGCGGGCGGGCGACTTCGCAAGGCATCGTCACCTGACAGGCGGATCACCTTGCCGTCTTCTGAAGTGGAACCGAAGGCGACGATCGGCTCCGTTGTGCGTTCCCCCGCGAGGCAGGACTAGCCGGCCAGCACCTTCTCGATCCGCTCGCCCACCCAGCGCATCATCGGCACCGGCATGGAGTTGCCGATCATCTTCGAGCGGCCGGTCTCGGAGGTCCACTGACCCGTCTTCTCGGACCAGTTCCCCTTCGGCGTCGGCTTAGGGACCAGCGACCAGTCGTCGGGGAAGCCCTGGAGCCGCTCCTCCTCCCGCGCGGTCAGCTTGCGGGCCATGATCTCGCCGGACTTGTCGCGGTAGTAGACGTAGTTCATCTGCCCGCCCCCGTTCTTCCGGGCGGTCAGCGTGCCGACGATCCCGGCCATCGGGACCTCGCCGTCCTGAACGCTGTAGACGGGGCCGTCGGGCGTCGGGCGCAGCGGGACGCGCATGTGGATCAACCGTCCGCCGGAGACTCCGAGTCCCGTAAATGCTCGAGGAATTCCTGGAGACCTTTCGGCAGCGCTTTTTTCATGCGGGCGGTCCGGAGCGGAATGGCGTTGTGGACCTTCGGCTTCAAGTAGGATCTCGGCGGCGTCAGGGCCTCCGAGAGGAACTCCGACAAGCACGACGCGATTGCGCCGTTGGGCCAAGCCCCAGTGTTCGGCCCCGAGCAGTCGCCAAGCGAGGGATCGGCGGGGTCCCACGACTCGACCAAAGTGCGTCCACCTTTTCCCTGGCGGAACGAGAGGACCTGCGGTCTCTCCGGCGAGAATTGCCAGGAGATGGCCGAACGCGTTGTCCTTCCCCGTGTCGAGGACGCCGCGGACGTTTTCCCAGACGACGACTTTCGGGTCGAGGGCATCGACAAGCTCCGCATACTTGAGGGTCAGGAGGCCAAGCTGGTCGGAGAGTCCGCCGCGCTTGCCCTTTGAGGAGAATGCCTGGCAGGGCGAGCCGCCGACCAGGACGTCGATGGGACCGCACGCCTTGGCCCGGTCAGCGAAGTCGGGCGCGGCGATGTCGCCGAGGTTCGGCACGTCGCGCAGGCGGTGCCGGAGGACGTGGTTCGCCATCCGATCGATTTCGGCGACGAATGCGGTCTCCCAGCCGAGCGGGTGCCAGGCGACGCTGGCCGCCTCGATGCCGGAGAACACGCTTCCGAATCGCATCCGCATCCGCTCCCAAGGATTCGATGTCCCTGGGTAGCGTCAGGCAGTGAAGGATCGGTTCACGGATCCTTGGCGAGATGGGCCGAGCGGGCGTCGTCCCCGCTGCCTTCGTCCGTCCGGGTATCTGCTCCGGCGGCAACGCGCTACATCTTCCCCGCGCGGGAAACCACCACCGCGTCGTGGACCATCGAGAGGCGCCTGAGCCCGTCGACCAGCGTGGCGTGCTCCTCGACGCGGCAGGAGTCGTCCTAGACGAACGGCACGAGCGAGAACCATCGGGAGTCGGACCTATAGAGGGACGCGTCCGCGACGACCTCCTCGACGATGTCCGCGAAACGCGCGCCGGGACGGTCGAACTTCACCTCCACGACGAGACCGAGGCTAAGGATGGTAAGTTCCATCCGCGGGTTCTTCTGTCCGACCGGCGACGCGTACTCCTCCGCGTGCAGGTAGGGGAACAGCGGCGCCAGGACGCCCCATAGAAGGGTTCTGGACATGGTACTCGTTCTCGACGTTCCACCGGACGGCGGCCCCGCCTCTCGTGCGGGGACGATACTACCACGTCCAGCCCCGCAGGGCGCGCGGGACGCCTTTCAGGAAGCGCACTACGTCCTCGACCTCCAGGCGCCCGAACCGCGCGGGCATGTTCGCCTCACACAGCGCGTCGAACGCACGGAGGGTCAGGCTCGCGTGGGCAGCCCCCGCGGACGGGCCGCATCGCAGGGCATTCCGCCAAGTGTCACCCTGACTTGCTGCCTCGCCGTCCAGCAGCCCGATGTCCGCCAGCGCGACGCGCGCCTCTGGGAGCATCGCCGACAGGTCCGGCCGGTCGGCAGCCTCCGCGACATGGGCGGCGGCGACCATGAGGGAACGGTTAAACGTCGACAGGTTCGGCGGGGCGCCGGCCGACACCGCGAGGGCCCGGAGCGTTCCGGTCTACGACAGGAGGTCAGCCGCCATCCCGCCGAGGGCGACGCCGAGCATGAAGACACCGTCGACCTCCAGGGTCGGGGGCGGAACGGACGGTTCCATGAGCGTCGCGACAGCCAGCGAATCCCCTCCATCAGGACACCCTACCCTCCAGCGCGCAGCCGCCCTGCCGACGCGGCGCTCATCGGCCTTTGGGGTCTCTTCGCCGCAGCCATCCCCGTCGCGTGGTAGACCTGGGTGGCGAGGACCATGTCGGACGACGCGGAAGCCGGCGGCGGACTGCTGGTCGCCGTCGTGAAGTTCGCGATCACCTCGGGCGCCGTCGTCGCCGGCGTCCCGTTCGACGCAAGCGGCTACCAACCCACCTTCGCGGTCAGCGCGGCGCTTCTGGGACTGGCCGCCATCCTAGGCGTCATTTCGGCGCGCGCGGCTCGATCTGGCGCGTCACCTGCTTGACCCTCACCAAGACCGCCAGACCTCACTGATTCTGCGGATGCCGAGCTTCCACGTCGGGGTGCAGCTTCGGCGCTTCCGGCTTGGAAATGCCGTCCCTGCGTTCGGCGACCCAAACGCCCCGCCGCCTCGCTACGGTCGCCGAACGGTGCTGCGACGGGTTCATGCGAACTTGAAGCCGAATAGCCCGCCTTCCTCCGTGTCGCTCAGCTTGACGGGCAATATGGCTGCCGTCGGATCGTCCTCCTCCTGGAAGGCCAGCGTCGAGAACTGGTCGACGTTCATGAGCGCGATGTACTGGGTTCCCAAGGCGGCGGCGGTGCGCCCTCCGACGACGATGGCCGTCGCGGCCTGCCGCGGATCCACCCCGTCGAACAGGTGGCTGTCGTGGATGAGGAAACCCGGCCCCCCGTGGCGCGGTTTGGTGACGGTGGCAAGCGCGTGGTCCATGCAGAAGATCTCCATGTTCGCGATGCCGCCGCTCCTGTCCCCCTCGATGGATATGTCGAACTCGGGACCCCTCGTGGTGGCCTCGACTTCCAGGTGGCCGTCCCGTTCGGAGTAGAGTGCCTCCTTGGCCTCGGAAACGGCAAGCGCCGCTTCGTCGAGGACGAGCCAGCGGTCGTTGAAATCCGCGAGCAGACGCAGGCGCAGGCGCTCCCGTTCGATCTTGCTGTCCCCTCCCTCGAGCTCGAGTTGCTGCCGATCGCGGAACTCCTCCTCGAGGCGGTTCGCCTCCGAGATGCGGGACGCCAAGATCCTCTGCTGCTCCACCAAGTCGCTGAACGCTCCCCTTCCGGACAGGGAGGCGAGTATCTCGCTACGCCTCCGCTCGCGGTCAGCGATCTCGCCCCGCAGGCGTTTAAGCCCCTCGGTTGCCTCGGCGACCGCAACCTCGAGGTGCCGGCGCCGGTTCGCCACGACCGAGGCGTGGAACGCTCGCACGTCCTCGAACGAGCGGAGGGCCTGCATGGGCAACTGCACTCCCGCCATCTCGTACATTGCCGCGACGTCCTGTTCGGGAGCCGGGCGATGGGAGTCTGACGTCGTCTCCAGGAGGTGCCTCACCTTCGTCTCGAGGATGGACGCATCCTTCGCGAGCGTCTCGAGCTCCTTCTTCAAGCGTCCCGCCTCGGCGGCGAGGTCGCCGTACTGGTCCAGGACGACGAACCCGCTCACCCTTCTGGTCGCTTCGGCGGCCTTCGCCTTTGCGACGGCCAAGTCCGCGCGCAGGGACGCCAAGGATCGTGCGCTGCCGGGATGACGCTGCGCGAACCGCCGCTTGAGGACCTTGACTTCAGCCTCGGCCCTGCTGACGTCGTCGAACTCGCGCGCGATCCTCCAGTCCAGCCCGAAGAGGTACGATAGGGCGACGCGTGCATCCAAGTCGCTCTGCCGCTTGGAGAACCTCGCCGCATCGAGAAACCCCCCGTCCTCGCGGCGCCGAGCGAAGTAGCCGAACAGCGAACGGAAGGTGGGGGCGTGGGGAAGCGACATGGCCGGGTCCTGGCCGACCCGGAGGCCGAACACGCGATCACCGAGCCAACGCCTCCATTCGTCGAGCGCCACGGTATGGCCACCGTCCCCGCCGTCGGATTGCCAGGTCATCCCGAGGGTGCCCGGATGCGGCGAGACGACGATCTTGCGCGGGTTCGACCCGCGACGGCGAACCTCCACCTCCACCTCTCCGAACATGAAGCGCCCCCTGAACTCGTACCCTTCCAAGGCGGGGTCGCGAAGTAGAGAGCCCTTGTCGGCGTTGGCACCGAGGAGGAAATGGACGATCTCGACGAGGCTCGACTTGCCGGAACCGTTGAGGGTCTCGGTGTCGCTCGCGTCCGCGTGGCGGTCGGCGAGGAGGATGTTAAGGCCCGGCCGGAACTCCACGCGCTTGAAGGTCGGCAGGTCGCTGTCGATCTCGACGATGATGACGGCGTCCAAGCAAGCGACACCACGCCGTCCCGTGACTCCACCGCCCCGATGGCGAACAGGAAACTGAGTGCGAGCGCGAACCAGTCGAAGGTGATCGACGTCGCGCCGCGCGGTCTCCCGCCCTCGACCGCGGCCCAGAGCTCGCTAACTCCCCGCTCGGAGCCGCGAAGCTGCTCGAGGATGTCGGCTCCGATCACGAGCAGGGACCTGTCGGCGGGAAGGAACTTGCCGGGAAGTATCATGGCCGGGACGGGACCCAGCCGGCCGGCGGCTCTTCGAAGATGACGCATCCCTCGAACATCGTCCCGACGAGGCTCCTCGCGGCGTTCAGTCTCACCGCCGGGTCGGTTGGCCTTGCCAGCATGTCGATCAGCCTCTGCAATATGGTTCCGGGGTCGAGGCCCTGCGTCCTCAGGTCAACGTACTGGCTGCGGAAGAAGTTCGGAACCTCGACGGAGGCGCGCGGGTCGCCGAAGCCCTCGATGCACTCCGCGACCGTTTCCGAGTGGAAGCTCGCCTGGAGAAACGCAACCTGCCAGTCGTTGGGGATCCCGTTGAACTCCATCTTTCCGAAGGACACGGTCCCGACGGTCATGGCGGCGGGCGAGAGCCTGCCCGCGCGCTCCATCACCTCGAAGATCATCCCGTTCACGACGTCGGGGAGCGAGGCCCTCTCCATCTCCTCAAGCGCGCGGATGCCCAGAAGGTATTCGAGATCCTGCTCGCTGAGGTCCTTCAGGTGGGCCCGAAAGGATTCGAAGCCGAAGTGGGACACGGCGATGCCCTTGCGTCGGCCGGCGTCGGTCGCGGCCTGCAACGCCAGCGCCGACTTAGTCGGAAGGGCGTTCAGGTTGTGGACGAACCGCCAGGACTTCATGTCCGGCACGGTCTTCCGCGCCGTCGCGAAGTCCGCCTCGATCTTCTTCGCGACGTAGAGGTCCCGGTCCTTGGCCGGGCCGGACGACGCGCCGTAGCATTGGTAGACCGTGCCGTTCGGCCCATGGTACCCGTCGAGACCGCCGTCGCCCCGGTTTCCGTAGGATTCGATGGGTACGAACGCGTCACCGTGCACGCACGCCATGAACCGGGCGAAGAAGTCCTGGAAGGCGTTGCCGGACGCCAGGAACACTGCGTTCCGCAAGGCGACCGTCCAATGTCCCAGATCCGCCAAGCCCGTCTCCCGAATCATGTGGCGCCGACCGCGCCCAGGTCACCATGGGACATCCTAGCCGGAACGCCGACGAATGACATCGGCCATGAGCCAGGGCGTCGGTCGGTCTCGATGACCGAGGGTAGCCCGCACGAAGTCCCCCGCAAACGCTGGCGCGGGGTCGCGCCGACGGTCGGAGGCGAATCGACGCGCGACGCGACCGCGTCGTCCCCAGCGCCTGGACCGAGAAGCACCGCTCGACGTCGACCGTCACGCACGCCGAAGCCTTACCTTCCGCGTCC
This sequence comes from Aureimonas sp. SK2, assembly GCF_029813115.1. GTDB lineage: Bacteria > Pseudomonadota > Alphaproteobacteria > Rhizobiales > Rhizobiaceae > Aureimonas. The sequence continues at coordinate 18,626 of NZ_JAPZDS010000017.1, forward strand.
GCAGACCAAGCGTCCGAGGCCAACGGCGGCACACCGACTGCGAGAAGAACCGCAAGCGTACCAGTGAGTAGGGTGGACGAGTGCATGGCGGACACCGGGTGGGTTGAGGTTCCGCAGCTTACACGCCCAGCATCGCATCGCCCGCGGAATCTACTCGGAGGCATCCAGAACCTGAATAGGCAGAGTCTACAATGGTCTGACGAGGAATGCGGCTGCGATGTTGATCATGGAGACTTCGAAGGACCAGCAATTGGAACGCATTCGAGCCATCGTTTGACATCGGGACAGGTATCCAATGCCATCAGCTCGTCCGCACACAGAGCGGCCACAGCGCCACCTCCCAGGTTTGTGCCGTATTTCTGGAAAACGTGCTCAGCGGCCATCGGGCGCTCCCGAGTACCAAGCGGGTAGAAAAGCTCCGGTCCGACGAACTCCTGACCTCCCTTCACCCTGACCATCGCCTGCCCTGCGGGCCTGCGGCGTGCACTTGCCATCTCCCCCTCGAACCGCGGATCAACGACGACGCGGACGCGTGCCGCAAGGTCGAGGAGCGTTGGATCCCGCAGGCTGACCGGACCATACCAACGCTCCGCAGGTCGGTCCCCGGACGCCAAGACGGCGAGCGTGAACGGCAGGCTGAACTGCGCATCGATATCCGTCACGGGCCGCGAGTCCATAAAGTCGCTGCCCATGCCGGAGAACGACAGGACGACGATCTCCTCGATGTCGTCCGCTCGCAGACCGCGTTCGTCGCGAACGGTCTGGAAGGACTCGAGGGCCGTATGCATCCAGCGACAGGTCGGGAAAGCCTTGAAGCTCGCGTTCCAGGCCAGCCATTCGGATCCGAGCCCGGAGACAAGGCACTCGACGTCGGTCTTGTCGGAGCCAAGCATGCGCCAGAGGCCGTGCTCTCCGTCGAGCACCGCCCGGGCACCAACGAGGCCCTGCTGGTGCAGGCGCACCGCCCGTACGCCGCTTTCGGCGGCCGGGGCGTTGAAGTCCTTGAACGACACGAGCGGCCGCGCGTCCCAGTTGTACTTTCTCAGGCTCGGGACGGAGGCGAGGGTGCCAGCGAGGCCGAAGGCGTTCTCCATGCCCTCGGCGTCGAGACCCACGAGGCGGCCGTAGGCGGCCGCGGCACCGACGACCTGGTGCTGACACACACCATAGACCTGCCGGAACCGCTCGAAGCTCGGCTGCATCGACAGGATGACGCGGGCGTTGACCTCGTAGGCCGCCGCGACCGCCGTGATGAACTCGGCACCCGTCACCGCGCTGTCCCAAACGCCCGACAGCGCCGCCGCGACAATGGTCGCGCCCGGATGCCCCATTCCCCGTCCGTCGAACTCTAGCCCGTCGTCGAAGTCCAGCGCGTTCATCGCGCCGGCGTTGACGAAGGCGGCGCCGATCGGACCGAGACGTGTCTCGGAACCAAGGATCGGGCACGGGCCGGCCGCGTACTCACCGACGGCGAACCGCGCGAGTTGCCCGGTCAGGGGATTGGACGCCCCCGCGACGCCGCATCCGATGGAATCAAGGATATGAAGCTTGATCTTCTCCCGTAGGTCCGAGGGGATGTCCTCGTAGCGGAGTTCGGCGGCGAACCGCGCGAGGGCGGCGGTGGCGCTCAAAAGCGGAACGCGGTGAAACGTTCGAGGAACTGGCGCGTGCGCTCCTCTCGCGGTGCTTTCAGCACCTCCTCCGGCGTACCGTCCTCAAGGATGCGCCCGTCGTGCAGGAACAGGACGCGTGTCGCGAAGTGGTAGGCGAAGCCGAGTTCGTGCGTGACGAGGAGCATGGTGCGCCCCTCCGCCGACAGGTCGCGGATGACGCCCAGCACCTCGCCGACGAGTTCGGGGTCGAGAGACGAGGTGGGTTCGTCGAAGAGGAGAACCTCCGGGTCCATCGCCAAGGCGCGCGCGATGGCCACGCGCTGCTGCTGGCCGCCCGACAGCGTGGCGGGATAGGCCCCCGCCTTGTCGGCGAGGCCAACGCGGGCGAGCTGCCGCTCGGCGACCGTTGCGGCCGCAGCCCTTCGAGTTCCCAGTACGGAGATCGGCCCCTCCATCACGTTCTCCCGCACCGTCATGTGGGGGAACAGGTGGAATTGCTGGAACACCATGCCGACGCGTCGGCGCAGGCTGTTGAGGTCCGCCTCCCGGAAGCGGGGCCGGCCCTTCGCATCCGGTCTTCCGACCGGGTGGCCCTCGAACAGGATCTGCCCTGCGGACGGCGTCTCCAGGAGGTTCAAACACCGGAGCAGCGTCGACTTGCCGGAGCCGCTCGACCCGAGGATGGCGATGCGCTCGCCCTCGCCGACGACGAGGTCGATGCCCTTGAGGACGTCGACGTCGCCGAACGTCTTGTGAAGGCCCCTCGCCTCGATCACCGTCCTGGCCGCCGTCATCTCAGGCCCCCTTCGCCGCGTAGCGCCGCTCCAGGCCGTAGGCGAGGAGCGTGCCGGGATAGATGAGGACGAAGTAGATGACGGCCACGATCGTGAAGGTCTCCAGCGGGAGGTAGTACTCGGAACTCAGCATCCGGGCTTGGTAGAGCAGCTCGTTGACCGTCACGATGGAGGCGACGGACGTGTTCTTGGCGAGCTCGACGCCGCGATTGGTGAAGGCGGGCAGCATGCGGCGCATCACTTGGGGCAGCACCACCCGGCGCATCGTCCGAGCCGAGGTCATACCGAGCGCGCGCGCCGCCTCGGACTGCTCGCGGACGATCGAGCGGATGCCGCCGCGGTAGATCTCGGAGCAGTAGGCGGTCGCGTTCAGCGAGAGCGCCAGCGCGGCTGCCCAGAAGGCGGGGAGCTGGAGCCCGGTCAGGACGGGCAGCGCATAATAGAACCAGACGAGCTGGACGAGGACGGGGGTGGTGCGGAACAGCTCGACGAAGAGCCGCGCGGGCCACGCCATCCAGCGGCTTCCCGACAGCCTCAGGAGCGCGACGCCAAGGCCGAAGGACAGACCGCAGGCGAAGGCGATGGCCCAGAGGCCCGCCGTCAGGCCGACGCCCCGCAGGAGGAGGTCGGTATGGGCGAGGATCTCGCCGAACTGGAACTGTCCCATCGTCAGCCGCCCCGCCGCCGCATGCGTCCGTCGACCCATTCGACCACTTGGCTGACCGAGAACAGGAGCACGAAGAAGATCAGGCCGACGGTCGTGTAGAGCTCCAGAGGGCGGTACGTCTGGGTGACGACGACCATCGCGTTGTAGACAAGGTCGTGGAACGTCAAAGCGGCCGCGAGCGTGGTGGTCTTCACGAGCTCGAACGAGCGGTCGAGGAAGGGCGCGACCATGCGCCGGACCGCCTGCGGCAGGATGATGCGCCGCATCAGCCTCGCCCGGCTCATGCCAAGCGCCCTGCCCGCCTCGCGCTGCCCGCGCTCGACCGAGACGATGCCGGCCCGGAACACCTCGGCGAAGAAGGCACTGGACTGGAGACCCAGCGCCGCTAGCGCCGCCATGAATGGGCTCAGCGTCGGCCCGAGCATCATCGGCAGACCGTAGAAGAACCAGAACAGATGCACGAGCGGCGGCGTGTTGCGGTAGAACTCGATGTAGGCGAGCGCCGGCCAGCTCAACGTGCGGTGGCCAGAGATGCGCATCATGGCCAGCGCGAAACCGACCACCAGCCCGACCGCGATCCCGGTGAGCGACAGGGCCACCGTGTTGGCGAGCCCTTCCGCAAGAACTCCGGCATTGCGCGTGACGGCCGAGAAGTCCCAGTCGTAGTTCATGCGCGACCCGGCCGCTTGGCCAGCCGGGTCGACGCTTCAGGGCGCGGTGAGGGATTCAAGCCTTGGTCCAGCTCGACGGAGAGAGCCCGGGAGCCGTCTTCGGGTCGATGCCGCGGAAGGTCAGGAACTCCTCGTAGATCTTCTGCGTCTCGCCAGTCTCGTAGAGATAGCCGATGGCGTGTCCCACCCAGTCGCGCCACGACTTGTCGGCCTCGCGGCGGACGGCGGCGCTCGACGCCGACGAGCGCACCGGGGTCGGCACCACGACCGTGCCGCGCTTCAGTCGGTTGCCGATCGTCACGAGCGCGGGGTGGAACAGCGAGAGCGCGTCGACACGGCCGGCCGCGAAGGCGGCGCCCGCCTCGTCCGCGTTCGGAAAGCGCTGGATGTCGGCCTGCGGCAGCCGCACGGTGACGTCGCGGTCCGGCGAGGTGCCGAGCACGACGCCGAGCTTCACCTCCGGCTTGTTCAGCGCCTCCCAGTTCGTCACGTCCAGCCCGTCGCGGGCGAGCACGGCCTGCGCGTAGTAGAACATCGGCTGGACGGGGAACTCGACCGACAGAGCGCGCTGCTGCGTCGCGTCCATGGCGAACATCACGTCGAACTGTCCGGCCTGAAGGCCTGCCACTGCCGTGCCCCAGGTCGTCTCCACGGGAACGGGCGTCACGTTCAGCTCACGCGCCAACGCCGCGCCGACGCCCCATCCGAGGCCCTTCCACTCTCCTGAGGACTGGTCCTTAAAGAACCACGGTTCGCCCTGCGCAACGCCGATGCGAAGGTTGCCGCTCGCGCGTATCGCCTCGAGCGTCGAGGCGTTCGCGTCCTGCGCCCGCGCGGGAGCGATCCCGCCCGCCAGCCCGAGGCCGACACCGCCGAGAGCTCCGGCCAGCAGAAGGCGGCGGCGTTCCGAATTGACGTCATCACTCATGCAGCTCTCCGGCAGGCTTCGAGAATCGGTACGGCCGCATCGCGACCGTCAGCAACAGGGATACGTCACCGCACGAGGCCGTGAACAGGGCATCCCAAAGCGTTCGGGGCCGCGAACGGGGAAAAACGTGCTACCGGACGGGAACGGAATCAAGCCGTGTTCGCGGTGCCTCCAATGTTGCCGTCGAACACTGGGGTTACGGCCCCGGGATCGCGGGCTCACTGCGCCCAACCCTCGAACCACCAGACAGGACGGAGCTAAGCGCATGGAGTTGAGCGGCAAGGGAGCGCAGACCCCTCGTGAGGACGCCCGCAACGGCGAGGTGTTGATCTGGCTGAACGGCCGACTGGTCCCCCGCGCCGAGGCGACGGTTTCGATCTTCGACGCGGGCTTCGGCTTGGGGGATGGCGTTTGGGAAGGCCTGCGGCTCGTGAAGGGTCGATTCGTCTTCCTCGACGAGCATCTCCGCCGGCTTCAGGCGGGCGCCAGAGCGATAGCGCTCGAGATCGGGCTCGACCGGGACGGTCTGGAGGGCGCGCTGAAGGAAACGGCGGCAGCCAATGACATGCATGACGGGGTCCACGTCCGGCTCATGGTCACCCGGGGCGAGAAGACGACGGTCCATCAGGATCCCCGCAACGCGCTCGGCCGTCCGACGATCGCGATCGTCGCCGAGCACAAGCTTCCCGACCCGGAGATCAAGGAGTGCGGACTTTCGCTCTCGACCGTGCCGATCCGTTGCAGCGGCCCGGACACGTTCGACATGCGCCTGAACTCCCACAGCCGCCTCAACCTGATCCAGGCCCTGCTCCATGCGATCGGCGCAGGTGCCGACGAGGCCCTGATGCTCGATCCGCACGGGTTCGTGTCGAGCTGCAATTCCACCAATTTCTTCATCGTGAAAGACGGGATCGTCGCGACGTCGACGGGAGGCTACTGCTTCAACGGGATCACCCGGGAGAAGGTGATAGGGCTTTGTGGGGACAACGGCATCCGTTGCGAGTTGCGCAACTTCACCCTCGCCGAAGTCTACGACGCCGACGAGGCGTTCGTGACGGGCACCTTCGGCGGCCTGACGCCGGTACGGTCCATCGATGGTCGCTCCTTCAGCGTCGAGCGGACTTGGACCCGCAAACTGTCCCACATCTACGAGACCGAAATCGGCGTGGCATTAAGGGCCGGTCTTTGACTTGAGACGCCGCCGCCGTCGCATCGAGCGACTGAGACATAGGATCGCTCCGTTACGAGCGCAGCGCACGGCGCCACGCTCGTCGCTCTGTTCAATGACTGAGGAAAGACCTTCGAGGAAGGGTCGCAGCTAAGGAACTGGGAGACACGTCAACGACTTAAGCCCGCCGCATCAGCAATTCGGCCTTCCGGATCTCAAGCAGAAATCCCTTCCCTCTATTCGGAGCAAAACGGGAACCGCATCCCTCGCCGATCTGTCTATCTTAGAAATAGACTGTTGGCATTCGAGGGGAAATGCCGTGGCGGATCAGGTCGACGTTTTGGTGATAGGTGGTGGACCGGCGGGGTGCTGGGCCGCCATGACGGCGCTCGAGGCAGGCGCCTCGGTAACGCTGGTGGAGAAGGGTTACGTCGGCACCGGCGGAGCGACCGCCTCGGGCAACACCACCATCATCTACACCGCACGCGGCACCGTAGAGCGCCGAATGTCCGTCGAGCAGCGGGTGCGGCTCGGGCAAGGACTCGCGGACGCCGAATTCATCGAACGGGTTCTCGATTGCACGAAGGAGAACCTCGACCGGCTGGCTGGCTGGGGCTACCCGTTCCCGTCCTACGAGGACGGCCGGCCCTATCGCGGCATGCTGCGTGGCGTCGACTACCTACGCTTCATGCGCCAGCGCCTGATCAAGGGCGGTGCCGTACTCCGGGACCAGAGTCCGGCCGACGGGCTTCTCGTTTCCGACGGCGTCGTTTCCGGAGCGACGGGATACGACCGCCGGACGGGCGAGCGCTGGACAGTCCGGGCAGGCGCTGTCGTGATCGCGACAGGCGGGTGCGCCTTCCTCAGCGGAGCGCTCGGCACCAACAACCTGACCGGCGACGGCTACCTTATCGGCGCCGAGGCCGGCGCGCACCTGTCGGGCATGGAATTCTCCGCGCAGTACGGGATCTCGCCGGCCAACTCCGGCGTGACCAAAGGCGTCGTCTACTTCTGGGCGACCTTCTCCGACGCGTCAGGCCGTCCGCTTGACGTTGCCGGCAACCGCCATGGCATCGCCCGGCATCTGATGGACGGTCCGGTCTACGCCATCCTCGACAAGGCCTCGCCGCGCCTGCGCGAGGGGTTCCGCAAGGGCCAGCCCAACATCTTCGTACCCTTCGACCGCATGGGCATCGACCCGTTCACCCAGCGCTTCGAGGTCACGATGCGCCACGAGGGCACCGTGCGTGGCACGGGTGGGCTCCTCGCGGACGATCGCGGCCGGACTACCGTGCCGGGCCTCTATGCCGTCGGCGACGCCAGCTCGCGCGAGAGGATGTCCGGCGCGGTCAGCGGCGGCGGCGGTCCGAATTCGAGCTTCGCCATGGCGACAGGGTCGTGGGCCGGCGAGGCCGCCGCGGCGTTCGCATACGCTCTTGGCCCCCGCAAGCATACCCGAGTTGCCGCGCGAGCCCACGGCGGCGACAGGGCGGCTAACGGGAACGCCACGCATGTGATCGAGGCGGTCAAGGACCGGATGCAGCCGCTGGAGAGAGGCTTCTTCCGCGACGAGGCGAGCCTGACGCAGAGCGCCGCGACCTTCGAGGCGCTCTGGCGTGACCGATCCTGGCGGGCCGACGGGCGTACGCGGGAGGCCGAAGCCCTCCTGGCAACGGCACGCTGGGCGACGGCGGCCGCGCTTGCCCGGAGGGAAAGCCGCGGGCTCCAGCGCAGGACCGACTTTCCCGACGCCGACCCAAGGGGCCCCCGCAACCTCCGCGCCGGCGGCATCGAGGCCGCCTGGGTGGCGGAAACGCCGGAGTCGGAGCGGAGGCTGGCGTCATGATCGAGCTCGTCAGCCAGGACCGCTGCATCAAGTGCGACATCTGCGTCGCCGCCTGCCCCGACAACGTCTTCGACGCGGTGCCGGACGCCCCGCCCGTCATCGCCCGCCAGGACGACTGCCAGACCTGCTTCCTCTGCGAGCTCTACTGTCCGGCCGACGCCCTCTACGTCTCGCCGCTGACCTACGAGCGGGACGCGGTGTCGGAGGTCGACCTTGCCGCACGCGGGGTGCTCGGCAGCTTCCGCCGGGAGATGGGCTGGAAGAACGCCAAGCCCCGCGGCACCCGCGACGACCTGAGCTACCGCATCTTCGAAGCCGGCACGATCGTGCCGTGATCCCGCTCCCCTTGTCCCAAAGGATTGAATCCATGCGCCACGTTCTTTCGAGCCTCGCGCTCGCCGCCCTCCTTTCGACCTCGATCCAGGCGGTCGCCTCGGCCGAGGACCTGCCTCCGGTGATCCGCCTCGGCGACGTCGGTTTCGGCTTCGGCACGCCCTTCGGCGTCGGGCTCCAGGCCATCGCCGACGCCAAGGGCTTCGTCGCCGACGAGTTCAAGGGCACGCCCGTCAAGCTGGAATGGACCTATTTCACGGGGACTGGGCCGGCCATCAACGAGGCGCTGTCGAACGGCCAGCTCGACTTCGCCTCCTACGGTGCGGTGCCCAACATCATCGGCAAGGCCCGCGGCCTGCCGACAAGGATTCTCGCCTCCTACGGCGGTACGACGATCTTCGGCGTCTCGCGTCCGGACCTCGACATCATTGGCGTCGCTGACCTCAAAGGGCGCAAGGTCGCCATCCAGAAAGCCACGATCATCCACTGGGGGCTGATTTCCGCGTTGAAAGCGGAAGGATTGTCCGAGAAGGACGTGACGATCGTCGACCTGAAGAACGCCGACCAGCTCGCCGCGCTCAGCGCCGGCAGCGTCGATGCCGCTTTCGGCGCGGATTTCCTCCTGCCTCTCGAGGCCAAGGGCCTGGCCAAGGTCTTCTACAAGTCCTCGGACCAGGGCGCGTCCGGCGACGGCTTCGGGGCCTTCCTCGGCACGCAGGACTTCATCGACAAGTACCCGGAAGCGACCCAGAAGGTCGTAAATGGCCTCGTGCGGGCCGCGGAATGGCTGGGCCACGACGAGAACCGCGACGAAGCCTTCCGGATCTGGAGCCGCGCAGGAACGCCCGTCGAGATCATCCGCAAGGCCAACGAGGGAACGGCGCTGCGGGTCAAGTACGATCCCCGGCTCGACGACCTGTTCCGTGCCCGCTACGCGAGCGGCATCGCCTTCGACCGCGAGCAGAAGCTGATCCGCGCGGACGTCGATCTCGACGCCTGGGTCGAGTCGCGTTTCCTCGACGCGTCGGTGGCCTCGCTCGGGCTTCAGGCCTACTGGCCCGAACGCGCGGCACCGGCCGCCTTCCAGAACTGAGCCGTCGGGCATGACCATCCAGGTCGAGGCCACGCATGGCTACCGCCGCCGGGTGCCGGGTTGGGACGGCCCGCGGCGAGCGGCAGGCCTGTTGCGTGGCACCGCGGCGCGCTGGGCGCTGACCCTCGTCGGCCCGCTGGCGATCCTCGGCCTCTGGCAGGGAGCGATCGAACTGGGGCTCATGTCCGCGCAGGTCCTGCCACCACCTTCCTTGGTGTGGGCGACACTGGTCGATCTCGCGTTGACGGGCGACCTGTCCGCCAACCTCGCGCTTTCGGCGCGGCGCATCATCTTTGGGTTGGCGATCGGGGCGCCGCTGGGTCTAGCCTTCGGCCTGGCGCTGGCGCTTTCCCGGACGCTGGAGGACTATCTCGGGCCTACCTTCCGGGCCCTCGCAGCCGTCCCGTCGCTCGGGTGGATTCCCGTTCTCATCCTCGTCCTCGGCATTGAGGAGTCGCTGAAGATCGTGATCCTAGCCAAGGCCTGCTTCGTCCCGATGGCGATCGCCGCGATCGAGGGCGGGCGGGCCGTCCCGCACGAGTTGTCCGAGGCCGCCGCTGTCATGCGCCTCGGAACTCTGACACGCTTGCGTCGTCTGACGCTCCCGGCTGCCATGCCCTTCCTGTTCCGCGGCCTGCGCCTGTCCGTGGGCCAAGCCTTCGTCTCGCTCGTCGTGGTGGAGATGCTCGCCGGCACGGACGGCATCGGCTACCTCATGGTATGGGGCCGGACCCTGTTCCAGCTCGACCTCGTGATCGCGGGGATGATCGTGGTCGGAGTGACGGGTTTCATCCTCGACCTCCTCCTACGCCGCGTGGAGCGGCGGGTCGCGCGCCGGTACGGCGCCGATGTCTGACGTCCTGGTCCCCTCCACCGGCCCGACCACGCTCCGACGCCTGCGGGGTGCTGCCGTTCCAACCGCGTTCCTGCTCATATGGGCAGGTCTGGCGGCGTCCGGTGCCCTCTCGGGACCGCTGGCGGTCTCGCCCATCGACGTCGTATCGGCTCCGTTCGCCGATCCCGACGGCCAGCAGGTCTGGCAGGGCCTCGCCCAGAGCCTCGTCCGCGTGGCGGCGGGCAGCCTGCTGGGCGGATTCCTCGGCCTCGCCGTTGGGGCTGCCTGCGGCCTCTCCCGCCCCGCGGAGCGCGCGCTCTCGCCTTCGCTCCATGCTGCACGCCAAGTCGCGCTCTTCGCCTGGATCCCGCTCCTTACGGCTTGGTTCGGTAACGGCGAGGTGACGAAGATCGCGTTCACGAGCCTTTCCTGTTTCTTCCCGATCTTCCTCGCGACCGAACGGGGCATGCACGACGTGGCGCCCCGTCTCGCGGAGGTTGGGCAAACCCTCGCACTGCGCCGCCGGACGCGCTTCCTCAAGCTTGTCCTGCCGTCGGCTCTCCCCTCGATCCGCATCGGCGTCGAGGTGGCGCTGATCTCGGCCTGGATCGGGACGGTGGGCGCGGAATACGCGATCGGCAACGGCCGCGGCGTCGGCAGCTTCCTCGCCAGCGCCCGCGACCAGTTCCGCATGGACCTCGTGGCCGTCGGCGTCATCGTCTTGGCCGGGGTGGGCGTCGCGCTTCATGCGCTGTCGCGCACCGCCTTCGCCCGACTGTTCCCTTGGATGGAGTCTCGCCCATGAGCTCGCTCGAACTGCGCGGCGTCGCGAAGGACTACAGCGTGGACGGTGTGCCCGTCCCCGTTCTGCGCGGCATCGATCTCACCGTCGAGGAGGGCGAGATCGTCGCGATCCTCGGCGCCTCGGGCTGCGGCAAGTCCACCCTCCTGCGCCTGATCGCGGGTCTCGATCGGGAGCACGTCGGAAGCGTGCGGGCGGAAGGTCGCGAGATCACTGGTCCCGACACGGACCGCGGCCTCGTGTTCCAGGACCACCGCCTCTTTCCATGGCTCACGGCCGAGGAGAACGTCGACCTCGCGCTCGACAGCCTCGGCCTCGATGCGGCGACGAGGCGCGAGCTTGTTCGACGCCACCTCGACCTCGTCGGCCTCTCGGACTTCGCCCGGGCCTATCCGCGACAGCTCTCGGGCGGCATGGCGCAACGCACGGCCATCGCACGCGCGCTCGTCACCGAACCGCGCATCATCCTGATGGACGAGCCGTTCGGAGCCCTCGACTCCTTCCTGCGCATGCGCCTTCAGGAAGAGCTCCTTCGCATTTGGGAGCGCCGCGACGTCTCGATCGTCATCGTCACGCACGACATCGAGGAGGCGTTGTTCCTGGCAGACCGGGTCGTCGTCCTGGACTCGCGGCCCGGACGCATCGTCGAGACGGTGTCCGTCGACGTGCCCCGCCCGCGCGATCGCAACGGTACCGGCCTCGTGGAATTGAAGCGTCACCTGCTGTCGATCCTCGGCTCCAGACACTGAGGCGGACACGTCCGCATCGGCGACAGGAGAGCTTATCTTGGCAGCGCCCGATATCCGTGCCGACAACAGCGACATGGCGGAGGTCCCCTCGAACGCGTTCGGCTCAAGCGCACGCGTGCGCCAGCGCATCGGCAGTGCCCGCTCCCAATTCCGGATCGCACCACTGGCTAGCGGGAGGCAGGACGATGCAACCGCTCACCGGACGCGGGGGTCACCGCCGGACCGTTGACTCTCTCCGCCGACGGGACGTAGCCTGCTGCGCATGCGACCGTGCGACTCGCCTCCGCTGACCTGCATGCGCTTCATCGGCGTCGCGGGCGCGCGCGACGTCCGTCCCCACCCTTCGATACGCTGACCGCTAGCCCTTCCCGAGGCTGACGGACGCGAGGCACTGCCCCGTCCGAGCGGAGCGATCCCATGTTCACAGACAAGCTCGCAGGCGCTCGCGCGCCGATGTCCTCACGCCGGACCGATGGCCCGCGTGGCGACGGCCCCGGTTACCGCCCCCTGCGCTGCCAGGGTGAGGTCGCGTTTGCGTCACCCCTGGCAGCCGACGTCGCGCGCCTCCTCGACGTCGATCCCGAGGTGGACCACTGGCGATGCTGGATCGCCGTGGACGGCCTCCCCTTCCCCACCGACTTCGTCACGTACGGCGACCGGGGCGTAGAGCATGTCTTCGTCCGGCCGGAGGGAACGACGGATGCGGATTGCGATGACCTGCCGTCCGGCTCCCGTGTCGTGACACCCTCCGACATCGACCCCGTCCGCCTCGAGAACGCGAAGCTCATCCTCCCCCTCGCCCGCTGGCGCGTCAGTCTCGACGACAGGGTGCGGTTGCTCGCCGCCCTCGACGAAGAGGGAAGCGTGACGCTCGCGGACTGCCTCTCGATCATCCGCCACACCTCGCGCCCGGTCGCCGCCGTGGCCGCACTGGCGCTGGCCCGCGTCGTCGACCTGGATCTCGACATGCCGCTCGGAGCCCGGACGAGGGTGATACGCCGCGCCGACTGACATCGCCCTCCCCATCAGTCACGCGCCGCCGTTGCCGCGGCCATGCGAAGGCCATTACGATGCCCATCTTCCTCACGCCGTCCTCGGGGCCGGACGTGCTCGACCGCGAGATCGAAAGCACGGCCGCCCTCCTGCGCGACCTCCGGTACCTGCGTGACCATCGCGCGCCGTCCGATACCATGTTGGCGGACGCGCGTGTCCTCAGCGCTTGGTCCTCGGAGTTGCGAATGGTCCCGTGCCTGCGCGGCCGGCCCGCAGGCCATCCAGTCGTCCGCGACGGGCGCGACGCCGTCACGTCGCCTCTGCGCGTCGTCGCGCTCGACGCCGGCTACGTTCGCACCGAGAGCCGGTTCTGGCTTCTCGGCGCTCCCGCTGCGGGAGGCGGCCATGCATGACCGCCTCGACTTCAACGATCTGCCGACATCGCTCGCCGGACGACTGACACCCTCGGCGCTAGTCGCTGACGCGCTCTTGCGTCAGACGATCACCGAGGGTGGCTGCGAGCGCTTCTTCGAGGGTGGATCACGCCTTGTCGTAATTCACGGCGTCCGACCCGACGACGCCTCCGTCCTGTGCGATGCGGTCCATGACCTCATCGGCGGTACGGTGGAATGCTTCGTCCAGATCAATGCATCGGCCCGCGACTGGACCGACCTGGCCAGCCAGCGTCCCCAGTACGTCGAACGCCTTCTCATGGACGCGAGCGTGTCGACGCGTCCCCTTGCCGTCCTGAGCCGGAGGCGGACGGAAGTGCCGGGCGTCGTTGGCACGGTGGCCGACGGCGTCATTCCGCTTGCCCGCAGCCAAGAAGCGATCGCCGACATCGTGAGGGAAGCGGCGGGCTTCCAGCCGGACGAGAGGCTTCTGGCCCGCCTTGCACGGCTGCCTCTGCCGTTTCTCAACCTAGCGATTCGCCCCGGCATGTCGGCCGACCGCATGTGGCGGATCGCCGGGCGGCTGGTCAGGCACCGGCCCGAGCTCGAGCGGGAGCGCCGCCCCGCCAAGCTGACGGATGCGAAGGTCAGGAAGCCCTCGGACGCCAGCGTTGTCGCGACCCCGCAGCCTGCCCCCGAGCGCTTGGAGGACCTCCCCGGCATGGGCGAGGCAGGCCGTTGGGGCCTGAGGCTCGCGGCCGACCTGGCCGAGTACCGCGCCGGGACGCTGCCATGGTCGGATCTCGAGAGCGGAATGCTCCTCCATGGCCCGCCCGGGACTGGCAAGACGCTGTTCGCGCGGGCGCTGGCGGGGTCGTGCGAGATTCCCCTTCATTCGCATTCCATTGCCGCTTGGCAGGCGAAGGGGCACTTGGGTGACATGCTGAAGGCGATGCGGGCCGCCTTCGCCGAGGCCCGGAAGTCGGCGCCCTGCATCCTGTTCCTCGACGAGCTGGACTCGGTCGGATCGAGGGACGAGCCGCTCGGCGACAATGCTTCATACCAGCGTCAAGTCGTGAACGGGTTGCTCGAATGCCTGGACGGCGCCGCACAACGTGATGGGATCATCGTGGTCGGCGCCACCAACAAGCCGGACGTCATCGACCGGGCGGTGCTCCGGCCGGGTCGCCTGGGACGGCACATCGAGGTCCGGCTTCCAGACCTCGCCGGCAGGGTCGGGATCCTCGAACATCACCTCCGCGGCGAGCTTCCCGACGCCAACCTCATGCGTCTGGCCGACGAGTTCGGCGAGGCGTCGGGCGCGGCCTTGGCACAGCTCGTCCGCGAGGCGCGCGGGCTCGCCCGGAGGGTCCGGCGCTCGATGTCGGAAGCAGACCTCTGGGCCGCCCTACCGCCGGGCGTGCTACTTTCGGACGCGGCCTTCCGTAGGATGTGCGTTCACGAGGCGGGTCACGTCGTGGCCGGCCTGGAGATGGCTGCGGTCTCCGGGCTGGTGCCGACGCGGGTCAGGGTGCGGCGCCGCGTGCGGGATGGAGAGGGCAATCAGACGGACTTCGATGTCCTCGAGGGCATCGACCAGTCGCGGGAGAGCGTCGAGGCACAAATTGTCGTCATGCTCGGTGGGCTCGCAGCGGAGGAGGTCCTCCTCGGCTCGCGCAGCACCCTCGGCGGCGGCTCACGCGACGCCGACCTCGTCCGCGCAACTCGGCTAGCGACGAGCTTCGAGTTCTCCTTCGGACTGGGCGGCCACCTGCATTCCGTTCCGACGACTGAGCTCGCTTCGGCCGCGGCGTGGCGCGACGGCGAGCGGTCGCGTGACCGTGTGGAACAGGTGCTCGGGCGGTGCTTCGGGAAGGCGAAGGCGATCGTCGAGAGACGCCGCGAGGAGATCAATGCGTTGGCGTCCCGTCTAGCTAAGACGAATGCGGTGACGCTTACCTGAAACGGCAGGAACAGGTCTTGATGCTAGGATTGCTCCGAATGGAAACTCCATCTATGACTTCGAGCGCTCGTGCAGCCTGGCCGTGGCGATCCCGGCAAGCTCTCGGATGAAGAGGTCCAGAACCGACGAAGCTCGTTCGGCTTCGCGCGTCGCAATGACGAACGGCGAGGCGATGGAGGCTTCCGGCGCCATGACCGGCACCAACTCTCCCTTGTCCAGCCATGCCTTGGCATAGTGGTTGGGCAGGTAGCCGAGGAAGCGCCCCGATAGGACGAAGATGGCGACCGCCTCCATGTTGGAGGCCGTTGCCGAGACGCGGGCGCCCGGGAAGTGCTGTAGTTCACGTAAGTTGCTGTAGGGGCGCACGACGAAGGGATGGGCCTCGACGTCCGCCCGCGTCAGGTCGGCTGGCGCCTTGGCGCGCAACGGATGTCCGGGCGAGCGGTAGAGCGAGTGTGCTTCTGCGCGCAGCGGTGTGAAGCGAAGTCCCCGATAGGGTTGGACCTCGGGCAGGATGGCGATGTCGATGCCGCCGTTCCCGAGATCCGCGACCAGATCCTCCGGGATCTTGATCACGATCTCGATCCGCGCCTCGGGCGCACGCTGGGTGATGGCTGCGACCACCTGATGGATCGGCAGTTCGTCGTCCGTCACCGTGTTGTCCACGAGGCCAAGGCGCAACGTGCCAGTGATGCGATGACGCAGGTCCCCGACATCGCTCTCGAAGGAGTTCAGCGACAGGAACAGGGCTTTGGAGCGTTCGTAGACGACGGCACCGCGATCGGTCAGCTCGAAGCCGCTGCGTCCGCGCCGGCATAGGCGAAAGCCGAGCCGGTCCTCGAGCGCCTTCACGTGGAAACTTACCGCCGACTGGCTGAGGCCGAGCGCGACCTGCGCCCCGAGGAAGCTGCGGTGCTCAACGACCGAGCGAAAGACGGCGAGCGAGCGAAGGTCGGACTGCGCGATCTGCATCGGCGATACATCAGGATCCTCGATGTGAAGGCCATACCTTTCCTATTCTTCGGGAGCAAGTGAACTGCTCTTCTGGGTCCGTTCGAAACGTCTCCCCGGAGCCAAGCATGCGCCTCTCCCGCCTCCGCCATGCCGTCCTATTCTCCGCCGCCCTCGCGCTCCTCGCTCCGACCCAGGCCTCCGCCGGCCTCTTGGACGAGGTGAAGGCGAAGGGGGTCCTGACCGTCGGGACCGAAGCCCGTTTCCCCCCATTCGAGTTCGTCGAGAACGGCGAGATCGTCGGCTACTCCGCCGACATCATGCGGGAGGTCATGTCCGCGATGCCGGGCGTTCGCTTCGAGCGCCTCGATCTGCCCTGGCAGGGCATCCTGCCGGGCCTCGCCGCCGGCCGCTTCGACTATGTGGCCACCTCCGTAACGGCGACGCGTGAGCGGGCAGCCGCCTACCACCTGTCCGTCCCCGTAGCGGACGCCACCATGGCCATCCTGAAGCGCAAGGGCGACGCCGAGATCGCCAAGCCCGAGGACGTCGCCGGCAAGCCCGTCGGCTCGCAGGCGGGCTCGGCCCAGCTCGCCGCGCTTCAGACGCTGGCAGGCCAACTTGAGAAGGCCGGCACGCCGGTGGCGAACGTCACGACCTATGTCGACTTCAGCGAAGCCTATGCCGATCTCGCCGCCGGTCGCATCCGTGCCGTCGTGAACTCGCTTCCGAACCTCCTCGAGGCGGCGCGCCAGCGGCCGGACGTATTCGAGGTCGTCCAGCCGACCTTCGGGCCGAAGACCTACTTCACCTGGGCCGGACGCAACGACGCCGAAAGCGCCGACCTGAACGCGCTGGTGGACGCTGAACTCGTCAAGCTCAACCAGTCGGGCAAGCTGCGCGAGCTTCAGGTGAAGTGGTTCGGCGCACCGATGGACCTGCCCAACGCGTTGCCCGAGCCGGCGAGCTGAGACATCGGATCGAGGCGCTCCGGGCATGATCGCGTTCCTGCAAGACCACGGGCCGGCCCTTCTGGACGGCTTGATGACGACGCTCCTCGTCAGCGGCGGCGCGCTCCTCCTCGGTGCGCCGCTGGGCCTCGCGATCGCGGCCTGCACCCTGTCGCCTCGTCGCCTGCTGGCGGTGGCGGCCGGCCTCTACCGATCCTTCTGGCGCGGCACGCCGATCCTCGTCCAGCTTCTCGTCGTTTTCTACCTCCTGCCGATGGTCGGACTGACGATCCCGCCCGCCTTGGCGGCCACACTCGCCCTCGCGTTGAACACGGCGGCCTTCCAGTCCGAGATCTACCGGGCCGGTCTCCTCGCCGTCCCGCGCGGACAGATCGAGGCGGCACGGCTCCTCGGCATCGGCCGCGGGGCCGCCTTCCTGCGCATCGAGGCGCCGCAGGCCGTCCGCCTCATGCTGCCCGCGCTCGTCGGTGAGATGCTGGCGCTGGTGAAGAATTCGTCGCTGGTCTCGGTGATCGCGGTGACGGAGATCACAAGGCGGGCGCAGCAGATCGCCTCGTCCACCTTCCGCCCGCTGGAGGCCTACGGCGCGGCGTTGGTCCTCTACCTCGCCATCGCCGCCGTCCTCGCCGGGATCGGCCTCTGGCTCGAACGGCGGTTGGCTTCGGGAGGGCGGGCATGAGCGAATGGCTCACCCCGGCGGAGCTGGCGCTCTTCGCGCAGGCCTTCGCGACGACGCTTGCCATCTCGGCGGCGGGCATCCTTCTCGCCGTTCTTCTGGCCATGCCTCTGGCCATTGCCCTGCGAAGCCGCTCCGCCCTCCTGCGCCGCCCGGCGCGTCTCTACACCGAGTTCATGCGCGGCGCGCCCCTCGTGATCCTCCTGTTCCTCCTCTACTACGGCGGGCCGTCGGTCGGCGTTCTCCTGCCCGCCACGACGATCGGCGTCGTCGGGCTCGGATTCTACGGCGCTGCCTACTTCGCGGAAATCTTCCGGGCCGGCTTAAGCGGTGTGCCGCGGGGCGAAGTCGAGGCCGCGCGTCTCCTGCGCCTCGGTCGCTCGCAGTGCTTCCTGCGCATCGAGGTGCCCCAGGCGGCGCGACTCTGCATCGCCCCGGCGACCGGACAGGCGATCGCGCTTATCAAGGAGTCGGCGGTGCTGTCGATCATCACCATCGGCGAGCTGACCAAGGTCGCTGGCGAGATCAGCAACATGAGCTTCGCCGTCGTCACCCCCTACCTCACCGCCGCGCTGCTCTACTGGGCGCTGGTGGAACTCGTCGCCCGCCTCGGTCTCAAGGCCGAGCGCGCGCTCGGCGCACCGGAGAGCCGGACCCATGCCTGATCCCGTGATCCGCGTGCGCGGACTGACCAAGCGCTTCGGCACCCGCACCGTTCTCGACCGGGTCGATCTCGACGTCGCCGCCGGGGACGTGACCTGCATCATCGGCCCCTCCGGCTCGGGCAAGTCGACGCTACTGCGGTCGATCGCCTTCCTGGAAGCCTACGACGAGGGCGATGCCATCGTCTTCGGCAGGCTGATGGGCTGGCGCGAGACCCCGCTCGGGCGCGAACTGGCGGGCGAGCGTGAACTCGCCGAGGCCCGCGCGCCGCTCGGCATGGTGTTCCAGCACTTCCACCTCTGGCCCCATCTCAGCGTCCTCGACAACGTCACGCTTGCCCTTCGCCTTGTCGGCAGGATGGGGCGCCGGGACGCTGACGCGGCCGGCCTCGCCATGCTGGAGAAGGTGGGGCTGGCGTCGCACGCGCGCCATCGCCCCGAGCAACTGTCAGGCGGCCAGAAGCAGCGCGTGGCGATCGCCCGAGCGCTGGCGGCCAAACCGAAGGTGATGCTCTTCGACGAGCCGACTTCGGCGCTCGACCCCGAACTCGTGGGTGAGGTGCTCAGCGTCATGAAGACGCTCGCCGCCGAAGGCATGACGATGCTGATCGTCACGCACGAGATGGGCTTCGCAGCCCACGCGGCCAACCGCGTCGTGTTCATGGACGGCGGGCGGGTTGTCGAGGAGGGACCGCCCGGGCCCCTCTTCGCGGAGCCTTCGAGCCCGCGCCTCGCACAGTTCCTGCAAACCTGGCGCGAGCGCGCCCTATGAGCCTGGAAGGACAGACGATGAGCGCACACGGATACGAAAAGGGCCGCCTGAACCTTCCCTTCGTCGGCATCTCGACGTTTGCCAAGAGCCCCTATGTCGAGGACTGGAGCCGGATCGACGCCGACGTCGCGATACTCGGCGCGCCCTACGACTTCGGGACCCAATGGCGCGCTGGCGCTCGCTTCGGGCCGCGGTCGATCCGCGAGGCCTCCACGCTCTTCTCGTTCGGTCATGCGGGAGCCTATGACCACGAGGACGATGTCACCTACCTCGACGGCGTCCGGATCGTCGATATCGGGGACGCGGACATCGTCCACACGGACACGATCGCCAGCCACGCGGCGATCGAGACCGGCGTGCGCGCCATCTTGGCATCGGGCGCCATGCCCGTGGTGCTGGGCGGCGACCACTCGGTCAACATCCCCTGCATCGCGGCCTTCGAGGACCAGGAGCCGATCCATCTCGTGCAGCTCGACGCCCATCTCGACTTCGTCGACGAGCGGCACGGGGTCCGCTTCGGCCACGGCAGCCCGATGCGGCGGGCGGCCGAGCGCCCGTGGGTGACCGGCCTGACGCAACTCGGCATTCGCAACGTCTCGTCCACCGCAAAGGAAGGCTACGAGGCAGCCAGGGCCATGGGCTCGGACATCCTGTCCGTGCGGCAGATCCGCAAGCTTGGCGTCGATGCCGTCGCCGAGCGCATTCCGGCCGGCAAACGGTACTACCTATCCATCGACATCGATGGCTTCGACCCGTCGATCGCGCCGGGGACAGGCACCCCGAGCCATGGCGGCTTCACCTACTACGAGGGCCTAGAACTGATCGCGGCCCTCGCCCGCCGCGGCAAGGTCGTCGGCATTGACCTCGTCGAGGTCGCGCCGGACTATGACCACTCCGGCTCTACCGCGATCCTTGCCGCACAACTCCTGCTGAACGGGATCGGTCGCGTTTGTCATCAGCGGAAAGCGCGCGACGGCTGATCCGCGATCTGGCAAGATGTCCGCTCCTGTGGGGCCCAGCCTCAAAAAAAGTAGTTACGCAATCGACCCAACCCGGTCGGCCGAACTGCCTTCGAGGATTCTCTGAAGCGGTTGTTCGCTGCGCCCTATCGACTTCGGATCGAGGTGGCTAGCGATCTCTCTCCCGGCGGCATCACAGATCTTGGACAGAGGCAGGCGGCTGCATGAACTCGATCGTCGCGCCGTCTGGACCAACAACGTAGATCACGCGCGTTCCGGCCCGCGCACCGCTTGCGATCGACTGCGGAATGCCCTGCGCCTTCCAGCCGTAGGCGGCGATCCGCACCAGCAGCGAGTCTATGTCGTCGACCACGAGGGCCAGATGCGCAAAGCCCGGGTCGAACGGGTTGGCCGGCACGGTTGGCCGATCCAGCCCCCGATACTCCAGGAGTTCGATCGTCTGATCCGCCAACGAGACGATCGCCATGCGAACCTGTGCCCCATGCGCTCCCGTCACCTGACCGAGGAACTCGCCCCCCATCTCGCCGGTCCGCACAAGTCGTGCACCAAGCCCATCGACCCAGAACCGAAGAGCCTCGTCGAGGAAGGCGACCGCGAAGCCGACATGATCGGCGCGACGCACGTGGATGCTCGTGTGTTCCGTCATGCGAAACTTCCTGCCGGCAAAGGGGTCAATCACCTACAACGGGTCGTCGCCGGTCTTCCGGCTATGTCCCCTTCCATGCATTCGTCATTTGGAAGCGGACCGGCAGGAAACCATCCGGTCGAGGCGATCGGCGCGGCGGAGCCGGACGCCCGGAAGCGGCCCAACCGCAATCGACCCAATTGCGACAGTTCTCAGAAGTCATGGCTCTTGGCTCGGCAGACATTCGAATTACGCAGTTTGCTCAGCCCAAACAGCTAGAGCTGAAGCGTCTACCGAAACAATAGATGCGGGTCTCATCCGACGTCGGATGCACCTCCACTAGCTTCCGATCCCATAGTTCGATGTAGCCGTTCGGTCCGTTCGGCAGTGGCGCCAAGTGTTCGCCAGGGTGGCGTCTCGTTGACTTCCATCTCCGCTGTCGATGACGGCGTGGGATTTTCTCGGCAGAGGATCGAGCTCGTAAGAGCTGCCATCACCCCAGATACGTTGCCCCCAGCCGGCGGAAGCCGCTGGATCTGATCACCTTGACAAGCGATACGAACACCAGCAAAATTCAAGATAATAAATACGTTCAAAATATTGAACGACGCTGGGAGGCGAGGTTTGAGCGGGCGCGGTGCGGAGCGAATTCTCGATTTGCTGGAATGGCTGTCCGCTCGCTCGGACGGCGTCTCGCTGACCGAGACCGCCTTGGCGCTCGACGTTCCCAAGAGCAGCGGCCTGCTTCTTCTGCGGCTCCTGACCGAACGCGGCTATGTCGAGCGCTTGAAGAACGGCACCTATGCCCTGGTTCGACTCCCCGGAGAGGTTCGCGCGGGCACTGAAGCCTGGGGCACGCTCCTGCGCCTCAGCGAAGCTCCCTTGCGCGAGGCCGTAGAGGCGTCGAACGAGACGGGCTTCGTGGCGGTGATGGAGGATGCCCAGATCCGCTACCTCACCAAGAGGTTGCCCCTGCGGGAAATCCGCTACGATCGCGACATCACCCATCTGCGCCAGGCACATCTGGTGGCGAGCGGCCTGGCGATCCTGTCCGGGTTCGACGAGGCCTCGCTCGACGCCTATCTCGACGCCGCCGTGCCGACGCCGGAGGCCCGCGCGGACATCCTCGCGGCGGTGGATGAGGCGCGAGCAACCGGCTGCGCCGTCAATCTGAAGGGCGTCGTCGAGGGTGCGGCCGGCGTTGCCGCGCCGATCCGCGACGCGGAAGGGCGCATCGTCGCCGCCATCAACCTGTCGGGGCCGCGCGAGCGCATCGTCGCCCACGTCGCCGAACTCACCGGCATCGCCATCCGCACCGCGCAACGGGTTTCGGAGGAACTCGCGCGGCGGAGCCGGATCAGACCAGCATCCAAGGGAGGAATTTGACGCATGACCAGAATCAAGCTGGCCGCATGGGCGCTCAGTGCCGCCATCGTTTCGACGGGTGTGGCCCACGCGCAGGACGCCAAGGTGCCCGAAGGCTACCCGGCTGACTATCAGACCGTGATCGACGGCTCGCACGGCGAGAACGGCCTCGTCATTTACTCCAACATGGCCGACAACAACTGGGGCCCGATCCTTGAAGGCTTCCGCGCCGCCTACCCTTGGATCAAGGTCGAGACGCTGGACCTCGGGTCGGGCACCGTGCATTCGCGCTGGGAGGCCGAGGCGGGCTCGGGCTCGCGCACGGCCGACATCCTCATCTCGGGCGCCAACGACCGCTGGGCCTCCTACGGCATCGACGGCAAGATGATGCCCTACGAGAGCCCGGAATTGGCCAGGCTGCCGGACTTCGCCAAGCCCTATCCCGGCGTCACGGTGCTTTCGGCCGATCCGCTCGTCATCACCTACAACGCCGCGCTTCTGCCCGAGGAGCAGCGCCCGACGGGCTTCGCCTCGCTCGTGGAGGACGCCCTGGCTGACAAGGGCACGTTCGACGGCAAGGTCACCACCTACGATGCCGCCCGCAACTCCTTCGGGCTCGCGGCCTGGTGGAACTACATGAAGGTGAAGGGCGACGACGGCTGGAAGCAGCTCGCCTCCATCGGCCCGATGATCCGGGGCGAGGTGTCGGGCGGCCCGATGAACGAGAAGATCGCGACGGGCGAGTACGTCACCGGCATCGCGGTCTCGGGCATCACCATCTTCCCGCGCCTGGAGCAGCCGGGCGGCGAACTCCTCGGTTTCGCCTTCCCCGACGACGGCACGATCATGATGCTGCGGGGCATGGGCATTCCGAAGGGCGCCGCCAATCCGAACTCGGCCAAGCTCTTCGTCGACTACGCTCTCGGCAACGCGGGCCAGACCCTGATCGGCAAGGGAGGCCTCACGCCCTACCGCGACGACGTCGACGAGACGCAAGTCCGCTACACGTTCCAGGGCATCGCCGAGAAGGTCGGCCAGGACAAGCTCATCGTCGCAGGCTTCGACAAGGGCCTGATCGACGAGGCCCCGGCCTTCGTCGAAAAGTGGAACGCCGCGCTGGCCGGGCGCTGATCGTCCGTCCCGCCGGGCGCGGCCGATGGACGCCGCGCCCCACATCCTCGATCAGCGGATCCTAGCTATGACAACGACCGCGCTGGACCGGGCCGAGACGCCCGGCATCGACCGCTCGCGCCTGATCTTCTGGGGCGTGGCGCTCGTCACCACCCTCCTCGTGATCGGCCCGATCGCGCCCATCATCGCACAGGCCTTCCTCGACCGGCCGCTCTACGCGCCGGACACCGAGTGGACGCTGACGAATTTCGCGCGTCTCTTCGGCGATCCCGCGATCCTCACCATCTTCGGCAACACGCTCTACTTCGCCGTGCTGACCATGGTGGTCGCGCAGATCTTCGGCTCGGTGATGGCCGTCGTGATCGGCCGCACCAACCTGCCGGGCCGCAAGTGGATCGGCGAGATCCTGATCTGGCCGCTTTTCGTCTCCAACCTCGTGATCGCCTTCGGCTGGCTGACCATGTACGGCCCCTCGGGCTACGTGTCGCTCGCCGTGCGCTCGTGGTTCGGCTTCATCCCCTGGAACCTCTACTCGCTCACCGGCATGGGCATCGTCGCCGGCCTCAGCCAGGCGCCGCTGGCCTATCTCATGTGCCTCGGCGCCGTGACCAAGGCCGACGCGCAGCTCGAGGACGCCGCCCGCTCCGCCGGGGCCGGACCGTTCCGCGCCCTGTTCTCCGTCACCGTGCCGATGATGCGCCCCGCCATGATCTACTCGGCGGTGCTGAACTTCGTGATCGGCGTCGAGATGCTGGCGATCCCGTTGTTGTTCGGCGCGCCGAGCGGCATCAACACCGTCACCACCTTCCTTTACAATGTCGGCATCAACGCCGCGGTGCGGCCCGACTACGGCATCGTCGGCGCGGCCGCCCTGATCCTTCTTCTCGTGGTCGCCGGCCTCGTCTGGCTCCAGGGCTTCCTGATGAAGGGCTCCGGGCGCTTCGTCACGGTGCGCGGTAAGGCGAGCCGGGCCTCGACGCTCGATCTCGGGCCCTGGCGCTGGATCGCCTTCGCCGTCGTCGGCGCCTACGTGCTCTTCACCATCGTCGCGGTCTTCGCAGGGCTCGTGATGCGCTCGGGCGTGTCGTTCCTCACGCCGCTGATCCCGTTCTGGAAGCTTCTGTCGACGGCGAACTACGAGACCGTCTTCGCCTCCGACACCTATGTCCGCTCGATCGTCAACTCGGTGCTGATCGCGCTGATCGGCGGCGTGGTCGGCACGTTCTTCATCGCCGTGATCGCGCTCGTCGCGCGGCGTTCCGAGTTCCGCTACGCGCGGCCTTTGGAATACGTCGCCCTCTTCCCGCGCTCGCTGCCCGGCATCATCGCGGGCCTCGGCTTCTTCTACGCCGTGGTCTGGGTGCCGGGGCTCGACGTCATCCGCGGCACGATCGTCATTCTGATCGTCGCCTTCATCCTGCGCTACATCCCCGTCGGCTTCGGCGCCATCGCACCGGCCCTTTCCCAGATCGGCGACGAGCTGGACCGGGGCGCCCGCATCTCCGGCGCGGACTGGTGGACGACGGTGACGCGGATCATCCTGCCGATCCTGAAGCCCGCGCTCTTCTCCTGCTTCGCGCTGCTCTTCATCCACTTCTTCAAGGAATACGTGACCGCCGTGTTCCTCTACCAGCCGGGGTCCGAGATCATCGGCTCCACCATGCTGCAACTGAGCGCCCAGGGCGACAACGGACCGGTGGCGGCCCTCGCCACGATCCAGGTCGTGATCACCGCCCTCTTCGTCATCCTCGCGCGCCGCGTCTTCGGAGCCAAGATCTATGGCTGACCTCGTCCTCGATCATCTCACCATCCGCTACGGCGGCGTCACCGCCGTCAACGACATCTCGCTGACCGTGGGCAAGGGCGAGTTCTTGACCTTCCTCGGTCCTTCCGGCTGCGGCAAGTCGACGACGCTGTTCTCGATCGCCGGTCTCAACCACGCGACGTCCGGCACGATCCGGATCGGCGACACGGTGCTGTTCGACGGGCAGAAGGGCATCTCCGTCCCGCCCGAGCGGCGCGACATCGGGCTCGTGTTCCAGTCCTATGCGCTCTGGCCGCACAAGACGGTGGCGGAGAACCTCGCCTTCCCGCTGAAGCTGCGCAGGCTCGGACGCGCGGAGCGCGACGAGCGCATCCGCGAGGCGCTCTCGCTCGTCGAGATGATGCCCTACGCGGAGCGCTATCCGTTCGAACTGTCGGGCGGCCAGCAGCAGCGCGTGGCGCTGGCGCGCGCCCTGGTCTACCGGCCGCGCCTCCTGCTCCTCGACGAGCCCCTATCCAACCTCGACGCCAAGCTGCGCGAGCGCGCCCGCGTCTGGCTGCGCGAGCTTCAGGAGCGCCTCAACGTCACCACCATCTACGTCACGCACGACCAGGCCGAGGCGCTGGCCGTCTCAGACCGCATCGCCGTGATGAGCATGGGGCATCTGCGCCAGCTCGGCACGCCGAAGGAGATCTACGAGAACCCCGCCGACGCGTTCGTCGCCGACTTCATCGGCTCGTCCAACTTCCTGACCGGCAGCATGATCGGCGAGGCGGGCGGCCGGGCGCGGGTCCGGCTCGGCGACGGGACCGAACTTTCCGTCCCTGCCGGCCGCGCCTCGCCGGACGGCGGCCTCGTCGTGGCCGTGCGCCCCGAGCGGATCGAGCTCGTCGGCGGACCCGGCGAGAACGCCATCCGCGTGGAGATCGCGCAAGGGACCTATCTCGGCTCGGTCTACCAGTACGAGGTTTCGGGCGGCGGCTCGCGCTTCCGCATCCAGACCACGCGGCCCGTCGAGAGCGGGACCGCCTTCGTCCGCATTCCGCCGGAAGCCGCCGCGATCTTCGCGGCCGGACCGGACGCGAGCTGAGGAGCGCCGCCATGACGACACTCCCGAACGTCATCCGGTTCGACGCGGATGCGGGCGGCCCCTTGTCGGGCGTCCGCGTGCTCGATCTCTCCCGCCTCGTCGCCGGCAACATGCTGTCCGTGCAGCTCGCCGACTTCGGCGCCGACGTGATCAAGATCGAGTCCGCCTCGGGCGACCCGTTGCGAGACTGGACCGACGACGGCCAGTCGCTCCACTGGAAGACTTACGGACGCAACAAGCGCTCGATCCTGCTCGACCTGCGCCAGCCGGACGGCATGGCGGCGCTGGAGGCGCTTCTGCGCACCGCCGACGTCTTCATCGAGAACTTCCGGCCGGGCACGCTAGAGACGATGGGCCTCGCCCCCGACCGGCTCCTGGAGCTGAACCCCGACCTCATCGTGGTGCGCATCTCGGGCTTCGGTCAGACCGGCCCTTATGCGCAGTATCCGGGGTTCGGGACGCTGGTCGAGGCGATGAGCGGCTTCGCCACGCGCACCGGCTTCCCGGACCGCGAACCCGTCCTGCCGCCCTTGGCCCTCGCCGACATGATCTCCGGCATCTACGGCGCGCAGGCCGTCACCATGGCGCTTCTCGCCCGCGAGAAGGGCGCCGCGCGCGGCCAGGTCATCGATCTGTCGCTGCTCGAGCCGATGTATGCGGTGCTCGGGCCCGAGGCGGCGATCCACCGCGTGACCGGCAAGGTGAAGCAGCGCACCGGCTCGGCGTCGAACACGGTCTCGCCGCGCAACGTCTATCTCTGCTCCGACGGAAAGTACGTCGCCCTCTCCGGGTCGATGCAGGTCGTCGCGATGCGCATCTTCGACATCATCGGACATCCCGAGATGAAGACCGATCCGCGCTTTGCGACCAATGCGGAGCGGGTGCGAAACCGCGCCCTGGTCGACGAGGCGGTCGGCGCCTGGTTCGCCGGGCATCCGCGCGACGAGGCGTTGCGGATCATGCGCGAAGCGGGCGCCACCGTGGGCCCGGTCTACGACATCGCCGACATCGCGGCGGACCCGCACTTTTCCGAGCGCGGCGTGATCGTCGAGGTGGAGGACGCCGACAACGGCTCCCTCCCGATGCACAACATCCTGCCGCGGATGTCGGGCACGCCCGGCGGCTGGCGCCGCCCGGCGCCGCGGCTCGGCGAGCACACGGACGAGATCCTCGCCGAGGTCGGCCTTGATCGGCCGGCCGAACCCGCCGCCCGGAGACAGCGCGCGTGATCCGCTCCCTCCTCTACGTTCCCGGCACGAGCGAACGCTTCATCGCCAAGGCCCACGAACGCGGCGCTGATGCGATCATCGTCGACCTCGAGGATGCGGTCGTGGCCGAGAGAAAGGCCGAGGCGCGCGACGCACTGACGGAGACAGTCGCCGCCGTTCGTCGCGGCGGCGCGCTCGTCTTCGTGCGCATCAACAACGATCGCGAACTCCTCATGCCCGACGCGGAAGCCGCCTGTCGGGCGGGCGCCGACGGGCTCTACGTCCCGAAGGTTGGAGATGCCGGCCTCCTGTCGGATCTCGCCGCCCATGTCGCCCCGATCGAAGCGGCCCTCGGCCGGCGTCCCCTCGACTTCGTGCCGCTGATCGAGGACCCCGGCGCCATCTTCGACGCGCGCGCCATCGCCGCAGGACCGCGCGTCCTCGCGCTGAGCGCGGGCGCCGAGGACATCGCCACCGCGATGGGCGCCGAGCCGGTGCCCGACGTCCTGCGCCTGCCCAAGCTCCTCATCCACATGGCGGCCAAGGCCGGCGGCGTCCTGTCCTTCGGGCTCCTGCGCACCGTCGCCGACTATTCCGATCGGGATGGGATGTTGGCGGCCGCCCGCGAGGCGCGCCAGTTCGGCTTCGACGGCGCGAGCTGCATCCATCCGAGTGTCGTGCCGGTCCTCAACGAAGCCTTCTCGCCGAGCGAGGCGGAAATCGCCTTCGCTCGGCGCGTCCTGAGCGCAGACGTCGAGGCCCACCGCGACGGTCGTGGCGCCTTCCTCGTCGACGGCCGTTTCGTCGACGCGCCGATCCTGGCCCGGGCCGAACGGCTTCTCGCCCGCGCCCGGTCGGTTCCCAACCAGAGAGGAGGCCCCGATGCCTGAGGACCATCCGACGAAAGGGTCGCGCGCGCGCCGCATCCTCGTGACCCACAATTCCATCGCGCCGTCCGCCATCGAGCTCCTGAACCGGCACGACATCGACGTGTTCTTCTCGCCGCCCTACGACCCGCCGGAGATCGTCGCCGAGCGTGCGTGCGAGCTGGCGGTCGACGCGATCATGGTCCGGCAGGGCAAGGTCAACGATCTCGTCATCGGCGCGTCGCCCCGGCTCAAGGTCATCGTCAAGCACGGCGTCGGCATCGACAACATCGACGTCGCGAGCGCCGCGCGGCGCGGCATTCCGGTCCTGCGCTCCCTCAACAGCAACTCGCTGGCCGTCGCGGAGCACACGATCGCTCTGGTGCTGACGCTTCTTAAGGAGATCACTTGGCTCGATCCGGCCGTGAAGCGGGGGGAGTGGCCGAAGCCGACCTTCATCGGGCGCGACATCGCGGGTTCGGTGATCGGCCTGATCGGCTTCGGGGCGATCGGCCGCGAGACGGCACGCCTGGCCGAGGCGCTCGGCATGGAGGTCACGATCCACGACCCGATGGCCGCGCCCGGCGCGATCGAGGCGCTGGGTTACACGCAGGCCGACCGACTGGACGATCTCCTTGCCGCCGCCGACATCATCAGCCTCCATTGCCCGCTGACGCAGGCGACGCGCCATCTGATCGACGCCGCGCGCCTTGCCCGGATGAAGCCGACCGCCTTTCTCGTGAACACGGCGCGCGGCGGCATCGTGGACGAGGCGGCGCTGGCCGCGGCGCTCGCCGAGCGCCGCATCGCCGGGGCCGCGCTCGACAGCTTCGCGAGCGAGCCTCCCGCCGCCGACAGCCCGCTCTGGAGCCTCCCGAGCCTCGTCGCGACCCCGCATATCGGCGGCGTCACCAACGGATCCGCCCGCGCGATGGCCGAGATCGCCGCGCGGCACATCATCGACGTCCTCGACGGCAAGG
This sequence comes from Aureimonas sp. SK2, assembly GCF_029813115.1. Taxonomy (GTDB): domain Bacteria; phylum Pseudomonadota; class Alphaproteobacteria; order Rhizobiales; family Rhizobiaceae; genus Aureimonas. The sequence continues at coordinate 47,515 of NZ_JAPZDS010000017.1, forward strand.
CCCCCGATGCAGCGAGCCTGTCCTCGCCCGACGCCTTCGCCGCCTGACGACACGAAAAGGACTGACGACATGCCCGTGGGCTTTCGCATCAACCGCACCTGGACCCGCACCGCCGCTGCGATCGTCGAGGACGCTCGAACCCTCCCCGTCGCCAACGTCAGCGATTGCATGTCGCGCCTCGCGGCCGGCGGACCGCAGCTTCGCCCGATGCACCGGGACGGCGTCCTCGCCGGCCCCGCCCTCACGGTGCGAACGCGGCCCGGCGACAATCTCATGCTGCACAAAGCGATCGACATGGCGGAAGCCGGCGACGTTATCGTGGTGGATGCCGGCGGCGACTGCACGAACTCGCTGATGGGCGAACTGATGCTGGCGCACGCGATCGGGCGCGGGGTCGCCGGCTTCGTGCTCTATGGGGCGATCCGCGACGCCGAGGCGTTCCAGGCGCGCAACCTCCCCGTCTTCGCGCTCGGCATCACCCATCGCGGCCCCTATCGCACGGGTCCTGGCGAGATCGGCTATCCCATCTCGTTCGAGGGGCTGACCGTCATGTCTGGAGACCTTGTGCTCGGCGACGCGGACGGCGTGGTCACGATCGCCAGGAAGGATGTAGAGACCGTAATCTCCGCGGCGCACCGCAAGCACGCGGCGGAAACGCGGCAGATGGAGGAGACGGAAGCCCGCACCGTAGATCGATCCTGGGTGGATAAGGCGCTGGAGGCTGCCGGCTGCACCTATGAAGACTTACAGGGAGTCTAAGGCTGCAAATGCGTCCGCTTTTCGTACATTCGGCGATGAAACGGACGGTCCGCAAACCACCCGGTCGAGCCGATCGGCTCCAAGGAAGCGGACGCCCAGAAGCGGACCCCCCGCTTTCGACCCTTCCAAGACCTTTAGGCTGTCGTAGCGAGGCTCCGGAAGCGGACGTTCCGTTTAAGGAACCGCGCGGCCACGGCATGGCTGCCGCCGCCAAGGGTTGCCTTCGCAGCGAAACTCGCCGATAAGCACGGTGAGTTTGGACCCGTTCGATCGGGTGGCTACGCTGGGCGCCGATCCCCCGGCCAATTTGAACCCATTCTGACCGTTGCGTGCCCAAGGGCCGACCGTCGGGTTCACCTCCAAGACTGAAACTCATCCATGCAGATCGAAACACTCCGCCGCGAGTGGTTCGGGAACGTGCGCGCCGACCTCCTCGCGGGGCTGGTCGTCGCGCTTGCGCTCATTCCCGAAGCCATCGCCTTCTCCATCATCGCCGGCGTCGACCCGAAGGTCGGCCTCTACGCCTCGTTCACGATCGCCGTCCTCACCGCCGTCTTCGGTGGCCGTCCGGGCATGATCTCGGCCGCCACCGCGGCTACCGCCGTCCTCATGATCACGCTCGTGCGCGACCATGGGCTCCAGTACCTCCTTGTCGCCACCGTCCTCGCCGGCCTCCTCCAGGTCGCCGCCGGTCTCCTGCGGCTCGGCGACGCCATGCAGTTCGTCTCGCGCTCCGTCATGACGGGCTTCGTGAACGCGCTCGCGATCCTGATCTTCATGGCGCAGATCCCCGAACTCGTCGGCGTGCCGTCCCTGACCTACGCCATGGTCGCGCTGGGTCTCGCCATCATCTACCTCTTCCCGCGCATCACGACGGCGATCCCGTCGCCGCTCGTCGCCATCGTCGTCCTCACCGCGATCTCGCTCGGGTTCGGCATGGACCTGCGCGTCGTCGGGGACATGGGTGAGCTGCCCTCGACGCTTCCCGTCTTCCTCCTGCCGGACATCCCGCTGAACCTCGATACGCTCCTCGTCATCCTGCCCTACTCGGCGGCGGTCGCCGTTGTCGGGCTTCTGGAGTCGTTGATGACGGCGCAGATCGTCGACGACCTCACCGACACCTCGTCGGACAAGAACCGCGAATGCGTCGGACAGGGCATCGCCAACACGGTGACGGCCTTCTTCGGCGGCATGGCGGGATGCGCGATGATCGGCCAGTCGGTCATCAACATCAAGTCGGGCGGACGGGGACGGCTGTCCTGCGCGTTTGCCGGCGTCGCCCTCCTGTTCATGATCGTGGTGCTCGGCGACTGGGTCCGCGTGATCCCAATGGCTGCCCTCGTCGCCATCATGATCATGGTCTCGATCGGCACCTTCTCGTGGGGCTCGCTGAAGGACCTGACGCTTCACCCGAAGCGGTCCTCGCTCGTCATGCTGGCGACCGTCGTCACCGTCGTGTGGACCTACAACCTCGCCATCGGCGTCGTCATCGGCGTGATGCTGTCGGGCGTGTTCTTCGCCTCCAAGGTCGCCCAGATCTTCCGCGTCACCTCCGAGCTCTCGGTGGACGGGCGCACCCGCACCTACCGTGTCGAGGGTCAGGTCTTCTTCGCCTCGACCGGGCGCTTCGCCTCCGCCTTCGACTTCAAGGAGGCGCTCGACCGCGTGGTGATCGACGTCGGCCCCGCGCACATCTGGGACCTCTCCGGGGTGGCCGCGCTCGATCGCGTCATCCTGAAGTTCCGCCGCGAGGGCGCCGAGGTCACCGTGCTCGGCCTCAACGAGGCAAGTGCGACGATCGTCGACAAGCTCGCCGTCCACGACAAGCCCGGCGCCATGGATCGCCTGATGGGCCATTGAGCGAGGAGACCCGCATGACAAAGATCATCGCCTGCATCGACGGCTCGGCCTACGGCGCGAGCGTCTGCGACCACGCGGCCTGGGCCGCACAGCGGCTCGTCGCTCCCGTCGAGGTCGTCCATGCGCTGGGACGCCGCGACACCTCGAGCGCGCCGTTCGACCTCAGCGGCAGCCTCGAGTTCGGCGGCCGCGAGGCCCTGATCGGCGAGCTTGCCGAACTCGACCGCCAGAAGGCCAAGCTCGCCACGACCCGCGGCCACCACATCCTCGCCGAGGCCGTCGCCCGGTTGCGGTCCGACGGGGTCGGCGAGGTCACGGAGAAGCTCCGGCACGGCGACGTGGCGGACACGATCACCGACCTCGACGCCGAGACGCGCCTCGTGGTCATCGGCAAGCGCGGCGAGGCCGCCGACTTCGCGAAGGGCCATCTCGGCTCCAACCTTGAGCGCGTCGTTCGCTCCGCGACCAGACCCGTCCTCATAGCCGCACGTGCGTTTCGACCGGTCGAACGGGCCCTCATCTGCTTCGACGGCAGCCCGTCGTCGGAACGGCTCATCTCGAAGCTTACCCGCAGCCCGCTCCTGTCCGGGACACAATGCAAGCTCCTGTTGGTCGGCGAGGCATCGGAACATGCCCAGTGCCGGCTGCGCGCAGCCGAGCAGATCCTGAAGACCTGCGGCTTTCCCGTCACCGTTCTGATCGAGGACGGCGAACCCGACGAGGTCATCGCAAGCCGCGTGAAGGCGGACGGGATCGACCTCCTGGTGATGGGCGCCTACGGGCACTCGCGCATTCGCCACCTCATCGTCGGAAGCACGACGACCGCGCTCATCCAGTCCTGCGCGATCCCCGTGCTCGTGATCCGGTGATCGCGGCCGGCAGTGCCGGGCGGACCGCCCCGGGCTTCGTGCTCGTGGCGTTCGACGGCGCCCACTGCGACCGCATCCGCAAATCGCTCGGGATCCGCATTCCGTTCACGAACCTCCTGCGGTTCCTCGTCCCCGACGACAAGCCGGTGCGGGCGGTCTATCACCGCGATCGACGCGACCGCACGGAAGCCGAACGGCTGGACGGGCTCCTGCGTCACCTCAAGCGAAAGGGCTTCGAGGTGCGTGGGGCCGGGCCCGACGACATGGGGAACGGTCCCCGCGAGCGGTACGGCACCAACCTTGTGGAACTCGCGGTCGCCGTCATCGGGCTGGCGGACGAGGCGCGCCGTGTCGTGCTGGTCGGCGGGGACCGCAAGCTCGTGCCCCTCGCGCAGGCGCTGCGGGAACGGGGCACGCATCTGACGGTCGCGACATCGCTTGCGATCCCGGAGGTCATCCGCGCGTCGCCGGAGCTTCTGGCCGAGGCCGACGCGGTGGTCGACTTCACCGCGGAGGTGCTCGCCGCGGCGGACGACGGAACGCGAAACGACTAGAGATGGTCCCGGCACCCGCCGGGGCATCGTACGGAAGACAATACGGAAGGCATGGCATGGGGCGGTTCATCGCCGACAACGCACGGTGGCTGGCGGGCGGCTTCCTGCTCACCCTCTTCTCCTCCTTCGGGCAGACCTTCTTCATCTCGCTGTCGAACCCTGGCATCCGCGAAGCCTACGGGCTGACCCACGGCGAGTTCGGCGGGCTCTACATGCTGGCGACCCTCGGCAGCGCCTTCACGCTGCCCTTCCTCGGCCGCGTCATCGACCGCTACCGCACGACGACGGTGGCGGCCGGGACGATCGCGATGCTGGCGGTCGCGACGATGGCCATGGGCCTGTCGGCGTCGCTGCCGTTCCTGGTCCTCTCCCTCTACCTCCTGCGCCTGTTCGGACAGGGCATGATGACCCAGACCGCCCTGACCGCGACCGGCCGCTGGTTCGCCGCCAACCGCGGCCGCGCAGTGTCGCTCGTCACGCTCGGCCAGCAGGCGGGCGAGGCGTCGTTCCGTTCCTGTTCGTCCTCATCGCGGGAGCGATCGGCTGGCGACAGTCCTGGTTCACGGGGACGGCCACCCTCCTTTTCGTCGCGCTTCCTGCCGTCTGGCTGCTCCTGCGGCGCGACCGCATCCCGCTGAATGATCCGGTCGCGAGTGTGCGCACGGTCGCGCGGGACTGGACGCTTTCCGAGGTCCTGCGCGACCCGAACTTCTACCTGATCTCGATGGGCGTCTTGGCCCCGCCCTTCGTCGCGACGACGATCTTCTTCCACCAGGTCTACCTGACGGAGCTGCGCGGCTGGCCGCTGACGCTGTTCGCGGCGGGCTTTGCGGTCATGTCGATCGCGAACGTCACCTTCACGCTGTTCTCCGGCTGGCTGATCGACCGCCTGTCGGCGGCCCGCGTCCTGCCGATGTTCCTCTTGCCGCTGGCTGCGGCCAGCTTCGTCGCCGCCTTTGTCACCGCGCCATGGGCGATCTTCGCCTTCATGGCGCTGATGGGCGTCAGCAACGGCTTCTCGTCGACCCTGTCGGGCGCCATGTGGCCCGAGCTCTACGGCACCCGGCACCTCGGGGCGATCCGCTCTGTCGTGGTGGCGACGATGGTGTTCGCGAGCGCGGCAGGTCCGGGGCTGACGGGCTACCTCATCGACGCCGGGGTCGACTACGACCTCCAGCTCGCCGCCATGGGCGTCTACGCGCTGGTAGCGGCCGCCGGCATGTGGGTCGTGTCGCGGCGGATCGTCCGTAAGCCGGAGCCCGGATCAGATCATGTGCCGCTAACGCTCCGCCGCTGACCGTCCCCAACGGCGAACGATCTCGGCCGCGAGGTGGTGAAGATCGGGGGCGACGACATCCGGGAACGGGACGCCTTCGGCGCGCAGCGCCGCATTCCCGGGGCGTTCGACCAATCCTGCAACGCACCCGGCCGCTTGAGCGCCGACGGTGTCCCAGACATGGCAGGCGACGAGGCAGAGATCGGCCGGCAACACGCCCTCGCCCTCCGCCACCATCCGGTAGGTCTCGGGCGCCGGCTTGAAGCGGCGGACCTGATCGACGCTGTAGCTCCGGTCGAAGAACGAGGCGAGGCCGGCCCGCTCGAGCGGGCTCGGGGCCGCGGACGGAGGCGAGTTCGTCAGCGTGACCAACCGGAACCCAGCCTGCTTGAGCATGGCCAGTGCGGGTGCGGCGTCCGGATGCGCCGGCATGGCCCGCAGAAGGGCGCCCAACTCCTCGACGTCGCTCTCTGCGACAGAGACCCGCCGCACGTCACCGATCATCCGCAAGACTCCCGCCGCCAGTTCGTCAAAGCGGACGTACAATCCGGAGAGCGTCAACGCCTCCGACTGGAGGATCAGTTCGGAAAACCACTGCCGCATGACCGATGCGTCGCTGAAGAGCCGTGCGAACAGGGGCTCCAGCACGGTGATGTCGAGCAAGGTCTCGTTGACGTCGAAGACGATGACGGAAGGGGTCTCAGGCATTCCGACGACCGGCCTCCTCAGCCCCAAATCGTATCGGCTAAAAGAAGGACTGCGCCTTCGCCCAAGCCTTCTCGCCGACCTTTCTACCAAGATCTAGGCCAGCGACATTTCCCTGGTAGAAGTGGATGCCTCCGAATATCCTCGACTCGCCCGCACTGATGGCCGCCTCGGTAAACGTCTCCCATGTGAGCCTGACTGGGAGCCCGTTGATGTCGGGATCGGCGGCGAGCGGTAGTTCTTGAAGGTGCTCCAGCGGGAAGCGATCGCTCTCGGAGAGAGAGCGCCCTGACGCTACGGACCTGAAGTGCTTGAGGACGGTTGCCGCTGCCATGCTGAATGCGCTGTGCCCAGAGCAATATTCAGGAAAGGGAGGCGTCGGGAAGGTATCCTTCTGGAAAGGCCGCCACTTCTCCCCCCGCACTTTCGTTGTGCCTAGCCCCGGCCCACCCCAAGCATCGATCGTGAAGCCTGCATACAGCCAACGAATAGCGGTGATCGGCCTCACATAATCGTAAAAGCGTTTCGCTTCCCAAGTGGCGATGCTGGCGTCGAGAATTGAATTAGACAGGGCGAAGAAGAGTTTGGCATCCTTGTCGACGTCGTGGAGGTCGTGGCGCGAAACTTCACCAGCGATCTCGCACCAATGCCCCGGCGGCAGCAACGAGCGCGGCCCATCCGCCCAATATTCGGCAACGATCTTCTGCTCTAAAGAAAGCCTTTGCTGTACCTCCACAACGTATCGAGCTTGGTCGAGAAAGGCTTGGCTGGTGAAGCTTTCGGGCGGCGAGGGACGGAACTCGTCCCCGCTCGTGAGGGAGAACGGCTTGACCTGTCCCCAATGGGGGCCGATGAAAGCTGGCGTCGTGACCATGCCGACGGAAGGGTCAATGTACGAGAGCGGCTGCCAGCGTGCTACTTCGGTGACGTGAGCGCGGCTGGTCCCCGAGAAAGACATGGCCGGTTGGTTCACGGCCGCATACCCGGTATAATCAGCGTAAGGAATACGGGATCCGTCCGGTGCGGGAGGCGGCGACCCCGATCTGTTTCCCGCTTGGTTGGCACCATCGTCCGCGCGGGCGGCGAGCACAGCCTTCGCCGCGGCGTTCCCGATCACCGCCGGACCGCTACCCGTCGTCGCTGTCGACTCGATGTCGAGTCCGAGGGACGTCATGTGACCGTCCAGAAGAGCCTTAATGCGACTGTTGGGGAACAGGTCCAGCGAAGTCCTGTAGATGGCATGGCTGATCGCGACGTTCTTGTTGCCAAGCGTTCGCTTGGCGACAGGCTCTCGACCGGGGCCGCCGGGCAGTGGCGGCTTCGCACTGTGGTCATAGGACGACCATGCCTGGAACGCAGCCGTGTATACCATCGACAACAGGCGCGCGACCATCGGCGGTCCGAGCCTGAGGGACTTCTCGTTAGTTCCGATCTCCAGGGCTTTCAAAAGAACGTCGTTCCAGCGAACGACGATCGTGTCGGTGACGAGCATGCCTCACTCCACTTCCTGAACGGAGACGTGACTGCGAGCGACTGCTGTAGGGTATGCTACGGAGGTACGAAGAGTACTGAGGTTATCCTCTGAAATGACCCAAGGAAAGGTCGGCGCGAAGATTTAGCCTGAGCGATTTCTTAATACCGCCATGCCGAGCCTCAGCCGAAGGGCGGTGGTCATCACGCATAAGGCAGCGTAGCCGTACGCGATCCCGGCGTAGTAGGCCGGGAAGAGGCACATGGCGGCGAACACCGCGATCGTCTCGGCACCCTCGGCCAACGCCCCCACGTAGTAGATGCCCTTGGCAGGGAACTTGGTCGAACTCAGGCCCCGTCGCTCGGCCAGAAGCGAGAAGGCAAGGAAGCTCGTTCCCGTCCCGACGAAGCTGGCGATGAGCACGGCGGCTGGCAGGGCATTCGCGTCCGGGTCCGCGAGGGCGAAGGCAAGCGGCACGAGCGTGTAGAAGGCGAAGTCGAGGACGATGTCCAGAAACGCGCCCCGGTCCGTCGGGCTGGTCGCGCGCGCGACGCTCCCGTCGAGGCCGTCGACCAGTCGGTTGGCCGCGATCGCCAGAAGGCCGGCGAGGTACCAGTTGGCCCAGATGAGACCGAAGGCCACGACGCCGAGCCCGAACCCCGTCCACGACAGCGCGTCGGCCCGCACGCCTCGCTTCGCGAGCACCCGTGCCATGGGGACGAGGACGCGGTTCTGGAGCGGGATGATGCGATGGTCGAACATGGCGGCTTGCCGGTCCCGTCAAAGGGCGTTGAGCGTCCAGTCATAGGCCAGGAACGCGATCCGCGCGCCCTCCGGCAACTCTACGGGGGCGTTCGCCCGGATCCAGCCGGCCACGTCGCCCCCGCCGAAGTCCTTTCGATACCAGTCCATGACCTTGCTGACGCGAACGGTGGCGCCGTCGACAGAGTAGCCCTTCGCGGGATTGGCGAAGGTCCTGTCCACCTGGTCGGCGAGCTGCGCATCGAGAAGCCTGGCGACGTAGGGTTCGGCGCGCAGGTCCGGACAGGAGATCGCCGCACAGTTGACGGCGAAGTGGATCCTCGGTTCGCCGAGCTTGCGGATGGTTCCGTGCTCGATGTCGTCGAGGCTCATCTCCCGACCGCCGATCGGCCAGCGGAAGCGCTTCCAGGGGCTGGCCAGCAAGCCGCCGAGGTTCTTGATCGAGCGCGTCTCACCCTCTCGGGTGATGAGATCGACCGTCAGGAAGTTGTAGGCGTTGATCCAGTAGGCAAGCTTCTCCTGCCGACTGACGGCGGAATTCGGATCGGACGCCAACAGGGTCGCCAGGGCCTCGGCATGCCGCGCGTCCCTGCGCCACGATCCATAGTCGACGCCCGCGTAAGCGATGCCGTTCCTGCGGGCTGGACGGACATGGGCGCTCAACAGTCCGCCATACGCCGTCGCGAAGCGCTCGTACGATGCGTCGGCTGCGCGAGCCTCGATCGCCCCGCCGGCCAATGTGAGCCCCGCGGCGGCGAGCGCGACCAGCGCGGCGGTCCCCGAGCGGCCCGACTTCCATTTCCGGTAGGCGACGGGAAGGAGCGCCACGAGACCGAGCAGCGTGAACGCCACCAGGACGTCGGCCGACACCAGATCCGAGAGGCTCGAGATCGTGCCGAGCTCACGGCCGAGATGCGCATAGACGAACGTGCCGGGAACGATGCCGAGAAGGGTCGCAAGGACGTAGGTCCGCAATCCGACGCCCAGGAGGGCAGGCGCGATGTTGACGGCAAAGAAGGGAAACAGCGGCACGAGCCGCATGAAGAGCAGGTACTCGAAGGCGTTCCGGCGGAAGTTCTCCGAAACCCGCTCGGCCAAGGGGCCGGCCCGCGCGCGCAACGCGCCGCCGACCGACGAGCGCGCGACCAGGAAGAGGATGGTCGCGCCGACCGTGGCGGAGACCACGGCGAGGGCCCCGCCGACCAGAGTGCCGAAGAGAAAGCCTCCGAGCAGCGTCATGACGGACGCCGCGGGCAGCGACAGCGCCGTGATCGCGACATAGGCGGCGAAGAAGGCCGCTCCCGAGAGGACCGGCCGCGCTTCAACGTAGGACAGAAGCTCCTCGCGCCGCGCCTTCACCGTCTCGATGTTGAGGTAGTCGGTCAGTCCAAGTGCGTAGGCGCCGAGCATGAGGACGACGATGACCGCGACGAGAACCCATCCGCGACGGGACATGGGCGATACCTTTCGATCGACGATGGAAAGCCGAAGGGGGGACGAGGATGGTTCACCAGCGCGGGATCTTGCGGAGCATGGACACGATGCGACGTGTCCGATCGCTGAAGAGGGCCGGGCTGTACCATTCCCCCGCGGCCTGTTTGGAAACTTCCGAGAGCGTCGGATAGGGAAGCACGAGGGAGGCGACGTCGCGGAGCTTCAACCCCTTCGCGATGGCCAGGGCCCAGAGACCGATCAGCTCGCCTGCGCCGGGACCAACGATGGAGCAGCCGAGGACGCGCCCGTTCGGTAGGGCGACGACCTTCAGGAGTCCCTCCCGGCGCCCCTCGGCGACCGCACGGTCGAGGTTGCTCATGGACTTGGTGAGGCATCGAACCCCGTCGCCGTGCCGCGCCCGGGCGGTCGCGAGGGTCATGCCGACGTGGGCGAGTTCAGGATCCGTGTACGTCACCCAAGGCAAGGCACCGTAGTCCACCTTGGCCGGGAGACGGAAGGCCAGGTTCCGGATGACGATCCCAGCATGGTAGCCGGCGACATGGGTGAACTGCGGCCCCCCCGTGCAGTCGCCAACGGCATGGATGCGTCGATTGCTGGTCCGGAGCCGCTTGTCCACGTGAATGCCCTCCCGCCCGAACTCGACCTTCGCCCGGTCGAGAGCCAATCCCTCGACGTTCGCGGCCCGGCCCGTTGCGACGAGGACGTGGGACCCCTCCAGACGGCGCGTCGCCCCGTCGACGATGGCCTCCACAACGTGTCCCGCGTCCCCGTGCCGGACGGACCGGACCTCGGCGTGTTCCAGAATGTCGACGCCCTCGCCGATGAGGCTCCGCCGCACCACCTCGACGAGGTCGGGATCGTCCTTCGGCAGGATCGTGCCCCGGCTGACGACGGTGACGCGCGAGCCGAGGCGCCGATGGGCCTGCGCCATCTCGATCCCGATCGGGCCGCCCCCGATGATGACGAGTTGGGCGGGCACCGTCCCGACGTCGAAGAGGCTCTCGTTTGTCAGGACGCGCGCGGGATCGAGTCCCGGGATAGCCGGGATGGCCGCACGCGATCCCACCGCCAGCACGAAATCGCGGGCCCTGATCGTCTCGCCGGCAACGGTCAGAGTCCGCTCGTCGAGGAAGCTTGCATGGCCGCGGATCACGCGCACGCCGAGGCCCTCGAAGCGCTCGACGGAGTCGTGGGGAGCGATCGTCGCGATCACCCCTTGAACATGCGCGTCCACCCCCTGACGGTCGGGGTCGAAGGAATGCGACGGGACGGCCGCCAGATGGGGGGTCCGGTGGGCGTGGACCAGCTTGGCCATCGCAAGCAGGGACTTCGAGGGCACGCAGCCCGTGTTCAGGCAGTCCCCGCCCATTCGCCCGGCTTCGACGAGGACGGTCCGCAAGCCGAGTTGCGCCGCACCGGCCGCCACCAAGAGACCGCCGGAGCCGGCGCCGACCACGCAGATGTCGCAGTCCATTCCGTCGCTCATCCGCCGTTCCTCTCAGACTTCTTCACGCCCGCAACGTCAGAAACGGGTTGTGAGGTTGGTTAGCCACTCGGGAGACGCGGCGACGATCGCCGCCTCCGCCTTCTTGTCCAGACCCGAAACGACGAGGATGCCGACGGTTACCAGGACCGCGCCCAGGACCATCTTGCCGCCCCGGCCGGCACCGAGCAGGCGGCCGCGCCAGCGAACGAGTGCCTCACGCGACAGGGTGCCGAGCAACAGGAGCGGAAGGGCGGCACCGACGCCGAACGCCAGCATGGTCATCGTGACCTGCCCCAAGTTCTCCCCGCTCGCGGCCATCATGGATGCCGCACCGAGGGTGGGCCCGACGCAGGGACTCCAGACCGCTCCCAGGAGCAGGCCGACGAGGAACTGACCACCCAGCCCGCTTCCCTCGAAGCCGCCGAACCGATGCTCGGCCCACGTCCCGACCGGGCTCGCAGCCGTTGCAAGCCTCGTCTGAAGCCGCGGAACCATCAGGACCGCGCCGATGCCGACGAGGACGAAGCCCCCGATCGTGCGGAAGACGGCGAGGTCGAGCCCGATCGAAAAGCCGACGAGCGCGACGAACAACCCGATCGCCGCGAAGGATATGGCAAGACCCGCGGCCAGCGCCGCGGGTCCCATGCGATGCTGTGAGACCGCGGTGCCCAGCACGACAGGCAGAAGCGGCAGGACGCAGGGCGACAGCGTCGACAGCACGCCCGCCAGCAGTGCGAACAGCGCGGTCACGTTCACTCTCCCTTCGTGGAGGCGAACAGGGCCGCGATGGAGGCCGGGTTCGTGTCTCCGACGGAGCGACCGGTTTCCTTGGCTCCGTCGAAGGCGATCAACGTGGACTGCATCCGGGCGTTCAATGCCCGAACGACGTCCTTCTGGTCGTCGAACGACACGTGGAAGATCTTAATGTCGGCATGCGCGGGGTCGGCCGCGAGCTTTTCGATGATCGGCTTCTGCGCGGCGCAGGTCGGGCACCACGGCGCCGCGATGTCGACGACGATCGGCTTTCCGTCCGTCTGGGCCTTCTCGAAGGCGGCCATCTCGAAGGGCTCGATCTCGGCAGCAAACGCGGCGCCGTTCCCGAACGCGGCAACGGAAAGAACGATCGCCGCCGCGGCGGTCCTTAGGGTCATGACGCTCATGTGTAGTCCTCCGTTACGGTCAGGGCTACCTTTTTGGAGCGATCGATCTAAAATAACAAGCGGTCGACCGGCTCATGTCGGCGTCGTGATCCACCGGGGATTTTGCGTGATGGGGCGTAACAGGAGCTTCGAAGAGAGCGAAGCACTCGACAGGGCGGTGGAGCGGTTCTGGTCCCATGGCTACGCCGCATCGTCCGTGCGCGACCTCGGAAGGGCCATGGGCATGAACCCGGCGAGTTTCTACAACGCCTTCGGCGACAAGCGGTCTCTCTTCAAGCGGTCGCTCCAGCACTACCTCGACGGGTCGAGCCGGAAGCGTGTCGCGCTGCTCGACGCGAGCCCCGCCCCCCGGGAGGCGATCGTCTCCTTCCTTGACGCCGTCGTCGAGGCTTCGGCGCGAAGCCGGGACGGCTGCCTCCTCGTGAACTCGGCGGCGGAGGTGGCGGCGCATGATCGCGAGCTGGGCGACGACGTCGCGGCCGGCCTGCGCGAGGTGGAGGAGGCTCTTCACAGGGCCGTCCTGCGTGGTCAGGCCGACGGCTCCATCTCGAACCGCCTGGATGCCGCGGCTTTCGCAAAGGCCATCCTCGGCACGATCGTCTCGATCCGCGTGATGGCGCGCACGGCCGCAGGCACTGCCTACCTCCGCGCGCTCGCGGACACACAGATCGCGATGCTGTCGCCGGTTTCGCCCGACGGGATCGGATCGAAGCATCCGACGGCCGGCGGCTGAGACGCAACGCACCGCCGCACCGCCACCCCCAATCCAAGGACAACGTCATGAACCACACGACCCCGCTTCCCGGCGACAGCGCCCCCGCCCTCAAGTTCCCCGTGCTCGGAGGGGAGGCGTTCGACCTCTCGGATGCCAAGCCCGAGAATTTCACCGCCATCTTCTTCTATCGCGGGGTTCACTGCCCGATCTGCAAGAGCCAGTTGGAAGAACTGTCCGGCAAGCTCGAGGCGTTCCATGCGCTGGGCGTCGAGGTCCGCGCGGTCTCGATGGACTCCCGTGAGCGCGCCGAGCGGCAGGCGACCGAGTGGAACGTCGGCGCGCTCCCGATCGGATACGGGCTGTCCGAGGAGAGCGCGCACGCCTGGGGCCTCTTCATCTCCGCCAAGGCGAAGGATCCCGAGCCCGATCGCTTCGCCGAGCCCGGTATCGCCGTCCTGTATCCCGACGGACGCATCTACGCGCTCCATCTACAGAACGTCCCCTTCGCGCGGCCGCGGCTGGACGATCTCGTCGGGGGCCTGAAGTTCATCATCGAGAACGACTATCCGGTCCGCGGCTCGGTGCCGACCGGGAACTGACGCCCGTCGACGCACCGCATCCCTGCCGCCCCCGGATCCCCGTTCAGAATACGGAAAACGTCCTTTGACCAAACGTCCGACCGTCCGCTTCTCGCCATCTCGCCGGCATGTCGTTCTCAGCCTCGCCGGACTCGTTCTGTCGGGGTGCGCATCCCTGCCGCGCCAGCAGGCCCGGGCCATTCCGGCCGCGGCTCCCCCGCCGCCGCCGCTAAGGCCCCTCATGTACGATGCCATGCCGGACGAGGCGTTCCCTGTTCCGGCGGTCGACGTCTCGAAGGTGGACCAGCGCTTCTGGAGAAGCGAAGTCGTGAACACGACGAACGAGCCCCCGGGGACGCTGGTGGTCGATACTGACGCGAAATATCTCTATTTCACGCAGGCCGATGGCTCCGCGGTGCGCTACGGGATCGGCGTCGGTCGCGAGGGCTTTTCCTGGTCAGGCCGTGCCAAGGTCCAGTACAAGCGCAAGTGGCCCCGCTGGACGTCGCCGGACGAGATGGTCGCCCGGCAGCCCGAACTCGAGCCGTACTCCATCGCCAACGGCGGAATGGATCCGGGCCTGACGAACCCCCTCAGCGCGCGTGCCCTCTACATCTTCCAGGACGGCCGCGACACGCTCTACCGCCTGCATGGGACGCATCAGGAATGGTCGATTGGCCGGGCGGTCTCGTCGGGATGCATCCGCCTCCTGAACCAGGACGTCGCCGACCTCTACGAGCGCGTCCCCGACGGGACGCCGATCGTGGTGCTGCCGTCCAGCGCTCCCGCGGCTGCCGCTTGACGGCGAGCCATCCGAGCGAAGCCCATCCGCGCGGTCGGGGCGCTCCGCCGCGTCTCCTGCTGCTGGGCGGCGGCCATGCGCATGTCGAGGTGATCAGGCGCCTCGGTCTCGCCCGTGCCGGAAACTGCGAGCCGCTGCTGGTCTCCCCATCGCGCCTCACGCCCTATTCCGGCATGCTGCCCGGCTTCGTTGCCGGGGACTACGGCTTCGACGACGTCCATGTCGATCTTTCGGCGCTCTGCGCGGCTTCGGACATTGCCTTTCGGCAGGGCGAGGCCGCGGGCATCGACGCCGAGCGACGGAGCGTCGCCCTCGCCGACGGCTCGGTTCTTTCCTATGACCTGCTCTCTCTCGACATCGGTTCGCGACCGTCGCATCCGAGCGGCGCCCAAGAGGGTATCGCAGTGAAGCCGATCGCCTCCTTCGCGGAGCGGCTTCCCGACATCGACCGACTGGTGCGAAGCGCCGAACATCCCGTCCGCCTTGCTGTCGTGGGTCAGGGAGTAGCGGGCGTGGAGATCGCGTTCGCGCTCCGCCGACGCTTTGCCCGCAGCCCGGACCGCCGGCCCGTCGAGATCCTGCTGGTCGGGCGTTCGGACGAACCCATGCCATCTCGCGGCGTTC
Source organism: Aureimonas sp. SK2 (assembly GCF_029813115.1). Classification (GTDB taxonomy): domain Bacteria; phylum Pseudomonadota; class Alphaproteobacteria; order Rhizobiales; family Rhizobiaceae; genus Aureimonas. The sequence goes on from NZ_JAPZDS010000017.1 coordinate 62,591, forward strand.
TCGCACGTCGGTTGGTGGCGAGGGAGCTTCGCAAGGCGGACATCACCACGGTCGATGGCTTCGACGCGGTCGCGTTCTTCGACGGCGTTCTCGTGGCCTCCGACGGACGCCGCCTCGACGTCCGGGAGGTGGTCTGGACGACCTCGAGCGCGGCACCGCCCTGGCTTCGGTCCAGCGGTCTCGCTCTCGACGAACGCGGCTTCGTGCGCGTCGACCGTCACCTGCGTTCGGTTTCGCATCCCGCGGTGTTCGCCGCGGGCGACGTCGCATCCCTTTACGATCCACGCCCGAAGTCGGGCGTCTTCGCAGTTCGAGCCGGACCCGTCCTCCACCACAACCTTCGGCAGGCGCTGTCCGATGCGCCGCTGCGCGCCTTTCGGCCGCAGCGGCACTGGCTGGCGTTGATCTCGCTCGCGAACGGGAGCGCGATCGCCGACAAGTGGGGACTGGCGGCGAGTGGGCGCTGGGTCGCTCGCTGGAAGCGCTGGAGCGACACGAGTTTCGTCGAGCGCTACGCAATCCCGCCGCGCGCTCCATCACGAGGAGGCAACCGCCCATGAGACGAGCGAAGCATCTGACCCTTGCCGCCGCCCTGGCCCTCATGCTCCTACCGTCTGCGCTCCCGGCGGGACCCGCGCATGCGGTCGAGACGGCGTCGCCCGAATGGCAAGCGACGCTCGCCGCGGCGAGGAACCAGTCCGTCCAGTTCCATGCCTGGGGCGGGTCGCCCAACATCAACGACTTCATCGCCTGGGCCGGCGGCGTCGTCAGAGACCGCTTCGGCATCACGCTGAACCACGTGAAGCTCGAGGACACCGCGACCGCGGTCTCGGCGATCGTCGCCGAGAAGGCGGCCGGGCGCCTTCAGGGCGGATCGGTGGATCTCGTGTGGATCAACGGAGAGAACTTCGCGTCCCTCAAGGAGCAGGGGCTGCTGGCGGACGGCTTCGCGACGGAATTGCCGAACTGGCGCTACGTCGATACCATTAACCCTGGGATCACGACGGACTTCACGCTGCCGATCGAAGGGCAGGAGTCTCCCTGGGGCCGCGCGAAGCTCGTGTTCTTCTACGATTCCGCGCGCACCGCCGAGGCGGACCTGCCCCCCTCCACCGCGGACCTCATGACTTTTGCCAAGGCCCATTCCGGGCGCTTCTCCTATCCGGCGCCGCCCGACTTCGTCGGATCGTCCTTCCTGAAGCAGGTGCTTCTCGAACAGGTCGCCGACAGCAGCCTCCTCGAGCGCCCCGTGGACGAAGCGACGTTCGCCAGCGTGACGGCCCCCCTCTGGGCCTATCTCGACGCGCTAAAACCTCTCCTGTGGCGTGGGGGGCGCGACTTTCCGGCCAACTACCCGGCCATGAAACAGCTCCTCGCCGACGGTGAACTCGACATCATCTTCGCCTTCAATCCCGGGGAGGCCTCCGCGGGGATCGCGGCGGGCGAGTTGCCCGACACGGTGCGTTCCTTCACCTTCGCCGGCGGGACCCTCGGCAACACGCACTACGTGGCGATCCCCTTCAACTCGGGCTCACAGGCGGCCGCGAAGGTCGTCGCCGACTTCCTCCTTTCGCCGGAGGCGCAGCTCCGTAAGGAGGATCCGGCCCATTGGGGCGACCCGACCGTACTCGACATGGCCAAGCTGCCGCAGCCCGAGCGCGCCGCATTCGAGGGGCTCGACCTCGGTCCGGCCACGCTGCGGGCATCCGAGCTCGGCCCGGTCCTGTCCGAGCCTCATCCCAGTTGGATGACCCGCCTCGAAGCCGAGTGGATGAAGCGCTACGGCACGGGACGATGATGCGGGTGGCGAGGACGAGCGCAGGCCCGGGGATCGGGACGGCGGCCGGACGGGGGTCCGGTCCCGTCGCCATCGGCGTCGCGCTACTCCTCGCCGCACCCGTCGTGGCAGGGCTGCTCGGCGTTCTCCTGCCGGCCTTCGGCTTCCTTCCGGCGCTCGGTGGCTCGTCGGCGACCACGGCGCCCTTTCGCGCCCTGTTCGCCGAGCCGGGTCTTGCGGCGTCGGTGACCCTGTCCCTCGTGACCGGGCTGGCGACCACGCTCGTGTCGGTCGGGGCGACCGCTCTGTTCCTTGCGTCCTTCTTCGGCACGCGGACATTCGCCCTCGTCCGGCGCCTCCTGTCCCCGGCGCTTTCCGTGCCGCACGCGGCGGCCGCCTTCGGCCTCGCCTTCTTGATCGCGCCCTCGGGACTGTTCATGCGGGCCGTCGCCGGCCCGTTCGGCCTCGACCGCCCCCCGGACCTTCTCATCGTCGGCGATCCCTGGGGACTGGCGCTCATGTCGGGCCTAGTCGCCAAGGAACTGCCCTTCCTGCTCCTCGTCGCCATCGCCGCCCTGCCGCAGGTCGATCCCGAACGCCGGATGATGGTGGCCCGGTCCCTGGGGTACGGGCGCGTCGCCGGCTTCCTCACCTGCGTCTGGCCGGCCGTCTACCGTCAGATCCGACTGCCCGTCCTGGCGGTCGCGGCATACGGTTCCTCGGTCGTCGACGTCGCCTTGATCCTCGGCCCCTCCCTCCCGCCGACACTCGCCGTGCGTCTGGTCCGCTGGATGTCGGATCCCGACCTGTCCTTCCGTTTCCTCGCGTCCGCGGGTGCGATCCTGCAACTCGGCGTGACCCTCACCGTGGTGGTCGCCTGGCTCGCGGTCGAGCGGGCGGCCGGAACGGCGATGGCGATCATCGAAAACACTGGACGGCGCGGACAAGCGGGCGGGGCGGTTCGTTTCGCGGCCGCGGGCGTCGTCGGCCTTGCCCTGTCGACGGTCGGCGCCGGTCTCGTCGTTCTGGCGCTCTGGTCTGCTGCCGGGCTCTGGCAGTTCCCCGACCTTCTTCCCGCCGAGCTGTCGGGAACGACCTGGCTCCGGGCCTGGGCAAGCGCGTCGGGCCCGATGATCACCACTCTTGCCGTCGCCGCGACGTCGGCCCTGATCGCGCTCGTCCTCGTCGTCGCCCTTCTCGAGTCCCACCGCCGGAGCCAGCGCGGGGACAGCATCCGACTGCCCCGGGTGATGGCTGGGCTGATCTACCTGCCGCTCGTCGTGCCGCAGGTCGCGTTTCTGTTCGGCCTTCAGATCCTCGTCCTGTCGCTGGGGGCCGAGGCGTCCCTTTCGCTTCTCGTCGCGACGCATCTGGTCTTCGTCGTGCCCTATGTGACGCTCGCGCTGGCGGCGCCCTGGTATGCGCTCGATCCACGCTACGAACGGGTCGCGGCGGGTCTCGGGACGTCGCGCCTACGCTCGCTCCTGCGCGTCCGGCTGCCGATGCTGGCCGCGGCGCTGGCCACCGCCTTCGCCATCGGCTTCTCCGTCTCGGTCGGCCAGTACCTGCCTACCCTCCTCATCGGCGCCGGACGCTTCCCGACGATCACGACGGAAGCCGTGGCGCTCTCGTCGGGCGGCAACCCGCGCATCGTCGGCACGTATGCGTTGCTCCAGACGCTGCTGCCGATGATCGTGTTCATCCTCGCCGGCAGCGTCCCCATGCTCTTCGCCGCGAAACCGAGACGGGCGACGTGACGGTGACCGCGGGCGATGGGAACATCAAGCTTGAAGCGGTCCGCATCTCGCTGCGCGGGCGGCTTCTGCTGGACATCGATGCGGCGATCGAGGCTGGGAGCGTCCTGACCATTCGCGGCCCGTCCGGCTCCGGCAAGTCGAGCCTGTTCGCGCTTCTGGCAGGCTTCCTGGACCCGAGCTTCACGGCCTCCGGCAAGGCGATCCTCGGCGGCCGCGATATTCTCACGCTGGCGCCCGAAGCGCGCGGCGTCGGCTTGATGTTCCAGGACGCCCTTCTGTTTCCGCATATGAGCGTCGGCCGCAACCTCACCTTCGCGATCCCTGCCGTCAGGCCCGGGCGCGGCCTCCGTAAGGCGATGGCGGAGGACATGCTGGCGGGGCTTGGGCTCGCCGGAACCTTCGACCGCTCCCCCATGACCCTGTCCGGCGGCCAGGCGGCTCGCGTGTCGCTGGCGCGGACGCTCCTCAGTGAGCCGCGGCTGCTCCTCCTCGACGAACCCTTCTCGCGTCTCGATGCCGCCCTGCGACCGGAGATCCGCGCATTGGTGTTCCGCGAGGTCGCGACACGCCGCATTCCCGCGCTTCTCGTCACGCACGATGCCGATGACACTCCAACGGACGGGAAGGTCATCGAGATCGGCGGCTGAACGAATTGAAGAGTGTGCTCCGAGAGCTGCGTAGCCAATGGTCCCATGCGCTCGTTGGCAACCAGACTTGAACATTACAACTATATTTGCAATATCGCAGGAATGAACGACGACTCAGCCGTTGCAGCCTTGTCCGCCCTTGCTCACGCCGACCGTCTCTCGGCCTTCCGGATGCTCGTCCGTGCCGGCCCGAACGGCATGCCGTCCGGCGAGATCGCCGAGGCGTTGTCCATCGCGCCGACGCGGATGAGCTTCCACCTCGCGACACTGGAACGCGCCAAGCTCCTGCGCTCGTGGCGGGACGGGCGCCGCATCCTCTACGCCGCGAGCTACGACGACATGCGCCAGCTCCTCGCCTTCCTGACGGAGGACTGCTGTTCGGGGAACCCGGAGATCTGCGGGAATCTCGGCGCCGACCTTCTCGCCCCCTCCTGCCCGTCGGAGACATGCTCGTGACCGTCACGATCTACCACAACCCCGCCTGCGGCACGTCGCGCAACACGCTGGAGATGATCCGCCAGTCCGGCGAGGAGCCGGAGGTCGTCGAGTACCTGAAGGCTCCCCCGAGCCGCGAGCGGCTGGTCGAACTGATCCACGCCATGGGCATCCGCCCGCGCGACCTCCTGCGCGAGAAGGGCACGCCCTACGCCGAACTCGGCCTTGAGGACCAGACGCTGGCCGACGACGCACTCCTCGACGCCATGATGGCGCACCCGATCCTGATCAACCGCCCGATCGTCGTGACGGACAGGGGCGCCGCGCTCTGCCGCCCGTCGGAGAGGGTGCTGCCGCTTCTCGACAACCCCGTCGCCACCTTCACCAAGGAGGACGGGGAAACCGTTGGAGGCTATCGGGCATGATGCCGAGGCTTGACGCGACCGCCGTCGACGATCCGGCCGGTCTCGTCGGCCTCCTGTCTGCGGCGGGGCTGCCGACCGAGGACGTGGCGGAGCCCGGCCGGGTAATCCTGCGCTACGCCAACGAGGGCCGCGAGTTCGTCGGGATCGGAGGCTTCGAGCCCCTTGGGTCCGCCGTCCTCCTGCGATCCATAGCCGTCGTTCCCGACCACTGGGGGCACGGCATCGGCCGGTCCATCACCGCCGATCTGATGGGGCGGGCCCGGCAGCGGGGCGCGACTGACGCGTTCGCCTTCACGACCAGGGAACGCCCCTTCCTCGCGGCGCTCGGCTTCCAGCGCGTCGAACGGACGGAAGCGCCCGCCGCGGTGCTCGCGACCCGGCAGGCCATGGGCCTGTGTTCGGCCTCGGCCGTCCTGTGGCGGAAGGAAACCGGACGATGACGGACCCCGCCGCCCTCGACCTGTCCTCCGTCGACTTCGACCAGCTCCGCCCGATCGACGGGAGCGCGCTCGCCGGCCCCAGCGCACCGACGCACCCGCCGCGCATCCTCGTCCTCTACGGCTCGATCCGCGAGCGGTCCTATTCCCGCCTCCTGTCCGAGGAGGCCGGTCGCCTGCTTCGCTGGTTCGGCTGCGAGGTGCGCACCTTCGACCCTCGCGGCGTGCCGCTCCCCGACGGGGCGGAACCCGACCACCCGAAGGTCGCGGAACTGCGCGACCTCGCCGACTGGTCCGAGGGCATGGTGTGGGTCAGCCCGGAGCGCCACGGGGCCATGACCGGGATCATGAAGTCGCAGATCGACTGGATTCCCTTGACCCTCGGCGCCAAGCGTCCGACGCAGGGCAAGACGCTGGCCGTCATGGAGGTGTCGGGCGGCTCGCAGAGCTTCAACGCCGTAAACCAGATGCGCATCCTCGGCCGCTGGATGCGCATGGTGACGATCCCGAACCAGTCGTCGGTCCCAAAGGCGTTCCTCGAGTTCGACGAGGTGGGGCGCATGAAGCCGTCCGCTTATTTCAGCCGCGTCGTCGATGTCTGCGAGGAACTGGTGAAGTTCACCCACCTCGTGCGCGGTCGCTCGGACTACCTCACGGACCGCTACTCCGAGCGCGTCGAGAGCGCCGAGCAACTCTCGACGCGCGTGAACCAGCGCACCCTCTGATCCTCTTCCCCGGACCGTCCATGCTCGCGCTCGCGATCTTCGTCGCCACCCTCGTTCTCGTCATCTGGCAGCCCCGGGGCCTTGGCATCGGATGGTCGGCGCTCGCCGGCGCCGCGGTGGCGCTGGCGACCGGCGTCGTCGGCTGGAGCGACGTCGGGACGGTCTGGGAGATCGTGTGGGACGCGACCTTCACCTTCGTCGCGCTGATCGTCATCTCGCTCGTCCTCGACGAGGCCGGGTTCTTTGCCTGGGCTGCGCTCCACGTCGCCCGCTGGGGCGGCGGCAACGGGCGGCGGCTGTTCCCGCTCGTCGTGCTTCTGGGCGCGGCCATCGCCGCCATCTTCGCGAACGACGGGGCGGCGCTGCTCCTCACCCCGATCGTGCTCGCCATCCTCCTGCGCCTCGACTTCCCGCCGGCTGGGGCGCTCGCCTTCGTTGTCGCCTGTGGGTTCGTTGCCGACACGACCAGCCTGCCGCTCGTCGTGTCGAACCTCGTGAACATCGTCACCGCGAACTTCTTCGACGTGTCCTTCGGCCGCTACGCTGCGGTCATGGTGCCGGTGAACCTCGTCTCGCTGGCCGCCACCCTCCTCGTCCTGTGGGTGTACTTTCGAAACGACATTCCGGCGACCTACGATGTGCGTCAGCTTGAGGCCCCCGGGAGCGCGATCCGCGACCATGCGATCTTCCGTGCCGCCTTCCCACTCCTCGGACTTCTCCTCGTCGCTTACTTCGTGACGGAGCCGCTCGGCGTGCCGATCGCTTATCTGACCGGCGCCGCCGCCCTCGTCCTCATGGCGGTCGCGGGACGGTGGTTCTCCGCTGGAAACGGTGCGGTGGTCGACTTGCCGAAGGTCCTGCGCGGGGCGCCGTGGCAGATCGTCTTGTTCTCGATCGGCATGTATCTCGTCGTCTACGGCCTCGGGAACGCCGGGCTGACCGACATCGCTGCGGATGTCCTGCGCTGGCTTGGCGAGCAGGGCACGTTCATCGCCACCGTCGGCACGGGCTTCGTAGTGGCGGCCCTCGCCTCCGTCATGAACAACATGCCAGCCACGCTCGTCGGGGCGCTCGCCATCGACCGGGCGGATGTGGCGCCGCTCACCCGCAAGCTCATGGTCTATGCCAACGTAGTCGGAAACGACCTCGGCCCGAAGTTCACGCCGATCGGCTCGCTGGCGACGCTCCTGTGGCTCCACGTCCTTGCGGGCAAGGGGCAGCGGATCACCTGGGGCGCGTACATGCGGGTCGGCCTTGTTCTGACCCCGCCCGTGCTGCTGGCGACGCTCGTAGCTTTATGGGCTTGGCTCCCGGTTGTCAGATAATGTCCGCTTCAGCGTCCTTTTGATCCGGAAGCGGACTGACTGGTTTCCACCCCGCCCAGCTATCTGAACGGCCGCGTTGGCATCTCGCAAGCGGCCGTTCCACACCAATCTACCGTGATCTCGGATATCCTAGACCTCGGTGCCTTCAGCGAGCGTCAGTGCATCCTCGACATCAACGCCGAGGTAACGCACGGTGCTCTCGATCTTGGTATGCCCGAGCAGGATCTGGACGGCTCGGAGGTTGCCGGTCGCCTTGTAGATGATCGACGCCTTCGTCCGCCGGAGCGAATGCGTGCCGTAGTCCTCTTTCCGAAGGCCAATCGCTGTGACCCATTCGTCAACGAGGCGGGCATACTGCCGCGTACTGATGTGCATCGCATGATCGACGCGGCTCGGGAAGGCGTAGTCATCAACCGTGCCACCGCGGCGGTCCAGCCAAGCAAGGAGGCTCGCTCGCGCTGCCTCCATGAGTTCGAACTGCACCGGCTTCTTCGTCTTGCGCTGTACGACAATCGCTCGGGCACGGACGCGCCCGCCCGAAACCAAGTCGCCGATCTTGACCTTCACGACGTCGCAGCCTCTTAGCTTGCTGTCGATGGCCAGATCGAAGAGGGCTCGGTCGCGCAGACGGCCTTCATGGTCGAGCCAGAACCGAATGGCCCAAACCTGTGGCGGCTTCAGCGCCCGCTTGGCGCCCACGACGCGGCCGGTGTTCCATGCCTTGCGTGTGCTCGTCACCGGGTCGAAGTGTGAGTGTCCCATTGTCGTTCTCCCAAGGCCAGGATGGCCGAGGGCGAGAGTGCCGCCTAATGAACGCGGCCGGAGGAACGATCGGTGTCGGTGGGAGGGCGGGCCGAAAGCAGACGGGCAGCTCTCGGGATGAGCACACGGAAAGCTGCCTTTCAGCTATCGGCCCATAGCTGCCTTCTGCACAGGATTGGAGGCGTCTCAAAAGCTGCCGTTCAACATCTGGCAGTGGAAACCATACAAACCACTGGGGTTTCGCGTCACCACGCCAACCGTTGGCTCCTCTTGGAACAAGAAGTTGGGCTTCGTGGGCAACGATCGAAGCTTCCATCGGCTCGTCAGATGTCGGCGCGGACGCCATCGGCGTAGATATGCGCGTGCTGGGAGGGCATGACGACGCGCAGCGCATCGGCTGGGATCGCGTGCTCGCGCGGCAGTTTGGCCTTGAGTCGGGCGCCGTCAGCCAGTTCCAGTTCTACGACGCGCACATTGCCCTGATCCTGCACGCCAATCACTCGGGCGGGCAGGCCCCTATCCGTCGCGCTGAGCCGGATGTGCTCTGGGCGGATTCCGACCGTCAGGGTGCCGCCGACGCTTGTCGGCGCGTCGTTCCGGATGATCTCGCCGCCGATGCGGATCTCCCCGCCGGACTGCGTGGCGGGCACGAAGTTCATTCCGGGCGAGCCGATGAAGGTGCCGACATAGGCGTTGAGCGGGCGCTCGAAGAGGTCCTTCGGCGTACCGCGTTGGATCACCCGTCCGGCCTGCATCACGAGAATTTCGTCGGCGAAGGTCATAGCCTCGTTCTGGTCGTGGGTGACATAGATGACGGTGTGGCGGGTTCGCTCGTTGGCCTGCTTGATGCGGCGACGCAGATCGAACTTCATCTGCGGGTCGATGACGGTTAGCGGCTCGTCCATCAGGAGCGCGGCAACGTCGTCTCGCACGAGCCCGCGGCCGAGCGAGATGAGCTGCTTCTCGTCGGCCGTCAGCGACCGGGCGGAGCGCCCGAGGCGGGCGGTGAGGCCGAGGAGTTCGGCGACCTCCGACACGCGCCGCTCGATGCGCGCCTTGTCCCAATTCCGGCATTTCAGGGGGAAGGCGAGATTCCCGAACACGGTCTTGGACCGGTAGACGACGGGAAACTGGAAGACCTGCGCGATGTTGCGGTCGGCGATCGCGGCGCGCGTGACGTCCCGCTCGCCGAGCCGCACGCGCCCGTCCGAGGGAAACAGCAGCCCCGAGACGATGTTGAGCATCGTCGTCTTGCCGCAGCCCGAAGGCCCGAGGAGGGCATAGGTCTTTCCGTCCTCGAACAGGATGTCGGCGGGCTGGAGCGCATACGTTCGGCCGCCGTCGTAGGAATGGCCGACGCCGTCGAGATGGATCCGGGCCATCAGTACTCTCCCTGCGAAGCGGCGCGCGGTGCGGCGAGAAGCTGTCCGTCGCCGTGGCCGGCGAAGCAGAACAGGCGGTGGGGCGGGATGCGGAACGTCAGGCTCGAGCCGTTGTGTACGATGTGCACCCCTTCGCGCTGGATCGCGAGCGGTCCGAAGGGCGCGTCGAGATAGATGAAGCTCTCCGAGCCCGAGATCTCCGAATAGGTGACGAGGCCGGTGGCCTCCCCCTGGCCCGCCTCGATCTCGCCAGCGCGGATGCCGAACCGGTAGCGGCCGGGCGAAAGGCTTTCCAAATGGGCAGGCCGCGGCAGGCGCAGCGCGCCGAGGATCAGGGCTTCCGAGGCGAGCTCGCCTGCGATCACGTTCATCGGCGGGTCGTTGACGATCCCCGCGACGAGAGCCGAGGCCGGTCGGTCGAAGACGTCGGCCGGCGTTCCCGTCTGCAGCACGCGGCCCTCGTGCAGCACGACGACATGGTCGCCGAGCATCATGGCTTCGGCGGGCTCGGTAGTGTTGTAGACGGCGATCGTGTCGGTCTGGGCGCCGAGGATACGTCGGAACTCGTCGCGCAGCTGCTCGCGCAGCTTGTAGTCGAGATTCACCAGCGGCTCGTCGAGGAGGAGGATCGGCGCGCGCCGCACGAGGGCCCTGGCGAGCGCCACGCGCTGCTGCTGGCCGCCGGACAGGGCCGAGGGTCGCCGCTCGCCGAAGGTCCCGAGGCCCACCGTCTCCAACTGCCGTTCGACGCGCTGGCGCACTTCGGCATCGCCAAGGCCCCTGCGCCGAAGCGGAAAGGCGACGTTCTCGAACACGCTGAGATGAGGGTAGTTGATGAACTGCTGGTAGACCATCGCCACGTCGCGCTGCCAGGCAGGCACCGTCTCGAAGGCGCGCCCGTCGAGCCGGATGTGGCCGGAATCCACGCCCTGGAGCCCGGCGAGCGTCCGCATCAGCGTGGTCTTGCCGGCCGAGGTGCGGCCGATCACCGTGGTGAGGCGACCGCGCAAAAACTCGGCCGTGATGCCGTCCAGGAAGGGCACGCCGTCCTCCCGGAGGCGAAGGTCGTCGAGAACGAGACTCAATGTGGGAACCTCCTATCGGATCGCGCCGGCCAGCGTGCCGCGCGAGAGAAGCCGTTCGACGAAGAAGGCGATCAGGATGAGGGGGGCGACGGAGACGAGGGCCGAAGCCGACAGGCTCCACCAGGGCGTCACGGACGAGTTCAGTGCCACCACCGCGACGGGCAGGAGCTGCGTGTCGGTGAAGGTCAGGGTGAAGGCGAAGAAGAAGTCGTTCCAGCCGAAGATCAGGCAGAACATGCCGGCGACGAGGATGCCGGGCAGCGAGTTCGGCAGCACGACGCGCCGGAAGGCCTCGAAGGGCGAGCAGCCGTCGAGCATAGCCATCTCGTCGATGGCGCGCGGCACGCCGTCGAAGAAGTCGACCATGATCCAGACCGCGATGGGCAGGAGGAGCGCGATATAGACGAGGATCAGCCCGACCTTGGTGTCGAGGAGGTTCAGGAACTGCAGGAGCAGGAAGAACGGGATCGACAGGACGATCGGCGGCATGATCCGCTGCGAGATGAAGAAGAACACGAGGTCGGCGTTCTTCACGAAGCCGGCCTTGTAGGTGAAGCGCGACAAGCCGTAGGCGGCGAGCGTGCCGAGCACCAGCGAGATGGCGGTGGCGCTCAGCGTCACGACGAGGCTGTCGAGATAGGGCTTGGCGATGTCGATGCCGCCCGCCCCGCCGAACAGCGAGCGCCAGCCCGCGAGCGAGGGCTCGTACTGGAGGTAGGGGATGTAGGTCGGCCCGCCCGTGACGGCGTTGGCGGACTTGAACGAGGTCGTCAGCGCCCAGAGGAGCGGGGTGACGACGAAGGCGCCCCAGAGGACGACGAGGACATATTTGAGCGCCTTCATGCCGTCTTCCCTCCGACGAACACACGAACCAGAAGCTTGGCGACGATCGTGAGCAGCACGATCATGATGACGAGGTAGGTGATCGAGAGCGCCGCGGCGTAGCCGATCTGGAAGTCGCGAAGGCCCCGGATATAGATGTAGTAGCCGGTGGTCTCGGTCGCCGTGCCCGGCCCCCCGGAGGTCAGGACATAGACCGTCTCCATCAGCTTCGACGCCTCGATGAGACGGATGATGATCGCCCCGATCGAGACGGGGGCCAGCAGCGGGAAGGTGACGTTGAAGAAGGTGCGGACCGGCCCCGCCCCGTCGATGGCCGCCGCCAGGAACGGCTCGCGCGGCAGCGAGATCAGCCCGGCCAGAAGCAGGAGGAACATGAACGGCGTCCACTGCCAGATCTCGACCAGCATGACCGAGGCGACGACCCAGCCCGCCGAGGTGAGCCAGGGGTAGGGGCCGAGGCCGATGGCGCCGAGGAGGTCGTTGGCCGGTCCGAGCGACTCGTGGAAGATCGTGCGCCAGATCACCGACATGATGACCGGCGTCGTCATCATCGGAATCAGGAAGAGGACGCGCCAGAGCCTGCGGAAGCGGATGTCGCGCCACACGAGGAGCGCCAGCGCGAAGCCCAGCACGTACTGGATCAGCACCGTGCCGACGGCCATCAGGGACAGGCGGCCGAGCGACTGCCAGAACCGTACGTCGTTGAAGACGCCGACATAGTTGCGCACGCCCGCCCAGTCGAGCCCCGGCACGATCGCGTCCCATCCCGAAAGCGAGACGCGGATGGTGAAGAGAAGCGGGAACAGGATGATCGCGAGAAGGACCAGAAGGCCCGGCAGAAGGAAGGCGAGTTTGTAGGGGCGGAATTCACGCTGCTGCATGACGACAGGGCTCCGATGCGCGGCGAGGGAAGCCGGGACCGGTCGATGCCGGCCCCGGCGGGGCTCAGGGCGTCGGAGCCGTTAGCGGCCGCGATCCTCCAGGGCCACGACGTTGGCGTACGCCTCGCGCACGCGGTCCGGCCCGATCCGGTCGACGATCTCCTTCCATTGCGCCGCGACGCCATCGAGCGCCTCCTGGGGGCTGCGCTGGCCGGCCATGGCTTCCGCCACGCCGTTGGCGAGCGTCGACATGAACTGGTTCACGCCGGGCACGCGCAGGTCGAAGACGCGGTTGTTGGACTGATCCATGCCCGACAGGGTGTCGACATAGGTCTTGGCCGTGTTCGCCTCCCAGCCGAGCTTCTCCTGCCAGAAGGTCGGGTCGAAATGGGTGGTACGATACGGATTGACGCCGAAGCGGCCGATCTGGAGATCGAGCTGCGTGTTGGCTTCGTTGGAGAAGAAGCATAGGAAGTCGAAGGCCATGTCCTGGTTCTGCGAAGCCTTTGAGACGGCCGAGGTCCATCCCCAGGTGATGTAAGGCGGCGCGTTCGGGGTCTCGAACGTGTCCCAGGCGTTCGTGTCGCGGTTCCAGACCTGCGTGGAGCCCGGCAGGGGCGCGGCCGCCACCTTGTTGCGGATCGGGCTCGATGCCTCCTGCGCCTGGATGAAGGCGTCGTCCCAGGAATAGCTCATCAGCGACTGGCCGCCGCCGAACGAGAAGATCTCGTCGCCGAGGCCGAAATTGGTGCCGCCCGGCGGGAAGGCCTTCTGCGCGTCGATGAACATCTCCAGCGCCTTGACGAAGCCCGGATTGTTGATCTGCGGCTCCATCGTGTCGAGCTTGAAGAAATAGCCGCCCTTCACGTTGGGATTCTTGGTGTAGGCGGCGGCGCGGCTGATGAAGGCCGAGAACATCAGGTCGTCGCGCTTGGTCACTTCGGCCGAGCCGAACTGCCCACGCCCGTCCTTGCCCCAGTCCCAGCCGGTGAAGAACTTGGCGACCGCGTTGTACTCCTCCCAGGTGCGCGGCACGCGCAGGTCCTGGCCCGTTTCGGCCTTGAATCGCTGCTGGTATTCCGGGTTGTCGAAGATGTCGGAGCGGTACTTCAGATAGTGCCGGTCGCCGTCCACCGGATATTGGATCATCTGGTCGCCCCAGGTGGCGACGTCGCGGTAGTTCTGCGTGACCTCCTTCATGCCCGGCACCTCCTGATAGGCGGCCGGCACGGGTTGGAGGTAGTTCTGGACGTCGCCGATCCACAGCGAGGGGTAGAACATCACGTCGTAGGCGGCCTGGCGCGTCTGGAACGGGATCATCAGGCGCTGGTAGAGGTCGCCGAACGGGATGTGGACGACTTCGACCTGCGCGCCGGTGAGCGCCTGGAACTGCTTGGCGTGAAGGTCGGTCGGCTCGCCGATCACCGGCACCGCATGGGTGATGACGCGCAGCGTCTTGCCCGAATAGTCCTTGGCGTCGATCGCCTCGTAGGAGCAGGCGCCCGGAACATCGGGCGCCGAGCCGTACTGCGCGTAGTCGCCATAGGCCTTGTAGTCGATGTCGGCGGCAAAGGCCGGTAGCGCGGTCGCCAGCGCGCAGGCCGACGTCATCCAAAATGCATGCCGTTTCATGTGGGTCTCCTCCCGAAGATCGTCGCGCCACTCCGGCGCAGGGTGGTCAGGCGAAAAGGCGCGGGGGACTCCCGTCCCGCGCCTTTCGGGCATCAGGGAATCAGGACAGCACGGCCGTGGATCTTGCCGGCGTTGAGGTCCTGCAGCGCCTGGTTGGCGTCGGCGAGGCGGTATTCCACGGTCGCGAGGTTCACGAGGCCCCGGTCGGCGAGCGCCATCAGCTCGACGAGCTCGGCCCAGGTGCCCACGAGATTGCCGACGATGCTCTTCTCGGCGATCACGAGATCGACGGTGGGCACGACGATGTCCTCGCCATAGCCGACGACGTAGTAGGAGCCGGCGCCGCGGGTCATCGCGAGGCCCTTCTTGGTCGTGCCCTTCTCGCCGACGAAGTCGATCACGGCCTCCGCGCCGTTGCCGCCCGTCAGCTGCAGCACGGCCTCGACCTCGTTGCCGTCGGCCTTCACGAGATGGTCCGCACCCATTTTGCGGGCGAGCTCCAGCGAGGCGTCGGACTTGTCGACAACGACGACGTCGGCCGCGCACATGGCCTTGAGGCACTGGATGCCGATATGGCCGAGGCCGCCCGCGCCGATCACGACGCAGGTCTCGCCCGGCAGAAGGTGGCGCGTCGCCTTCTTCACCGCGCGGTAGGCTGTGAGCCCCGCGTCGGAATAGGGCGCGACGTCCTTCGGGGCCAGCGTCTTGGGCAGCGGCACGATGTTGCGGTCGGACGTGCAGAGGAACTCGGCATAGCCGCCGTTGCAGTCGAGGCCGGGGAACTTGCCGGGCGCGTGCATGTCCATGCCGCGGCGGCAGGCCAGACACGTGCCGCCGGAGATCTTCGGGTGGACGATCACGGGATCGCCGACCTTCACGTTCTCGACCTCCTTGCCCACGGCCTCGACCCAGCCGGCGTTCTCGTGGCCCATGATGAAGGGCAACAGCTGGTCGGCGTTCGGGTCCATGTGCGGACGCCAGACACCCTCGATGATGTGGAGGTCGGTGCGGCAGACGCCCGCGCCGCCGATGCGCACGATGACGTCGTTGGCCTTGGTGATGGTGGGGTCGGGAACGTCCTCGTAGCTCAGCCAGTTCGACGCCGTCAGATGATCGTCGTATGTCTTCAGGACCTGCGCTTTCATGCCTTCTCCTCCCGTCGCGGACACCCGCTGGACCGGTGCCTGCCGACCCTCCTGCAACCGCCGTGCCAGTTCGTTAATCTCCTGTGAAAGCAGGGCTCTGCGGCGTTTTCCCTCTGGCGGCGCAACGTCCAATCGCTGGACGGCTCCCGCTTCGATGTGTCCAGATTCTGGTCATTGCAGCCTGTCGCGCGCGATGTAGTCTGGTCATGGCCAATGTTGCGGGAGGGAGGAGCCGTGCAGCATCTGTTGTCGGGAATGGACCGTGCGCGGCTCGCCCTCGAGGCAGGGCAGCGCGTTCCGTCGGGAGCCCTGTCGCCAAGCGTATCCTCGAGCTGGCACCGCTGCCGCGAGACGGGGCTTGATCCGCGCGCTCGTCCGCGCGGCGAGATCATTCCCTTCGTCGAGGTCGGGCATCGGCGCGAGGCGCTGGCGACGCTCCGGCAGCTGGCGCTTGCCGAGATGCAGCTTCTCCATTCGCAGATCGCCGGCTCGAACTTCGTGATCGCGCTGGGCGACGGCGAGGGCGTGGTGCTCGATACGATCAGCGACCACCAGTTTGCGGACAGCGAGGCCGGGCGCTCGATCGTGCCCGGCAGCGTCTGGCGCGAGCGCGAGCGCGGCACAAACGCGCTGGGCCTCGCCGTCATGGAGCGCCAGCCGGTCGCGGTCTACGGGCGCGAACACTACTTCGCCTGCCACGGACACCTCTCCTGCATGGCGGCGCCCATCCTCGATGCGGAAGGCAACGTGCTCGGCCTCCTCGACGCCTCCTGCACCAACGAGGCGCGCCAGCAGCACACGCATGCCCTGGTGCGCATGGCCGCCTCGCAGATCGAGAACGGGCTGATCTACCAGCAGCGCTCGGAAAGCTTCATCTTCGCCTTCCATCCGCGCGTCGAATATCTCGACACGCTCTCGGCCGGTCTCATCGCGGTGTCGCGCGAGGGCGCCGTCCATTCGCTGAACCGCCCCGGCACGGCCCTCCTCGCCGGGCTGCCGGTCGATCGGGGCACCCATTTCGACGACCTCTTCGAGGCCGGCTTCGGCAGCGCGATGGACGGCCTGCTCAACGGCGGCGTCGTCCGGATCCGGGACCGGGCGGGCAGCGGCGTGTTCATGGTCTGCCGTCAGATCGGGCGCGCAGGGCTCGGCCGGATCGAGACGATGCAGAAGACCGCTGCCAAGATCACCGTCGTGGAGCGCACGAGCCGTCCGGACTTCGTGTGCGACGATCCCGTGCTTCGCGGCGCGTTGGAGGAGGTCGCCGACGCCACCTCGCTTCGGCTTCCCGTTCTCGTCACCGGCGAAACGGGAACGGGCAAGGACCGCATGGCCCGGCATGTGCACGCCGCCTCCGGACGCTCGGGCGAGTTCGTAGCGGTCAACTGCGGCGCTCTACCGGAAAGCCTCTTCATCGCCGAACTCTTCGGCCACGAGCGCGGCGCCTTCACCGGCGCACGCGGCGAAGGCGCGCCGGGACTCGCCCGGCAGGCGCACAAGGGGACGCTCTTCCTCGACGAGGTGGCCGATATCCCACTGGCCGCCCAGACCGCGCTCCTGCGCTTTCTCGACACGCAGGAGGTGCGGGCGGTCGGCGGGCAGAAGAGCACCAAGCTCGATATCCAGATCGTCTCCGCGACGAACCGGGATCTCGAGGAGATGGTCGCGCAACGCCTGTTCCGAAGCGATCTTCTCTACCGCCTGAACACGTTCACCATCCGTCTTCCCTCGCTCAGCGCCCGCACCGACTTCCCCCAAATCGTGCGGCATGTGGTGGAGCGGCTGGCGCCCGGCACGGCCGTCACCGACGAGGCCGTTCGTCGGCTAGGCGCGCGTAGTTGGCCCGGCAACATGCGCGAGTTGGAAGCCGTGCTTCAGCGGGCGCTCCTGCGCCGCAAGATGCCGTTCCTCGACGAGACGGCCTTCGAACTCATCCGCGCTCCCGCCGCCGCCGACACCTGCGAAGCCTGCCGCGGGCATGCCGTGAACGAGCCCCGCTGTTCCAGCATCCGGCTCGCCTACCGCGCGGCCGATCAAAACATCGCCCTGACCGCACGGCGCCTCGGCCTGTCAAGGACGACGGTCTACAAGCACGTCCAGTAAGTCCGAGAGTTGAGCCCAAGCCATGGCCGGAAAGGCATTCAGATGAAGGGCAGATGC
>NZ_JAPZDS010000018.1 GCF_029813115.1 Aureimonas sp. SK2
AGCCGCCGTCGCCAACTACGTCTCGATCCTCGAACGCGTGGGTTAGCGCAGGGCGGCGAGGCCCTCGAACAGGGCGCGGTGGGCCGTGCCGGCGCGGAAGAAGACCGCCGGCCGGCCGAAGGGCGCCTCGACCTCGACCTCCCCGCCGCCGGCATGGGCCGCCCCGCTCCAGAGGTGGATCCAGTCGGCGCCGGCCGGCAGATAGGCCGTGCGCGCCGTCTCGCCCGCCTTCCAGACCGGGGCGACCAGAAGGTCCGGCCCATAGAGATAGCTGTCCTGGATGGGAAAGGTCCGCCGGTCGTCGGGAAAGTGCAGGAACAGAGGACGCTGCACCGGCAGGCCCCGGCTCGCCGCCTCGTCGCTTAAGGCCCGCAGGTAGGGCGCGAGATGGACATGGATCCGCGTCATCCGGGCGAAGTGCGCGAGAACCGTCCCGTCGCCGTCGATCTGCAGGTTCTCCTTCGGCCGGTTGCCCTCGTGGGTGCGCATGACAGGCGTGAAGGCGGCCATCTCGGCCCAGCGCATGATCAGTTCGGGCGTGCGGACGTTGCCGAAGAGGCTGGTATAGCCGCCGATGTCGGAGTGATGGTAGGCGTTGCCGAGAAGCCCGGAGGAGAGGGCGCCGCAGATCACGGTGACGAGACCGTCGTGGCGCGAGAAGTCCACCGACTGGTCGCCGCCCCAGAGCAGCGGACAATGCGCCCCGACCCCGGTGAAGCCGGCGCGCATGAAGAAGAGCGCGTCGCCCGTTCTGCCCCTCGACGCCACGGCCCGCGCGTTGACCTCCGCCCAAAGCACCGGCCAGGGATTGTGCATGAGCTTGGCGTCGACGCCGTTCGCGAGATGCACGTCGATCGGCAGGTATTCGCCGAAGTCCGCCATCCAGCCGGACAGGCCGAAGTCCAGCATGTTGCGGCCGATCACCTCCTCGGCGAACCAGTCGGCGGCGGCCACGTTGGTGAAGTCCACCACGCCGCAGTCGAACTCGCCGAAATCGACCAGCGCGGTGCCGCCCTTGCCATCCGTCGCGAGATAGCCGGCGGCCTCGGCCTGCCCGAAGAGCGGCCCGTCGTTGCAGAGATAGGGATTGACGTAGCCGAGGAAGCGGATGCCGTCCTCGGCCAGATCCGCGATGCGCCGGCGAAGATCGGGATAGCGGGTGTCGCTCACCTGCCAGTCCCAGAAGAGGCGGGCGCCGAAGGAGGTGTGGCGCAGGCCCACCCAGTCCTCGCACCAGAGGCCGGAAACCTCGACGCCCGCCGCGCGGATCGCTTCCAGCCGGGTGAACGAGTTCGCGCCGTCCTTGAGGCCGACGATCGCGCCCCCCATCACCCAGTCAGGCAGCGGCGGCTGGCGGCCGAAGTGGGCGGAGAGCTGCTCCACCAGCCCGAGAAAGTCCGGCGCCTCGAAGAACTCGATGCGCTCGGGGATCGCCCAAACCTCGATCTCGTGGAAGGCGTCGTGGCGGAAGTCGAAGACCGAATAGGCCGGCGTCTCGACATGGAGGGCGTAGCGGCGCGAGGAGAGGAAGGTCGGCTGGGGATAGTTGGTGTGGTAGTAGTCGCCCCCCGCCCGGCCCGCGACGTCGGCCTTGAAGGTGATCTCCTGCGTCTTGTCGCGCCCGACACCGGGCTCGGAGGTCCAGAGCGGAAAGCGCCGGCCGCGCAGGTCGAAATAGGACATCTGCTCGCCGCCGCCCCAGACGTGCTCGCCGTCCTCCGCCTCGACGCGCAGCCAAAGCCGGTTGATCGCGGGATCGAGCGCTTCCGGGCGCAGCGTATCGCCCTCAATGACGAGGCGCAGGCGCGGCGCGTCCCCTTCGCGCGCCGAGAGTTCGATCGTGTCGCCGTCGACGCTCGCGTGGCGCAGGGCGACACGCTCGACGACATAGTCCTCGATGTCGAAATTGCCCCGGAACATCTCCATCCGCTCTTCGCCCCGGCCGACGAAGAGGCAGGGGCTTTCGGCCGTGTGGCGGATGAGGAGCCTGCCGCCGATCGACAGGGAGAAGCCACCGGCTTTGCGTGTCAGGGCGAGAGCGCCGGGCGTGGGGGCGAGGCTGCGGGTCATGGCGTTCCTGCGAAGAGAATGGGCGTCGGGGCTCGACCCGTTCAGCCCTTGATCGAGCCGGCGGTGAGGCCGGACACGACGCGCTCCTGGAAGATCACGATCAGCACCGCCACCGGCACGATGCCGACGACGAGCGCCGCCGAGATCACCGGCCAGGGGAAGGAGAACTCGCCCTGGTAGAGCTGGATGCCGACGGGCAGCGTGCGCAAGGCGGGGTTGGAGTTGAAGGAGAGCGCCAGCAGGAACTCGTCCCAGGCATTGACGAAGGCGAGGATGCCGGCGGTGAAGACGCCGGGCGCGCAGAGCGGTACCACGACCTTGAAGAGGGCGCCGAGCCGCGTGCAGCCGTCGATCATCGCGGCGTTTTCCAGATCCTGCGGGATGCCCTCGAAGAAGGACACGAGGATCAGCGTGCAGACGGGAAGCGAGAGCACCGTGTAGGGCAGGACCAGCGCCGTCCACGAGTTGAGGAGGCCGAGCGCCCGCATGATCTCGAACAGCGGCACGAGGAGCGTGACGAGCGGAAAGGTCGAGACCGCGATGATCAGCGACAGGATCAGCCCGCGATAGGCAAGGTTCAGTCGCGCCAGCGCATAGGCGGCAAGCACGGAGACCAGCAGCGTCAGGCCCGTGGACAGCAGCGCCACCATGAAGCTGTTGAAGAGAAACAGAAGCAGCGGCTGGTCGGAAAAGGCCGTGGCAAAGTTGGCGAGCGTCGGCGCGTGGGGCGCCCAGGTGATCGGCAGGGTGGTGAGTTCGGCTTCCGTCTTCAGCGAGGTGAAGAGGATCCAGACCGCCGGAAACAGGCCGTTGATGAGGAGGACGCCCGCCGCGATCAGGCGCAGCGGCGTGCCGGAGAACAGCGCGAAGGGCGAGGACGGGGCGTCGGTCGCGGTGCTCATGGGTCTCATCCCTTCCGGCGCAGCATGCGCAGGTAGACGAAGGTCACGCACATGGAGAAGGCGAACATCACCACCGCCAGCGCCGACCCGTATCCGAGGTCGAGGAAGGAGACGGTGTTCTGGTGGATGTACATGGCGAGCGTGACGGTGGACGTGCCGGGGCCGCCGCCGGTCATCATGTAGGGAATGTCGAAGGTCTGGAGCGCGGTGATGGTGCGGAAGATCAGCGCGATCACGATGGCGGGCTTCAGGAGCGGCAGCGTGATCTCGAAGAACTGGCGCACACGCCCCGCCCCGTCGACGTCGGCCGCCTCGTAGAGCGAGCGCGGAATGGTCTGGAGGCCCGCCAGGATGATCAGGGCCATGAAGGACGAGGTCTTCCAGATGATGGTCAGGCAGATCGCCGCGAAGGCATAGGTCGGCGAGTTGAACCAGATGATGCCCTCGAAGCCGAGGCGCTGCAGGACGTCGTTCACGATGCCGTATTCGGAGTGGAAGAACCACGCGAAGATGAGGCCCGCGAAGGAGAGCGGCAGCGCCCAGGGGATGAGGAGCGACAGGCGCACCGGCCAGCGGTGGCGGAACGGCAGGTTGGCGAGCAGCGCCATGCCGAGCCCCATCAGGAGCGCGCCCGGCACCGTGATCGCGACGATCAGGAGCGTGTTCCAGGCGGCGTCCCAGAAGACCGGGTCCTCCCACATGAGGACATAGTTCTCGAACCCGGCGAACTCGGCCGGCAGGCCGGAGGTCAGCGACAGGTTCTGGAAGCTCATCCAGAACAGGCGCCCGACGGGATAGACGATGATCAGGGACAGGAGGATCGCGGCCGGCGCCAGGAGCAGCGCGGCCAGCACCTTGTCGCTGGGGTCGAGCCAGCGCACCCAGGAGGCCGGCTGCCGGTCGGTCTGTTTCATGGTGTCCGCCACTGCCAGGGTCATCGCGTCCTCCCCGCCGCCGGCCTCCGGGCGAGGAAGCCGTCGCTCAAAGGACCGGCGGGGAGCCCGCGCCGGCCGTCACGTTCGCACGAATGGTCGCTCGGGTCAGCGCAGGACGCGCCGCAGGCGGCTTTCCATCTCGGCCGCGCCGTCTTCCGGCGTCTTCACGCCGGCGAGCACCGAGTTCACCGTGGTGCGGATGATCTCGCTGACCTCGTTGTAGCGCGGGGTCACCGGCCGGGCGCGCGCGGTCTCGACCACGGGCAGGGCGTCCGCGAACCAGGGGGCGGCCTTCACGACCTCCGCGTCGGTATAGAGGCCGGCCCGGGTCGGCAGCAGCGCGGCGTTGACGGCCATGTACTGCGACACCTTCTCGCTGCTGAGATACTCGGCGAGCTTCTTGGCCTCCTCCTGGTGCTGCGAGAAGGCCGAGACGCCGAACTCCCAGCCGCCGAGGCAGCTCGACTGCTCGCCCGCGCCCAGCGCCGGCAGGCGGGCGACGCCGACCTTGCCGACGACCGCCGATTCCGGTCCCTGGAAGTGCTTCCAGGCATAGGACCAGTTCACGGCGAAGAGCACCTTGCCGGCCTGGAACTCCTTTCGCGTGTCGTCGGTCGCCACTTCCGAGATGTTCTTCTTGGCGACGCCTTCGTCGACGAAACCCTTCCACAGCGCCAGCGAGCGGGTCGCCGCCTCGCGGTCGAAGTCGAGCCGGCCGTCCGAAACGAGCTGCTTGCCCTGGCTCCAGTAGGGCAGGAGGAAGGTGCAGACCGCGCCCTCGATCGCCTTGCCCTGGAAGGAGAGGCCCTGAAGGTCGGCGGCCGCCGTGCCCTCGCCTTGCGAGACCGTCTTCGCGGCGGCGCTCAGCTCCTCCCAGGTGGTCGGCGGCGCGATGCCGTATTTGTCGAGAAGGTCCTTGCGATAATAGAGGAACATCGCGTCGGCGAAGGCCGGCAGGGCGACGACCTTCCCGTCCACCGTGTTGGCCTGCGCGTAGGCCGGCAGGTAGGCCGACATGTCCTTGTCGGCGAAAGGCGTCGTCCAGCCCGCGGCGGCGTACTGCGCCGGGCGGATCACGTCGAGCATCAGGACGTCGAGATTGGTGTCCTTGGCCGACATGACCGTATTGAGATACTGGGCCTGCGCCTCCGACGTGTTGCCGCCGGTCTCGATCGTGACCTTCACGTCCGCATTCTCGGCCTCGTAGGCATCGAGCATCTTGCGCCAGACGTCGGGCTGGTGCTGGCTGGAGACGAAGATCTTGAGCTGCGTCTGGCTGAGCGCGGGCGTCGCGACGAAGACGCAGGCACTGAGTGCGGCGCCGATCAGGCTGGTCATGCGCATGGGGTTGGTCCTCCCGTTGGTCGTGGGTGCAAGGATTCGGGGCCGTCTCACAGGATGGCCTTCTCGGTCGATGCATCGAAGAGATGGATTTTCGTCGGATCCACGCCGACCTGAAAAACCTGACCCGGCTCCAGCCGGATCGTCGGCGGCATGCGTGCCGTCATCACCGCCTCTCCCAGGGCGAAGTGGACGAGCGTGTCGGAGCCGAGCGGCTCGATGACCTGGGCGGCGACGGCGAGCGTCGAGCTGGCGTCGGCGGTGTTGAGGAAATGCTCCGGCCGGATGCCGACGATCACCTCCCGCCCCTCCTCCAGCCGTGCGGCCAGCGGCAGCGAATTGCCTCCCGCGAAGGCGAGCCGGTCGCCCTCTGCCCTCGCCTTGGCGAAGTTCATCGCGGGCGAACCGATGAAGCCGCCCACGAAGACGCTTGCCGGCCGGTTGTAGACCTCGTCGGGCGTTCCGACCTGCTCGATGTCGCCGCCCTTGAGGATCACGATCCGGTCGGCCAGCGTCATCGCCTCGACCTGGTCGTGGGTGACGTAGATGATCGTGGTGCCGATCGCCTGGTGCAGGCGCTTGATCTCGGTTCGCACCTCGCCGCGCAGCTTGGCGTCGAGGTTGGAGAGCGGCTCGTCGAACAGGAACACCTGCGGCCGGCGCACGATGGCGCGGCCCATGGCGACGCGCTGGCGCTGGCCGCCCGAAAGCTGGCCCGGCCGGCGGTCGAGAAGGTGCGCGATGCCGAGCATCCGGGCGGCGTCCTGGATGCGCCGCTCCGCCTCGGCCTTGTCCACGCCGCGAACCTTCAGGCTGAAGCCCATGTTCTCGGCGACCGTCTTGTGCGGGTAGAGCGCGTAGTCCTGGAACACCATGGCGATGTCGCGCTCGCGCGGCGGCAAGGCGTTGACCACGCGGTTGCCGATCCGGATCGTGCCGTCCGTGACGCTTTCGAGCCCCGCCACCATGCGCAGCGTCGTGGACTTGCCGCAGCCCGACGGGCCGACCAGCACCACGAGTTCGCCGTCGGCGATCTCGAGATCGATGCCCCTGACGATCTGGACGGCACCATAGCTCTTGTCGAGCTTCTGCAGGCTGACCGAGGCCATGCTCCGTATCTCCCGTTCGGCGGGACGCCAGGCGGACCCATCCCGTCCGCCCCGTCGTCCGACCGTCTCCTCGATGCGATCCTTAGCCCAACTCCCGAATGTAGAGCAATGGTGTATCAATTGTGCATTGCACGAGAGCGCGGTCAGCGGATGCGCGAGACGTAGTGCGCGACGCGGTGGTCGTACCAGGTGTGCGAGACCTCGGCGATCACCCCCTCGGCCGTCCAGCTCTTCCGCAGGATATGGCAGATCGGCGAGCCGGCGGCGGGCTCGAAGCCCTCGGGCTTCCAGGCGGGAACGGTGCGCAGGCCGATCTGGTCCTCGGCCTTCTCGATGAAGAGCCCGAGCCGGGTGCGGTAGAAGAGGTAGAGCGATTCGGAGAGATCCTCGGCGGTGATCGACGGGGTGAAGCTTGCGTCCAGCCAGATCTCCTCCACCGCCGCGACCTGGCCGGACAGGCGGCGAAGGCGCCGGATGCGGTGGCCGGCGCGCGAGGGGCCGAGGCCGGCGATCTCGTCCGGCTTGTCGAAGCGGCCGACGTCGAGCACTTCTGCCGTCGGCAGCCCGCCGCCCGCGATCAGCTCCAGCCGGAACATCGCGTAGAGGCTCTTCGGGTCGCTGGCGGCCCGGATGTAGTTGCCCGACCCCTGGATGCGCTCCAGGAGGCCGCGGACCTGGAGCTCGGCGAGCGCCTTGCGCAGCGTGCCGATGGAGGTGCCCATGTCGACCGCCATGTCGCGCTCGGGTCGCAGCTTCTCGCCGTCCACGAGGCGCCCCGCCGCGATGTCGCGCACCAGCGTCTCGGTGAGCTGGAGATAGACGGGGAGGCTTCCGCGCACCTGCCTCATGACCGGCGTTCCCTTCGCAGACGCAAATTGATACACCATTGATTTACACCGAACCGGGTGTTAGCTCCAGAGCCGAATTCGGGTTGGAGGAGGAAAACCATGAGCGTCGTCCCGATCACCTCGGCCGATCTCGCCGAAGTGGAGGTATCCTGGTTCTCGGCCCTGTGCTCCGACGACTACGCCTATCTCGGCGTGCCCGACGGCGCGCTCCGCTCCAGCTGGGAGCACTGCTCCGAGATTGCGCTGACGGCCGAGCGGCTGGGCTTCCGCAACATCCTGTGCCCCTCCTCCTACCAGGTCGGCCAGGACACGCTCTCCTTCGTGGCGGGCTGCGCGCCCATCACCAGCCGGATGAACTTCCTCGCCGCCATCCGCTGCGGCGAGATGCAGCCGATCATGCTGGCGCGCACCGTCGCGACGCTCGACCACATGCTGAAGGGGCGACTGACGCTCAACGTCATCAGCTCCGACTTTCCCGGCGAGCGGGCTGACAGCGCCTTCCGCTACCGGCGCAGCCACGAGGTCGTGGAGATCCTGCGCCAGGCCTGGACGCGCGAGACGATCGACTTCGAGGGCGAGGTCTACAACTTCAAGGGCGTTTCCACCGAGCCCGCCCGCCCCTACCAGCAGAACGGCGGCCCGCTCCTTTATTTTGGCGGCTATTCGCCGGACGCGCTCGAACTCTGCGGCGCGCAGTGCGACGTCTATCTGATGTGGCCCGAGACGCGCGAGCAGCTGGCCGAGCGCATGAAGGCCGTCCATGCGCGGGCCGAAGCGCACGGGCGCACGCTGGACTACGGGCTGCGGGTCCACGTGATCGTGCGCGACACCGAGCGGGAAGCGCGCGACTATGCCGAGCATCTCGTCTCCAAGCTCGACGACGAATACGGAAAGCTGATCCGCTCACGCGCCCATGACAGCATCTCGCTCGGCGTCGCGCACCAGGCGCGCGCCCGCGAGCTCGCCGACCAGTTCGGCTATATCGAGCCCAACCTGTGGACCGGGATCGGCCGGGCGCGCTCGGGCTGCGGCGCCGCGCTCGTCGGCTCCACCGATCAGGTGCTCTCGGCGCTCGAAGACTACAAGCGCATGGGCATCCGCGCCTTCATCCTGTCGGGCTACCCGCATCTCGACGAGGCGGAGCATTTCGGCACCAAGGTCCTGCCTCATATGAAGACCTGCTCGCTGCCGCAAGCGCGCGGCCGCGTGCCCGACACCACACCGAACACGTCCTTGGGCCTGGGGGAGCGCCGCTGATGGACCGCGTCACACTCGGAAACGACCTCACCGTCAGCCGCCTCGTCTACGGCCTCTGGCGCCTCGGCGACGATGCCGACACGTCGCCCGCCCACGTGCAGCGCAAGGTGGAGTCCTGCCTGGAACAGGGCATCACCACCATGGACCACGCCGACATCTACGGCGGCTACACGGGCGAGGCGATCTTCGGCGCGGCGCTGAAGGCCGCCCCGCAGCTCCGCGACCGGATCGAGATCGTCACCAAATGCGGCATCGTCGCGCCGATGGGCCGCCATGCCGGCGCGCGGGTGAAGCACTACGACACCGGCCGGGCCCACATCACCGCGTCGGTCGAGACCTCGCTGCGCGACATGGGTCTCGAGCGCATCGACCTTCTCCTGATCCACCGGCCCGACCCGATGATCGACCCGTTCGAGACCGGCGCGGTGCTGGACGAGCTGGTGGCGGCGGGCAAGGTGCGCGCCGTCGGCGTCTCGAACTTCAAGCCCCACGACCTCTCGCTCCTCCAGTCGGCGATGGCGAACCCTCTCGTCACCAACCAGATCGAGCTGAGCCTCCTGGAAACGGACGCCTTCACCAACGGCGACATCGCCGGGCTCATGGAGCGGCGCATCCACCCCATGGCCTGGTCGCCGCTCGGCGGCGGGCGGCTCTTCGGGGGCGAGGCGACGCCGCTGAAGACGAAGCTGTCCGAACTCGCACGCGCGCAGGGCGTGGACGAAGGCGCGGTCGCGCTTGCCTGGCTCCTGGCGCATCCCGCCGAAATCCTGCCCGTTCTCGGCACGAACGCTCTGCCCCGCATCGCCGCGATCTCGCAGGCGCTCCGCGTCGCGATCGACCGGCAGACCTGGTTCGAACTCTACACCGCCGCCCGAGGCCACGAGGTTCCGTGATGACCATCATGCAGCCCATCCGCCAGCCGCCCGAGCATCTCTTCGTGCCGGATGCGGACAACACCCGGTCCTTCCGCAACGCGCTGGGCAGCTTCACCACGGGCGTCACCGTGGTGACCACGCTCACGCAGGCCGGCCCGATCGGCATGACGGTGAATTCCTTCGCCTCCGTCTCGCTCGACCCGCCGCTGGTGCTGTGGTCGCCGGCCAAAAGCTCCGGCCGGCACGCCGCCTTCACCGGCGCCTCGCATTTCGCGGTGCATGTGCTGGGCGTCGAGCAGGACGGCTTGAGCGCCCGGTTCACGCGCGGCGGCGCCGGCTTCGAGGGGCTCGACTGGCGGGCCAATGCGGAAGGCGTGCCGGTGATCGCGGGCACCATCGCCCGCTTCGAATGCGCCACCGCTTCGCTGCACGACGGCGGCGACCACACGATCGTGCTCGGCCGCGTCCTGCGCGCCGCCCATCGCGAGGGCGAGCCGCTTCTCTTCTCGCGCGGCACGTTCGGGCGCTTCAGCACCCGTCACCAGGCCTGACGCGGCCACGCGGACCTTCGGTCGGCGACATTCGGGCAAGCCCATGATCCAACGCCTCATCCACTGCCTGCCGGCCGGGGTCCACCGCGAGCGGGCCGACCGCCTCGCCCTCCTGTTTCCGGGGCTCCTCGTCAGCGTGGTCGTGGCGCTGGCGGCGACCTTCCTGTCGGAGCACTACGGCGGGCCGGTGATGCTCTTCGCGCTCCTGCTCGGCATCGCCTTCAACTTCCTGTCGGCCGACGGTCCCTGCAAGCCCGGCATCGATTTCACGTCCCGCACCGTCCTGCGCTTCGGCGTGGCGCTGCTCGGCGCGCGCATCACCGTGTCCGACGCGATGATGCTGGGGCCGACGCCGATCGTCCTCGCGGTCGTCGGCGTCGTCACCACGATCGGCGTCGGGCTCCTCCTGTCGCGCCTCCTCGGCTTTCCTCGCCTGTTCGGGCTCCTCACGGGCGGGGCCGTCGGCATCTGCGGCGCCTCGGCCGCGCTCGCCATCGCCTCCGTCCTGCCGAAACGGGAGGATCTGGGCGAAAGCGACGTGATCTTCACCGTCGTGGTGGTAACGACGCTCTCCACCATCGCCATGGTGCTCTATCCCGTCATGCTCTCCCAGGGGCATCTCAACGACACGCAGATCGGCATCTTCCTCGGCGCCACGATCCACGACGTCGCGCAGGTCGTCGGCGCGGGCTTCTCCATTTCGCCCGAGGCCGGCGACGCCGCGACGCTCACCAAGCTCCTGCGCGTCGCCATGCTGGTGCCCGTGGTGCTCGCGATCTCGGTGGTCGTGGCGCGCGGAGAGGCCAAGGGCCGCGTCGCGGTGCCGGGCTTTCTCGTCGGCTTCGTCGCCATTGTCGCGGTCCACAGCCTCGGCCTCATCCCGGCCGCCGTGCAGTCGGCCTTGTCCGACGTGTCGCGCTGGGCACTGGTCGCGGCGATCGCCGCGCTCGGCATGAAGACCATGCTCGGCCAGATCGTCACCGTCGGCCCGCGCGCCCTGCTGCTGATCCTGGTCGAGACGGTCTGGATCGCCGGCGTCGGCGCGCTTCTCGTCCTCCTCGCCTGATCCCTGCCTGAGGGCGCCCGGCCTCCGCTTCCGGGAAAAAGGGCGATGGCCCGCGTGCGATAGGGTCGTTGGCCATTAAACTAACGCAAATCAGCGTCCAGCGTGCCGGCAGGGACGTTCTGGAGACTTGCGATGTCGGATCAATACGACGAAGGCCGAAAGGCCCATGCCGAAGGCCGGGCGCGGCACGAAAACCCGCACGACGTCAACACGGAGGACTGGGCTCGCTGGATGGACGGGTTCGACCAGGCGTCGACGGAAGCCGCCTATCGAAAGGTGCCGGCCGTGCAGTAGCCGGGCCGCACGCCCGAGCCTACGAAAAAGCCCGCCGGATCGATCGATCCGGCGGGCTTTAAACTGGTTGCGGGGGCGCGCAGCAGTCGAAACCACGAACCTCTGACGTCAATTGTCATCCCGCTTCGTTCCCATGGGTTCGGCTGGACGAAATCGGCGTAGGCAATGGGCAAGACCGATTCCCCTCAATCGCCGAGGGCAAGCTTTGCCGACAATGAGTCGTCCACTAGTGCTGCGAGTTCCGTGTTCACAGAGGATGATGTCAAGCTTGCGCTATTGCAGGCGATCGAGAAGTCAGGATCGCAACAGGCCTTCGCAGAGGCAACAGGCTTTTCAAAGCAGTATGTCAACAACGTAGTACGATTGCATCGGCGTAAGGCAATCAGCGATGCGTTGGTACGAGCGCTTGGGTTTAGGCGGGAGGTCGTTTACTTTCAAAATAAAAAAGGCGACCCTTAGGCCGCCTTCTCTGCTTCAATTCAGATGCCGTGTTAGGCAACCGAACCGATGTTGTCGGTGGTCAGGGTGTCGAAGGCAGCCTGGGTATTAAGGTTGTTGACCTGGCCCAGAAGGGTGATCGTTCCAGTGGTCGTGCCGGCATCCGTATCATGAATGATGTGAGCCGAGTTGGTCGTGGTGTTGAAGTAGATGTACACCATGTCCTGACCGTCGGTCGTAACCCGACCTGCGACAGCAGCGTCCGCCAAGGCGTCGGTAGCATAGCCCGCACCGGTAAGCACGACGATCTCATCGGAGCTGGCAACAGCCAGACCGCTAAGCGCGCCGACGTACTCAGTATTGCCAGCCAGGCCATACGACGAGATGTCGAAGATCAGGCTGTCGCCACCATTACCGGCCGTGAAGCCGCTGATCGTGTCCGTACCGGAAGCCGCAACCGTGATCGACGATGTGCCGGTCGTGTCAAGAGTTCCGAAATAGACCAGATCGGTTGCAGCGGCGGTTTCCGTCAGGCTGATCGAGTCGTTACCAGCACCGGCAAAGATCGAGTCCGCACCAGCACCACCCACGATGGTGTCAGCCACCGTGCTGCCGACGAGCGAGTCTGCACCGATACCACCGGTAATGGAGACAGAACCGGTCGACGTTTCTGCGCCGAACGTAAGCTGCGTGGTGTTCGCGCCGTTGATGACCGAGGTCGCCGACGTCGAAGCGTTAGTGAAGCCAGTGACGTTGAACGTGCCGGTGTCGAACGTGACGTTCTCGAAGCCAGTGATCCCAGCGCCGATTGCCGTAGCAGTGTTCGACCCAGCCGTGACGAGCAGGGTATCCGTGCCGTCACCACCGCTGATGGTGACATTGGCGGCGGAAAGCTGAGCCTGCTGCACGATCACCTGATCGTTGCCGGCGCCAGCGTAGATCGTGTCCTGACCACCGCCCGCTACGATCGAGTCATTGCCCGCGCCGGTGATGATCAGTTCGGCATTCGCCGTACCGGTCACGCTCGCGTTCGTCACGCCAAGCTGCAGGTAAGCAGTCGTCGCGCTCGTGGCCGTAGCAGTTGCCGCGGTCACAGTGTCAGCGGCAGCGCCGACGCCGAACGCAAGGGTCGCACCGAACTCTGCCACAACGAGGCTATTCGCCGCGTTCTGGAAGGTAATGGTGTTGCCACCAACGACCAACAGAGCGTCATTGCCGCTGGCGCGCGTACCAGCAGTACCGGGCGCAGCCACGGCA
This sequence comes from Aureimonas sp. SK2, assembly GCF_029813115.1. GTDB lineage: Bacteria > Pseudomonadota > Alphaproteobacteria > Rhizobiales > Rhizobiaceae > Aureimonas. Next base: position 12,944 of record NZ_JAPZDS010000018.1, read on the forward strand.
CCGATGCCGCCGGCAGCCGACGTAAGGGCAACGCGATCAGCAACCGCACCACCGGTGTAGTCGGCAATCGTCTTGTTGCCGGTACCGTTGATCACGATCGTGTCCTGACCAGCGCCACCGAACACGGTGTCAAGGCCATCGCCGGTCGAGATGGTGTCATTACCGCCGTTACCGTAGAGCACGCTGTTGCCAGCGCCGCCACGGATCACGTCAGCAGCGTCTGCCGAGTCGTTGATGCTCTCACCGCCGAGAACCGTGGCGGTGCCGACGAAGTTGCGGATGTCGATCACGTCGTTGCCGGCACCGCCAGCGACGTTCAGCGTCGAAGCAGCCGTGAAGCCGAAAGCAGCCTGACCGCCGGTCACGGAGACGAAGTCGTTGCCAGCGCCGCCGAAGACGGAGTTGGCGCCGAGGTTACCACCGGTGCCGAGGGTGATCGTGTCGTTGCCACCGTTGCCGTAGATGGCATTGTTGCCGGTGGACGTGACGTTGATCGTGTCAGCCGAGTCCGTCGCATCGTTGATGCCGGCGCCGCCGAAGATCGTGTGGCTGCCAGCGCCCGAGACATTGAACGTGTCCGAGTCAGCGTTGCCGTACAGGGTGCTGTTGCCAGCGCCCGAAACGTTCACGGTGTCGTTGCCCGAGCCACCGAACACGGTGTTGTTGCTCGTCGCGATCGAACCGGCGAGGGTGATCGTGTCCGCGCCAGCGTTGCCGTACACCAGGTTGTTGCCGGTGCCGTTGACGCTAATCGTATCGGCGCCGTCCACGGTGTCCGTGATGGCCGAACCACCAAAGATCGTGTTGTTGCCGTTGCCGGTCACCGTGATGCTGTCGGAGTCGGCGTTGCCGAACACCTGATTAGCGCCACCGCCGTTGACGGAGATCGTGTCGTTACCGAGACCGCCGAAGACCGAGTTGTTGCCCGACGAGAAGACGTTGAGCGTGTCGGTGCCGGCGTTGCCGTAGATCGCGGCGCTACCAGCGACCGAATTGGTCGAGGTACCGACGTTGATCGTGTCAGCGCTGGAGTCCGTCGTGTCGGTGATCGCACCACCGCCGTAGACGGTAGCGGTCTGACCAGCGAGCGGGTTGACGGTGATGTTGTCGGCGCCCACGCCGCCAGCAACCAGGTCGTTACCCGAACCCGAGTTGATGTTGTCGTCACCGCCGTTGCCGTAGATGCGGTCGTTGCCGGTGCCGGACGTGATCACGTCCGACTCATCGGCCGCGTCGAACAGGCCCGAGCCGCCGAAGATCAGGTTGTCGCCGTTGTTGCCCGTGATGGCATCCGAACCGCCGAGGCCCATCAGGATGTCGGCATTCGCGGTGCCGGTGAGCGTGTTCGCACCAGCATCAGCGATCGACGCGACAGCGCCATCACCGATGATGACCGAGCCGCCGCCCTGCAGGACGAAGTTGGCGGTCGCGAGCTGCGCAAGCGTAACGCTGGCGATCGTCAGCGAAGTCGCACCGGTCTGGATGACGACGTTGGCGCCCTGCTGCGAAATGTTCGTGATCGCAGAGGTTGCGACGTTCAGCGTGTAGACGTCGGAAGCGGCATAGGTCGTCGTCTGCGACGCCGTGCCGTTGTAGGTCAAGCTAGCCATTGGTTCTCCTGGAGCCCAAAAGTCGGTCAAGGTGCGAGCGTGCACACTGCGCACCCTCCCCTGCATGCGAGTCTCTTACCAAGCGGTAATCGACCCATGCCAAAGGACGTATGCATAACGGCATACCCCAGAGCAAGCGTGTTCCGTATCAGATGCTCCGCCACCTACTTTGTGTGATGCACAAGCGCCACACGGCAAGACAGGTTCGGTTAAGGTTCCGAGATTTCAACACAATTCCCCGAACCCGTGGGTTTCAGGGCTTCTGGCTGCCAGCGGGATGGATTTGTGACGGCTTGACCCCGCTAAGTGCCCCCCTGACACTCAGCGTTGCAGCATCAATTTCGCGCAGCTGCACTCGAAAAGCGTGATGATCAGCTCTAGCCGCGATGTCTAAGCGGTCAATGACGAGAGGTCCATGTCCCTCCTGCCCTACGATAACGTCGCAAGAAGGCTCGTCGCACTTCAATGCCACCGTGACACAGCGGGCGGCAATGTAAGCGAAATAGGCGCCCTGCAGCGAGACCATCTCGTTGCCGATGGCCTTCGTCCCAGCGACAAGCTGGTTGATTTCGGCTGCGACTCTCCCGGTGTAAAAATCGCTCTTTCGTCTTATCTCAATTCTGGTAACATTTATGGTATTGATTATATAGCGGCGCTACTCGCTGATGGCTATGACCCGACACCCAGCTATCATGCTTTAACGGGTCGCCCTAAGCTAAGGAACGTCGGCAACGAGCGAAATTTCCTTTCACCGTTCGAAGGAGTGTTATTCGACGCTGCGCTGGCGCGAGACGTCTTTACACACCTGCCAATTAATCACTTGCGTCTGTGCCTTGCTAGCTTGCATCCTCGCATGCGCACGGGCGGGCGCTTCTATTGCAGCCTCTTTATTGCGCAAGACGATGTCGACTTTAGCGCCTCAATTCGACAGCCGCCACACGGCGAGGTCGAGACCTTCTCCTACTGCGATCCGTTCCACGTATGGGAACGAGACATCCACTTCGCGATGGAAGGCCTCGCTTGGCGTCTGGACGGCATCCATTCTTGGAACCACCCGCGGGGTCAGCAGATGGCCCACTTCGTCGCGGTCTAGCGTCGAGGAAGGCACCATGATGGCCGAGGGCATCGAGGTTCACCTGGGCAAGCGCGTTCTCGAACGCCGCCAGGAACTGAGCTGGAGTCAGAACGGTCTCGCGAAGGAACTCGGCATCAGCACGCCGCAGCTCCGGAAGTACGAGGCCGGCGCAAACCGCATCGGCGCGGAGACGCTCTACAAGCTCGCGATCCTCCTCGACGTCGAAGTCGGCTATTTCTACGAGGGACTGCCAGGTGTCGAGGCGCGCGGCTCGATCCGCAAAGGCCAATGGTCGATCGTCAAGCACGCCGAGAGTTTGGAGGCGATCTCCGACGCGGAGGTGCGCAAGATCCTCCTGGCGCTGATCGACCGCGCAACCCCACCGACCATGAACGCTGAGCGGGAAGGCGGGCGCCGTGCCGAAAACCCCTAGCAGCATTCATCTCGGATCCAACCTGCGCGACCTTCGCCAGCAGGCCGGCCTGACGATGGCTGAGCTGGGTGAAAAACTTGAGATCCCCCATCAGCAGATTCAGCGATACGAGACCGGCCTCAATGCGATGAGCGCGAGTATGCTCTATCGATTGAGCCAAGCGCTCGGCTGTGACGTTCGGAGGTTCTACGCCGGCCTCGAGGAGAACCCCGAGATCGAGCGGACCCATAACCTGCATTGGACGACGCTGGAAATGGCGGAGCGTCTGGAGGCGCTGCCGGAGGGTGAATTGAAGGACGGGCTCAAGCTCGTGATTTCAGCCCTCGGCAACAGCTAGGCGAGCCCGTCACCGCTGAAGGCGGAATGACCGCGCCTCACATCGCCACGTCCTTCCAGACCGGCCGCCGCACGATGCGGATGGAATGCAGCCGGCGCAGCACCTTCCCCTCCTTTTCAGACGCCGCCATGTTGCGTCCCTCGACTTCCATGTAGTCCGGTCGACCGCACTCCTCGCATTTCAGGCGCCGACGCAGGCCGTCGATCTCGACATCACCCAGCAGCAGACGCATGTCGCCAGGGTCGTAGTACCGCACCTGCCGGCAGAAGTTGCAGGTGACACGGATGACTAGGCCGAGCTGTTGAGCGCGGTGCAGAAACAGGCCATCGTTATCGCGCGAGGGCATCGAGAACGGATAGAGAACGCCGCGATGATTCGACAAGGCCGATCATGAGCGATGACCGACATCCCTCCCGGCCGGGGGCCGACGACCCGATCGCCTACGCGGACTGGTGCACGCGCAAGGAAACCCGCGAGTACGTCGGAGCCCGGTTGATGCTGATCGCGCGTGGCGTGGTCCCTGGTCCCGATCCCATCCAGCAGCTCGCCGAACTGGAGATCATCGACATCGTCACCGGCCGCGGGTCGATCAAGGATGGCAACTGTCCAACGTAGAAATCTGCGGGTCGTCGCAGAAACCGACACGATCGGTAGCGGTCCTTTCCCAAACCGTGCGTCCGCCAGAACAAACACGGAAAGCCCCCGAACCGTTCGGTCCGGAGGCTCATTCCCAAACAGTTCCTTCGGCCTGGAGGCCGAAGGTCCCGTATCGAGGCTTTTGAGATTAGCCGCGGAAGAGCGACAGGACGTTCTGCGCCGACTGGTTGGCGATCGACAGAGCCTGCACACCGAGCTGCTGCTTGACCTGCAGAGCCTGGAGCTTGGTGGACTCCTCGTTCATGTCGGCGTCAACGAGGCCGGACACGCCCTTGTCGATCGTGTCCATCAGCGTGGTCACGAAGTCCTTCTGGAGCTCGATGCGCTTGCTGATCGCGCCCAGCGTCGAGGCCGACGCAGTGACCTTCGACAGCGCCGTATTAACGCTGTTGAGGTAGGTCGTCAGCTTGGCGCGGCTGGCCGTGGTGACGTCCAGCGTCAGGATGCTCGTGCCGCGGCTTGCCGAAGCAACGGCGGTGCTCATCGTCGTCGCACCGGCCGCATGGAAGTCCACGTTCGCGCCGTCAACCTTTGCTTTCAGACCGGTGATGCCAGCCTGCGAGAGGGCCGTGTTGATCACTTTCGCATAGTCGTCGGCGTCGGAGATTTCGCCTGCTGGCGACAGACCAGAAGTCGCCAGCACGGTGGCCTGAGTGACGCTGAACTCCTTGGCGACGCCGTTCACAGTCACCTTGAAGTCGATCGAGTCGTTCCCATCGAGAAGGATCTTACCCGAACCAAACGCAGTGCCGTCCGTCTTAAGGCCCGCCGAGACGCCCGCGGTGGGCGTGTCAGCGACCATGCCACCATCGGCGGGCGCATTTCCAAGAACTACCGAGATGGTCTGGTTGTCGTTGCTGTCGATGCTTTCGAGCAGCACATTGTTGGCGTCCACCACCGTGACCGTGATGAGGGTCGACAGCGCCGGTGCACCCGACTGAGGAACAGCATTGTCGATCAGCGTCTTCACAGCGGCTGTCGTGCCGTTGGCCGCAATGTTGTTCGCACCGCTGATCGTGTAGTTGTAGCCATTTACGGTGATCGTGGCGTTCAACGTCTGCGCATTGGCGGTGTCCACAGCGAAGCCCGATAGATTGGCGCTTGCCTTCGCGGCGGTGACGGTAGTGCCCGAAGCCACGGCTTCGATGCCACCGATCAGCTGGTTACCGAGCTTGCCGCCGTCCAGGATGCCTTCCTTGGTGCCGCTGGCATCCGTCAGGGCGAAGGAGCCCGAGGCGATCTTGATCGTGTCGAGCGTCACCGCACCGGACTTGTCGCGGTTGAACGAGGAGACGACCGTCTTCTCGGCGAGGTAGGACGACGACGAGGAGTCAATCGCCAGCCAGTTCTCGCCCGAGAAGCTCGAGGCCCCGGCGATCGCGGTCAGCTGCTTCTGCAGCTCCTTGATCTCGCTCTGGAGCGCGACCTTGTCGGCCGCGTCACCGCTGGCGGCGACGATCTTCTTCTTAATCTCGTCGAGGACGTCGGCGGCCTGGTTCAGGCCCTCGTAGGCAACGTCGACGGTGGCGCCGCCGAGGCCGAGCGCGTCGGAGACCGACGACAGGGCCTTGTTGTCGGACTTGAGGGTCGTGGAGATCGACCAGTAGGCCGCGTTGTCCTTGGCCTCGCCGATGCGAAGGCCGGTCGAGATACGCGCCTGAGTCGCGTCGAGATCGCGGTTGCTGGCCTGCAGCGTGCGGAGAGCGGACTGAGCGGCGCCGTTGAAGTTAACAGAAGACATGTATTTCTTGTCCCGTAAAAGATACTGGTGGGACATGACGGATCGAACCGTCGAACCGAAGCAGTGGCCTCATGCCTGCGATCGTTACTCTTGATCGCTGCCGGTGAAGGCAAACTACCTCCGGTCTCTGAAGAAATTTCTAACGCCAAGCCACCCGTTTGGGCGGAGCGATCATTTCGTAGAGGCGGGTCATCCACCCTTCCATGAGCGCTACATGTCCTTGGGCCGGCTCCGCCTTACAACCGAAGAGAATACGCTCGACAAGGGCATCGACCCGTTCGTCCTTGAGCCCGCGCAGCGAAGTGATTCCCGTCCAGGCGAGATCCGTCGGCTTGATGTCTTGGCGGGGCAGGAGCTTGTCGGTGACCTCGTAGATCGAGGCATACGAAAACGACCGCTTGGGATCGCCTTTCTGTCCGTTCTCGGGAAACACCAATTCGGTCGGTTCGGTGCGGTTGCAGAAATCGCCGAGAGCGATGGCGCGCTGCAAGAGTTCCGCTGCGTACTTCGGCATATGCACGAAGTGGCGGGCGCCATCGCTGTCCGCATTCACCCAAATACTGCGCTCGAAGTCGATGTCGGCCCGGCGCAGATGCAGGAGATTGGCGATCGGCTGGAGCGTGATCGCTGAAACCAGAATGGCCAGACACGGCCCACGATCGACCACGGCGCCGCCTTCGGCACCCATCCGGTAGGCATCGAAGGCCGCCCGGAACTCTCGATCGTTCAGGGCTCTGTCGCGGCGAGTAATCGATGGCGCCTTCAGCTTGCGGGTCCGGAACCGTTCGATGATCCCCTTCCAAACGCCGAACTTTTCCACGTCAACGAAGAAACTCTTGAGACCTTCAGCAGCGGTTTCAGCACCGGATGCGGCGGCGGCGTCGATCAGCGCCTGCATGTCCCGCGTGTCCAGCCCGGCAAACGACAGGCGGCGAAAGTCGCCTGGAATGTAGCTGTCGATCAGCGAACGCTGGATCGTGAGGTTCAGATGCTTCTTCGCGATGCCTTCGGCACTGTGCGTGCCATCTGCAGCGCAGTCGAGGTACCAGTTGTAGACCTGTCCCACCTTCGGATCGTCGCCATCACGCAGCATGGGCATGTCCTTTTCAATCAAGGCATGTGCATGACATCCCAGCCTTTCGTCGGGCTGGGAGGACAGCGCGTTCCCATCGAGCCCGTTACGAGACTGGCCGACGCTCGAAAATGAGATGCTATCCCGGCGGCACCGGGCCAAGTGCAGCCCGGCGCCCAGGCGCCTGCATTTCCAGCCGCTGGGTCAGAACGGCCACGTTCGTTGCGAGACCGCCGACCGCCTGGTTGATTTCACGCAGGCCCGCGCTGATGTTCGCGAGGGAAGCGTCCACCCTGGCGTTGGTGGCCTTCAGCGCTTCCTCCACCGCCTGCACGCGGAAGCGGACCTCGTCATAGGCCGCAAGCCGCCGGTCCACCTCCACGATCCGCGTGTCGCGCTTCAGCACCAGCTCGGCCTGTGAGATCTTCAAGCCGCCGATGTCGCGGGTATTGGTGTTGACCTGTTCGCGCAAGGTGAACCAGCCGGTCACGGCGACGGCGAGGACGCCGCCGATCGCGATCATGGTGGACACATTGATGGTCCAGTCGAACTTCGGAGTGTTCATCGGGGCGCCCTCGCCTTCGGTGCTCATTCTCTGAAATGCCTTTCGGGTATGCTGGGATGCGTCAGGCGACGGCGTTGCGCGGCGCGTACCAGGCGGCGAGACGCGCCCCGATCGCCGAGACGGCGGCTGTCAGGAGGATCACCGTCTCCGGATCGGCAGCGACCTCGTGCGGGATCCAACCGAACTTTGCCGCCAGCAGCAAAAGCGGCGCGACGATAATCGGTCCAAGGGTGGCGCCGTTGGCCTTCGCGTTCGGGCCGCCGGTGGGGACGGGGACGACCGGGGGCGCCTCGATCGGAGGCCCGCTGTTGTGCCCGATCGTCGCCGCCGGCTCCGGACGCGGCGCCGGGACCGGCACGCTGATCACCTCGTCGGCCGGCGACCACGGCGTATCCCGGATCTTCGACCACCGATCGAACGCCGCCTTGAGCTTGGTATGGTAGCCGTGCTCGGCATACTGCGGCCCGTTGTAGCCCCGCGCGAAACCCGCCCAGTCACGCGCCCGCAGCTCGTCGTCGAGCTTGGCCGACAGGATGAAGTTGACCATCCCCTCCAGGTGCTTGTCGGCGTCGTCGAGGAAGTCGAGCACCATGTCCTGCACGGTGTCATACCCGAGCATGGCGTGGTTCTCGCCGAGGATCTGCCCGAGCCCCCAGGAGCCGGACTTCAGCGCCGCCGTCTCGTCGATCGCCATCGCCTGCAGGAGGCGCGGGTAGCTGTCCTTCGGATAGTTGCCGCGGATCCACTTGGCATAGGCCAAGCCCTCGCGAGCGGCGCGGTCGCGCTTTGCGCCGGGACCGAGGTTCTTCCAGAACCGGTGCGGCTCGAACAGCATCTTGGGCCGCCCGCGCGCGTCCCAGGCGCCGCCAGCGGCCTCGACGTCGATCACGGCGTGGATCTCGTCCTCGCCGACGCCGATGCGATGGCCGAGGCGGGGAAGGTCGATATCGTCGAGCGGGCGCGCGGCGCCGCGGAAGCCGTTGAAGCGGTCCATGGGAAATCTCCGGACATGAAAAAGGCGCCTCACGGGCGCCGGGGGAGGAACAGATGCAGCCTCAATCACTTGGCTTAGAAACAGAGCCAGCGAGATGACGCGGATGCGGAAACGGAAAAAGGCCATTAAGGCCGTGCGCTACGGTCTGCTGGGCCTGAGCGTAGGGCTACTCGTGGTCCTTGGGCTCATCTTCATTGGCGACGCGAAACAGGATCCCGCAGCGCGAGAAGCGGAGCGAGTCCAATCGGCGCAGGAGCGCGTTCAGGAAGTCACGCCTAATTCGGTGCCGGCTGCGCCAGCACAGCAGTGAGTACCGCGCTCGTCATGGCGCTGAAGCGCAATGTCCTGATACGTGGAGAGGGTTCACCGCACGCCAGCTGAATGGTTGCCATCCCAGCTTTCAGTGCCAGCTGGTACGGTTCAAGCGTTGCTTTTGGTCTCTGCTTGCAGTTTTTTGCCCGCAGGAAGGAGGCTGAGAATGCCACGCTTCAAGTTCAATCTCTTCACCGGGAGTGAGGTCATCAGCGACCCCGAAGGTTCAGAGATGCCAAACCTCGAAGCCGCTACGCGCAAGGCGATCGGAGACTGCCGAACATTCGCGAGCAATGAGCTGAGAGCCGGGCGTCCGTTTCCCGTATGGGCCGCGATGGAAATTTGCGACGAGAACGGCAGGGTGCGTCACATCGAATGGGTGAAGGACTTGATCCCCACAGCCGCCACGCATATTCCAACGGAGTGAGCCTAGCGGAGCGCTATTGGTTCACAGTGGCTTTGCCGGGTGGGCAGATTGGAAACATGGCATCCGATCGCTCACAGGCTACGGGCAACAAATCTTTAAGCGGAACGTGATGTCATGCTCGGCAGTCGAGCGTGTTGCGTTAAGCTCGACCGTGACGAGGCGCCGGGTTTGAAGACACCCCGGCGCCTTTCTCGTTTCGACCGTTCAGATCCGCAGCAACGCTGAAACCGTTCTGCGCTAAACTATGCTTCCCTTACGGTCGGAAACGCCGCATTGTAATAAAACCTTACGTAACAAACGTGCGCATTGCCAGATCTGAGGGTAGACAGGGCCATAACCTCTGGGTGTATCCTACACGTCAGTCAGGGGAAGCGGTTATGAGTTCATTCGCTACACTTATTGGATGCGTGCTTCTTGCGAACCTCGCAGCGGTGGCAGGCGTAATATTTGCATTAGTTGGTACTAATGATCGATCCGAGCACACTAGCCCTCCTGACAAACAGAAACATTAATCCTCGCCCGTACGAGCATCAGGCACACAGTCATGTGTCAGCACTACGCACTTATCCCACCGCTAAGCGTGAATTGCATCGCCGCCATCACTCGCGCGTCACAAGATCATATGCGGCACATATTGTATCGTGCCCGAACTACCTAGTCTAACACATTTGTGACCCGCACGGACGTGCTTTACTAACAACCGACCGGATATTGGGAGATGAAACTCCACCGGATAAGGTCGATGATGACGCTGATCACGAATGCGAGCTGGACCGCCGCATCAGAGCGCTCCGTCAAGGCTACACCGATGCCCGAAGCCCTTCATCCAGCCCTGCAGGAAGAACCGCAGTTGCCTTCGGTTTGGTTCGCTTTCGCGGCGACAGTCATTGGTGGCTTGAGCGAGGTGATGGCTCAGCGGCGACGTCCAATTAGCGTGACCCAAACAACGCTGAGTGCGGAAAAGGGAACATCCGCCGGAGCTGCATTATCTGAGCTTGGGTGCGGCGAAGATCGCCGTAGGTGATGGTCCGCCGACTTCCATCAAACGTCTGACAAATGACGTGTGCCTCCTCGTCCGACCATGGGCTTGCCGAAACTCCCCTTATCCCGTGCGCCAAGGCATTCCGTATCAGCCGCGCATCTTTCAGTTCATGGAGGATTGGATAGTCCGGATCGCTACTATCAACTTGCGCGAGCGAACGTTTCCAATCGAAGCCCTCCCTGACCATTTGGGTTTCAAGGAAGCCCCAGAGAAGTAGCGTCCGTCCAACTTCGGTGAGAAGCGCCTCTACATCTGGACCTAGGTCACCCATCTCTTGATCTCACTGCCTCCCGGTTTTTGCCTGCACATATCCTAACGTAACTCAGGATTGCGGGAAGTCGATTTGGCGGTGAGCCGTGACCACAGATTTGATTGACTACAAACAGGGAAACCGGTCAGATATTCGCATCGCGAAGCGAACTGCCCAGTACGACGCGAAGACCCGTCCGGCCTGCACACACCCGGACGGGTCGACCTTTAGCCGGCGGGCGTCACGAGGATTGACAGCCAGCCTTACGATGCATCACCATACTGCATCGCACAGTCCTCCCGGACATCTTTGCGAAGACCCGCTCGGCTTGCGGACGACTGTCCGAGCGGGTCGCCCATGACCGTCTATGGGCGCGATAGGCGCCGCCGCCTCAAACGGTCGGCCAAGCCTCAATCACAGCCGCCTTGCCCTTCGGCAGATACCCGCCAGCAGCCAGCGCATCGAGCGAGCCGCGCGTGATCGGATCGTCACGCTCGACTGCTTCGGCCATCTGGTATTTGATCCAAAAAGCCGCGAAGGCTGGGTTGTCCTTCGCCTCAACGAGCATGGCGTCTGTCATCCCGCCGGCGGACTGTGCCAGGACGATGAACTGGAGTCGCCCGAGCGTGGTGGGACGCGGTTCAGGTACGGATGGCAGAGCGGCAATCTCCTCCGCCGTCAGGTCGCGCAGGATCGGGGTCGCCGAGACACGCTTTGCCTCAGCGTCGAGCGTCACGGCGAATTCTCCGGTCGCAACCTTCTTCCGGGCGTCGAACTCGACCGGCAGAAGGTCTGCCGGCCAGAAGCCGACGTCTTCGAATTGCTCAGGCACAGGATCGAGGGCGGCGGGCAGGTTGGCGAGTGTAACGAGGTCAAGACCTTGGAGTTCAGTAGGCAGACCGGTAGGCGTGCCGGCTTCAAGCGTTGCGAGGGTGACGCGCGAATATATCATTAGGCAATCCTCTCGATGCGAACGATTCCGTTGCCGCCATTGCCTGTCGCCCCAGGGTTTGTCTGGTATGCGTTGGTGCCGCCGCTGCCGGCCCCATTGAAGACCGAGGCAGAGCCTAGATTGGCTCCGTCCCTTGCATCGCTTCCGGTTCCACCTGGCAAGCCTACAAGCCCCGGTGCCCCGGCTCCGCCACCCGCAACGTAAGCGCTACTCAATCCTGCGGTAGAACCTTTACCGCCAAGGCCTCCGGCCGGGCCAAGCCCAGGCGCTCCATCGCTCGGTGTGTATTGGTTCATCCACTGCCCGCCTGCCGAACCGTTGAGGTTGAGGTCACCACCGTTTGCTTGCCCGCCCGCGCCGCCAGAAGCGGTCCCCGGTTCTCCGCCATAGCAATAGAGGTCAATCCCAGGGCCGGTAACGTAAGAAGTACTGCCGGCCCGACCGTGTCCGTTGGATACGCCCGATCCACCTTTGCCAACACAAAGCTGCAACTTCGCGCCAGCGGAGAGTTTTAGCGTTTTCTGCGCTAACGCACCGCTGCCGCCGCCGGCTGTTACGGTGTTGCCGCTCGCCGATCCGCTCCCGCCACCTGCGCGGGCGGTAATCCTATATGTTCCATTCTCGACAATGAAAAATGGAATTGAAACGTCAAACTCGTTGGCGAAATCGAGGAGCCAGGGCTTGAACACAGCCCCAGCTCCTATGGCTTGGGGCTGCATCCCCTGATCGTAGGTCGGTGACATTCCGAACATGGTCAGAAGTCCTCGCCCTCGACAGTGACGACGATACCCGCCGCGACCGCGACGCCGGCAGCGAAATATAGTCGCTCGTTCGACTGAAGCGAAAGCGGCTGCGCGAAGTTGATGCCGAAGTCCGTGACCGGCGTTGCGGTCGTCTGGTTCATCGTATAGGCCGCCATGAGAGCCGAGCCGGCATAGGTCAGCGTCGCCCCGCCATCGGTCGAGCGATACATCTGCAACTGGTTTGCCGTGTTAGTCGCGCGGGGGATGGCCGTCGCCCGACGGACGAGCGATCCGTCTGGCCCGGCCGTGAAGGCGAGCACGGCGTTCGCGGCATCGCCATAGGTGGTCTTCGCCGCCGAGAGGACGGCGACGCCGGTCTTCTTCGTCTTGGTGAATGCAGCGAGGTTCGAGAGGGCCATGTTAGCGGACTCCGGTCAGGGCGAAAGCTTGAGAAAGGATCAGGGCACGGGAGGGAAAGTCGGCTTCCACGGCACTGACGCGGCCCGTCAGACCGTTCACCGCTTGCTCGACATCCTGTTCGATATCCGCGGCGAGCTGTTCATAGCCGATCGCCGTCTTGATATGATCGGCGGTGACGACGCCTGAGCGCCCAACCACCGAAACCACAGGCCCAGCCTCGATCGCCTCGACGGCAGTTTCGATCCGCTCCGCACTGGCGTGCGCCGTAGCGGCCATCTCCCCGGCATACCGCGCCACGACGCCGAGATCGTCGGCGAGCGGCATCAGGTTGACCGCATGCCCGTCTTCGTCGAACCCATAAGGGTTGGACGCCACGTTGTAGGCGCGAACGTTGTATTGCGGGATCCGCGTGAAGGCCAAGTCCTCACGCGGCGTGGTCGGGCGGGGTGCCGCCATCAGATCAGCTCCTCGGCTACGAGCGATGCGCTCATGTGTTTGTGGAAGGCTTGTTCCAGCGGCGTCGGCTCGCGCAGATGCGCACAGAAGGATCGCCGCTGGAGATTGCGGATGTCGTCGGGGTCGGGGATCACCATCACCTCATCAGTGATGCCGAGCCGGGCCGTCATGTCGAACCAGCGGGAGAACTCCCGCCGCTCGCGCAGCATGTCGAAGGCGAACTCCATCCGCCGCCGTTTGCCGCGCCGGTCGAAAAAGCGCGTGCCCCCGAGCGACTGCGTCATCCGGCTTTCGTCCTGGACGCTGAGGGCGGCGCCAAACATGTAGTTGTGCGGCGGGTCGAAGGCCGGGCCGAGGAATACCTTGCCGACATCCACGAACCCGTCTCCGTTAGACGGATCGTCGAACACGACGCGCCAGAAGCGCGCCGTCCAGTTCCGGCCGAACAGGCAGAACGCCGCCGTGGTGGTGATACCGAGATCCTCCACCAGCGGCTTGCCGGAAAACCAGTTCGGGTGCGACCAGGCCAGATCCCGCGTGCGGAACAACCGGGGATAGACCTCGACCGGTTCGGCGCCCGGGTTGAACACGATGTCGGTGAAGGCCGCGTCGTGCGCGCCCTGCACGATCAGCCGCGCCCCTGTCGAAAGGTTGTGGCCAAGGACGACGAGACCCCCAACCTGGCGCGGACGGTCCAGTGCGAAGGAGACCCTCGTCTTCTTAGGATCGAGCCCGGTGGAGCGAGCGACATGCCCGAGCACCGGATCGTGCAGAGCGTCGATCGACAGATCGCCCGCCTGCCACCCGCCGGCGGGCGACGACAGGTCCGCGAGATAGGCGAGGTTCGGAAACAGAAGCCGCATCATCGCGATCGTGTCACCCCCATAGATCCAGTGTCGTGACGCCGTCGCCGAGGTCCTCGCGCATCCCGACGATGGTGAAGAGCTTGCCGTCGTCCATGCCGAAGCGCGGCAGGCGAAGCCGCACGACGTCGCCGAGATCGAGATCGCCGGCATAGCGGCTGGGTACCGGCACGTCGTAGCGGTCGCGCTGGCGGCCATAGAGCGCCATGCGACGCGTCGCTTCGGCCTTGGCCGCCGCCTTGTCGACGAGAAGGGTCTGGAACGAGAGCTTCGGCGCCAGCTTGTGCAGCTCGGCCGTCGCGTCGTCCTTCACCTCTTCCTGCCGCCATTCCTTGGTGACGAAGGCCACGAAGTCGGGATTGGTCTCCCGCGTCGAGCCCGACAGGCTGTCCTCCGCCATCACCGCGTGGTTCAGCGAATGCTGCACGGTGATCGACTTCGCCGGCAAACCGCCGCCGCTGTCGCCCGTTGCCAGACGCTGAATGCCCGTGCCGTTCGCCTCGACGATCTCGACATGCGTGAAGGTCCGCTTCGGCTCGCCCTTCGGCGCGTCGAACCGCACCAGGCGAAACACGCCGAGGCGGTCGGGCGAGATCGAGGCGCCGATGCTGTCGAGGATCGCGCTGATCGCCGCCAGCATGTTGACCGAACTCGCGCCTGGCCAGAACTGCACCTCGGCGCTGTTGGCGGCATCCAGCGCAGCAATGTCGCTGTCGAGGAAGTCTACCCCCGGCACCAAGCCGGCGCGCTCCATCAGGATGCGGCGGACCACCTTCCCTGCCGTCCGGTCAGCCGGCGCCGCCCCCTCGACGGCCTCCACCGTGATCGTCCCTTGCGTCGTCTCCGGGCCGAGCCGAATGAGGCCAAGCGCCAGGCACGTGGCATAGAACCCGCCGGCTATGGTGGAAGCCAGCAGGGCGGCGAGGGTCGGATAATCCTGCCCCGTCGCCGTCAGCGGCTCCCCGGCGTCGCGAACGGTGCGCACGGCGGACAGCTTGTGGCCAACGCCGTAGACTTGGTCGAACCGGTTGACGAGAACCGGCGCGACGAGCTTCGGCGCGCCGTAGAGGATCGCCCGTGGGGCGTCCTTCAGGTTCTCGTCACCCTCCGCCTCGATCATGCCCCCGGCGATCGTCGTGCCGGCATAGACCGCCTCCTGGATCGGCTTGTCGAGGATGGCGAGCCGAGTGCGGATGCGAAGGCGGATTTCTTCCCACGTCACGTCGACCTGTTCCACCGTGCCGCGGAACACCGCCTGCCGTGTCCCGAAGCGGGCGCGGGCGTTGGGAAGGCTCCAGATTGTGAGATCGTAACCGTCGAAGGCGTACTCGAGGAGACGGTCGAGGCCGCCGTCCGAATTGTTCAGAAGGATCTCGCCCCGATCCACCTCCGCCGCCCCGGTGGTGCGGCCCTGGCCACCGAACAGGGCGCGGCGATAATCCCCGGTCGAGTTGATCCGGGGCTGGTAATGCACGTTCGGCACGTCGTCGTCCGGCCGGGTGTTGTACCCGGCCGGGCCGACGCAGAACCGGAACACGGTGGCGGCACCGCTCTGCCGGTGCCGCCCCCCGAGGTCGATCAGGTACTGCATGGATCTCCCTCACGCTGCGAGGTCGAGCGCCTGCTTGACCTTTCCGAGGAGTTGGTTGGTCTTCTCGATACGCTCCCGCGTTTCCTGGCCGGAGGCGTAGACGATGTCGCCGAGGCGCCGCAGCTCGCTCTGGAGCTGCATGTCCGCAGCGCTGCCGGAATTGGCCGCCCGCAAGGGGCGCGCCCGCTCCGGCACCACGACGGCGGGCAGACGCCCGGTGCGGTTGATTTCGTCGAGCGTGGACACGCCGAGCGCGGCGACAGCCGCCGCGCGCAGCATGTATTCTCCGTTCGACGCGTTCACCGGCACCGAGTCCGAAGTGGACGTCCCCGGCCCGGTGATCAGCCCGCCACCGGCACGGTTGATGCCGATGTACTGCTGGATCACCCCGATCACGGCAGCGAGCTGTTCCGCCGGCAGGCTCTCGCGCCACGAGCGGAAAGGATCGCTCCCGTCCGCCTGGAAGCCGTAGTTGCCGGTGTAACGAAGGCCGAGCTGCCGAATGCCAGCGTCGATCGCACGGTTGCGCTCCGGGTTCGCCCCGAAGGTCCGATTGCCGTCCACCTGCTTCTGTAGCTCCTTCTCCGCCTTCTCGGCCGCGATCCACTCGCCCATGAGCGTGGCGAGCGACTTCGTGTTGTCGTCGATCGCCTCCAGGAAGGACGCCTGGGTTTTCATGTAAGCGAGTTCGGCGCTCGCCTTGGCGTCGGCCGACTTCAGCGTGCCCTGCACCTCGTCGAAGACGCGATAGAAGGCCTCGCTCGACGCGTAGTAGTCCCGCGCCGCATCCAGATACTCCTGGCTGA
The DNA here is from genome assembly GCF_029813115.1 of Aureimonas sp. SK2. Lineage (GTDB taxonomy): Bacteria > Pseudomonadota > Alphaproteobacteria > Rhizobiales > Rhizobiaceae > Aureimonas. The sequence continues at coordinate 29,290 of NZ_JAPZDS010000018.1, forward strand.
CGCCGAGGAGCTTCTGCTGCGCCTCCGGATCGCCGGAGGCCGCCAGCGCCGCGACGTCCCGGAACGAGGCCGCCGCGGCATCTACCTTCGCCTTGCCCGACAGGGGCGACGTGTCGGAGAGGTTCATGCCCGACACGAACTCGCGCAGGGACTTCACCCAATCCACCGTCCGCTGGTAGGCGGACTGGAGCTTGGCTTCCGCATCGGCCCGCGCCGCCGTGAGTTCGGTGAGGCGGCTTTCCAAGAACGCCTGGTAATTCTCCTGCACCTGTTCCGTCGTGACGGTGACAGCCTCGGAGAAGGACTTCACCACCCCGGCCAGCTCGGGGAACTTCGCCACCAGGGCATCGAAGGCCGAGCCGGTCAGTTCCGACCCGTTGACGATGTCCTGCGCGGCCAGCTTGAACCAGTCCATCACAAGGGATGGATCTTCGTTCAGGAGAGCTGCGTCCGCGAGCATGGTGTCACGGACCTTCAGAAGCTCCGCGACATCGTTGAGGTAGCCGACGCCCGACAGGTCGTTGATGCGCGCCTTGATGTCCTCGACGAACGTCTTGCGCACCCGATCGATCGCCTGGGTCAGCCGATCGTTGATGTCGGCCGCCGCCTTGAGGGACGTATCCCCCAACTCGACCAGCACCGACACGAGCCCCGCCGCCGTGCCCCTGAGACCCTGCAGGGCATTGCCGACGTCGGACACGGTCTTGTCCGTGAACAGCATCGACAGGGCGTATTCGCGCGAGGCCTCCTTCGCCTTGCGGACATTCTCCTCCCGCTCGGAGCGTGTGCGCTCCTCGATCGCGTCATACTCGGCCGAGTAGCGGGGATCGACGACGTCGCCGGTTCCCATCCAGGCCTCGCCGTAGGCGACCTTCACGTCGTCCACGAACTGCTGGACCTTGGTCTTCAGCTGCGCGGCCGCGTCACGCCCCTTGGAGAAAGCGTTGTCGATGCCGAGCCCGCTGGCCAGGCTTTCCAGGGCGGGCGCGAAGCCCTCCCGGAACTTGTCGATTTCCTTGTGCCAGGCCTCCGAGATCTTGATGAACGTGTCCGACCACTCGGCCGACGAATTGCCCGAACCCATCTTCCAGGCCTTCGAGCCGACGTCGATGAAGCCGCGCAGCGTGTTCCACCGTTCAGACATGAAGGCGCGCAGGTTGCCCGTCTCCTCGCCGGAGAGGGATTTCTTGAACGCCTGGTACTGAGGCTGGACCTCCGCCCATTTGTCCGCCGCCTGCTGGTGAGCGGCCTTGCGCTGGGCACGACCGCCGAGAACACCGCCAAGGGCACCCGCCGCCAGGCCGATCAGCCCGCCGATCGGGCCACCGGCCATGAAGCCGCCGAGCGCGCCCTGCAGTCCCCCCATGACGGGGGAGCCGCCCTGATAACCGGCTGAGAAGCCACCGAGACCGGCGGACAGCCCGCCCATGGCGCTGAAGCCCGGATACTGGACGCCGAGGATCGACCCCGCCTGGCTGAAGCCGTTCCACCCCGTCGCATTGCCGGCGGCATCGGTACGGATCGTCGGGCGCGACGTCGGAACGGGAATGTTCCCGAGCCGGCGCTGCGCGTCCACGACGCCCTCGGACGTGCCCTTGCGGATCACGCGCGTGTCGTTCGTGGATGAGGCGGTGTTCTGGCCGAGCACCCCGGCCCGATAGGCGCCGAGGATCTCGCCCTCACCGACCCGGCGGAAGCCCTCCCATTCATTACGCAGGCCGCTCGCGCTGGCACCGCGCCGCTGCGCGAGCGTCAGCGCCAGACGGTCCTGCAGCTCGGGCGAGTACAGCTGCGACCCGTCGAGCCCCAGCTCCTCGCGCAGGCCTCGAAGGGTGGTGCGGACGATCTGGTAGGCGCCGAGCGCCGAGGAATTGTAGGTGTTCCCCGGATGCCGCAGCATCGACGTCTGAAGGGCGTCGATCTGATTGAGCGTCATGCCCGTCAGATTGCGCTCGCCACCCGTGAACCGGCCATACGCCAGCGACGTGTTGTAGCCGTTGGCCCCCGCCGTCCCCTCCGCCCGCCGGATCAGATCCAGAAAGGCGTTGCCGGCGCGCGCGACGGTCGTGCTGGCCGTTGCCGGCAGCGAAACCGTGACAGGCGCCAGCGGCGCGCGGTCTACACGGCCGACAGGGGCCGCGAAGGTCCGCTCGACGGAGGAGCTACGCGACGGGGCGCTGAGAAGCTGCCCGATCGCCCCCGTCGCCTGCGCGACCGTCGAGCCGCCCTGCCCGCCCGTGCCGAAGAGACCTGCGAAGATCTGATCGAAGCCCTTTTGAGCGAGACGGTTGCCGAGCTGCGCGAAGGCGCCGACGAAAGTTTCCAGGATGCCCTTGCCGGATGACAGCGACGAGAAGAAGCTGCCGGCGGCCTCGCGCAGGTCGTCGAAGGCCTCCGTCTGCCGATCCAGCACCGTTTCCATCGACGCGATCTGGCGGGCGTTCTCGACATAGCTCTGCCCCCAAGCGCTGTTGAGGTCGATCCCCTGCCGGCGAAGCTCCATCTCCGCCTGAAGCGTCGCGAGCGCCTCGCGACGGGCATCGTCGTTCAACCCGATCAGGCCGATCTCGGCCTGCAGGCGACGCATCTCTTCCTCCTGCGCGGAGAACAGCGAGCGGCGCACCGTGGCGTCGAGCGTCTCCAGTTCGAGGTTGCGAGCCTCAGTCAGATCGCGAACGGCGGCCTCGGACCCCTCGGCCAGGCGGATTTGCTCGGCATACTGCGCGTTCACCGCGGCGACCTCGGCGGCATAGCCGTCCAGCCCAGCCTGTTCCCGGCCGATGCGGGCCTGACGCAGCGCCTCCGCCGCCTCGCTCTCGGCCTGCGCGTACACCATGACGGATGCCGCTGCCGCCCTGCGCTCGATCTCCTCCCTGTTCGCGCCCGGCTCAGACAGCGCCAGGCGCTCGCGCTGGGCCGCCAGAAGCGCCCGCTCTGCCACCGTCCGGGCGGTGATGCCCTGGACGTCCAGCTCGCGGCCCTGGCGAAGCACCTCCTCCTGGCGCTCGATTTCCTTGAGGGCAGCGAGACGCTGAGCCTCGGCCGTGTTCATCCGGCCCTCGATGGCGCGCGGATTGTCGTCGAGCGACCGAATGGCGGCCACACGCTCGCGATAGGCCTGTTCGATCTTCTGCCGCTCCGTACGGTTGTCCGGCAGGAAGCGGTCGAAGGCGTCCACCGCCTTCCGGTAGTTGTCGTTGGCGATCTCGCGCTTCTGTTCGCGGATCGCGTTGGTGATTGCCTTGATCCGGGCTTCCACCTCTTCCGCCTGCCGGGCGCCGTCGCGCATCCGCTCGCCGATCTCGCGCAGATCGTCGGGCAGCTGCTTGTCGAGAAGGATCCTCTCGACCTCCTCGCGCAGTGACTGCGCCGAGCGACGGCCCGCCTCGAACTCGGCGCCGAGATACCCGAAGGTACCCCGGTTTGTCTCGCCCTGTCCCATACGGAACAGCTCGCGCATGGGACCGAAGGGGTTCAGCGTTTCCAGCATGCCCGGCTTGCCGGCATCCACCAGCGTGTCGGCAAGGGCGGCTCTGGCGGCGACCTGTTCCTTCGCGAGAAGCGCGAGTTGGCGGCGCGCGTCCTCCGTCGACCGGATCATCTCCCGGTCGAAGATCCGGCCCATGACGGACCCGAGATCGCCCTGCGCCGTCTGCAACGTGCGGATCGAGGCCGCATAGGAGTTGGCGGCCTTCTCCGCCTTCTCCAAGTTGGCGGCCGTGTCGTTGCCGAAGTAGCGGGCGGCGAGCGCCGCTGCGCCGAGCGCCCCCATCACCAGCGTCGTCGGCGTCATCAGCCCCATCATGGTGGTGCCGATCGCCTTCAACGAGCCGCGCACGCCGCCGGGGCCGTCCTGCAGCGCCTGGACGATCTGGCCCGCCTGACTGGAGATGATCTGGAACGGGCTGGCGCCCATCGCCCACATCGTCAGGAGGTCGTTCGTCTGATACCCCAGGTTCTTCATCTGGTCCTGGGTCAGGCGGATGTTGTCGTTCGCGGTGGTGAGGCGCCGCGAGGTGTTGTCGTATTCCTTGTTCAGCTGCTGCGTGCGCAGGATCACCTCGTCGTCGGTGATCGCACCGGCAACCCGGAGCGCCTGAGCTTCGGCGAGTTCCGCATTCAGCTTGGCCTGCGCGGCCGTCAGCGGATCCAGCTCGGCGCGAAACCGCGCCGTGCGCTGCGCCAGGTCCTCGGCGGCCTTGGCCTGCGCGCGCAGGGCCTCCTGGCTTTCCTCCGCCTGTTTCAGCATGCCGCGCAGCATGGCGCGCGTCTGATCGTCGAAGCTCTTGGCGGCGCCGATCGCCGCCTTCATCGGCGAGAGGTCGACGTCGGGCGACAGCTTCGGCGCGACGGCGCGCTGGAACGTCCGCAGGAGATTGTCTACCGCGCCGTCCAGCGCCGCGACGTCGCTCTTGCCGTCATCGGCCGCGCGGCTGACGACGCGCAGGCCGCGCTCCAGAGCCTTCCATGCAGCGGGCGATCCTTCGAGGCGCTTCTGCAGCTCCTGGAACGCTGCGGTCGGATTGCGGATCGAACGCCCAGCTTCCTCGTACACGCGGGCGTTCTCGCCCGCCGCCTGACCAGCACGGGCATGCGCTGCCGCGAGGCCGTCGAGTGCCGTCTTGGTCTGGTCGATCCCCTCGGCCTTGCCACGGAAGACAAGCTCTTCGATGCGCGTTTCCGTGACGGCCATGGGAACTCCTATCGCGATGGGAAAGGCGGCTGCGTGGGCCGCCTACTCGTCTTCGTCGGACTGCCGCCACAGCATCTGCATGACGCTGAGGGCGCTCGCGGCCATTTCGTCGTCGGTCTGATCGGGCGGGGGCGGGTCCTCGACCTCGTAGCGGTGCAGCCGAAGCTGGAACCGCTCCTCGGCGCCGCGCTCTTCGAGCGCCGTATCGATCGCCAGGCGCAGACGGCCGAGATCGCAAGACATGATCGCGTCGTCCGACCACGCCGGCAGAAGGCGGATCGCCGCCTGATAGATCGAGACGAACAGCTCGTCGGGCGTCAGCCCGCGGCGCCGTTTCCCGCCTGTCCCTCGTCGGGGGCCTGATCGTCTTCCGTCTCCGGATCGCGACCGCCGTTCCGGCACATGCCAACGAACTTGCTGAGCGGCACGACGAGCTTGTTCATGCCGGCGCTCCAGACCATCTCCTTCAGATCGTCGGTGGAGATGTTCTTGGCCGTCACGATGCCGGTTTTGACGATCGACTGGTAGACGTCGAGATTGCTGTTCAGGAGGCCCTGCACGGCGCCGTCGAAGCCGCCGAACTGGCGAGAGATCGCGGTGGCGTTCTTCAGGTTGGCGCGCAGGAGATGGGTCTCGCCGCCGAGTTCGACCTCGACGTCGTTGGAAAGCTTCGTGCTCATAGGATGGTCCTCGATCGGTTCGGATCGTTCGGGTTCGGAAGGGGTGAGCGGCGGCGCGCCCGAACAACACGCCGCCGCCCGTCACGCCCGCGGCCTAAGAATTCGCGGGCGATGGGGATCAGGCCGGGGTTTCGGTGACCGGCTTGTCGTCGAGTTCCAGGGTGAGCTGGAGCTTCTGCGTGTCGTTCGCGCCGCCGAAGTCCTTCTGGTTCGACATCACGTAGGCCGGGAAGTAGTCGATCTGGACCTTGCCCTTGCCGATCGGGATCTCGACCTTGATGTTGAAGCGCTCGTGGGACTCCACCGCCTCGATCGCGGCGAGCTGCCCGACGTCCTCCGGCTGACGATCGCAGGTGAGCGCCATCGACCCGTAGTTGATCGAGCCCTTGGCCTTCTTCGTCTGACCGGAGTTCACATGGTCGGACGTGATCAGCTGGCGCGTGCCGCCGTAGCCGCCGATGTTCGTCAGGCCGTCGATCGCCTTGTAGGTCGCGTCGGCTTTGGCGCTGGCGAGGGTGAACGTATCGTCGGCGATGGCGCCGATCGACACCTTCGTCTTTGCGGTTTTGATGATCCGGCCCACGGCCGACCTCCTATGTTGGGGCAACAAAAAAGCCGCCCATGGGGCGGCCTGGACGTCTCGCCGGGGCGAGGGGTTTGGGCTTGCGGCTTAGTCGGGCTTGGACCCGGCACCGCTCTCGCCCGCCGGCTTACGGCCACCGGGTGCGGGCTCGGGCTTCTTCTCGCCCTCGATCTGGATGGTGCCGATGGCGAGCTTCGCCACGACATGCGGATTGTCGGCCTCGATCTGGACCGACTTCGTCTCGCCCGGCAGGATTTCGACGCTGCCTTTTCCCTTCTGGGGAAGCGTCGTGCTCCGCTCGGACACGTTCGTCACGTTGATCATGGTTCCGCCTTCTGGAATTGGAACTCGTAGGGGACGCTGAAGCTCAATCGGAAGAACGCGTCCGTCTCGTTCCGATCATCGACGACGGGGGAGCCCGCCGACAGGCAGACCACCCCGTCGAACTCCTCGCCGCGAAACAGTGAGGCGATCTGTTCCGCCCACATCGGGCCGAGCGACAGGCCCTCGCCCTTCGGCAAGGTGATCACGAAGCGGAACGCACCGTCCTCGCGCCACCACTGCCCGCCGGGCGCGCCGACCGTTGCCGGATCCGACGTCGAATACGGGAACTGGAGAACCACGAATGCCGAATGCGAGCGATCCGCGCCCGGCCTCCGGTTGATCTCGCGGATCGGGCAGTCAGGCTCCTGGAAGCCGGCAGCGAGCCGAGCGGCGACCGCCGACATGACGATGGGATGGGCCATCAGTGGGGCCTCACGAAGATAGTGGGTTGCCGGCGCCGCCACTCGTCGAGCGCGGCGTCCTTCAGGTCCCGGTCGTTGCGTTGCATCGTCGTCTTGCCCGCCCAGGCTTCGAGCGGCACGGCACCCTGGAGCGCCTGCCAGCCGAAGGTCACCTTGGCGACGTTGCCGAAGCGGTGACCGGCGACCGCCGCTACGCCTTCGTAGAGGCCGTCCGGGACCTTCTTCGACCAGCCCTTCTCGATCCGGCGCGCATAGGGCTGCACGTTCACGAACGTATAAAGCTGCCCATCAGGGATCGGCGTCTTCGGATCGTGCGGCTCACCATCGACGTACATCACATGGCTTTGGCTGAAGCGCCCGGACAGAACCGGGGAGTTCCGCCGCAGCTCGGCGCCGATCCACACAAGGACGTCGTTCAGGAGGTCGAAGCGGGCGACGATCACGCCGTCCGGCTTCACGGAGATCAGCGGCGCGCCTTCCCGGCCGTCGACAATCTGGCGATGCGGGGCAAGCTGTCCGGACCCGCCGCCGTTGATCTGTTTCGCCTCCGTGATCTTGTCGAGCGCATAGGCGGCGAGGCGCTGCGAGCGGACACGGGGCGAAAGGTGGCGCTCGAATGCCAGCTCGACCTCCCGGAAGATCGGCGCGATCTTCGGCGGCTTCACAGACCGCTCGCCCGCAGCTCGTAGGCGATCAAGGTGCCGTCCACGCGGCGGCGCTGATCGTCCACGATGTTCACGTAAAGATCCTGGCCGTCGAACTGCACCCGGTCTCCTTCCCGCAGCGGTTCGGACCATGTCACGTCGGGCGCGAACACGATCAGCTTGCGCTGCCCTTCCTGAATGCCGGCGGTGATCTCGGCTTCGTTGAACTCGACGATGCGGGCGCGCACGGGACAGTTCGGCGCGCCCGAACGCACCAGAACCACCGACGAGCGGGGCATCTCTTCCGCATAGGCCTGCATCATCTCGCGAGCGCGCGGCGTCATGACCACACCCGGAACGGCGCCAGCAGCGCGTCCTCCGTCGCGGTGATGCCCTTGCGGACATCGTCCGGGTTCATCCAGCTCGTCGAGCCGACGCCTTCGACGGTGCGCGCTCGCATCGCCATGTCGGCACGGCTGGCCGAGAGGAGGCGCCCCGCCATCAGCGTGATCGCCTGGACGATCGGGGCGGCCTTGGCGGCGACCTCCTCGGCCGTGTCACCGTAGCCGCAGGTGAAGCGCACGCGCACGCCCTGGCGCTCGGCGCCGACGTTCGGCCATCCGCCGTTCGGCACGACGATGCCGAACTCGCCTTTCAGGGCGCGATACCGCGCAGAGGGCAGAAGCGTCTCGACGCCCTGCCCGTCCGTCACCGCGATCTCGTCGATCCGCTGAAACGGCGGAAACGGCAGACGCAGCTCGTCGGCCGGGAAGGCGTCGAGATAGAGATCCCAGGTCTGCGTCACGAGCGCCCGTCCGAGCCAGCCCTGCACCCCCTCCAGCGACTGCCGAGCGACTTGGATGAAGCCGCCAAGGCGGGCGTCGGCCTCGAACAGTCCGAGCGACGCGGCAACGGCTTCGGCCGTCACCGGCTCGCTCGCCGGAGGGGTGTGCAGGACCAGCACGGACATGGAGCATTAGCCCTTCGGCTTGCCGGGCTTGCCAGAGGCCGGCGGGGTGTCGTTCGTCTCGGCGCCGCTGCCCGCGCCGCTTTCCTGCGTTGCCGCTTCGAGGCGACGTTTGTGTTCGGCAATCGCCTCGTCGGCTTCCTCGCCCACCTTGCGGGCGCGCTCGCCATGGGCCGCGATGGCCTTGTCGGCCGCCTCGGCGGCCTCCGTCGTGCGGGTCTGGTGCCCGGCGATCTCGCGCTCGGCCGTCTCGCGAGCGTCATCGACCGACTTGCGATGGGCGGCGATCTTGTCGGCCGCCTCCGTCGCCGCCTCGTCGATCTCTTTTTGGAAATCGAAGCCGCTGCCCCACTGCGTCGCCGGCAGATCGGCCTTCGGCACCGCTGCGTTCTCCTCGTCGCTTTCGGCGACGCATCCGGCCTTTACCAGGCGGCCGAGCTGCAGGCGGTCGATGGTGACCACCTGGCCGACGCGCACCGGCTTGCCGTCTTGAGTGAATTCCGAGAGCGCCGTGCGCTCGATCAGGTCCGTCATGATCGTCTCCTGTCAGGATGGGCGCGGACGGGTCCGGCCTTACGGGTTGAAGCGATTGTCGCCGCTGATCAGCATGGCGGAGCCGAGCACCGCCGCGCCGTTGTCGGAGGAGAGCTGCACCGCGACGAAGCCGAAGCCCTCGTCCAGGCGCTCCGCATAGGCCTCGGCGGTGAAGGCTACCGGCCCTGCGGCCGTCGCGACCTTCTCGACCGGCGCGCCGAGCGCCTTCGAGCCGGTGCCCCCGGCATCGGTTGCCTGCAGGAACTGGACGACGGCTTTCTTGCCGACGCCGAGCGCTGCGGTGGTGACGGCGGCCATGATCTGACTGGCACCGGCAATGGACACGAACGGCGAGGTCTTGGCCGCCTGAATGTCCTGCGGAGTGACGGCCGCGTTGACGCGCAGCCGCTGCGAGAGCTTGACGCTCATGGTGCGGTTCCTTTCGGAAGTGGATGAAGGGGCAGGCGAGAGGCGGGGCCGCCGGAGCGGCCGCGCCGATCCGGATCAGATGCCGGGCACGTCCAGGGCGACGAAGGGCGAGACCTCGTAGCCGTTCTCCAGCGTCAGGGGCTTCCGCAGCCAGGGCGAGCCGTCGACGTTCCAGAAGATCTTGATCACCGTCTTGTTCTGCTTGAACAGGACGTGCTCGGACGCGGCGACGAACGGCCCGGAGCCGTCCTTGATCAGGTACATGGACAGATCGCCGTACCAGAGATCGCCGAACTGGCCGAGGAGCGGGTTGCGGTCGGACATGATCGCCGGGCGGCCGAGAAGCGTGGAGGGCTCTCCCTCGCGCGCCGACTGCGTCCAGATGTAATGCCCTTCCGGGTCCGTCATCTTGCTCAGCGCCGGCAGGGCCGAGCGGCTGTAGACGAAGACGCCGTTGCCGTACCCACGCGCCGACATCTCCAGGACGTCGTCATAGGTGATGCGGTTGGCCTGGACGCGCTTCACCTTATAGGTGGCGCCGGCGTTCAGAAGGCCGAGCGGCTTTTTGATGCCGTCGCCGCGCAGGAAGGCGAAGTCCTCGGACTGGCGAACGGCGCCGCGCAGCTGCGTTTCGATGAAGGCGGCCGAGCCCTGCCAGTTGCGCAGGAGCTTGTCCGTCACGGTGATGGTGCCGGCGACCTCGTGCGGCGTCAGCGTGATCTCGCGCAGGGCAAGGCTCGTCTCGGGCTTCTCGTCGCCCTCACCGATCCACTTCACCTCGACGCCGCCGAACATATTGCCCGGCGCCGCCCCGCTCTGATCGAGCGCCGTGACCGTCACAGCCGCATCGGGTGCGCTGCCCGGCTGCAGCACCTGCGCGCGGGGACGAATGATCGCCTCCTGCGGATTGACCTGCAGGAGGGTGTTGCGGAACTCCGGTGGGATCGCGAAACCGCCGGACGCGCCATCGTCCATGCGCAGCTCGGCCGAGGCGGGGTCGCCTTCATTGGCAGCGGCGTTCTCGACGTAGTTCAAACGCTGATCGTTCGGATTGAACCGGACGGCAGCCATGAACTCGCCCATGCTCTCGAACTCGCGGCGAGCACCAGGCGCGGGCGGGTGGATGACGCCGCCGCCACGCGCGGCTGCCAGGCGGGTTTCGGTGAGGGTGGCGGCGCCCGCGTTTAGCTCTTCCAGCCGGGCGATACGCTTGTCGAGGGCGGCACGCTGTTCCCGCATCGACTGGAAGTCCCGTTCCTCGTCTTCCGTGAGGTCGCGATCTTCCGCCTCGCTGGCTTCAGTCAGCGCCTCCATCTTCTTTTGAAGCTCGACGCGGCTGGCGCGCAGGGCAACGAGGGGCGAGGCGAGGAGCGCGCCGCCCCAGTCGTGAGCGGAGGCCACATGCACGGCGTGCTCGACGAGCGGCGAGGCATGCGCGGTGCCGATCGCCACGAGGGCAACGACAAGGGAAAGGGTCAAGAGGGCCGCGATCCCAAGGGGGCGAGCGGCGAAAAGCTGAGTGGACATGGTGGGTCCTTTCTACGGACACGAAAAAGCCCGCTCGCGGCAGTGCCGGAACGGGCCAGAAACTCGCCGCTGGCGAATGGATCAGAGGGCGGCGATCGCCCGGTGTCGTCGGGGTGTACTCGCCGCCGCGCGAGGCGGCGGCGATGCGTGACCGGCGCCGAAGCGGGCCAGGGTTTCGTCCATGGTGGCGATGCGATCAGCCATGCCGGCACGCACCGCGTCCGCGCCGATCACCATGCGCCCCTTACCGAAGTCGCTCCGCACGACGGCGGTGGAGACACCCCGGTTCGAGGCGACACGGTCCACGAACATCTTGTCGAAGAAGGCGCACTGCGCTTCGAGCTGCGCCCGCGCCTCGTCGCTGAGAGGCAGGTGAGGCGGCGCCTCGTTCTTGCCTTCGGCCGACTTGATCACCGTCCGCTTCACGCCCGCCCTTTCCAGCGCGGCGCTGATGTCGTCGTGGACCGTCATGGCGCCGATCGAGCCGACCCACCCCGTGGGCGTCATCACGACCTCGTCGGCCGCGCTGGCGATCCAGTAGGCCGCGCTCGCCGCCGTCGCGTTCACCTGCGCGACGATCGGCTTCTGCCCACGAAGCGAATGGATCAGGCTCGACAGCTCCTCCGTGCCCTGCACGGTGCCGCCTGGCGAGTCCACGTCGAGGACAATAGCGTTGACCCGATCGTCCGCGACGGCCTCGCGCATCGCGGCGCCGAACGCCTCGTTGCTGGTCCCGCCGGAGATCGACGAGAACATGTTCATGCGGTTCGCGACGACGCCGCGGAGCGGCAGGATCGCCACCGCTCCCTCACGTCGGGCGACGTCGGACGACATCTGAGGGCTGATCCGTGCCTCGATCTCAGCGGCGTCGAACTTCGCCCCCTCCGCCTGCAAGGCGAGGAAGGCGATCATCGCCTCGAGCTTTTCGGGCTGCATCGCCCAGATCTCGGACGCGACCGCCAGAAGGATGCGGGCATACTTCATGTTTCCGTCTCCCCTTCGGATTTCGGCCTGGCAGGCTGTTGCGGTGTCGGTGGCGGCGGGGGTCGCAACGCCTGGTCGATCGGCACGTAGCCGGCCTGGACGAAGTGGTGATCGCCGTCCGGGCCGATCCCGTCCTCGTCTTCGAGATCGAGAATGCGGTTCGGCGAGAAGGCGCCGACGCCGAACATCTTGGTGTAGAAGTCCGACCGGGCCGCCATGTCGCCGCGCAGGAGGGCGTTCATGTTGAGCTTGACGACGTAGCCTGCCGCCCGCTCCGCCTCCGTGAACAGCTTCCAGTTCATCTCGCTCTCGATCGCCGAGCACCAGGGCTCGATCGTCTGGCGGACGAAGCCGATCATCAGCTGTTCGATGCCCGATCCCCACGTTGTAGTGCCCTGATGGCTCTGCAGCAGGATCGTCGGCACGTCGTAGATGCGGGCGATCTCGCCGAGCTGGAACTCGCGTGTCGCCAGGAACTGCGCGTCCTCCGGCGGGATCGTCGTCTGGATGAACTTCATCCCCTCTTCGAGCACTTTCACCCGGTGCGCGTTGTCGAGGCCGCCCTGCCCTTCCAGCCGCGAGGCCGGGTTGTCCGGCGCCGGCTTACGCTCGCCGTTCTGCGCGCGCAGGTTCGACTGCGCCTGGGAACCGAGCTTGCCGGGATGCATCAGGAAGCCGCCGGACTTCATGTCGTTGGCGAAGAATTTGCCGCCGAACTCCTCCAGGGCGAGCGCCATGCCGATGGCCTGGCGCGCCGCCGTCACCGGCGAGATGCCCACGAACCCGTCATAGGACTGGTCCATGATGTGGACGACGTCCATGTGATCGATGTCGAACTGCTTGCCCCCGATCGTGGTCCGGTAGAAGAACCGGTCCCCTTCGCGCTTCGGTGCCGTGCGGTCGGGCAGGAGCGGCCAGAGACCGACCGCCTGGCCTGCGCCGTTGCGCTCGATCTCGTTGTAGCCGTTGCCCCAGCGCAGGACGTGGCCCATCAGCACCTTGCGGTGCGTCCGGCCCGACATGAAGTCGTTCGGCCTCTTGCCGAGGCGCTGCGCCAGCGGATGATCGTCCGCTTCCTCCATCCCGCCGCCGTCCTTCGGCCGCATGATGCGGAAGGGGAAGGTCGCGATCGGATTGGCGATCCGGTTGATGCAGGCGTAGACCGCCGGCAGGTTGAGCGCGAGGTGCTCGTTCACGTTGACACCGGCATTCGTCTTGCCACCGCCGATCAGCCGGACGAACCACCCCTGCGCGTCGGAGATCATGCTCGACGGGCCGTAGCTCGCCGCCTCGAACGGCGCGGGCGCCGCGTCGGCCGCTTCGACGATCGCGGTGGACTGGCGGCGGATACGGGGAACACGGGTCATCAGATTTCGATCTCCAATAGCCCGCGTTCCTCGTAGACCGACACTTCGGGACCGGCCTGGTTGACCGCCAGCGCCGTCGCCATGACACAGGCAACGATGCCGTCGATCTTGTCGGCGCTCGTGCTTTTCGCCGGCACGTAGTTCAGGTTCGCGTCAAAGCGGACCTGGCAGTGCGCGGCCATCCAGGCGAGGACGGGATGCCCGCCGTGATCGAGCGCCTGGGCGAACACCATGCGCTCGAACTCTTTCGTCGCCTCGCCAAGGGTCGCATGCCCCTGCCGCAGCGTCGTGATCAGCTCCGGGTCCAGCCCGTAATCGACTTCGAGATCGGTGATCAGCTTCTGCGCGTTCCATGGGTCGAACCCCATGGCCCGCACGTCGAAGGTGCCGATCCCGTCCATGATCGCCTTCGCTACGAAGTTCTGATCGACGCTATCGCCAGGCGTGACCTGCAGCGCGTCGTTCCGGACCCAACGATGCCAGTCCACCCGGCGATCTTCACGGGCACGCTCGTCGAGCGTTCCTTCCGGGACCCAGAACTGAGGCAGGAGCCCCCAGTGCTCGTGATCCTCGTCGGGCTCGAACAGCCAGACCAACGCCGTGATGTCGCGCGTCGCCGACACGTCGCAGGCGCCGAAGGCGCGCCGGCCCTTGAACCGCTTCGCGAACTCGCGCCAGCTGTCGGGCTCACCGCCGCAGGCCTTCCACTTCGACGTCGGAAGCCAGCCGCCGACCTGATCGACCCAGCGATTGAGGTGGTAGCACTGGAACAGCGCCTCATCGACCGGGCGCCCCTTCGCGCGTTTAAATTCCGTGCGCAGGTAGTCGAACGTCGGCGTCAGGCCGAGGCTCGGGTTCGCCTTCCGCCACACCGCCTCGTCGGTCCAGTCGTCCTCCTCGCCGATCGCGAAATGCACGACGAGCGTGCGGGGATCGTCGATCGCGCCGGACATGATGCCGATGCTCTCTTGGTACCACTCCCAACCGACGCGGCTGGCCTTGCGGCCCGCCGTCGAGGCGTACAGCTCGATCGGCTGCAGACGGGCGCCGGTTCCCTGGCGCAGCGTCGCGGCCAGTTCGGACGTCGTCCACTCGTGGATCTCGTCGCCTACGATCACCGTGGGCGAGCGCCCGTGCTTCCCGTCCGGCTTACCGGTCAGGAGCTGGCACAGCGCGCCGGTCTCGCGCAGGAAGATGCCCTTCTTCGACATCGTGATGCGCTGGTTGCCGGCACTGTCCTCGACGAGCCCCTTCGCCTGGGCAACGATGTCCCGCATCTTCTGAAACGTGACCATGCCCTGGTCCTCGTTCCGTCCGAACACGTAGCCCTCGCCACCCGGCACCCGCTCCAGGGCGAAGAACAGGATGCCGAGCGCCGCCAGGAACTCGGACTTCCCGTTCTTGCGCGGGATCCACAGATCCAGCCGTCGGAACAGCCGGACATGCGCGATCGAGGCCTCGTGCGTCGCCGCGTCGATGATCTCGATCGGGATCTTCCAACCGACGAGAAGCCGGACGGTGATCTCTTGCCAGGGGAGGAGTTTAAACGTCACCCCTCGGAAGCGGTCGTTGGTCAGCCGAAAGATCGTCGGCCAGGCGTGCGCGATCTTGTCGGCCTTGGCATGGTCGAACCAAGCCTTGTCCGTTGCCGCAGCCTTACGCCAGGCGTTGATTGCCCAGGCGTAGGCCGCGTCACCTTCGACGCTCGCCAGCCAAGCCGGGAGCGCGGTGACATCGCTATGCTCGTCCATAGCGTCAGTTCAGGACCGGCGGCATCGTGTCCGCGTCGTTCATCAGGTCGGACGGGTTGCCCGATCCGGCGGTCGCGTCTTGCTCCGGCGCCGACCGTGCAACGGGGCCGGAGCTGAACAGATCGCGTTGCTGCGAGAGGTTGAAGCTCTCGACACGCGCCAAGGCGCTGTCCGAGCGCGGCGTGAACCCGAAGTCATCCTCGATCGCGCGCAGGATCGGCTCCGCCTGCGCCATGATCTTCAGCGAGGGATGCGGGATCATCCGCTCTTCCCCGCCGACGGGCGTCCACTTCGTGACGAGGTTCCCCTTCGGACAGTCGCGGCGGAGCTGGTCCATCGCGGCTTCATGGATCTGCGTCCACATGCAGTAGCGCGTCAGGGCACCGCGATAGCCGGGACGCCGCCGGCCGCCAGCCTGAAGCGTCTGCGCCTGCGAGCGCCACAGCGAGATGGCGCGGGCGTAGTAGGCCGGCGCCTTCAGGAACACGCTCGGCACCGCGAACGGATCCTGCGAGACGACTTCCTGTTCCGCCGCCACCGCGGCGGCCTCGATCTGCCGATCCGTCGCCTTTTTGCGCCGGCCCGGATAGCCCTTCGCCGCCTGCAAGGCGGGATCGTCCCTGCGTCGGCCCATGACATCACCTCGTACAACCGTGCGGGCGACCCTTCTGCGCCCGGAAAAAAATGTTTCTGCCGGCGAAATTTCGCGCGCGCAAAGAGCGAGTTAACCTGCCGGTCCCGCCCCTTCGGCCCCCGACTTTCGACCCCCCTACCCCTCCGAAGGGTTGAGCCGGCGGAAGGCGTCCTCCTCGCGCTCCTGCGCCTGCACCTCGCCGTCATGGCAGGGCTTGCACAGGGGCTCGAACGGGCCCCCGAAGAACTTCACGGGATCGCCATGATGGCGCTCGACGTGGTTGACCACCGTCGCTGCCGTGACGAGCCCCCGACCCGAACAGCGGCGGCACAGCGGCTCGTCGGTCAGAACCGAGACGCGGATCGCCTGCCATTCGGGGGTCTTGTAGAGGGCTCGCCACGGCTTCGTGCGCCGTCGCTTGGCATCGTACTCGCGTCGCATGTCGATGCGCGCCGGCTGAGAGCGAGGACGGAAGGACGCGGGCCGAGTTGCCATCGTTGATCCTCCAGCAAAAAGCCCCGCTCGCATCTCTGCGCCGGGGCCTACGTCTTCGCACTGTGAGAGGTATGTCAAATTCCAGGCGCTCGTCAAGCGCCTTCTTCCGCCTGTGCGCAATCGCCCTTCGGAGCCAGCGAGAGGAGCACACGACCGGGCTGGCGCATCTCCTCACCTTCCCAAGGCCATACGGGCACGGTGCACGGCACGACGAAGAAGCGGGACAGGCGCCGCTCCAATGTGGAGGCGAGAGAATGGAGCGCCAGCGCCCAGGCCTGATACTCGATCCGCTCGGCCAGGAGGATGGCAGGCGAAGGGTCGAGGTACTGCTTGTGGTAGGCGCCCGGATACGGGCGGCGCGTCTTCGGGTTCCTGCCGTCGACCTCGCATGGAACCGCTGGAAGCCCCGGCCCGGCCGCTGCGTTGATCATACGAAACCACAGAGGCTTGCCGTTCGCCCCCTTGATCGTCCGACGATAGATCGGCCCGTGATCCCGCCATGAAGGCGTCTGGCCAGTAACCGCAAGCCGACGCACGAGAGCGGCGATCCGATCACCTTTCGGCACAGCGATCGCCAAGCCGTCCCGGTGCGCCTCGGCGTACTCAATCGGCGTCAGCCCCTGGCAGTCGCGCAGACCATCCCACTGCGGATCGACCTCGATCGTCCACTCGGCCAGCGCCTCCACGGCCTTGTCCACGATCATGGCATCGGCATCCGGGAACACCAGCTCGCTATAATCGCGGCCAGGGCCGGACGTATCCACCCGGCAGCCGAGAAGAGCGAGCCGTTCCAACGCATCCCATGGCGAAGACGAGGCGATCCGGTACCTGCCGCGCCCTTCTTCGTCAATCCGATCCAGCTTGGGGATTTCGTGCTGATACGTCCAAGCCAGCAAGTCCCTGATTTCTATGTGTTTCTTGTTCAAGGAAAGCTCTCTTGCGATAGTTGGAGCGATGGTTTTCGAGAGTTTGTCGAGGGTTTGATAAGGCGGGATAGCCGAGTGTTTTCCGTGGGTTGAGCCTTGGTTTCGATGGTTGCGAGGGTTTTCCCGGGGTGATGGCGTAAGAGGCCGGATCACGATGGAGATGGACTTTCGCGCGTATACGCGAGGAACCCTCGCGAACCCTCGCAAAGCCCTGGTGCACAAGGCATGGCGATGGTTCGAACACCCATCTTCGACCGTCGCAAACCCTCGCAAACCGTCGCAACCGCTAGGCGCACCCTTCCCGATCCCCCACGAGGAGGGTTCGGGCGAGGCATAACGGCAGGGATCGACGACGGCGAGGCGTTACGGCGGGCGCGGCAAGGCGTGATGCTCCACAGAGGGCTCCGAAATCGCGTCCAGCCGGGCGCGGCGTGAGAGGGGCGAACCGGCCATGGCTGGCGTTATTCCTCCTCTTCCGTCACGGCGGGGCCGCCGTAGTTCTCGGGATACTCGTCGGGCGTCTCCGTATGGGCGCCACGGCTCTTGCGACGGCGCTCCGGCACGTCGACGAGCTTCACCCCGAGATACCGCCGGGTGCGCCCGTCCTCGCGCTCGTGATGCTTGACCATGATGCGGCCGAACAACGTCTGTTTGATCGGCAGGATCGCGCTATCCTCGGCGAAGGCGACGTAGGCTTCGTACATCTCCGTTGCCGGCACGGAACCGCCGGGATCGGGCGCCACGCAACGCTCGCGGAACGCGGCCGTCGGGTCCATGGCGGCGCGGTACTTCTTCGTCTGCGCTACGACCTCGTCGGGAATGACGAGGCCTTCCCGCAGGTAGGTCAGCGCACCCTCGATCAGCCAGTTCAGGATACCGGAGTGCTCCGGCTCGAACTCGGCCACCACGTCCTCGAAATTGCGCTGCCGGTCCTCGGCAATCGTCACCGGCCAGTGCACCACCGTCATGCGGCGCCAGATGCCGTTGCTCATGTCCGTGATCTTCGGATAGCCGTTGCCGGACATATGCGCGGTGAAGATCGGGTGGAACTCGAAATAGCCCTGGAAGAGCGGGCGCACGGCGATCTTCTCGCCGCCGGTCAACTTCTTCACGAGGTCGACGCGCAGCATCTCGCCTTCGGGCAGCTCCTGGACGCGCAGGAGCCGCGCGTTGTGCAGGCGGGCAAGATCCGGCGAGGCGCTGCCACTCTGGCCGCTCTCGCCGAAGAAGCTCTCGGCCGGCAGGGTCACCGCGGCGCCGCCGAGAACGCGGCAGATGACCTCCATGATAATGGACTTGCCGTTGGCGCCGGAGCCGTAGTGGAAGAACAGCTTCTGCACGGTGATGCCAAGAAGGCCGAGCCCGAACCCGACCTGGATCAGGCGCTGCACCTTCTTGTCGGGCAAGAACTCGTCGAGGAAGGCCGTAAGCTTCGGGCACCGCGCGCTCGCGTCGTAGGCGGTCGGAACGACGGCGGTGATGTAGTCCGCCCGGTCATGGCCGAGCTTCGCGCTGTACCGGGCGAACTTGTGCGGGATCGTGTCCGGCGCGTCGGCGGGCGCGTCGTCGCGCTCGGCGTCCGGGTTTGGCACTCGCTCCGTGCCACTCGTGAAGGTCAGCGTATGCCCGCGCACGGCGACCTTGTGATGGTCCGCGTTGAAGGCGTCGGGGCCGCGCACCAGGTGCGGGGCCGCGCACTTCAACATGGCGTCCAGCTTATTCGCGTTCTTCGAGCTGACGGCCCACTTCATGCGGCTGGCGGCCCGGCCCTTGAAGCGTTCCATGATCTCGGCGGCGCGCTCGATCCGCGCCTTGTCAGCCTCCGTGCGATCGCCCTCGTCTTTCGCCAGGGCGTCCTTCGCCATGTCGATCACCATGGCCTCGCCGTTCGTCAGGCGCAGGCATTCCGCCTCCAGGCCGATGCGCTCGCCCAGGAGCTGCGCGAGGCCGAGCGCGGCCTGTGAGCCGTTGGCGATGTCCCAATGCGTCCCGGTCCACACGCCATAGGCCGCCTTGGTGCCGCCCTCCTGGCGAAGCACGACGAGGTCTGCCCCGAAATGCGCGATCAGGCGGCGGCCGTTGTCCGTGTCCGAATGATCGCAACCCGCGCACCAAAGAACGATCCAGTCTTCCGGGTCCTCCGTCTGCTTGGCGCGGGGGATGTCGAAGCCGCTGGCAACGGGAAGATCCTCGCCCTCTTCGACGATCTCGTCGCGATCGGCGGTCGGGCCGGCTCCGTTCTGCGCGCGGGCAGCGGCGACCAGCTCGCGGATCAGCGCGAGATTCGGATCGTCTTTCTTGGCCATGTCAGTGTCCGTATGCGTGAGAGGCGAGGATGTCGGCGAAGTCGAAGCCGCGAGGCGGCCAAGCGATCGTCACGTTCACGCCGTCGGCCCCGAGCCGCGCCTTTGCGCGCGCCATGTCCGAAGCGGTGGCGTAGACCTCGCTGTCCCCGTCCGCGACGAGGAGAATTTCCGTGATGCCCGGCGGAACCTGCATGGCGTCGCTCGGGCTTTGATCTGCCTTCGGGATCCACCCCTTCACCCACACGGGACGAAGCACCCCGTTCTTGTCGGGCTTCTTTATCTCCGGGTGCGCGAAGCGCCCGGAGAGGTCGGCGGGACCGGCGAGGTTCCCGAGGTCGCCGGCCGCCGCATAGATCGTGTCGGCGCGCGGTCCCTCCGCCATGGCGATGGCCAGCGTGTTCTCGATCCCCTCGCCCGAGACGAAGCGGTGACGGTGCGGATCGGGGAGTATCTGCCCGTCCAACTCCAGGAAGCCAACGAGCGGGATCAGGCCGCCCTTCTTCGAGCCGCGCATCTTCTTCGACGGCAGCGGGTCGCCTCGCGGCTTCTCCGGGTCGGGGATCAGCGGCCGGAACTTCGGCCGCCGCTTGAGGTCGATCCACGTCAGATGGCAGCCGAGGACGGCTCCGGAGGGATCGACGAAGGGAGCCACCATCGCGGGACCCACCAGCAGCTCTACCGGATGCTTGCGTTCGTCCTGACCATGCCAATAGGTCTCGATCGGCGCCGTGCGCAGAAACGGCGTCACGGGCAGTTCGCGGGCGTAGCAGTCGAGCCGCCGCGCCAGATAGGTAAGGTGAAGACCCTCAGGCTGCGCATGGAGCCACTTGCCCCGCGCCTTGGTCTGTTCGGCCAGGCGGAAATCGTGGGCTGCGCGCTCGTCTGCCTCCGCCTTCGCGGCGGTCTCGCGCTGCCGCGCCGCGATCCGCTCGGCGTGCTGACGAACCTCGGCCTCGTCGACCTCCTGGCCGTCCGGCACGGCGCGGCCGAGCACGGCCGCGCAGGCCTGGAGAAAGTCCCGCCGCTGATCGAGGCCGAGCACATGCGCGGCGAGGCCGATCGCGTCTCGCCCTTCGGCAGCGCCACGACACAGCCATCCCTTGTCAGGTCGTACCTGAAGCCGGTCGCGCCCGCCGCAGAATGGGCACGGGCCGACATGCTCGCCCGTGGTCGACGCAAACCGCAGGCCGCTGAGCGGCAGCATGGGCATGGCCTCGGCGATCGAAACGCCCCGCGCCTCTTCCACGAACAGGTCAAGCGCCTGGCGCCCGCTCAAGACAGTGCACCCACGATCAGGTCGCGCGGTACGAGCACGGCGGGCGAGTATACCGCGCCAAAGCTCATGCGCTCGCCACGGCACGCGCCGGGCAGATGCATCAAGGCTCCCGCCCACCCCGCGAACCAATCGCTTTCATCGAAGATCCGGGCAAGGTCGGAATGAGCGGCGGCGATCGCCACGAAGCGCGAGGCCGGCGCAGGACGCACGATGATCCCCATGGCGCGCAACGGCCGCTGGAGCGGATTGCCAAACCCGGCCGACACGATCGCCTCGCCGACGCATCCTGCACCGCCGATGACGGGCGCAGTCAACAGCCAGGCGAGGCAGCCGATGCCGTCTTGATCCGCCAGCTCGAACCGATCGGCATTCGACCCCGAAGTCATGCACATGACCATTATTGGCCCTTCCCCGTCATGTACCTGGCTGCTTTCAGGTGCGGGCGCTCTTCCAACACCACGTCCATGCGGCGCCAGGACCGCCGCCCTGCGCGACGTTCGCGGTCCTCACGGCGGAAGTCCGAGGCAAGCCGGTTGATCGCCTGGAAGACGCCGCGCGCCTTTGCAGGGTCACGCTCGAAGCGATGCGCCATGTAGAGGTCGTACAGCTCGGCGCCGCGATCCCGGCGGCGGTTGTTCCAGGCCATGCGGCAGGGCGAGGCGCAGAACTCACGTTCCCGCGCGCCCGGCACCAGGTCCGTTCCGCACTCGAGGCAAGCGTTTAAACGGATCGTCACAGGAGCGCCCTCGCTCCGTTCGCCCACCGTTCGGCTACCTTGGCGCGCTCCGCCTTCAAATGCTCGCTGACGCGCCCCACAGTGAGAGACTGCGCGCCGGGGATGGTTTCCAGGAAGATGTAGCCGCGAGCGCCGTCCCACTCGGCTGAGACGATGTCGACGCCCGAGACGCCCTTCTTCGCCCAGGCGTGGTTTACGGCCTCGACGATCGAGCGCATGAACTCGTTCGCATCACCCTTCGGATCGCGCATGCCATCGGCGGTCAGGACGCGAAGCGCGGGGCTCACGATCCTTCCTCCACGACTTCGAGAAGCTCGGCGACGAGCGCGCTCAGGTCTCGCAGCTCTCGCGAGATCACCGCCCGATCGGCGGCCGAGAAAGATCCGTCAGCCGAGCGCCGAGCATGCGCGTGGACGATCGCCAGCTTGCTCTCCGAGCCTTCCTTGGCGAGCCGCGCGACGTCCTCGATCGACAGGTTGCGCCGCACGGGTGCGCGATCGGCCTTGTGCCGCGCCACCAGCCAGGCCGAGACGATCGGTTGCTGCGCGCGCTTCTCCAGCACCATGAGATCATCGACCGCGAGGAAGCGGTCGGGGAAGGAGATCGACGCGGCCGCGCTGACGGTGGACGGCGAGCGGTGGCCGCAAAGGATCTGCGCGGCCGTGGTGCCGCCCACGGCGTCGATCAGCGCGTGGGTCGTGGACTTCAGCGCCTTCAGGTCAGGGGGCAGGTCGGTCATCGCGCTGCCGCCTGGGAAAAGGTGACGGACGATTTCGCGGGACACGATGCTGCGGCAGCGTCATTGCTGCACGGACGTTCTGCCAAGCCCGGCCGAGAACGAAGGAATTCCAAGCGAGATTTATGCATGCCAACGGCGTTCACGGCTCCGCCAGTCAGCCCTTCGATCTTCTCAACGACATCAGCGTCGGGACGGCTTCGGCCTGTCTCCCAACGCCATATGGTCCCAGCTCCGGCACGAGGATCGAGGCCCAGCTCCTCGGCGACGCGCTGGGTGCTCCAGCCCTGCCGCTCCCGCCACTCTTTTAATGTCGTCATGCTGGGGCTCCTTCAGTGAGCCCGAATATCGCAAATTATGCGATACCGTCAAGCGCGACATCGGATTTTATGCGATACGCATTTTCTGCGATGGCTGGTAGCGGTGGCGGCATGAGCAATCGCGTTAAGCAGCTTCGAGAGTCCCGTGGGTGGACGCAATCCGACCTTGGTGAACGGATTGGAGTTGGCTGGCAGACCGTAAGTCGCATAGAGAACGCCAGAACACGCATCATGCCCAAGCATGAGAAGAGTCTCGCCGTGGCACTAGAGGTGCCTGTTACGAGCCTTTATGCTGAACCTGATTCTGGACAAATCGCGGAAGACGAGCGCGATACAGTGGAGGTGCCTTTGCTCGCGAGGATCAGCGCAAGCAGCTTTAGGCAACAAGACGGCGTCAAGGTTGCAGACATTGAGCGCCACGTCAAAGTTTCGCATCTGCCTAAGGGCGATTGGTTTGCGCTCACTGTCGAGGGAGATTCGATGAATCGGATCGCCCCTGATGGATCGATTATCATTGTCAACCGCGCAGATGATCACTTGGTTGATGGCGGGTATTATGTGTTCTCGCTTAATGACGGCGCTGCGACATTTAAGAAGTTCAAGCGTGAACCGTCGCCGATGCTTGTTCCATTTTCATGGAGCCCAGACCACTATTCAATCCCAATTGGAGATCAAGACCTCTATGTGTTTGGACGCGTAAAGCGGATTATCACCGATCTCTAGAGGGTAAGAGCACATCAGGCTGACCAGTGGGCAAGCCCAGCCGGCAGGAGTGAAAGCTCATACGCCGCCCATCTTGGGTTTTCCACAGTCACCACCGTAGGCAGCTTTCAGATTCCAACCGGCTCACTGCATCAATATCGCATTTTTTAAGATACACACTTGCTAGCATCGCAGATTATGCGATATTTGCTCCCATCCCTTCGGATAGGAGCCTGCCGTGCTTTCCCCGCCTCCTCCCACAACCGCCACCATCACCCCAACCATGCGCGCCGCCGCGCGCCGCATCGGCCAGAACAAGTACCATCGCGGCCGCAAGACCTGGGAAACCCCCAGTGCCCAGGACGTCGCCAAAGACACGGTGACGAAGCTGGTCCTGGCGAACCTCGCCAAGGTCACCCACGGCAATGGCCGTGACCGCGTCCGCCTGACGGACCTCGGCCGCGAGATCGCGGGCCTGTCGAAGCCCGCTGGCGAGGAGCTCGTCCAGTGAAGCGCGCGACCCTCTCCGACGAGTTGGCCGAGCTGCGCCGCATCGCCCGGCACTACCGCCCCCTATCGCGCCTCCTGCGCGGCACGGTCGAATTCCTGGCGCTCATGATCTTCATGGGCGGCCTCGGTGCCTTCGCCCTCGGCGCCGCCGATCCCTCGCCTGCCGCAGCGCCCGTCATGCTGGTGGAAGCACGCTGATGGCCGAGCTGCGCACCATCACCGCCGACCTCGTGAAGGCCGTGCCGGCGCCCGCGCTCGGCGCTGCGCCGATGCTCCAGTGGATCGACATCGCACACCTGCGCGCCGATCCTCGCTACCAGCGCGATCTGCGCCCGGACAACGTCCGTGCGATCCAGCGTATTGCCGAGAGCTTCGACTGGTCGAAGTTCTCGGCCGTCCATGTGGCCCCGATCGAGGGCGGCCTGTTCGCCATCATCGACGGCCAGCACCGCACCCACGCCGCGCTCGCCTGCGGTCTGGAGAAGGTGCCGTGCCTCGTTACGCACATGACGTTGAAGCAGCAGGCCTCAGCCTTCGCGGCGATCAACGGCTTGGCAACGCGTGTCACGCCCGTGCAGATCTTCCGCGCCGCGCTGGCGGCGGAGGAGGCTTGGGCGCTGAAGCTGCTCGAGGTCTGCGAGAAGGCGGACTGCAAGGCGGTGACCTACAACACGTCGAGCGTCAACAAGCGGCCGGGCGATGTCTTCTGCATCACCTACCTGCGCACTTTGATCGAGCGGCGCGGCACCGAGACGACGACCCTCGCCCTGACCATCCTGCGCAAGACGGAGGGCGTCGGGGACAAGGTCGAGTTCTACGCCTACGCCCTGTTCCGACCGATCCTCGAAGCCCTCGCATCGCGGCCGCACGCCCTCAAGAACCCGCAGGCCGCAATCGATCTCCTCGAGCTATTCAACTTCGACAAGTTCGAGCGAGACGTGAGCGCGCAGATCCTCGACGCCCGCCGCAAGGGCGAGAAGGCAATCGGCCGCGTCGAGCTGATGGAAGCCGTGATCGGCACCGCGCTCGATCGCGGCTTGAACATGACGGGAGCGCGCTGATGGCCTCGCGTCATGACATCGACCACTTGGCCGAGCTGATCGCCGAGAGCAAGCGCGACGCGGCGCTACGGCTCCTGAAGGACATGCACCCCGACAAGGCACCCTGGCCGCTTCACGTCCCGCGCCGCGTCGCTGACCGCCGTGCCGAACCTGCAGGGAGGGCGACATGACGGACACCGCCCTCGCCTTTTCAATCGACCGCGGATGTCTTGCGGCCGCCGTCGAGCGCGTGTCCCGCGTCGTGCAGAAGCGGAACACGATGGAAATCCTCGGCCACATCCTGATCAAGGCCGAGGCCGGATCCGTGACCCTGCGCGGGACGGATCTCGAACTGGACGCACTGGTCCGCGTCGAGGGCGCAGCGATCGGCACGCCCGGCGGCCTGGCCGTGCCATCGGCGGAGTTCGCCGCGGCACTCGCCCGCTGGCCGGACGGCGTACTGACCGTCGAGAGCGACGGCCGTCGGCTGACGGCTAAGGTCGGCCGCTCGCGCGCTTCGCTGCCAGTCCTGCCGGAGGTCGATTTCCCCGACATCCGGCGCGGCGACACGGACACGACGTTTCAGATTCCCGGCTCCGACCTCACGGCCATGGCGGAGAAGTGCGGCTTCGCAGTCGGCACCGACGAGGTCCGCGCTTACCTTATGGGGATCTATCTGCACGCGACGGACCGGAACCTGGTGGCGGTCGCGACTGACGGTCACCGCCTGTCGCGCTTCGACATGCCGATGCCGGACGGCGCCGAGAGCATGGAAGGGGTGATCATCCCCAACCGCACGGTGAGGATCTGGCCGCACCTTCTCGGCAAGGATGAAAGCGATCCTGTCCAGGTCGAGACGGGCGAAGGCTTCATCCGCTTCTCGTCGGACTTGATGGTGCTGCACTCCAAGCTCGTCGGCGGCACCTATCCCGACTACCTGCGCGTCATCCCGCGCGGCAACAACCAGGTCGCACTCGCCAGCGTCTCCGACCTAACTACCGCCGTCGATAGGCTCATGGTCTTCTCGAAGGACAAGGGCCACGGCCTGAAGGTGGCGTTCGGCACAGGAGAGATCCGCCTGTCGATCCGGTCGGAGGCCGGCGAGGCTGAAGAGTTCGTCCCGGCCGAATGCGACTTCGACATGGAGATCGGCTTCAACGGCAAATACCTGCGCGAGATGCTGACAACCATGAAGGGGCCGCAGGTCCGGCTGGCGATGGCCGATCCCGGCTCGCCGCCGCTGGTCACCGACGAGGCGGATCCGCGCCGCGAGATCGTCGTCATGCCGATGAGGGTCTGACAATGAGCGCCAAGCCTCTCACCCAGGCCGAGCTACACAACCAGCTCGCGCCCGAACTGTCCGCCCGCATCGTTCGTGCACCGCTCACTACGGGCGGTGACGTGACGGACGTGTGCGTCCTGATGGAAAGCGTCCTGGTCGGCGTTGCCCAAACATTGGAAGCCGCCGGCCTCGCGAAGCCCGAGGTTCTCGCCATGATCTGCGAGAACGCGAAGCGCCGTCACACGCAGCTGCATCTCCTCGCCAACGCGAAAGGCACGCCGCAATGAGCCGCCGCGCCATCTTGGCCTATCGGCAGGGCCTGCGCGGCCCCTCGCCTGTCGTGTATTATGACGAGGTGCCTAACGAAAACGGCAGACCGCCGAAGCTTCTCCTCCATCGCGAGATCGAGGGTGGCACCGGCAACGCCGACTTCTTCCCCGGCGCCGACGAGATGCCGAGCTTCGCCCGGCTGACTGCCGCATTCCCGCCGCCCGCAGGAGAAACCGCATGAGCCAGCCTCTGACGTTCACCTACACGAACTGGCGCGGCGAGACTGCGGAGCGCCGGGTGATCCCTGGAGCTTTCCGTTTCGCATCGACGGAATGGCACCCCGAGCCGCAATGGCTTCTCGTCGCCTTTGACTTGGACAAGTGTGAGCGTCGCGACTTCGCGGCGAAGCACATCGTGTTCGCCTCCGTTTCGGACGCGGGGATACGGGAGGCCATGACGCAGGTCATCGCCGACACTTCCCAGCAGCCGGCCTACTGGATCGTTACAGAGGCCGAAACCGGGCACGCGATCATCTCCACGGACGTGGAAGATCGTGCGCATCGACTACACCGCCAGCACGACGGCAGCATTTTGACGCCCCTCTATACGCACCCAGCCCCAGCACATAGCGCCGAGGCGGAGTTGAAAGCGGAGGTCGAGCGCCTTCGCGCAGTCTGCCAACGTGCCCACTACATGCTGGCGGAACTCCCGACTCGCTTCCGGAAAGACTCTTACGAACGGGGGGTTTTGCAGATCGAGGTTGAGGCTCTGCGCGCAGCCCTCAAGTCCGAGACGCCTAAGACCAGGATGCGCAGATGACCGGCCCGTTTAGGCCCGCCGCACACTGGGACCTCACCGAATTCGAGGCCCGCGTCTTCGACCGTCTCGTTCATCAGGAGGCCATCACACGTGAAGAAGTCCTGACGCTGTCCGAGGGCGCCAGGGGCTTTGTATGGGGCATCCAGCGCAAGGTCTCGCGCTATGGCGTGGCGATCGAGCTGACGAAGGCCGGCGACGGCTGGCAGCTCGTCGGCCGTCACGGCTACCTGATGCTCTGTCCGCCCACCGATCAGCTTCGCCGGGGGTTCGGAGGATGAGCAACGTTCGCACGAAGCCGGCGGGATCCGGCCCCGCGACGCCCGACCCGGCCGTCATCGAGATCGCGCGGGCACTTGCACGCATGATGGCACGGGTGGATCATGCCCGCGAAGAAGCGGAACGGCAGGGACGGTGATGAAAGTCGGGATCTACGCACGCTTTTCGTCCGAGCTGCAGAACGAGCGCTCGATCGAGGATCAAACCATGCTGTGCCGCGACTACGCGGCCCGGCAGACTGGCTGGCAGGTCCACGACGTCTATCCTGACTATGCTGTGTCGGGTTCGAGCGTTCACGGCCGCTACGCTTTCGAGCGCCTGGTGAATGACGCCAAGCGCGGCGAGATCACGGTGATCCTCGCCGAGGATCTGGACCGCCTGTCACGCAATCAAAGCGACATCGCCGCATTCTACGAGCGCATGTCGTTCGCGGGCGTCGAGATCTGGACGGTGGCGGATGGGCGCATCAGCGAGATGCATATCGGCCTCAAGGGCACGATGAGCGCGCTGTTCCTGCGCAACCTCGCCCTCAAGACGCACCGCGGCCTCAGCGGCCGCGTGCGCGACGGCAACTTCGCCGGAGGCAGATGCTACGGCTATCGCCTCGCCGGCACCGGTCAGCGTGAGATCGCCGAGGAAGAGGCCGAGGTTGTGCGCCGCGTCTTCGCCATGGCGGTCGATGGGCGCAACGCGCGCGAGATCTCGGCCATCTTGAACAAGGAAGGCATCCCAGGCCCCCGCGGGGGACCGTGGAACCAGTCGACGATCATGGGATCGCTCGCTCGCGGCAACGGCCTCCTGCGGAACGAACTCTACATTGGCCGGCTGATCTGGAACCGCCAGCGGTTCGTTCGGGATCCTGACACGGGCAAGCGCGTGTCGCGCGTCAACGTCGAGGCTGCCCGCCAGGTCGCCGAGATGCCGCACCTGCGCATCATCGACGACGCGACCTGGCAGGCCGTTCAGGAACGACTGTCTGGCCGCACAGTGCCGACGCGCGGCCGCCGCAAGCCGAAGCATCTTCTGTCCGGCTTGATCAAGTGTGGCGCCTGTGGCGGCAACTTCATCGTGACGGGCAGCGCGCGGGGCGTCCACCGCTTCTCCTGCGCGGTCGCAAGGGACAAATCCACCTGCACCAGTCGCCGGTCGATCAGCTCGCGCGTCCTAGAGGATCGCGTGCTCGGCGCGCTGGAGACGCATCTCCTGCACGAGGACGTCGTGGCGGAGGCGGTGAAGGCCTACATGGACGAACGCAAGCGTCTGCGTCGCTTCCGCCTCGACGGGCAGCGCAAGGTCGCCAAGCGCGTGGCCGAGATAGACGCCGAGCTGCAGCGTCTGCTGGACATGATTGTAAAGGGCTATGGGAACGACGCGATGGGCGCGCGGATGGTCGAGATCGAAGGGGAGAAGAAACGCTTGCTGGCCGAGGCCAAGAACGATCGGGCCGAGATCGTCGAGTTCCATCCGACGATTGCCGAGCGGTATCGCCTGATGATTCGCGATCTACGACAGACGCTGGCGACGGCCGATGAAGAAGCGAAGCGGGAGTCGGTGAAGCTGGTGCGCGACCTGACAGACAAAATCGTCGTCTATCCGAAGGAAGACAGTCAGGGCCGGGATCTTGAGCTTCACGGCCAACTTGCGGCGATCCTTGATATTAGGACCAATCGCAAGTTAGTGGGGTCAATGGTTGCGGGGGCAAGATTTGAACTTGCGACCTTCAGGTTATGAGCCTGACGAGCTACCGGGCTGCTCCACCCCGCGCCATTGCCGAAGCGGCTTGGCCGCCTGCGGTGAGGTGGATATAGGCGAAAGCTCGGGCGATGAAAACCCCTCTCGAGAGGGTTTTTGACAGAAAGACGACACCGCTCTCGCAAGCGGGGCCGCGAGCCGGGCATGTCCTCGGTAAGAAGACTAGCGGGAACGCCGGCCGATGCAAGCGGCGGGGCGCCGCCCGCCGCTTGTGCCTCATTCGTCGCGCAGCATGCGGCGCAGGACCTTTCCGACATTGGTCTTGGGCAGCTCGTCGCGGAACTCGACATCGCGCGGGCGCTTGTAGCCGGTCAGGTTCTCGCGGCACCACGCCTTGACCGCCGCCTCGTCCACCGTCTCGTCGCTGCGCACCACGAAGAGCTTCACCGCCTCGCCCGACGTCGCGTCCGGCACGCCCACGGCCGCGGCCTCGGCCACGCCCGGCATCCGGGTCGCCACGTCCTCCACCTCGTTGGGATAGACGTTGAAGCCCGAGACGTTGATCATGTCCTTCTTGCGGTCGACGATCTTGACCCAGCCGCGCTCGTCCATCACGCCGATGTCGCCCGAGCGGAAGTAACCGTCCGCCGTGAAGACGCGCGCCGTCTCGTCCGGGCGCTGCCAGTAGCCCTGCATGACCTGGGGTCCGCGGATCGCCACCTCGCCGCGCTCGCCCGTCGCGACGGGCCGGCCGTCGTCGTCGAGGATCGCGACATCCGTGCTCGGCAGCGGCAGGCCGATCGTGCCGGAATAGTCCTTGGAGAGGACGGGGTTGGCGGTCGCGATCGGCGCGGTCTCCGACAGGCCGTAGCCTTCGCAGATCGAGCAGCCCGTCACGCTCTTCCACAGATCGGCCGTCGCCTTCTGCACCGCCATGCCGCCGCCGACCGACAGCTTCATGTGCGACCAGTCGACCTGCCGGGCGCCCTCGTGGCGCGCGATCGCGCCGAACAGCGTGTTGACGGCGGGGAAGAGGTGGAAGCGGTTGGCCTTCAGCTCCTTGAGAAGAGCCGGGATGTCTCGCGGATTGGGGATCAGGATGTTGCAGCCGCCGGTATGCTGCGACAGCATCATGTTCACGGTGAAGCCGAAGATGTGGTAGAGCGGCAGGGCGCAGACGGTGACCGGCTGCTCGCCCGGCGGCAGGAGGTCGAGCACCGGCTGGTGCCAGAGCTCGGCCTGGATGACGTTGGCGACGATGTTGCGGTTGGTGAGAACCGCGCCCTTGGAGACGCCCGTCGTGCCGCCCGTATATTGCAGCACCGCCGGGTCCTCGGGTTTACGCGCCGCCGGCCGGAGGGCCGCCCTGGTCTTCAACGCCGTCTTCCAGCGCACCGCGCCCGGCAGGTCGTAGGCGGGCACCGCTTTCTTCACGCGGCGCAGCACGAAATTGACGAGATGCCCCTTGAGGCCCGGCAGCATGTCGCCGACGCCGGTCACCACCACGTGCTCGACCGGTACCTCGGCGCGGCACTCCTCCAGCGTGCGCGCCATGTTCTCCAGGATCACGATGGCGCGGGCGCCCGAATCCTTGAGCTGGTGCGCCAGCTCGCGCGGCGTGTAGAGCGGGTTCGTGTTCACCACCACCATGCCCGCCCGCACCACGCCGGCCAGTGCCACCGGGTACTGGAAGACGTTGGGCATCATCAGCGCGACCCGGTCGCCCGGGTGGAGGCCGAGGCCTTGGAGATAGGTCGCAAAGCGCGCCGAGGCCGCATCGAGCTCGGCATAGGTCATGGTCGCGCCCATGAAGCGGAAGGCGGGCTTGCCCGAATGCCTGGCGAAGGCGGCCGTGAGAAGCCCGGCCAGGCTCTCGTAGGGCAAGGGTCCGATCTCGTGCGGAACGCCTTTCGGATAATGGGCGAGCCAGGGCCTCTGCATGCGTCATTCCTCCCGTTTTCCCGAAGCTAGCGCAGGTCGCGCCGGGACGAAACTCCCGCGACTTACGTTAACGTCAATTTTCCGTGGGGCGGTTGACGCCCGGGGCGGATGCCCGGCAGCCTTCCGCACGGCCTTCGTCGCAAGCGGGCCGATCGCCTCGCGATTCCATCGATGCGGGGCTCGCGCGGGCGCGTCCACGCGCCTATCTTGGGGCCAGTTCCCGACAGCCAGCCGGATCGCCATGCCCCTCCACGCCCTCGACGACAAGGCCCCGCTTCTCGACAGTCGGGAGACGGTGTTCGTCGCCCCCGGCGCCCATGTGGTCGGCGAGGTGCGGCTCGGCGCCGATGTCGGCGTCTGGTTCGGCGCGGTGATCCGGGGCGACGTGGCGCCGATCGCGGTCGGCGCGCGGACCAATATCCAGGAAGGGGCGATGCTCCACGCCGATCCCGGCTTTCCGCTCGCCATCGGCGAGGGCTGCACGATCGGGCATCACGCCATCGTCCACGGCTGCACGGTGGGAGACAACACGTTGATCGGCATGGGCGCGACGGTGCTGAACGGCGCGCGCATCGGCGCCAACTGTCTCGTCGGCGCGGGCGCGCTGGTCACCGAGGGCAAGGAATTTCCGGACGGCTCGCTGATCGTCGGCGCCCCGGCCAAAGTGGTGCGCCCGCTCGACGAGGCGGCGATCGAGGGCCTGCGGCAATCGGCCGAGCGCTATGTCGCCAACGCCCGGCGCTTCGCCGCTGGACTGCGGACGCTCTGAAGCGCACACAGCCGGCATGACCTCCTCCCAAACGCGCGCGACGCGCGCCCTGTTCGACGACGGCCTGCCTTCCCCGCGCGAGGCGCTGGCCCGCGTCTTCGGCCATGCCGACTTCCGCGGCCGCCAGGCGGAGGTGATCGAGCATGTCGTTTCGGGCGGCGACGCGGTGGTGCTGTTTCCGACCGGCGCCGGCAAGTCGCTCTGCTACCAGATTCCGGCTCTCTGCCGCCCCGGCACCGCCATCGTCGTCTCGCCGCTGATCGCGCTGATGCGCGACCAGGTCCAGGCGCTCACCGAGGCGGGCGTGCGGGCGGCTGCGCTGAACTCCTCGCTCACGGAGGAGGAGCGGGCGCAGGTGCGGCGCGAGCTGATGGCCGGGCGGCTCGACCTCCTCTACGTGACCCCGGAGCGCATCGTCACGCCCGGCTTCCGCCAGGCGCTCTCGCGCATCGCCATCGCCCTCTTCGCCATCGACGAGGCGCATTGCGTCAGCGCCTGGGGCCACGACTTCCGCCCCGAATACCGGGCGCTGGAGGCCCTCGCCGACGACTATCCGGACGTGCCCCGCATCGCGCTCACCGCCACGGCCGACCCGGCGACGCGCCGCGACATCGTGGAGCGGCTGCGCCTCGAGCACGCGCCGATCTTTTCCACCTCCTTCGACCGGCCCAACATCCGCTACGCCATCGTCGAGCGCGACGAGGCCCGGCGCCAGCTCCTCGCCTTCCTGGAGGACCATCGCGGCTCCAGCGGCATCGTCTACTGCCTGTCGCGCCGCAAGGTGGAGGAGACGGCCGAGTGGCTGAACGGGCAGGGCATCCGCGCCCTGCCCTACCATGCCGGCATGGATGCGCGCCTGAAGGACGCTCACCAGGACGCCTTCCTGAAGGAGGACGGGGTCTGCCTCGTCGCCACCGTCGCCTTCGGCATGGGCATCGACAAGCCGGACGTGCGCTTCGTCGCCCATCTCGACCTGCCCTCCTCCGTCGAAGCCTACTACCAGGAAACGGGGCGCGCGGGCCGCGACGGCCAGCCGTCGGAGGCCTGGATGGCCTACGGCATGCAGGACGTCGTACAGCGCCGCCGGATGATCGACGAGGGCGGTGCCGAGGAGGCGATCAAGCGCGTCGAGCGCGCCAAGCTGGATGCCCTTCTGGGCATCTGCGAGACGGCGGGCTGCCGACGCCAGGCCATCCTCTCCCATTTCGGCGAGAGCCATCCGGGAGGGTGCGGGAATTGCGACACCTGCCTCGTGCCGGTCGAGACCTTCGACGGCAGCGAGGACGCGATCAAGCTCATGGCCGCCGTCTACCGCACGGGCGAGCGCTACGGGCTCGGCCACGTGATCGACGTCCTCACCGGCAAGGAGACGGACAAGGTGCGGACGGCCGGACACGCCGCCATGCCGGTCTTCGGCAAGGGCGCGGGGGTCGACGCCCGCGTCTGGCAGTCGATCGCCCGCCAGCTCGTGGCGCAAGGTCTCCTCACCGTCGATCATGCCGCCTATGGCGCTCTGGTGCTGACCGAGGAGGCACGGCCGGTCTTCCGGGGCGAGCGCCGCGTGGTGCTGCGCCGCGACCGCCGCCGCAAGGCGACGCGCCTCGGGCGCACCGGCCACGCGACGGAGGGGCTCGACGAGGAGACGGCGGCGATCTTCCAGGCTCTGCGCGGCGAGCGTGCCCGCATCGCGCGCGAAAAATCGGTGCCGGCCTATGTCGTCTTCTCCGACGCGACCTTGCGCGCCATGGCCGAGCGCTGCCCGCACGACGAGGAAAGCTTCCTCGCAGTGCCCGGCGTCGGCGAGGCCAAGCTGGAAGCCTATGGCGACCTGTTCCTCGCCGTGATCCGTCGGGCGACGGGCGGAGACTGAGCGCAAGAGCGGCTTGCAACCGGGATGATCCTGGAAATGCTTTCGCGACCGACCATGTCACGTTAAATGGACCGGCGCGAAGCGAGACCCCGCCGCTCCCCTCGCGCCGCTGCCCCGGCGGCCCGATGCATCGGCGGGGGAGCTTCGCCCCCGTGACACCCGCCAATCCGCTCCTTGCCGGCATTCTTTTCACCATCGTGGCGGGCGCACTCTTCGCCGGCATGGACTCCTTCGGCAAGCACCTGTCGACGCTCCTGCCGGTTCTCCAGGTGATCTGGGGGCGCTACGTCGTCCAAACCGTCGTGATCACCGCCTGGCTCGGCGCGACGACCGGCACGCGCTTCCTGCGCACGCCCCGCCCCGGGCTGCAGCTGACGCGCGGCGTGCTCCTGCTCGCCTGCACCTTCCTGATGTACGAGGCGCTGTCGCGTGTGCCGCTTGCCGACGCGACGGCGGTGCTGTTCTTCAGCCCGATCATGGTGACCGTCCTGTCGGTCGTGTTCCTGCGCGAGCGGATCGGCCTCCACCGCATCGCGGCGGTCGTCGCCGGCTTCTGCGGCATGCTCCTGATCCTCCGGCCCGGCATCGGGAGCTTCCACCCCGCCCTGTTTCTCGCCCTCGCCGCCTCCGTCCTCAACGCGGTCTACCTCCTCCTGACGCGCCGGCTCGCGGGGCGCGAGGACTCGGCCTCGACGCAGTTCAACACGACGGCCGCGGGCGCCCTGATCATGTCGATCGTCGTCATTCCCGTCTGGCGGACGCCCGACCTTCCGACGGGGCTCCTGCTCCTCGCCCTCGGGCTCTTCGGCACGCTCGGCCATTTCCTGCTCGTCCGCGCCTTCTCCTACGCCTCCGCCTCGCTGCTTTCGCCCTTCCTCTACACCCAGGTGCTGACCGCGGCGGCGGTCAGCGTCCTCCTGTTCGGCGATCCGCTGCATCCCGCGACGATCGCCGGCACGGCGGTACTCGTCGCGAGCGGCCTCTATATCTGGTGGCGCGAGAACCGGCGCCGGTCTGGGGCGCCTGTCATCGATCCCGGAACCCGCGCGGAGCTCCATCCCGGCGACTGAGCTCCGTCCCGAAACGACGAAGGCCCGGATGCCGCCCAGCCTCCGGGCCTTCGATCTGGGACGCTGGACCCTGCGCCCTACCAGTTCATGTGCGCCTTGAGGACGAACTCGCGGCCCTGCCCGTAGGCGCAGGTCAGCGCGCCCCGGCATCCGCTGACATAGCGCTTGTCGAAGAGGTTGTTGACGTTGAGCGACAGGCCCCGGTCGTCCCGCTCGTAGCGGATCGCGGCATCCACCAGCGTGGCGTCGGGCACGGTCAGCGTGTTCTGGTTGTCGGCATAGGACTCCCCGACATAGCGCAGGCCGAGCCCGGCCGAGAGCCCTTCCAGCGAGCCGCTCGTCACCGTGTAGTCCGCCCAGGCGGAGGCCGTCACGTCCGGGATCAGGAAGGGCTGTTTGCCGATCAGCGCGGCGTCGATGTCGTCGGTGATCTCGAGGTCGAGCGCGGTGAAGGCGCCGGTCAGCTTCCAGTTCTCGGTCAGGTTCGCCTTGGCCTCGAGCTCGAGCCCCCGCGAGCGGATCTCGCCGACCGGCACGGGCAGGAAGGTCAGGGGATCGGTCTGCACGACGTTGCGGCGCGTCAGGTCGAAGACCGAGGCGGTGAAGCTCCCGTCGAAGAAGGTCGGGCTGTACTTCACGCCCGCCTCGAACTGCTCGCCCGTCTCGTTCTCCACGGGCCGCCCGTCGATCGCCGTGCCGACCTGCGGATTGAAGAAGGAGGCGGCCGAAACATAGGGCGTGAGCCCGTTGTCGAACTCGTAGGCGAGGCCCGCCCGCCCCGACAAAGCGCCGTCGTTGCCGTCGTAGTCGGCGTTGGCGGCCAAGCGGTCGTCGCGGTCGATCCAGACCCGGTCGTAGCGCCCGTTCAGCGTCGCGACGAAGCCGCCGACCTTGGCCTGCTCCTGCGCGTAGAAGCCGAGCTGGTCGAGCGTGATCGTCTCGTCGATATAGGGCGAGAAGAGCGGCGGAAGGGGCGTTCCGTAGCGCGGGCGGATCGGGTCGAGCGGCGAGGCCGAGCCCGATGCCTGAACCTGGTCGATCCGGTAGTGCTTGTAGTCGATGCCGGCGAGCAGCGTGTGGTCCACCGCGCCGGTGGCGAACGCGACCGTCGCCGAATTGTCGGTCGTCAGCTGGTCCGCCTCCGTGTCGTGAGCGAAGTTCAGGCGGCCGAGGATCGAGTTGGCATCGACCGGCGCGGAGAGGAAGCCCGTCCCGGTGGCCGGATCGAAGAAGCCGTAGGTGTAAGGCCCGTATTCCTCACGCTCCGTGCGGGCGTAGCGCGTCTTGGAGCGCAGCGTCACGCCGTCCCGCGCCTCCGTCTCGTACTCGTAGCCGAGGAGCGTCTGACGGCCCAAGAACTTGTCGACGTCGGGCTCGCCGTAGAACAGATCGCGCGGGATGCGCCCGAACGGTGCGTCGACCACCGTCCCCTCATAGGGGAAGAACCCGTTCGTGTGACGAAGGTTGTCGTATTGGAAGAAACCGTAGAGATCGAGCCGCGTCTTGGCGTCCGGCTCGTAGGCCACCATGGGCGCGATCATGCCGCGGAAGTTGTCGGCATAGTCGGTCTGCGTCTCGCCGCCCTTGACGGTGCCGAGCACGCGGATGCTCCACGGCCCGTCCTCGGCGCCGAGCTTGTCGCCCATGTCGAAGGAGAAGGATCCGTTGGGATCGTCGGTGAGCGACCCCTCCACGTAGCGCAGCCGCTCGCCGGTGGCGCGCTTGGAGATCTGGTTGACGATGCCGCCGGGATTGGATCCGCCGTAGAGGACGGAAGCCGGGCCGCGCAGAACCTCGATCCGCTCCAGGAAGAAGGGGTCGAGCGAGAAGCCGGCAAAGCCGTATTGGTAGAGGTTCAGCCCGTCGAGATAGACGCCGGTCTGCGTCGCGTCGAAGCCGCGGATATAGAACCAGTCCGTGTCGGAATCGCTGCCGAAGGGCTGGGTGAAGACGCCCGCCGTATAGCGCAGCGCCTCGTCCACCTTCCGCGCGCCGCGGTCCTCGAACTCCTCCCGCCCGATCACCGAAACGGATTGCGGCAGTTCGGCCAGCGGGGTCGAGGTCTTGGAGCCCGTCGTGGTCGCCCGGGCGACATAGCCCTGAACAGGCGCGGTGCCCGCACGCTGGGAGCCCGAGATACCATCCGATGCGCCGTCCGCTCCCTCGACGACGACCGTGTCGAGTTCGACATCAACGGTTTGCGCTTTCACCGAAGTGCCGAGGCCGAAGACGATCGCGGCGGTGGACAAGAGCAGGCGGGAGCGTAGACGCACGGGCGGGATCCGATGGCTGTGAGGTCCCGTTCTGCATCCCAGGGAATACATGACTCCACAAGTCATGAAATGAGGCGCACGACTGAGCGCCCGCGACCTGTGGCCGCGTTGCACCAGCCACCCTGGTCGAACCAGGGAACCGGACCGCCTCTATCGGCGTCCTCTCCCGACACGAGGGACGGGCAGGCATGACGACGAGCAAGCGGATTTCGCGACTGGGCTTCCCGGTCAAGGTCATGGGAAAGCCGGACCTCAAGAGCAACGACGCCCGCCGGGCGGCCAACAACCCGCACCTCAAAGTCTCGCTGGAATACATCGACGGGATTCTCGACTACTGCGCCAAAAACGGGGTCGGCCTCTACCGCATGTCCTCGGACATCGCGCCCTATGCGACCCATCCCAACATGCCGCAGTTTCACGGCATGGTGCGCGAGACCCAGGCCGAGCTCGCCGCGACCGGCGCCAAGGCCAAGGCGCTCGGCATCCGCCTGTCCTTCCACCCCTCGCAGTTCGTGGTGCTCAACAGCCCCGACCCCGAACTCGTTCGCAAGAGCGTCTGGGACCTCGACAGCCAGGCGGAGATGCTGGACCTCATGGGCCTCGGACCGGAAGCGGTGCTGGTGATCCATGTCGGCGGCACCTATGGCGACGTGCCGACGAGCCGCGAGCGCTGGGTCCGCACCTGGGAGACCCTGCCCGAGCCCGTGCGGCGACGCCTCGTCCTCGAGCACGACGATCTACGCTTCTCCGCCTCCGACACGCTCTGGATCCACGAGCGGACGGGCGTGCGTCTCGTCTTCGACCACCAGCATTTCTGGTGCCTCAACCCGGACGGTCTCGACCTGCGGGAGACGCTGGCGAAGATGCTGGCGACCTGGCCGGCGGGCGAGATCCCGAAGATCCACTATTCCTCCCCGCGCACGGAACTGCGCGAGCAGGTCGTCGTGGACAAGGCGACGAAGAAGAAGGGCGTGAAGCTGGTCCCGCCGGTGACGACCGGCCATGCCGACTACGTCAATCCGTTCGAGTTCCTGATGTTTCTGGAAAAGGCCGAGGGGCTCGACTTCGACGTGATGCTGGAGGCGAAGGCCAAGGATCTCGCGCTGTTCCGTCTTCGCACCGATCTCGCACGCTACGGCGGCCGGCTGGCGGAGCGTTTCGGGCTGGCAGCGACGCCTGCGGGTGCTGAGGAACCATCCGACGCGGGGGACGA
>NZ_JAPZDS010000019.1 GCF_029813115.1 Aureimonas sp. SK2
ACCCGCGACCGTCTCCGTCAGCGTGCGACGGACCGCCTGCGACCAGCCCTTGAGCTTGGCGCCGCGCTGGACGGCGTCCATCGCCGGCTCGAAGCGGCGCTCCAGGCGCCAGCGGGCGGAAAAGCCGTCCATGTCGGGCCAGACGCCGCAATGGCGCCCGGCCAGCCACGCGGCACCGAGCGCGGTGGTCTCCAGCACGGTCGGCCGGTCCACCGGCGCATCGAGGATGTCGGCGAGGCGCTGCATGGTCCAGTCGCTCGCCACCATCCCGCCGTCGACGCGCAGCACCGTGTCGGACGCGCCGGTCCAGTCGCGCCGCATGGCTTGGAGGAGATCGGCGGTCTGGAAGCAGACGGCCTCCAGCGCCGCGCGCGCGATCTCGTTGGGGCCGGTGTTGCGGGTCAGTCCGTAGATCGCGCCGCGCGCCTCCGCGTCCCACCAGGGCGCACCGAGGCCCGTGAAGGCCGGGACGAGATAGATGTCCTGCCCATCGTCGGCGCGTGTTGCCATCGGCCCGGTGTCGGACGCCTTCTCCACGATCTTGAGACCGTCACGCAGCCATTGCACGGCCGCGCCCGCGATGAAGATCGAGCCTTCCAACGCATACGTCGTCTGCCCGTCCAGCCGGTAGGCGATGGTGGACAGGAGGCGGTTCTTCGAGCGCACGCGCTCAAGCCCCGTGTTGAGGACGGCGAAGCACCCCGTCCCGTAGGTCGATTTCATCATGCCCGGGCGGAAGCAGGCGTTGCCGAGCGTCGCGGCGTGCTGGTCGCCCGCCATGCCGCAGATGCGGATCCCCTCGCCGAACAGCGAGGCGTCGGTCGTGCCGAAATCGGCGGCGCAGTCGCGCACCTCCGGCAGGATCGCGCGCGGGACGTTCAGAAGCCTCAGAAGCTCGTCGTCCCAGTCGTTGCGTGCCGTGTCGAAGAGCATGGTGCGCGAGGCGTTGGTCGCGTCGGTCGCGTGGACGCGCCCGCCCGTCAGACGCCAGAGCAGAAAGGTGTCCACCGTGCCGAAGGCAAGCTTGCCGGCCTCGGCCTTGGCCCTTGCGCCCGATACGTTGTCGAGCATCCAGGCGATCTTGGTGCCCGCGAAATAGGGGTCGATCACGAGGCCCGTCCGCTCGGAGATCGTCTCCTCCGCGCCGTCCTCGACGAGGCGGCGGCAGATATCCGCGGTGCGCCGGTCTTGCCAGACGATGGCGTTGTGGATTGGCTGGCCGGTCTCCCGGTCCCAGATCAGGGTCGTCTCGCGCTGGTTGGTGATTCCGATGCCGGCAATGTCGCGCGGCGAGAGGGACGCGTCGGCGAGCGCCGCCTTCACCGTCTCGACAACCGTGCGCCAGATCGCCTCCGGGTCATGCTCGACCCAGCCGGAGCGCGGCAGGATCTGCTCGAACTCCTGCTGGCCGACGCCCACCACGCGGAAACTGTCGTCGAAGACGATGGCGCGGGAGGACGTGGTGCCCTGGTCGATCGCCAGCACGTATCCGGTCATGAGGCGGTGCCCTTTATCGTTAAATGGATACGGGAGGGCCGATGATCCGGCCCTCCCGCTCATTGAACCGCGGAGAGATCAGTTCGCGGGCTTCATCGTATCGGGCTGGTTCGACTCCTTCACGGCCGTCGTGCCGGCCGCGGCGTCGCCCGGGTCGCCGGCTGCGTTGATGTCGGCCCAGCTCTTCACCAGCTCGTCATAGTTGACGGTGATCGGCTGTTCCTTCTCGTTCTCCTTCTTCATCTGGGGAGCGAGCGTGCCGTTCTTCTGCGCCTCGGCGTTCCAATAGGCTAGATCGTGCTCCTCGTTGAGCTTCGGACCCTTGTCGCCCTGGATGCCGGCGCGCTCCAGGCGGGCCATGACCTTCTCCTGCTCGGCGCAGAGCGAGTCCATGGCTTCCTGGGGCGTCTTGTTGCCGGCCGCCGCGTCGCCGATCGCCTGCCACCAGAGCTGGGCGAGCTTCGGGTAGTCCGGCACGTTGGTGCCGGTCGGCGACCACTGCTTGCGGGCCGGCGAGCGGTAGAACTCGACGAGGCCGCCGAGGTCCTTGGCGCGGTCGGTGAAGCTCTGGTGCCGGATCGTGGACTCACGCACGAAGGTGAGGCCCATGTGGCTCTTCTTGACGTCCACCGTCTTGGAGGTAACGAACTGCGCGTAGAGCCAGGCGGCCTTTGCGCGGTCGGTCGGGGTGGACTGCATCAGGGTCCAGGAGCCGACGTCCTGGTAGCCGAGCTTCATGCCGTCGACCCAGTAGACGCCGTGCGGGGAGGGGGCCATGCGCCACTTCGGGGTGCCGTCCTCGTTGACCACCGGCAGGCCCTTCTTGACGGCGTCGGCCGTGAAGGCCGTGTACCAGAAGATCTGCTGGGCGATCTCGCCCTGCGCCGGCACCGGGCCGCTTTCGGAGAAGTTCATGCCCTGCGCGGTCGGCGGAGCGTACTTCTTGAGCCACTCGAGATACTTCTCGATGGAGTAGACGGCCGCTGGGCCGTTGGTGTCGCCGCCGCGCGCCACGCACGAGCCGACCGGCTGCGACTGGTCGTTGACGCGGATGCCCCATTCGTCGACGGGCAGGCCGTTGGGCAGGCCCTTGTCGCCGTTGCCGGCCATCGAGAGCCAGGCATCGGTGAAGCGCCAGCCGAGCGACGGGTCCTTCTTGCCATAGTCCATATGGCCGTAGACCTTCTTGCCGTCGATCTCGCGGCCGGTGAAGAATTCGGCGATGTCCTCATAGGCCGACCAGTTGACGGGCACGCCGAGGTCGTAGCCGTACTTGGCCTTGAAGTCGGCCTTGTTCTTCTCGTCGTTGAACCAGTCGTAGCGGAACCAGTAGAGGTTGGCGAACTGCTGGTCGGGAAGCTGATAGAGCTTCTTGTCCGGCGCGGTTGTGAAGCTGGTGCCGATGAAGTCGGCGAGATCCAGCGTCGGGGAGGTGACGTCCTTGCCGTCGCCCGCCATCCAGTCGGTGAGGTTACGCACCTGATTGTAGCGCCAATGGGTGCCGATCAGGTCGGAGTCGTTGACATAGGCGTCGTAGATATTCTCGCCCGACTGCATCTGCGTCTGCAGCTTCTCGATCACGTCGCCTTCGCCGATCAGGTCGTGCGTCAGCTTGATGCCGGTGATGTCGGAGAAGGCCTTGGCTAAGGTCTTCGACTCGTAGTCGTGGGTCGTGATGTTTTCCGAGACGACCTTGATCTCCATGCCGGCGAAGGGCTTCGCCGCATCGATGAACCATTGCATCT
Source organism: Aureimonas sp. SK2 (assembly GCF_029813115.1). GTDB lineage: Bacteria > Pseudomonadota > Alphaproteobacteria > Rhizobiales > Rhizobiaceae > Aureimonas. Next base: position 3,243 of record NZ_JAPZDS010000019.1, read on the forward strand.
CGGCTTCCTGATCGGCGCGCGAAAGGCTGGACTGGTCCTTGATCTCGGCATCCAGGAACGCCTTCGCCGCATTCATGTCGGCGAAGGCGGGTCCGCTTGCCAGCGCGATGGCCAGGCCCGCCGCGCTCATCATCCAATGCTTCTTCATGTTGGTCTCCTCCCAAAAGCCCGTTATTCGCGGCCGGTCATCAAGGCCCTCCCGCGCGACCGGCCGCGCGTGGGCGGGGTTCGACACCGCTTCAGACGAAGCGGAACACCAGCCCCGCATAGACGAGGCACACCCCGAGCGCCCACCAGAGGTCGACGTCGGGAAAGAAGAACAGCGAGCCCAGGCAGATGAAGGCCGAGCCGAGCAGCGAGACGAAGAGCCGGTCGCCCCGGGTGGTCTCGAAGCGCAGGACCCCGACGCGCGGGCTTCCGCCGGGCGAGGCGTATTCCCACACCCCCATCATCGCGATGAGCGCGAAGATACATCCGAAGAACGCAGCGGTCGGCCAAGTCCAGGCCATCCATGAGAAATCCATCGATGCCTCCTCAGACGCGGCCCAGGGCAAAGCCCTTGGCGATGTAGTTGCGGACGAACCAGATCACGATCGCGCCGGGAATGATCGTCAGCGCACCGGCCGCCGCCAGCACGCCCCAGTCCATGCCCGATGCCGAAACCGTTCGCGTCATGATGGCCGAGATGGGCTTGGCGTCGGTGACGGTCAGCGTGCGGGCGATCAGGAGCTCGACCCAGGAGAACATGAAGCAGAAGAAGGCGGCGACGCCGATGCCGCTCGCGATGAGCGGCATGAAGATCTTGAAGAAGAAGCGCGGGAACGAGTAGCCGTCGATATAGGCCGTCTCGTCGATCTCCTTCGGCACGCCCGACATGAAGCCTTCGAGAATCCAGACCGCCAGCGGCACGTTGAACAGGCAGTGCGCGAGCGCCACCGCGATATGCGTGTCGATCAGGCCGAAGGCCGAGTAGAGCTGGAAGAAGGGCAGCGCGAAGACGGCGGGCGGGGCCATCCGGTTGGTGAGCAGCCAGAAGAACAGGTGCTTGTCGCCCAGGAACCGGTAGCGCGAGAAGGCGTAGGCCGCCGGCAGTGCCACCGAGACCGAAATCACCATGTTCATCACGACATAGATGATCGAGTTGATGTAGCCGGAATACCAGGACGGGTCGGTGAAGATCGTCCGGTAGTTGTCGAGCGTCGGGTTTGCCGGCCACAGCGTGAAGGTCGACACGATCTCCTGGTTCGTCTTGAAGCTCATGTTGACGAGCCAGTAGATCGGCAGGAGCAGGAACAGGATGTAGAGCGCCGGGATCAGCGCCTTCGGCCGGAACCGGCCGGAGGCCATGCGCGAGCGCGCTTTGAGCGCCTGTTCGGAATGGAGCGCCGGCGGAATGGCGCCGTGCGCTTCGGTCGCGGTGGTGGCACTCATGCCGGATCTCCCGCGCTGGGCCGGTCGGTGCCGGCATTGGTCATCACGGTGTAGAAGACCCAGGACAGAAGCAGGACGATCAGGAAGTAGATCAGGCTCATGGCCGCTGCCGGACCGAGGTCGAACTGCCCGACGGCCGTCTTTACAAGGTCGATCGACAGGAAGGTCGTCGAATTGCCGGGACCGCCGCCCGTCACGACGAAGGGCTCTGTGTAGATCATGAAGCTGTCCATGAAGCGCAGGAGCACGGCGATCAGAAGCACGCGGCCCATCTTCGGCAACTGGATGTAGCGGAACACGGCCCAGCGCGAGGCGCCGTCGATCTTGGCGGCTTGGTAGTATGCGTCGGGGATCGACACGAGGCCGGCATAGCAGAGGAGAACGACGAGGCTCGTCCAGTGCCAGACGTCCATGACGATCAGCGTCGCCCAGGCGTCGAAGGAGTTCTGCACGTAATTGTAGGGGATGCCGAGATGGGCGAGCGTATAGCCGAGAAGGCCGATGTCGGAGCGTCCGAAGACCTGCCAGATCGTGCCGACGACGTTCCAGGGAATAAGCAGCGGCAGCGCCATCAGGACGAGGCAGACCGGGACCCAGATTCCCTTCTTCGGCATGGCGAGCGCGACGAGGATGCCCAGCGGCACCTCGATCGCGAGAATGATGCCCGAAAAGATCAGGTTGCGCACCAGGGCGTCGTGGAAGCGGGAGGAGGAGAGGACGTCGGTGAACCACTCCGTCCCCGCCCAGAAGAACTCGTTGTTCCCGAAGGAGTCCTGCACGGAATAGTTGACCACGGTCATGAGCGGAATGACCGCCGAGAAGGCCACCAGCAGCAGGACCGGCAGGACCATGAACCAGGCCTTGTTGTTCCAGGTTTTCTCCATCGCCTCAGGCCCTTTCCCCGACCAGCCAGCTGTCGGCATAGAGGTTGACCGCGCCTGGCTCGAAGCGCACGGCGGCGTCCGCCGGCACCTCGGCGCCCTCGGGCAGGATCGCGGCGAGCTTCTCGGCGCCGAGGCGCGCGCGCACGATGCGCTCCGAGCCGATGTCCTCGATCTTGTCGATGCGGATGGGCAGCGCGCCTTCGCTGCCCGCCTGCACCAGACGGACGAATTCAGGCCGCACGCCGAGTTCGATCCGGCCGGCCGCGCCCGGGGCCGCGACTCCGGTCTCGACGGACCCGCCGTCCAGAACCGCACGCCCGTTCTCGATGCGGCAGGGCAGAACGTTCATGCCGGGCGAGCCGATGAAGTAGCCGACGAAGGTATGGCGCGGGCGCTCGAAGAGCTCCTTGGGCGTGCCGATCTGCACGACCTGCCCCTCGTACATGACGACGACCTTCTCGGCGAAGGTCAGCGCCTCGGTCTGGTCGTGCGTGACGTAGACCATGGTCGCACGGAACTCGCGGTGAAGCTCCTTCAGGAGCGAGCGCAGGACCCACTTCATCTGCGGGTCGATGACGGTCAGCGGCTCGTCGAAAAGGATTGCGTTGACGTCGTTGCGCACGAGGCCGCGGCCGAGCGAGATCTTCTGCTTTTCGTCGGCGGTGAGGCCGCGCGCCTTGCGGTTCGCCTTCGGCGTCAACGCCAGCCGGTCGAGCATGGTGGCGACGCGCCGCGAGATCTCGGCCTCGGGCACCTTGCGGTTGCGCAAGGGGAAGGCGAGGTTCTCGGCCACCGTCATCGTGTCGTAGATGACCGGAAACTGGAACACCTGCGCGATGTTGCGCGCTTCCGGAGCCAGATCCGTCACGTCCTGGTCGCCAAAGCGCAGGCGGCCTTCCGACGGCGTCAGAAGCCCGGAAATGATGTTGAGAAGCGTGGTCTTGCCGCATCCGGAAGGGCCGAGCAGCGCATAGGCCCCGCCGTCCTCGAACACGTGGTCCACCTCGCGCAGGGCGTAGGTCCCGGCGCGCGCGAGTTCGGGTGTGTAGGCGTGGCGGATATGGTCGAGCTGGATCTTCGCCATCGATTCGCTCCTCAGGCCGCCCGCGCGAGAACGGGAGCGGCGGACCGGCCGTCTGCGCCGAAGACCTGCATGTGGGCGGGCTGGAAATGGAGCGCGATCGGCTCGCCCCGCTCGGCGGGCCGCACGCCGGGCAGGACGGCCACGATGCGCTCGCCGCCGAGATCGGCGTGCAGATAGGTCTGCGATCCCGTCACTTCCGTCACCACCACGCGCGCTTCGAAACCGGTCGCGCCACCCTCGGCGGGGCCGGCGCCCAGATGGTGCGCGCGCAGGCCGACGAGATAGTCGCCGTCGGCTAGTCCTGGGGCCGGCGCGGAGAAGCCGTGCGGCGAGACGAGGCGACCGCCCCGCGCGGTCATCGCGAGGACATTGAGCGGCGGATCGGAGAAGATGCGCGCGGTCTCGAGATCGGCCGGACGGCGGTAGACGTCGGGCGTCGGGCCGAACTGGGTGACGCGCCCTTTCGAAAGCGTCGCCGTGTTGCCGCCGAGCAGCAGCGCTTCGGTCGGCTCCGTCGTGGCATAGACGAAGATCGCCCCGCCTTCGGCGAAGATGCGCGGCAGTTCCTCTCGCAGTTCCTCGCGCAGCTTGTAGTCGAGATTGGCGAGCGGCTCGTCGAGGAGCACGAGGTCGGCCTTCTTCACCAGCGCACGGGCCAGCGCCGTGCGCTGCTGCTGGCCGCCCGAGAGATTCAGCACCGTGCGATCGAGATAGGGCTCGAGCTTCAGGAGCTTCGCCGCCCCCGCCACCGCCTCGCGGATTTCGGCCTCCGATCGGCCCTTCACGCGAAGCGGCGAGGCGATGTTCTCGTACACCGTCATCGCGGGATAGTTGATGAACTGCTGGTACACCATGGCGACGTTGCGCCGGGCCACGGGAACGCCCGTCACCTCGCGACCGTCCATGAAGATCCGACCGCTCGTCGGCCGGTCGAGCCCCGCCATCAGCCGCATCAGGCTGGTCTTGCCCGACAGGGTCGGCCCCAGAAGGACGTTCAAAGACCCGCGCTGCAGCGTCAGGCTCACGTCCTCGATATGGGTCTCGGCGCCGACGCGCTTGCCGACCTGTTCCAACAGCAGCACTCGTGTCCTCCCGTGCAGCTCAGTGTCTTTCCCTGCCGCCCGCGCCCTCCCGAGCGCGGATGGCCCTATTCCGCCGCCAGGTCCGATCGTCGCGTTTGCGGACCGAGGCAGCCGAGAAACTCTTCCAGAGCCGCCGTCTCGCCGGTCCCGAAGCGGAGCCCCAGCTTGGAGCGGCGCCACAGAACATCCTCGGCCGTACGCGCCCATTCGTTGCGCACCAGCCAGGCCACCTCGCGTTCGGTCAGACCGTGGCCGAGGTCGCGGCCCCAGTCGCCGCCCGCCTCCGTCGCCATCGCGATCGCGTCCGTGCCATAGGCGCGCACCAGCCGGGCGCGCGTCTCGGCCGAGAGGCTCGGAGCGGCCGCCGCGAGCTTCCCCTCCAGCGCGGCCAAACCGTCCACCGGGAAATCACCGCCGGGCAGGGGAGCGGCGCCCGTCCAGGCGCGACCCTTGGCGCCCAGCGCCTTCTCGATCGCCTCCACGACATCCTCGGACAGGCGCCGGTAGGTCGTGATCTTGCCGCCGAAGATGTTGAGCACCGGCGCGCCGGCGGATTTGTCCACCTTCAGGACGTAGTCGCGCGTCGCCTCCTGCGCCTTGGAGGCATGGTCGTCGAAGAGCGGGCGCACGCCCGAGAAGCTCCAGACGATGTCCTCGCGCCGCAGGGGCTTCTCGAAATACTCGCTCGCCGCCTGAAGCAGGTACGTCGTCTCCTCCTCCGTGATGGCGACGTCCGACGGATCGCCGGAGTAGTCGCGGTCGGTCGTGCCGACCAGGGTGAAGTCGCCGTGGTAGGGGATGGCGAAGATGATCCGCCCGTCGGCGTTCTGGAAGATATAGGCCCGGTCGTGATCGAAGAGCTTTCGCATCACGATGTGCGAGCCCTGGACGAGGCGGATGTTGTGGGCGTCCGGCCGGTCGAAGGCCGACTGGATCACGCGGTCGATCCAGGGGCCGGCGGCGTTGACGAGGAAGCGCGCGAAGACGGTCTCGACCGCGCCGGTCTCGCCGTCCTCCAGCGTCACCGCCCAGCCCTCGCCCTCGCGGCGGGCGGCCGTGACGCGGGTGCGGACGCGGATCGAGGCGCCGCGCCCGGCCGCGTCGCGCGCGTTCAGCACCACGAGGCGCGTGTCGTCCACCCGCGCGTCGGAATATTCGAACCCCTTGGCGAACTCGGGCTTCAGCGGCGCGCCGAGCGGGCCGGAGAGATCGACCGTGCGCGTCGCCGCGAGCTTCTTCCGGCCGCCGATGTGATCGTAGAGGAAAAGCCCGAGGCGCAGGAGCCACGACGGACGCAGGCCCGAATGGTGCGGCAGCACGAAGCGCAGCGGCTGGATGATGTGCGGTGCGATGCCCCAGAGGACCTCACGCTCCATCAGAGACTCGCGCACCAGCCGGAATTCGTAGTGCTCGAGATAGCGCAGGCCGCCATGGATCAGCTTGGTGGACCAGGACGACGTCCCGCTGCCCAGATCCTTCGCTTCGGCGAGCCCGACCGAGTAGCCGCGACCAGCCGCATCGCGGGCGATGCCGCAGCCGTTGATCCCGCCGCCGATGATGAAAACGTCAAACCGCTGCATGGCCTCACCGGTTTCGCATTGCAGCAGAAAGTGGCGCAATGCGAAAGTGAGAGGATTAGAAACGAAAATAAACGAAAGTCAAGCGACGTCGGATTTCGCCGGGGGGGCGGCCGTCTCGACCACGCGGACGCCGGCCTGTCGGCAGATGTCGCGCACTTCCTCCGAATCGCAGCGGTCGGTGACGAAGCTTTGCACCTGCGAGATGTGGCCGATGCGAACGGGCGCGGTGCGGTCGAACTTGGAGGCGTCGGAGACCAGGATGACATGGCGCGCATTGGCCATGATAGCCTGGGCCACCCGGACCTCACGATAGTCGAAGTCGAGGAGGGCACCATCCGAATCGATGGCGGACACGCCGATGATGGCGAAATCCACCTTGAACTGCCGGATGAAGTCGACGGCCGCCTCGCCGACGATCCCACCGTCGCTGCGCCGGATCACGCCGCCGACCACGATCACCTCGATCTGAGGACTGGCCCGCATCACGTTGGCGACGTTGAGATTGTTGGTGATGACAAGGAGGCCCGCGTGATGCAGGAGGGCCTGCGCCGCGGCCTCCGTCGTGGTGCCGATATTGATGAAGAGCGAGGAGCGGTCGGGCACGAGGTCGGCCGCCGCGCGCCCGATCTCGAGCTTTTCCGCCGCGGCGATGGCCCGCCGCGCGTCGTAGCCGACGTTCTCCGCGCCCGACCCCAGCACCGCTCCGCCGTGGATCCGCGACAGGAGCCGCTGCTCGCACAGCTCGTTCAGGTCCTTTCGGATGGTCTGGACGCTGACCTCGAAGCGCGCCGCCAGCGCGTCCACCAGCACCTTGCCCTCACGCTTGGCGGCCTCGACGATTCGTGCCTGACGCTCGGACAACATTAAGAACCTCGATCGGCGGGCGGCGAAAAGCGAAAGCGCGGTGTGACGAACCGAAACATACTGTCAGTTGCGTGCGAAAGGAAACGGGGTCAGTCTCAGACACGGAAAACCATCGGCGGAAAAACGACCGCCGCCCCTTTGACGGGGCGAGCGGACGCTCTATAGAGCGGCCCCCGTCGTATGGCTGACCAAATGTTGGGATCCATGGGCGGGAGGGACTGATGGAGATCGTGAAGGAGAATCGAATGGTGAAGGCAGCGAATTTCGCCCTGACGCGCGACGACATGGTGCGCATGGAAGGCGAAGATGCCGCTCGCAGCAACCGCTCGCGTCGTGACAACCCCTATCGCCCGGGCAGCGCGGACTGGCGTGCCTGGTGCAACGGGTTCGAAGCCATTCGCTGAGGCGCCTAGCTTTCCGCATCCGGATATCGGCAGGGCCGGCCTTCGCCGACCCGACCGACCGTCACAGGCACATCGAAAGCACGAGGATCGGCGCGTAGTTGACCAGTGTCACCGCGACCGCAACCACCGCCGCGGCGAGCGCCGTGCGCGCGAAGAAGCGGGCGATTTCGTCGTCCCCTTTTGCTCTTTTCGCCCGCCGTGAGGTCCAAGCGACGAGCAGGCCGAGAAGGACGAGATGCGCGAGCCAGGCGCCGACCAGCACCGCCCGCTGGAGCGAGACCGGTCCGAAGCCGCGATCCTCCCAGCCGAAGGCGCATCCGATCGAGAGCAGCGCGTAGAGCGCGACGAAGGCGGAACTCCAGATCACCAGTCCGGCGACGAGGATCAGGAGGTTGGCGGCCGAACGCTCCCGGATCATGGCGCCATCCTTTCCACCGAAGCCAGCCAAGGCATGACGGCGACGAGGGCGAGGCCGACCGCCGCCGTCACGGCGGTATAGCCATGCCAGAGACCGCCGATCGACAGGTCGGCGCTGCGCCGCTGCGAAACGATCCCGGCCCGGATGCGCCAAAGGCCGAACAAAGCGAAGACCGTTCCCAAGGCGCCGTGAACCGCGCTGTAGACCAGCAGCGCCGCGGTCAGCGCGAGATGCGCATGGGCAGTCGGCGTCGGCACCTGGAACGTGAGCCAGACCAGGAGCGCCGTGCCGGTCGCCGCTCCCAGCGCTGCCAAAAGCGTGCCGAGAAGGGCTGATCCGTGCTCCTTCAGACCCGCCAGCGCGAGCCCGCTGCCGAGAGCGGCGAAGATCAAGGCCAGCGCCGCGGCGGACAGCACGCCGAGCGGCAGATCCGCGACCACCGGAGGAGGCCAGCCCGGTGCGACGAGCCAGAGGAACAGGACGCCGAACAGGAGCGATGCGAACATCGTTCCGTTGGCCAGGAGCACGCAGCTCATGCCCCACCACGAAAGCGGGCGCGGCGTCTCCGGATGAACCGGGAGGTGGAGCCCCTGGCCGGCGTCGATCTCGCCGCGGTCCACCGTCGCGCCCGTCGCCCGCGTCCAGAGAAGGAACATGACGAGCGTCAGGGCGACAGCCACCGGCGAGAAGGCATAGACCTTGAACAGGAGCGACAGGACGAAGGAGCCCGTGGCCAGCGCGGTGAGGATGGGCAGATAGGTCGGCTGCGGCAGGAGCTGGATCGCCTGCGGCTTTCCCGTCGCCATCTCCACCACCAGCGTTTCCTGCCAGTCGTTGCGGGGGGTCGCAAGATAGCCCTGGCCGGCGGCGAGCTTCCGGCCGAGGTCGGGATCGGAGAACAGGGGATCGCGGCCGTCCACCTTCGGTAGCGAGGCGAAGCCGTAGGAGGGCGGCGGTGTCGCGGTCGCCCATTCCAGCCCGCCGGACTTCCAGGGGTTGCGCTCGGCGACGCGCCCGTAGCGGAACTGGAAGATGAAGTCGAAGGCGACCAGTGCGAAGCCCATGGTCGTGATGAAGCCGCCGATGGAGGAGACGAGGTTCAGCCAGTCCCAGCCGTAGCCGCTCTCGTAGGTGTAGTAGCGGCGCGGCATGCCGAGCAGACCGGTCAGGTGCATGACCAGGAAGGTGAGGTTGAAGCCGATGAAGATCAGCCAGAACGCGACGTGCCCGACGCCGTAGAGGGGCTTCCGCCCGCTGAAATGCGGCAGGTAGTAGTAGGCCGCCGCGAGCATGGGAAAGACGAAGCCGCCGACCAGCACGTAGTGCATGTGGGCGACCACGAAATGGGTGTCGTGCGCCTGCCAGTCGAAGGGCACGATGGCGAGCATCACGCCGGTCAGGCCGCCGCAGACGAACACCACGAAGAAGCCGATCAGGTGCAGCATCGGCAAGGTCATCCTCGGACGGCCCGCCATCATCGTGCCGATCCACAGGAAGATCTGCACGCCCGTCGGCACCGCGACGAGGACGCTGGCCGCTGAAAAGAAGGCCTGGGCGAGATGCGGGATGCCCACCGTGAACATGTGATGGACCCAGAGGCCGAAGCTGAGGAAGCCCATCGCCATCACGGAGACGACGATCCAAGAATAGCCGAGCAGCCGGTGACCGACGAGGACCGGCAGGATGGTCGAGATCATGCCCGCCGCCGGCAGGAAGATGATGTAGACCTCCGGATGGCCGAAGAGCCAGAAGAGGTGCTGCCAGAGAAGCGAGTCGCCGCCGCGCGTCGGATCGAAGAAGGGCAGATCGAAGGCGCGTTCCAGCTCGAGGAGGATGGAGCCGAGGATCAGCGGCGGGAAGCCGACCAGCATCATGCCGGCGGTGACCAGGATGTACCAGGCGAAGATCGGCATGCGCGCGAGCGACATGCCGGGCGCGCGCATCTTCAGGATCGAGACGGTGAGCTCCACGGCCGCCGCGACGGCCGAAATCTCGACGAAGGTGATGCCGAGCAGCCAGACGTCGGCGTTGATGCCCGGCGAATACCGGCCGGACGAGAGCGGCGTGTACATGAACCAGCCGCTGTCGGGCGCGACGCCGACCAGCATGGCGACGATCAGGATCGAGCCGCCGAAGACGTAGCACCAGAACCCGTAGGCCGTCATGCGGGGATAGGCGAGGTCGCGCGCGCCCAGCATCTTCGGCAGGAAGTAGATGGCCAGTCCCTCGAACATCGGGATGGCGAACAGGAACATCATCACCGTGCCGTGCATGGTGAAGATCTGGTTGTAGAGATCGGGTCCCACGAAGGCGCTATGCGGCGATGCAAGCTGCGCGCGGATCAGCATCGACAGGATCCCGCCGATCGCGAAGAACACGAAGGCGACCAGGATGAAGCGCCGACCGATCACCGTGTGGTTCACGGCCGACAATTGTCCGAGCCCGCGCGGCGTACGCCAGATGCGTTCCAGCTCGTGATGCAGACGGATAGGGTTGGCGGCGCTCATTGGCCCCCCAGCTCGAGAGTGGCGAGGGCCGCTTCGAGATCGGCCGGCTCGTGGGCGACGACCCTGAACTGCATGTCGAGATGGCCCACCCCGCAGAACTCGGCGCAGACGCCGCCATAGGTGCCGGGCCGGTCAGCCTGCAGCCGGATCGTGTTCACATGGCCGGGAATGGCGTCGATCTTGCCGCCGAGGCGGGGCACCCAGAAGGCGTGGATCACGTCCGAGCCGACCACTCTGATATCGACCGGGCGTCCGGCCGGCAGATGCAGCACATTGGCGCTTTCGCGGCCGTCCTCGTAGCGGAAGCGCCAGTCCCACTGCCGGGGGTGGGCTTCCACTGTGAACAGGCCCGGCGTGTCGGGATGGGCGAGGAGGCGCTCGCCGGTCAGGAGCGCGAAGACGAGAAGGGCGCTCAGCACCACGCCGGGAAAAGCGAGGCCGCCCCAGACCAGCCAGCGCTTCGGCGGCACGTCGCGGCCGATGCCCGGCTTCAGGAAGGCGAGGCCGACCAGCGCGAGGACGAACACGAAGATCGCGGTCGCCCCGACCAGCATCACCCACCAGAGGAGGGCCGTGGACGCGGCGGCCGGGCCGGCGGGCTCGAGCGTCGAGAGCGGTCCCGAACAGGCCGAGAGGAGTGGCAGAGAGGCTGCGGCGCTCCACATCCCCCTGCGGCGAAGGCCCCGCACGGATGCCAGGACAGGACCCCCCCGATGAGCAAGTCGATCCACAGCAAGAGCCCGGTTCTTCGACGCGTCGCCGAGAAGGACGTGAGTTCCGCCATCGCGGTGGCGGGGCATCCTATTCATGCGATGGCCGTGCACTTTCCCATCGCCCTCGTCATCGCGACGCTCGCCTGCGACCTGTTCTACTGGTGGTCGGGCGACGACTTCTGGCTGCGCGCCGGGCTGTGGTCGGCCGGCGGGGCGCTCGGCTTCGGCGTCGCGGCGGCGCTGGTCGGCACCATGGAGCTGATCTTCGTGCCGGGCATCCGCGCGCGTGCGGCCAGCTGGACCCACGCGATCGCCGCGATGATGCTGATCTCCATCATCGCGGCCAACTGGGGGCTGCGCCTTGTGGATCCGCAGTCGGTTCTGCCGGTCGGCCTGTTCCTGTCGGTGCTCGGCAGCGTCTTCACGGGGCTGGCGGGATGGCACGGCGGCAAGCTGATCCTGCATCATGGCGTCGGCATCATGGTGTCAGACGACGAATGACGTCGTCGCCGACCCGGCCGAGCCCGCCGGGTTCGAAGGCGAAATCGGGAAGCCAGTCGAGGTCGAGGTCGGGCTTGGCGAGCACGACCCACAGAATCCCGGAAAGAAGGGCGGAGATCACAACCGTCGCCAGCAGGACGCGCCAGAGGCGGAAATGGCCCTCCTCCTTGAAGACCGCGAGCACGAGGAGACCGAGCCGCACGTGGACGGCGACCAGCACGCCGACCAGCAGCAGCTTCACCGCGAACCAGGGCGTGAACACCTCGCGCAGCAGGATCAGCGCCGTGCCGGAGCCGACGGCCACGAAGGCGGCCGGCGAGATCACGACGATATAGGCGAAGCGGGTGAAGGAATGGAGCCTGTCGAGGTCGCGCCCGTGCCCGAGCGCCTCGCGCTGGGTCATCAGGACGGGTAGGACGAGAAGGCCGGCCGACCAGACCACGAGCGCCGCGATGTGAAGGCTCTTTGTCCAGACGAGGATCAAGCGGCGGACCCTTCTCGTGCATCCTCGCCGCCGACCAACCGGATCACGCCGGACAGGGCGGCGAGGAGATAGGGAACGAGGGCGGGCACCCACATCACGAGCCCCGCGACTTGTTGGTCTTCCAGAGCCGTCAGGCCGAAGGGCGTGGTGGCGAGAAAGTGCTGCGCATAGAGGGGGGCAGGCGCGAAGGTGATGAGGGCGCCGAGGAGCCCCATCTGCACGATCACCGTGAGATGGGCGAAGAGTACGGACGCCATCGGCGAGCAGGGGGCGAGCACGCCGCGCCAGAAGGCGAAGGCCGCCGCCATGAGCGTGCCTTCCATGATCCAGTAGGCGAGATCGCTGGAGAGCGCGAAGGCGTAGGGCTGGGGGGCATGCCAGACCCAGAGCGTCAGGATATGGGCGAGCGTGGCTACACCGAGCCAGCCGGCACCGACCGGCGCGCGTGCGGGAAGGGCGATCGCCAGCATGGGGGCCGCCACGGCGACGAGAAGCATGTGATGCACCACGCGCGCCGAGAAGAGCGCCGACGACAGGGCGCAAAGCGGCGACAGGAAGGCGAGCGCCAGGACGAGAAAGCCCGAGATCAGCCAAGCGCGACGCCGGGCGACGTCGATGCCGCTTCGATGGATCGCGACAAGCGAGGCCGCGAACCCGAGGCCCATGACGGCGATCAGCGCCGGATCGAGATTCCAGGCCGTCAGGAGGTCCGCCGGCACCGGCGGGCTGCCGCAATAGGGATCGTCCGCTCGCTCCAGCATGGCCGGGGGAACCACCTCGTCTCGTCTCCGGGAACCGGCCGCGAAGGCCGGGGAGAAGGGAAGACTAAGGCGGGGCGCCGGTTCGCCAATGGCGGCGGACCCGTCAGGACGGACTTGACGCGTTCGTGACCGTCATCGGGGCGGCATGTGTAGCCGGGAAGCAACGTCCCCCGGAACGATCAGGTTCCGCAGAAGGTCCGATAGGGCGCCGCGGGGCCGGGATCGGCCCAGCGAACCGCTTCGGACTGGTCCTCGTAGGGTCGCGCGAGGACGGAGAGGAACGCTTCGAAGGGGCCGAAGTCGTCCCTGCCGACGGCTGCGGCGATCACCTCTTCCACGCGCTGGTTGCGCGGAATGAATGCGGGGTTCACTCGTCGCATGCCCTCGGCCCGCTCGCCGGGGCTCGCGCCGTCCCGCGACAGCCGCGCTTTCCAGTCCCGAGCCCAGGCGTCGAAGGCCGCCGGGTCGCGGAAGCCGCTGGAGACGGTGGCCGCGTCGCCGCCGTCCAGGATCGCGGACAGGCCGCGGAAGGTCGCGGTGAAGTCCGCGCCACCGGCCTGCATGCGCTTCAGGAGGTCCTCGGCGAGCGGCCTGTCGTCGCCCGTGCCCTCGGGCAGACCGATCCTGGCGAGGAGTCCCCGCGCATAGGCCGCGTTGAACGCGTCGGCATAGAGCGACAGCGCGCCCGTCGCCTGTTCCATGGCTTCGGCCTCGGTCTCGGACAGAAGCGGGAGCAGGCACTCGGCGAGCCGCGCAAGGTTCCATTGTCCGATCGCCGGTTGGTTGCCGTAGGCGTAGCGGCCGCCGCGGTCGATGGAGCTGAAGACGGTGGCGGGATCGTAGGCGTCGAGAAAGGCGCAGGGGCCGTAGTCGATCGTCTCGCCCGACACGGTCATGTTGTCGGTGTTCATCACCCCATGGACGAAGCCGACCAGCATCCAGCGCGCGATCAGCTCGGCCTGCCGCTTCGCCACGCCTTCCAGCAAGCGGCGGTAGCGGTCGGGCGCACCGACGGCGTCCGGCTGGTGACGCGCGATGGCGTAGTCGGCGAGGGCGCGCAAGTTCTCGGTCTCGCCGCGCGCCGCGAAATACTGGAACGTGCCGACGCGAATGTGACTGGCGGCGACACGGGTGAGTACCGCGCCGGGCAGTTCGGTCTCGCGGTAGACGCTCTCTCCGGTCGTCACGATGGCGAGCGAACGCGTCGTCGGAAGGCCCAATGCGTGCATCGCCTCACTGACGAGATATTCGCGCAGCACCGGCCCGAGCGCCGCCAGCCCGTCGCCCTGACGCGAATAGGGTGTGATGCCGGAGCCCTTGAGCTGGAGGTCGCGGCGCCGGCCGCTGCCGTCCACGACCTCGCCGATCAGGAGCGCGCGCCCGTCGCCGAGACGCGGGACGAACTGGCCGAACTGGTGCCCCGCATAGACGAGGGCGATGGGCTCCGATCCGGGCGCCGCCGCCGCACCGGACAGAACCGCCGCTCCCTCGGCCGTTTCCAGCGCCCCGGCGTCGATGCCGAGTTCGGCGGCGAGCGCGTGATTCACTTTCACGACCCGCGGCGCGGCCACCGGCTTCGGCGCCACGCGCGCGTGAAACCCCGGCGGAAGGCGGGCGTAGCTGTTGTCGAACGGAATGGCGATGCCCATCGCGGGCCTCCGGGTCGGGTGTTGCCCCTCGCAGATGGGACGGACCACGATGGGTTTCCACCCGCCGGTGCGGTCATGGGCAAGCTTCCGCTGGCATCTGGTATCATGAGCATCTATGACGCTTCTTGCGCGGCGTTGCGCGCGGACGGGCGTCCACGGGAGGGGATGCGGCATGCTGATCGGGATCGACTGGGGCGGGACCAAGATCGAGGGCGTCGCGCTTTCGCCGGACGGACAGGAGCTCGCGCGCCTGCGCGAGGATACGCCGCGCCACGACTACGACGGCTGCATCGCGCTGATCCGCACCATCATCGACCGGCTGGAGACCGAGACGGGCCAGCGCGGTTCCGTCGGCATCGGCATTCCCGGCTCGCTGGAGCCGAAGACGCGTATCGGCAAGGGCGCGAGTTCCACCTGGCTGCTCGGCCGGCCGGTGGAGGCCGACCTCCGCGAGCGGCTCGGCCGTGACCTGCGCGTCGAGAACGACGCCGACTGTCTCGCCGCGTCCGAAGCCGTGGACGGGGCGGGGGCGGGCCACAACGTCGTCTTCGCCGTGATCCTCGGCTCCGGCGCGGGTGCCGGCATCGCGGTCGGCGGACGGGCGCATCATGGGCCGAACAACTCGGCCGGCGAATGGGGCCACAACCCGTTACCCATGCCGCACGCCTCCGAACTGCCCGGCCGCCCCTGCTATTGCGGCAAGCACGGGTGCCTGGAAACCTGGGTTTCTGGCCGCGCCTTCGAAGCGGAATACGCCCTTCACACCGGCACGGAGCTGAAGGCGCGCGCCGTGATGGACAAGGTGCGCGCCGGCGACCGGCTGGCGGGCCTCGTCTGGGACCGCTATCTCGACCGGACGGCGCGCGGGCTCTCGGTCGTCGTCAACACGCTCGACCCGGACGTCTTCGTGATGGGCGGCGGCATGTCCAACATTCCCGAGCTCTACGACGAGCTGCCGGGGCGCATTGCCAGATATACGTTCTCGACCGTCTTCCATACGCCGATCGTGCCCTCGCGCCACGGCGATTCCAGCGGCGTGCGCGGCGCTGCCTGGCTCTGGAAGGACAGCTGACGCCGCGCACCATTCGTCCCCTGCCCGAACTCGAAAGCTTCCGATGACCTTGAACGAACTCGACCGCCGCTCCGACTTCGCCCTCGAGCTGATCCGCGAGGCGGGCGTGCTGGCGCTCGACTACTTCCGCCGCGTCGAAACGCTGACCATCTCCTCCAAGGGGCTGCAGGATGTCGTCAGCGATGCGGATGTCGCGGTGGAGAAGCTGATCCGCGCGCGCCTCGCCGAAGCCTTTCCGGAGGACGCCTTCTTCGGGGAGGAAAGCGGTCGCAGCGAGTTCTCGGCGGGGCAGGGCATCTGGGTGGTCGATCCGATCGATGGCACGCAGCCCTTCGTCTGCGGCATGTCGAGCTGGTGCATTTCGATCGCCTTCGTGGAAGGCGGCGTGAACCGCTTCGGGCTCGTCCTGGCTCCGGCGCGCGACGAGCTATTCGCGGGCGGCGCCGGTCGGGGCGCGACGCTCAACGGAAAGCCGATCCGGGTGCGCAGCGCGTCCAGCGTGAAGGAAGGACTGATCGCGACGGGCTACTCGACCCGCCGCCCGCCGTCCGACCTCCTGCCGGTGTTCGCGCGGCTTCTGGAGAACGGCGGCATGTTCTATCGGGACGGCTCGGGCGCGCTCTCGCTCGCCTATGTCGCGGCGGGCCGGCTGATCGGCTATCTCGAATCGCACATCAACTCGTACGACTGCCTCGGCGCCATGGCGGTGATCGAGGGCGCGGGGGGACAGGTCAGCGCCTTCCTGGACGGCGACGGCCTGTTTTCCGGCAACGCCCTGGTCGCCGCCTCGCCGGAGCTGTTTCCGGCGCTCAGCGATCTCGCGCGCTACGCTTAGGCATTCAACGATAAAGCGGGCACGGCGCCACCAGCGCCGCGCCCGAGAGCGTCAGGCGGCGTTGGAGACCTTGAGGCTGCCGTTCTTGTAGCGCTTGGCCATGTCGGCGAGGTCGATCGGCTTGATGTTGCCGGCGTGGCCGGCGGTCCCGAACTCCTCGAAGCGCTGCGCCGCGAGCTTGGTGATCGCGGCCATGCCGGGACCGAGATACTTGCGCGGGTCGAACTCTTCCGGGTTCTCGGCGAAGACCTTGCGGATCGCACCGGTCAGCGCCAAGCGGCAATCGGTGTCGATGTTGATCTTGCGCACGCCGTGGCGGATGCCGCGCTGGATCTCCTCGACCGGCACGCCCCAGGTCGGCTTGATCTGGCCTCCGTACTTGTTGACGATCTCCTGGAGATCCTCCGGCACGGAGGAGGAGCCGTGCATCACGAGATGCGTGTTCGGCAGCTTGGCGTGGATCGCCTCGATGACGTTCATCGCCAGAACGTCGCCGTCCGGCTTGCGCGAGAACTTGTAGGCGCCGTGTGAGGTGCCCATGGCGACGGCCAGCGCGTCGACATGGGTGTCCTCGACGAAGCGCGCGGCCTCGTCCGGGTCGGTGAGGAGCTGGTCGTGGCCGAGCGTGCCCTCGAAGCCGTGGCCGTCCTCCTGCTCGCCGCCGCCGGTCTCCAGGCTCCCGAGAACGCCGATCTCGCCTTCGACGGAGGCGCCGCACCAATGCGCCATGTCGGAGACGCGCCGCGTGATCGCGGCGTTGTAGGCGTAGTCGGCCAGCGACTTGCCGTCTTCCTTCAGCGAGCCGTCCATCATCACGGACGTGAAGCCGTGCTGGATGGCGGTGATGCAGGTGGCTTCGTTGTTGCCGTGGTCGAGATGCATGCAGATCGGAATGTCCGGATGCATTTCGGCAAGGCCTTCGATCAGCCGGGCGAGGATCAGGTCGTTGGCATAGGCGCGCGCGCCCCGGCTCGCCTGGAGGATCACCGGAGAATCCGTCTTGGCGGCGGCCGCCAGGATGGCGAGGCCCTGCTCCATGTTGTTGATGTTGAAGGCGGGCACGCCGTAGCTGTGCTCGGCGGCGTGGTCGAGAAGCTGGCGAAGCGTGATCAGGGCCAAAGATGTGCTCCAGGCGGGGTCAGGACAGGGACGAGACGACGTCGGATACGATGGAGAGGTAGCCCTCCGCATTCCAGGCGGAACGGCCGATGAACAGGCCGTCGATATGGTCTTGGCTGGCGAGTTCGACGCAATTGCCGGGGTTCACGCTGCCGCCGTAGAGGACGGGCAGGGCGAAGCCGAGCTTCTCGCGCGTCAGCTCCTTGATGCGCGCATGCTGCCCGTCTGCGAAACCGGGTTCGGCAGGCGTGCCACCTTCGCCGATGGACCAAACCGGTTCGTAGGCAATGACGACCTTGGCCGGCTTGCTCCAGTCGACCTTCGAGATCAGCGCCTCCGTCTGGCGGCGAAGGGCCTCGGCCGTGCGGCCGGCATCGTACTCTTCGCGCGTGTCGCCGATGCAGACGAGAGCGACAAGCCCGTGACGCACGGCCGCTTCGGTCTTGAGCGCCACCGTCTCGTCGGTCTCACCGAAGTGCTCGCGACGTTCGGAATGACCGATCTCGACGAGGCGTCCGCCGCAGTCCTTGATCTGTACGGGCGAAATCTCTCCGGTCCAGGCGCCCGCATCCTTCCAGTGGACGTTCTGGGCGCCGACGATCACGTCGGTCTTCCCTAGCGCGTCGGCCACGCGATGGAGCACGGTGAAGGGCGGGATGACGAAGAGCTGCGCCCGGTCGTCCTGTGCGAAGGGAGAGCGCGCGACGCTCGCGCAGAAGGTATCCGCCTCCGCGATCGTCTTGTTCATCTTCCAGCTGGTGCCGATCCAGGGGCGCTTTGTCATCGAGGCTGCCTTGCGCGGTTTGTCCGATGCGGATGCGAACGGGGCCGACCGATAGGTTCGGCCGGCCCCATAAGGATTTCGGAAGGATCAGGCGCCGACCTTGGCGCGGGCCTTTTCGGCCACCTTCTCGGGCGTCAGCCCGAAATGCTTGTAGAGGTCGCCGCCCGGCGCCGAGGCGCCGAAGCCGGGCAGGCCGACGACATCCTCCTCCTCGTCCACGAAGCGCGTCCACCCGAAGGGCGAGGCGGCCTCGATGGCGATGCGCGGGGCCGAGCCGAGAACCTCGTCGCGGTAGGACTTGGGCTGCTTGGCGAACAGCTCCCAGCAGGGCAGGGACACCACCGCCGCCTTGACGCCGGCGTCGTTCAGAAGCTTCTGCGCCGCCACCGCGATCTCGACCTCGGAGCCCGTGGCGAGGATCGTGACCTGCCGGGCACCGCCCTCGGCCTCGGCCAGAACGTAGCCGCCCTTGGCCGAAAGGTTCTCGCCCTGCGTGCCGGTGCGCACCGGCTTGAGGTTCTGGCGCGACAGGACCAGCGTCGTCGGCGACTTCGTGTTGGTGAGCGCGGCTTCCCAGCACTCGGCCGTCTCGACGCCGTCGGCCGGCCGCATGACGAGCATGTTGGGCATGGCGCGCAGCGAGGCGAGGTGCTCGATTGGCTGGTGCGTCGGGCCGTCCTCGCCCTGGCCGATCGAATCGTGCGTCATGACGTAGACGACCGGCTGGTGCATCAGTGCCGACAGGCGCATGGCGGGGCGGGCGTAGTCGGAGAAGCACAGGAAGGTGCCGCCGAAGGGCGTGAAGCCGCCGTGGAGCGACAGGCCGTTCATGACGGCCGCCATGCCGTGCTCTCGCACGCCGTAGTAGATATAGTTGCCGGTGGCGTCGGCGGCCGTCACCGGCTTCATGGCGCCGGCCTTGGTGAGGTTCGAGCCGGTGAGGTCGGCCGAGCCGCCGATCAGCTTGGCCGACTTGGCCGACAGGGCCTCGATCACTGTCTGGCTGGCCTTGCGGGTCGCGACGGACGCCGCGTCCGACGCGAACTTCGCTTTGACGTCGGCGAGGATCGCGGCGGCATCGCCGTCGAAGCCGTCGGCCATGATGGTCTTCCAGGCTTTGGCATGGGAAGAGGCGGCGAGACGCTTCTCCCAGGCGTCGGCTTCCGCCGCACCGCGACGGCCCACGGCCTTCCAGAAGTCGGTGACGACGTCGGGCAGCACGAAGGGCTCGTGCGCCCACTCGAAATACTCGCGGGCGTAGGAGATGCCCTCGGCGCCGATGGGCGAGCCGTGGACGCCGGACGTGCCGGCCTTCTTGCCCGCGCCATAGCCGATCGTGGTGCGGCAGGCGATCAGCGTCGGCTTGTCGGAGCGGCGCGCGGCCTCGATCGCGGCGGCAACCGCTTGCGGGTCGTGTCCGTCCACGGCGGCCGTCGCCCAGCCCGACGCCTCGACACGGCTTGCGAGATCGTCCGACGTCGTGATGTCGGTGGCGCCGTCGATGGTGATGCGGTTGTCGTCCCACAGGACGATCAGCTTGTTCAGCTTCAGGTGGCCAGCGAGCGAGATCGCCTCCTGGCTGACGCCCTCCATGAAGCAGCCGTCGCCGGCGATCGTGTAGGTGTAGTGCGAGACGAGTTCCTCGCCGAAGCGCTCGCGCAGGATCTTCTCACCGAGCGCCATGCCGACGGCGGTGGCGAGGCCCTGGCCGAGCGGGCCGGTCGTCGTCTCGATGCCGGCGCCTTCGCCGAATTCCGGATGGCCGGCCGCCTTGGAGCCGAGCTGGCGGAAGCGCTTCAGCTCGTCGATCGTGAAGTCCTCGTAGCCCGTCAGGTGCAGCAGGCTGTAGAGCAGCATCGAGCCGTGGCCGGCCGAAAGCACGAAGCGGTCGCGGTCGGGCCAGTTCGGACGCTTGGCGTCGAACTTCATGAACTGGCTGAACAGGACGGTGGCGGCGTCCGACATTCCGAGCGGCATGCCCGGATGACCCGAATTGGCCTTCTCCACCGCGTCCATCGACAGGAAGCGGATGCCGCTCGCCATGGCGCGGATCTGTTTGGGGTCCAGGCTGGGGGCTTGTGTCGTATCCACGGTGTCCTCGTCTCCCTCGATCGCGGCGTCGTCGCCTTTGGGTGCCTGTGGGCGGGGCGTGCGGCACTCGACGCCCCTTTAGTCCTCCGCGCCACCACAAACACGAGCAGGCGCTTGAATCAATCTCCATGGCATGAAAAACGTTCATATGAACAAATGGCCGACATATGAACACATGGACCGGCCGTAGCCGGACGCATCCGCAGGAACGGTGAGACGATGACCGAAACCGTAGCGCCCGCCGATGTCGAGACGATGATGCAGGTGGCCCGTCGCTACTACGAGGGGCAGGCGACCCAGGCCGAAATCGCGGACGAACTCGGCCTATCCCGCATGAAGGTGAACCGGCTGCTGCGACAGGCGCGCGAAGCCGGCATCGTGGACGTGCGAATCCGGATCCATCGCGCGATCGAAGCCGACCTCGAACGGCGGCTTCAAGAGCGATTCGGCGTGAGGACGGCGCTGATCGCGGTCGACCGGCGCGATCCCGACGCGCAGCGGGCCGAGGTGGCCTTGCTAGTCGCGGACTATCTGGAACGGGTGCTCTTCGAGGGTGCGGTGGTGGCCGTCGGCATGGGGCGCAACATCGCTGCCGTAGCGGAAACGCGCGGGCGACCGGTCCTGGAGGCAGCGACCTTCATTTCGGCAACCGGCGGCGCGCATCAGGCCGGCGAGCCGGCCAACGCGGACCACATCTGCCGAAAGCTTGCACGGCGGTTCGGCGGCGTTCCCGAAACCCTCTATGCCCCGGCCTACGTGCCGGACGCCGCGCTGCGCGCCGGGCTGATGGCGAACCCGACCGTCAAGCAGACGCTGGATCTCGGCCGGAGCGCCGCCTTCGCGCTGGTCGGCGTCGGCGATCTCGGCGAGGAGAGCCACATGGCGCGGATGGGCTGGTTCCGCCGAGAGGAGCTGCTGGCCGCGCGCGCGGCCGGCGTCGTCGGCGACCTCATGGGCTACGACTTCTACGACATCGAGGGACGCGAGCGAAACGAGATTCTCGGCGGACGGGTCGTGGGGCTGCGCCTGGCCGATATCCGCGCTATCCCGACGGCCATCGCCGTTGCCGCCGAGCCGACCAAGGCCATGCCGATCCTGGCCGCTCTGCGCACGGGTGCGATCGACGTGATCGCGACCTCGCTAGCAAATGCCCATGGTATCCTCGCCTTGGATCAAGCGTCCCGAGGGAGCTGATCTGCCTTGATCGTATGAACGCTGGGGCGTTATTATGATCAGAAAGGCGTTGTCGAACGCCGCTCAACGGCCGGCACTCCGGCTCCAATCAGCACAGGTGAGACTCATGAAGATCATTCTCGGCGGCGACGGTGCGGGCCAGCCCCTCGTTCAGGCCATCAAGGACCACCTCGCCGGGCGCGCCGGCCTTGAGGTCGTCGATGCGAGCCAAGCGCCGGACGGCGCGTCGGAGAAGTATGCGACCACCTCGGAGCGCATCGCGCGCCAGGTCGTGGACGGCCAGTACGACCGCGCCATCCTGTGCTGCGGTACCGGCATCGGCGTCAACATTTCGGCCAACAAGGTGCCGGGCATCCGCGCGGCCCTGACCCACGACACCTATTCCGCCGAACGTGCGGCCAAGAGCAACAACGCCCAGATCATCACCATGGGCGCCCGCGTCATCGGCTCCGAACTCGCCAAGGCGATCGTCGACAAGTACCTGGAATCGGAGTTCGATCCGGCCGGCGCGTCCGCCGCCAACGTCGACGCGATCGACGCGCTGGATCGCAAGTACAACGCCGGCTGAGTTGCTCTTTGGCAAACGGCCAATGAAAAGCCCGCCGCATCGGAGGATGCGGCGGGCTTTTCTGTATGGGAAGCGGTCGGCTTCTTAGTTGAAGCGGTAGGACAGCTTGGCCGTGATCGTGTGGAAGTCGAAGTCGCCGTTGGAGCGGAAATCGGTGAACTGGCCGGGGATGACCGCCGTGCCCGAACCGTCGAACGGACCGCCGTTGAGGCGCGTGAACGAGCCGCCATCGCCGAGGTTGGTGTAGAGGTATTCGGCGCCGAACGAGATGTTCTGCGTGACCTTAACTTCCATGCCGCCGCCGACGGAGTAGCCCCACTCGTCCTCGTCCGAGCTGAGAACGGCCGGGAAGGCGGCCGTCACGGCCGGGCTGTTGGTCGCGAAGCCGTAGTCGACCTCGCCGTAGGCGACACCGCCCGTGGCGTAGAGGAGGGCGCTGTCGGTCACGAGGTAACCGGCGCGCAGGCGGCCGGTCGCCAGGAAGTCGAGGCTGCGCTCGGCCGTGTAGAAGGCCGGGGTGTTGGAGAAGGCGCTGGAGCGCTGCGCGATGTCGAGCGCGTTGATGTCGATCAGCGCGCCGACCACGAAGCGGTCGATCTGGTAGTCGTAGCCGACATGCGCGCCGCCGATGAAGCTCGACTCGAACTCGGTCGAGAAGCTGTTGCCGAAGGCATTGGTCAGGAAGGTCGCGCCGGCGCCCGTGAAGTTCGGGACGATGGAGAGGTTGTCGCCGTTGCTCGGGTTGAAAGCACCGCCGCCCTGGATGCCGAGGTAGAGGCCGGTCCAGTTGGACACCGGGGCCATCACGGCCATCGGCGCCGCGGGCTCCTCGTACACGACGTCGGCGGCGAGCGCCGGCGACACGAGCGCGGCGGAGGCGAGAAGAATGGCAAGGCGCTTCATGGTTCGGCTCTCCAGCGGTCCGCCGTCCGTCGTTGCGGGGCGGCCTGTTTTTGGGGCGATCGCCGAGGCGTGGCCCCGACTGTCCTGCGCATAAGATAATGGAGCGCGATCGACAGCAATGGCACTGAGGCGGCATGGTCACCCTCTGTTGCCGATGCGTCACGCACGCTCGAGCGCTACGATGCGGCCGACTTCGCTCAAACCCTTTCGCGCCGGGCGTTTTAGGCTCGAGCCGATCCGTCGGCGTGCCGCTTCACCACTTGGTGATGCCTAGCGGACAGCTGCGGTTCATCCTTCGAAGGAGGACGCGCGGGACCCGAACCTTGCCGGGAACTGAACCTCGACCGGAGAATCGACGGGCGGATGATACCGTCCTCTTAATCATGATCTTCGGAATACGTCTGATTCGCTTTCGCTTTACGGTCAGGAAACGCGGTCGCGAAGATAGTCCTCGCCAGCATTGAAGCGTCGGCAGGGACATCGTCATGGATACATACGTCACGCGGACGGGACGGCCGCTGTTCGTCGATCTCGACGGAACGTTGATCCGCGGAGATCTTCTCTGGGAAAGCCTGTTCCACTTCGCCCGCCAGGAACCCTTGAGCTTCTGGCGCCTGTTCGGCTGGGCCTTCCAGGGCAAGGCGGTGTTAAAGGACGAGCTCGCCGCGCGCACCGAGATAGACGCCTCGACGCTGCCCTATCGCGGCGAGGTCGTCGATGCGCTGCGCCGGGAGCGCGAGGCCGGGCGGCGGATCGTTCTCGCGACGGCGTCCAACGAGCGTCTGGCCTGCAAGGTCTCGCAGCATCTCGGCCTGTTCGATGAGGTGATGGCGAGCGACCGGCAGGTGAACCTGTCGTCCGGACGCAAGCTCGAGAGGATCCGCGCGTCCTGCGGTGAGCAGGGCTTCGACTATTTCGGCAATTCGCACGACGACGTCTGCCTGTTCGAGGCGGCCGAGAGCGCCACCGTCGTCCAGCCGGACCGCTCCGCGCGGCGCTGGCACGGGAGCGCGACGCGCCCCGCACGCCTGATCACCGACGAGGGGTCGATGCTGCGCGGCATGCTGAAGGCGATGCGTCCGCACCAGTGGACCAAGAACGTCCTCGTCTTCGTGCCCATGGTGCTGAACCACGAGTTCCTTGACGGCCCGATGATCGTGAAGGCGCTTCTGGCCTTCGTCTGCTTCTCGCTGGCCGCGTCCTCGGTCTACATCCTCAACGACCTCCTCGACCTGTCGGCCGACCGGCGCCACAAGACCAAGCACAGGCGTCCCTTCGCCAGCGGCCTCGTGCCGATCCCGGCGGGCCTGATGCTCGCCGCGGGGCTGTTCCTGTCATCCTTTGCGATATCGGCGCTCCTGCCGTGGCAGTTCACCGCGACGCTCGCCTTCTACATGGCGGCGACGACCGCCTATTCCTTCGCGCTGAAGCGCATGCTGCTGATCGACGTCCTCACGCTCGCCGGCCTCTACACGACCCGCATCATCGCCGGCGCGGTCGCGATCCAGTCAACGGAATCGTTCTGGCTGCTCGCCTTCTCGATCTTCTTCTTCCTGTCGCTGGCGCTGGTGAAGCGCTTCGTTGAGATCCTGGACTTCGGCGGCGGGGCAAACCGCTCCTCCACGGGCCGGGGCTATGTCGACGTCGATCTCGACACCGTCGGCCAGGCGGGCATGGCGTCGGGCTTCGCGGCCGTCCTGGTGCTCGCGCTCTATATCGACAGCGGCGAGGTGCGGGACCTCTACCAGCACCCCTATCTTCTGTGGCCGCTCTGCCCGCTCGTCCTTTACATCATCGTGCGCATCTGGGTTCTCGCCCGGCGCCAGGAGATGAACGACGACCCGGTGGTCTTTATCATGCGCGACTGGCGCTCCCAGGTGATGATGGTGCTCGGCGCCTGCATGTTCATGGTGGCGGCCTATGCCTGAACCTTATGACAACTGGGGGCGCACGCCGCCCCCGCCCGGCGGCCGGCGTGCGGTCGTAGCGCCGGAGGCCGACGCCTTTCCCACCCTGCGCACACCGTCGGGCCTCCTGCCGCGGGGTAACGGCCGATCCTACGGCGACACCTGCCTGAACGATGCGGGCGTCCTGATCGACATGCGCAGCCGCAACCGGATCCTGTCCCTCGACACGATGGACGGGATCGTCGAGGCCGAGGCCGGCGTCCTGCTGCACGAGCTGACCGAGCGCGTCGCGCCGCACGGCTGGTTCCTGCCGGTCACCCCCGGCACCCAGTTCGTGACGCTCGGCGGGGCGCTCGCCAACGACGTCCACGGCAAGAACCATCACCGGCGCGGCACTTTCGGCCAATGGGTCGAAGCCTTCACGCTGGTGCGATCCGACATCGGCGCGGTCACGTGCTCGCGAGCGCAGAACGCCGACCTCTTCGCCGCCACGATCGGCGGGATGGGGCTGACCGGCATCGTGACGCGCGTCCGGCTCCGGCTGATGGCCGTGCCCTCGCTGACGATCCGCGAGACGACGCACCGCCTGTCCTGTCTCGACGACTACTTTGCCCGCGCGGCCGAGGCCGACGACCGCCACGAATACGCGGTCGCCTGGATCGACCAGCTCGCCAAGGGCGCCTCCTTCGGGCGAGGGCATCTGATCTGCGGCGACCATGCGGGGTCGGGCGACCGGATGGGACGGGCGCGCCGGCCCCTCTTCACCGTGCCCTTCACCCCGCCGGTCAGCCCCTTGCGCGGCTTCGCGCTCAAGGCGTTCAACGAGGCGAACTTCCGCAAGCTGAGGGCGGAGGAGGCAACCCGTTCGGTGCCCTTCGACGGGTTCTTCTACCCGCTCGACCGCGTCGGCGCCTGGAACCGGCTCTACGGACCGCAGGGCCTGCACCAGCACCAGAGCGTCGTGCCGGAGGAGATGGGGCGGCAGGCGGTGCGCGCGCTGCTCGACTGCGCCGCTTCGCACGGGCAGGGCTCGTTCCTGACGGTGCTCAAGCGCTTCGGCGACATGCCGAGCCCCGGGCTCCTCAGCTTCCCGCGGCGCGGCTACACGCTGACCCTCGATTTCCCCAACCGGGGGGCGTCGACCCTGGCGCTGATGGCCGAGCTCGACCGGATCACGGTGGAGGCGGGCGGTGCGGTGAACCCCTACAAGGATTCGCGCATGGCGCCCGAGGTCTTCGAGGCCTCCTTTCCGCGCTGGCGCAAGCTGGAGGCGATGCGCGACCCCGCCATCCGCTCCGACTTCTGGAGCCGGACCGCCCTGCGGCTCGACGGGGGCAGACGGCTCGGCGCGGCGGCCTGAGGGACGGCCGCAAGGATTGATTGACGCTGGCCCGAGAAAGGCTCTGCCGAAGCCGGAATCCTCCGGCCTCTTAACCGCATCGCATTCCGGCTCCGCCAAGGATCCGGTCCGAAACCCCAGCCGGGAAGGCAGGCATGAGCCGATACATCCCCTTCATTCTCTTCACCGTGTTCACCAACGCGGCGGCGCAGATGCTGCTGAAATACGGCATGATGCAGCTGGGGCCGTTGAGCTTCGCCGGCGTCAACCCGCTCATCAAGATCCTGTCGATCGTCTTCAGCCCCTTCGTCTTCCTCGGGCTCCTGACCTTCGTGGTCTCGATGGCCTCGCACCTCTTTGTCCTGTCGAAGGTCGAGCTGAGCTACGCCTATCCGTTCCTGAGCCTCGCCTATGTCGTGGTCGCCTTCGCCGCCTGGTTTCTGTTCGGCGAGGAACTCAACGCGTCCCGCATCGGCGGAATCGCCCTGATCTGCGTCGGCACGATCCTGATCGCACGGACCGGCTCGAAGGTGGCCGAGGACGCGCCGCTCGCGACCGTCGCCCAGAACCATTCCACTGAAGGAGCCACCCGATGAAGCACGTGATCTTCGGCGGCGACGGATTCGTCGGCCGCCACCTCGCCAAGCGCCTCGTTTCGGACGGCGAGGAGGTCGTGGTGGCCGACATCGCCAAGAGCGACCTGTCGCACTATTCCTGCGCCCGCCACATGCATGTCGATGTCACCGATCCGGCGGCCGTCGACGCCGTGCCGATCGAGCCGGGCGACATGGTCTACAACCTGTCGGCCAAGATGCTCTCGCCCCTGCAGGTGCGGGCGAAGCGCCACGAGTTCTTCTATCCCGTCAACTACGACGGCACGAAGCACATCATCGAGGCGATGGACCGCGCCGGCGCCGACCGCCTCGTCCACTTCACCACCGACATGATCTACGGCCACACGGTCACGACGCCGATGACGGAGGACCATCCGGTCGCCCCGCTCGGCGAGTACGGCCAGTCCAAGCTCGACACCGAATATCTCGCCGCCGACTGGCGCAAACGCGGCATGCGCATCTCGCTCTTCCGCCCGCGCCTGATCATCGGGCCGGGGCGGCTCGGCATCCTGGAGAAGCTGTTCAAGCTGATCGACGCGAACCTTCCGGTTCCGATGATCGGATCAGGCCGCAATCCCTACCAGTTCATCTCCGTGTTCGACTGCGCCGAAGCCGCGCGTCTCGCCTGGAAGGCGGACGTGCCGAACGAGGCCTACAATCTCGGCTCGCTGAACCCGCCGCCGGTCAGGAAGCTCCTCGGCGACCTCGTGCGCCATGCCGGCTCGAAGTCGATCCTGATCCCGACTCCGGGCTTTGCCGTCAAGCGCACGCTGGATCTCCTCGACTGGCTGAACAAGCCGCTGATGGACCCCGAGCAGTACCTCATCGCCGACGAGGAATGCGTGCTCGACGTCTCCAAGGGCAAGCGCGACCTCGGCTGGGTGCCACAGTACCGCGACGAGGACATGCTGATCGCCGCCTACAGCGAGTACCGCGCGAAGAAGGAGGGCCGTCCGGCTCCCGCCTCCGCCTATCCCCATCCCGCCGAGTGAGGACCTCTTGATGCTCGATCGTCCGACGACCGCCGCCCCCTCGCTCGACGCCGCCCCGCGGCAGGGGCCGAAGAAGCCCGACATGCTGACCCTCGACCAGGCCAAGGCCATGGACGTCGGCACCATGGCGGACGTCTTCAAGGAGCACATCAACCCCGGTCAGTTCCATTTCATGAAGCTGCTCGGCTTTCACAAGGTGAAGGTCGAGCGGGCCGAGGGCATGTTCTACATCGATCAGAACGGCCGGAAGATCCTCGACTTCTTCGGCGGCTTCGGCTCGCTGGCCTTCGGCCACAATCATCCGCGCATCCTGGAGGCCCGCAAGACCTTCCAGGACGAGAAGCGGCACGAGATCGCGATCGCCTTCCTGTCGCAGTATGCCGCGGCGCTGGCCAAGAACGTGGCGGCCTGCTCGCCGGGCGACCTCGACATGGTGTTCCTCGGATCGTCCGGCTCGGAAGCCATGGAGGCCGCCATCAAGGTGGCCGAGCGCGCCTCCGGCCGCAAGAATTGCAAGATCGTCCATGCCGAGAACTCGTTCCACGGCAAGACCAAGGGCGTCCTGTCGATCACCGACTCGCCGCTCTACAAGGGCGAGTTCAAGCTGGTCGACAACACCTACCGCGTGCCCTTCGGCGACCTCGCGGCGCTCACCGCCGTGGTGCGCTCCGACCCGGATGTCGGCGTCGTGGTGCTGGAGACGGTGCAGGGCGGCGGCGGCATCATCGAGGCGCCGACCGAATACTGGCAGGGCGTTCGCGCCCTGTGCGACCAGCACAAGGTGATCTGGGTGGCCGACGAGGTGCAGTGCGGCTACGGGCGCACGGGTCGCTTCTACGCCTTCGAGCACCACGGCGTGGTGCCGGACGTGACGGCGCTCGCCAAGAGCTTCGGCGGCGGCAAGGCGGCCATGGCCGCCATGATCGCCAAGCGCGACGTCTACATGAAGGCCTACGGCACGCCGAAGACCGCGATGATCCACGCCCATGCCACGTTCGGCGGCATCGGCGAGGGCTGCGCCACTTCGATCGAGGCGCTCAACACGCTCTACGACGAGGACCTGATCGGCAATGCCGAGGTCGTCGGCGCTTATCTCAAGGAGCGCCTGCAGGCGATCAAGCAGAAGTACCCGTCGATCATCAAGGAGGTCCGGGGCAGGGGGCTGATGGTCGGCCTCGAGTTCCACGACTTCTCGCAGACGCTGCCCTTCGCGCTGCGTCCGGTCGTGGCCCTCCTGGACGACAAGCTCAAGGGCTCGCTGTCCGGCTTCATCGGCGCCCTTCTCCTGAAGGACTACGACTGCCTCGTGGCTTTCACCGAGTACAACCGCAATGTCATCCGCCTGGAGCCGCCGCTGATCTGCAGCCACGAGAACGTCGACCAGTTCTGCGACGCGCTGGACGACCTCCTCGGCCGCGGCATCGTGTCGATCGTCAAGGACTTCGTGAAGACGCAGATGGGCTGAGCCATCCTCTCCGGGAATGCGCATGAAAAAGGCCGGGTCGCAGGACCCGGCCTTTTTCGTTGGTCGCTCCGGCCGGCCTCAGCGGTTCGCCAGGTCCGGTCGGATATAGGCGTCCCAGCAGGGCGACAGCGATACCCGGACATGGTCCTTCATGCCCTCGCGATAGACGTCGTGCAGCATCTCGTTCGCCACGGTGATGGGGCAGAGCGGCATCATGATCAGGTCGGTCTGGCGCACGGCTTCCGTGGTGCGGGCACTGGCCGGAGGAACGGCGCGGAACGGATCCGCGCCGATCGCGATGTAGGGCGTGGCCCTGCGCTCCATCGCGTAGGGGAAGACGTTGGTGAAGTTCAGGCTCATGATCGTCTCGAACCGCACGTTGTGGGCGGCCTCGTAGGCGCGGATCTCGCGCACGGCGTCGTTGGTGGAGGTCATCCAGCCGGACTGGAAGTCCAGGTCGGAATAGAGCCAGAAGGTCGGGAGTTCCTTCATGTCGGCCAGCGCCTGGTAGGCCTCGGGGAAGCGCGAGTAGTGCAGAAGCATCTTGTCGGCGCGTTCGGTCATCTCCGTCCGCTGGCTCACGGTGTCCAGCGCGCGGAGCTCCTCGAGCGGCACGTGGTCGTACTTGATCTGCACCACCAGGGCGCGGCTCGTCCGGTGCACCACGTTGACGATCGGCGGCATCGCGACGGCCGCGACGAGCACGAGGATCGCCGTCGTGGCGCGGGTCGAGTGCAGCGAGGCGTTGCAGGCGATGCGCAGGAGGATCGGCCACAGGAAGATGAAGGCCTGGCTGCCGGTGTTCTGCGTCTCACAGAAGATGCCGACGAACAGGGCGACGCCGAGCCAAAGGACGTCCCGGTCGAACAGCGCGGCCCAGCGCGCTCCCTGGAGTGGCTGGCGGACGGCGTTCGATGCGGCGGCGACCAGCCCCTTGCGATCCACCCAGAGAAGCGCGAGCAGCAAGAGGGCGCCCGTTCCGACGACGCCGAAGTGAAGCGACGACGCCTGGATGAAGCGAACGAGGATGATGTTCTCGTTGAGCCGGACGAGGGTGAGGATGTCCTGCACATAGGCGCTGACGACGCCGAAGGCGGCTTCAAGACCCGCCAGCACCAGCGCGAAAGCCAAAAGAGCCGCAAGCGCCGTCCGGAACTGGACCCGTCCGGCCGCGAAGGCGAAGGCGCAGAGCATGCCGGCGCAGATGAAGCCCGTGATCTTGGTGAGGAACAGGGCGGCGCAGGTCCAGGCGATCACGAAGAAGAGCATGCGCTGGCGCCGCTCGAAGACGAGCGCGACGGTCAGGACGTAGAGGATCTGCGTCATGTGCCGGTTGTAGATGCCGAACCCGTCGATCGCCGGGAAGGTCGAGTACTGCTCGACATTCGTCGGCAGAAGCTGGAACACCAGGAAGGGCAGCAGAAGAGCCAGCGCGAGGCGCCGCGACCGCTTGTCGATCCACGCGAGGACGGGCAGCAGGGCCGTCAAGGTCACCGGCATCAGCATCCACTGCGCGAGCAGGAGCGGGTGCCCGTCCGGGAACAGCGTCATGGCCGCTGCGTAGAGCCAGTAGCCGAGCGGGCCGACCGGGGTGAAGAAGTCCACCGACGGCATCTGCCCGGTCAGGACGCGCCAGCCCCCGTCCACATAGACGAAAAGGTCCCAGTACATCGGACCGACCGGCAGCGTGACGTGGAGCGTCAGGGTGACGGCGCAGGCAGCCAGCACCATGGCGCCGATGGCATAGGGCGACAGGAGCGCGGAAAAGGGCGAGACGCGCGATGGGCGGTCTGCGCCGACGCTGGCATCGAGGGGAATGGACATCGGCAGCTTTCGGTCGTTGCGCGGCGCCGCCACTCTTCCAAACTATGCTTAAGCTCCCATTACGTTGCGTCCGATTGCCACCTGCGGTCACATCCCCACGATCACCACTTGCGCCGGGCCGCAAATCGGCGGACCCTGCCGGGATGCTGAACCTTGTCGCTCTCGCGATCTCGGGATCGCTTCTGATGCTGGCTCCGACCCGCGCGGCGGCCGAGGAACCGGTCGACGTCGAGCTCGTGATCGCGGTCGACGTGTCCTGGTCCATGGACTACGGCGAGCTGGACATCCAGCGAAACGGCTATGTCGCCGCCTTTCGAAGTCCCGAACTGCATGAGGCCATCGCGGACGGGGTCCACGGGCGCGTCGCGGTGACCTATGTCGAATGGGCCGGGGAAATGTCGCAAAGCGTGGTGTTGCCCTGGACGCTGATCGACGGCAAGGAAGCGGCGGAAGCCTTCGCCTATCGCCTGTCG
This sequence comes from Aureimonas sp. SK2, assembly GCF_029813115.1. Classification (GTDB taxonomy): domain Bacteria; phylum Pseudomonadota; class Alphaproteobacteria; order Rhizobiales; family Rhizobiaceae; genus Aureimonas. The sequence continues at coordinate 34,785 of NZ_JAPZDS010000019.1, forward strand.
AACGCCGCGCCCGACCGGCTGCGCCGCACTTCGATTTCCTCGGCGATCGATTTTGCCGCCAATCTTTTCGATGGCAACGGCTTCGAAGGCATGCGCCGGGTGGTCGACGTGTCGGGAGACGGACCCAACAATCAGGGACGCCCGGTAACGGACGCGCGCGATGCCGCGATCGCCCGGGGCATTACGATCAACGGTCTGCCTCTGATGACGCAGGGCGACGAGCGACAGGGTGCCTGGGGCTCGATCCGCGACCTCGATCGCTACTACAGCGACTGCGTGATCGGCGGGCCGGGCGCCTTCATGATCCCGGTCAACGACTGGGAGCAGTTTCCCGAGGTCGTACGGCGCAAGCTGGTTCTGGAGCTTGCCGGACTATGGCCGTTGCGACAGCCGGAGACGGCCGGCGTCCTGAAGGCGGCCGCCGATGGCGGCGCCGCCAATTGCCTCATCGGCGAGCGCCAGTGGCAGGAGCGCTGGCAGCAGTAGGCGGCTCCTCACGATCGTTGAGCGCCGGCGGCGGCCCGGCGGCGCTGGCGGATGGCGTTCTGCTCGAAGGTCAGCACCATGACGATCGCGATCGCGAACGGTATCAGGAGGTAGAGGATCCGGAAGACCAGAAGAGCGGCGAGGACGTCGGTTTCGGGCACGTCGGACAGGCCGGTGAGAAAGGTCACTTCGAGCACCCCGAGGCCGCCCGGTGCGTGCGACACGAGCGCCAGCGAGAACGACACGACGAAGATCGCCAGCACGATCACGAAGCCGGGATTGTTGTCCGGCGGCAGAGCGAAGAAGATGATGCCGGCCGCCGCGACGATCTCGAGCGGCGCGGCGACGAGCTGCCGAAGCACCACGTCCCGCCTCGGATACTGCAGCAGGAAGCTGCCGATCTTGCGGGGTCTGAACCCCTTGAAGCTCCCGACGACGTAAAGCCCGATGCCGACAACGATGACGGCGGCGATGCCGAGGGGCACCCACGGATCGACGTCGACATAGCGGCGGATCATCGTCGGGTCGGCGATCTGCGTCAGCGCCGTGAGCACCAGGATACCAAGCGCGAAGGTGAAGGAGCAGAAGGCGATCAGCAGCGCGATCTCGGACGGCGTCAGTCCACGCGAACTGTAGGCACGATAGCGCACCACGGCCCCGGAGAAGACCGACGCGCCGATATTGTGGGACAGAGCATAGGTGGTGAAGGACGTCGCCGCCACGAAGGGCAGGGAGACCTTGCGGTCGAGGTGCCGCAACGCGAGGCGGTCGTAGTAGGCGAGCACGGCATAGGCCAGGATCGCGCACAGGGTGGAAAGCGCCCACTGACCCCAGCCGACATTCTGGAAGCTTGTCCAGATATCGTCCAGGGAAAGGCCTCTGACTTCCTTGTAGAGAATCCAACAGGAGAGGACCACGGCCGCAAGTCCCACGCAGGGCCAGATGGCGTCCTTCCACTTCATGCCCGTTCCTTCCCTTGCCGAGGCGTCCGCGCCAGCCGAGGCGTCCGCCTCGCCCGGACGCAGACATAAGCGCTAGACCCGTCGGAGGAAAGCGACCCGCCTTCAACTGTCGGACAAATCGCGCGCGAGCTATCGTTACGGTTTAGCCGCTGCGCCCGCTGCCCGGAGGAAATGTGGCGGGAGCGTGGAACCGGCGGGCGTATTCGCCGTTCCCTTGCCGCAATCGGGACCCTGAGGAGTTTGGTCATGATCCGTCGCATTTCCGTCGTCGCCGCTACGCTTGCCGCCGTCATGGTCGTGTCGGGCTGCGCCAATACCGTGCGGGGCGTCGGGCGCGACGTCGGCAACACGGTCGATGCCACGGGCGCCGCAGTTCGCGACGTCGCTCGCTGATCTCGCGAAGGGCGGGTCACCGAAGCAGCGAAAGGCCGGCTTGCCGGCCTTTTTTCATTGTCTGTGGGTTTGCACTGTCGGCGTTAGGTGATTGGTAAGCATACCGGAGCGATGATGTCCGTGCCGCTCCGCCGGCGCGCTTCGGATCAGGTCTTGCGTACCGAAGCAGGCGGGGAGGGCAGGCCGCCGCCGCGCCCTCAGGCGGCGGCGAAGACCCGAGCGATGTCCGCCGACTTGTAGGGCTTGGCGACCTTGGGCACGTTGCTGAACCGGCTGGGAACTTCGGACAGGCTGCCCGACACGAAGCAGAAGGGAATGTTCATCGCTTCGAGGCAGCGCGCCACGGGCAGCGAGTTGGCGCCTCCCAGATCGAAGTCCAGGAGTGCGAAGTCCACGCCTTCCCTGATCCGCATCAGGCCGTCGTTAAGACTGCTCGCCCAGACGCAGTCCGCATCCAGCATGTCGAGGATGATGTCCTCGAGATCCATCGCGATCAGGGGTTCGTCTTCCAGGATCAGTACGCGCATCTTAGAAGCCCTCGTTTCCTGTAGAACGGCGTCGGCTGGACTTGGTTCGCTCCGATGAAAAATAAACTTGCCTGATCTTATTGACTTTTCATTTACCATACTAGCGATCGCCGACGCGCCGGTGATGTATGATCGACGACCTCAGACGGCGGCAAGCCGGGGCTCGTCCATTCCGATCGGCTCCGCCGCGGCGGTGAGCCGACTCGCGCGCAGGGAGATCGACGTCATCATCTCAGCGGCCACGCGCTCGGCCGCCACCGGCTTGCCGAAGAGGTAGCCCTGGAGCTGGTCGCAGCCGAGTTCCTGAAGCATCGCGGCCTGCTCGGCCGTTTCGATGCCTTCCGTCACGACCTTGAGGTTCATGTGATGGCCGAGGCTGACGATGGTGCCGATGATCTGCCGGATGCTCGATTCGCCCTGTTCGAAGGCGATCATGAAGGACTGGTCGATCTTCAGCTTGTCGAAGGGGAAGCGCCAGAGGTAGCCGAGCGAGGAGTAGCCGGTGCCGAAGTCGTCCATCGCGATGGAGACGCCGAGCGTCTTCAGCTCCTGCAACTGCGTCAGCACGGAATCGGACCGGTCGAGAAGCAGGCTCTCGACGACCTCGATCTCCAGCCGGTGACCCGCGATGCCCGACGTCTCCAGAGCGTCCTTCACGATCTGAACGAGGTCGCCGTCCCGAAACTGAACGGCGGACAGGTTGACCGAGATGAACAGGTCGTCGGGCCACAGCGCGATCTGGCGGGTCGCCTCGCGCAGCACCCAGTCGCCGATCGCCTTGATGTAGCCGCGCGCTTCCGCGATCGGGATGAAGAGGGACGGGGGGATGTAGCCGCCGAGGCCGTCGGGAAGGCGGATCAGGCTCTCGAAACCCAGGATGCGCTTGTCTGTCGCGCGCACGATCGGCTGGTAGAAGAGCTCAAACTGATCCTGGTCCAGCGCCTCGCGCATGCGGCGCTCGATCATCCGGCGCTGGCTGGCCTCCTCGTCCATCGACGGCTCGAACAGGACATAGTCGCCCCGCTTCGAACTCTTGTGGACGAGCAGCGCGAGTTCAGCGTGCTGGAACAGTTGGACGATGGTGCGCCCGTGCTCCGGCACGGTGGAGACGCCCGCGCAGAGCCGGGGCTGCAGCGTCAGGCCGCCGATGGCGACCGGGGTCTCGACCTCCAGCCGGATCCGGCGGGCGAGGGCTTCGATGTCGTTGATGCTCTGAAGGTTGCGCTGGATGATGACGAAGTCGTCCGCGCCGGTCCGGGCGACGAGGTCGTTACGGTCGATCACGCTGAGCAGCCGGTCCGCGACCGTGCGCAGGAGCTCGTCGCCGCCCTCCTGGCCGACGCTCTCGTTGATGTCGGCCAGACCTTCGATGTCGAGAGCCCAGACGGCGAGCCGCTCGCGGGTCGCGCGGCAGGTCGCCAGGATGCGACCGGCGTCTTCCTCGATGCGCTTGCGGTTCAGGAGCTTGGTCAAGGTATCGTGATTGGCGAGGAACTGGATGCGCTCGTCCGCCTGTTCGATCCGCCATTTGCGGCGGATGTAGATGAGGCCTGGAACGCCGGCCGCCACCACCAGCACCCCGATCAGGCCCGCGATCGACAGGCCGATGACCGTGACGTAGCGCTCCTCGACGCCGGTCATGTCGGGCGTCACAGCGACGAAGGCGAGGCGCTGCCCGCCCTTGTCCAATGGGCTGATCACGAGGCGTCCGCCGGTTTCGGTCCGGGTGACCTCCGTCCACTCGCCGGGACGCTCGACCGCGCTCTGCGCGAGGCTGTCCATGCCGCGGATGCCGCCGGGCCGCTCGCGCAGCAGCCACGCATGGGCTTCCGACTTCAGCGAGAATTCCGGTTGCCCGTCGATGTCGAAGATCGTGAAGTTCTCGAGGCCCGAAGCCAGGGCGACGGCACGCACCTCGGTTTCCAGGTCGGGATCGCGCGAGAGACCGGTCAGAAGCGCGTCCAGCGCGCCGTTGGTCTCCCCGAGATATCGCACGAAACCCTGAGCGCGCTCCTGCGCGGTTCCCGCAACGAGGTTGGAGACCGTTTCCCGGCTGATATAGACGCCCGCCGTCGCGACGGCCGCCAGGACGGCACCCGCGCCGATTGCTGTAGCGGAATATCGCTTGAGGAAATTGATCATGGCATCCGCATTCCTTGACCTCCGAAGCGTATCGCGCGAAGGTTAAAGAATGGGGTCCGAAGTTCGGTCGTTACGGGTGTTCCCGGCGATCCGGTCACATGGCCCAGCGGCGGTGGAACCACATCCACTGGTCCGGATATTCCCGAACCCAGCGTTCGACCACATCGTTGAGTTGCTGGCAGCTTGCCCGTACGTCGATCTCCCCTGACGGCCCGCGCGCGAGATCCAGCCTCGGTTCCAGCGACAGGCGATAGCGGCCACCCGGCAGGCGCACGCAGCGCGCGGGATAGATGTCGCACTCGAACTTGCGTGCGAGCTTGGGCAGGAGCGGATTGGTGCGGCAAGGGCGCCCGAAGAAGGTCGTCGGCTCGCCGCGCTTGAACTTCTGGTCCACGAGCATGCCGACGTTGCCGCCGCGCTCCAGCGTACCGGCCAGCGCCCAGGCCGCACCGGCCTTTGAGGGAACGAGATGCCCGCCGCGCGTGCGGCGCGCCGACAGGACCTCGCGGGCGATGTAGCGGTTGTTGGGTTGGCGGAAGAGGGCGGTCAGCTCGATGCCGATGGCCGCGGCACAGATCGGCAGGAGCTCGAACGAACCGAGATGCGCCGTGAAGAAGATGATCGGCTTGGGGTTGTCGCGCAGTTCGAGGAAGACGTCGATCCCTTCCACCTCGACCATCCCGTCCGACGCATCCTTCGACGGATCGAAGTCGAAGATGTCGTCGAGGAACACGTACTCGGCCGCGATCCGTCCCATCTGACCCCAGTTCCGACGGGCGAGATCCTGAATGGCGGCCTCGTCCATATTGGGAAAGGCGAGGCGCAGGTTCTCCACCGCGACCCTGTGGCGGGACGTCTTGGGGCCGATCCATTGCGCGAGGCGATCGGCGAGGGCCAGACCCTTGCGGGCGGGAAAGCGCCGCAGGATGGCGAGCAGCCCGAACAGGGCCTGTGCGATCACCCAGTCGCGCGCCTGCCGCTGCCGCTTCCAGGCCTTTTCGAGGAGCCGTCCGCTCATGCCGCGAGGTCGCGGTCCACCCGCAGGACGATCTTGCCGAAGACCTGTCGCCCTTCCATTCGCTTCAGCGCGACGTCGATGTCGTCGAAGCCGACCTCCGTGTCGATCACCGGCCGCACCCAGCCGCGCGCCATCTTTTCCATGGCATCGGCCATGTTCTCCATGCGGCAGCCGAAGGAGCCGAGGAGCTTGAGCTGCTGCTGGAACAGCATCATGAGGTTGACTTCGGTCGAAACGCCGGAGGTCGAGCCGCAGGTGACGAGCCGTCCGCCGCGCTTCAGGCACAACATGGAACCGGCGAACGTGTCCTTGCCGACATGCTCGAACACGACGTCGACCCCCTTCTTCTTCGTCAGCTTGCGCACGACGCCCTCGAAGCGGTCGGACCGGTAGTTGATCACGTGATCGGCGCCGAGCGCCCGGGCCGGCTCGATCTTCTCGTCCGAGCCGACGGTGGTGATGACCGTCGCCCCGTGCCGCTTGGCGAGCTGGATGGCCGCCGTGCCGATCCCCGAGCCGCCGGCATGCACCAGGACGGTCTCGCCCGGCTGTAGCCTGGCGTTGTCGAACAGCATGTGCTCGACCGTGCCGAAGGTGACGGGCGCGAGCGCCGCTCCGACCGCGTCGCAACCCGGCGGGGCGGGGACGAGGAGGCGGGCGGGCAGGTTGATCCGCTCCTGCGCGAAGCCGTCGAGATGGAAGCCGTGGACGCCGCCGACATGCTCGCAGAGATTGTCGCGGCCCTCGCGGCAGGCATGGCAAAGGCCGCAGGTGCGTGCGCCGTAGATCGACACAAGCTGCCCCGGCACGAGGCCGGAGGTCCCGGCGCCCAGCGTCTCCACGATGCCGGAAGCCTCGGCCCCGATGGTCAGCGGCAACTTTCGCTTGGCGAAGGCCATGCCGCGCCAGCCCCAGACGTCGATGTGGTTCAGCGCGACGACCTGGATGCGAACCGTGACCTCGCCGGGGCCGGGGGCGCCGGGGGCCTCGACCTCGACGCTGCGCAGGTCTCGATCGGCGACGAGTTGCAAGGCTCGCATGGAAGCTCCTGGACGAACGGTCAGCGCGGCTCGCGGCCGAGAACGAGCGAGACGTTCTGGCCGCCGAAGCCGAAGGAATTGGAGAGGACGGCGGCCACATCCGCCGATCGCGCCGCGTTCGGCACGGTGTCGAGCGGGATGGCGGGGTCCGGCTGGGCGTAATTAATGGTCGGCGGCAGCACGCCCTCGCGCATCGACAGGATCGAGACCACGGCCTCGATCGCGCCGGCGGCCGTCAGCGTATGGCCGATCATCGACTTGTTCGACGAGATCGGCACCGAGCCGATCGCCTCGCCGAACACGGCGGCAAGGCCCGTGTATTCCATCCGGTCGTTTTCGGGCGTCGAGGTGCCGTGGGCGTTGATGTAGCCGATGTCGGCGGGCGTCAGGCCGGCATCCTCCAGCCCCGCGCGGATGGTGGAGATGATCGGCGAGCCGTCCGGCTTGGAGCGGGTGCGATGGAAATCGTCCGCCTGCTCGCCGATGCCGTGGACGACGCCGAGGATCGCGGCGCCGCGCGCGCGGGCCGAAGACAGCGACTCCAGCACCAGCGCGCCCGCCCCCTCGGCCATGACGAAGCCGTCGCGGTCCTTGGAGAAGGGCTTGGACGCTCGTTCGGGCACCTCGTTCTGGGTGGAGAGCGCCGACAGGAGCGAGAAGCGGATCAGCGCTTCCGCGCCGACCGAACCGTCGGTACCAATGGCGATGCAGCGGTCCGCATCGCCGCGCCGGATCGCCTCCAGCCCGAGTTGTATGGCGCTGGCCCCGGAGGCGCAGGCGGTGGAAAGCGTGATCGGCAGGCCGCGTGTGCCGAGCCGATCCGCGAGGCGCTCGGAGATGCCGCCGAACAGCGTCAGGTCGTAGATGTCGGCCGACCGGTTGGTGCGGGCGAGTTCCAGAAGGCGGTCATATCCGGCCTCCTCGCGGGCCTCGCCGGACATCTTGTCGAGCGCGAGGCGCTGCGACCATTCGAGCTCGATCGGCGGCGCCGCAAGGAAGAGCGGCGCGCCGAAGGCGCCAGGGTCGAGACCCGCCATCGCGATCGCCTCCGTGCCCGCCGCCTCGGCCAGCGCATAGGACAGAGCGATGCCGCTCCAGGGCTCGACATTCATGAAGTCCACCGTGCCCGCGATCGTGGTGCGCAGGTTGTCGGTGGGGAAGCGGGTGATGCGGTGGATGCCAGAGCGTCCGGCCGTGAGCGCCGCCCAGTTGTCGGCCACGCCGCGGCCCAGCGAGGACACCATGCCGACGCCCGTCACCGCAACGATCGGCCGGCCCTGAAAATCGAGATCGCGAGAAGCCATCAGTCCCATCCGTCCCGGGCCGTCCGGCCCATGCTCCGCCGGCGTCAGCGCGGCTCGATCGCCTCGACAAGGGCGACGCCTTCGCCCCGGACATGCCCGACTCCGGTGACCAGCGCCTGCGCCGGCGCGAACTCCGCCGGCCGCTCCTCGCCACCGGCCGCGGGCGCGGGCAGGCGGCCCATGGACAGGTGGATCGCGGCCAGGGCCACGCCCATCGGGAACTGCGCCTCCATGGCATGGCCGAGCGCGCTGCCGTAGGTGCGCAGCGCCGCCTGCGGAAAGCGCTGGCGCAGGAGCTCCAGCTCGGCCGCCGTCTCCGCCGCCAGACCCGTGGCGCCGGACAGGATCAGGAGCTCGTCGTCGCCCGCTGCGCTTTCGTCGATCAGGCGGCCGAGACGCTCGGCGAGGCGGGCGTCGCCCCTCGGTCCCCTGTCGCCGGCGACGAAGCGCAGCCGGCCGTAGGCGGTCGCTCCGCGCGCAGCGGCATGTTCGGCATCCTCCAGCACCAGGAAGGCGCCGGCGCTTCCCGGCACGAAGCCGGACCCGTCACCCCCGCGAGAGGGCACGGGCCGCCAGTCGCCCTCCAGAAGGAAGCCGCCGAGTTCGTAGTTGACGAGGAGATCCTTGCGGTCGGCCGAAAAGGCGCCGCCCACGAGGCAGATGCGGCTCTGCCCTGCCCGGATGCGGGCGGACGCCACCTGCACGGCGGAGATGCCGGCGCTTTCCTCGCCCATGAAGGTGCGTGAGGACCCCGTCACCTTGTGGACGATCGAGATATTGCCCGCCATCAGGTTGGAAAGCTGGGCGAGGAACAGCGTCGGGCGCAGTTCGCTCGACAGAAGCTCGTTCATGATCGGCCGCGGGTCGTCTTGACCCCGGGCGCGCGCCATGACCAGAGCGTCTACGCCGGGATCTCGCTCGCCGCCGCCGGCCGCCACGATCATGTCGACCCGGGCGCGCGTCGCCTCGTCCGGCGCCACCTCGGCATCGGCCAGCGCGAGACCGGCCGCGTAGACGCCGAGCTTCTGCCAGGTCTCCATCTGCCGCTGGTCCCCCTTCTTGGGGATCTGCAGCGACCAGTCGACCGGGGGCAGTGGATGCACGAAATGTCGTGTCGGCGCGACCTCTTCGAGGGTCGGCTGGACGCCTTCGGCGGCGGCGAGGCGGGAGACGTGCGTCTCGACCCCTTCGCCCAGCGATGAAACGAGACCGACACCGGTGATCAGCACGTCGCGCGCGGGTTGGTCCATCGTCGGTTCCGTCGAAAAGGAAGCGCGGGCGCCTGAGCGCCCGCGACGGGAATGGTCGGTCGTCGGCCGGACGCGGTCAGGCGGCCTTGGCGGCGCGCAGCTCGTCGATCTTGGCGCAGAGGTTCTTCATGACGAAGTACTCCTCCGTCGATGCCGCGCCCTCGTTGACCTGCTGCGTCCACTTCTCCAGCGGGATCTTGATGCCGAACTCCTTGTCGATCGCGAAGACGATGTCGAGGAAGTCGAGGGAATCGATCCCGAGATCGTCGATCGTATGGCTCTCGGGGGTGATCTGGTCGCGGTCGATCTCGCTCGTCTCGGCGATGATGTCGGCCACCCGGTCGAAGGTTGAAGACAAGGGATCTTCCTCGTAAATCTGTCAGATCGTTCGTGGGGCGAACCTATAGGCAATCCTTCAGGCTTTGCAAAGCGACGCAGCCCGCTCCACCCTTGCCCGATCTCTCGCCGAACAACGGCCCGGACCTCATGCGCCCTTATCTCCCGATCCGCTTCGCCGTTGCGCCCATGATCGACTGGACGGATCGGAATTGTCGTTACCTCCACCGGCGGCTGGCGCCCCATGCGCTGCTCTACACGGAGATGGTGGTGGCGGACGCCATCCTGCACGGCGACCGCGATCGGCTTCTCGGCTTCGATCCGGCCGAGCATCCCCTCGCGCTCCAGATCGGCGGATCGGACCCCGGCAAATTGGCTGAAGCCGCCCGGATCGGCGAGGCCTTCGGCTATGACGAGATCAATCTCAACGTCGGTTGCCCTTCGGACCGCGTCCAGTCCGGGGCCTTCGGCGCCTGCCTGATGCGCGAACCGGCGCTGGTCGGCCGGTGCCTCTCGGCGATGCGCGAGGCGGTGTCCGTCCCTGTAACGGTGAAGTGCCGCATCGGGGTGGACGAGCAGGATCCCAAGCCCGCACTCGACGCGGTCGCCGACGCGGCGGTGGATGCGGGCGTCTCCGCCATCTGGGTCCACGCCCGTAAGGCCTGGCTTCAGGGACTGAGCCCGAAGGAGAACCGCGAGATCCCGCCGCTCGACTATGACCGGGTGTATCGCTTGAAGGCGCGCCTGCCCGGCATGTTCGTCGGCCTGAACGGCGGCCTTGCGACGGTCGAAGCCGCCGCTGCACATCTCACCCGTGTCGACGGGGTGATGATGGGGCGCGGCGCCTATCAGAATCCATCGGACCTCGCGCATGTCGCGTCGCTGATCCACGGCGAGCCGCCGGAGCCGATCGACTACGGCGCCGTGATCGACGACATGGTGTCCTATGCCGGGCGCCACATGGCGGCCGGCGGGCGCCTGTCCAACGTCACGCGCCACATGATCGGCCTGTTCACCGGCCAGCCCGGCGCGCGCCGCTGGCGCCAGATCCTGTCGGAGCGCGCGGTGCGGCCGGGCGCGACGCCCGAACTGATTCGCGAGGCCTTTGCGGAGGTCCGCCTCGATTCCCCGGCCGAAGCTGCGGCCTGACGCGGGACGACGATCCATGGATTGGGCCGAAGTCGGCACATTGGTCGCTCTCCTGGCGGCCGGCGCGCTCCTGTCCGGTTTCCTTGCCGGGCTGCTCGGGATCGGAGGCGGGGCCGTCACCGTGCCCGTTCTCTACCAGGTGCTGACGGTGCTCGACGTCGCGCCGGACAACCGGATGCAGATCGCGGTCGGCACCTCGCTCGCGCTGATCATCCCGACCTCGATCCGTTCGCTCCGGGCGCACATGGCGCGCGGCGCGGTGGATACGGTGCTGCTGAAGCAGTGGATCGTCACCGTTCCGCTCGGCGCTGTCCTCGGCGGGGCCGTAGCGAACCTTCTGCCTTCGGAGGTGCTGGAGGCGATCTTCGCGGCGATCGCGCTGGTGCTCGGGGTGCGCATGCTGATCGGCCGGCTGCCCTTCATGCTCGGCAGCGACCTGCCGGGGCGCGTCGGGCGAACCGTTGCGGGACTCGTGATCGGAGCGCTGTCGGCCATCATGGGCATCGGCGGCGGCGTCCTGAACAACACCTTCATGACGCTCTACGGCCGCTCGATGCATCAGGCCGTGGCGACGTCGGCGGGCGTCGGCGTCCTGATCGCCGTTCCCGGCGTCGTACCCTTCTTGGTCGGGGGCTGGGGCCATTCCGGCCTGCCACCCTTCAACCTCGGCAATGTCAGTCTGGCGGCGCTGGCGATCCTGATCCCGCTCTCGATGCCGACCGTGAGGCTCGGCGCCACGCTGGCGCATCGGCTGACCAAGCGTCAGTTGGAGGTCGGCTTCGGCCTCTTCCTTCTCACGGTCTCGATCCGGTTCATGATCGGAGCCTTGTGATCCGTCGTCAGTCGGAGAGGATCATCCTGTCGCCCCGGAAGTCGAGCGAGGACAGGGTTCCGAGGAAGCTCATGCCGAGAAGGTTGACGCCGATCCCCTCGCCCTGGGTGACGACGGCGGGCACGCGCCTCCGCTCGATGGAGCCGATCCGCACCGTATCCAGGGTGACGGGCGCCGCCACGGTATCGCCGTTGGCGGTGCGGATGCGGGCGGTGTAGCGCAAGGATCCGAGATCGATGCCGGCCGCCGCGGCCGTGGCACGGTCGATGGCAATGAGGCTCGCGCCGGTATCCACCAGAAAGGGCACGCGGCGTCCGTTCACCTCGGCATCCACGGAAAAGTGGTTGCCGCCACCGCGCGCCACCATGACCTGCCCGTCCGGGCCGCCCATGGTCGCGGTGCGGCCGGGCACCAGCACGGCCATCATCCGGTCGCCTACGGCGCGAAACTCCGGCCCGAATGCATAGGCGCCGATCAGCACGGCGAAGGCGACGATCCAGATCGCGGCGCTCTTGGCGGCCTGCCCCCAGCGCCCGCGAAAGGCGATCAGGAGGCTCGATCCGAGAAGCGTCGTCCAAAGACCCATGTACACCAGCGACGCGAAGGCGTCGTCCCGGAGGCCCAGGACCTGTCCGCCGCCGAAGGTGAGGGCGAGAATCGCGAGGCCGATGACGGCCAGAAGGATGACCAGGACGGTGCCCGAGCGCATCTCAGCGTCCTCCATCGGTGTGAAGCCGCAGCCGCTCGCCGAGCTCACCCATGATGGCGAGGCGCGCCGGCTCCGAAAGGCCGGACCAGGCGGCGATCTCCGGCAGCGTGCGGCCGCAGCCGATGCAGAGTGCGCCCGCACCGTCGAGGGTACAGACATCGACGCAAGGGGAGGAGAGGGCGGCGGGCGAAACGGTCATGAAGAGGAGATAAGTCGCGGCCACGCCCGCCGCAACGCACCCTCGCGGCGACGTGTCCGAGGCTGTCAGGGGAGATCGGCAAGCGCTGGCATCACCTCGAGGACGCGGGCGTGCGGGAAGGTCGCGAGCGCCTCCGTTCCGGCGCCCGGTTCGGAGTTCAGCTCGAACGTGCCGTTGTGGAGGCTGACCAGCGCCTGGACGATCGGCAGGCCGAGGCCCGTGCCCTGCTCGGCGCTCTTGATCGCGTTGGAGCCCTGTCCGAACGAGGACAGGACGAGCGACATCTCCTCCTTGGGGATGCCCGGCCCGTTGTCGCGCACGGAGACATACTGCCCGCCGCCGGCCGTCCAGCCGACGCGGACCAGGATCCGGCCCGCCGGTGGCGTGAACTTCACGGCGTTGGACAGGAGGTTGAGGATCACCTGGCGCAACGAGCGCGGGTCGCCCCAGAGCTGCGGCAGGTCCTTTTCGAACTCGGCCCGGACCTCGATCCGTTTGGTTTCGGCCTTCATCTGCACGAAGCCGATCGCGGCCTGGGCGATGGCGACGAGACTCACCGCCTCCTCGTTCAGCGTGTATCGGCCCGCCTCGACGCGCGAAAGGTCCAGGATCTCGTTGATGAGGTCGAGGAGATGCTGGCCGGAATTGTGGATGTCGCGCGCATAGTCGCGGTAGGTTTCGTTGCCGACGGGCCCCAGGATCTCCTCGCTGATCACTTCCGAAAAGCCGAGGATCGCATTGAGCGGCGTGCGCAATTCGTGGCTCATGGTCGCCAGGAACTGCGACTTGGCGAGGTTCGCCTCTTCCGCGCGCTGACGGGCCTGGTCGGAAGCGATGCGGGCTGCCTCGATCTCGAAGGTGAACTGGTCGCGCTCGGTGCGATGGCGCACCCGTGCGGTCTTGGAGGTGCGAAGCCGCTCCGCCACCACCGAGAAGAACGGAACCGCCGCCAGAAGCACGCCGTGCAGGGCGAAGCGGGCGGTATCGTCGGCCGTCGCCGCGAGATAGGCGAGTGCGAGGAGGAGCGGGCCGAAGCTCCACGGAACCACCGCCCGGAGGCCCGCGCCGACCAGCGCGACGGTCGCGATGGCCGAGGCGGCAAGGGCGAACTGAACGGCGTCCATGGTCTGGAAGCCGCAGCTCCCGCAGGACCCCCACAGGAGGAGGACGGCCCAGGGGAGCCCCAGCGCCAGATGCGCCATCTGGAACCGGCGGCGCCACGCAAAGGCGGTCACGATCGACGGCGCGGCCTTCTCGAAGGCGCGAAGCACCAGCACGAGCGGTAGCGCCATGATCAGGTTCAGGCCAAGCCAGGCAAGCATGATCGAGGGCGCCGACCACGCGAACGCCGCGCCCGCCGCGCCGACGAGGACGGCCAGGAAGGGCAGGCCCGCGGCGACGTTGTCGACATGCTCCCGCAGGAGCTCCAGCTCGATTCGCGGCGGCATGCCGCCGGCCGAGGTCAGCTTGTCGCGCGTGCGCCGGAGCGTGCGCGCCAGTTCCACGCGATGACCCTGCCCTCCGCGGGGCAGGGCCGTCTTGTCCATGGATGGCGGGGCGGCAAGCGACATGGAAACGGTTCGGGCAAGGGTGGCATGCAGTCGTTCGGCACCATCCTGTTGCGGAAAACTTAAAGAATTGGCTTAAGAAACCGCGAAAGATCGCGGATGCGCGAGCGGAGGGCGGCGAGGGGCGGCCCGGACGATCCGCTCGCGGGGAAAGGGGCTCGGCGTGGACAGACTCGACAAGAAGATCCTGCGGCTGCTGCAGGAAGATGCGACGCTGGCGGTGGCCGACGTCGCCAAGCGCGTCGGGCTTTCCACCACGCCCTGCTGGCGCCGGATCCAGAAGCTGGAAGAGGAGGGCGTCATCGTCCGCCGCGTCGCGGTGCTCGATCCGGTGAAGGTCAACGCGCGGGTGACGGTGTTCGTGTCGGTGCGGACCGGCTCCCATTCGGTCGAATGGCTTCGCCGGTTTTCCGAGGTGGTGCAGGAGTTTCCCGAGGTCATCGAGTTCTACCGCATGAGCGGCGACGTCGACTATCTCCTGCGCGTCGTCGTGCCCGACATCGCTGCCTACGATGCCTTCTACAAGCGGCTGATCGCCAAGATCGAAATCCGCGACGTGTCGTCGGCCTTCGCCATGGAGCAGATCAAGTACACGACCGAGCTGCCGCTCGACTTCCTCGTCCTCGACAAGGAGCAGCAGCGGGAGAGCTGAGCCCTCCCGCCGCGCTTCGCCTCAGCGGTTGAGGCGCGCGAGCAGCGAGGACGTGTCCCAGCGCTTGCCGCCCATGCCCTCGACCTCGGCATAGAACTGGTCGATCAGGGCCGTCGCCGGCAGCGAGGCGCCGTTGCGCCGGGCCTCGGCGAGGCAGATGCCGAGGTCCTTGCGCATCCATTCCACCGCGAAACCGAAGTCGTAGCGCCCCTCGTTCATGGTCTTGTGGCGGTTCTCCATCTGCCAGGAGCCCGCCGCGCCCTTGGAGATGACCTCCACGACCTTGACGATGTCGAGCCCGGCCTTCTGGCCGAAATGCACCGCTTCCGACAGGCCCTGCACGAGGCCGGCGATGCAGATCTGGTTCATCATCTTGGTAAGCTGGCCGGAGCCCGCCGGACCCATCAGCCCGATCATGCGCGAATAGGCCTCGATGGCCGGCCGGGCGGCCTCGAACGTCTCCGCCTCGCCGCCCACCATCACGGTCAGGACGCCGTTCTCGGCGCCGGCCTGGCCCCCGGATACCGGCGCGTCGAGGAAGCGCTTGCCTTCGGCCTTTAGGGCGGCTTCCAGCTCACGCGCGAGCTCGGCCGAAGCGGTGGTGTGATCGACGAGGATGGCCCCGGCCTTCATGCCGGCCATGGCCCCGTTCTCCCCGTAGATCACGGAGCGCACATCGTCGTCGTTGCCGACGCACACGAACACGATGTCGGCCCCGGCGGCCGCCTCGCGCGGGGTCGGTGCGCTTCGCCCGCCATGCGCCGCCTCCCAGGCCTTCGCCTTGGCAGGATTGCGATTAAAGACCGTGACGTCGTGGCCCTTGGCGGCGAGATGCCCCGCCATCGGGAAGCCCATGACGCCAAGGCCGATGAAGCTGGTTGCAACCATTTGGGAAATCCCCTCGTTCTCGTGCGTGCTATCGAACGGCTGTGCCCGGAAACCTGCACAGCGAATCGCACCGGTGACATGCAGTATGGTGTAGACGGTGCCGGGCTGCATGGTCGCCCGCGATGCCGGAGCCTTTAAAACCGCATTCGTCGGCTGTCGGCATTGGAGGGATGCGCGATCTTGGGAATAGGCGAGAACCCTGACCCGGCCGTCGGCTTGCCCGCCCGCCCCCTGCATCCGGAGGAGCGCCGCAGGGGGCGCCCGACCCGGGACGCGGCCGCGAGCCTGTCGAGCGCTATCCTGGAGATCGCCTTTCACCAGTTCATGTCCGCCGGATATGCCGCCACCAGCATGGATTCGGTGGCGGCCGAGGCCCGCGTCTCCAAGCGTACGCTCGACGACCGTTTTCCGTCCAAGATGCGGCTCTTCGAGGCCGCGCTGCGCCAGCAGGCGGTTCTGGACTGCCGGGAACTCGGCCGGTTCGAGACGCATCCCGGCCCCGTCGCGGACCTCCTCCTGGAGATGGGCGAATGGCTTCTGGCCCATGCGCTCGACCGCCGTCAGGTGTCGCTCTACCGACTGCTGATGGCCGAAGGGCATCGCATGCCCGAACTCTCGCGGTACTCGGACGAGCAGGTGATCGAGCCGGTGATCGCCACGCTGTCGCGCGTGTTCGCCCGAGCGGTCGAGCGGGGAGAACTGGTGGATCTTCCGCCCGTGTTCCTGGCCCAGCAGTTCCTTCAGGCCGTCTGCGGTCACGAAGTCCGCGAGCGCGTTCTGGGGGCGCGCCGGACCGAGGGGGACGCGGTCCTGAAGTCGCGCATGCGCGATGCGATCAAGCTGTTCGGCGCCGGCGCGCTCCGGCAGAAGGCCAGTGGTCCCGGCTTGCGCGGCTGACGGCTCGCGGCTGCGATGGTCGTTCCCGCCGTCGGCGATCAGCGCGTCAGATGCCGGGTCAGGCGCCGTTCGGCGAGGTTGGTCAGGCGGCGAACGATTTCGACCAGAACGAGATAGAAGACGGCCGCCCAGACGTAGGTCTGGAAGTCGAAGCTGCGCGAAAAGGCGCGGCGCGTTTCGCCGAAGAGGTCGAACACGCTGATGATGGCGACGATGGCCGAGGCCTTCACCATCAGGATGAACTCGTTGGCATAGGGCCGTAGCGCGACGATCAGAGCCTGCGGCACGATCACCCGGCGGATCGTCACGCTTCGCGGCAGGGCGAGCGCCCGGGCGCCTTCCCACTGGCCCTGGCCGACGCTCTGGATCGCGCCGCGAAGGATTTCGGCCTGATAGGCGGCCGTGTTCAACGAAAGCGCGAAGATCGCGCAGTACCAGGCGTCGCGGAAGAACCACCAGAGGCCGACCGCCTCGAATTGGGCGCGGAAGCTGCCGAAGCCGTAGTAGATCAGGAAGATCTGCGCGATGAGCGGCGTGCCGCGGAAGAACGAGACATAGGAGAAGGCCGCGCCGCGTGCGAATGTGTTGCGGGCCATACGCCCTGCGGCGATCGGCACCGACAGAAGCGCGCCCACGGCATAGGAGAGGGTGACGAGCGACAGCGTCGTCCACAGGCCCCTGAGGTAGGCGGGGCCGTAGGTCTGGACGAGCTGCGGGTTCCGGGCCGTCGCGAGGTAGACGAGGAGCGCGAGGCCTGCGGCGGCCCAGAGGCCGAGGGTCAGGATGCCGAAGAGGCCGGGGCGGCGCTGAACGGCCGGCGGGGGCAAGGCGCTCATCGGACCACCTCGCCGCGCTTGGTCCAGAGTTCGACTCGCCGCAGCCCCACCGCCGAGATCAGGGTGAGGACGAGATAGAGGGCGCAGGCGAGGCCGAAGAAGAAGAAGGGCTCGCGCGTCACGCGCGCGGCGACGCCCGTCTCGCGCATGATGTCGGCGAGGCCGATCACCGAGACCAGCGCGGTATCTTTCAGGAGGTTGAGCCAGACGTTGGACAGGCCCGGCAGGCTGATGCGCAGGAGCTGCGGCAGGATCACGAGGCCGAGGATGCGCCGATGCGGCAGGCCGAGCGCCCGCGCCCCTTCCCACTGGCCGTTCGGGATCGCCCGGAAGGCGGACAGGAACACTTCCGAGGAATAGGCGGCGAAGACGAGGCCGAGTGCGACCATGCCGGAGACGAAGCTCGACAGCGTCCACTGCCCGAGGCCGAGCGCGGCGGTCGCGGCGTTCAGGAGGTTCTGGCCGCCGTAATAGACGAGGAAGAGCGTCAGGAGCTCGGGCAGGCCGCGGAAGATGGTCGTGTAGATGTCGGCGGAAAGGCGCAGCGCCGGATCCTCTCCCCGCTTGGCGAGCGCCAGCGCGAGGCCGAGCAGGAGGCCGAAGGGAAGCGTCGCCAGGGCGAGCGAGACGGTGACGAGCGCACCGCGGGCGATCTCGTCGCCCCAGCCGGTGTCACCGAAGGCGAGAAGCGGAAAATAGTCCATTGACCGATCGCGATCCGCCGACACCGGTTGGCCGAAGCGGCCGGCATGCGCTCAAGGGTGCGTGCCGGCCGCGGTTTCATCGCGGCGTCAGCCGCCGTAGACGTCGAACTTGAAGTACTTGTCGTTGATCGTCTTGTAGACGCCGTTTTCGCGGATCGCCACGATCGCGTCGTCGAACATCTTCTTGAGCTTCTCGTCACCCTTGCGCAGTGCGATGCCGGCGCCGGGTCCGTAGATCGCCTCGTCCACGGGCAGCGTGCCGAGAAGCTTGCAGCAGGCGCCGGCCGGGCTTTCCAGCCATTGCGTCAGCACCACGACATCGTCGCTGACCGCGTCGAGGCGGCCGTTCTCGATGTCGAGCTTGTACTCCTCGGCGGTCGGATAGACGCGCACGTCGGCATCCGGGAAGAAGGTCTGGACGGCCTGGGCGTGGGTCGTGGAGCCCTGCGCGCCGATCGTCTTGCCCGAAAGCGAAGCGGCGCTGGTGTCGGCAATGGTCGAGTCCTTCGGCACGGCCAGTGCGCCCGGCGAGTTGTAGTACTTGTTGGTGAACAGCACCTGCTGCGAGCGTTCCGGCGTGATCGACATGGACGCGATGATGGCGTCGAAGCGATTGTTCTGGAGCGCCGGGATCATGCCGTCCCAGTCCTGCGTCACGAAGGTGCACTTCACCTTCATCTGCTCGCAGAGCGCGTTGGCGATGTCGATGTCGAAACCGAGGAGCTGTCCCGAGGCGTCGAGATAGTTGAACGGCGGATAGGCGCCCTCCGAGCCGATGCGCACTTCCGTCCAGGTCTTGTTCGCATCGCCCTCCTGGGCGCTGGCGGGACTGGCGACGAAGGTGACGAGCGCGGCGGCTGCGAGGAGCTTCTGAATCAGTGTCATGAGCCGATGTGTCCTGCCGATGCAAAAGAATGCATGCCTGCGATATAGGCTTGCGCGTTGGAAAGCTGATGTTGCCGTTTCCGTCCATTTTGGCAACCCGCCGCCGGTCGCCCTGCCGGATCATCCCCCGAAAAGGGCCGTGCGGCGGGCGACGGCGAGATCGTCCGGCGTGTTGACGTTGAAGAAGGGATCGCCCGCCGGCGCCCCGGCCGCGGCGGGAAAGGCCACGACGACGACCCGGAACTCGCGCATGACGGACCGAAGCGACGGGGCCGCGGCGGCGTCGAGACGCAGAGCGGCGAGATGCCGAAGCGCGTCGTGGGGCCAGAGCGCGCAGACGGGATGAAGACTGTCCTCGAAGGCAGCGACGCGCAACTCGTCCGGCGTTGCTCCATCCGCGAGACGCGGGACGAAGTCCTCCGGCAGGAAGGGCGTGTCGGCCGGCGCGCTGACGAGTCGCGCATGCGGTTCGCCGCCGGCGAGCGCATGGAGCGCGCCGGCCTGCAGACCGGCCAGCGGGCCGGCATGGCCGGGCGCCTCGTCGACGATCGTGCGGACGCCGAGATCCCCATAGAGGTCGGGACGGTCCGTCGCGACGAGGAGCGGCGAGACGAAGGGGTGGAGGCGGTCCGCAACGCGGCGCACCATGCTCTTCCCTCCAATCTCCAGAAGCGGCTTCGGGCGGTCGAGCCCCATGCGCGAGGATCGGCCTCCTGCCAGGATCAGGCCGAAGAGGGGGGGCTCGCCGGGGCTCATGCCACCGGCGCGGCGGGACGCTTCCGCGTCTCGCGATGGAGCGTGTAGAGCCCGCTGCCCACCACGATCAGAGAACCGAAGGTCTCGCGCATCGTCGGCCGCTCGCCGAAGGCCACGATGCCGAGGAGGATCGAGAACAGGAGGATCGTGTAGCGGAAGGGCGCGACGACGCTCATCTCGCCGGTCCGCACGGCCGCGACGATCAGCGCGTATCCACAGGCCAGCGTCACCGATGCGCAGACGAGGACGACCCAGACCGAGCCGGAAATCGGCTGCCAGCCCACCACGGGCAGAAAGGTGAAGCCGGTCAGCGTGACCGCCACCGACGTGACCAGCGCGATCTGCGGCGACGACAGGCCGGGCGGCATCTTGCGGGTGGCGAGGTCGCGCATCGCCGCGAAGACGACGGAGGCGAGTACCCAAAGGCCGTAGAGGTTGAAGCCCTCCGCGCCGGGCGCAAGGATGATGAGCACGCCAACGAAACCGACGGCGACGGCCGCCCATCTCCGCCAGCCGATCTTTTCTCCCAGGAACAGGAACGCGCCCAGCGTGATGGTGAGCGGCAAAGCCTGAAAGATCGCCGACGTGTTGGCGAGCGGCAGATGCTGCAGGGCGTTGAGATAGGAGAGGGTGGTGCAGATGTCCGCGAAGGCGCGCACGAGAACCGATGGCTCGCGAAGAACGCCGAAGGACAGGGGCGCCCGACGCCATTTGGCGAAAAGGAACAGGAGAAGCGAGGCCATCACGCCGCGCACCGCCATGATCTGCACGGGCTCGATCGACTGCGTGGCGAGCTTCGTCAGCATGTCGTTGGTGGCGAAGGTCGCCATCGACAGCGTCATGAGGAGGCTGGCCTGCCCGTTGGCGCCGAGCGCGGCGAAGCGGAAGGGAATCTGCGGCACGATGCGTCGCCTGGAAATCGTCCGGGGGACGTAGCCGATCGGGGAGCGCTTTGCGAGACGAAGTTTCCGGTTCGCCTCATGAAAAAGGTCCCGAAACCGCGGGGTTCCGGGACCTTTCCCATGGACCGTTAGGTCATTAACGGTAATAGCCGCGATCGCGCTGGCGACCCATGTCGCGTCCGACCAGAGCGCCGGCCGTGCCGCCTGCCAGACCGCCGATGACGGCGCCGCCCGAGCCGCCGATCGCGTTGCCGATCACGGCACCGCCCGTGCCGCCGATCACGGCGCCGCCGACGGTGCGCTCCGTCGTGGTGCAGCCCGCCATCGTCAGCGTCGCGGCACCGAGTACCATCGCGGTCTTCTAGGTAGACGTCATGTCGTTTCTCCAGTCCTCAACAAAGGATTACTGCCGCGACAATGTGGGACGCTCGGATCGGTTCCCGGGCACGCGTTCAGCCGCCGGTCACGCTCATGTGTCGGGACACGCTGGGCCGGCTCGTGGCGCGATCGATGACGAAATCGTGCCCCTTGGGCTTGCGCGCGATCGCGGCGTCGATGGCCCGATGCAGCGCCTCGTCGCCCTCGCTGGCGCGCATCACGGAGCGCAGGTCCGCCGCGTCCTCCTGGCCGAGGCACATGAACAGCGTGCCGGTGCAGGTCAGGCGCACGCGGTTGCAGCCCTCGCAAAAATTGTGCGTCATCGGCGTAATGAAACCGAGCTTGCCGCCGGTCTCGGCCACCGAGACGTAACGCGCCGGGCCGCCGGTCCGCTCGGGCAGGTCGGTCAGGGTGAACTCGCGCGACAGGCGCTCGCGCACCACGCTGAGCGGCAGGTAGCGGTCCGTACGATCCTCGTCGATCTCGCCGAGCGGCATGGTCTCGATCAGCGTGAGGTCCATGTCCTGCCCGTGCGCCCAGCGCACCATCTCGGACAGCTCGTCCTCGTTGACGCCTTTCAGCGCGACCGCGTTCAGCTTGATGCGGATGCCCGAATCCTGCGCGGCGCGTATGCCGTCCATCACCGCGCCGAACTCGCCGCGCCGGGTGATCCGGCGGAAGCGGTCCGGGTCCATCGTGTCGAGCGACACGTTGATGCGTTTCACGCCGCAGTCCGCCAGCTCCGCCGCGAAGCGCGCGAGCTGCGACCCGTTGGTGGTCAGCGTCAGTTCCTGGAGGTCGCCGGTTTCGAGGTGGCGGGACAGGCGGCGGACGAGCTGCATGAGATTGCGCCGCACCAGCGGCTCGCCGCCCGTCAGCCGAAGCCGACGCACGCCGCGCTCGATAAAGGCGCTGGACACGCGATCGAGCTCTTCCAGGGTCAGGAGGTCGCGCTTGGGCAGGAACTGCATGTCCTCGGCCATGCAGTAGACGCAGCGGAAGTCGCACCGGTCCGTGACGGAGACGCGCAGATAGGTGACGCGGCGGCCGAAGGGATCGACCAGCCCCGCCTTGGGCGGCGCGGCGCGTTGGACGCTGGGGATGTCGAGCATGTCGCCGGGCGGCCGGGCCGCCCCCTTCTCGTTGCCGTGCCTTGCGAATGTGGCTCCGGGGGTGCAAGGGGTCAACCCGAACCCCCGCCCAGAAGGAGCGTTTTCCATGGCCGGAGAGGAAAGCCTCGCGCCCGAACAGATCGCCGTGTCGCGCGACCGGCGTCTCCTGACCCTGCGCTATGCGGACGGGCGCAGCGTCGAGCTGACGGCCGAGATGCTGCGCGTCCTGTCGCCCTCGGCCGAGGTCCAGGGTCATTCGCCGGAGCAGCGGGTGACGGTCGCGGGCAAGAGCGCCGTCTCGGTCGCGGACGTTCGGCCCGTCGGGCACTATGCCGTGCGCATCGTCTTCGACGACGGGCACGATTCGGGCCTCTACACCTGGCCCTATCTCGCGAAGCTCGGGGCCGAGAAGGACGCGCTGTGGCAGGCGCATCTGGCGGAACTCGCCGCCAAGGGCCTTGGCCGCTGAGGGCCTATCAGGCGCCGGGCGGGGAGGGGACGAAGGGCGGCAGGCGTTCGAAGGCGGACTTCAGAGCGTCCGACCAGCCGTCCGAGATCTTGCGATAATAGGGATCGCGGTCGTCGAAGCGCTGGCGGAAGCCGGCCTGCAGGCTGTCGGTCTCGTAGACCTGGGCGTCGATCGGCAGACCGACCGAAAGGTTCGACTTGATCGTGGAATCGAAGGACACGAGCAGCAGCTTCACCGCATCCTCCAGAAGCATCTCGGACTCGTAGGTCCGCACCAGGATCGGACGGCCGTATTTGTGTTCGCCGATCTGGAAGAACGGGTTGTCCGGTCCCGCCTCGATGAAGTTGCCCTCGGGGTAGATCATGAAGAGGCGGGGCTGGCCGCCGGCGATCTGGCCACCGAGGATGAAACTGCCGGAGAAGCGGCCGCTGGCTTCCTGGCCGGAATCGGCCGTGTAGGAGATCACCTCGCGCAGCGTCTCGCCCACGAGCTTGGCCGTCTGGAACATGGAGGGCTGCGACAGGAGCGCCGACTTGCGCTGCGTCGGCGCGAGGCACCGCTCCTCGAGCAGCGAGATCGTCGACTGGGTGGTGGCGAGGTTGCCGGCGCTCAGCAGGCACAGGAAGCGGTCGCCCGGCACGTTCCAGGTGCGCATCTTGGTGACGACCGAAATGTTGTCGATGCCCGCATTGGTGCGCGTGTCGGACATGAAGACGAGACCACGCTTCAACAGAAGCCCGACGCAATAGGTCACGTTGCTCTCCCCGCCATCGACGCCGCGCCCGGCGCAGTCTCAATCCTCGGACCGAAACCCTATTCCCGCCCGACGCGACCGCGGCAAGGGGGCAAGCCAAACTTCCCCCGAGTGCGGCTTTCGGGACGCAGGAGCGCCCCGACGGCGTGCGGACGTTCAGGAGTGGAAGCTGTAGGAGCGGGCGATCTCGTTGGAGAGACGGTTGTTCTCGACGATCAGCGTTTCCAGGAACTCGTGCAGCCCGCCGTCGATGATCTCCTTGACCGACCGGTTTTCCAGGCGGGCCGCGATGGCTCGCGCCGTCGCGTGGCATTCGTGCTCGACGCCGTAGGCGCGGGCGAGGAAATCGAGGCTGTCGTTGATGCAGCGATAGGAATAGGCGAGCGAACGGGGCATGCGCTTGTTGAGGAGCAGGAAGTCGATGATGTCGACCGCCCGAAAGTCCGCGTCGTACTCCCAGGCGTAGGAACGCAGGGCCGAAACCGAGCGCAGGATCGAGCCCCACTGATAGTTGTCGAGCGAGGAGCCGACGGAGGAGTGCTCGGGCAGGAGCACCCAGTATTTCACGTCGAGGATGCGCGCGGTGTTGTCGGCGCGCTCGACGAAGGTCCCGAGATTGCAGAAGTCGAAGATCGTGTTGCGCAGCATCGTGCCGTAGAAGGTGCCGCGGATCAGCGCCGTGCGGGCCTTCACGAGGTCGAGCACGGCCGGCAGGTCCTCCACCGGCTGCGACAGGCGCTGGCGCAGGAGCATCCAGCTCTCGTTCAGCGCTTCCCAGGTCTCGCGGGTGAGAGCGGTGCGGACCATTCGCCCGTTGGTGCGCGCGACGCCCATCGAGGAGAGGACGCTGGAGGGGTTTTCGAGGTCCCGCAGCATGTAGTCGATGATGTGATCGGGATCGAACTCCGGGTACTTCGCGAGATAGCCGCTTTCGACGCCGGCCGAGACCAGGACCGATTGCCACTCGTCGGGCTCGGACGACAGGTTGGTTAGGGACAGGCGGAGGCCCGCGTCCAGGAGCCGGGCCATGTTCTCGGCGCGCTCGATATAGCGCTGCATCCAGAAGAGGCCGTTGGCGGTGCGTCCGAGAAGGGGCATGGGCGGTGGTGTTTCCCTGAAAGGCTGCGCGTCGGGCGGATGGGGAAGGGCCTCGTCAGTCCTCCAGAACCCAGGTGTCCTTGGTGCCGCCGCCCTGGCTGGAGTTCACGACGAGCGACCCTTCGGTGAGCGCGACGCGCGTCAGGCCGCCGGGGATGATCTTTACTGTGTCGGAGACGAGCACGAAGGGCCGGAGATCGACGTGGCGCGGCGCGAGGCCCTTTTCCGTCAGGATGGGCACGGTGGAGAGCGCCAGCGTCGGCTGGGCGATGTAGTTGCCCGGCCGCTCGCGCAGCTTGGCCGCGAAGGCCTCGCGCTCGGCCTTGGAGGCGGCCGGGCCGACCAGCATGCCGTAGCCGCCCGAGCCGTGGACCTCCTTTAC
The DNA here is from genome assembly GCF_029813115.1 of Aureimonas sp. SK2. Lineage (GTDB taxonomy): Bacteria > Pseudomonadota > Alphaproteobacteria > Rhizobiales > Rhizobiaceae > Aureimonas. Next base: position 59,413 of record NZ_JAPZDS010000019.1, read on the forward strand.
GACCAGTTCCTCCAGGTGCTCCAGCACGTAGGCGAGGCTGTCCGCCTCGGCGCAGCGCCAAGTCGGCACGTTCTCCAGGATCGCCTTGCGCCCCGTGTAGAACTCGACGATGGCCGGCATGTAGGAGTAGATCGCCTTGTCGTCGGAGATGCCCGTGCCCGGCGCGTTGGCGATGGTGATGCCGCCGTTGCGGTAGACGTCCATGATGCCGGGCACGCCGAGCAGCGATTCCGGCTTGAAGGTGAGCGGGTCGAGATAGGCGTCGTCCACCCGCCGGTAGAGGACGTCGATCGGCAGATAGCCCTCGGTGGTGCGCATCGCGATGCGCCCGTCGATCAGCTTGAGGTCGGAGCCCTCCACCAGCTCGACGCCCATCTGGTCGGCCAGGAAGGCGTGCTCGTAGTAGGCGGAGTTGTGGATGCCGGGCGTCAGGATCGCGACGCGCGGCACGCCCGTCGTGGCGGCCGGCGCCGTCGCCTGGAGCGAACGGCGCAGGTGCCGCGGATAGGTCTCGACCGGGCGCACGCGGTTCTGCGCGAACAGCTCGGGAAACATCTGCATCATCGTTTCCCGGTTCTCGATCATGTAGGACACGCCGGACGGCGTCCGGGCGTTGTCCTCCAGGACGTAGAACTGGTTCTCGGCGGTGCGCACGATGTCGACGCCGATGATATGGGTATAGACGCCGCCCGGCGGACGAAAGCCCACCATCTGCGGGATGAAGGCCTCGTTGCCCTCGATCAGGCGTTTCGGGACGATGCCGGCCTTCACGATCTCCTGATCGTGGTAGATGTCGTCGAGAAAGGCGTTGAGTCCGCGCACCCGCTGCTCGATGCCCTCGGCCAACGCCGACCACTCGGCGCCCGAGATGATCCGCGGCACGAGGTCGAACGGAATGAGCCGCTCGGCGGCTTCTTCCTTGCCGTAGACGTTGAAGGTGATGCCGGTGCGGCGGAAGAAGCTTTCGGCCTCGCCCGCCTTGGCCGCGAGCGTGGCGGGGACTTGCTTTTCATACCAGGACTGAAAGCGACGATAGGGAGCGCGGACACCGTCGCTGCCGTTGAGCATTTCGTCGAATCCAGCCAAGCGTGATCTCCTCGCTGCTTTGCAGCATCAGAATGCGCGAAACTGGCAAGATTCCAAGATGCCTCGGGGCCTCGATGCGATATTCTCTTTCCGATGTCGGGGGATGGTGAAGACGTATGGGCGGCCCTACGACGGGGCATCGCGACGGATGTGACAGTGCGGCAAGGGGGTTGGGTCGGATGAGCAAGGCGACGGAGGAGGCTTCGGCCCGTCTGGACGACGCGGCGCGCGCCGGTTGGCTCTACTACATCGCGGGCAATACGCAGGAGGAGATCGCGGCCAAGCTCGGCATCTCGCGCCAGGGCGCGCAGCGGCTGGTCTCGCTGTCCGTGTCGGCCGGTCTCGTGAAAGTGCGCATCGACCATCCGATCGCCGCCTGCCTCGAGCTTGCGCGGCGGCTGACCGAACGGTTCGGCCTGCGCTCCGCCGAGGTCGTCCCGTCCGACGAGGCCTCACCCTCTACCACTCTCGGCATCGCGGAAGCCTGCGCCGCGCGGCTGGAGCGCGCGCTGCTCAGCGCCGAACCGCTGGTGATCGGGGTCGGCACCGGGCGGACCCTGCGCGCGGCGGTGGAGAACCTGCCGCGCATGCGCTGCCCGCAGCACCGTCTCGTCTCGCTGACCGGAAACATCGCCCCGGACGGCTCAGCGGCGATCTACAACGTCATCTTCTCGCTGGCCGACAAGATCGACGCGCCGCACTACCCGATGCCGCTGCCGGTCGTGGCCTCCTCGCCGGAGGAGCGCGCGCTCCTGCATCAACAGAAGGTCGTCCAGGCCTCGCTGGAGCTGGCGCGCGAGGCCGACATCGCCTTTGTCGGCATCGGCGAAGTCGGCCCTCAGGCCCAGCTCCTGATGGACCGCTTCATCTCCGAGACGGAGCGCGACGAGCTCGTGGCGACCGGCGGGATCGGAGAGGTCGTCGGCTGGGTCTACGATTCGGACGGCCGGATCCTCGACTGTTCCTTCAACAAGCGCGTGGTCAGTCCGGCCTTTCCCTTGAGCGCGGGCACCGATGTCATCGGCGTCGCCATGGGGGCGTCGAAACGCGACAGCATCCTCGCGGCTCTCAAGGGCGGCCTCGTCGGCGGCCTGATCACCGACGAGATGACGGCTGTCGCCTTGCTCGACGCCTCCGCCGCCTAGATCGAGGGGGAGGGGGCTCCGCCGCCTGTGTCCCACGGCTCGCTGCACTGCAGCGCGTGAATCATTTGACATCGTCCGGCGCGTGGTGAGAATTTGCTCGGGACTTGGGTATTTGCCCACAGGGGCTTGGGAGGCTTCGAATCATGAACCAACGGTTTTGGATCGCGGGCGCGATGGCGCTCGGCGTGACGGTCGCCATGCCGGCCTATGCGCAGACCACGCTGACGA
>NZ_JAPZDS010000002.1 GCF_029813115.1 Aureimonas sp. SK2
CTAGGTCGTCAGCTCCGGTTCTTGCGGTACGAATCCTTCAGCGCGATCAGCTCGCCGTCGAAGCCGAAGATGTCGCAGCCGTCCACCTCGACCGTCCCCCCGTCGCGCGCGGTGCCGACGAAGCGCCAGGACGACAGGCCCGTGTCGCCCGAGACCACGTGCCGGCCCCGTGTCCAGGCGGCTTGCGGGAAGGCGTCGAACAGGGCGGCATAGGCGACGCGCACGGCCTCGCGGCCCTCGTGGCGCGCACCCTCCGGTCCCGGTCCGGCGGAGCTGTGGAAGGCACAGCTCTCCGCCATGCAGTCCATCAGCCCGTCCACGTCGCGCGCGTTCCAGGCGGCGAGGAAGCGGTCGAGCGTGGCGAGGCGGCGGGCGGAGAGGTCGCTCTCCACCGCCTCGACCTCGAGAAAGGCCAGCGGAGCCGCGCCGCCGTTGACGACGTTGTGCGCGACGCCGGTGCGCCGGGAATAGGGCACGCCCCGGCGCAACTCCGCCTGGGCCGAGCCCCCGTCAGGCAGCGTCAGGTCGAGCCGCCCGTCGGTGAGCGGCACGATGACGTAGTCGTGCCCGTGGATGTGCCAGCCAGTTTCGGCGCCGGGCGCGAAGCGCCATTCCGTTACCCGGAAGCGTCCGTCGTCGATGTGGACGACGGGTTCGGCCTCGGGCCGCGTCACCGGAGGCCTTCGCTGCGCACGGCGTTGTTCAGCCTTTCCAGCGTCCGGCCCATACGGGTCATGATCTCCGCTACGTCGTCCTCCGTCACGATCATCGGCGGGCAGAGGGCGAGCTGGTCGCCGATGGCGCGGAAGATCAGTCCCTCCTCGTGGCCGATGGCGGCCGCCATGCGCCCGACCGCGCCGACCGTCTCGAAGGGGCGTTTGGTCGCCTTGTCGGCGACGAGTTCCAGGGCGCCGATCAACCCGTCGCCCCGCGCCTCGCCGACCAGCGGATGGCTGGCGAAGTCGCGCAAGGCCCCCTGGAACTGCGCCTCCAGCCGGGCGGCGTTGCCGGTCCAGTCCTGTTCCTCCATGACCTTGAGGTTCTCCAGCCCGACGGCCGTCGCCACCGGGTGGCCGGACGCGGTGAAGCCGTGGCCGAAGACGCCGATCTCCGCGGACTGGTCGGCGATCGGCCCGTAGACGTGATCGGAGATCATCACGGCGGCGAGCGGCATGTAGGAGGAGGTGATCTGCTTCGACAGCGTCATGATGTCGGGCGTGAAGCCGTATTTCTGGCAGCCGAACGGGGTGCCGAGCCGGCCGAAGCCGCAGATCACCTCATCCGCCACAAGGAGGATGTCGTTGGCGCGGCAGATGCGCTCGACGCCCTCCCAGTAGCCGGCCGGGGGCGGCATCACGCCGCCGGCGGCCATCAGCGGCTCGCCGATGAAGGCGGCGATCGTCTCCGCGCCTTCCTCGGCGATCACCGATTCCAGCTCGGCGAGGAGGCGCTCGGTGAACGCCGCCTCGCTCTCGCCTTCCTGCCCGAAGCGGTAGAAATGCGGGCAGGTCAGGTGGCGCACCGGGATCGCCGGCAGGTCGAAGGCGCGATGGTTGACGGGTAAGCCGGTGAGCGAGCCGGAGGCGATGGTAATGCCGTGATAGGCCTTGGTGCGGGCCAGGAACTTCTTCTTCGCCGGCTTGCCGAGCGCGTTGGAACGGTACCACACCATCTTGACGATCGTGTCGTTCGCCTCCGATCCCGAGGAGGTAAAGAAGGCGCGCGTCAAAGGCTCCGGCGTGATCTCGGCGAGCTTCTCGGCGAGGCGGATGGAGGGCTCGTTCGCCTTGGACGTGAACGTGTGGTAGTAGGGGAGCTTGAGCATCTGGGCATAGGCGGCGTCCGCCAGACGCTTCTGCGAGAAGCCGGCACCGACCGACCAGAGCCCGGCCAGACCCTCGATATACTCCTTGCCCTTGTCGTCGTAGACGCGGATCCCTTCGCCGCGCGCCATCACCAGGGGGCCGTTCTCCTCATGCGACCGGAGATTGGTGTTGGGGTGCAGCGTGTGGGCGATGTCGGCCGCGGCGAGCGAATTCGAGAGCGTGTCCATGGAAACCACCGGATTTCGAGGTGAGGAGGGAAGTGGGCCGGGCGCTTCGAGCGGGGCGGCGCGCGGGCGGGCTTTGATCTGATCTCCGATCCGGCCGCGATTGTCGCCCTTTCGGCCTCGATCGCAACCGGAAATCAGACTGCGTGCGCATGCCGGTCGATGACGCGGCGCAGGACGCCGGCCACCTCGCGGGCGTTGGGCGGGTCGGAATGCATGCAGACGGTCTCGAAGCGGACCGGCAGGAGCGTTCCGGCGGTGGTCTCGAGCCGACCGTCCCGCAGCGCCCGCTCCATTCGCGTTTCCACCAGGGCGAGGTCGATGGCCGACTGGACGCGCGGGATCACCAGGGCGCCGTCCGGCGCGTAGGCGAGGTCGGGGAAGAACTCGCCCTGAAAGGGCACGCCGATCTCGTCCGCCGCCGTCTCGTGCGCCGTGCCGGCCAGGCCGAAGAGCGGCACGTCGAAGGCTTTCACGGCGCGCGCGATGGCGCGGGCGGTCTCCGCGTCGCGTGCGGCCATGCCGTAGACGATGCCGTGCGGTTTCACGTGTGACAATGTCCCGCCCTCCGCCCGGAGGATGCCAGCGAGCGCGCCGATCTGGTAGAGAAAGGCCGCAGTCAGCTCTTCCGGCTGGAGCCTCATCTCGCGCCGGCCGAAGCCTTCGCGGTCCGGCAGCGAGGGATGGGCGCCGATGCGCTTTCCGAGCCGGAGCGCGAGCCGGACGGTGCGCAGCATGGTGACGGGGTCGGAAGCGTGGAAGCCGCAGGCGATGTTGGCGCAGTCGACATGGGGCATGATCCCCTCGTCGTCGCCGAAGCGCCAGTTGCCGTAGCTCTCGCCCATGTCGCAGTTGAGGGTCACCATGGGCGCGGGCCTTCCGGCAGTCGGGTTGTCGACGCGGCCGATCCTCGCGCGGTCGGGCAGGCTTTGTGAAATTCTTCCTGCTTCATCGCCATATCGAAAATTCCGATACGCTCACGACGCCGCCGCGACCCGCTTGCGGCGGTTCATGAGCGCAGCCAGGGCCGCGAGCAGCAGCGTGCCGACGATCAGAACGAAGGCGGCGGCCGCGATCGCCGGAGAGATGTTCTCGCGAATGGAGGAGAACATCTGGCGCGCCAGCGTGCGCTGGTTCGGTCCGGCGACGAAGAGGGTGAGCACCACCTCGTCCAGGGAGGTGGCGAAGGCGAAGACCGCGCCGGTGACGACGCCTGGCAGGGCGAGGGGGAGCGTGACGCGGCGGAACACGGTGGCGGGCGAGGCGCCGAGGCTCGCCGCCGCCCGCTCGACGCGGCGGTCGATGCCCTGAAGCGCCGTCGAGACGCTGATCACCACGAAGGGCACGCAAAGGACGGCGTGCGACAGGATCACGCCGGCATACGTGCTGGTGAGCCCGAGACCGCCCAGCGAAATCTGGAGCCCGACGCCGAGCACCACCGCCGGCACCACCATGGGCAGGAGGAAGAAGGTCCGGAAGACGTTGGGAAAGGGGATCAGCCCGTTGCGCAGGCCGAGCGCCGCCAGCGTGCCGAGCACCACGGAGAGCACCGTCGCGCCGGTGCCGATGATCAGGCTGTTGACGATCGACAGGCGCCAGGCGTCGGCGCGCGCCAGCTCCTCGAACCAGCGAAGGGAGAAGGAGGGGATGGGGTAGTTCAGGAAGATGCCGCCGGTGAAGGCCAGCGGCAGGATGGCGACGAGCGGCGCGAGTAGGAAGAGGACAGCGAGCGTTCCGAAAAGGCCTTGAGCGGGCTTGAGCATGGCGGAGTCCGTTTGGCAGCTCGACGGCGGAGGACCGGCGAGGGATTTTTTGCCGCTCGCGAGGCGCCAAACGCGGTCGATGCCGGCGGCATCGGCGAGGATTGGCAACGAAGCAACGGCGGAAAAGGACCGTCGGACCGACCCGATCGAGGTGTCAAACGGACTCCTAGGCCCCCAGCGGCGTGCCGGAGCGCGAGAGCCGGCCGTAGACGAGATAGAGGATCGTGGTGACGACGAGGAGGATCAGGCCGAGCGCGCCCGCCATGCCCCAGTTCGCGGTCTGGAGGGCATAGAAGGCGATGATGGAGGAGATCATCTGGTCGTTCGGGCCGCCGACGAGGGCCGGCGTGATGTAGTAGCCGATCGCCACCATGAAGACGAGAAGGCAGCCCGAGAGGATGCCGGGCATGGCGAGCGGCAGGAGGATGCGCCGGAAGGCCTGGAACGGCGTCGCGCCCATGGAGGCGGCGGCCGGCATCAGGGTCTTCGGGATGCCGTTCACCACCGAATAGATCGGCAGCACCATGAAGGGCAGGAGGACGTGCGTCATGGCGATCACGACGCCGGTGCGGTTGAAGATGAGGGGGAGGGGGCCGTTCGTGAGGCCGATCGCCTGCAGCGCGCCGTTGATGACACCCTGGTCCTGGAGAAGGATGAACCAGGCGGCGGTGCGCACGAGGAGCGAGGTCCAGAGCGGCAGGAGCACGGCCATCATCAGGACCGAGCGCTTCCAGCCGGTGGTGGCCGCCATCAGCATGGCGTAGGGCAGGCCGATCGCGAGGCAGCAAAGCGTGATCGACGCGGCGATCAGGAAGGTGCGGGTGATGATCAGCCGGTTGGCGGAGGCGCCGGGGGGAAGGCTCTCGATCGCGCCGGCCTCGTTGCGGGTGAGATCGACCGAGGCGAGGAGGTTGCGGTCGGTATAGGCGGACGCGGCCGCGCGGATGGCGGTCCAGAAGGCCGGGTCCGCCCAGCGCCGGTCGAGTGCGACGAGATCGACCGGCTGACCTTCGGCCGCTTCCTTCGCGGCGCGCTGGGTCTTGGGAATGAGGGTGCGGAAGCCCGACACGTCGCTGTTGAGCCGGCGCACGGCGGCCCCGAGAGCGATGGCGTCGGCTTGGCGCAGATCGGCGACGAGCGCCCCTTGCGTCTCGGCGTCCGGCGCGCCCTCGCCGCTCCAGGAGGCGATGGCGGCGGCGGTGCGGGGCAGGACGGCGCCGACGGCGGGGTCGCGCACCGAGACCGAGACCATGGTCCAGAGCGGCCAGAGGAAGAAGACGAGAAGAAACAGGAAGAGCGGCGCGATGAGCGCCGCGCTGCGAGCGGTGGAGCCGGCGCGCGTCATGCGGGGAAGACCGCGATGTCGGCGGGATCGGCGGTCACGTACACGGTGCCGCCGACGGGCGGAGACGCCAGGCGCCGCTCGGCGCGCGCGAAGAGGCGCAAGGGGCCGCGCGACAGGTGGAGGCGCAGGTGGTCGCCCTGGTAGACGACGTCGTCGACGCGCATTTCCAGCGCGTCCGGCCGCGCTTCGGCCTGGAGATGGAGGCGCTCGGGGCGGACCGACATCATCACCGGCGTGTCCGGCCGGAAGGTCGGGCCGGGGGCCGCGCGCAGCGTTGCCCCGCCCTCCAAGACGAGGGTCGTGCCGGAGGCGTCGGACGCCGCGGCGCTCGCCTTCAGGAGGTTGGTCTCGCCGATGAACTGGGCGACGAAGGCGTTCTCGGGGTGGTCGTAGACTTCCGTCGCCGTGCCGATCTGCGAAATCTTGCCCTTGTCGAAGATGGCGATGCGGTTGGACATAGTCAGCGCCTCGCCCTGGTCATGGGTGACGAAGACGACGGTGAGGCCCAGGCGGCGGTGGAGCTCGCGGATCTCGAGCTGCATCTCCTCGCGCAGCTGCTTGTCGAGCGCGCCGAGCGGCTCGTCCATCAGCACCACCTTGGGCTCGAAGACGAGGGCGCGGGTCAGCGCCACGCGCTGCTGCTGGCCGCCCGAGAGCTGGTCGGGCCGCCGGTCGCCCAGGTGCCCGAGGCGCACGCGGTCGAGGCCCTGTCTTACCCGATCGCCGATCTCGGCCTTGGAGAGGCCCCGCATCTGAAGCGGGAAGGCGACGTTCTCGGCGATCGTCATGTGCGGGAAGAGGGCGTAGTTCTGGAACACGACGCCGATGCCGCGCTTGTGCGGCGGCAGGTCCTCTATGCGCTCGCCGTCCATCAGGATCGTGCCCGACGTGGCGTTCTCGAAGCCCGCCAGCATCATCAGGATCGTGGTCTTGCCCGAGCCCGACGGACCGAGCAGCGACAGGAACTCGCCCTTCTCCACGGCAAGATCGAGATTCTCGACGACCCGCGTCTGACCGAAGGACTTCGACACGTCCTGAAAATGGATGAAGGTCATCGAGCCTCTTGGGCGCAGGGATCGGGAAGGCGAAGGGCCGGCGGCGGGCGCCGGCCCCGAAGCGGCGTTTACTGCGCCACCCAGGCGTTGAAGCGGGTGTTCAGCGCCTCGATGTTGTCGACCCAGAAATCGGTGTCGAGGGGAATCGCGACGTCGAGATTGGCCGGAGCCGTCGGAAGCTGGGCCGCGATCTCGGGCTTCAGCATCTCGCCGGCTTCCTTGTTGGGCAGGCCGTAGGCGATGTAGTCGGGCAGCTTGGACTGGTTGGCCGGCTCGCTGGCGAAGGCGATGAAGTCGAAGGCGGCGTCCTTGTTGGGCGAGCCCTTGAGCACCGTCCAGGAATCGACCGCGTAGATCGAACCCGGCCAGACGATCTGGAAGTTCTTGCCTTCCGTCTTGTTGATGCCGGCAAGGCGCCCGTTATAGGCCGAGGTCATCACGACCTCGCCCGAGGCCAGAAGCTGGATCGGCTGGGCGCCGGCCTCCCACCAGACGAGGTCCTTCTTGATCGTGTCGAGCTTCTTGAAGGCGCGGTCGACGCCTTCGGGCGTGGCGAGCACGGTGTAGACCTCCTTGGGATCCACGCCGTCGGCGATGAGGGCGAATTCGAGCGCGTATTTCGGCCCCTTGCGCAGGGCGCGCTTGCCCGGGAACTTCGCCGTGTCGAAGAAGTCGGCCCAGCTCTTCGGCGCTTCGGTCAGCTTGTCGGCGTCGTAGCCGAGGCCCGTGGTCCAGACGATGGCGCCGACGCCGCATTCGTTGACGGCCGAGGGGATGAACTTGTCCTCGCCGCCGAGCTTCGACCAGTCCACCGGCTCGTAGATGCCGTCGGCGCAGCCGAGCGCGAGTTCCTCGGCCTCGACCTGGACGACGTCCCAGTTCGGCGTTCCGGCCTGCATCTTGGCCGAGAGCACGCCGTAGCCGCCGTCCCAGGACTCTTCGAGCACCGGCTTGCCGGTCTTCTCGGCGAAGGGCTTGAAGTAGATCTCGCGCTGCGCGTCCTGGTAGTTGCCGCCCCAGGAGACGACGGTGAGGTCGCGCGCGGCGGCCGGCGCCGCCGTCAGGAGGGTGGCGGCGAGAAGGCCGCCCATGATGCTTGCGATGGCAGTCCGCGACATGACCTGTTTCCCCCAATGTTGAACCGTTCGAATTTCAAGCACGAAAGGGCAAAAGCGCAAAACCCTTCGCGCGGCTGCTCGGAATAGTTTCCACGATCGGGGGCTGTTCCGGACGTCCGCCGGTTCGGCTCGACGGTGCTTTTCGCCCCGGCCGTCGTTGCCGATCCTCGCCGCGGAGGTCCGAAACAGCCTCTCAATAGGTCGGCGGGGTGATGGCGCTGACGATCTCGGCCGGCTCGGTGCCCCGGTTGCGGAAACGGTGCGGCGTCTCGCTGTCGAAATAGTAGGCGTCGCCCGCTTCCAGCCGGCGGGTGCGCTCGCCCACGCTCACCTCCACCGCGCCGCTGAGCACGATGCCCGCCTCCTGCGCCTTATGCGAGAAGGCCTCGCCCGTGTCGGCGCCAGGCTGGTAGGTCTCGCGCAGCATCAGGAGCTTGCGGTTGGGATGGTTGACCCCGACCATCCGATAGGAGATCCCGTCCGCCCGCCCGATCTCGGGCAGGTCCTCGGCGCGGTAGAAGGGGGAGTGGGGCAGGGCCTCTCCGAGCTCGGAGAAGAAGCCGGTCAGGGTCGATCCCATGGCTTCCAGGATCGCGCCCAGCGTATCGACCGACGGGCTCATCCGGTCCCGCTCCAGGAGCGAGATGGTGGAATGGGCGATGCCGGAGCGGGCGGCCAGCTCGCGCGTCGAGAGCTGGCGGCGGCGGCGCAGCTCCCGGATGGCGGCTCCGATGGCGGGCATGGGGTCTCCTTTCGGTCGGGCTCGAACGCTCATCATAATGAACGGAGCGCCGCGTGTCCTTGCCCGTGCATGCCGCTTCTGCGAGCGTCCTGCGCGCAAATCCAGCAGGAAGGACGCACCCATGGCCCACGAGATCGACACGCTTCGCGCCCGCCTCCGCTTCGTGAAGGCGCCGCAGCCGCAGGGCGGGACGCAGGCGAGCGTCGCCGAGGCCGTTTCGGGCATCCTCTCGGCGGTGCGGGGCGAGGGCGATTCGGCCGTGCGGCGCTATTCCGCCGCGTTCGACAAGGTGGAGCCGCAGGCCTTCGAGGTGAGCCGGGAGGAGCGCGAGGCGGCGGTCGCGCGGCTGGACCCGCAGACGCGCGCCGACACCGAATTCGCCATCGCCAACGTGCGGGCGTTCGCCGAGGCGCAGCTGAAGACCATCCTGCCGCTGGAGATCGAGCTGAGGCCGGGCCTCCATCTCGGGCACCGCGTCATCCCCGTCGCGCGCGTCGGCGCCTATGTGCCGGGCGGGCGCTATCCGCTCCTGTCGGCGCCGATCATGACCATCGTGCCGGCCAAGGTGGCAGGCTGCCCGGAGGTGATCGCCTGCCTGCCGCCGACGGCGGCGGAAGCCATGGTCGCGGGTTGCCACCTGTCGGGCGCCGACCGCATCTTCCGGGTCGGCGGGGCACAGGCGATCGCGGCGATGGCCTACGGGACCGAGACCATTCCGGCGGTCCACAAGATCGTCGGGCCGGGCAACGCCTATGTCAACGAGGCCAAGCGCCAGGTCTTCGGTCCGGTCGGCATCGACCAGCTGGCGGGTCCGAGCGAGATCTACACGCTCGCCGACGAGACGGGCAACGCCGAGATCATCGCGACCGATCTCCTCGCCCAGGCCGAGCACGACGTCCACACCCGCGTCGGCCTGATCACGACGCACGGCGCCCTGGCGGAAGCCGTGGTCGCGGAGGTGGAACGGCAGCTCGAAACGCTGTCCACCGCCAGCGTCGCGCGCGTTTCGTGGGCCGCGCAGGGCGAGGTGACGGTCTGCGCCTCGGAGGAGGACATGATCGCCTATTCCGACTGGATCGCGGCCGAGCATCTCCAGGTGCACACGCGCGACCCCAAGGCCTTCGCGGCGCGCCTGTCGGGCTACGGCTCGCTGTTCATCGGACCCAAGGCCAGCGTCGTCTATTCCGACAAGTGCTGCGGCACCAACCACACGCTGCCGACCATGGGGGCCGGGCGCTATACGGGCGGGCTGTGGGTCGGCTCCTACGTCAAGATCGCGACGCACCAGTGGCTGGACGATGCGGGCGTGGCGGCCGTCGCGCCGCCGGCGTCCCGCCAGAGCGCGGCGGAAGGGCTGGAAGGGCACCGGCGCGCCGCGGCGCTGCGGCTGGAGAAGCCGGAGCTCTTCCGCTGACGCGGCAAGGGCGCGCCGCGGCCCCCGCCCGGCCTTCAGGCCCTCGTCAGGCGGCTTCCCACTTGGCGACCGAACGGCGCTCGAAGCTCTCGCGGAACTGACGGGTCGATTCGGGCAGCAGCTCGCCGGTGCCCCAGTCGAGAATCACGGCATGGCGGCGGATCACGTCGAGCATGTCGATCTCGCCGGCCCGGTACCCCCGCGCGATCGCTTCGGGATCGGCGCGCGCCCAGTCGACGCGGCTCGCGGCGATCTCGGCGCGCAGCGCCCGCGTGCCCGCCTCGTTGATCTCGTAGTCGCAGAGCTCGGCGTCGTTGACGCGGATCATGACGCCGTAGTCCTTGGCGGCGCGCTCCACCGAGACGTAGTCGTCGGCGACGTCCGCAAGGACCAGGGACGGGTCGCGCTTCAAGGGGTCGCCGAAGCCGCCCCCGCCGCCGGTCGGGCGCCAGAACCGGTCGCCCTCCTTCAGCGGCACGTCGGAGAAGATGGTGCCGAGCCGCACCGTCTCGTCGGTGTCCGCGCGCTTCAGCGTCAGCCCGTGGGGCGTCGAGGGAAGGCCGCCTTCGATGCCCCAGACGATCGCCCGCTCGCGGTCGCAGATGTAGGAGATCACCGTGTCCTCCGACTGCAGGAGCTTCGAGCCCTTGAGCACCCCGACGCCCCCGCGCCATTGGCCCGGACCGGCGGAATCGGTCTGGATCTGGCACTCGGTCATCAGGATCGGCGTGGTGCGCTCCTGTCCCTCGATCGGCTGGGACATGAGGCCGACGCCGAAGCAGGAGGTCGTGACGTTGGCGCCGTCCTTGCCGTTGCGCCCGCCCCAGCCGCCGGGCAGCCAGTCGTAGAACATGAAGATCGGCTTGTCGGGGACACGCGCGTCGCGCCCGCCGGTCAGCAGGTATTCGAGGTTGAAGGTGCAGGCGAGGGCGCGCTCGGGCATGAGGTCCGACCAGATCTCGTAGATCGAGTTCATGATCTTCTCGAAGGGCATCAGGAACCCGGTCACCGCGACCGGCCATCGGGCATCGACGATCGAGCCCTCGGGGACGCTGAGCTCGAAGGCGCGGTAGAAGCCGGAATTGAGCGGCAGGTCGGGGAAGAAGGTCTTCATGCCCGCCGCGACCGCCGAGAAGGTGGCGCCGAAGGCCGAGTTGTAGATCGTGGCGATGGTCGGGTGGCTGCCCGAGAAGTCGTAATAGGCCTTGTCGCCCTTGATCGTCATCTTGATGCGGATCGGGATCATGCCCTCGCCGCCGGCGGGATCGCGGTCGATGTAGTCCACCGTCTCCCAGGTGCCGTCCGGCAGCGCGGCGATGCGCCCGCGCACGGCGCGCTCGACATAGTCCTGCACCTCGGCGAGACCCGTCTTCACCGTGTCGCGCCCGTATTTCTCGACGAGGCGGCCGATCTCGCGCGCGCAGACGGCGGTGCCTTGCGCCTGGGCCTGGATGTCGCCGATGATCGAAGCGGGATCGCGCGTGTTGGCGGCGATCATGTTGGCGACGTCCCGGCGGAAGACGCCCTTGTCGTAGAGCCGGACCGGCGTGATGCGCAGGCCCTCGCGGAACATGTCGCGGGCGGTCACGTCGAAGGAGCCGGGCACCGAGCCGCCCATGTCCGACCAGTGGCCGTTGGACTGGGCGAAGGCGATGATCTCGCCGCCGGAGAAGATCGGACGGATCAGGCGCACGTCGGAGAAATGAGTTCCGCCGGCATAGGGGTCGTTGGTGGCGAAGACGTCGCCCTCGTGCATGTCGCCTTCGAAGGCGCGCATGACGTCCTTGCACGTGAAATGCAGGGTGCCGACGTGGACGGCGATGTCCTGGTTCCCTTGCGCCGCGCATTCGCCGTTCGCGTCGTGCAGGGCCGAGGAGAAGTCGTGGTTGTAGATCACGAAGGAATAGCAGGTCCGCAGCACCTGCTCGCCCATCTGGTCGACGCTGGTGATGAAGGAGTTCTTGAGGACCTCGAAGGTCACGGGATCGAGCGTCTGTTCGCCGGCCATCTCGTTCAGCCCTTCACGCGGATGATGATGTTCAGGAATCTGTCGACCTCGGCGAGCGAGCCGGGCGGGACGACGGTGGTGGAATCCACCTGTTCGACGATCGCCGGCCCCTTGAACGAGAAGCCGCAGGGCAGGTCGTCGCGCCGGAAGACGGGCGTGTCGTGGGGCACGTTGTCGAACCAGACCGTGCGGCGGCTCGCGGGCTCGGGGGCCGCGCCCGTCGGCTCGTGGACGGCGAGCTCGGCCTTGCGGACCACGCCGATCGCCTTGACGTTGATGCGGAAGAAAGACACCGGCGCCTCGTCGCGGCGGAAGTTGTACTCGCGCTGGTGCTCGGCGTGGAACTCGGCGACCAGCGCCTCGATCGAGCTGATCGGGCGGGGCGCGGAGACGGCGAGCGAGCGCCACTGGCCGCGATACATCATGTCGATGGAGCGCTGGAGCACGATGTCGGCTTCGGCCACGCCCTCGTGCGTCAATCGGTCCAGCGCCTCGCGCTCGATGCGGGCGAAGCGGGCCTCGATGTCGGCGGGCTCGGCCTGCGAGGCCTCCACCATGCAGTTCTCGGAGAAGTCGTGCTGCATGTCGACGAGAAGGCAGCCGAGCGCCGACGTGACACCGGGGTTCGGCGGCACGATGACGGTGGGGATGGCGAGCTCGCGCGCGACGTCCACCCCGTGCAGAGCGCCTGCCCCGCCGAAGGCGACGAGGGCGAAGTCGCGCGGGTCGTAGCCGCGGCTGATCGAGATCAGCCGCACGGCGTCCGACATGTTGGCGTTGGCGACGCGCAGGATCGCGTCGGACGCCTCCTCCACGGAGAGACCGAAGGGTCTGGCGACGCCCTCGTCCACGGCCGCCCTCGCAAGGCCCGCGTCGAGCCGCACCTTGCCGCCGGCCAGACTCGTGCCGAGGCGCCCGAGCGTGACGTTGGCATCGGTGTTGGTCGGCTGGCGGTTGCCGTTGCCGTAGCAGGCCGGGCCGGGAAAGGCACCCGCCGACTGCGGGCCGTTGCGAAGCGAGCCGGCCTCGTCGGTCCAGGCGAGCGAACCGCCGCCGGCCCCGATCGTCAGCACCTCGATGGAGGAGAAGCGGATGGGATAGCCGAACTCGATGTGCCAGTCCTTGGTGACGCGCGACTGGCCCTCGTAGGCGAGCGAGACGTCCGTGGACGTGCCGCCCATGTCGAGGCCGATCGAGTTCGGGAAGCCGCAGAGCGAGGCGATGTGGCGCGAGGCGATGGCGCCGGCCGCGATGCCGGAGCCGGCGAGCCGCGCGGCATAGTCCTTGACGCCGGCCGGCGTCATCACGCCGCCGCCGGTGTGAAGGAGAAGGAGGTCGCGGGTATAGCCCCCGCTCGCCAGTTCCTCCCCGAGGCGGCTCGTGTAGCTGACGACGACGGGCGAGACGGCGGCGTTGGCGACCGTGGTCGAGAAGCGCTCGTGCTCGAAGATCTCGGGGAGCACCTGCGAGGAGATCGAGACCGGCACGTCGGGCATGGCCTCGAGAAGGATCTCGCGCATGCGGCGCTCGTGGTCGCCGTTGAGATAGGCGTTCATGAAGCAGACCGCGATCGCCTCGACGCCGCGCTTCTTCAGGATGCGGGCGACCTCGCGCGCGGCGGCCTCGTCCAGCGGCTCGACCACCTGGCCGGCCGAATCGACGCGCTCCGGCACGGTCAGCCGGTCGCGGCGGGGCACGTAGGGCTTCACGACGTCCTTGTAGACGTCCCAGAGGTCCTCCTTGTTGGCACGGCGGATCTCGATGACGTCCCGGAAGCCGGCGCTGCAGACCATGGCCGTGCGCGGCAGACGGCGGGTGATCAGGGCGTTGGTGGCGACCGTCGTGCCGTGGCTGAAGAGCGCCACCCTGGACAGGTCGATGCCGGCCTTGGCGACGCCGCCGAGAATGCCCTCGATCGGGTCCTTCGTGGAGGACGTCTTCTCGATGCGGATGAGGCCGGTGTCCTCGTCCATGATGCAGATGTCGGTGAAGGTGCCGCCCACATCGACGGCGACGCGAAGGTTCTGCAAGGCGGCCGATCCCCATGCTTCGCCCGATCCGGCGGCAGGGCGGACCGGTGCGATCCGTCCCGTCCGATCGGCTCGGTCGGTGCTGTTGCGAAAGCTGTTCGGGGGATTAAAGGGGCTTTCGGCCACAGGCTCTTGTCGTGGAGCGCATCAAAGCTTGCGCATGGCCGCGATCGGGGACGGGGCGAGCGCGGAGGCCGGCGGCGCGTGTCGCTCAGCCGGCCCGGCGCGCGCGGCTGCGGGTCTCGCTCGGACTGCGGCCGAACCGGGCGCGATAGGCGCGGCTGAACTGCGCCTGATCGACGAATCCCCATTCGTAGGCGATCTCCGCGATGGCGCGCCGGTTCGCCGGATCCTGCAGCAGGGTGTCGCACATCAGGAGGCGCTGGGTCCGGATATGGGCGCAGACGGTCGTGCCCTCCGCCTCGAAGAGCTGATGGAGGTAGCGCAGCGAGATGCCGCAGCTCTCGGCCACTCGGCGCGGCGAAAGCTCGGGCTCGCGAAGGCGGGTGCGGATGACGTGCTCGGCGCGGTGGAGATGGGCGTTGCGCACGGAGGAGGACTGGCCGGTCAGGACGCGCTGGTCGGCCTCCACCGCCATGGCGAGGAGGTCCACGAGATGCGTGCCCATCAGGCGGCGCGCGGGGGCGTCCATTTCGTCGAGGCGGGGGGCCGTCATGCGCAGCATGTCGACGAACAGGGCGCCGATGCCGTGGCGGGCGTCGAACTGGAGCGTCGCGAGGCGCTCGGGCCGTGCGATGCGCGAGCGCAGGAGCGCGTTCGGCACCTTCATCACCCAGAGGGCTGCCCGCTCGCGGTGGCTGAATTCGTAAGGGAGGTGGCTTCGCTCGATCAGGAACTGGCCGGGCCGGCAGGTCACGTCGCGGTTGTCCTGCAGGAAGCGGATTTCCGCGATGTCGGGCACGGTGATGAGATAGCTTTCCTCGCGCTCCGACGCGAGATGGCGCTCCTGCCGGCGGTACAGGAGCCCGTCGCAGTGGTTGCGCGAGATGGACACGTCGCCGAGCGACCAGACATCGAGGGCGCCGTCGAACTCCCGGCCTCCGCGGAACCGGAGGTCGAGCGGAAAGTAGGTGCGTGCGACGGTCTCCTGCCAGAACGCGTGCTTCAGGCCGGGGGCGACGTCCGCCGTGGAATAGGTGATCCGCATCGCATGCCCTCCCCATCCGGTCCCGAGCCGACCCGGAGGAAGTTCACCATCAATCCGGCGGCGATTGAAGAGGCTTGGTGGCCCAGGCTCCGCCGGATGCGGGGATGCAGGATGCGTGCCAGACGGGTGCGACGGCGGCCGGGGCGGGCGGGCGACCGTTGGCGCGCCGGGCGTATATGATATGCTGGCCGCGCTGCGGAGGCCCCTTGTGACCAAGATCGAGTACCGGACCCTCAACGACCTTGCCTATGATCGGATCAGGGACGGTCTCATGGCGGGCAGCTTCGACCCCGGCCAGGTGCTGGTGATCCGCACCCTCGCCGAGACCTACGGCATCTCGACGACGCCGGTGCGCGAGGCCCTGCAGCGCCTCGTGGCCGAGCGGCTCCTGGTGCTGCTGCCCAACCGCTCGATCGCCGTGCCGGCGCTGGAGGCGGCCAAGTATGCCGAGCTGGCGCGCATCCGCTGCGAACTGGAGGGGCTGGCGGCGGAGCTGGCCGCGCCGCGCGTGAGAAAGGGCGTCCTGCGAAAGCTGGCAAGGCTCGCCGACGACATGGACGAGAGCCTCGCGAGCCGTGACCACGACGCCTATCGCCGCGAGAACCGGGCCTTTCATTTCGCCGTCTATTCCGAAGCCGCCTCGCCGCGTCTCCTCGAACTCATCAGCGATCTCTGGAGCCAGACCGGCCCCTATATGAAGGAGCTGTTCGGCGCGCCCGCCTACGAGGCGAAGGCCAACGAGGCGCACCGGACGATCCTGGCCGCGCTGGAGGCAGGCGACGGGGCGGCGGCGCGGGCCGGCGTCGTCGCCGACCTCACCGTCGCCGGCAGCTTCCTGGTTCCCCATCTCGAAGCGGTGGAGGCGGCGCGCCGACGCGAGCGCGCGACCGCCTGACCACCCTCAGGCGGTGGCCTTCAGGGCGTCGCCGAGGACCTCGGCGAAGAGGTCGGCATTCTCGCGCGTGAAGACCAAGGGCGGGCGGATCTTCAGGCTGTTGTGGTCCTTGCCCGACACCGAGATCAGGACGCCGCGCTCGCGC
This sequence comes from Aureimonas sp. SK2, assembly GCF_029813115.1. Classification (GTDB taxonomy): domain Bacteria; phylum Pseudomonadota; class Alphaproteobacteria; order Rhizobiales; family Rhizobiaceae; genus Aureimonas. The sequence continues at coordinate 15,734 of NZ_JAPZDS010000002.1, forward strand.
ATGGCGTTGACGACGCGCGAGGCGCGCGCCCGGTCGGGCGTTCTGGTCGCCCGGTCCGACACGAACTCGACCGCCATGAAGAGCCCGACGCCGCGCACGTCCCCGACGCCTCCGTCGCCTCGGCAGATCTCGGCGACCCGGTCGAGAAGATGGGCGCCGACCTCCAACGCGTTCTGCCGCAAGCCCTCCGCCTCGATGGCCTCGAGCACCGCCATGGCGGCGGCGCAGGACACCGCGTTGCCGCCGAACGTATTGAAATAGCGGGCGTTGCGGCCGAAATTCTCGACCACCTCGGGGCGCATCACCACGCCCGAGATCGGATGGCCGTTGCCCATCGGCTTGCCGAGCGTGACCATGTCCGGCACCACGCCGTGGCGCTCGAAGCCCCACATCGCTTCGCCCGTGCGGCCGAAGCCCGGCTGCACCTCGTCGGCGACGAAGAGGCCGCCCGCGGCACGGATCGCCTCCGCCGCGCCCTGGAGGAACCCGGCCGGGCCGGGCAGGACGCCGTCGCTGGTGAAGAGGCTGTCGACGAACAGCGCGGCCGGCCTGATGCCGTGGCGCTTGAGGTCGTCTATCGCGGCCTCGACGGAGGCGCGGAACGCCGCGCCGACATCGGCTTCGCCGAGATGATACCGGTCGGGCGCCGGCACGGTGCGAACGTGGGGGCCGAGATCGACGGAGGACCCGAGCGAGGGCGAGAAGGCGGCCACGCTTTCCGTGATGCCGTGATAGGCGTTGGCGGTGACGATGATGCCGGTGCCGCCCGTCCTCGCCTTGGCGATGCGCAGCGCCAGGTCGTTGGCCTCGCTCCCGGTGCAGGCGAACATGACCTGGGACAGTTCGGCCGGGAAGGTCGCCACCAGCCGCTCGGCATAGTCGAGGATCGCGGTGTGGAGGTAGCGCGTGTTGGTGGCAAGCACGCCGACCTGCGCGCGGATCGCCTCCACCACGCGCGGATGGCAATGCCCGATGGAGGCGACGTTGTTGTAGGCGTCGAGAAAGGCGCGGCCCCTCTCGTCGTAGAGCCACACGCCCTGCCCCCGCACGAGGTGGAGCGGGGTTTCGTACATCAGCCGGTAGGCCGGGCCGAGGACGCGCGCGCGCCGGGCGACCAGCGCCTCGTTTTCCGGGGAGAGGTCGCCGCGGCCGGGCACGAAGGCGTTGGGCATGGACAGGTCGGCGGCGGTGCTCATGCGACGGCTCCTCGGACGGGGAGGGGGCACGGCAGTGCGCCCGAAATTCGATACATGATATACCGTTGGAAAAATTGGGGGAAGCGTCTTCGTCTTGCTGGGCAAGAGCTGTCTAGGTCATCCCGCCCGAAGCGTTTGCCGGCTCGCCGCTTGTTTCCGAACGGTATATGGTATATCGAAAAAGCTGCGAAGAGGAGACGCTTTGCGTCGGCTTGTCGCTGCCGGCTCGTCCCGTTTCCGCCCCTCCGACCCGAGAAGGCCGGCCATGTCGACACCCGAAGCCGCCGAGGCGCGATCGGCCTTCACCACCCGCGCGCCCGACTTCTCGCTCGCCGAGATCGAGACGCTGGTGCGCGAGCGATACGGCATCGACACGGCGGCCTCCATGCTGACCAGCGAGCGCGACCTCACCGTGCGGCTGGATGCGGCGGGGGCCAGGCGGTTCGTGCTCAAGATCGCCAACGCGGCCGAGGATCGCGCGGTGTCCGAGTTCCAGAACCGGGCGCTGGAGCACATCGAGCGCACGGTGCCGGACGTGCCGGCCTCGCGCCTCGTGAGGACCCTCGACGGCGAGCCGGAATGTCTCGCCGAACGGGACGGCGAGCGCCATTTCACCCGCCTCCTCACCTGGCTGCCCGGCCGACCGCTCTTCGGCACGCAGCGCACGCCCGCCCAGATGCGCGGCGTCGGCGCGGCGCTGGGGCGTCTGGCGAAGGGTCTCTTCACCTTCTCCCATCCCGCCGCGACCCATGAGATCGTCTGGGACCTCCGCCATGCGCCGGGCCTTCTCGTCCGGACGCACCACATCGCCGATCCCGAACTGCGCGCGCGGGTGGAGGGGGTGTTCGCCCGTTTCCGCGACGCCATCGCGCCGCGCGAGCCGAGCCTTCGCGCCCAGGTCGTCCACAACGACTTCAACCCCTTCAACCTCCTGGTGGAGGAGGAGGACACCGATCGCATCAGCGGCATCCTCGACTTCGGCGACCTCGTCGAGACCTTCGCGATCTACGACCTCGCCATCGCCTGCGCCTATCAGGTGCCGGAGGAGGGCCATCCGTTCGAGCCGATGGCGGACCTCGTCGGCGCCTATCACGCCGTCCATCCCGTGCCCGCGCTTGAGCTCGACCTCCTGCCGGACCTCGTCGGGGTGCGCCAGGCGATGACGATCGCGGTCAGTGAGTGGCGCGCCAGCCGCTATCCGGAAAACGCGTCCTACATCCTGCGCAACCACGCCAAGGCGCGCGCGGCCCTGGTGCGATGCGCCGACGTGCCGCGCGAGGAGGCGCGGGCGATGCTGCGCCGGGCCTGCGGGCTCTAGGTCTTCGTAAAGCCTTCCATCCCGCCGCTGCCGAGCCGGGGCGAGGGCGTCTCCAGCGACAGCGCGGCCTCGCGGAAGCGGATGGGCGTGCGCAGGCCCGGCACCCCGTCCGGCTCGATCCGCATCCCGCGATGGATCACCTGCGGGTCGGCGAAGACGTCGGCCACCGTGTTGATCGGCCCGGCCGGCACGCCCTCGCGCTCGAGGTCCGCCAGAAGCGCGTCGCGCGTGCGGAGGCGCAGCCGCCCTTCCATGATGGCGACCAGCGCCTGCCGGTTGGCGACGCGCGCCTCGTTGGTGGCAAAGCGCGGATCGGCGGCAAGCGCCGCCTCGCCGATGACCTGCATCAGCCGGGCGAACTGCCGGTCGTTGCCGCAGGCGATCACGACATGCCCGTCGGCGACGGGAAAGGCCTGATAGGGCACGATGTTGGGATGGGCGTTGCCGAGGCGCGTCGGCGCGGTGCCGCCGGCGAAGTAGTTCAGCGCCTGGTTGGCGAGCACCCCGGTCATGCAGTCCATCAGCGCCATGTCGACATGGTCGCCGCGCCCGGTCCGCTCGCGCCGCGCGAGCGCCGCCTGGATGGCGATCGTGCCGTAGAGGCCGGTGAAGATGTCGGCGAAGGCGACGCCGATCTTCTGCGGGCCGCCGTCCGGCTCGCCGGTGAGGTCCATGATCCCGCCCATGGCCTGGATCATGAAGTCGTAGCCGGCGCGCGCCGCGTAAGGCCCGTCCTGGCCGAAGCCGGTGACGGAGCAGTAGACGAGGCGCGGGTTCTCGGCCGAGAGGCTCTCGTAGTCGAGGCCGTATTTCGCCAGGCCCCCGACCTTGAAGTTCTCGACCAGGACGTCGGCCTCCAGCGCCAGGCGCCGCACCAGCGCGCGGCCCTCAGGAGTGGAGAAGTCGGCGATCACGGATCGCTTGCCGCGGTTGCAGGCGTGGAAATAGGCCGCGGTCCGCTCGCCCTCGCGTTCGATGAAGGGCGGCCCCCAGCGGCGCGTGTCGTCGCCCTCCGGCGCCTCGACCTTGATCACCTCCGCGCCGAGATCGGCGAGCGTCTGGCCGATCCAGGGTCCGGCGAGGATGCGGGCGAGCTCCAGGACCTTGAGGCCCTTCAGCGGCGCGTCCGCCATCAGAAGAAGGCCTGGAGCCCGGTCTGGGCGCGGCCGAGAATCAGGGCGTGGACGTCGTGCGTGCCCTCGTAGGTGTTGACCGTCTCGAGGTTCTGCGCGTGGCGCATCACGTGGTACTCGCCCATGATGCCGTTGCCGCCGTGCATGTCGCGCGCTTCCCGCGCGATGGCCAGCGCCTTGCCGCAGTTGTTGCGCTTGACGATCGAGATCATCTCCGGCGCCATTCGGCCCTCGTCGAACAGGCGCCCGACCCTCAAGCTCGCCTGGAGCCCCAGCGCGATCTCGGTCTGCATGTCGGCGAGCTTCTTCTGGACGAGCTGCGTCTGCGCCAGCGGGCGGCCGAACTGGGTACGCTCCAGCGTGTAGGAGCGGGCGCGGTGCCAGCAGTCCTCGGCCGCGCCCATCGCGCCCCAGGAGATGCCGTAGCGGGCGCGGTTGAGGCAGCCGAACGGACCTTTGAGGCCGGACACGTCGGGCAGGAGCGCCTCCTCGCCGACCTCCACCCCGTCCATCACGATCTCGCCGGTGACGGAGGCGCGAAGCGAGAGCTTGCCCTCGATCTTGGGTGCCGACAGGCCCTTGGTGCCCTTGTCCAAAACGAAGCCCCGGATCGCCCCGCCATGGCCTTCCGACTTCGCCCAGACCACGAAGACGTCGGCGATCGGCGCGTTGGAGATCCACATCTTGGCGCCGTCGAGGACGTAGCCCCCGTCGACCTTGCGGGCCGTGGTCCGCATGCCGCCGGGGTCCGAGCCGGCGTCGGGCTCGGTGAGGCCGAAGCAGCCGATCCATTCGCCGCTGGCGAGCCTAGGGAGATATTTGCGCCGCTGCTCCTCCGAACCGTAGGCATGGATCGGATACATGACCAGCGAGGATTGCACCGACATCATCGAGCGGTAGCCCGAATCCACCCGCTCCACCGCCCGCGCCACGAGCCCGTAGGCGACATAAGACGCACCGGCGCAGCCGTAGTCCTCCGGCAGCGTGACGCCGAGCAGTCCGAGCTCGCCCATTTCGCGAAAGATCGAGGGATCGGTCGTCTCGTTGAGATAGGCCTCGACGATGCGCGGGCGCAGGCGCTCCTCGGCGAAATCGGTCGCGGTCTGCGCGATGAGCCGCTCGTCCTCGGTGAGCTGGTCGTTCAGGAGGAACGGGTCGGTCCAATCGAACGCGGGCTTCGGGGCGGCGGGGGCGCTGGCGGGCAGGGCGGACATGATCGCTACTCCTGTCGTTTCGCCCGGCAGCATGCGCGCGCTCGTGCCTGCGCGCAAACGATGTTATCGGATGGAAACATTCGTAAATTCGATGACCTTGCGCCGTGCGACCCGCCTATCACCCGACCATCGCCGAGCTTCGCGCCTTTGTCGCCTGCATGGACAGGGGCTCGGTGACGGAGGCCGCCGCGAGCCTCCATCTGACCCAGAGCACGGTCAGCCGCTCGCTCGCGCTTCTGGAGGAGAAGCTCGGCGTGCCGCTCTTTCACCGCGTGCGCAAGCGCCTCGTACCCTCCGACGCCGGCCGGCTCTTCGCGGTGGACGCGGCCGCGATCCTCGCCCGGCTCGACCAGGCGACGGTCAAGACCATGGCCTTCGGCGGACGGCGCGAGATCCTCAATCTCGCCGTCCTGCCGACCTTCGCGGCGCGCTGGCTGTCCCCGCGCCTCGTCGCCTTCTCGCGCGCCGAGCCGGGCATCAGCCTCAATGTCAGCGCCCGGCTGGGGGCGGTGGACTTCGAGGCGGAGGGGTTCGACGCGGCGATCCTGCGATCCGGCCCGCCGTCCGGCATCCTGGAGGCGCTGACCCTGTGTCCGGACCGCTTGCTCGCGGTGGCGAGCCCGCAGCTCCTCGCTGGGCTTGACCTCGCTGACGAGGCCATGCTCCTGCGCCTGCCGCTCCTTCAGCAGGCGACGCGTCCGACGCTGTGGCTCGAATGGTTCCGCGAGGCGGGAATCGACGCGCGCGACATCCTGCGCGGCCATCGGTTCGAGCAGTTCGCCATGGTGGTGGAGGGCGCGGTGGCGGGCCTCGGCGTCGCCCTGGTGCCGGATTTCGCGGTGGAACGGGAGCTGGAAGGCGGCCTCCTGACATTGGCCTCGCCGCGCAGCCTCGCGCTGCCCGAGCCCTATTGCCTGCTCCACCCCCGGCGCAGCCTGCAGCGCCCGGCCTTCGCGAGGTTCCTGGCTTGGCTCAGCCGGACGGCGATCGACGGGTCGCCCTGAGGTCTTCGATGCGCAGACCTTCGGGACGAGCGACGCGGCTAAGAGTGCCTAACAATACCTCCGGGCGGAGGGCTGGCGAGGGATTTGTAGTCGAGGCGAGGAGCAGAGCGGAGACCATGCAGCGCATGGGCGAGCATCGGCGACGACGCATCGGCGGCAAAGACCCGTCAGACCGACCCCGCGAGGTTTTGTTAGGCACTCTAAGTCCCGAACGGCGCTCCGTCCGAATCCGCGCGTGGCATATGTTCCTCGGCGGTTTTCGCATTCGTGGTGAAGGAAGGGTTTCCGGCCCCTCCGCGACGCCGGCCGCCGGTCGGCAAGGCGGCCGGACCCCGCCGCCGTTCCGCCTCGGTCTCCAAAGGGACGAGCCGGATATGGCGCCTGCGCGGACGGTTCCGAAAGGCCCGGTTCCAGCTCGCGAGCGGGGCGTTGCCGCGATCGTTAGCAATTTCCGAAAACGATAAATTTTAAGCTTTGCGGCATAAATTCCATTCAGCACGCAACAAAGTGATCGGAAAGACGTTGATGGCGCCTTTTTCCCTCGGATCCACCTGCACGCTGGCCCAGGTCGACGAACTCCACGCCGCCCTCTGCGAGCATGTGGCCGCTCACTCCGCCGAAGGCCTCGTGATCGACGCGACAGGCGTGGAGGAGGCCGACGTCAGCCTCGCCCAGCTTCTCGTCGCCGCCCGGCACACCGCCGGCGCGCGCAACCTCTCCATGACGCTCATGCCCTCCCAGGCCGTTTCCGGCCTTCTCGCGCGGACCGGCCTGACCAGCTGGGCCGAGACGGTCCGAGCCTGAGCCCTCTGCATTTCGAAAGGTCCCAACCCATGGGCAAGCCCGTTCTTTGCGTCGACGACAGCGCCAGCGTCCGTCAGATGGTCTCCTTCACGTTGGAATCGGCCGGATACTCGCCGACCACGGCCGTCGACGGCGTCGATGCGCTGTCCAAGCTCGACCAGGGCCGCTTCTCGCTGGTCATCACCGATCTCAACATGCCCAACATGGACGGCATCACGATGATCGCCCGCATTCGCGCCATGCCGCAGCATGCCGGCATGCCGATCGTCATGCTCACGACCGAATCCGACGAGGCCAAGAAGGTCGCCGGCAAGGCCGCCGGCGCCACGGGCTGGATCGTCAAGCCGTTCGACCAGACTCGCCTTCTTGCCGTCGTCAACAAGCTGATCGGGGCCTGACATCCATGAACGCCGGGAACGCAGTCGAGATCTTCCTCAACGAGGCCCGCGATCTCCTGGAGCAGCTCGAAGCGGCGCTCCTCGACCTCGAAGCGCGCCCGGACGACGCCGAACTCATCAACACCACCTTCCGCGCACTCCACACGCTGAAGGGCTCGGGCGGCATGTTCGGTCCGCCCGACATGGCCGCCTTCGCCCACAAGCTGGAAGACGCGTTCGAGAAGGTGCGCCAGGGCGAAGTGCCGCTGACGCCCGCCTTCGTGGGCGTGCTCCTCGCCGCCACCGACCAGATCCGCCGCCTCCTGTTCGAACCCTCCGCCAACGACGCGGTCCGCAGCGCCGAGCTCGTGGCGGCCCTCCAGGCGCAGGTCGGCGGAGCGAGCGCCGCGCCCGCCGCGACGGCGTCGGTCGACGCCCCGGTCGCGACCCCGTCCGCGACCGTTGCGGGCTCGCGCCGCTTCGCCATCACGCTGCGCCTGCCGGCCAACGCGCTGCTCTTCGGCACCAACCCGCTGGCCCTTCTCGACGAGCTGCAGGCCCTCGGCCAGGCCGAGATCGAGGCGCTGACCGACGCGGTTCCCGAACTCGCCCTCCTCGCGCCGACCGAGATTCGGCTCGCCTGGCGCGTCGTGCTGACGACGTCGGAGGGCAAGGGCGCGATCGAGGACGTCTTCATCTTCGTGGACGAGCCCGGCGCCGTCGTGATCGAGGAGCTGGAGGCGCTCGCCGCCGCCGCCCCGGCTGTCCCGGTCGCCGCCGAGGCCCCGGCCGCGGAGCCGGCCGCCGCCCCTGCGCCGGTCGCCGCCGCATCGGTCGCGGCGCCGAAGGCCGAGGCCAAGGCGCCGCCCCAGGCCCAGGCCCAGCCGGAAGCCAGCGTGCGCGTCTCGGCCTCGCGCCTCGACACGCTGCTCGACCAGGTCGGCGAGCTGGTGATCGCCCAGGCCCGCCTCACCGCGCTCACCCACCAGCGCCACGACCCGGTGCTGACCGCCGTGGTGGAGGAGATCGAGCGCATCTCCGCCGACCTGCGCGACTCGGCGATGGACATGCGCATGCTGCCCATCGACTCGCTGTTCAGCCGCTACCGGCGCGTCGTGCGCGACCTCTCGACCGACCTCGGCAAGGAGATCGACCTCGTCCTGTCGGGCGAGGACACCGAGCTAGACAAGACCGTGCTCGACCGGCTGGGCGATCCGCTGGTCCACATCATCCGCAACTCGATCGACCACGGCATCGAGATGCAGGACAGGCGCCTGGAGGCGGGTAAGCCCAAGCGCGGTACGCTGCGCCTGTCGGCGCGCCAGTCCGGCACCGAGGTCATCATCACGGTTGAGGACGACGGCGCCGGCCTCAACCGTGCCCGCATCCTCGAAAAGGCGCGCGCGGCCGGCATCGTGGCCGAGGGCGTGACGCCCCCGGATCGCGAGATCGACGAGTTGATCTTCCATCCCGGCCTTTCGACGGCGGCGGCCGTCTCCAACCTGTCGGGCCGGGGCGTCGGCATGGACGTCGTGCGGCGCACGATCGGCGAGCTGCACGGCTCGATCGAGATCGCCACCGAGCCCGGCCGGGGCACGCGCTTCACCCTGCGCCTGCCCCTGACGCTCGCCATCATCGACGGGCTCCTAGTGCGGGTCGGCGAGACCAAGTGCATCCTGCCGCTCGCCAATGTCGAGGAATGCGTCGAATACGCCTCCATCGAGAGCCGCACCTCCAAGGGCCGCTCCTTCGTCGACATCCGCGGCGCCATGGTGCCGATCCTCTGGATGGACCGCGTCTTCGGCGGCGACACGGGCGAGGACGGCATCGTCGTGGTGGCCGGCGGGGTCGATGCGGGTCGCATCGGCGTCGTGGTGGACCAGGTGATCGGCCAGCACCAGACGGTGATCAAGCCCCTGTCCCCGCTCCACCGCGACGTGCCGGGCCTGACGGGCGCGACCATTCTGGGCGACGGCTCGGTGGCCCTCATCCTCGACGTGAACCCCTTGTTCCGCCAGGCCGGCGCGCTGCGCGCCGCGCCCACCCCCGTCGCCGCCTGAAGGAGGCTCGTGCACCATGTCCCAGGCGACCCCCGCACCCGAGGCCGCGCGCGAAGGCGGCGACTACCTCACCATCTCGATCGACGACGACCTCTTCGCCATTCCCGTGGATCTCGTCCACGAGGTCCTCGACCCGCCGCAGATGACGCTGGTGCCGAACGCCCCGGCCTATGCGCCCGGTCTCGTCAACGTGCGCGGCAACATCCTGCCGCTGATCGACCTGCGCCGCCGCTTCCTGATGGAGGACGCGACCGACACGGAGCATTCTCGCGTGATCGTCTCGCGGATCGGGGACGCTGCGGGCGGCTTCATGGTGGCGGTCAAGGCCGACGCCGTGCACGAGGTGCAGTTCTTCGCGCCGGAAGCCGTCGAGGCTCTGCCGGAGAACGGCACGCGCTGGCCGGCCGAGTTCCTCTCAGGCGTCGTGCGCCGCGAAGGGCGCTTCGTCATCCTCGTCGATCTCGAGCGCATCCTGCGCCCGGGCGACGCCGCCACGACCCACTGAACCCCTTTCGTCTCTTCGACCTCGTCTTGTCGCCCAACGGGCGACCCAAGGCCGATCCGCCGAACCTCTGTCCCACCCCAATGATCGACAGGTCCCTTCCATGCGCGTGACCATCAAGACCAAACTGATCGGCTCGTTCGGGGTCGTTCTCGCCCTCCTCGGAGCGGCGGGCTACTTCGGCATCTCCAGCCTGGGGCAGACGAACCAGGCGATGACCAGCTTCTCGGAAGGCCCCTTCGTCCAGGTCGCCAACGGCCCGGTCGTGAAGCAGGAGCTCACCGACATCCGCCGCGCCATGTGGCGCATGCTGATCACCTCCGACCCGAAGATGCTCGAAAGCCTCCAGAGCTCCGTCGACGCGAACTGGCGTGACATGGACGCGCGGATCGACACGCTCCTGGCCGCCACCCCCGCCGACCAGCGCGACGCCCTTTCCGACCTCAAGCCGCTCCTGACGCAGACCAGGAGCGTCGTCGACGGCGCGGCGGAGCGCGTCGCTCTCGCGAACAACGAGGCGGGCGACGCCGCCATCGTGGAAACGAACAAGGTCGTCGGGCCGCTTCTCGCCGATCTGCGGTCCCTGGCCGTTACCGGCGGATCGGCCGCGGCGCTGGCCGAAACCGTCGCATCCAAGGTCAAGGACGCCCGCTTCGCGGCCGTCTCCGCCGTGGTCCGTACCCCCGAGGATGCCATCTCGGCGGCGGCGGCGGAAACCAAGGCAATCGACGCCGAGATCCGCGCCGATCTTTCGCGCCTGGCGACGATCGCCCTGCCGGCGCAGGCCGCGCTTGTTCAACAGATGGCGGCGGAATGGAACGCGGCCTCCGCCGTCATCCAGCAGCAGGCCGAGATCGGCCTGCGCAACGAGTTCTCGGCCGCCCAGACCATCATGGACAACGAGGTCACGGTCGCCGCGACCCGGCTCAGCCAGCGCCTCGACGAGCTCAACGCCCAGGCGACCGGGAACGCCGAGACCTATGTCGCGGACGCGCAGGCCGCCTATGAGGGCACCCGCGCCATGCTGATGATCCTCGTGCTCAGCGCCATCGCGATGGGCACGGCGGCGGCGGCCTGGATGGCGATCTCCATCTCGCGCGGTCTGTCGCGCTCGGTGAAGCTGGCGCAGGACATCGGCGCGGGCGACCTGACACAGACCGTCGAGGCCAAGGGCCAGGACGAGATCGGCGACCTCCTGCGCGCCATGAACGCCATGACCGAGAACCTGCGCGACATCGTCTCCGAGGTGACCCGTTCCGCCGAGCAGGTCGCCGCCGGCGCCCAGCAGTCCGCAGCCACGGCCGAGCAGCTCAGCCAGGGCGCCACCGAACAAGCCGCCTCGACCGAGCAACTCGGCCAGGGCGCCAACGAGCAGGCCGCCGCCACCGAGCAGGCCTCGTCGGCCATGGAGGAGATGGCCGCCAACATCCGCCAGAACTCCGAGAACGCCTCGACCACCGAGAAGATCGCCGCGCAGGCGTCGACCAGCGCCGAGAAGAGCGGGCAGGCGGTGGCCAACTCGGTGGAGGCGATGCGTACCATCGCCGACAAAATCCGCATCGTGCAGGAGATCGCCCGCCAGACCGACCTTCTCGCACTGAACGCGGCGATCGAGGCGGCGCGCGCCGGCCAGCACGGCAAGGGCTTCGCGGTCGTGGCGTCCGAAGTGCGCAAGCTCGCCGAGCGCTCCCAGATCGCGGCCTCCGAGATCGGCGAGCTGTCCGGCTCGACGCTCAAGATCGCCGAGGAGGCGGGCGGCATGCTCCAGCAGCTCGTGCCGGACATCCAACGCACGGCGGAACTCGTCGCGGAGATTTCGGCGGCCTGCCGCGAGCAGAACGCGGGCGCCGAACAGATCAACCAGGCGATCCAGCAGCTCGACAAGGTGACGCAGCAGACCAACGACACGGTCGGTCAGCTCGACGAGGTCACCCAGCAGAACGCCTCTGCGGCCAGCGAGATGTCGGCCACCGCCGAGCAGCTCGCGGCCGAGGCCTCGCGCCTCAACGACCGGGTCTCCTTCTTCCGCCTGGAGCACGGCACGCCGGCTCGCCCGGCGGTCGCCGCGGCCAAGCCGAAGGCGGACGTGCGCCGGCTGCAGGCGGACGTCCAGGGCTTCGCCCAGAGCCGTGCCGCCAAGGCGAAGCCGGCGGCCAAGGCACCGGCCAAGCCCGCCGCCCCCAAGACGCCGACCAAGGGGTTCGACCTCGATCTCGGCGGCGACGAAGGCGGCAGCAGCTTCGAGAAGATGAGCGCCTGACGCGTCCGGCCCGGCGGCCCGAGCGCCGCCGGCCCCCTTCCACTCCATTCCCGGACTGCCGAACGTCCCGAAAGGTCACATCCCCATGCGCTTTACCATCAAGACCAAGCTGATCGGCTCGTTCGGGGCCGTCCTCGCCCTCCTGGGAACCGCAGGCTATTTCGGAATTTCCAGCCTCGGTTCCTCCAACGACATGATGCAGCGGTTCTCGAGCGGCCCGTTCGTTCAGGTCAAGAGCGTCCAGCAGATTTCGTCCGACATCATGGACCTGCGTCGCCTGATGTTCCGCGTCTATCTCGAAACGGACCCGGGCGCGCTCGAAAAGCAGATGGCGGACTATGCCGCGCGCTGGGAGCGTATCGGCGCCAACCACGCGACCTTTCTTGCCGCCGTGGATCCGAGCCGGCAGAGCGAGGTGGCCGACCTGAAGCCGGCTCTCGACGCCCTGCGCCAGACTTCGGACAAGGGCATGGACCTGCTCCGCAAGGCCGATCTCCAGCTCTCGGGCAAGGCGCTCGCCAAGACGGAGCCCGCATTCGACAAGCTGCGTCAGGATTTGGGCGGGCTTGCGCCGGTCGGCACTGCAGCAGCCGCCGACGTCGCGGCGGCGCGGGAGGCGGTCTACGCCGCGCGCCTTGCGATGGTCTCCACCCTCGATCTCAACGACGCGCAGTCGATCGCCGCCGCCCGCGCCGAACTCGACAGGCAGGTTCAGGCTTTCGGCGCCGCTGTCGAACGGCTGCGCGGCGCCCCGGGCATCACGCAGGCGGCTCTCGATGTGATCCGGACCGACTGGGAGGCCTTCGTCGGCTCCAGCACCGACTTTGCCGACCAAGGGGTCGAGGCGCTGGCGGACAAGGCCCTCGACTACCAGTTCAACAACATCGTACCCGAGGCCAACAAGGTCTCCGACCGCTTGGCCGACCTGGTGGATCGTGCGAACGGAACGGCATCCCGGTACATTTCGGATGCGCAGGCCACCTACGACACCACCCGCAACACGCTGATCGCCATCGTGCTCGGCGCGATCGCCATCGGCGCGGCGGCGGCTGCCTGGATGTCGCTCTCCATCTCGCGCGGCCTGTCGCGCTCGGTAAAGCTGGCGGAGGACATCGGCGCGGGTGACCTGACGCAGACCGTCGCCGCCAAGGACCAGGACGAGATCGGCGACCTCCTGCGCGCCATGAACGCGATGACGGAGAACCTGCGCGAGATCGTCTCCGACGTCACCGGATCGGCATCCCAGGTCGCCGCCGGCGCCCAGCAGTCCTCGGCCACGGCCGAGCAGCTCAGCCAGGGCTCGACCGAGCAGGCCGCCGCCACCGAGCAGGCCTCGTCGGCCATGGAGGAGATGGCCGCCAACATCCGCCAGAACTCCGAGAACGCCACCACGACCGAGAAGATCGCCACCCAGGCCTCGACCAGCGCGATCCAGAGCGGCGAGGCGGTGGCCAATTCGGTGGAGGCGATGCGCACCATCGCCGACAAGATCCGGATCGTGCAGGAGATCGCCCGCCAGACCGACCTTCTGGCGCTGAACGCGGCGATCGAGGCGGCGCGCGCCGGCCAGCACGGCAAGGGCTTCGCGGTGGTGGCATCCGAAGTGCGCAAGCTCGCCGAGCGCTCCCAGATCGCGGCCTCCGAGATCGGCGAGCTGTCCGGCTCGACGCTCAAGATCGCCGAGGACGCCGGCAGCCGGCTCCAGCAGCTCGTGCCGGACATCCAGCGCACGGCCGAACTCGTCTCCGAAATCTCCGCCGCCTGCCGCGAGCAGAACGCGGGCGCCGAACAGATCAACCAGGCGATCCAGCAGCTCGATCAGGTCACGCAGCAGAACGCGGCGGCCGCCAACGAGATGTCGGCCACCGCCGAGCAGCTCTCGGCCGAGGCCGGCCGCCTCAACGACCGCGCCGGCTTCTTCCGCATCGAGGAGCAGGCCAAGCGCCAGGCGTCCGGGCCGGGCCGCGACGTGCGCGCCCTCCAGGCCAAGGTGGACAAGTTCGCCGCGACCCGCGTTCCCGCCAAGGCCGCCGCCAAGCCGGCGTCCCGCCCGGCGGCCAAGGGCGGCTTCGACCTCGACCTCGGCACCGAGACCCGCGACGGCGATTTCGAAAGGATGAGCGCATGAGCGCCGCCAGCAACTTCTCCGACGACCTTTCCGGCCCGGACGGGGCGGAGGAGGAAGCCGCACGGGAGATCCTGACCTTTCGTCTCGGCGATGAAACCTTCGGCATCCGCGTCGCCCATGTCCGCGAGGTCCTGGACTACAAGCCGATCGCGCGCATCTCCAACGCCCCGCCGCTTCTGCTCGGCATGATCGACGTGCGCGGCAGCGGGGTGCCGGTGGTGGACCTCAAGGCCAAGCTGCGCATGCGCAGCTTCGGCGACGGCGAGCCCACCACCGACAGCCGCATCGTGGTGCTCGACTTCGAGGCGGGCGGCGTGCGGCGCACGGTGGCGGTGATCGCCGATACGGTGCACGAGGTCACCGAATTCTCGGAGGAGGAGGTCGAGGCCGCCCCGCAGTTCGGCGAGGACTGGAACTCCGCCTTCATGACGGGCCTCGGCCGGCGCGGCGAAACGTTCCTGACTCTTCTCGACATCCAGAAGCTCTTCGAGGCCGAGCGCTTCGAGTTCTCCTGAGCCGTCTTCGCCACCATCTCGCGGCCCGCCAGGGCGGGCCGCATCCCCATCCCTGGCCAGACCGGACATTTCCATGGCGCGTCCCGCGACCAAACCACAGCCCAGCCCGGCCGATCTCGCCTTCTCGGCGACCCTGGACATGGCGACCTTCCGCGAGCTCGCCAGGCTGGTGGACGAGACCTGCGGCATCGTCATGAGCGATGCCAAGCGCGTCATGCTGGAAACGCGCCTGCGCCGACGCCTGACGGCCAGCGGCGTCGAGGACTTCCGCGCCTATCTCAAGCTGCTCCGCACGCCCGAGGGGCGCGAGCGAGAACTCCAGGCCTTTACCGACTGCGTGGTCACCAACGAGACCTCGTTCTTCCGCGAGCCGCCGCATTTCGAGTATCTCACCCCCGACGAGCTGCGGCGCCTGGCCGAGGGCGGCCGCGAACGGGGGCTGCGCATCTGGTCGGCGGCCTCCTCGAGCGGCCAGGAGGCCTACAGCCTCGCCATGATCGCCGACGACGTGTCGAACGGCGGCACCCTGTTCCCCTGGTCGGTCACGGCGACCGACATCTCCGTGCGCATGCTGACCGCGGTGCGCGAAGGGGTCTACGGCACGGAGGCCGCGCGCAACGTGCCCGCGCGCCTGCGCCAGAAATATCTGGTGCCGACGGGCCGCAACGCCGAGCAGCAGGTGAAGGTGACGCCGGACCTGCGCCGCAACATGCGCCTCGGCCAGATCAACCTGATGCACGACCAGTACCGGCCCGGCCAGGTGATGGACATCATCTTCTGCCGCAACGTCCTCATCTACTTCCAGCCGGAGGTGCAGATGGCCGTGATCGGCAAGCTCCTCGCCCACTTAAGGCCGGGCGGGCTCCTGTTCCTCGGCCATGCGGAGTCGATCCGCTCCAACCACCTGCCGCTGCGGCTGATCCGCAGCAACATCTACGCCCACGCGGAGTGAGGTCGATGAAATCCATCCGCGTCCTCATCGTCGACGATTCCGCCAGCGTGCGGACGATCCTGACCGAGATCCTCAACGCCGAGCCGGACATCGAGGTCATCGCCACGGCGTCGAACCCCTATTTCGCGGCCGAGCGGATGCGCGAAGCGGTGCCGGACGTCATCGTCTGCGACATCGAGATGCCCCGTATGGACGGCATCACCTTCGTGCAGAAGCTGATGAGCCAGCGCCCCATCCCCGTCGTGATCTGCTCCTCGCTCGCCGAGGCCGGCTCCAAGATGGCGATGCAGGCGCTGGAGGCGGGCGCCGTCGAGATCATCACCAAGCCGCGTGTCGGAACGCCTCAGTTCCTGATGGAGGCGAAGACCCGGATCTGCGATGCCGTTCGTGCCGCCTCCAAGGCGAAGGTCGTGGCGCGCACCGCGACGATCGACGTGCAGAAGAAGCTGACCGCCGACGCCGTCCTGCCGCCGGCCTCCGGCCGTCCCATCGACCGCACCACGGACAAGGTCGTCGTGATCGGCGCCTCGACGGGCGGCACGGAGGCGCTGCGCAAGCTCCTGGAGGCGCTGCCGGAGAACTCGCCGGGCATCGTCATCGTGCAGCACATGCCGGCCGGCTTCACCTCCGCCTTCGCGCGCCGGCTCGACAGCCTGTGCCGCATGGAGGTGCGCGAGGCGGTGACGGGCGACCGCGTGGTGCCGGGCCTCGCCCTGATCGCGCCGGGCAACCACCATCTCCTGCTCCAGCGCTCGGGCGCGCAGTATCACGTGGAGGTGCGCGACGGGCCGCTGGTTACGCGCCACCGCCCGTCCGTCGACGTCTTGTTCCGCTCGGCCGCCCGCGCGGCCGGCGCCAACGCGCTCGGCGTGATCCTGACGGGCATGGGCGACGACGGCGCCAAGGGCATGCTGGAACTGCGGACCGCCGGTGCCCATACGATCGGTCAGGACGAGGGGAGCTGCGTGGTCTACGGCATGCCCAAGGAAGCGATGAAGGTCGGCGCGGTGGAGGCCGAGATGTCCCTGGAACGCATGCCCCCCGAGATCCTGCGCTTCGCCGCCGATCCCGCCTTCAAGCCGGCGGGGGCAAAACGATGACGGCGCGCCCGGACACGCAAACCGACGCCGGACCGCTGCCGGATCACGACACCGCCGATTCCGGCGGATTCGAGCGGCTCGCGGTCGGCCTGACCCGGTGGACCACGGCCAGCGAGAGCGTCTTCCTGGACGCGGGCGAGCGCCTGCGCACCGCCCATGGCCGGATCTCCCAGGTGCGCGAGGGCATCGCGCGCGCCACCGAGATCTTCACCAAACCGGTGATGGTCGGAGCGCGCGACGGCCTTCTCGTGGCCGTGGACAAGGTCGCGACGGTGCAACGGCTGACGGAGGAGCGCGGCGATCGGATCCTCGCCCTCCAGGCGGCCGTGGACAAGGCCCGCTCGGGCAGCGCGTCCTTGAAGACGGTGTTCCGGGTGCTCGACTACATCGTCGTCATCGCGCGAGCCCAGGTCGAGAGCATGAAGGGGGCCGGGGGCGACCTCGTGTCCTTCTCGCGCACGGTGGACGATCTCGTCACGTCCGGCACCTCCGTCGCCCAGGCGATCGACGAGCGCATGGAGTCCCTGGCCAGCGCGATCCAGGACAGCCGCGCCATCGCGGCGCGCCGGACGCGCGCGAGCGAGGACTGGGACCTCGGCGACGGCTTCATGGCCCTGATCGAGCGGATGGAAGCCGAGCAGGGCGCGGCGGCCGCCCGGCGCGCCGAGGCGCAGGAGGCGTTCACCGCGGTCGGCCAGGCCGTGGCCGGCGCCGTGATGGGGCTCCAGGCCCACGACATGGCGCGCCAGCGGCTGGAGCACACGGTGGAGAATCTCGGCCTGATCGGGCCGATCGGACGCGACGGAACGTTCGGCGAGGGCGAGGCGCCGCTGGCGCCCGCCCATCGCCAGGCCGCCGTCCGGCGCATCGCGCAGTTGGAGGTGGCCCAGCTCACCGACCTCGCCGAGACCTATGGCGGGCTGATGGACAAGCTCGCCGCCGACCTGGCTGCCATCGCCGACCGGCTGGACCTTTGCGCCGACGTGCTGGCGCGTCTGCGCATGCCCGATTCCGAAGGCGGGCTGGCCGCGCTGGAAGCGGCGGCCGAGCGTCTCCATGCCTATATCGAGGCCGGTGCCGAAGCGCGCCGGACCCTCTCCGACAGCCTGTCGCGCAGCGTCGAGCGGACCGCCCTCCTGATCGAGATGACCGATCAGATGACGGGGCTCGAGTTCCATCTCAATCTGGCCGGCCTCAACGCCGCCATCCAGGCCGCCCATGTGGAAGGCGGCGACGAGACGATCGGCTACATCGCGCGGGTGATCCGCGAGCAGTCCTCGCTGGCGCGCCTCGAGGTGGACGCGATCCGATCCGGCAGCGAGGAGGCGGCCTCGGTGACGCAGGACCTGTCGTCCCGCCTCCTGCCGGAGATCGCGGCCGCCAAGGAGACCATTACCGCCAACCTGCGGGCCGCCTGCGGCGACCTCGCCGAGGCGGAGGCCGAGAGCCGCGCGGCGCTGGCAAAGAGCGCGGAGGCGTCCGAGGGCATGAGCGGGGAGATCCGCGCCGTCCTGCAGCTCATGGCCCTTCACGAGGAGGGCACGCAGATGATGCTTGCCCTCTCGGTCGCGATCGGGTCGCTGGCGGCGGGCACGGGCGGCGAGGCGCTGCCGGCCGAGGAGGCCGCTCGCCTGGATGCGGTCCTGACGACGCGCTACACGATGAAGGAGGAGCGCGACGTCGTCGCCCGGACCTTCGGCACGGCGGCGGCGACCCCAGCGCCGGACGCGCCCGCGGCGGCCGAACCCGCCGCCGACGACTTCGACGACATCCTGTTCTGACCGGGGCGGCCTCAGCGCCGTCCCAGCCGCCGCTCCGCCGCGCGCCAGGCCACGATGCCGGCCAGCATGGCCGCACCGAAGACCCAGCCGGACAGGGCGCCGGCCTGGATGCCGGACAGGAGCGTGCCGACGGAGCAGCCGAGCGCGACCGTCGCGCCCCAGCCGAGAAGCAAGCCGCCCGCCAGCCCGCGCCAGACATGCGCGCGGCGGGGGCGTTGCGCCGCCGCCTGCCCGCTGGCCAGCGCGGCGGCAAGGCTCGCCGCGACGAGGCCCGCGACGAAGAGACCGTTGTTCGACAGAAGCGCCTGCGAGACGAGCGAGATGCAGCCGCGCAGCGTGTCGAGGCCGAGAAGCGTGTCGGGCAGGATGCCGACGGCATGGCCGATGTCGCGCGAGCGCGCGGAGAGTTCGGCCGTGACGCCCAGCGGTGCGACGCGCAGATAGGCGAAGGTGCCGAGCGCGCCGACGAGAAAACCTCCGAGCCAGCCCGGCCAGCGTCCGGAAAACACCGATCGAAGCGGGCGGAGCGGGCCGGGCGGCAGGGCTGCGCGCGCCTGCGCCTGCTCCGCCCGGCGCGACGAGCCGCGCTGCAGGGGCGCCCAGGCGAGGGCGAGAAGGGCGATCAGCGTCAAGGCCAGCCAGCCGGGATAGCCGAGCCGGGCGGGAAGCCAGACCACGGGCGCCTCCGCCACGAAGGCGAGATAAAGGTCGTTCCAGGTGAGGAAGCCGAGGACGAACCCGGCCACGGCCCCGAGAAGCGCGAAGGGGGCCGTCGGCGACCCCTCGCCGAGGCGGTAGAGATGGGCCGACAGGCAGGAGCCGGAGACGGCCATGCCGACGCCGAAGGCGAGGCCTCCGAAGACCAGCGTCCAGGCGAGCGGACCGATAAAGGCATCGGGCGGCAGACGCCCGGTGCCGGGATCGGGCATCCAGGCGCCGAACACGAGGGCATAGCCGACGGCGCCCGCGGCGAGCGCCGTGAGGAGGCCGAGCACGCCGTCCGGCTCGCGCTCCTCCAGCCATTCGCGGATCGCGCAGTAGAAGCAGAAGCGCGAGCGCTGGAGCACGAGGCCGAAGGCGGCACCGAAGACGAGCGACAGGGCGCCGCCCTGCGCGCCGGCGCGCGACAGGGCGAGGCCGCCCAGGACCAGGGCGGCGGCAAGGAGGACGGGCAGGAGGATGCGCGTCGCCGCGTACCCGCTGCGCGGTGCGCCGGTCTCCTGCGCCCTGACGGTTGACGACATGTTTTGCGGCCCCTTCGCTCGATCCGACGGCGAGCGGGGGCGGACCCGGCCGGACCCGCCCCCGCATCCGTTCCCAAGGCCTACTTGCCGGTCCAGACCGTGTTGGACACGTTGACGATCGGCGAGCCGACGGAGTTGCCGTACTCGGTCCACGAGCCGTCGTAGTTGCGCACGTCGTAGCCGAGGATCCGGGACAGGAGGAACCAGGTGTGGCTCGACCGCTCGCCGATGCGGCAATACACGATGACGGGCTGCGAGCCGTCGACGCCCTTCTCGGCGTAAATGCGCTTCAGCTCCTCGGCCGGCTTGAACGTGCCGTCGGCCGCCACCGCCGTGCCCCAGGGCACGTTGATCGCGCCCGGCACGTGGCCGGCGCGCACCGACAGCTCGGCCGAGCCGGGCGGCGCGAAGATCTTGCCGGAATATTCGTCGGCCGAGCGGATGTCGACGATCTTGGCCTGCGCCCGGCCGTCCACGACCTGGAGGACGTCGGGCAGGCGCGCGCGCAAGGATTCGTCGCGCTCCGGCAGGGTGACGTCGGTGGCCGCGACCTGCGTCGCGCGCGTCGTCAGCGGCAGATTCTCCGCCTCCCACTTCTTGCGTCCGCCGTCGAGCAGCTTCACGTCGATCCCGTAGGTGTCGAACACCCAGGCGCCCCAGGCGGCGAACCAGTTGTTGTTGTCGCCGTAGAGGACCACCGTCTTGGTGTCGTCGATCCCGAGGCGCTCCACCAGGGCCTCGAAATTCTCGCGCGAGGCGATGTCGCGCTTCACGGGATCGACGAGATCGGTGTGCCAGACGACGTTCTGCGCCCCCTCGATATGGCCTCGCTCGAAGACGCCGGGCTCCACCGACACTTCCACGAGGCGAAGGGCCGGGTCGCCGAGGTTCTTTTCCAGCCACTCGGTCGTGACCAGCGGGCCTTCCGGCGCGTCCAGCGCCCGGCCCGGCGCCGCGGAGGCGAGGAGGGCCGCGGTGGCGGCGGCGAGGATGGCGACGTGTCGTGTCATGCGGCGAACTCCTTCGGGGCGAGGGGGCGACGCGCCGGAGGAGCGGAGCGCCGCCGGACCGTCATGCCCGAAGGCTAGAACGGCCGAGCGGCCCGCCACGAGAAAATATCTACTAGAAGACTAGACGATATTGGCATGAACCGGCGCGGAGGCGCTCACGATCCTTCACGATCGCGTTGACCTTCAGCCTTCCCTACGATCCGGCGCCCTCACCAGCCCGGCGCCACGGGACGGGGCGGGGCGACGAAGGCGGTGCGCGGCTCGCAGGCGCCGGGCGGCCAGGCCAGGCCCTCGAAACCGTCGCCGCCGCGCTGGAGCAGCGGGTTGCCGAACGGATCGGCCGCCGTGACGCCGGGCCAGCGGGAGGCCAGGGCTTCCGCCTCGCGCGCGAGGCCGGGGCCGAGGATTGGCGAAGCGGGCTCGTCCGGCGCCTCGCGCAGGAGGCGCGCGTCCGGCGCCACCACGACGCGCCTCCCGAGCGCCTGCAGCTTCAGGGCATAGTCGGCGGCGCCGAAATGGCGGGGAAACAGGACCGGGTCGAAGCCGCCGAGCGCCAGGAGGTCGGCGCGGCGGGTGACGAGCGCGCCGGGGCCGACACCCGAGACTTGGTGGGCGACGAGGAGCCCGTCGCCATGGCCGGGGTCTTCCGCCCCCCGCCCCGCGTAGCGCGCCCGGGGCGCCCGTCCCCATTCGAGGACGAGCCCTGCCTCGCGGACGTCGCCGTTCCGTCCGACGATCACCGGGGCGACGAGCCCGGTGCCGGGGTCCGACAGGCGCCCGAGAAGCTCGTCCAGCCACCGGTCGTCGAGCGGCGCCAGCCCGGCGTCGAGGATGCAGAGGACCTCGGCGTTCGTGTGGTCCGCCGCCTCGTTCAGCCGGCGCGCCGGCGAGCGCGCGCCCGGTGCCAGCCGCACCTCGACGCCGCCGAGCCGCAGGCGCGCCGCCGCCCGCTCGTCCAGCCGGGGCGAGGAGACGAGGACGGACGTTCCCCGGCGACGGCGCGTCGCCTCCAGCGCCTCCAGCGCGCCGGCGATCTCCGCCTCGTCGCGCCAGCCGGCGTCGAGGAGGATGGCGCAGGCGCCGAGGCGGATCTCGCGCCGGACCCGGACGGCGGGCAAGGTGGCGGGCGGGCGGTGCTCGACGGTCGCCATCACGCCGCGCGCCGCAAGATGCGCCACGACGGCGGCCTCCAGCCGGTCGGCCGCGCTGGCCGAGGCGGGCGGGACGGCGAAGCCGAAGCCGGGCACGTGGAGATGCAGCGGGGAGCCGGAAAAGCCGCGATCCAGCGGGTGGAGGAAGATCCGGTCGAGATCGCCGGCGCCCTCGCGCAGGGCGGCGAGCAGCGCCTCGCGGCGCATGGCGAAGGGCGCGACGGCGCATCCCTGTTCCAGCGCCCGCTCGGTGTCGAAGGCGGTGGCCAGAAGCGGCGCCGTGCCGCCCCCGTCGAGGGCCAGAATCCGATCGCCATAGGCGATCGCGGCGGCCGGCTCGCCCTCCAGCGCGGCCACCAGCCGCTCCGCGCCCCCCGGCCGCGCCACGGTGCCGGCCGGCATCAGGAGGACGATCGGGCAGGCCTCCGCCTCGCCCTCCAGGAAGCTCCTGAGATCGGTCGGCTCGAAGCCGCCGTCGCGCTCGGGCAGCACCACACCGATCCAGTCGCCGAGGGCGTCGAGCGCGGGAGCGGAGAGGCTGGCCTCGGCCCCGTCCTCGCCGGCGACGGCGACGGCCACGGCCGCCGCGATCGCGGGCCTTTGCGCGGGAAAGCGGGCTTCCCAGCGTGCGACGTCGGAGAAAGGCACGCCGCGCGGGAACCAGCGGTCGAAGCGCTCGGCCCGCAGGATCTCCCCGTCCGTCTCCGCCTCGGCTTCGAGATGGGCGGCGAGGCCGTCGGCGAAGGCGAGGACCGGGATCGCCCCGCCGGGCAGGGGCTGGCCGTCGGCGAAGAGCTCCACCTCGTGCAGGCGCCCGTCGGCAAAGCGCGGGGGCAGGCGCAGGCGGAAGGCGGGCTCGGCGCGCACCGCACCCGCGCGCACGACCTCGCGCCAGCCGTCGGCCCTGGCGAGGGCCACCACCGCGTCGTCGATGCGAGCCTCGATCCGGGGCGGGGCGCCCTCGCCGGCCGGGCGATGCACCCAGCCGGCGAGGTCGAGGCCGCCGAGCCAGCGCGCCTCGGCCGTGGGCGCGGGCGAGGGGGCGAAGGCTTGGGCTTCGTGCAGCGCGATCGGCTCGCCCACCGCCTCGCCGCCGTTGGCGAGGCGCACGGAGGCCGTGCGCGCGAAGGGCAGGACGGCGGGATCCAGCGCGAAGGCGAAGCCGTGGCAGCCGTCGCCGACCGGCATGGCCTCGCCAGGCCCGAGGGGGCCGAGCCGCAGTTCGGCGCGCGCCAGCGCGGCGGGAACGCCGTCGAGAAGGAGTTCCACCACGAAGCGGCGTTCGGGGTCGGCGGGATCGGCCGCCCATCCCTCGATCAGGGTTTCGCCGCTGCGCCGGGCGGCCAGCCGCATGGCGCTGTCCTCGGGCGGTCGGAGGCCCGCCTCCGGCGCGGCCCCGGCCAGACGCCTACGCCGCGAGGCGACCAGCGATCCAATCGACGAGGGCTTGGACGGTGTCTCGCTCATCGCGGTTCCTCGGGAGAAGGTGAAGGGACGACGGGCTCTCCAGGGCGCCGTCGCTCCAGTCGAGGCAGGCGCCGGGCAGGCCGGTCTCGGCCAGCACCCGCTCGAACAGGGCGAGCGAGGGATCAGCCGGGGGCAGGACGAGGGCCGTCGCGCCGGCCGCGATCCGG
Source organism: Aureimonas sp. SK2 (assembly GCF_029813115.1). Classification (GTDB taxonomy): domain Bacteria; phylum Pseudomonadota; class Alphaproteobacteria; order Rhizobiales; family Rhizobiaceae; genus Aureimonas. The sequence goes on from NZ_JAPZDS010000002.1 coordinate 39,117, forward strand.
GCGTGGCCGCCCGGCTCCAGCGGGCCGGAGGCGCCGATGCCGCGGCCGAGGAGCGCGAGGTCGTCGAGACTCGCGCCGATCGCCTCCAGCCTCGCCGCGACGGCGCGCGCCCGCAGGGCCGTGTCGAGCGCCGCCGCGAAGGCGAGCGAGGCGGGCGAGGGAACGCCCATCAGGAGGCCGATCCGGGCGGGCGCACCGGCCGGCGCCGCCGACGAGGGCGGCGGGACCGCCTCGGGCAGGACGGCCTCCAGCCCCTCGGCGGCCGGATCGTCGGCGAGCTGCCGGCGCAGGACGGCGAGCGTCGCGCCGTCCTGCGCCAGGACCCGGTGCGAGCGCTCGCCGAGCGCGGAGCGCCAGTCGGCGACGGTTTGCGCCAGGGGGGCGGGACGGTCCGGCATCGGGTCGCCGGCCAGGATCGCAAAGGGCGCGTTGAGACGCAGGAGGGCGTCGAGGATGGAAGGGGGCGGCGGCGGGCCGGCGAGTTCGATGCGGGCGGGGTCGAGCGCGGCGAGCCAGGCCGCCAGCGCGCCGGGCTCCTCGGCGGCGTCGAAGCCGAGCGACTGGGGCGCGGCGCCGTGGAGACCGGCAAGCTCCGCCCGCAGGACCGCGCCGGCGCGGCGCCAGCGCAGAACCACGCCGCCCGCCTCGCCCTGCCGGTAGAGCCGCTCGGCCAGGGTCGGGCTTCCCGCCGGGCCGACGAAAAGCGCCGGGCGGCCGGCGGGCGGGCAGGCCTCCTCCAGCCGGGCGCGCACGATGCGCAGGGGATCGGCCGCGCGGAAGGCGGCGCTTGCCGCGCGAATGGCGGGATAGCGGCGGCGCAGGCGCCGCAGGTTGCGCGCCACCAGCATCGCCTTGTCCGCGCCGAAGGAGCGCGAGCCGTGATGGGGCACGAAGAGGCCGGGCGCGGCGACGTTGCGGAAGCCCGCCCGCGCGGCCTCCAGCGTCCATTCCAGGTCCTCGAAATAGCCGCGCTCGTAGATCGCGGATGGGGCGCCGATGGCCGCGAGGCAGTCGTGGCGCACGAACAGCGCGAAGCCGATGCCGTTGGGAAGGTCCACGGGGTCGAGCGCCAGGCGCCGGGCGGTGGCGTCGAGGCGTGCCGCTTCCGGGGGGGAGGGCAAGGGCGCGGCCTGCCCGAGGCGCGGCCAGCTCGTCCATTCGCCGTTGTTGGACAAGGGCGTCGCGGTGCCGATGTCGGGCGCGCCGTAGACGGCGTCGGCGAGCCGCGCGATGGCGCCGGCCGGCAGGAGCGCGTCGGCGTTGAGCACCAGCGCGTCCTCCGCCCCGTCCATCCCTTCAAGCCCGAGCGCCACGGCGCCGGGAAAGCCGAGATTGGCCGGGGTTCGGCGAAGCTCCATGAAGTTCCGCTCCGCCATGGTCTCGACGAGCTGGACGATCTCGGGCACGGGCGAGCGGTCGTCCACCACGACCAGGCGGGCACCGGGATGGCGGCCGGCTTCCAGCACGGCGGCGCGCAGCGCCTCGCGCGTGGCGTCGAGATCGCCGTGGACCGGCATCACCACGCGCACCGGCCGCCGTTCGGGCACCGTGCGCGGAGCGGCGCCTGGGCGCGCACCGCCCGAATTTCGGCCCGTTCGCGAGCGGGCGTGGAGGGGGCCGTGGGCGAGGATCCGACCGTCCCGTTCCAGCCGCCAGCCGGCGAAGATCCCGTGCGCCGGGACATCGACGCGGGCGCCGGAGGCACCGGCCGGCAGGAAGGCGAGATCCGGCCAGGGGACGAGCGCCTGCCGGCGCTCGCTCTGCGGGCCGTGGAGCGACAGGACCGGCGCCTGCGGGCCGCGCCAGACCGCCCAGCCGGTCAGCCGCCCGTCGCACAAGTCGAACCGCACCGCGGCCTCCTCGCCCGCGATGAACAGGGCGGAGAGCGCCTGCGCCAGCGCCTCGTCCGTGGCGACGGGGCTGGCGAAGATGCGGCGGGCGGCCGCGATCGCGGCGTCCGGCCCGGCGGCGAGGCGCAGGGCGATGAGCCCGGTCGCCGGGTCGAGCGGATCGGCGTCGAGCGCGCCGGCCAGCGCCGTCTCCGCCTCCGCGCGCGAGCCGGCGGCGGAGGCAACGAGGGCGAGGAGCGCCCGCTCGGCGGCCGCCGGCGGCTCGGACAGGCGCATGCGCCGGCGCAGGAGCGCGAGCGCGTCCTGCGGCGCGCCCTCGCGGAAACGGCGGGCGGCCGCGCGAGTCAGCGCCTCGGCATGGCGCTCGGGGATCGCCAGGGCCGGGTCGGCGCGCAGGAGTTCGGTCCAGTCCATCGCGTGTTCCGGCGCGGGGGTGGTTGGTGATCGGGCCTTCTTCCATCGCAAGGCTGGCTGGCGGCGGCCTGACCCCTCGGGTCTTCACCCTTTGCTTGCCCTGTTCCCAGCTCTTGCTTGCCGGAGGGCGACGACGCCAGCATGGTAACGTCGAACCCATGCGCCCGGCGGGACGACCACCATGAGCGACACCGACGACAGGCAGACCGGAGAAGGCTCCGATACCGGCAACGGCCGCCCCGGCGGCTCGTCGTCCTCTTCCTCTTCTTCCTCGTCCGCCGGCTCCTCGGCCTCGGCGGCCGTCGCCATGTCCACGGGCATCGCCTCGGCGACGGCCGCGCCCGGCGCGGCGGCGGCTGCCCCATCGTCGGCCGGCGCCGCGCGGAGCGGCAGCGAGGCGGCGTCCTCTCAGGGCGAAGGACGGCAGGACGGCCCGGGCGACGACCATGCGTCCGGGGGCGGCTCGGGCGAGGCGGCGCAGGGCATGGGACCTGCGGCCGGCGGCCCGGGAGCGGGCGGCGGTGCCCGGCCGGCGGGATCGAACGGCTCCGTCGGCATCGGCGGCGCGGGCGGCGGCCCAGCCGGCGGCACGGGCGTCGGCGGCGCGCAGGGCGGCGGGAGCGGGGCGTCGGGCGGGGCGCCGGGTGCCGCGCAGGGCGGCGGTGCGGGCGGTCGCTCCGACGGCGGGGGCGGGGAGCGCGGCGACGCCGGCTCGTCCGAAGCCGGCAGCGCGTCGGGTGAGGGCGGTGGGTCCGGCGGCTCGGGAAGCGGGGAAGGTTCCGGCTCGGACGCGAGCGGCGGCGGCGGCGAGGGCGGCTCGGCCTCGGGCTCGGGCGGCGGCGGCGGCGATGGTTCGTCAGGCAGGGCTGCGGCCGACGCGGCGGCGGGCGCGGCCGGTGGATCGTCCGATGCGGGGGCCGGCGGCGGCTCGTCCGGGGGCGGGTCCTCCGGTCCGGTCGGGGGCGGCGGGTCGTCGGGCGGAGGCAGCGGCTCGTCCGCCCCTTCGACGGCGGCGACCGGCACGACGGCCGCGGCGGGGCCCGCCGGCGGTACGAGCGGCAATCTTGCGGGAACGCCGTCGAGGATCGAGATCAACCCGGTCTGCTTCCGGCCCGGCACGCGCATCGCGACGCCATCGGGCGAGACGGCGGTCGAAGACCTCCGACCGGGCGATCTCGTCCTCACGGTCGACGGCACGGCGGAGCCGGTGCGCTGGGTCGGACGGCAGACCGTCTCGACGCGCTTTTCCGATCCCTTGCGCGTCCAGCCGATCCGCATCCGGGCGGGCGCGGTGGCCGACGGCGTGCCGGCGCGCGATCTCTTCGTCTCGCCCGACCATGCGATCGGGCTCGGGCCGGTCCTCGCCCATGCCTCGGCTTTGGTGGACGGGCTCGGCGTCCTGCGCGAGCCGGTGGCCGGCGAGACGATCCTTTATCTCCATGTCGAGCTCGCCCGCCACGCGCTGATCCTCGCCGAAGGACTGCCGGCGGAAAGCTTCGTGGACAACCTCGAGCATCTCGGCTTCGACAACTGGTCCGAGCGCGAGGCGCTGGTCGGCGAGGCGACGCCGGTCGCCGAAATGGACCGGCCGCGCGCCAAGTCCCGCCGTCAGGTGCCCCAGGCGATCCGCCGGGCGCTGGAGGCCCGCGCCCTCGCCCGCTTCCGCGAGGACGCCGACCTGGTCGCCTGACCCGTCAGCCGGTTCGCCGGCTTTTCGCCCGGGTGCCGCGCCCGAAGGCGGTGCGGCTCCAGTGGCGTTCGCTCGCCTTGTAGGCGGCGAGGCAATGGATGGCGACGAAGCGAAGGAATTCCGAGCGGTCGAGGACGAGGGCGTCGCCGGCCCCCTCGCTCGTCTGGCCGCATCGCGCCCGGGCGAGGACGCGGGTGAGGAGACCCGGTCCCGTGGCGAGCCATAGGATGTCGCCGTCCCCCCGGTTCACCGCCGCCGCCCCCTCGGCGAGCGCGCGCTTGAGGACGGGGTGCCCGGGGCGCGCCGCCAGCCAGTTGTTGCCGAGCGAACCGAGATCCTCCTGATAGGCGACGAGCCCCGCGCCGCGCGAGAGCAGCGGCTCGACGGGCGCGAGGCACCGGTCGTCGGCGTCGGCCCAGATCCCGCCCTCCCGCGAAAGGAGGGCGAGGCGGAAGAGGTCCGCCTTCATGGCCGGCTCGCGGGCGCGCTCGAAGGCGGCCGCCGCCTCCGGCGGACCGTGCGCCGCGAGATAGGCACGCGCCGTCGCCTCGCTCCAGACCGTGTGGCGGAAGGCCGGATGGCGTTCGCGCCAGGTCGCCATGTAGGCGGCGACGTCGGCGGGGACGGCATCGTCGGTCCAGAACTGGTGGATCGCGCGGGGAACGCCGCCATCGCCGGTCCCCAGCGTCTGCGGCAGGGCGCCCTGGCGCCGTGCCTCGATGAAGTGGAGGATCGCGGCGGGCGTGTAGTCGGGGAAGGCGCGCACGGTCGCGGCGATGGCCGCAACGCGCACCGGGGCCGGTTCCTCCAGCGCCCGGCTCAAGGCCGCGAGCGCCTCGCCGTCCAGGCGGAATTCGTCCAGGAGTTGGCCGTAATGGCTCTGCGAAGGGTTGGCCGACTTGCCGCGCAGGGCGTTGGCGCCGGCGTCCAGCGCGGCGGCCTCGGCAAGGACGTGGGCGGCGCGGGGCATGTCGAGCGCGAGGAGCGCGGCATGGGCGAGGCGGTTGCGATACCAGCCGTCGAGCGGCTGGAGGCGCACGGCCTCCTCGCCCTCCCGGATGGCGGCATCGAAGTCCCAGCGGGCGCTCGCGAGCTGGGCACGGGCGAAATGGAGGCGCGCCGTTTCCGCACGTGTGCCCGTGGAGAGGCCGTCGAGGAGCGCCTGCGCGCGCTGCAGACGGCCGCATTCGATCGCCGACAGGGCGCCCGCCAGCGCGAGCTGCGGCGTCGGCGGCGCGCCATCCAGCCGGGCCTCGGCCTCCTCGATCCGACCGAGCTGGCGCAGCGTCTCCGCATGGAGCATGGCCAGCTCCGGCCGCTCTCCGAAGCGTCGGGCGATGGTCTCGAACCGCGCCAGCCCCTCCGCCGGTTCTCCCCGCATCGCCAGGAGCCGCGCCTGCATGAGCTGCGGCCAGAGGCGTCCCGGATCGGCCTGCCCTGCCTCTTCGAACAGCGCGGCGGCGGGGTCGAGGTCGTCGCGCGACAGGGCGTGCCGGGCGCGCGCTTCCAGAAGGGAGGGATGGCGGGGGTGACGGGCCTCCGCCTCCGCCAGGAGGGCCAGAGCCTCGTCGGGCCGGCCGAGCCGCAGGGCCTCGTCGGCGGCCTCCACGAAGCTGTCGGGCCGGTCGGGCCAGCGGCGGGCGGCCTGGCGGAGCGCGGCCAGCGCCCCCGGTCCGTCGCCCTCAAGGCGCCGGATCCGGGCGAGCGCCAGGGCGGCTTCGGCCGCACGGGGCGAGGTGCCGGGGACGGCGGCGAGAAGCGCGCGCGCGGCCTCGCCCTCGCCCCGCTCGGCGAGGCGCTGTGCAAGGATGATGCGCGGATGGGCCTCGGACGGGTCGGCCGCGACGGCGGCGCGCCAGGCGTCGTCCGCGCGTCCCGCCTCGCCTCGCGCCTCAAGGACCAGCGCCCGCCCGACATGCGCCCAGCCGAAGCCGGGCCTTTCGGCAAGGGCCGCGGCATAGGCGGTCTCGGCCGCATCCAGGCGACCGGCCTCGCGCTCGATGTCGCCGAGGCACAGGAGCGCGCGGGGATGGGCGGGGGCGCGATCCAGCGCCGCGCGCAGAAGGGCGCGGGCCTCGTCGACGCCCGTGAGGCGGCGCGCCAGAAGGGCCAGTTCCACGAAGGCGTCGGGCGCTGCGTCCGGGCGGTCCGCCAGCGTCTGGTAGACGGCGCGCGCGTCGTGAAGGGCGCCGGCCGCGCGAAGGTCGGCGCCGAGGTCGAAGCCCGCCTGGATCGGTCCTGCCCCGTCAGCCCAGTCGGCGCGCGCGAGCGCCAGCGCCTCCGCCTCATTCCCCCGCGCCCTTGCGGCGAGCGCCAGCACGCGGCGCGCGGGGCGGCAGGCGGGGTCGAGGTCGAGCGCGGCCCGCGCCTCCTCGTCCGCCTGCCCGATGCGGCCGAGGGCGAGGGCGTCGGCGGCGAGGTCGGCACGAAGCGTGGGGTCCTGCGGCAGGAGGTCGGCCGCGGCACGGGCGTGATCGAAGGCCCGCTCGCGGTCGCCGGCCAGACGGGCGGCGCGCGCCAGGAGCCGCAGGGCGCGGGGCAGGGGGCCTCGGCGGGCCAGGTGCCGGGCGGCCAACGTCTCGGCCTCCGCCGTTTGGCCGCCGTCGAGAAGCGCCTCGGCGAGATCGAGCGGGCCGGCGTCGGGGTCGAGCCGGGCGAGGTCGCGGGCATGGGCGATGCGCGCGGCCCCGTCGCCCCGGCGCGCGGCGAGCCGGGCGAGGGCGCGCGCGGCGCCGGCAAACTGCGGGTGGCGGCGGCGCAGGTCGGCGAGCGCCGCTTCTCCGTCGTCCGGGCGTCCCGCCGCGATCAGGGCTTCGGCATGGTCGAGGGCGAACCAGGGATCGGCGGGCAGGAGATCGGCGGCGACGCGCAGGGCGGCGAGCGCGCCTTCCCCGTCGCCCCGCTCGCGCGCGGCCCCGGCAAGCGTGCGCAGGGCGTGGGGCAGGGGCGTCGCGCCGGCCAGCGCCCGCAGCGTCTCCTCCGCCTCGTTTCCTCGGCCGAGGGCGCGCAGTTCCTGCGCCGCATCGTAGGCGCTCCAAAGGTCCGCCCGGTCGCGCGCGGCGGCCGCGCGGAAATGGCCGAGGGCGGCGTCGTGGTCGCCCGCCCGGCGCAGAAGGAGGCCGAGCGTGCGCCGCGCGGGTGCGAAGTCCGGCCGCTCCTGCGCCAGACGCTCCGCCGCGTCCCGCGCCTCCTCGACCCTGCCGAGCGCGAGGAGTTCCTGCGCGGCGTCGTTGCTGCTCCAGGGATCGCCCGCCTCGCGGAACAGCGCCAGCGCGCGCACCCGATCGCCCGCCGCGCGGGCGGCCAGGGCGTCGGCTCGCGGGTCGAGCGGTCGGGCGAGGGACATCGGGTCGGCGGCTCTCGAAGGACGGGGCCAGGGGGACGGCGACACAGTGCCTGCGATTCTTTAAGGCTCCGCTTATGTCGGCCTTGGGGGCCGCTGCCTGCTGGAAACCGGACGGCCGGCGCGTCAGCCCGACAGGACCGTGTCCTCGAAGCGGATGTTCTCGATGCCGTTCAACGTCGCGCTGTAGCCGTCGTCGAAGGACAGGTGCATTCCCGCGGTCGTGTGGTCGATCTGCGCATCGGTGGAGTAGCGGCTCTCGAACCACACGCTGTCGTGGCCCGCTCCGCCGTCCAGCGTGTCGGACCCGGTGCCGCCGCCATAGATCGTGAAATAGTCCGAACCGTCTCCGCCCACCATGCTGTCGGACATGCCGTGCCCGAAGAAGCTGTCGTCGCCCGCGCCGCCGTCCAGGTGGTTATATCCGGCGGCGGAGGCGGTGAGATGGTCGTCGCCCGCGCCGGCGACGATGGTGTTGTGGCCGCCCGACGTGTCGTGCAGCACGATCGTGTCGTTGCCGGCGCCGCCCAGGATGTCGGCAAAGCCGCCGCCGCTCTCCACATGCAGGGCCTGCGCCGAGGCGGACCCGTCGATGGTGGCGCCCTCGCCGCTCGCCTGCACCGAGTCGCCGTCGGCATGGATGGTCGCCGAATGGCCGGAGGCGTAGATCGTGGCGTTGCCGCCGTAGATCGTCTCCATGCCGCCCGAGGAGCGGATCGTGTCGCCGCCCGCCGTGCCGGCATGGATCTCGGTGCCGCCGTTCTGGCCGCCGACGAGCAGGGAGGCGCCCGTGCTGCTGCCCCAGAGCGTGTCCGTGCCGAGGCCGCCGATCAGCGTGTCGCCGCTCCCCGCGGCATGGAGCGCATGGTTGCCGCCGTCCGTCCCCCCGGACAGCTGGTCCGCGCCCGCGCCGCCGTGGATGGTCGCATCGCCCGCCCCCGCGGTGATGGTGTTGCCCTCGTTGCTGGCGAAGACGGTGGCCGGCCCGCTGCCCGCGAGATTCACCTCGCCCGCGCCGCCCACGATTACCGCGACCGGGTTCGACCCGACGTCCACCGTGGCGGCCGTCCCCTCGTGCGGAAGCGCGATCGCGACGGCGTCGTCCGGCTTCGCCGTCACGCCGTCGGCATGCGTCTGCACCTACACATCGGTCGTGCCGCCCAACCCGAGGTCGGACAGCAGGCTGTTGATGTGGTCGGTCGCATCCTGGGACAGGTGTCCCAGGGCCGATGCTTCCGAGGTGGTGTAGATCTCAGCCATTCATGGCCTTCAGGGTCCGGCCTGCCCGAGGGGGCCGTGCCGGGGCGAAAACGTCAGGCGGCCGCGTCCACGACCGGGCTCGGCCGGCGGAAGATCCGCAGGCGGCTCGGCTGGCGCACGGGCGTGGAGGCAGGAGCCGCGCCGGTCTGGAGACCGGCGGTCACGAAGTCGAGGCGTACGCCCACCATCGGGTCGAGCGGCGTCGGGCCGACGAGCTCGATCTCGCGGCCCTGGCGGGTCGAGACGGAGGAGCCGAGGAACACGCCGTCGGCCCGGAGGGCGAGACCGGGCGCGGCCTCGGGCAGGAGGCGCACGCGCAGGCCGATCAGCGGCTGCGCCCGGCCGCGCGTGCCGGCATAGGCGCCGGCCGGCGTCCAGGGCGACCAGCCCGCGCCGCGCCCGCCCGTCGCCACCTGGTATTCCACCGGCAGCTCGGCCGCCACGCCCCGCATCTCGATGCCCTCGATCCGGCCGGGCGTGTCCGGCCCGCAGATCCAGTGGCCGCGCGGGGCGGCGATGTCGCCGCGCAGCGAGACGTGGGCGCGCAGGAGGAACTCGACGCCGCCCTCGGGAAGGTCCGGCCGGAGCCGCAGCGCGGGACTGGGAGCGGGAGCCGCGTCGGCGTCCGCGCCCATGCGCTTGAGGTCGAGGCCCAGCGGCAGCGTTCCGGTGGCGCCCGAAGCGCGCATGACAACGTCGATCGCGCCCGCCGTCTCGGCCACTACGACCAGGACCTGGCCGGGCGTCGTCAGGATGCCCGGCCGCTCGCCCGGCGCGCAGAGCAGCGAGACGCCCGGCGACACGGCCAGCACCTCCACCTCCGGCGCCTCGCCCGCCGCCAGCGGATCCCCGCGATAGGAGAGGGCCGATAGGCCCCGTTCCACTCTCAAGGTCGCGCGTCGCTCGGATCCGCTCACAGTCCGCTCCATCCATTTCGTCTGCTGCAGGAAACGCGGATGGGCGACGATATTCAAGTTAACGAAAGCTCTTCATCGAGTCGAGGAAAACAACATATGAAGCAACGGCGCGAGGATTAGGTCTCGTGAAAGGTGATGTCAAATTCGTCTTAAGTTTATGGTTCGGTGACCATTCCGGAGCGGCGCCGGGGACGGCGGCCGGACGCCGGTGCGCCGGTAATTCTTGGTTACGGATATGTAAGGAATGACTTTCATAATGTAGACGAATTCCGTTTGGGAGCGCCTGAGTCATGATCCGGGGAAGCATCGAGTTCGTCAGTGCCGATCAGATCCAGGGCTGGATCCATACATCGGACGGCCGGGTGCGCGACTATACCCTCCTCGCCTTCGAGGGGAACCAGTGCGTGGGCGCGGGCAAGGTCAACACCTTCCGCGGCGACCTCGCCGACGCCGGCATCGGCGACGGGCATCTCGGCTTCAGCTTCCCGATCTCCGTCGCGCCCGACCGGGTCGGCTCGGTGGTCCTGCGTCTCGAGGGCGGCGACGCGGTGATCCTGCAGGGCAACGCCTTCGTCGCCAGCGCCTCCGCCGCCCGCGCCGGCCTGTCGCGCGACGAGGTGCGCGAGCGCCTCGCCTCCCTGAAATGGGCGCTCAAGCACGGCCGCGTGTCGCAGGCCGACTTCGATTTCCTGCGCATCCTCTGGTCCTTCGGCGCTTACGAGCGCGGCCTCCTGCGCCGCAGCGCGGGCGACGAGGCCGTGGTGGTGGACAAGCCCGCCACCGTCGCGGCCGCGCTCCTGGAGTCCTATGCCGGCACCGACGTCCGCACGGCGTCCGAGACGGTGCGCACGCCAGCCGAGTTCTCCGCCGCGCTCGCGGACATCGCGGCCCGCCCCGGCGCGTCGCCGGTCGTCGCGCTCTTCGTGTCGGGCCGCGCCACGGTGCGCGTGGCGGAGGGTTCGCACGTCGCCGACTCGGAGGGCGCGCAGGCCGCCCCCTTCACCGACTATCCGCTGACGGGCGAGCAGCTCCTGATCCTCGACGCGCGCGCGCGCTCCGAGATCCAGATGGGCGAGGGCGCGAGCGTCGAGATCGTGCGCGCCGAACCGGCCGTCTGACGATCCAGCCCCACGCCCAGCGGCCTGTTCCCCACCGGCGCCACGCCCCATGCTGCAAGTCCTTCCCCTCTCCGCCTATGCGCCCACCGATCTGGTGGAGCTCGAAACCGGGCGCTGGTGCGGGCGGATCGAGCGCGTGGACCCCGCCGAGGGCCTGTCGGGCTGGGTCCTGTCGGTGGAGGCGCCGGAAGCGGCGACCGAGCTCGAACTGACCGTCGGCGAAGACGCCTTCGCACTCGGCTCCAGCGGCCTGCCCCATCCGCCGAGCGACCTGCGCCTCGGCCGCACCACGCGCGCCGCCTTCCGGTTCGGCCCCGAGGTCTTCGCCCGGCTGGCGCGCCTGTCGCCCCGCCGCGCGGGCCTTCGCGTCGGCGTGCGGGTGGCGGGCAGCGACGTGCGGCTCATGCCGCCGGGCGGGCGCGACCCGACGGTGGGCGAACTCGTCGCCGCCTGGCGCGACCATGTCCTGGCCAGCCTGTCGGGAACCGGCCCCGAGGAAACGCGCGGCGGCCGGATGCTGCGCCGGCTCGCAGGCCTGCGCGCCGAGGCGCTCGGCCTTCGCGAGCGCCCCTTGCGCCCGATCTCCGACAACGAGATCGGCCAGATCGACGCGATCCATCCCGGCGCCGAGGGTCAGGTCTGGTTCGTCGGCTGGATGAAGCGCGGCGCCGAGAACGACTTCTCGGCCGTCATCGCCGACCGCGAGAAGCTGCCGGCGGGCGGCGCCGTGTTCCGCTACGAGCGGCCCGACCTCAACTCCACCTGCGTCGGCGTCGTCGGCCTGTTCGACACAGGCTGGCAACCGCCGCCCGCCCTGCGGGACGGGTTCGTCTATCTCGGCTTCGGCGCGCAGTACCACATGCGCTTCGGCGCCTATACGCGGGTGCTGAAGGCCGACGCGTTCCTGGCGGCCTTCGGCCAGGCGCAACCGCTCGCCATCGGCGGCCACCCGGAAGCGCTGGCGGCCGTCCTCCATTCCGGCGCCAACTGGATGGCCGGCAACGCCGCGGCCGCGGGGATCGCCGCCGAGGGCGGGCTGGACAAGCTCCTCATGGTGCCGGGCTTCGGGTGCTTCGCCGACGGCTGGGCGGTGAGCCCCGCCAAGCGCATCGAGACCTTCCAGATGCGCATCGGCGACTGCGTGCTCACCGCCGACGAGGCCGCCACCAGCTTTCGCCCGCGCGCCGACCTCGCCTCCGTCTTCGGCGGCGGCGGCACCACGGCGCGCGCCGGCTTCTCCACGGTGCTCCAGGGCGCGCTCCCGAGGGATGCCGGCGGCGCGCCGCTCCTGCGCGTCGTCCACGACGACGACACGGGCGCCGTCCTGCGCGTCGAGCCCAAGCTCCTGCGCCGGCTCGATCCCGTCGCCGACGGCGAGGAACTGCTCACCCTCTTCCCCGCGATCCGCCACGAGCCCTTCTGGGACGCGTTCCTCGCCGCCCAGCGCCGCAATCTCGGCCAGGCCCGGCGCGAGCCGGCGGTGCTGCGGGCCGAGCCCGCCCCGCGCCTCGTCGTGGTGCGCCTGCCCGGCGAGATCGGCAATCTCAACCTCGTCTTCGACCGGCTGGCCCGGCACCTGCCGGACCTCGAACCGGACACGGGCCTGTGCGTCGTCGCCGACCAGGGGCGCGGCCGGGCCGAGGCGCTGATGCGCTTCGAGGAGCTGCGCGCCGGCACGCAGGCGCCGCTCTCGCTTCTGGCCGTGCCGCACGGCCACGACATCCTCACCGAGCTGCCCTTCGTTCTCGCCCGTCTGACGCCGGAGCGCTTCGTCCATGTCGGGCGGGGCGTCGTGCCGAACGCGGCCGGCTGGCGGGCGATGGCCGCGAGCCTTTCGCGCGCCGGCCACGGGCTCGACCGCTTCGAGATCCTGGACGACGCCGGCCGGCCCGACCGGGTCGACGGCGCCTATGGGGCCGCCTGCTTCGGCTGGAGTGCGCCGGCTTACCTCGCCTTCGCGGCCGAGGCCCCGGCGCTGACGCGCGGCCTCTTCGGCGACAGCGGACTGCCGGTCTCGCCCGCCCGCGACCGGCGCCACGCCTCCTGCGCGCTGCGCATCGAGCGCGCCGCCGTCTCGCGGCTTGCCGACATGATCGACGCCGACCTTCTCGCCGGTCGGGGAGACGAGGCCGCATGATCCCCGCCAACGTCAATCTCGTCGGTATGGAAGCCGGTCGCGGCGCTCCCAAGGTCGCGGTCATCTCCCACAGCCATCCCTCGCTCTCCAAGGGCGGCGCCGAGATCTCGGCTTATGCCCTCTTCCGGGGCCTGCGGCAGATCGGGGTGGACGCGATCTATATCGGCGCCTGCGCCTCCTCGACGCGCCACCGCCTCGCCTTTGCCGACGAGAACGAGTTCGCCGTCTTCCACGACGCCGAGCGTTACGACCACTTCTACCATCTGGCCCCGCGCTCGGTGTCGGACCAGCTCGTCGAGATCCTGACGCGCGAGGGCGTCACGCTCGCCAACTTCCACCACTTCTACCATCTCGGCCTCGGGACCCTGCGCGCCGTCAAGGCGATGCCGGGCATGCGCACCTACCTCACGATCCACGAGTTCCTAGCGATCTGCCAGAACCACGGGCAGATGATCACGCGCCAGGCCCGCATCCTGTGCGAGGGCGCCTCCAACGAGGCCTGCGCCACCTGCTTCCCCGAGCACCTGCGCTCGCAGTTCGCCATGCGCCGCGACACGATGCTCGACAGTTTCGGCGACTTCGACGGCTTCGTCTCGCCGAGCCGCTTCCTTGCCGACCGCTTCACCGACTGGGGCCTCGATGCCGCCCGCATGAGCGTCATCGAGAACGGGCTTCTGGCGATGGCCGAGCCCATCCGCAAGCCGAAGCGCGACAAGAGCTGGACCTTCGGCTTCTTCGGCCAGATCAACCCGTTCAAGGGCGTCGACGTGCTGCTGGACGTCGCCGACCTCATCGGTGCCGACAAGGCGCTCGCCTCGTCCATGCGCCTGCGCATCCACGGCAACCTGATCGGCCAGACGGCGGAGTTCACCGAGCGCTTCGAGAAGAGCCTCAAGACCCATCCGTTCCTCTCCTATGCCGGCGCCTACGACAACCGCTCGGTGCATCGTCTCATGAGCGAATGCGACTATGTCGTCATTCCCTCCAAGTGGTGGGAAAACTCGCCCGTCGTGATCCAGGAGGCGTTCGGCGCCAGCGCGCCCGTCATCTGCACCGGGATAGGCGGCATGGCCGAGAAGGTGCCGGACGGGGTGGCCGGCCTCCATTTCCGCCTGGGCGACGCCGCCGACCTCCTGCGCGCGCTGCGGCTCGCCGCCGACCCCAACAACGCCGCCGTGCTGCGCGCCGGCCTGCCGCCCGTGATCTCGGCGGCCGAGATGGCGCGCCGCTACTGCGGGGCTTTCGGCATCGAGGTCGCGCCCCCGCTCCTGGAGGCGGCCGAGTGATCCGCGGCCATATCGACCTCGCCACGCGCGCGCGCGTCGAGGGCTGGATCCATTCGGACCGGCTGCGCCTGCGCGGGGCGACGGTGCTCGCCTTCCACGACGACCAGTGCGTGGGCGGCGGCACGGTGGAGGTGTTCCGCCAGGATCTCGCCGATGCGGGGCTCGGCGACGGCTTCGTCGGCTTCGGCTTTCCCGTGGCGCTCGGCCCCGGCCAGGATCCGCGCGTCATCGACGTGCGCCTCGACGGGGGCACGCTGCTCCTGAAGCAGGGTTCTTCCGCGCTCGCCCCGCGCGAGTCCCTCACCGAGGATCGCCGCCGCCAGGGGCGCGATCCCGCCGCCCTGTCCTGGATGCTCGGGCGCGGCTGGCTGGCGCAGGCGCAGCACGACGCGCTGCGGGGCCTTGCCCGCTTCGGCGCCCACCCCATGACGCTCGGCCTCGAGCGCCGGGGCCGCGACGCGCGCGCGGTCTGCGACGAGGTCGCCCTCCAGGCGGCCGACCTTCTGGAGCTCTACCTCCAGACCACGATCGACTGCGAGATCCGCGAGGGGGTGCGCGGCCACGACCTGCCCGCCATCCGCCGCGCCGTGCGCGAGGCCTTCCCTCACGCGCCCCCCGCCATCGGCCTCTGGTCGCCGGCCGAGCGCCGCATCGACGTGGTCGAGGGCTCCCATCTCGGCGGCGCCCCGGCGGATGTCTCGGCCGGGCTCGAATACGCCTTCGGCGGCCGCACGCTGCTGCTTCTCGACCTCGACGCCACGTCGGGCTTTCGCGCCGGCGACGGCTCGATGCCCTTCACCGCCTTCGTGCCCTGCCGGCCGGAGGAGCGGCGGTGATCTCCGAGCGCGCCGAGCCGCTGACGGGCGAGCGCATGGTCTCGCGCATCTATTCGCCCTTCTCCTACCCGCTGCCGCGCCAGGCCGGGCTGGTGCCGATCGTCGCCGCCGAGGCCGAGCGGCTGGCCCCGGCCTTTCCCGTCGTCTGGCAGCGCGGCGAGGAAGGGCCGCGGCTCTGCGTCCTGCGATCCTTCTTCGAGGACGGCTCGGGCTTCGCGCCGGGCACGGGGCAGGCGCTGCCGCTCCTGCCACTTCTTCTCCAAGCCTATCCCTTCGTGTTCCCGACCGGCCCGTTGCGCGAGAGCGACAACCCGCGCCTCCTCGACGTCGCGGGCGCCGACCTGCCGACGGATGCCGGCGCACCCATCACCTCCGCCGACGGGCGCCTCACCAAGGGGGCGGAGCTGCGGCTGCGCGCCCTGTCCCTCTTCGAGCGCGACTTTTCCCGCACCTCCGCGATCGGCCGGACGCTCGGCGAACTCGGGCTCCTGGAGCCCTGGCCGCTGCGCTTCGATCTCGGCGGCGGGCGGAGCTGCGACATCGAGGGACTGGTCGTCGTCACGGCCGCCGCCTTCGACACGCCGCGCCTCGAGCCGGTGGTCGCGCGCTTCGGCATCGCGGCGGCGCGCCTCCTCTCCTCGCACCGGCTGTCGCTGTTTCGCGCCGCGGCGCTCCTCACGGCCGCGCGTGCCGCCGCCTCGGGGAGCGCGCCGCGATGACGATGACGCTCACCCCCCTGTCGTCCATGGCGGGCGCGCGCTTCCGCCCGCCCGAGCATTTCGGCTTCGCCGCTTCGCTCGCCTGGATTCCGGTCAACGACACCGAGTTCCACCTCACCGCCCATCACCTGCCGCTGGCCGTGCGCATGCTCGGCGGCATGCCGCGCCTCGGCGCGCTGGTGCATCCCGCCTTCGTGTGGCGGCCGGTCCTGGACCAGCAGGGCGCCTGGGCCGCGAGCTACAAGCCGCTGGCGCTGCGCACGCACCCCTTCGTCCTGTCGAATCGGCGCGGCGGGCGGCCGATCGACGAGATCGACGTCGTGGCGGAGGCCGGTCTCGTCGGCCCCTGGGGCATCCCGGTCTGCGCCGACCCGGCGGGCGCCGTCCTGTCGCAGGAGATGGCGGGCATCCACAAGGCGCTCGTCGCCATGCGGGCGGGCGCGGTGAAGCTGTCGGCGGCGCTGGAGCTCCTGCGCATCGCCAATGTCCTGGTGCCGCTGCGCGATCCCGCCGGCAACCCCGCGGCCGACCACACGGTGGATGCCGCGCGCCTCGCCGCGCTCGACGACGGGGCCGCCGCCGCGCTCGCCACGCGCTCCTTCCTGCCGCTGGACGTGGCCGGCGCGATCCTCTTCTCGCGCCGCCATTTCCGGCCCGAGCGCCTGCCCTTGCCTCCCGCGCGCCCCGCGCCGGGCCTGCCGGGCGCCGTCGCCGCCCAGCCGCGCCTCGCCGAGCCCGCGGACATCGTGCTCGCCTCGCTGGAGGCGATGAACTTCGCGCTGGACGGCAGCGACCTGTTCGACGTCCTCGCCTTCGGCGACCTGTCGGACTTCGCGGCCCCGCCGCCGCCCGACCTGCCGGAAGAAGGGGAGGCGCGGGCCTCCGCCGCGGCATGAAGTATCTCTTCGTCCACAACAACTTCCCCGCCCAGTTCCGGCATCTCGCGCTGCATCTGGGCGCCGATCCGAAGAACGAGGTGCGCGCCATCGGGGCGGAGGGCTCGCGCCCGCTGCCCGGCGTCACCCTCCACCGCTACACGCTGCCCCCCGGCTCGCTTGCCGCCACGCACCCGTTCGCCCGGCGCTTCGACGGCGAGGCGCGGCGGGCCGAGCAGGCGCTCTACGTCGCCACCATGCTGCGCGCCTCGGGCTTCACGCCCGACATCGTCGTCGTCCATTCCGGCTGGGGCGAGGCCATGCCGCTGCGCTCGGTCTTTCCCGACGCGCGCCTCGTCGTCTATTGCGAATACTTCTACCGTCCGCGCGATTCCGACGTGAACTTCGACCCCGAGTTCCCCGAACTCGGCCTCGACGGGCTGGTGGGCCTCCATGCACGCAACGCGGCGAGCCTCCTCGCCCTGTCCGACTGCGACCTCGCCATCTCGCCGACGCTCTGGCAGCGCTCCACCTTTCCGGCCGAGTTCCGGCCGAAGATCCGCACCGTCCACGAGGGCGTCGACACGCGCCTCGTCGCGCCCGATCCCTCCGCGACGCTCCGGCTCGACGACGGGACGATCCTGCGGGCCGGCGAGGAGACGGTCACCTTCGTGGCGCGCAACCTCGAGCCCCTGCGCGGCTACCACGTCTTCTGCCGGGCGCTACCGGCGATCCTGAAGAGCCGGCCGCAGGCGCGCGTGCTCGTCGTCGGCGGCTTCGACGTGTCCTACGGCCAGCGACCGCCCACGGGCGAGAGCTGGCACCGCATCTTCCTCAACGAGGTGGCGGGCGAGATCGACCTCGGCCGCGTCCATTTCCTCGGGCATCTGCCCTTCGCGCGCTATCTCGACGTGCTCAAGGTGTCGCGTGCCCATGTCTACCTCACCTATCCCTTCGTCCTGTCCTGGTCGTGCCTGGAGGCGATGGCGACGGGCTGCGTGATGGTGGCCTCCGACACGCCGCCGGTGCGCGAGGTGATCGACGGGACGAACGGCCATCTCGTCCCCTTCCACGACCCGCAGGCGCTGGCCGCCACGGTGACGCGGGTCCTGGCGGAGCCCGAACGCTTCGCCGCCATGGGTGCGGCCGCGCGCCGCACCGTGGTCTCGCGCTACGACATGGCGAGCCTCTGCGTGCCGCAGGCCATGCGCCTGATCCATGCGCCGACCGCCGTTCCGCGCCGCCCGCCGGCTTTCGAGGCCGGGCTCTTCGGCGGCGGCTGACGGGGCATCCCCATCAAAGCTTAATCATTCCCGGCCATGATGCGCTGGCCTTTATTCATCGCATGACCACAAGCAAAGGTTGAGCCCCCATGCGTGCAGCCCTGGTGAAGTATTCCGGCCGGCGGCTCAACAACCATGAGGCCGTGTGGTTCGACGTCCCCTTCCGGAACACGTTGGAGGACTATTACAACACCGGCGATATCTGCGTGTACGATTCCACGCTGCGCCTCGTGGACTACAGCGACGGCGCGCTCCTCAACATCGACGAGCCGGTGACGGAGGCGGAGGTGCGCCGCATCAAGGGCGCCTGCGACTTCATCCTCCTGCGCGGCTCCAACTACATCCACGAGGAGATGGACTGGGGCCATTTCCCGCAGTGGATCGAGGCGCTGGAGCTGCCGGTCCTGTGCATCGGGGTGGGCGCGCAAGCCGAGACCGAGCGTCCGATCATCCTGCCGCCCGAGGGGCGCCGCCTGTGGCGCATGATCGCCGAGCGCGCCACGATCGGCGTGCGCGGCGCCTTCTCGGCCGAGACGCTGCACCGCAACGGCATCCACAATCTCGAGATCGTCGGCTGCCCCTCCATGTTCCGCGCCCGCGACCGCGCGATGGCGCTCCGCCACAAGGAAGGCGGGCCGAAGCGCGTCACCTTCTCGCTGCGGCGCGAGGTCGGCTCGACCTATGCGGTAGACCCGGCCGAGTTCCAGGCCACGCAGAAGCGCATCATCGCCAAGCTCGATCTCGTCGCCGACCTCTATCTCTCCTGCCACGGCGAGCCGGAGGAGAAGGCCTTCTTCTTCCGCGCGCCGCTCCACCGCGACAGGGCGACCGCCAAGCTCGTGGCGGAAGGGTGGTTCGACGAGATCACGGGCGCCCGCCTGAAGCAGCTCTACGAGGAGCGCCTCTACTATGTCGGCGCACCCGGCGACTACGACGTCTACGCCCCCCAGTTCGACGCCGCGCTCGGCTACCGCGTCCATGCCGTCCTGCCGGCGGTCGCCATGGGCGTGCCGGGCGTTCTC
The DNA here is from genome assembly GCF_029813115.1 of Aureimonas sp. SK2. Taxonomy (GTDB): domain Bacteria; phylum Pseudomonadota; class Alphaproteobacteria; order Rhizobiales; family Rhizobiaceae; genus Aureimonas. Next base: position 57,867 of record NZ_JAPZDS010000002.1, read on the forward strand.
TTCTCCTACGACACGCGCTCGCGCGAGCTGGCCGAGACCTTCGACCTGCCGATCTATTCCCCCGGCCAGTTCGAGCGCCACACGCTCGCCGACGCGCTCGACCCCTCGCGCTTCTCGCGTTTCTCGCAGCTCTTCCCCGAGCGCTACGACCGGATGAAGGCCTTCATCGAGAAGAGCGGCGTCAAGACGCGCATGTGAGGACCGTCAGGCGGCGGTGTCGATCCACCGCTGCAGGGCCTCGTTGACGCGGCTCTGCCAACCCGGGCCGGACGCACGCAGCTTTTCCACGAGGTCGTCGTCGAGGCGAATGGAGACGGGCGTCTTCGTTCGCACCGGGCCACGCTTGCGGATCGTCTCCAGGATGCCGGCGTGAAGGTCCGGCATCGCTTCGGACAAGGGCCTGGCACGCGCGAAGTCCTCGTGCGTCCATTCCGGATTGTCGGTGACAGCGTCCCAATCCTCACGGGTATAGCCGTGGGCCGCTGCGTGGATGGGGTCAAACTCCTTGCTCATGTCTCAATCTCTCGTGCTTCGAGGCGGGACGCAGGCTGACGATCGAAACGGCTTGGCTTCCCAGAGGTTGGAAGACGACCAACACGACAAGCGCCCCTTCCAGCCAGCCGATGGCTCGCAGCCGCCCGGAAATGGGCGGGCAGGACCGAGGCCGAGGCGAAGAAGTCGATGTCGAGATCGGTAAAGTCCAAGCCGTGCTTGGCCAGGTTGAGCTGACGCTTTCTCTCGTCCCACACGATCCGCATAACTCGTATATACGAGCCTGGTGACGTGGGGGCAAGACCGGGGTGCTTGCGCGCCCTACCGCTCCCCGATCTCCACCGGCACCATGACGATGTCCCGGTCCGGGCCGATCTCGCAGCCGTCGAGGCGGGCGCGCACGAAGGTGAGGGCGGGATGGTCGCCGACCTCGGCGAAGTTGCGGTCGGGGCTCGCCGGATCGATCAGCGCGGGATAGCCGATCGGACGCTCCGGCGCGCACGGGGTGCCGCTTCCCATCAGCGGTGCCTCGAGGAGGAGCGCCGGCCCCCGCCATTGGAGGAGGTCGGGACTGGTCGCATAGTAGACGCCGGTGCGCTCCACCCCGGCCGCGTCCGCCCGGCGACCTTTCATGGTGGCGATCCATTGGCCGGACGCCCGGTGGCGGGTAAGGCTGGTGACGGGCCAGGGCAGGCTGGCCGGGTCGATCGGGTCGCACAGATGCGCGCCCGGATCGAGCTCCCGGGCATAGGGGTCGGCGAAGCGGGTGCGGAAGGCGCCCTGCGACCACGCCCGCCAACGCGAGGCATCGGCGAGGTCGTCGGTGCGCAGGAGACAGTTGCCGGAGCGCTGGGGCGGCGGCGCGACGACGTTGGCCATCATCGCGAAGCCGCCCTGCACCGCCACGATGTTGGTCGGCTCGAACAGGCCCGCGTGGCCCCCGCGCGTCTCGGCCGCCCGGCGCGGCAAGGCGGCGACGAGGCGCGTCTCGGCCGCCCGGAAGCTCGCGCCCCCGTCGGTCGAGACGGCCGCGGTCAGCGTGTTGTACCAGCAGGCTTCGGCCTCGTCGGGGCCGCAGACGCCGGCGAGATGCCCGCGATACTCGTCGTGCACGATCGCATGGACCGTGCGCCCGTCGGGCGAGAAGGTGCTGGCGATCCAGCTCCGGTTGTCGAAGGAGGCGGGGTCGTCCCGGCCGCCGCCCTCGAAGGCGACCGCGCAAGGGTGCGAGAGCGAGGCGAAGTCCGGACCCCGGAGTGGCCGCGCGCGGTGGTGGCTCTGGAAGAGGTGGATCGTTCCGGCCGCGTCGCGGAAGGCGCGGCTCGGCGTGTCGGGAATGTCCCATGTCTCGCAGGCGTCGCGCCCGTGGTCGAAGAGGAGGCGCTCCTCGCCGGGGCGCACCGACAGGCTGAGGGCCGGCGGCTTGCCTGCCGCCACCCCCGCGCCCGCAAGGAGCCCGGCCGCCAGCGTGCCGCCGAGGACGCGGGCCTTGGGCCTATGCCCGGCCGGCGGGGCGAAGCGCGATGCGGCCTTTTTAAACAGAGCTTTACTCCCCTCGTGTCATTTTTCGTCGAATGCCCGATGCCGCGTCCCGTGCGCCGGCCCCGGGAGAACGGCGGCCGGGCGGCTTCGATCCAGCCCGTCCGGACCCGCGATCCGGCGGGGAGAGAAAGGAACGGGCCATATGCGCGATCCCCGGCCGACCGGGAAGCGCCAGGGGGCGGGAGGCGACGCGCCGTTCGGGCGCCGCGCCTTGCCGTGCCCCGAGGGCGGAAGGGGAGGCGGATGAAGCCCGTCCTGTCCTCGCCGCTCCTCGGCATCGTCCGCTCGATGTCGCTCGGCTACGTCAACCTCTTCGCCTTCGGCTTCTTCCTGCCGTTCCTGTTCATGGCCATGTCGCTGGTGCCCATGAGCATCGTGGAGCGCGTCGGCACCAGCCGCAACGCCTCGACGCTGATCACCCTCCTCATGATCGCGGCCGTCGTCGCGGCGACCTACACGATCATGGAGCAGATCCGCGCCCAGGTGCTGGAGCGGATGGGCCTGGAGATCGACGAGCGCCTGACCCGCGTCTGCTTCGACGCGGTGAACCGGGGGCAGGGCCGCGCCAACGCGCCCGCCGCCCAGGCGCTGGCCGATCTCCAGACCGTGCGCCGCTTCCTGTGCGGCCCTTCGCTGTCGGCGGTGGTCGACGCCTTCTGGTCGCCGCTCTTCGTCCTGGCCATGTTCTTCATCAGCGCCCCCTTCGGCTTCCTGATGCTCGGGCTCCTTTCCTTCTCGGCCGCCATGTCGGTGGCCACCCACTACTGGGTCGCGGGGCACCTGGCGACCGCGCAGCGGTTCGACGTGGAGGCCAACGAGTTCGGTCTCGCCGTGTCGCGCAACGCCGAGGCGCTGCGCGTCATGGGCATGCTGCCGGCGCTGACCGAGCGCTGGTACGCGCTCCACCGCGACGGCCTCGGCTGGCGGGGCCTCGCCCAGTCGCGTGCGGCCCTGATCGGCCTCGTGCCGCGCATGGTCCAGAACGCACAGATGATCGTGGTCTACGGGCTCGGCGGCTTCCTGTTTCTGACCGACCGCATCCAGCTGTCCGTGCTCTTCGTGGTGCTGATGGTGATGATGCGCGCCCAGGGGCCGCTCCAGTACATCATCGGCAACTGGAGCCAGATCCAGTCCTTCGTCTCGGCCGCGCGCCGCCTCGACGCGCTGCTGCGCGGCATCGAGGAGGCGCCCCATCCGCTGTCGCTGCCCGCGCCGTCCGGCGAGCTGAAGGTCACGCGCCTCGTCGGCGGGCCGCCGGGCATGGGCAAGCCGGTCATCAACGACGTGTCCTTCTCGCTGGCGCCCGGCCGGATCCTGGGCGTCGTCGGCCCGAGCGGCGCGGGCAAGTCCTGCCTGTCGCGGCTCGTCACCGGCATCTGGAAGCCGGCGCGCGGCACGATCGTCTTCGGCGAGCAGGACCTGTCGCACTGGGACCCGGACGAACTCGGCCGCCATGTCGGCTACGTGCCGCAGGACGTCGAGTTCCTGCCCGGCACGATCGCCGAGAACATCGCGCGCTTCGATCCGGCCGCCACCAGCGAGAAGATCCTCCAGGCGGTGGAGCTCGCCGGCATCCACGACATCATGCGCGGCCTGCCCGAAGGCTATGCCACGCGGCTCAGCGGCCCCGGCGGCCACGTCCTGTCGGGCGGCCAGCGCCAGCGCGTGGCGCTGGCGCGTGCGGTCTACGGGAGCCCGCGCCTCGTGGTCCTGGACGAGCCGAACTCCAACCTCGACGCCGGCGCCGAGCAGGTGCTCGGGCGCACCATGCAGCGCCTGCGCGACGATGGGGCGGCGGTGATCGTCGTCTCGCACCGCATCAGCCTCCTCGGCTTCTGCGACGATCTCCTCGTGCTCAACGAGGGCGTCGTCCAGGCGATCGGCTCGCGCGAGCGCATCTTCAACCGCCTGCCGCGCTTCCGCGACGCGCCGCAGGCGCCGGTCCTCGACCTCCAGCGCACGGGGACCGGCGGATGAGCGCCCTGCGGCCGCTGGCCGCCCAACCCGCCGGCGCCCCCGCGCCCTTGCTGCTCGGGGCGCCGGCCCCCAACACCAACTGGCGCCGGTCGCTGCGCACCGGCTGGATCGTGCTCGGCCTGTCGGTCGGCCTGTGCGGCGGCTGGGCGGCCTTCGCCCATGTCAACGCGGCGGTGGTGACGGCCGGGACCTTCGCGGTGGAATCGTACCGCCAGACGATCCAGCATCTGGAAGGCGGCATCGTGGAGGAGATCCTGGCGCGCGACGGCGACCGGGTGGAGGCGGGCCAGGTGCTCCTGCGCCTCGACACGACGCGCAGCCAGGCCGCCGCCGCCGCCGCCGCGCAGGCGCTGGCCGGCGCGCTCGCCACCGAAGCCCGCCTCGTCGCCCAGCGGGACCTGGCCGACTACATGGTCCTGCCCGAGGAGGCGGCCTCGCTCATGCGCGGCCTCGATGGGGGCGAGCTGCAGGACAACTATCGCGAGTTCGAGGAGCGGCGTCAGGTCCTGGCCGGCTCGCTGGAGCTTCTCGACACGCAAGCGCGCCAGGCGCGCAACGAGATTGCCCAGACCAAGCTCGACGCGCAAGCGGCCTCAGATCAGCTCTCCAGCATCGCGCGCGAGCTGAAGAGCGTGAAGCCGCTCTACGACAAGGGCCTCGTCGCGCTCAGCCGCGTCACCACCCTCGACCGTCAGAAGGCGCAATACGAGGGCGTGATCCGCAAGAGCCGCAACGACGAGCGGAAGGGCATGGACAAGCTGGCCGAGATCGACCTCAAGCGCGAGGCGCTGCGCAAGGAGTATCGGCAGGAGGCCTCGGCCAAGCTGATCGAGGTCGGACGCCAGATCGCCTCGCTCCGCCAGGAGCGGCAGGTGGCGCTCGACCTCCTGTCGCGCTCGGCCATCCGCTCGCCCGTGGCCGGCACCGTCCAGTCCTCGCGCGCCTTCACGGTGGGCGGCGTGGTGCGTCCCGGCGAGCCGATCCTGGAAGTGGTGCCCGAGGGCGAGGAGATGCGCGTGCGCGTGCGCATCCCCCCGGCCGAGATCGACCGGGTCCACGAAGGCATGATGGTCGAGGTCCATCCGGGCTCCTTGATGAAGTACCGCCGCGAGAAGGTGACGGGTCGTCTCGTCGGCCTGTCGCGCGACACGGTGGCCGGCCCCGACCCGGCCCAGCCGCCGGCCTACGCCGCCGAGGTCGAGATCGACCAGTCCACCCTGCCTGCAGAGGTGCGCGGCCGGCTGGTCGCCGGCATGGCCGCCTCCGTGGTGATCCCGACGGAAGGGCGCTCGGTGCTCGAATACCTGATGGAACCGGTGCTCAAGAACGTCGAGGAATCGCTGCGCGAGCGGTGAGGGGCGGACCTCGCTCCCCTGTCCGAAAGGTCAGGCCCTGGAATCGTCCTGCCAGCGCGCGGCGAAGGGGGCCGTGGGCAGGCCCTGGCCCGTCAGATAGGCCGGGGGAAGGAGAGCCTCCAGCCCGGCCGCGTCCAGCCGCTCGATCCGTCCGAAGAGCTGGCGCTCCACGCACATGCGCACGAGGCGCAGGCCGAAGCCCGGAAGGCAGGGGCGTTCGCCTTGCGCGCCCGGGAGCCGCCAGGTCAGGCGCACGCCCCCCGGCTCGACGGCGGTACGCAGCACCGCCCCGTCGGCATGGTTCCGACCGTGCCGGCGCTGGTTCACGCTGAGTTCGTGCAGTACCTGCGCCATCGGGGCGACGGCCTCGGCCCGCAGATGGATCTCCCGCCCCTCGAAGACGATGGGCAGGCCTTCTGCCTCGCTCGTCCGGCGCACGAGGTCCGACAGGGCGACGGGCGACCATTCGGCATGGGACAGGAGGTCGTGCGCCCGCGACAGGGCCATGATGCGCCCGGTGGTCTTGCGCGCCAGCGCCTCGTCGCCGCCCGAGCGGATCGTCTGGTTGACCACCGCCAGAAGCACGCTCAGCGTGTTGCGGACGCGGTGGTTGAGTTCGGCCAGCAGGAGATCGCGCGTCCGGTTGCGCTCGAGGAGGGAGGCGTCGGAGGCGCGCAGGGCCGCGGCGATCGCCTCCAGCTCGCGCACATGCCCCGGCCGACGCTCCGGGGCGGTGCCCGTACCGGTCGCGGCCGCCATGGCCTGCAGCGAGGTAACCTCGCGCTCCAGCCGGAGCGAATACAGGCGGGCGAGGATCGTCGAGATCCCCAATGCCAGCAGCGCGGTGCCGGCGATCGTCAGGACGAGGATGCGGAACGGGGCGTTGAGAACCGCGTGCGGCACGCCCACCACCACGCGCCAGCCCGCGTTGTCGAGCGTGTCGAAGGCGGCGAAGTGCGGCTGTCCGTCGAGACCCGTCACCTTGGGCACGACGCCGCTGCGCAGGCCTTCGATCTCGCGGAGGAATTCGGACGACGCGCCTTGCCCCAGAAAGCGCTCCTGGTTGCGCGAGCGCGCCACGATGCGGCCCCGGGAATCCAGCACCGTCGATGTCCAGGTATCGGGCAGGCGCGTCCGGATCAGGATATCCTGGATTGCGGTGGGTTTGAGCGCCATGCTCATCGCGTAGCGGGTCCGATCGCCGACCACGAGCGGGACGATCACGGCGGTGTAGAATTCCGACGTGACCTGCCCGACGAAGAGGTCGGAGACCGCGGCTTCTCCATCGTCGATCACGCGGGCGTCGGCGGCCGCCAGCACCGGATCGACCGCGGTGGGCAGCGGTTGCCCGAGCGGCACGAGCGAGTTCAGGACCTGCCGGCCGTCGCGGTCGCGCACGGCCAGCATCGCCCCGTGCTCGGCCAGCAACTGCTGCGACTGCTGGCGAAGGGCGGGAAAGTTCTCCGACGTGGCGTTGGGCGAGGTCGCCAGCGCCCGAAGCGCGGCCTTCATCGCCTCCAGCTCGCGGTCGAGCTGGTCGCTGACGGTGGCCGCCGCCGCGACCGCGCTGGCTTCCAGGCGCTCGTGCTCGGCCTTGGAGTACCACCAGCCGAGGCACAGGCCGAGCCCGATCTGCGGCAGGAGAACCAGGGCCGCGAAGACCACGAGATGCCAGCGGATGGGTAGGGTGAAGCGCCGGGCCGCAGAGACTTGCGCGCCTTCCCCGGACGAAGGGGAGGCGTTGTGGGCGGCCTCGCGCTTCAAGCGTGGTCCCCGTCCAGAAGGGCGCCGATGCGCCGTCCGAGCTCGCGCATGTCGAAGGGCTTGGTGACGACCGCCATGCCCGGCTCCAGGTCGCCCCGGTTCAGGACGGCGTTCTCGGCATAGCCGGTGACGAACAGCACCTTGAGCCGGGGGCGGAGCTGGCGCGCGGCGTCGGCGACCTGCCGCCCGTTCATGCCGTTGGGCAGGCCGACATCCGTGATCAGGAGGTCGATCCGCTGGTCCGAGCGCACGATGGCCAGCCCCGACGGGCCGTCCTCGGCCTCCAGGGCCGTGTAGCCGAGTTCGTCGAGCACGTCGACGACGAGCATGCGCACCAGGGGCTCGTCGTCGATCACGAGGACCCGGCGCCCCCCACCCTCGGCCGGCGCCGCGTCGGCGGGCGGCCCGGCGTCGGGTTCGGCCGACCCGGCGTGAAGCGGCAGCACGAGGCAGGCCTGCGTCCCCTGGCCCGGCGCCGAGCGGATCCGGACCTGCCCGCCCGACTGGCGGGCGAAGCCGTAGATCATCGACAGGCCGAGCCCGGTGCCCATCCCGATCGGCTTGGTGGTGAAGAAGGGCTCCATCGCCCGTTCCAGAACGGCCGGCTCCATCCCCGTCCCGTCGTCCGTCACGCAGATCGAGACGTAGGGACCGGGGGCGAGGTCGAGTTCGCGCGCCTCGCGTTCGCCGAGCTGCCGGTTGTGGATCGCGATGCGCAGCCGTCCCCCGTCCGGCATGGCGTCTCGCCCGTTGATGCACAGGTTGAGAAGGGCGTTCTCCAGCTGATTGGGATCGACGAGCACGGCGCCGACCGCCCCGCCGACCTCCGTCTCCACCACGATGGACGGGCCGACCGTGCGGCGGACCAGATCCTCCAACCCCGCCACCAGGGCGGGCGCGTCGGTGGCCCGGGGCGCCAGCGTCTGGCGGCGGGAGAAGGCGAGCAGGCGATGGGTGAGCGCTGCGGCGCGCCGGGCGGCCCCTTGCGCGGCCGCGACATAGCGCCCGACCTCCTCGCCGCGCCCCTGGGCCAGGCGCGTCTCGATCATTTCCAGGCTGCCCGAGATGCCGGCGAGGAGGTTGTTGAAGTCGTGCGCGATGCCGCCCGTGAGCTGGCCGACGGCCTCCATCTTCTGGCTCTGGCGCAACGCGTCCTCGGCCTGGGCCTGCTCCGTCACGTCGCGCCCGACCATATGGAAGACGCCCGCCTCGACATCCGGGGTCGCCGCCCACTGGATGGTCCGCAGGACCCCCTCCCGGGTCCGAAGACGGTTGACGTACCCGTCCACCCGCTCGCCCGCCGAGAGGCGTGAGAGGACCGCGGCCATCTCTTCGTGGCCTTGCGGATCCACGAGGCCGGCCGGGTCGAGGGACAGGAGTTCCGCCTCGCTCCGTCCGAGCAGGCGTGTCCAGGCCGGGTTGATCGCGCGCAGCCGGCCGTCGAGGCCGGCCGTGCCCATGAGGTCGTTGGTGGTCTGCCAGACGCGGTCGCGCTCGGCCGTCCGCTGGGCGAGCTCCTCGGCCTGGCGGCGCATCGCGGTGACGTCGCGCACGGTGCCGTAGATGCGGCCCTCGCGCGGCACCGCGTTCCAGGACAGCCAGCGGTAGGAGCCGTCCTTGCAGCGGTAGCGGTTCTCGAAGGCGAGCGCCGGCACGCCTCGGGCGAGGCCGTCGGCGGCGGCCGCGGTGGCCTCCCGGTCGTCGGGATGGACGAAGTCGTGGAAGGGCCTGGCCTTCAGCTCGGCCTCGCTCCAGCCGGTGGTGGCCGTCCAGGCGGGATTGATCTCGATCATCCAGCCCTGGAGGTCGGCCACGCACAGGAGGTCGGTGGAGGCCGCCCAGATCAGGTCGCGCTCGCGCGTGCGCTCGGCGACCTTGTCCTCCAGCGTGGCGTTGAGGCGCGCGAGCTCGGCCGTCCGGCGCCGCTTCTCGTCGATGTCGGTGCTGGAGCCGACCGAGCGGATCACCGCGCCCGCTTCGTCGCGCACCGGCAGGGCACGCGCCAGGAGCCAGCGATAGGCGCCGTCGTGGCGGCGCATCCGGAACTCGTGCTCGAAGACCTCGCCCGTGGACAGGCTGCGCCACCAGAGCTGCCTCATGTCCGGGAGATCGTCGGGATGAATCAGCGGTTCCCAGGCGCCGCGCCCGTCCAGCGAGCCGGGTTCGTGGCCCGTATAGGCGTAGACCGCGTCGTTGAACCAGTCGAGAGTCCCGTCGGCCTGCGCGGCCCAGACCTGGTTGGGCATGGCCTGCGCGAAGACGCGGAACCGCTCCTCGCTGCGGCGCAGCTCCTCCTCGGCGGCCCGGCGCGCGCTGATGTCGTTGAACAGGAGGCCGACGCGATGGAGGGCGGGCTCGTCCACCGGGAAGGCGTAGACCTCGAACCAGCGGCCCATGGCCTCCGATCCGCTCTCGAAGCGCGTCGCCTCGCGGCTGGCGTCGACGGCGGCATAGGTGTCCACCCAGGCCTGTTCCAGGCCCGGCACCAGCGCGCGCGCCGTCCGGCCCACCGCGTTCCGCAGGCCCGTCTCGCGCTCGAAGGCCGGGTTCGTCTCGACGAAGCGGTAGTCCACCGCCCGGCCCGCTCCGTCGTGCAGCATCTCCAGGACGCAGAAGCCGATCTCGGTGTTGTCGAGGATGGCACCGTAGCGTCGGTGCGGCGGGGCGGAACCGGGTCGAACCGGGTCGGGAACGCTCATCCGGGACAGCCTGCTTTCGAGTTCCTGGTCGTCGGTCGGGACGCAGTCCGCCGCCACCCGTCCTGCAAGCGGTGCGAACTGAGATAGCCCTGGCCGGCTCCATGGCGAGGGAGCGATCCGAAGATCGCGGGGGACTTATGTCTTCGGCCTCCCGCGGCAATGAAGGGAGGGCCGAAGGCGGGTGCGTAGCCGGCGAAAAGACCAGACGCCGGCCGGGCGCGTCAACCTTTCCCCGCCTCGGCGCGTTGGGACGCGACCAACGAGGAGAGCACCCGTGACCGACGCCCCCGACGCCACCGCCATCCAGGCCCGCCGCCGCGAGATCGCGGCCGAACACGTCCTGTTCAAGCTGATCGAATATGTCGAGGCCCGCCATCCCGGCCTCCTCGACTTCGTCGAGGGCAGCCTCGACCATCTCGGCGACCCCGCCCGCGACGGGACGAAGGACGACGAGGCCGTGCGCGACATCGCCCGGCGCATGATCCGGGGCGCTCGGCGGCAGGGCGCGGACTGACCCGGCCTCAGGCGTCGAGGAGTTCGCGCACGCGCGGGGCGACCACCCCGCCATAGAGCTCGATGCAGCGCATCAGGCGATCGTGCGGCAGGGGGCCGGCGCTGTATTTCAGGTCGAATCGGGACAGGCCGAGCGCCGAGGCCGTGGCCGCGATCTTGCGCGCCACCGTCTCGGGCGAGCCGACATAGAGCGAGCCGTGCTCGATCTCGCGCTCGAAGGCGGCGCGCTCCAGCGGCGGCCAGCCGCGCTCGGCGCCGATACGTGCGTGCATGGTGCGGTAGTCGTCGAAGAACTCGGCGCGCGCCGCCTCGTCCGTCTCCGCGACGTAGCCCGGCGAATGGACGCCGAGCGGGCGGACCGCGCCGCCGATCTCGGCCACAGCGCGATGGTAGAGGTCGACATAGGGACGGAAGCGTCCGGGGGCGCCGCCGATGATGGCCAGCATCATGGGCAGGCCGTAGCGCGCCGCGCGCACCACCGATTCCGGGCTGCCGCCGACGCCGATCCAGGCGGTGAAGCCGTCGCCCTCCGGTTCGGGATAGACGCCGGGCACGGCGAGCGGCGGACGCACCGATCCCTGCCAGCGGACCGGCCCGCCCTTCAGGAGCTGCGCGAAGAGGTCGAGCTTCTCCTCGAAGAGGCGCTCGTAGTCCTCCAGCTCGAGGCCGAACAGGGGAAAGGACTCGGTGAAGGACCCGCGTCCGAGGATCGCCTCCGCCCGCCCGTTCGACAGGGCGTCGAGCGTCGAGAAGCGCTGGAACACGCGGATCGGATCGTCCGACGACAGGACGGTGACGGCCGAGCCGAGGCGGATCCGGCTGGTGCGCGCGGCCAGGGCCGCCAGCACCACCTCCGGCGCGGACACGGCGAAGTCGGCGCGGTGATGCTCGCCGACCCCGAAGAAGGCAAGGCCGAGCTCGTCGGCCAGCACGCCCTGGTCCACCACCTCGCGGATCACCGCCGCGTGGGAGCGAGGGGCGCCGTCCGGCCCGCGAGTCACGTCGCCGAACGTGTCGAGGCCGAGTTCGAGGGGCTGGCTCATGGGATCGTCCCGGCAGGAGGGGGCGCCGCGGCGCCGTCGGGACGACCTTTAGACCCTGGCGCGCGATGCGAACAGCTTTGAGGCGGCCGCCGGCACGCGACGCTGTGTTCAGTCCTGCGGGACCCTCGGCCGGGCGGCGTGCGCCGGGATGCCGAAGCGCCCGGGATGCCGGTCAGGCGGCGCTCGAGGCGACCCGGTTCCGGCCGCTCCGCTTGGCGCGGTAGAGGTGGTCGTCGGCGATCCGGTGGAACGCCTGCCAGTCGAGCGGCTGGCCCGGCGCCACCCAGTGGACGCCGAAGCTCGCCGTCACGCGGAGCCGCGGCGTCGCGAGGATGCGGGCGGCCTCCAGCCGGGCGCGCAGCGCTTCCACGAAGGGGTCCAGTTCGCCCCGGCCGATATCGGGCAGCGCCATGACGAACTCCTCGCCGCCGAAGCGGGCGACGAGCGCGCCGGGCGGCAGCTTGCGCGTCAGGAAGCGCCCTACTTCGCGCAGGACCTCGTCGCCGGTCCCGTGACCGAACCGGTCGTTGATCGACTTGAAGTGGTCGATGTCGATCATCACGATGCCGAAGCCGACGCCGATCCCCCCGGCGCCCTCGAAGAGGTCGGCGACCCCGTTCTCGAAGGCGCGGCGGTTGAGAAGGCCGGTCAAGGCGTCGGTGGAGGCGAGGCGCCGCAACTCCCGCGAGAGGGTCTCGCGCTCGCCTTCCAGGCGCCGCAGGTCGATCTGGTGCCGGCGCAGGGTTTCGATGTCGCGCTCCAGCGCGTCGATCTCCAGGAACACCGTCGTCTCCTCGCGCGTCTCCTCCGCGAGGTCGCCGGAAAGGATGCGCGCCATGCGCTCGCGGGCCACGACCAGCGGGCGGACGATGCCCCGCTCCAGGACGGACAGCGCCAGGAGGGCGAGAAGGCCGAAGACGGCCGCGCCGGCCGCGCTGCCCACTGCCAGCTGCAGGCTCCGGTCGCGCGCGGCGATGAGCCCGGCGCGGGCGACGTCGAGAAGCGCCTCGCGCAGGGCCTCGGTGGCGCGCAGGCCCGGATCGTACCGATCGTTGAAGGTGTCGACGTTGGCTTCCGAGCTTTCGAGCCGGCTGGCGAACAGCGTTTGGGCATAGGCGCGCGAGCCGGCGAAGTAGCCGAAGTTGACCGCCGTGATCGCGCGCTCCACCCCCTGGTCGCGGATGAACGGGGCGACATAGTTCTCGATCTGGCGCTGCAGCGTGTCGGTGAGCGACAGCATGGCCGCGAATTCCCCTATGGTGGCGCGGCTGCTCCACCCGTCGGCGTTGATCTGCATGACGACCAGGGAGCCGAGCCGGCCCGCATAGTCGCGAAGGTCGCTGACCGAGACCGCGGCCATCAGGAGGGGAACGAGCTCGGGCGACAGGCCGACCAGGACCTGGCCGAGATCGTCGCGCAGCACCTGCGCGCCATCGGCGACGCGGAACATCGTCAGGATGGCCGCAGAGATGTCGGGAGCCGATCGATCGCGGGTGGGAATCGCGATCTGCGCGTCCACCGCTTCGCGGCCCCCCTTCAGCACCCTCTCGAAGCTTTGCGCGTCCGAACGCAGCACGTCGCGCTGGCCGAACTCCTGCGCGAACTGCCGGACCAGAGCACCGTAGAGCGCGTCCACCCGGGCACGGGCCTCGCTGAGCTTTGCCGTTTCCTCGGACGTTTTCTCCGCCGCGCTCAGAAGCACGTTGGCCAGCGCGCGCTCGGTCGAGGCCGCGGCCATCAACTGGAGCGAAAGGGCGAAGCGATCGAACTGGATGAGCGCCTGTGCATGCTGGCGATAGGCGGTCAGGTGCCACAGCGCCACCAGCCCGGCCAGGAAGAGGCCGGTCGCCAGCACCCCGGCGACGCCGATGCGCGAGATGCGCTGCAGTCTGAGCTTCATGGGCGCCGGGGTCCGGATCGATCGCGGGCCACTCTAAGGAGAAAGTCTCGCCGAATTCTTATGCCATGACACTTTTTTTCGCGGCGGCCGCGTCAGGCGCCTTCGGCCTCCAGCCGGCCGAGAAGGGCCGTCTCCTCCGCCGACAGGGCGATCCCCTGCCGCAGGGAGGTTTCGCGCGCCCCGAACCGACGCTGCGAGGGCAGCCGCGCGCCTTGGCCGAGAATCGCCTCGAACAGCGTCTCGGCCGCCGCGAACGGGTCCCCCGGCCGGTCGGCGGCAAAGCGCTCCGGCGAGAACGCCAGGATCAGCTCTCCGTGGCGGGGGGCGAGGGTTGTGGTGCCGAGCGCGTCCAGCGCGCCCCGGCTGGTCAGGTCGCCGATCATGGCGCCGGCGAGAAGCTCGACCATGGTCGAGATGGCCGATCCCTTGTGCCCCCCGAAGGGCAGCATGGCGCCGGCCAGTGCCTCGGCAGGATCGGTGGTCGCGGCGCCCTGCGCGTCGATCGCCCAGCCGGCGGGCAGGGGCCTGCCGGCCCGGCGGTGCAGCTCGATCTCGCCGCGCGCCGCCACCGAGGTCGCGAAGTCGAAGACGTAAGGGGTGCCGCCCGGCCGGGGCCAGGCGAAGGCGAAGGGGTTGGTGCCCAGAAGCGGCCGCGTGCCGCCCGCCGGCGCCACGGTGGCGTAGCTCGGGCAAAGGGCGAGCGCGGCGAGCCCTTCGGCGGCCAGCGCCTCGACCTCGGGCCAGAGCGCCGAGAAATGGACGCAGTCGTTGATGACGAGAGCCGCCAGCCCCTGCGCGCGCGCCCGCTCGGCGAGAAGCGGCGCGCCGAGCTCGAAGGCGGCCGGCGAAAAGGCGCCGCCCGCCAGCACCCGGATCACGGCCGAGCCGTCGTCCAGAAGCTCCGGCACGGCATCGGGCGAGACCTTTCCGGCCGCCAAGGTGCGCAGGCAGCCCTCGATCCGGTAGAGGCCGTGCGACTTCGCGCCGTCGCGCTCGCCGGCCGCGATCACCCGCGCCAGCGCCGCCGCGTGGAGCGGCGCCAGGCCGGCGCGCGCGAAGATCGCCTCGATCCGCCCTTTCAGCGTGTCGAAGTCGAGAAGGGTCGCCGCGTCCGTCATGCCGTCTCTCCCGCCTGCGGGAGCGCCGCGCGGCGCTCGCCTTTGGGACGGGCATACGCGAGCGGTGCGCCGGCTTGAAGTCCCGGCGCGTCCGCTCTTGAAGAACCGATTGAAACGCCTCAGATTCTTTATCGGAAGACGATTTCGGAGGGCGGCTTCGTGACGACGCTGAAGGAGTTCGAAGAAGCGCTGAAGGCCCATGGCCTGCGTTCGGCGCTAGATGTCCTGGAGCTTCTGCGCCGGCGCGACAAGGCGAAGCGCTCGCTCAGCCCCGCCCGGCGTGTGACGGGCCGCAAGATGACGCCCGACCTCGCGCGCCAGATCCTGCACCTGCACGAGACCACCGGCCAGACGCAGCAGGAGATCGCCTTCCAGCTCGGCGTCAACCAGGGCCGGGTGAACGAGGTGATCAAGCGCGGCAAGTGGCTCACCGAAAACCCGGAGGCGCCCGAGGCCAAGGCGCGCGACGCCGCGCTGAAGCGCATGCGGGACAAGCCCGCTGCGGCGTCCCGCAATGCGCGTCCCCCAGGCAAGGCGGCCATGGTCCCCAAGCGCCGCCCGCCGACGAAGCCCTCGCCGCAGCTCAGCCTCGGCGACTTCTGACCGGGTTCAGCCGGCCAGAGCCTTCTCGAGCTGCGCCTTGCTCATCGAGGAGCGGCCCTTGATGTCGCGCTTCTTCGCCTCCGCATAGAGCTCGGCCTTGGTTGCCTCGCGGTCGTGCTTTCGGAACGGCGCGGTCTTCTCGGCGACGTCCGCCGGCTGGGCCGAGAACTGCTTTCCCCGCTTCGTGTCCCGGCGCTTCTTGGCGGTGGTGCGGGCGTAGTCCTCCTTCGAGAGATGCTCGCGGGCCTCCTTCGGCAGGTAGCGCTCGCCCGTCTTGCCGCTTTCCCGGCCGGACTTCGTGCCCCAGTCCTCTTCCGACCATTGGTGCAGGCTGTTGTCGTCGGACTTCTCGCCCTTGTAGCCGCCGCCTTCGGCCTTGTACTCGTGGACGGCGAGCTGCGCCTTGCGGGCCGACCATTGGCCGGGCTTTCCGCCCTTGGCCCCCTTCGTCACCGCGCGCTTCACCTTGTCCCACAGCTTGGGGTCGGTCTTTTCCGCCGTCTCGCTCATGCCGGGCCTCGTCGATCATGGTTTCCCGCGCAACGATCCCGGCGCCGATTCGATGCGCGCTGCGGCAGGATGGCTCAAGCGCGGCTGCTCTCAGCCAGCGACGAGACGATCGGGCAGGGGCCGGGTGCGCCCGTTCGGCAGGCGGAGGCGAGGTGTGACAGGGCATCGCGGGCAGCCTGCAGTTCGGCGATCCGCGCGTCGAGCGCCCGAACGCGCGCCTCGGCGAGTTCGCGCGCGCGGGCGCGGTCCGCGACCGCGTCCAGCCGCAGGAGTTCGACGATCTCCTCCAGGGTGAAGCCGGCGGTCTTGGCGGCACGCACGAAGCGCAGGCGCTCGGCGTCCGCCTCGTCGTAGCGCCGGAAGCCGCCGCCGGCGCCCGGCCCCGCCGGCCGCTCGGGCCGATCGAGGAGGCCGCGCCGCTGGTAGAAGCGCACGGTCTCGACGCCGATGCCGGCTTCGCGCGCAAGGCCGGCGATGGTCCAAGTGGTCATGGCTTGACTCCGTACCGGGGTACGGACCCTATATGGGGTGCGGCCCCCCAATCCGAAAGCCGCCCGTCATGTCCTCTTCCGCCGCCGCCAGCCCTCGCCGCGCCGCCATCCACCGCATGGTGATGGAGACGCACACCTGCCCCTATGGCCTGAAGGCGCTGGACCTTCTGAAGCGCGAAGGGTTCGCCGTCGAGGATCATCCGCTGCGCACGCGCGAGGCGGTGGACGCCTTCAAGGCCGAGCACGGCGTGAAGACGACGCCGCAGATCTTCATCGACGGGGAGCGCGTCGGCGGCTACGACGACACGCGCCGCTACCTCGGCAAGCGCGTCGCCGACCCCAAGGCGACCACCTACAAGCCCGTCATCGCGATCTTCGCGATGAGTGCCCTAATGGCGCTCGCCATCGCCTATGCCGTGCTCGGCACGCCGTTCTCGGTGCGGACGGTGGAATGGTTCGTCGCCGTCGCCATGTGCCTCCTCGCCGTCCAGAAGCTCCAGAACGTCGAGAGCTTCGCGACCATGTTCCTGAACTACGATCTCCTCGCCAAGCGCTGGGTGCCCTATTCCTACGTCTATCCTTTCGCGGAAGGCCTAGCGGGCGTCCTGATGCTGGCCGGGGCGCTGACCTGGCTGTCCGTGCCGGTCGCGCTTCTTATCGGGACGGTGGGCGCGGTCTCGGTGTTCAAGGCGGTCTACCTCGACCGGCGCGAGCTGAAATGCGCCTGCGTCGGCGGCGCGTCCAACGTGCCGCTCGGCTTCGTCTCGCTCACCGAGAACCTGATGATGATCGCCATGGCCCTCTGGATGGGCGTTCACGCCTTGGCTTGGAGCGTCTGACAAGACCTCCGGGCGGAGGGCTGGCGAGGGAATTGCCGCCGCGGCTAGAAGCCGAGCGGAGCCTATGCAGCGCATAGGCGAGCATCGGCGACGACGCATCGGCGGCAAAGACCCGTCAGACCGACCCCGCGAGGTTTTGTCAGGCGCTCTTAATCACCCCGCCAGAGGGAAGCGATCGGCTCGCCCGCCCGGTCGGGCTTGGAATCGCCGATGAAGACCACGACCGGGCCGGGCGTCTCGGTCCGCGGGTCGTAGAAGTCGAGAAGGCCGGGATGGCGCGCCTGGAAGAAGGGCGGCAGGCGGCCCGCCTCGCGCAGGAGGTGGTCGACCACGACTTGGTCGCCGTGGACGCTGTTGGGCACCTGTCCGCAGGAGCCGGGCCGCATCCAGCGCTCCGGCTCGGCGGCGAAGCGCTCGTAGAGGAAGGCGAGCTCGTCGCCCTCCCAGCGCAGGAGGGCGGTGGAGACGCGGCCCGTCAGGAAATAGTCCTCCATGGCCGCGAGCCCCGGCTCGGCCAGCGCCGAGGCATCGCCCGCGAACACCGTGTCGAGATCGCACAGGACCGTGGTGCCCTCCGACAGGCCAGGCCGGAAGGCTTCCATCTTGGACCACCAGACCGGCCAGTCGTGCCGGAGCGGCACCCTCTCGACGCCTTCGACCGCAAGGTCCGTGTCGGTGAGGCAGAGGACGCGCCGGAAGGCCGGCGCGTGCCGGCGCACCCCGCGGGCCAGGCGCTCGACCCAGAGGGCGTCGTAGCGCCCGCCGCCGCGCAGGACGGTGAGAAGCGTCGCCATGCCCCGTCAGCCGACGACCTTGAGGGCGGGCGTGGCGCCCGCGTCCGACTCGGCCCCGTCCCAGAGTTCGTCCGTCAGTCCCTCCAGCCAGCCGGCGGCGCGGCGCGCGGCCTCGGGATCGTGGAGGGTGCGGATCGTCTCGCCGTCGAGGGCGCGGGCCTCGGCGAGCAGCGCCTGCCAGCCTGCCAAGTCTCCCGGCCAGGCGGGGGCGGTGACGGCCGCGCCGAGCTTCACCAGCGCCTCGGCCTTGCGGGTCTGCTCGCCGAAATAGCGCCATTCCGGCATCACGATCAGCTTGGCGCCGACGCGCGCCACCTCGTGGATCGTGTTGTCGCCGGCCGAGGCGATCACGATGTCGGCCGCCGCGAGATAGTCGGTCACCCCCGGCACCCAGCCGAGTTCGGTGAGGTTGGAAAAATCCGTCTCGTGCCCCTCGCGATGCGTGGGCCCGAGCGTCAGCCAGAGGGCGTCGGGCGCGGCGCGGGCGGCCACCGTCAGGGGCGCGTAGGGGGTGCCGCTGCCCCCGCCGCCGGTCACCGTGACGACGATCTCGCGCGCCGGATCGAGTCCGAGCCGGCGGCGCGCCTCCGCCTTGTCGGGCACTGCGTCGAGCGTCGTGCAGAGGCCGCCGGAATAGAAGGTCTTGGCCCTCAGATGCGCGGGATAGTCGTCCTGCTCCAGCCGCTCGTCGAAGGGGGCGAGCATGCCGACCGAGGCCTCGTAGGAGCCGACATGGCCGATGTCCGAACGGTCGCCGTGCATGCGGATCTGGACGGCGGGAACGCTCGCGATGCGCGACAGGAGCGCGATCTCGGCCGAGACGTCGACCACGAAGAGGCCGATGGCGCGATCGTCGAGATGGTCGAGGATGGTGCGCATCGTGCGGCGCATCTCGGAAAGGCCGAGCGGCACGCAGTGCATGACCTGCGGCGTCGGCTCGGCATAGAGGCGGGGGGTCGGCACGCCCGCGCCGATCATGTTGGGCAGGGGCACGATCTCGATGTCGCGCCCGAACCCGTCGAAGAGATGCGGCCCCGCGGTCAGCACCGACACGGGCCGGTCGCGCGAGAATTCCGAGACGAGCGCCATGGTGCGGTTGGCATGGCCCCGCCCCTGGTGATGGACGAAGAAGGAGATCGGCTTCGGCAAACGGACGGCCCCCGTGCTTGAATCGGCCGGACCCCCGTCCGGCCGGTTGCGAGCGGGTGAATCTATGTCTCCCCTGCGGTTCGTCATCATGGATGGGCGAAGTGACGCGGGCACCCCCTTTCCTTTCGGCTCCCTTGAGTCATCTAGGGGCGGGAGGAACGGCGGCGGAAACGAGGATCGGCCCATGTCGGAAGGCCTTTGCGCGATCTCCGCGCCACCCCGCCGCACGCCCCGGCACATCGCGATCGTCGGCAACGCGCCCGAACTCGGGGCCTGCGGCGAGGCGATCGACGCGGCCGACTGGGTCGTGCGCTTCAACAACGCTGCCGGCTTCGGCGCCGCCTCGGGCCGGCGCGTCACGCATCTCGCCCTCGTCAACCACGGCGGCCAGATGCGCGAATGGCTGGAGGATCCCGGCTTTCTCGACCGCCCCGTGGTGCGCGCGGCGGGCGCCTTCCTGTTTCCCTTCGCCCGAAAGCCGCCGGCCCCCGCGGACGAGGACGGGCGCGACTGGACCGAGGAGGCCGAGGCCCGGCTGGCGCCGCTCGGGGCCCCGATTTCCGTCCTGCCCGCCAGCGTCCACCGCGAGGCGGCCGCGCTCCTCCACACGCCGGGCCGCCGCCCGCCGGCACCCAGCACCGGGTTCCTCGTTTCGCTGCACCTCCTGCGCCGCTTCGGCGGCACCGTGACGATCGACGTCCACGGCTTCGGCTTCGAAGGGTGGGACGGGCACGACTTCGTGCGCGAGCGGCGCTGGTTCGAGGCCATGGCGGCGGGCGGCCTTCTGCGCCTCCATCCGCTCGAAGCCTCGCTCGCCGCGTGAGCCTTTCGGATCACCGCTGCTTCCTGTGCGGCGGGCGGGCGCTGGCGCCGACGCAGCGCACGCTGCGCTGGCCGGACGGCACGAGGCGCCGCTTCGCGCTCGCCTGCGGCTTCTGCGGCGTCCTCACCGACGAGCCGCAAGGGCCGGCCGCGCTGGCGCAGCTCGGGAGTGCGATGGCGGGCGACCGGTTCCGGCTCGAAGCCGACGCGCCCTACGGGCTCGACGCCTTTACCCTGCGCACGGCCGCCACGCGCTGGCGGCGGGCCGCGCGACCGGCGGACGCCGTGCAGCGGGCGGCTCTCGCGAACCCCCACGCCGAGCCTGCCGGCGAGGCCGACCTCGCCGATCTCGCGGCCGGGACGGGGTTGCCGGTCGCGATCGGCCTCCTGTGCCGGGCCGACGAATGGGAGCGTGCCCTGGAAGGGCTCCGCCCGCATCTCGCCTGGGGCTCGGAGATCGTGATCCTCGCCGACGAGGAGGGGCCGACCCTCGCGCCAGAGCCGAATGTCCGCATCGCCCGGCGCCCGCTTGCGGGCGACTTCGCCGCCCAGCGCACCGCGCTGCAGGATCTCTCGCAGAGCCCCTGGATACTGCAGCTCGACAGCGACGAGACCTTGGCGCCGGACGTCGGCGCCCTTCTGCCGGCTCTTGCGGCGCTGGCCGACGCGGGTGGCGCCGTCTCGATCGGCCTGCCCCGGCGCAACCTCGTGGACGGCACCCTTGCCGACCTCTACCCCGACACGCAGTACCGACTGAACCGTCGCGACGTCCGCTTTGACGGACGGGTCCACGAGCGGCCGGACCGGCCCTGGCAGCAGAGCTTCATCGCCCTTCACGGTGCGATCGACCACCACCTGTCCCGCGAGCGCGTGGAAACCCGCTCGCAAGGCTACGAGGCCATGGCGCCCGGGCGCGGGCGCCTGGAGGAGGCGGACGCCCTGCTTCAGCCCTTCCGGGCCTGAAGGCGGGCGATCGCCTGCTCGTAGAGGGCGAGCGTTTCCCGGCCCAGTGTTTCACGTGTGAACCGACCGGCGGCAGCAAGCGCCCGTTCGCGAAGGGCGGCGCGGAACGACGGGTCGGCGATCACCGGGCGCAGGGCGTCGGCGAGGGCGTCCGCCGTGGTCTCGCGCGCCATGGAGCCGGCGCCCGTCGAGCCGACGAACTCGCGCGCGCTGGCGTCTTCGTCGGAGGCCACCATCGGTCGGCCATAGGCCATGCCCTCTTGGTAGACGAGGCCGAAGCTCTCGTAGCGCGAGGGGGCGAGAACCGCGTGAGCGCCTTCGTATTCCCGCGCGAGATCGGCCTCGGGCAGCCGGCCAAGGGGCACGAAGCGATCGCGCACCCCCTGGGGCAGATCGGCGGGAAGGGCGTCCGCCTCGACACCGGCAAGGCGGATCGCGAAAGCGGGCAGGGTGCCGGCCTCCACCTCCCGCGACAGGAGGATCGCGGCGCCGAGGATGGCGTCGAACCCCTTCCGATGCTCCGGCCGGCCGACGAAGAGGAGCCGGATCGGCGTTCCCGCCGGCGCATCGGGATAGGGCGCCGCGCCCGCACGGGCCAGCATGGCGGGCGCGAGGCTGAGGCCGATCACGGCATGCGGCCGGTCGCCCTCGGCGAGCCCGTATTCGGCCGCGATGCGCCGGCCGTGCTCGGCCGTGTTGGAGATCAAGGCATGGCTGCCACGCGCCTGGGCCCGCTCCAGCCGGTCGGTCGCCCACCCGTCGATCCGGTCGCGCAAGGTGGAAGCCGGATCGCGCGAGAAGGCGGCGGGCGTCGAGTTGCGCGTGACCAGCGCGAAGGGCGGGCGCCGGGCGAGGAGCGCGGCGGGCGCGTACCAGTTGGTCGCCTCCACCACGTCGAACGGGCGGCGGGCGTGCTCGGCCAGGATCGCCCGGCGAACGGCGAGGGGCGCCGCGAGATGCCCGGCCCCGCCCCAGAGGCGCAGGCGCGCGATGCCGCCGCCCTTGGCGGGTTCGGCGCCGACGATCCGCACGCCCCCGGACTCCGAGACGCCCGTGCGGTCGAGCGTTAGCACCGTCACATCCGCGCCGCAGGCGACGAGGCTCTCGGCGATCTCGCGCGCGGCGGTGGAAAGGCCGCTCGGGGCGGGCGGATAGTCCCAGGCGATCAGGGCGGTGCGCATCAGGCCTCCAGAAGCTTTCGGTAGAGGGCGAGATAGTCGGCCGCCATTCGCTCGGCGGTGAAGCGCGCCTCGAAGCGCCGGCGCACGGCCGCCCGGTCGAGCGCGCGCGCCTTGGCGATCGCCGCGACGGCCTCCTCCTCGGAGGACACCACGAAGCCGGTCACGCCGTCGTCGACGATCTCGCGCACCGAGCCCCTGTCCCAGGCGACGACGGGCGTGCCGCAGGCCATGGCCTCGATCATCACGAGGCCGAAGGGCTCCGGCCAGTCGATCGGGAAGAGAAGCGCCTCGGCGCCGCCCAGCATCTCGCCCTTGGCCCGGTCGCCGAGCGGGCCGACATAGGTGGCTGCGTCCGACAGGAGAGGGCGCACCTCGCGCTCGAAATAGGTGGGGTTGCCGACGTCGACCGTGCCGGCGAGCCGGATCGGCCGGCCTGCCGCGTTCGACACGCGGATCGCCCGGTCGGGTCGCTTCTGGTCGGTCATCCGCCCGACAAAGGCGAGGTAGCCGCCCGCGCCGCCCTGCAGCGCGTAGCGGTCGCGGGCGATGCCGTGATGGACGGTGCCGGCCCGGTTGGAGGCGGGGAGCATCGCGCCTTGCGCCGCCGAGATGGCGGCGACGGGCAGGTCGGGAAAGGTCTCGAAGAAGATCTTCCGGTCGAGCTCGTCCACCCGCCAGTGGATGGTGGTGAGGCTGTGCCGGCGCCGCGGCCCGAGGAGCGCCGCGTGGAAGAACTCGCCGTGGCAATGGACGATGTCGAACCGGTCGAGCCGCAGCCGGAGGTCCTCCATCCGGGCGGCCTCCAGCACGGCGGGGATCGACGGCGGCACGCTTCCGTGTTTCGCTTCCAGGCTAAACAAACTCGGCCAGATTCCGACGCGAGGTACATCTGTCGCACTGTCCGAGGGAGCCAGCAGCGTTACCTCGACTCCGAGATCCCGTAGCGCAATGGAGAGATCGTGGATGACTCTCTCCGTCCCGCCGTGATCTTTGGGTGGCACCGGAAATATTGTCGGAGCAACTTGAGCGACCCGGATATTTTTCGGGGAGCTGGCCGTTGAATTTGCCTGCATGGACCGTTGCTCTGTTCTGTTCGTGTGGTTTTGCGTCAAGCGTTGGAGAGAGCCATGTTCATTCTTCATGTCGCACTTCAAGGGTGCCTGCGCGCAAAGGACGTGGAATACGGGCTGACGGCCGACACCGGCGGCCATATCCGCTACCTCCTCGACCTGGTGGACGCCTCGGCAGGAGACCCGGCGATCGGCCGCATCGTGGTCGCCACGCGCGCCTTCCAGGACGCTCGTCTCGGAGCCGCTTACGCGCAACGGTTCGAGCGGATCGGCGAGAAGGCCGAGATCGTCCGCCTGCCGACCCGGCATCCCGGCTATCTCGAGAAGGAGGCGCTCCACACGGAGGTGGAGAGCTTCGCGGAAGCCCTGATCGCCTTCATCGAGGGTGAAGCCGAGCGGCCGGCCGTCATCCACGCGCACTATGCCGACGCCGCGTCCGTCGCGGCCATCGTCGAGGCGCGGCTCGGCATTCCCTTCGTCTTCACCGCCCATTCGCTCGGCCTCGTGAAGCGCGACGCGCTGGGCCTCCTGCCCGGCGCCGACGCCGCGCTCGACCGGCGCATCGGCGCCGAGAACGAGGCGCTGGCGCGGGCCTCGCTGGTGATCGCCTCTTCGCGCGACGAGGCAGAGGTGCAGTGGATGGGCTATCCCGCCTACGAGCCCGGCCGCATCCGCATCCTGGCGCCGGGCAGCGACCTCCAGCGCTTCGCCGGCGCGCCGACCTGTCCCGCCGTCGACGCCTCCATCGCGCGCTTCCTGCGCGAGCCGGAGAAGCCCGTGATCCTGGCGCTGGCCCGGCCGGTCGCCAAGAAGAACCTCGCCGCCCTGGTGCGCGCCTATGGCGAGAGCCCGGCGCTTCAGGCCGCCGCCAACCTCGTGATCTTCGCCGGAGCGCGGGAGGACTACGCCGATCTCGACGGCGACATGGCCGAGACGGTCCGGGAGCTTCTGGCGCTGATCGACCGCTACGACCTCTACGGGCGCGTCGCCTACCCCAAGCAGCACCGGCCGGAGGACGTGCCGGCGATCTACGCCCATGCCAAGGCGCGCGGCGGCATCTTCGTCAACCCGGCGCTCAACGAGCCCTTCGGCCTGACGCTGCTCGAAGCCTCCGCCGCCGGCCTGCCGCTCGTCGCCACCGATTCCGGCGGACCCAACGACATCGTCGAGATGTGCGGCAACGGCATCCTGGTCAATCCGCGCGCCGACGCCGCGATCGCCGAAGCGGCCCTCGGCATCCTCTCCGACCCGGAGCTTCACGCCCGCTACGCGGCAGCGGGAGACAAGGTCGCGGCGGCCTACGACTGGACGCGCCATTCGGCGCGCTACCATGCGCTCCTCGCCTCGCTCGCGGCGGAAGAGGAGGCCGCGGCCCACCCGGAGCAGCTTCTGATCTGCGACATCGACAACACGCTGGTCGGCTGCACGGAAGGCATCCGCACCTTCGGCTCCTGGCGCGAAAGGCAGCCCGGCCTCGCCTTCGGGGTCGCGACGGGCCGCTCCTTCCATTCGGCGCTGGCGATCCTGGAGCAGCAGGACGCGCCGCGCCCGCAAGTCGTCATCTCGTCGGTCGGCTCCGAAATCCACCATCTCGATCCGAACGGCACGACCTACCGCCAAGATCCCGAATGGCGCGCCGTCGTCTCGCGCGACTGGAGCCGCGACGAGGCGCGCCGGGCGCTCGCCAAGGTGCCGGGCCTCCGGCCCCAGGCGCCGTTGGAGCAGCGCGCCCACAAGCTGAGCTACTTCACGGAAGGCCAGCCCGGCATCGTCGCCCGCGTGCGCGCCGCCTTGGAGCGGGCGGGGCTGCGATGCTCCGTCATCCACAGCCACGGGCGCTATCTCGACATCCTGCCGATCCGCGCCTCCAAGGGAACGGCGGTGGACTTCGTGCGCCGCCGCCTCGGCCTCGCCCACGACGCCGTGTTCGTGGCGGGGGACTCGGGCAACGACATCGAGATGCTGCGCACCATCCCGCAGGCGATCATCGTCGGCAACTTCTCCGACGGGCTGGCGGCCATGCCGGCGCTCCGCCATTCCTATGTCGCGCGCAACACCCATGCGCGCGGCGTGATCGAGGGCGTCGTCCACTTCCGCGACAAGGCGAGGGCCGCATGCAAGCCAGCGTCCTGACGCTGGTGCGCGGCCGGCGCGACCATCTGGCCAACCTCATGAGCGGCCTCGCCCGCCAGACGGAGCGCCCCGCCGAACTGGTGATCGCCTGGATGCAGGAGGCGCCCTTCGCGGATCTGCCCGATCCCGGCTGCCCGGTGCGCCACGTCCCGGTGCCGGGCGACCCGATGCCACTGGCCGAGGCGCGCAACCGCGCCGCACGGGCGGCGAGCGGCGACCTCCTCGTCTTTCTCGACGTCGACTGCATTCCGGCGCCGACGGTGGTGGAGGCCTATCGCCGGGCCGCCGAAGGGCGGGACGGCCTGTTTCTCGGCGAGGTCCTGTACCTGCCGGCCGGCGCGACGGCGGGCGGGCTCGACTTCGACCGGCTCGACCGGCTGGGAACCGTGCATCCGTCCAAACCGCCAGTGCCGGAAACGGGCGTGCGGGAGGAGCCGGATGCGGGCGAGCTCTGGGGCCTGTCCTTCGCCCTCTCCGCCACGCGCTGGCATGCGATCGGGGGCATGGACGAGCGCTTCGTCGGCTATGGCGGCGAGGAGACCGACTTCGCCCTGCGCCTGTCGGCCTCGGGCGTGCCCTTCTTCTGGACGGCGGGGGCGCGGTGCTATCACCAGCACCACGCCGTGCGCGTGCCGCCGCTCCACCATTTCGACCACATCCTGCGCAATGCGGCCCTGTTCCGCGAGCGGCACGGGCGCTGGTGCATGGACTACTGGCTCGGCCAGTTCCGGGACGCGGGGCTGATCGACTGGCGCGAGGACGCGATCCGGCTCCTGCGCCGGCCGACGGAAGCCGAGTTCGAGGCGTCGGGCGCGGGCGCGGCGGACCGCCTCTTCTCCTGACGCGTCAGCGCCGGTGGTCGAGCCGGGCCACCAGCCGGTCGCCCGCCCATTGCAGGGCGCAGACGAGCACCACGAGCACGGCCACCACCGCCACCATGACCTCGGTCTGGAAGCGCTGGTAGCCGTAGCGGATGGCAAGGTCCCCGAGGCCGCCCGCCCCGATGGCGCCCGCCACGGCCGTCGCGCCGACCAGCGTGATCAGCGTCACCACGAAGCCCGCGACGAGGCCGGGCATCGCCTCCGACAGGAGGACGTGGCGCACGATCGTCCAGCGCCCGGCGCCCATGGCCCGCGCGGTCTCGACGAGGTTCGGGTCGACCTCGCGCAAGCTCACTTCGGCGATGCGCGCATAATAGGGAATGGCGGCGATCGAGAGCGGCACGATCGCGGCATGGGTGCCGATCGAGGTGCCGACCAGAAGGCGCGTCAGCGGGATCAGCGCGACGAGCAGGATGATGAAGGGGACGGAGCGGAAGGCGTTGACGAAACCGCCGAGGATGCGGTTCGTCCAAGGCTCGGCCAGGATGCCGCCTTTGGCCGTCACCGTCAGGAGGAGGCCGATCGGCAGGCCGACCAGGAGCGAGACGAGGCCGGACGCCCCCGTCATCAGGATCGTCTCCCACGTCGCGCGGATCAGGAGGTCAGTCAGCGCGGAGGACATGGCCGAGATATTCCGTGCGGATGGTGGAGGCGGAAAGATGCGCGAGGATGGGCGCGAGGTCCTGTGGGTTAGCCGGCGTCACGGCGACGAAGAGGCGCCCGACCGGCACGCCGCCGACCCGCTCGATGCCGCCCGACACGATGCGGGTCGAGGCGCCGAACCGGGCGCCGAGATCCGATAGGAGCGGCGCGCCGGCGCTCGTGCCCCCGAGGTCGAGGCGCAGGAGGGCTTCGCCCGAACCGTCCGGCGCGAGGACGAGGCCGAGCGGCAGGCCGGCCGCCTCGTGCCCGAGGAGGCTGCGCGTCACGCCGGCCTGCGGATCGGCGAAGACGCGCCAGGTCTCGCCCGCCTCCGCGACCCGGCCGTTCTCCAGCACCACGACGCGACCGGCGATGCGTCGCACGACGTCCATCTCGTGGGTGATGAGAAGGATGGTGAGGCCGAGGCGGCGGTTGATGTCGGCGAGAAGCTGCAGGATCTGCTCGGTGGTCTCGGGGTCGAGCGCCGAGGTCGCCTCGTCCGACAGGAGGAGCGCCGGCTCGGGCGCCAGCGCGCGGGCGATGCCGACGCGCTGCTTCTGCCCGCCCGAGAGCTGGGCGGGATAGCGGTCCTCGCGGCCCTCCAGCCCGACGAGCTGCAGGAGGTCGCGCACGCGGCGCCGCCGGGCCGTCCGGTCCATCCCTGAGATGATGAGCGGCAGCTCGACATTCTCCGCCGCCGTCCGGTTGGCCAGCAGGTTGAAGTGCTGGAACACCATGCCGATGCGCCGGCGAACCGGCTTGAGCGCGCTTTCGCTCAAACCCTGGATCTCGCGGCCCTCGATCGCGACCGTGCCGGCGTCCGGCCGCTCCAGCCCGTTGATGCAGCGGATCAGCGTCGACTTGCCGGCGCCGCTCCGGCCGATGATGCCGACGATCTCGCCGGGCGACACGTCGAGATCGATGCCGTCGAGCGCGGCATGGGCGCCGAAGCGCTTGGACACGCCGGACAGGCGCAGGATGGGCGGGACGGTGGTCATCGGGGGAAATGTCGGAACGGGGCGCCGCCTGGGAAGGGCCGGGCGGCCGGAATCGGGAGAAGGCCCGCCGCCCGGTCGGGGCAGCGGGCCTGAGAATGCTCTTGCGGCGGACGCAGCTTACCAGGCGGGCTGCGCGGCGCCCTTGTAGGCCTCATCGAGCGCCTGCTTCACCGCGTCGGTCTGGTAGGCCGCGACCAGCGTCTTCACCCAAGGGGCGTCCTTGTCGACAGTGCGCACGGCGATGAAGTTGCGATAGGGGTTGTCGGTGAGGGACTCCTGCGCGATCCGGTCGTCGGCCTTAAGCCCGCTCTTGGCCGCCCAGTCCGTGTTGACGACGCCGGCATCCAGATCCTCGATCGAGCGGCCGACGATGCCGGCGTCGAGCTCGCGGATCTGGAGATTCTTCGGGTTGGTCTCGACGTCGAGCGCGGTCGCGAGGATGCCCGCCCCATCGCGCAGGGTAATGAGCCCCTGCGCCGCCAGGAGATTGAGCGCCCGGCCGCCGTTGGACGGGTCGTTCGGAATGCCGACCGAGCCGCCGTCGGGAATCTCGGCGACGCTCTCGTGCTTGCGCGAATAAAGGCCGATCGGCTGGATCAGCGTGTAGCCGGCCGGCTCGATCTCGTAGCCGTGCTGCTGGATCTGCGCCTCGAGATAGGGGCCGTGCTGGAAGGCGTTGGCCCCGATCTCGCCGTTCGCCAGCGCCTCGTTGGGCTGGACGTAGTCGGAGAAGGGCACCGTCTCGACGGTCAGCCCCTTCTTGGCGGCCTCTTCGGCGACGACCTGCCAGACCGCCTCGTCCTCGCCGGCCATGATGCCGACCTTCACCGTCTCGGCCATCGCGGCCCCGGCCGTGCCCATCAGGAGCGCGGCGGACAGGGCGCCGAGGACGGTGCGGCGGGACAGGGCGAAGGCGATGCGGATCATGGAAGTCTCCAGGGCGGGTGGGGATGGCGGCGCGAGCCGTCACAAGGGCAACTTATCGTTCTGCAACGCAGCATGAGAAGGATCGGCTGCCCAAAAACCCGGCGTTCCGCAACAAATTCGACCACGCCTCGGCAGACGGGTGGGCGGGCGCGATGACCGCTTGCGAATGTTATAAAGTAACAATATGAAGGGCGTTCCATTCCTGGAGAGGTTCCATGAAGCGACTGCCCGTCACCGTCCTGTCCGGCTTTCTCGGCGCCGGAAAGACCACGGTCCTGAACCACGTCCTCAACAACCGCGAAGGCCTTCGCGTCGCCGTCATCGTCAACGACATGAGCGAGGTGAACATCGACGCCGCGCTGGTGCGCGACGGCGGGGCCGACCTGTCGCGCCGCGAGGAGACGCTGGTGGAGATGTCCAACGGCTGCATCTGCTGCACCCTGCGCGAGGACCTTCTTCTGGAGGTCCGCCGCCTCGCCGAGGAAGGCCGCTTCGACCATCTCCTGATCGAATCCACCGGCATCTCGGAGCCTCTGCCCGTCGCCGCCACCTTCGACTTCCGCGACGAGGCGGGGCGGAGCCTGTCGGACGTCGCCAAGCTCGACACGATGGTGACGGTGGTGGACGCCGCGCATCTCCTCCAGGGCTACGCCTCGACCGATTTCCTGTCCGCGCGGGGCGAGTCGCTTGGGCAGGAGGACAGGCGCACGCTGGTCGACCTCCTCGTCGAGCAGATCGAGTTCGCCGACGTCCTCGTCCTCAACAAGGTGTCGCTGGCGACGCCCGGCCAGCGCGACGCCGCGCTCAAGATCGTGCGCGCGCTGAACCCGGGCGCCCACGTGATCGAGACGGACTTCGGCAAGGTGAAGCCGTCGGACATCCTCGGCACCGGCCTCTTCGACTTCGAAAGGGCGCAGGAAAATCCGCTCTGGTACAAGGAGCTGCACGGCTTCGCCGAGCATGTGCCCGAGACCGAGGAATACGGCATCCGCTCCTTCGTCTACCGGGCGCGGCGGCCCTTCCGTCCCGAAGCCTTCCAGGCCTTCACGCACGAAGCCTGGCCGGGGGTGATCCGCGCCAAGGGCTTCTTCTGGCTGGCGACGCGCCCGTCCCATGTCGGCGAGATCGCGCAGGCCGGCGCCATCGTGCGCACGGAGCGGCGCGGGCTCTGGTGGTCCTCGGTGCCGGAGAGCCGGTGGCCGGACGAGCCGGAATTCCGCCGCCTGATGGCGCCGGTGCTCGATCCCGTCTGGGGCGACCGGCGGCAGGAGATCGTCTTCATCGGCACCGATCCGATGGACGAGGCGGCCTTGCGCGCCCGGCTCGACGCCTGTCTGGTGTCGGCGGAGGCGTTCCGGCCCGACGCCTGGACCTCGCTTCCCGATCCGTTTCCCGCCTGGGAGCGCCGCGTGGCCTGACCGCATCGCGCCCGGCCCGCATCGTGCTTGCGCCGGCTCGCCCTATCTGAGCGGCGAGCACCCCCGCGCGAGGACCGATGAAGCCGCCCCTGCCCGAAACCGACCGCCTGAAATCCATTCTCGACGCCGTGGTGGAGGAGGTGCGCGACGCCGCGCCCCGCCTCCACGCACAGGCGGTGGACGAGGCGCAGGCCGCAGGTCAGCCGGCACCCCGCAAGGGCGACTTCGACCGCTTCGGGATCGCCGTCTTCACGCGCGACGGCGACCTCGTCTCGGCCGGCAACGCGGGCATGCTCTTTCCCATCCAGTCGATCTCCAAGGTCTTCGCGCTGGAGGTGGCGCTGGAGGCGCTCGGCGAAAGTCTCTGGCAGCGGCTGGGGCGCGAGCCCTCGGGCGATCCGTTCAACTCGATCATCGATCTCGAACGCTGCAAGGGCATTCCGCGCAACCCGTTCATCAACGCGGGCGCGCTGGTGATCTGCGACGTCCTCGTCGGACTCGGCGGCGCCTCCGGCCCGAACGACCATGTGGTGGACTTCGTGAGGCGGCAGATCGGCGGCGAGCGGCTGGCGATCGACGGGGAGGTCGAGGCGAGCGACCGCGAGGGCGGCCATCTCAACCGTTCGCTGATGTCCATGGCCAAGCACCACGGCAACCTCCATCACGAGGTGGAGGCGGTGATGGACGCCTATGTCCGCCAATGCGCCATCGCCATGGACTGCAGGGGCCTCGCCAAGGCGGGCCGCTTCCTGATGCACGACGACCCGCGCGACAGCCGTGAGCCGGGCATCGCGGCGTCCAGGCGGGCGCGGCGCGTGCTGGCGGTGATGATGCTGTGCGGCCTCTACGACGGGGCGGGCGACTTCGCCTACCGCGTCGGCCTGCCGGCGAAGTCCGGCGTCGGCGGCGGCATCCTCGCCATCGCCCCGCACCGGGCCTCCGTCGCGGTCTGGTCTCCGGCGCTGGATCCGACGGGCAACAGCCATCTCGGCGTGCTGGGCCTGGAAAGCCTCGCGCGGCGCACCGACTGGTCGGTCTTCGGCGCCGCGCGCGACTGATCCCGCCTCAGGCCGACAGGACGCGGTACCGGAGATGCACCGCGCCGCCCTCGATCGTCTGGGCGGACTGGAGCGAAAGCTGGAACCGGCCCTTGAGGCCGCCGTCGAAGGCGACGATGCCCTCGACGTCCGTGCCGCCGTCGAGCGCCGGGGCGAGGACGACGCTCAGCTCGTCCACCAGGCCGGCGGCCAGGAAGGAGCCGTTGATCGCCGCACCGCCCTCGACGAGGAGGCGCTTCACGCCGAACTCGGCGGCCAGGATTTCGAGCGCGCGGGGCAGATCGACCTCGGCGCCGTCCGACACGAGATAGGAGACGCCGTCCGCCGCGAGCTCCGCCAGATGGGCGTCGGACACGCCGTCGCCGAGCAGGACCAGCACGGGATCGCCGCCGACGTCGGGGCCGCGGAAATGCAGCCGCCCCTGCGTGTCGGGGGCGATGGCGAGCGGGCGCCTTTCGCTGCCGGCGGCGCGGTGGAGCGGCCGGGCGGGCGTCTCGAAACTCGCCGGCGGGTGCGCCTCGCCCTTGGCCATCTCGGCCATGGTGGTGCGCCCGACCAGCCAGGCGTCGCCCTCCAGCCTGTCGTGGATCGCCTCGTAGGCGCCGCTCCAGTCCTTCACCGCGCCGTCGGGGCTCTGCGTGTAGCGGCTGGGATGGAGCCGGCCGTCGATCGAGGAGGTCATGTGGCAGACGACATGGGGGCGCTGGGTCATGCGAGGAAATCCTTGTTGGGGTGCCCTCGAAATCCGTCGGCGCCCCGGTGGTTGCACCCGTCAGGCGGCCGCGGCGAAGGCCAGAAGCGGGAGGGCGAGGGCCAGCATGCCGATGGCGATGCCGAGCCGGGGCGAAGGGGGCGAGCGGCGCATGATGCGTCTCCGGTCCGTTTCGGGAACCGGCAAGCCTTGATCGTGGCGGTTAACGAAGGGTTACCGCGTCCGGTCCGGCCGGAAGCCGAGCACGAACTCGGCCACCACCTCGGCCGGCATCTCGCATGGGCGCAGAAGGGTTTCGCCGCTGCCCAGCCGATAGAGGTTGGCGCTGACGAAATCGCCCCCGCCGCGCTCCTCGCCATAGAGCCAGAGGCGGCGTCCGTCGGCGGACCGGTGCAGGGTGACGCCGAAGCGGCGCCCTTCGAAATGCCCTTCGAAATGTCCGTCCGGCCATTCGGACAGGCGTTCGAGGAGGGCCTCAGCGTCGGGTGCCCCCTGGTCGCGGTCAGTGGTTGGCATGGGCGGGATCGCCGCCGCTGCCGTCGGAGGCGGAGGACTGCTGGCTCTGCGTCAGGGTCTGCTGGGTGGCCGAGCCGGCCCCAGGTTGGGTCTCCACCGTGCCGTTGTCCTTGCAGGCGGCGAGCGACAGGAGGGCGAGAAGGGCGGCGGCCGTCGTGGTCTTGCGAAGCGTCATCATGGGTCTCCTTGGCGAAGGAGGCAACGCGCGAGACCGGCGGCGGTTCGCCGCCCGGCTCTCAGGACGGCTCGTGGTAGGGGCAGCCGTTGAATCTCGCCCGGAAGTCGGCCGAGTGGCGATAGGGGTCGCGCCGCGCCCGGTTGATGTTGCCGAGCGGGCGGTGGTCGGCGATCCCGGTCCAGACGGAAAAGCGCATCTCCTCGTTGACCGCCTGCACCCGCGCCTCGTCCCAACTGTCCTGCGCCCGGGCGCGGACGGTGCCGACGCGCTGGAACGGCGCTTCCTCTTCGTCCCATTGGACGGTCGCATCCTCGACGGGTTGGCGTTCGAGGTCGCGGCAGAGCTGGACGCGGAACTCCCACTCGGCGTCGAGGCCCGCCATCTCGCGGCGCACCTCCTCGCGCACGGCATTGTCGCGGCCGTCCACGTCGATCTCCTTGGCCGTCAGCGCTGTCATAGAGGGGGCGACGGGCTTCAGGCTGAACTTGGCGATGTGCTCGCCGTAGCGGAAGGGCGTCGTGGAATAGTAGGTCTCGCCCAGAGGCTCGACATTGGGCGCGCCGCCGAGCGTATTGACCGTCGGGCTCTCGATCCCGACCGTCTCCAGCGCCGAGCGCACGCCGCGCAGGACGGCGGAGGCGACCTTCTTCGTACCCTCGATCCGATCCGTTGTGGCGGCGAGAAGCTTGAGGCTGCCGAGGAACTCCTGCGCGCTCCTGGCCTGGAAGACCGGCGCGTTGACCATCACGAAGTCCTGCGCCGAGCCTTCCGAGCCCGGCAGCCGCTCCCCGGCCACGTCGAGGACCTTCATCGCCAGCCCGCGCGGCAGGCTGATCGCGTCCGGCAGGATGTCGCCGGCATTGGTGGACAGGCGCAGGAACACCTTGTGGGTGCCGGCCCTGGCGAAGAGGCCCTGCGCGAGTTCGGGCGGCAGGCCGTCGTCCACCGTCAACTCGCCCTCCAGGATGCCGTGCGACTTCGCGTGGACCGCGCGCACGGCATGGCCGTAGTCGGCGGCGGTGCGCTCGAGGATCGTGTCGAACGTGTCGGTGAGACCCTGGACGGTCTCCGCCTCGCCGGGATCGACGAACTCGACCTCCGGCCGGTAGCGTACGGGTTGCGCGATCATATCCTGCTCCATGGAAATGGCATGGAGCCCAACTCCCGATGGAGACCGGAGTTCCGGCCTGCCGTTCAGGCTGCGAGGCGCGGCATGGCCTGCGGCTTGGCGTTCGAGGCAGACGCCGGGCGTGGCCGAAGGAGCCGGCCGAGCGGAGCCTCGATCAGGAGATGGAACAGGATGCCGGCGAGGGTGCAGGCAAGAACGGCGGCACCGACATAGAGGAGGGCCGTGCCGCCTTCGGCACCGATCCCGGCCTGGCGCCAGACGATCTGGACCACCGGCAGAACGGGAAGATGGACGAGGTAGATCGCATAGGAGGCATCGCCCAGGAGACCCATCACCGGCAGCCGGAGGGGGCCGGAGGCGCGCTCCAGGAACACGGCACCGAGCACGATCATCGCTGCCGGCAGGCCGGCTGTCGGCAACCGGTTCGCTTCCTCCGCGCCCGCCATCAGCAGGATTCCCGCGGCCAGAAAGGCAAGGCAGGCCCTGCGTGGCAGGCGCAGACCAGAGGCATAGATCATGCCGACCACGAGGCCGAGCGCGAATTCCAGGATCACCGGATCGGTGTAGAAGCCGGCGACGCCCCCTGGCCGAAGGATGCGACCAACGAGGGCCACGAGGACCAGCGCGGCGAGCGCGGCTGGAACCTGGACGCGCCGGGGCAGAACGAGGGCCAGCGCGAAGAGCGCGTAGAAGGCCATCTCGTAGTTCAGGGTCCAGCCGACCACGAGAAGCGGGTTGTAGAGGTCGAGCGTCGGGTGGAGTGCCGGCCAGAAGGCGAAAGAGGCGAGCGCATGCGCGGGCTCGAACACCGTGGAGCCCATCAGGCCGGGGAAAAGAACGGCCGCATTGGCCAAAAGTGCGGTGAGAATCCAGTAGGGTGGGACGACGCGCAGGATGCGCCGTTCCAGGAAGGAAACCGGCCGGCCGGCGGCGCCGCTGCGCGTCGTCACGCAGATGATGAAGCCGGACAGGACGAAGAACAGATCGACACCGACGAAGCCGAGCGCGAAATGCGGCAGATCCACGGTTCCGCCGAGGCGGCCGGCGGAGTCGGTGACGTGGAAGATCACCACCATGAGCGCGGCGATCCCGCGCAGGTACTGAAGATTCCAGATCATCGTCTCGACCCTGCGTCCCGATCGCCCGGCGGTATCTTAGGCAGCGCAGGATTAGGAGACCGTTTAGAGCCCCTGCCAGCCCTTGTGACGCTCCGCCCTTTCCGGCAAGGAAGGGCACCTTTCCCTCCCGTATCCGGTTCCCATGGCGCAGCATCCCTTTCCCGGCCGACGCTTCGGCGGCTTCCTGTTCGACATGGACGGCACGATCCTGAACTCGATCGTGGCGGCCGAACGGGTCTGGGGCGCCTGGGCACGGGGCCAAGGCCTCGACGCCGACAGCTTCCTCCCGACGATCCACGGCATGCGCGCGGTGGAGACGATGCGGCGCGTCGGCATTGCCGAAGAGGTGCTGGAGGCGGAGATCGCCGCGCTCGTCCAGGCGGAGATCGACGACGTGGAAGGGATCGTGGAGATCGCGGGCGCCGCGATCTTCCTGAAGTCCCTGCCGCCGGAGCGCTGGGCGATCGTCACCTCGGCGCCGCGCGCGCTCGCCGAGAAGCGCCTCGCCGTCGCCGGTCTGCCGGTGCCACCGGTCATGGTGACGGGCGAGGACGTGGCGAACGGCAAGCCGGCGCCCGACTGCTTCCTGCTCGGCGCTAGGCGGCTCGGCCTCCCGATCGCCGACTGCCTGGTGTTCGAGGACGCCCCGGCCGGCATCCAGGCCGGGGAGGCGGCCGGCGCGGCGGTGCTCGTCATCGACGCCACGCACCGCCACCGTCTGGAGACGGCCCATCCGAGCGTCTCGGGCTACGACGCGCTCGCCGTCTCCACCGCCCCGGACGGGACGCTGGAGATCATCGCGAAGGACTGACCCCTACCAGCAGGTGAAGCCGGCGTCGGCGAGCACGGTCGCGCCGGTCATCAAGCTGGAGGCGTCGGAGGCTAGGAAGTGAACCACGGAGGCGATCTCGTGGGGCTGGCCCATGCGATGCATGGGCGTGTCGCGCAGCCAGACCTCGATCATCCCCTGGTTGTCGCGGTTGTAGCTCGTCATCTCCGTCTCGATATAGGTCGGCGCCACCGCGTTGACGCGCACGCCCCGGTCGGCCCATTCGGCGGCGAGCGAGGACGTCATCTGGTGCACGGCCGCCTTGGAGGCGTTGTAGTAGGTCTGCTTCTGCGGCCGGTTGGAGATATAGCCCGACATCGAGCCGATGTTGACGATCGAACCGCCGCCGGCCTTCAGCATGTGCCGGCCGAAGGCGCGGTTGCACCAGAAGACGCCGTTGTAGTTGACGTCGTTGACCTTCAGCCAGCGCTCGTCCTCCGTGTCCTCGGCCGCGACGCCCGACATCGCGATGCCGGCATTGGCCACCAGGACGTGGACACGCCCGTGCGCCTCGACGATTCTAGCCGCGAAGGCCTCGACGTCCTGCGGGCGGGTCACGTCGAGGACATGCGCCTCGGCCTCGTATCCCTTGCCCCGCAGAGCCGCGAGACCGGCGTCGGCGACCCCCTGGTCGATGTCGGCGATCACGATCCTCGCCCCGAACTCGGCCAGCGCCTCGCCGATCGCCAGGCCGATGCCGCGCCCGCCGCCGGTCACGACGGCCGTGCGGCCGTCCAGCCTGAACTTTTCCTGAAACACGGGCAAACTCCTCAGCGGTCGATGAAGGGATGGCGGCCGGGGGCCGGGAAACGCTGGTTCTTCAGCGCGACCAGCCGGTCGACCTCGTGTTGGTCGAACTCGTGGGCGCCGCCGTATTGCGAGGCGAGGAAGACGACCTTGGCGTAGTAGTCGAGCGCTTCCATCTTGAACCAGGCCGACTGGAGGTCGTGGCCGCAGGTCAGGGCGCCGTGGTTCTGCAGGAGCATCGCGTCGTGGCGGGCGAGATAGGGACGGATCGCGTCCGACAGCTCGTCCGTCGACGGCAGGCCGTAGGGTGTCAGCGGCACCTCGCCGAGGAACATCGTGGATTCGGGCATGATCTGCTGCGTCAGCGGCTTGCCGCAGATCGCGTGGACCGTGGCATAGAGCGGATGGGCGTGGACCACCGCGCGCACGTCGGGCCTCGCCTCGTAGACGGTGAGATGCATGCGCGTCTCGGACGAGGGCTTCCAGCGACTGTCCTCGACGGGCGCGCCGGTGCGGTCGATCCGACAGATCATCTCCGGCGTCATGAAGCCCTTGGACGTGTTGGTCGGCGTGCAGAGCAACGTGCCGTCGTCCAGAAGAACGGTGACGTTGCCGTCGTTGGCGGCGCCCATGCCCTTGTCCCAGGCCCGGCGGCCGATGTCGCAGATCGTGCGCTTCAGGGCGTCGATGTCGTCGGTCATGGCGGACGGTCCTCGGCAGGATGGCGGGAGGGCGGGGGCGCCTTCCCGCCCTTCGGTTTCAGGCGATCATGAAGCCGCCGTCCACGGGCATGGACAGGCCGTGGACCATGGCGGCCGCGTCCGACAGGAGGAACAGGATCACCTCCGCGATGTCGTTGGGCTCGGCAAAGCGCCCGAGCGGGATGCGCTGGAGCATGCCCGCCGCCTTGTCCGGATCGCTCCAGGCCTTCACCGCCATCGGCGTCAGGGTCACGGTCGGATGGAGGCCGTTGACCCGGATCCCGCGAGGGCCGAGCTCCTTGGCCATGACGCGGGTCAGCCCGTCGAGCCCGGCCTTGGAGGCGCAATAGGCGGCGTGGTCGGGGATGCCGACGAAGGAGGCGCAGCTCGACACGTTGACGATGGCGCCGGGTTTGGCCGCCGCTACCCGCTCGCGCGCGTATTCCTGGGAGACGATCATCGGCGCGCGGGTGTTGACGGCGTAGAGGCGGTCGAAATTCTCGACCGACACGTCGAGAAAGGATTCGAGTTCCGTCGTGCCGGCGCAATTGACGAGGAGGTCGGCCGGCAGCGCCCGCCGTGCGGCTTCGCGTGTGGCTTGTGCATCGGCGAGGTCCACGACGATCGTCTCGCAGCCGGTCTCGGCCTGCAGGGTTTCGAGATCGGCGCCCGAGCGGGTGAGGGCGATCACCTGGGCGCCGCGCCGGGCCAGCATCAGCGTCGTGGCGCGCCCGATACCCTTGCCGGCGCCCGTGACGACGACCCGCTTGCCCGTGAAATCTCCGCTCACAGCCGCCGTCCCGTCTCGCGGTCGAAGAGATGGACGCGGCGCGTATCGATCCGGAACGAGACCTCCTCGCCCGGCTGCGCGGCGATCCGGTCCTTCACCACGGCGTCGAGCGAGTCCGTGCCGACCTTGGCGAAGACCTGCGTTTCCGAGCCCGTCGGCTCGAGCACCGAGACGCGCGCGGGGACGCCGCCGGGGCCGATGTCGATATGCTCGGGCCGGATGCCGTAGGTGACGGTGCGGCCGGGCTCGGGCGCGTTCTGCCCAAGCGGCAGACGCGCGCCGCCGTCGGCCGCAAAGACCGTGCCTTGCGGTCCCGCCTCGATCCGCCCGTGGACGAAGTTCATGGCGGGCGAGCCGATAAAGCCGGCGACGAAGGTGTTGACCGGGTTGTCGTAGAGATCGAGCGGCGCACCGATCTGCTCGACGCGGCCGTCGCGCATGACGACGATCTTGTCGGCCATGGTCATGGCCTCGATCTGGTCGTGCGTGACATAGACGATCGTGGTCTTGAGGCGCTGGTGCAACTCCTTGATCTCGACGCGCATGGCGACGCGCAGCTTGGCGTCGAGATTGGACAAGGGCTCGTCGAACAGGAAGACCTGCGGATCGCGCACGATGGCGCGGCCCATGGCGACGCGCTGGCGCTGGCCGCCCGAGAGCTCCTTCGGATAGCGGTCGAGATACTTCTCGAGATCGAGGATGGAGGCCGCCTTGCGAACCTTCGCCTCGATCTCGGATTTGGGCGCGCCCTTGATCTTGAGCGCGAAGCCCATGTTCTCGGCGACCGTCTTGTGCGGATAGAGCGCATAGGACTGGAACACCATGGCGATGTCGCGGTCCTTCGGCGCCACGTCGTTGACGACGCGCCCGCCGATCGAGATCGTGCCGCCGGAGATCGGCTCAAGCCCCGCGATCATGCGCAGCAGCGTGGACTTGCCGCAGCCCGACGGCCCGACCAGCACCACGAACTGCCCGTCGCCGACATCGACGTCGACGCCGTGCATGACCTGCACGTTTCCGTAGCGCTTGACGACGTTCTGGATGGTGACCTGTGCCATGGGGAACCTTGGAAAACGGGAACGCGGGGGAGCGGGAGCTTGCGGCCCGCTCAGCCCTTCCAGACGATCAGCGCGCCGAGCGCGATCGCGATGACGTGGCAGACGGTGAGCGGGATCGCCTGCTCCAGGAAGCGCATCCAGAGAAGCTCCAGCGCGACGAAGAGGTAGATCCCGATGAAGAGCCGGTCGAACCAGTTGGTGGCGATCGGCAGGAAGCCGTGGCGCTCCGGCGCCGGCTTGGCGGAGGCTTCCTCGTCGGCGGCGTCGAGGTCGACGGTCTTGTCCATGGCCTTACTCCTTCACCGCGCCGAAGGTGAGGCCGGCCACGATGTGGCGCTGCACGACGGCGAAGACGACGAGGGCGGGAATGAGCGTGATGATGGCGATGGAGGCCATCGTGCCCCATTCGGTGCCGGTGGTGGTGACGTATTCCGAGAGACCCGTGGTGATGGTGCGGGCGTTGAAGCTCGTCAGCGTCGCGGCGAGCAGGAACTCGTTCCAGGCGAAGACCCAGGTGAGGATCAGCGTGACCGCAAGGCCTGGGCGCGCCAGCGGGAAGATCACCTCGCGGATCACCTGCCAGGTCGAGGCGCCGTCCACCGTCGCTGCCTCGTCGAGCTCCTTGGGCAGCCCGTCGATCGTCGGCCGCAGCGTCCAGATCGCGAAGGGCAGGTTGAAGGTGCAGTAGAGGAGGATCATGCCGATCCGCGTGTCGTAGAGCTTCCAGTCGCCGATCGTGAAGACCTGCGTGAACAGGAGGAAGAACGGCAGGAGGAAGACCGCGGCCGGGGCCATGCGGTTGGTGATGGTCCAGAAGAAGATGTTCTCCTTGCCGGCGAGGTCGTAGCGCGACAAGGCGTAGCACGCCATGAAGGCGAGCGTCGTGCAGAGCACCGCGTTGCCGGACGAGATGATGATCGAGTTGATCATGTAGCGGCGCAGCGTCTCGTTGGTGAGGACGCTCGCGTAGTTGTCCCAGAACACGGTGTCGAGGATGATGCTCGGCGTCGTGAAGAGGTCGACCGCCGGCTTCACCGAGATCACGAAGAGCCAGTAGATCGGGAACAGCGTCAGGAAGGAGAGGGCGATCCAGAGGAGGACCGTCGCGAAGGGACGGGACTGGCGCATCAGAACGTCCTCTTCTTGCGGGTTCGGGGGGTGACGAGCGCGACGTAGAGGATCCAGCACATGACGAGCGTCAGGTAGAGGACGACCACCGAGATCGCCGAGCCGTAGCCGTAGTCGGTCTTCGGGAAGACGACCTTCCAGATGTGGAGGCCTATATAGCGGGTGGCGGCGCCGGGGCCGCCGCCGGTCAGCATCCAGACCTCGTCCACGGTGCGCAGCGCGTCCATCAGGCGGATGAAGACGGTGGCGAGGATCGCCGGGCGGATCATCGGCAGGGTGATGTGCCAGAACACCTGCCAGCGGCTGGCGCCGTCGATCTGGGCCTGCTCGAAGGGCTCCTTCGGCAGCGACACGAGGGCGGCGAGCAGCGTCAGCGTGACGAGCGGCGTCCAGTGCCAGATGTCCATGATCACGGTGAGGATGAAGGCGGCGTTGGCGTCGCGCCCGATGTTCAGCTCGTAGCCGAACCAGGCGTTCAGGTAATAGGGAATGATGCCGATCGAGGGCGTGGTGAGCAGGCGCCAGACCGAGCCGACGACGATCGGGGCGACGATCAGGGGCAGGGTGTGGATGGTGCGGAAGAAGCCGCGCCCCGGAAACTCCTTCATGAAGAGCTGGGCGAGGAGGTAGCCGATCACGAGTTCCGAGAAGACGGCGAAGAAGGCGAACTTCAGCGTGTACCAGATGGCCGTGAGGAACGCCTTGTCGAAGACGAGGCGGCGGAAGTTGTTGGCGCCGTTGAAGATCATGTCCGGGCTCGCGCCGAACGGGTTCCACTGGTGGAACGCGACGTAGAGCACGTAGATGAACGGCAGGATGCCGAAGGTCGCCAGGATCAGGATCGTCGGGGCGAGGAGCAGCCAGCCGACCTTGTTGGAACGCATGAAACCATCCTCTTCGAGAGGCGCGCGGCCGGGGGCGGGCGTCGAGCCGAGACCCTGGCCGCGGGCGGCGGCGATGCGGCAAGGAAACGGACCGCCGGGGGCGCCGGCGGTCCGTCGCCGGCTTACTTGCGGTAGCCGAGGTTGGTCAGTTCCTCTTCCGTGGCGGCCGCCATCTCGTCGAGTCCCTCGTCCGGGCCGACCTCGCCTGTCAGGATGCGGTAGAAGATCGGGGCGACCGTCTCGCGCACCTGGGCGTGGAACGGATACTTCGGAGCGCCGGCGAAGAGCTTCCCGTCGTTCTTCAGCATCGTGTAGTAGCCGCCGAGCGTGGTATCCATCTCCTTCACCTTCGGATCGTCGTAGGTGGCGGTGTTGGTGATGCGCGGTGCGGCGACGGCCCAGTCGGGCTGCACCGAGTTCTGGCCGATGAACTGGAGGAAGAGGAGCGCCGCCTCCTGGTTCTTGGCGGTGACCGGCACGCCGAAGGCGCCGCCGTCGTAGTAGCCGATATAGCCCTTGCCCGATTCCGCGTCGGCCATCACGCCGTCGGAGAGCGGCGGCAGGGCGATGCCGACCTTGCCGACGACCTTGGACTTGGACTGGTCCGACGCGATCCAGGCGGCGTTCTCGCCGTAGACGAGGCCCTGCGCCGCCCGGCCGGCGGCAAAGGTCGTGGCGACCTCGGACCAGGTGCTGGCGGCCGATTCCGGCGGCGCGATGTCGCGCAGGTGCAGGAAGTACTTCAGCGCGGCCTTGGCCTTGTCGCTGTTCATCGTGCCGCCGTGCTCGACGCTGGCGCCGTAGTTGTCGTCGGCGTTGATGCCCCAGTTGTAGACGCCGAAGGTCGGCGCGACGGATTCGACGTATTCGTACCAGGAGGCCGGGTGGCCGGTATGGGCCTGGGAGGTCGTGCCCCAGAGCTGACCGCCGTTCTCCTTGCCCCATTCGGTGAAGAACTCGGCGATCTGCGTGTAGTCCTCGTGCGTCTTGGCGGGCGCGAGGTCCTTGCCGGTCTTGGCCTTGAACGCTTCCTGGATCTTCGGATCGTCGAAGAGGTCCTTGCGGTAGAGATAGACCTTGATGAAGGCCTCCATCGGCACGCCGAAGAGGTGGTTGTCCGTGCCGCGGAAATAGTCGGCGAAGGTGGTGAAGTTCGCCTCGTCGAACTCGGGCGCCTTCAGCTCCGGCTTGTCGGCGAGCGTCTTGGTGATGTCGGTCAGGAAGTTCCGCTGCAGGTAGGCGTAGACGATGTCCTGCTCGATATAGACCATATCATAGATGCCGGTCTTGGCCTCCATGTCCTTGATGGCCTTGTCGTACATCTGGTCCCAGGACGTGGTCTCCAGCTCGACCTTGATGCCGGTCTTCTCCTCGAACTGCTTGGCCAGGACGTCCTTGACGTAGTTCGAGGGCGGCGTGCTCTCGGTCACGCCGTGCAGCGTCACGCCCTTGAACTTGGCGCCCGCATCGGACCAGAAGTCCGCATGCGCGGCCGACAGGCCGCTGAGGAGGCCGATCGTCAGGGCGATCAGGCTTGGTGCCAGTTTGCGCTTCATATTGTGTCCTCCCGAAGGCCCGCCTTGGCCGGCGGATCGTTGCTCCCACCCTGTTGCGTCGGGCGGTTTCTCCTCTGGAAAGCCGGGCCTTCTCGCCGCCGGACGCGCCGGGCAGGGGGGCCGTGCCCTTATGCGTAGCCGATCGAAAAGCCGGAGACAATATTTGTTGCGCACTCCGTCAAATTACGTTGCACGGGGCGCAAGAAAGGTTGGACAGGTCCACAATCCATAACCAGACCGCTTGTCACTGCGGCCACGAGATCGCAACTCCGACCAATTTGCACCGCAGCAGGCACCTATCGCGCCGCAACACACCCTCATCCTTGACAAATCTTGGTTGTGGCGATTTTGTTGCATTATTCAACAATAAGGGGTGTGCGATGAAGCGGCTGGGGATCCATTCGTTCGTCTGGACTGGCGGCGGCTCGCAGGACGAGCTCGAGCGGGCGCTCGAAAGCTCGGCCGAATGCGGATACCGGCTGATCGAATTCGCCTATCTGCGGCCCGAGAAGTTCGACCTCGATCGCCTCGGCAGGAAGGCGAGCGACCTCGACATCGAGATCGCCGTCACGATGGGCCTGCCGCTGTCGGCCGACGTCTCGAGCACCGACGGGAGCGTGGTGAAGGCCGGCGAGGCGCTGCTGGCCGACGCGGTGCGCGCGGTGCGCGACGTCGGCGGCAAGACGCTCGGCGGCATCCTCTATTCCGCCCACACGAAATACGGCGCGATGCCGACCGAGCGCGGACGGCAGAATTCGATCGCCGCCATCGCCAGGACCGCCGACATCGCGCGGGACGCCGGCGTCGACCTTGTCCTCGAGGTGGTCAACCGCTTCGAGAGCAACGTGCTCAACACGACGGCGCAGGGGCTCGACTTCATCGAGAAGACCGGCTCCGACCATGTCCGGCTCCACCTCGACACGTTCCACATGAACATCGAGGAGGCGAACCCCGCCGCCGCCCTGCGCCTGGCCGGCGACAAGCTCGGCTACTTCCACATCGGCGAGAGCAACCGCGGCTATCTCGGCGACGGCGTGATCGACTTCGAGCTGATCTTCGACGCGCTGCTCGACATCGACTACGGCCGCAACATCACGTTCGAGTCCTTCTCCTCGGCGGTGGTGGACGAGGCCCTGTCGCTCGCCTGCGCCATCTGGCGCGACACCTGGACCGACAACCGGCCGCTCGCCCGCCACGCCAAGACCTTCA
The DNA here is from genome assembly GCF_029813115.1 of Aureimonas sp. SK2. GTDB lineage: Bacteria > Pseudomonadota > Alphaproteobacteria > Rhizobiales > Rhizobiaceae > Aureimonas. The sequence goes on from NZ_JAPZDS010000002.1 coordinate 101,304, forward strand.
TCGAGCTGAAGCAGGACGAGGCCAGGCGCCGCCGCGCCACGGTCGCCCGTCCCTGACGGCCCGTCTCAAGGACCCGAGGCGCCCGTGTCGCACGCCGTTCCCCTCGAGCCCGCCCCCCGCCGGATCCGGCAGGGCAGCGACATGGCGGCGCTGCGTGCACTCCACCGCTTCGGGCGGTTGAGCCGCGCGGATCTGGCGCGCGTCCTCGGGCTCAACCGCTCCTCATCCGGCCATATCGTGACGGCGCTGATCGCCGAAGGGCTGGTGCGCGAGGTGGACGACAAGACGGACGGGCCGTCGCGCGGCGGGCGGATCCGGGCCGGGCGCCCGGGCATTCTCCTGGAACTGCGGCCGGACGCCGTGGTGTTTGCCGGCGTCGAGATCGGCGTCGAGCATATCAGCTTCGTGGCGATCGACCTGTCCGCCACGGTGATCGCCCGGCGGCTGCAGCCCTTCGCCGCGTCGGACGCCGGGCTCGATGCGGCCTTCGAGGCGGCGGCACGGCTGGCGACCGAAGTCCTGCCGGCCGAGGGCTGGACCCGATGCGAGGGGTTCGGGATCGCGATCCCCGCGCAGATGGAGCGAGGCGGGCGCGTGCGGGTCGCCCCCCTCCTCGGCTGGCGGGACGTCCACCCCGCCGCGATGATGCGCGCGCACCTGCCGGCCGAGGTGCCGCTCGTCGCGGAGAACGACGCCAACGCCTTTGCCATCGGCGACGCCTATGGGCGCGACGCCGCGCGGCCGGGCGTGACGCTGGCGCTGGTGCTGGAATCGGGTGTCGGCGGCGGCATCCTGGTCGACGGCGCGCTGTTTCGCGGCGGCCACGGGCTGGCCGGCGAGATCGGCCATCTCCTTCTGCCCCAGCCGGACGGCGCGCTCCTGCGCCTGGAGGAACTCGTCGGCCTGGAGGGGGTGCTCTCCGCCTATCGCGCCAGCTTGCCCGACGGCGAGGCGACCTTGGAGGCGTTCCTCGGCGAGGTGAAGGACCGGGCGCCCGGCGCCGTCGCCATCGCCGAAGGCTGGGCTCGTTCGCTCGCCTTCGGGCTGGCGCAGGCCTGCCGGCTCGTGGATCCCGACCAGATCGTGCTCGGGGGCTCGCTGGCCGCGCTCTATCCGCTGGTCGGCGCGCGGGTCGCGGCCCATTGGGCGCGGATCCAGGACGCCGGCTTCCCGCTGCCGGGCATCGTCGTCAACGCCGATCCGAGCTTCGGCGCGGCGTTCGGCGCCGCCTGCATCCTGCACCAGCGGTTCCTGGCCGCCGATGCCGAGCCCGCCAATGCCTGAGGGGGACACGACATGACGGATCGATTTCGACTGGACGGAAAGGTCGCCCTCGTCACCGGCGGCAATCGAGGCATCGGGCTCGCCATCGCGAAAGCCTTCGGGCAGGCTGGCGCGCGCTGCCTGATCACCGCCCGGCGCGACAACCCGGAGGGCGAGGCGGACCTTGAGGCGGCGGGCATCGAGTTCAGCGTGGCGCGCGGCGACGTGCGCGACGCCGACATGCCGGCGCGCGCGGTGGCGCAGGCCATCGAGCGGTTCGGCCGGATCGACGTCCTCGTCAACAATGCCGGCGTCGCCTCGCATGGCGACACCGAAGGCTTCGACGACGAGCGGCTGGAGCTGATCCTCTCCACCAACGTGACCCAGGTCTTCCGCTTCGCGCGCGCCGCGCTGCCGCACCTGCGCGCGGCCGGCGAGGGCGTCATCCTCAACATCGGCTCGGTCTCGGGCTTCATCGCCAACATTCCGCAGAACCAGGCCGCCTACAACGCGTCCAAGGCGGCGGTGCATATGCTGACCAAGAGCCTCGCCAGCGAGTTCGCGCCCGAGGGCATCCGGGTCAACGCGGTGGCGCCCGGCTATATCGACACGGACATGACGCGCGGCGGCTTCGACAACCCGGACTGGGACCCGGTCTGGCGCCGCATGACGCCGATGGGCCGCTACGGCCGGCCGGAGGAGGTCGCGGCCTGCGCCCTGTTCCTGTGCTCGCCCGCCGCGAGCTACGTCACAGGCGCCGTCCTGCCCGTGGACGGCGGCTATCTCACGCGCTGAGGGCGCGGATCACGATCCAAAGGGAGGGGAAACCACATGACCGGAAAACTCGCGGGCAAGGTCGCGGCCGTCACCGGCGGCGCCTCGGGTATCGGCCTCGAATGCGCCCGCATCATGCTGGCGAACGGCGCCCGCGTCTTCGTCGTCGACAACCATGACGGGCGGCTCGAAAAGGCCGTGGCCGATCTCGGGGAGGGCGCGCACGCGCTGAAGGTGGACATCACCGACGGGGCGAGCACTGAGACCATGCTGCCGCGCATTCTGGAGGCGGCCGGCCAGCTCGACATCTTCCACGCCAATGCCGGCTCCTATATCGGCGGCGACCTCGTGGACGGCAACGCGGACGCCTTCGACCGGATGCTGAACCTCAACGTCAACGCCGTGTTCCGGGGCGTCCATGCCGTGCTGCCGCACATGATCGGGCGCGGCACGGGCGACGTGATCGTGACGAGTTCGGTCGCCGGCCACCAGGCGATCCCGTGGGAGCCGGTCTACACCGCCTCCAAGCACGCGGTGCAGGCCTTCGTCCACGCGGTGCGGCGGCAGGTCGCCAAGCACCGCGTGCGCGTCGGCGCCATCGCGCCAGGGCCGGTGGTGACCCCGCTCGTGCAGGACTGGCCGGCCGAGAATCTCAAGCGCGCCATCGAGAACGGGGCCCTGTTCGAGCCGGTGGAGGTGGCCGAGGCCGTGCTCTTCATGCTGACGCGCCCGCGCAACACGGTGGTGCGCGACCTCGTGCTCCTGCCGCAGAACTTCGACATCTGACGAGAGCGCCTTTCCGCTTGAAACCTCGGAGCCGAGCCGCCATGTCGCGGCTCGGCTTTTTCATTGGAGGCGATACGGAATGACGGCGGAAACGCTTGGGCAGGAGACGGTGCAGAGTTTCGAGGCGGATGTCGCGCGGCTCCTGCACCTGATGGTGCACTCGGTCTATTCGGACAAGGACGTGTTCCTGCGCGAGCTCGTCTCCAACGCCGCCGACGCCTGCGAGAAGCTGCGCTTCGAGGCGATACGCGCGCCGGACCTTCTCGGCACCGGCGGCGAGCCGCTGATCACGCTGACGATCGACGAGGCGGCGCGTACGCTCGCCGTCGAGGACAACGGCATCGGCATGAGCGAGACCGAGATGGTGGAGGCGCTCGGCACGATCGCGCGCTCCGGCACCCGCGCCTTCATGGAGCGGATGGGCGAGGAGGCCAAGGGCGGTGAAAGCCGGCTCATCGGCCAGTTCGGCGTCGGCTTCTATTCCGCCTTCATGGTGGCCGACCGGGTGGACGTCGTCTCGCGCCGCGCGGGCGGCGAGGCGGCGGCGCGCTGGAGTTCGGACGGACTCGGCACCTATACGGTCGGCGCCGCCGACCCGGCCGAGGCGCCGGCGCGGGGCACCCGCGTGACGCTGCACCTGAAGGAGGAGGCCGGGGCCTATCTCGACCCCAACACGCTGGAGCGCACCGTGCGCGCCCAGTCCGGCCATGTCCCCGTCCCGATCGCGCTGAAGACCGCGCCGGACGCTGAGCCGGAGCGCATCACCGACGGCGCCGCGCTCTGGACCAAGCCGAAGTCCGAGGTGAGCGAGGCCGACTATGCCGACGCCTATCGCACGCTCGCCGGCCAGTTCGACGACCCGGCGCTGACGCTCCACTACCGGGCCGAGGGCCTGCACGAATACACGGTGCTGGCCTTCGTGCCGGGCTCCAAGCCCTTCGATCTCTTCGATCCCGACCGCGCGGGCCGGATGAAGCTCTATGTCCGTCGCGTCTTCATCACCGACGAGACGGAGATCGCGCCGCGCTGGCTCCGTTTCGTGCGTGGCCTCGTGGATTCGGCCGACCTTCCGCTCAACGTCTCGCGCGAGATGATCCAGGAAAGCCGGGTGCTCGCCGCCATCCGCAAGGGCGTGACAAGCCGCATCCTGTCGGAGCTCGGCAAGCTCGCCGAAAGCGAGCCGGCGAAATACGCCGAGGTCTGGGAGAACTTCGGCGCCGTCCTGAAGGAGGGGCTCTACGAGGACGCCGACCGGCGCGCGAGCCTTCTCGGCCTCGCCCGCTTCCACACCACGACGGGCGGCACGGACCTTCGAAGCCTCAAGGACTACGTCGCCGACATGAAGGAGGCCCAGGCAGCGATCTACTACGCCGTCGGCGCGGACGCCGAGCGCCTGCGCGCCTCGCCCCAGCTCGAGGGCTTCGCCGCGCGGGGGCTCGAGGTCCTGCTCCTGACGGACCAGGTCGACGGCTTCTGGACGTCCATGGTCTCGGAGTTCGAGGGCAAGCCGCTGCGCTCGGTCACGCAAGGGCTGGCCGATCTCGGCGCGGTTCCCTTGAAGGACGGCACCGACGAGCCGGCCGCTGAGACCGCGCCGGAGGTCGAGACCTTCATCGCCTATCTCAAGGAAACGCTCGGGGCCGACGTGTCGGACGTGCGCGCCAGCGAACGCCTCACCGACAGCGCCGTCTGCCTCGTGGCGAGCGACCGGGGCATGGACCGGCAGCTGGAGCGGCTTCTCGCCAGCGCCGGGCGTCTGGGCGGCGCGGCTTCGAAGCCGATCCTGGAGGTCAATCCGCGGCACGACCTCGTCGCGCGGTTGGCCAGGCTCGATGCCGGCGAAGCCTCCCTGCGCGAGGACGCCGCGCGGCTCCTTCTGGACGAGGCGCGCGTCGCCGACGGCGAGGCGCCGGCGGATCCGCGCGCCTTCGCCGGCCGTCTCGGACGTGTGCTCGCCCGGGCGCTCGGCTGAAGCTCAGCGCGCGTGAAGGCTCGCGGCCTCGCGCTGGATCCGCGCCTGCAGGACGCGGATGCGCGCGGCCAGCGCGTCGAAGTCGCGGCGGATCGTCAGGTCCGCCGCGCCGTTGGTGACGACGCGGCCGGCCGGGCGCGGCGCCTCGGCCTCCATCTGCGGAGCCGAAAGAGACACGGAGCGCGAGGCGCCGGAACGGAAGCTGACCATGGGCCGATCCTCGGATGATGGGCGGACGACGAAGGTCTAGGCCTCCGGGCTTGGCCTTGGCTGACCACACCGTCGTCGCCGGCCGCCTTTTCAAACGGCCGCCAAGGGCCTCTAGGATGGCGCCTCCCGCGTCAGCCTTCGAGGTGCCCCTTGCTGTTCGGCCTCTTCGTCCTCCTCGCCTGCCAGCTCGCGGGCGAGACCGTGGTCCGGCTTCTCGGCCTGCCCGTGCCCGGCCCGGTTCTCGGCATCCTGTTCCTCCTGGCGCTGCTCGGCCTGTCCGAGCGTCGGCGCCGGAACGGCATGGCCGATCCGAAGGCTCCCGTCGGCCAGGCGGCGGACGGGCTGCTCGCCCATCTCGGGCTCCTGTTCGTGCCGGCGGGCGTCGGCGTCGCGCGCTCGCCCGACCTTCTCCTCGCCAACGGGCCGGGCCTCCTGGCGGCGCTGGTCCTGTCCACCGTCCTCACCCTTCTCGTCACCGTCGGCACCTTCCGTCTGGTGCGCCGGCGCTCGGGGAGGGACGCGGCATGAGCGGCGGCGCCTCCTTCTTCGAACTCTGGGTCTATCTGTCGGCCAGCCCGCTTCTCTGGCTGACCCTGACGATCGGCGTGTTTCTCCTCGGCCGGCGCGTCGCCCAAGCGAGCGGCAACCATCCGCTGGTCAACCCGATCCTCCTGTCCATCGCCGTTCTGGTCGCGCTTCTCCGGGCGACGGACACGCCCTACGAGACCTTCTTCTCCGGCGCGCAGTTCGCCCATTTCATGCTGGGACCGGCGACCGTCGCGCTCGCCGTGCCGCTCTGGCGCAACCGGGCGCTGGTCGGCTCCATGCTGGCGCCCGTCCTCCTCGCGCTGCCGGCCGGGGCGCTCACGGCCGTCGTGTCGGCGGTCGGGCTGGGGCTTCTCTTCGGCGTGCCGGAGCCGCTGCTCCTGGCGCTGGCGCCCAAGTCCGTCACGGCCGGCATCGCCATGGGCATCGCTGGCGAGATCGGTGGCGATCCCGCGCTGACGGCCGTCTTCGTGATCTCCACGGGCATCATCGGCGCGATCCTCGTCACGCCGCTGATGAACGCGCTCCGCGTTCGGGACTATGCCGCGCGGGGCTTTGCCGCCGGTCTCGCCTCGCATGGCATCGGCACGGCCCGCGCCTTCCAGGTGGATGGCGTGGCCGGCACCTTCGCGGGCCTCGCCATGGCGCTGAACGGCCTCCTGACCGCGCTTCTCGTGCCGCTGGTGATTGGCTTCCTGCGCTGACGGGCGCCCTCAGCCGCGCCGCTCCAGGCTGAACTCGACGGCGGCGTGCGGTCGCAGCGGCAGGCGCTGAGCGTAGAGGCGCGAGGGGGTGTCCTCGCGCGGGGCAACGACGGCGTCCGGCCGGCCGATCCGCTCGCGGATCAGCCGCTCGGCCTCCTCCCAGTTTTCCGCAAGGACCGCGAAGAGCCGGGTTCCGTGCCGGGGCTCGCGGTCGCGCGCTTCGGGTTCGGCCGCGCCGACGAACAGGGATGGGGAATCGGTCATCATGCCTCCGTTTGGAAGGGAGGATGGAGCGCGGCCTTTAGACGGCCAGTCGTCTTTCGATAGGGCACGGTCGAACTTAACCTAGTTAATGGACGAATCCGCCCTGATCCATTCGGAAGAGCCGGCCCCGGAGGAATGGTTCTTGGTCGTGCATCTCATCCGCAAACTGCAGAACTACGCGCCCCTTTCGGAGGAGGAGCGATCGGCCCTCCACGACCTCGGCACCCGGCGGCAGCGCGTGCTCAACAGCCGCGACGACGTGATCGCGCAGGGCGAGCGTCCCGGTTTCGTCAATCTCGTGCTGGAAGGCTTCGCCTGCCGCTACAAGATCCTGCCGGACGGCCGCCGGCAGATCCTGTCCTTCTTCATTCCCGGCGATCTCTGCGACCTGCACAACGACGTCCTCGGCGTCATGGATCATTCGATCGGCGCCATTTCCCCCTTGCGCATCGCCCAGATCGGCCCGGATGAGATCGAGGCGCTGATGACGCGCCTGCCGCGCCTGCGCCGAGCCTTCTGGTGGAACGAGCTGGTGGGCGAGGCGACGACGCGCGAATGGCTCACCAATCTCGGCCAGCGCACGGGGGCGGAGCGCGTCGCCCATCTCCTGTGCGAGACCTTCGTGCGCATGCGCTCCATCGGCCTCGTGGACGAGACCGGCGCCTGCCCCTTTCCCATCACCCAGGCGGACCTGTCGGACGCGCTCGGCATTTCCATCGTCCACACCAACCGGATGCTGCAGGACCTGCGCGCCGAGGGGCTGATCGTCCTCAAGGGCCGCACGCTCCAGGTCGACGACTTGAACGCGCTGATGCGCCTTGCCAATTTCGAGCCGAGCTATCTGCATCTGCGTCGTCCCGGAACCGAGGAGCCCGGCGGCGCCACGGAGCCGGACCGGGAGACCACCGCTTGAGCGACGCGGGCATCCAGATCGAACCTCCGGAGGCGATGGCCGCCGGCCACCGGCACATGTTCCGGGCGGGCGCCGACGGCGGCTGGGTCTCCGTCGGGCCGTCGTTTCTCCATCGCACCGGGCTCGACCTCGAATCCTGCCTCGGCTCGGGCTGGATGCGCGTGGTGCACGGCAGCGATCGCGACGCCCTGCGCAGCGGCCTTGCCGCGCCCGATGCCGGCGCGCAGGCGCTGGCCGCCCGCGCCCGCCTCTGGAGCGCCCCGCAGAACCGCTTCGTGCCGAGCCTCTTCTTTGCCGAGGCGGTGATCGATCCGGACGGCGCGGTGCGCGAGTGGATCGGCAGCATCACCGACGCCTTCGCGCAGTCGCAGGCCGGGGGCGAGACGTTCCTGTGCCGCGAGGAGGTGCGGGACGTCCTGTCCACGGTGCGCACCATTCTCAGCCTGTCGGCCGAAACCGCGAGCGACGTCGCGGAACTCGCGATCCATCTCGATGGACGCCTCACCGCCCTGGCTCGGATCCGGTCGGCGCTTCTGCGGCGGCCGGGCGCCGGCCTGCCGCTCTTCGACATCGCAATGGACGAGCTGCGCGCCTTTGCCGGGCATGGCGAGCGGCACCTGAGGCTGGACGGGCCGGACGTTCGGCTCGGCGGCCGGCAGGCCGAGCTCGTCGCGTTGGCCCTGCACGAACTGGCCACCAACGCCGTGAAGTTCGGATCGCTGCGCTCGGGCACCGGGCGCATCGCCCTTGCCTGGTCGGTGGAACGGGGCGAACGGCTGGTGATCCGTTGGTGCGAGACAGGCGCCGCGCCGGCCGGCGCGCCACGCCGGTCGGGCTTCGGCACCGACTTCCTGACGCGCATCCTGCCCGATGCCCTGACCGCGAAGGCCAGGGCCGAATGGCGGCCGGACGGCGTGTGCTGGACGATCGACGTGCCGCTGGAGGACGCCCGGTCCTCCGCCTAGACGCGCCCCGTGCTCACGCGGGCGGCGCGGTGAGGCGGATGTCCTCCGAGCGCAGCCGCTCGAGCAGCGTGAACAGGACATGGCTGCGCGTGCCGTAGACCTGGCGCGGGCCGCCCACGAAGGCGAAGGACTTGAACGTCACCTTGCCGTCGTCGATGCCGTCGATGAAGACGGACGGGGCGGGCTCGGGCAGCACCGCCTCGTGAGCGGCGAAGGTTTCGAGGATCGCCGAGCGCACCGCCGCGACGTCGGCGTCGATCGGCACCGAGAAGACGATCTGGATGCGGCCCAGCGGGTCGGCCAGCGTCATGTTGCGGATCGACTTCGTCACCAGCTCGGAATTGGGCACGATCAGGGTCGAGCGGTCGGCGATCTGGATCTCGGTGGAGCGCACGCTGATGCGCCTCACGTCGCCCTCGTCGGTGCCGATGCGCACCGTGTCGCCGATCTTCACCGGGCGCTCGGCGAGGAGGATCAGGCCCGAGACGAAGTTCTGGGTGATCGCCTGGAGGCCGAAGCCGATGCCGACCGACAGGGCCGAGACGACCAGTGCGATGCGCTCGACGCCGATGCCGAGCGTGGTGATCGCCCAGAAGCCGGCGAGCAGGATGCCGGCATAGCTGACGATGGTGGAGACCGAGTTGCGCGCGCCGGGATCGAGGTCGGTCGCCGGCAGGTAGCGCTCCTCCAGCCAGGAGCGCACGACGCGCATCAGCCCGATGCCGACCGCCAGCACCACGGCCGCCTTGAGGATCGCGCCCGGCACGATGGTGAAGCCGCCGATCTGGATCTCGGCCGAGGAGCCGATCTGGTAGAACAGCGAGCTCGCGCCCGGCCCGAGCGGCCCCGAGAGCAGAAGCGCCGCCCAGACCAGGATCGCGATGCGCAGGAGCGCCGACAAAAGCACGCCGAGCTGGCCGACCTGCGCCCGGCGAAGGCCGAGGCCGACATGGAGCGAGCGCCCGAGCCGGCTCTCGCCCGACAGGAAGGTGGTGCAGAGATCGTCCACCACCACGAGGAGGAGATAGGTCGCCGCCGAGACCACGGCGGTCCAGATCACCTGCCGGGTCAGGAACAGCGCGAGGTTGACGTAGCCCTGGAGCGCGGCGACGAGGCTGGCGGCGACGCACCCCCAGGCGAGGAGCGTCGCGATGGTCACGAGCGTCGTGCGCGTGCTGGGCTGGCGGCTGGCGGCGTCGGGATGGGCGCGCCGGATGCGGCCGAGCGTGACGAGGACGGCGACGATCAGCCCGCCATAGATCAGGGCGACGACGTAGTTGACAACGATGGCGGCGGGCTGGCTGACGCCCACCGCCCGGCCGCCCTCGACCAGGAGCACCCCGAGAAAGGTGAGGACGGCGGCGAGCGTCGGGAAGGGCCGCAGCCGCTGCACGGCTGCCTCGTCCAGCGGGAGAAGTCGCCAGGACGGCTGGCCGACGAGGAGCAGCCCCGCACCGAGCGACAAGACGAAGGCGCCGAGCGCGGCGGTTTCGGCCAGCGAGACGGCGAGCGGGCGCACGGTGCGCGTGAGCACCCCGGCCCAGCCGAGACCGTAGAAGAAGATCGTGACGCCGAGCGCGGCGGTGAGCGTGCCCACCACCACGAACCAGAGCGCCAGCGCCGAGCGGCGCGCGCGCGTGCTCGGCACCTGTTCGGAGGCGATGCGCCGGCCGGTCTCCCGCAGGCGCCGGCGCAAGGGCAGCGCGAGGAGAAGGGCGAGCGCCAGCGAGCCGGCCACCGCGCCGACCCGCGCGGCCGGGCCGGACTGCGGGATCTGGTTGCGCCAGTCGCGCGCGAAATCGCCGAGCCGTGCCAGATCGTCGGGCAGGCGGTCCGCGACCTGGGTCCAGAGCAGCGGCGACAGGGGCGAGGCGACCTGCTTGAACGTGTCGCGGCTGAAGGCCTCGTTGATCTCGCGGATCATCCGGTCGATCGTTTCCTTGGCGTCGGCGGCCACCAGCCGGCCGCGCTTGATCGCCGAATCGATGTCGCCGCGCTGCGCGCCCAGCGCGTCGCGCTGCGCCTTGACGTCGGGCGCCTCCGTGTCGCTCGGCTCGCCGAGTTCGGCGATGCGGGCGTCGATGGCGGCGAGCTGCGGCTCGAGCTGGCCCACTGCCTCGTTGGCCGCGGCCCCGACCGTCATGGCGCGGTCGCGCAGATCCGCCTTGGCCTCGACGCTCGGGTTCCCGTCGGCGGCTTGCCGGATGGCGGCAAGCTCGGCCGCATGCGCGTCCACCGCCGCGATCGCGGGCGCCGCCGCGCCGCCGTCCTGCGCCCCCGCCGGCACGGCGCCGGCCATGGCGCAGAACAGGAGGAGAGCCAGGCAGGCGAGGCGCCCGCGGATCGATCGCATCATGGTCGTGTCGTCGGCGGCTCCGCGCGCCGTCCCCTCGATGAAGCCTGCTTTTCGCATGCGAAGCGTTCCCCAGGCCGCCCGCCGCGCGAAAGGCCGGGTTCTCACCCGATCCGATGGGCCGAAATGTGGCTGTCTCCGCGCATTTGCCCGTCCTTCGCAGCTCGACAAACCGCCTCGCGGCGCCACATGCCCGCCCATGGACCGCGACGAAGACATCCTTTGGCTGCGCGACGAGCTGACCCGCCGCTTCGACCTCGTGCTTCGGCCCTCCGCCGCCGAGATCGAGCTGTTCCGCGAGGAGGCAAGACGCTTGAGAGCGCTGGTCGGCGACCCTGAGGCCGCCGAACGCGCGGCAGCGCGCGCGGTGTTCCTGATGCCGGCCGAGCCGGCGATCGAGCGGCCGGAATTGGACATGCGCAGCGCCGCCTGAGGCGCGCGTGCGTCAGTCGTGCCCGTGCCCGTGCGGCTTGTCCGCGACCGCCCCGTCGGGGATCAGCACCAGCTCGCCGTGCCGCACCGAGCGCTCGGCGATGACGCCATCCGCGAAATGGCGGACCTCCCCGATCGCGCCCTTCAGCACCGACACTTCCATGCAGGTCCCCTGGTCGAGATGGACGTGGAGGCTGGAGACCGAAAGGTCGTGGTGGTCGTGATGGGCATGGGTCAGCCGGCGCGACAGGTCGCGCGCGGCGTGGTCGTAGACATAGACCAGCGCCGCCACGCACCGGCCCTCGCCCGTCTCGGCGCGCGAGCGCGCGAGGCCCGCACGGGCGAGATCGCGGATCGCCTCCGACCGGTTGGCATAGCCGCGTGCGGCCATGATCGCGTCGATCTCCGTCATCAGCTCGTCGTCGAGCGTCACCGTCACGCGCTGCATGGAAGGGCTCCCTCCGTTCCTGAAGTCCGCCCCTTCTAGACCAAGCCATGACGGAAGCGACAGGGTATGACGAATCCGAATAGACGTCATACTCCTCGTCCCATAGGATCGCGCCGATTCGGGGAACGGACCACGAGGGTAAGGCATGATGGGACACGTCCTGAGAGCAGGCGTCGCGCTTCTGTGCCTTCTGGCGCCCGCGCTCGCCGCGCCCAAGACCGACCTCGTGCTGGCCATCGGCGGCGAGCCGGAAACCGGCTTCGACCCGCTCTTCGGCTGGGGGGGCTACGGCCACCCGCTGTTCCAGTCGACGCTGCTCAAGCGCGGGCCGGACCTCGAGACGCAAGGGGACCTCGCCACCGCCTGGTCCCTCTCGGACGACCGGCTGACCTGGACCGTCACGATCCGCCCCGACGCCGTCTTCTCCGACGGGACGAAGCTGACGGCGCGCGACGTCGCCTTCACCTATCTCCGGGGCCGCGAGACGGCCGGCGCGCTGGACCTGTCGGTCCTGGCGGGCGCCGAGGCGATTGACGACACCACCGTTCGCATCCGCCTGACGAAGCCCTGGATCACCTTCACCGAGACCTTCTTCACCCTCGGCATCGTGCCCGCCGCATCCTACGGGCCGGACTACGCCCGCCGGCCGGTCGGCTCCGGCCCCTACCGCCTCCTGTCCTGGCGCGAGGGCGAGCAGCTCATCGTCGAGCGCAACCTGGGCTATTACGGGCCGAAGCCCGCCTTCGAGCGCGTCACCTTCCTGTTCACGGGCGACGACGCGGGGCTTGCCGCCGCGCGGGCGGGCGCGGTGGACCTCGTGTCGGTGCCGGCACCCTTGGCCGACGCCGTGCCGGAGGGCTTCGCCGCCCTGCCGGTGAAGACCGTGGACAATCGCGGCCTCAGCCTGCCTTTCCAGCCGGACGAGGGGCGCACCGCGCCGGGTGGCGGCCGCATCGGCAGCGCGGTGACCTCCGACCCCGCCATCCGCCACGCGATCAATCGGGGGCTCGACCGGCAGGCGGTGGTCGAGGTCGCGCTCCACGGCCACGGCACGCCGGCCTACGGCCCGGTGGACGGCCTGCCCTGGGCGGGCGCGGACGACAGGGTGTCCTACGACCTCGACGCGGCGAGCGGACTTCTCGACGCCGCCGGCTGGGTGCCCGGCGCGGACGGCGTGCGGGCGAAGGGGGGCGTGCGCGCGGCCTTCCCGATCCACTACCCCGCCTCCGACGCGACGCGCCAGGCGCTGGCTGAAACCGTCGCCGCGCTCCTCCAGCCGCTCGGGATCGAGGCGGTGCCGAAGGGATCGTCCTGGGACGCCATCGGGCGCGTGATGCACGCTGAGCCGGTGATCTTCGGCTTCGGCAGCCATTCGCCCTACCAGCTCTACAGCCTCTACCAGTCGGAGCTCGGCGGGGTGGAGTACCAGAACCCTACCTACTACGCGAACTCCACGGTGGACGCCCTGTTCGCGCAGGCGCAAGGGGCACCGAGCCTCGAGGCCTCCTATCCCCTTTGGTCGCAGGCCGCCTTCGACGGGCGGACGGGATACGGCCTCAAGGGCGACGCCGCCTGGGCCTGGCTCGTCAACCTCGACCACGTCTATTTCGTGAACCGCTGCCTCGACGTCGGCCGCCCGCAGATCGAGCCGCACGGCCACGGCTGGCCGATCACCGCCTCCATCGCCTCCTGGACATGGACCTGCGATTGACGATCGTCCGACCCGCCCTTGGCCTCCTGCGCCTCGTCGCGCTGCTTCTTGCCGTCGCGCTCGCCGCCTTCACCCTCCTGCGCCTGTCGCCGGTCGATCCCGTCGCGGCCTATCTCGGCCCCGGCATCGCGCGCCTCCTGCCGGAGCAGCGCGCGGCGCTGGAAGCGGCCTGGGGGCTCGACCAGCCGGCCGCGGTCCAGTTCTGGCGCTGGCTCGGCCATGTCCTTTCGGGCGACCTCGGCTGGAGCACCAGCCACAACGCGCCCGTCGCCGCGGTCATCGCCGAGCGGGGCGGGGCGACCTTGCGCCTCGCGCTCCCCGCCCTGGTCCTGTCCGGCCTCCTCGGCTTCGCGCTCGGCCTCATGGCCGGGGCGCGGGAAGGGGGCCGGCTCGACCGCGCGGTGCGGCTCTACGCTTATGTCTTGGCGGCGACGCCGACCTTCTGGCTGGCGATCGTTGCCCTCGCCGTGTTTTCCGTCGGGCTCGGCTGGGCGCCGCTCTGCTGCTCCGGCCCGATCGGCGTGACGCCGGACGCGGTCACGCTCGGGCAGACGCTTGCCCATCTCGCCCTGCCGCTCACGGTGCTCACGCTTTTCGGCACCGCGCAGGTGACGCTCCACACCCGCGCCAAGGTCGCCGAGGTCATGCGCTCCGACCACGCGCTCTTCGCCTTCGCGCAAGGGGCGAGCCGCCGGGACGTCGCCTGGCGCCACGGCGCGCGCGCGGCGCTCACGCCCGCCCTCACGATCCTCTGCGCCTCCATCGGCGAGATCCTGGGGGGCACGATCCTGGCCGAAGAGGTCTTCGCCTATCCCGGCCTCGGCCGCGCGACCGTGGAGGCCGGCGTCGGGGGTGACGTGCCGCTCCTTCTCGCGCTGACGCTCCTCGCCGCCGCCCTCGTCGCCGGCGGCAACTGGGCGGCCGACCGCCTTTATCCCCATGTCGACCCGCGGTTGCGGGCGGGCGAGGGGCCGGCATGAGCGCCGTGCCGCTCGACACCCCGGCGGTGCCGGTCCGCGCCTCGGGAGGGCGGCGCCTCCCGCTCGCCGCGCTGGCGCTCCTGCCGATCGCGCTCGCGGCCCTCGCGCCTGCCCTTCTCGGCAGCCACGGCCTGACGCCCGACCTGACCGCTCGGCTCCTGCCGCCGACGGCAGCCCACCCGTTCGGCACCGACGCGCTCGGCCGGGACATGCTGGCCCGAACGCTCCAGGGCCTGTCGGTCAGCCTGCGGATCGGGCTCCTGGCAGCCACCGTCTCCGCCGCCATCGCGCTGGCCCTGGCGCTCCTCTCCACCCTGTCGCGCGCGGCGGACGCCGCCGTCTCGTTTCTGATCGACGCCGCGCTCAGCCTGCCGCATCTCGTCGCCCTGATCCTGATCGCCTTCGCGCTCGACGGCGGGGCGGAGGCGGTGGCGGCCGCCGTCGCCCTGACGCATTGGCCGCGTCTTGCCCGCATCCTGCGCGCCGAGCTCCTCGGCGTGCTGGCCAGCGACTATGTCGCGGCGTCGCGGGGATTCGGGCGCTCGCGCCTCTTCGTCGCCCGCGCCCATGTCCTGCCCCATCTCCTGCCGCAGCTCGGCGTCGGGCTGGTGCTCCTGTTTCCGCACGCCATCCTGCACGAGGCGGCGCTGACCTTTCTCGGCTTCGGCCTGGAGCCCTCGAAGCCCGCGATCGGCGTGCTCCTGTCCGACGCGATGCGAACCTTGAGCGCCGGGCGCTGGTGGCTCGCCTTGTTTCCGGGGCTGGCGCTCCTTGTCCTCACCCTCAGCTTCGAGGCGCTGGGCTCGGCCGTGCGGCGCCGGCTCGACCCGCGAGGCGCGCGGTGAGCCCTCTCCTGTCGGTCCGCAACATGTCGCTCGGCTTTGCCGCGCGAGATGGCCGGGAGGCGACGCCCGCCGTCCTGCGGGACCTGTCGCTCGACCTCGATCGCGGCGAGATCCTGGCGCTGGTCGGCACGTCGGGCGCCGGCAAGAGCCTTCTCGCTCACGCCGTCCTCGGCCTCCTGCCGCCGGGCGCCATCATGTCTGGCGAAATCCGCTTCGAGGGGATCCGGCTCGACGCCGCCTCGCTGCGACCTTTGCGCGGGCGGCGCATCGCGCTCCTGCCGCAGTCCGTGACCCATCTCGATCCGCTGATGCCCGCGGGCGCCCAGGTGGCGCTCGCCGCCCGGCGCGCCGGTGCGCCCGATCCGGGGCCGGAGGGCTTCCGGCGCTTCGGCCTCGACCCCGCCTTGCGCGCCGCCCATCCGCACGCGCTGTCCGGCGGCATGGCGCGCCGCGTGTTGACGCTGGCGGCGCTGGCGGGCGAGCCCGACCTCGTGCTCGCCGACGAGCCGACCGACCATCTCGACCCGGAAAGCGCGGCGGTGGTTCTCGAAGCGCTGGAGGGTGTCGCGCGGCGGGGCGGCGCCGTCATCCTCATCACCCACGACCTCGTCTCCGTCCTCCCCCATGCCGGGCGCATCGCGCTCCTGCGCGATGGGCGCCTGGCCGGCATCGAGCCGGCGAACCGCTTCACGGGGACGGGGGAGGCGATCGCCAGCCCGTTCGGGCGGGAACTCTGGCAGGCTCTGCCGCAGAACGGTTTCGGGCGGAATGCTTGAGGGGATCAGCCTGACCTTCGCCCACCGGCCGGGCGAACCCGTCCTGCGGGACGTCTCGCTTCGCGTCGCGCCGGGCGAGGTGGTCGGCCTGTCCGGCCACTCCGGCATCGGCAAGACGACCCTCGGCCGCCTTCTCGCCGGTCGCCTCCGGCCCCAGGCCGGCGCGGTGCATCTCGACGGCCGGCCGCTGGCATCCCGAGGCTTCCGTCCGGTCCAGTACGGCGCGCAGCACCCCGTGCTCGACATGAACCCGCGCTGGCGCGTCGGTCGGATCTTGAGCGAGGCCGGCGTGCCCGATCCAGACCTTGCCGAGCGGCTCGGCGTCGATCCCGGCTGGGCGCGGCGCTTTCCGCACGAGCTCTCCGGCGGCCAGTTGCAGCGCGTCGCGCTCCTGCGCGCCCTTCGCCCGGACACGCGCTTCCTGGTGGCCGACGAGATTTCGGCGCCGCTCGACGCCATCGCGCAAGCCGAAATCTGGCGCCTGCTGCTTCGGCTCTGCTCCGAGCGCGGCCTCGGCATCCTGGCGATCAGCCACGACGCCGCGCTGCTGACGCGCGTCGCCTCACGCCAGGTGGTGCTCGGCGGCTGACCGCGATCAGTCGATGTGCCGGACGGGCAGGAAGTTGACCGCACGGCCCGTGAAGCGCGCGGTGCTGCCGGGCTTGGCGCCGGTCGGCGCGAAGCCGAGGGCGAGAACGTCGTGCGGCCGGTCGGCCACCAGCTTCTCGGCGCTCGGAAGGGCGGGCGCCTCCTCCAGCGCGCGGCGCTCGGGATCGGCGAGAAGCGCGGCGATGGCGAACTGCGAGCCGTGCGGCCGTGCGGCGACACGCTTCTGAGGCTTCGGTGTTCCCGCGACGCGCCCGCCGCGCCCGGTCGGGCTGGCGACGGCGGCCGGCGGGGCGCGCCGGTCGAGCGAGGCTTCCAGGACCGGAGGCCGGGCGTGCGGCATGGGCGCATGGAGGGCCGGGGCGAAGGCCGCCGCCAGCACCGTGGGCTCGGGCGCCGGGGCCGGAGCGGCGGCGGCCAGCTCGGCGGCGATCTCGGACGCCGCGGTCGAGGCGGCGGGCCGCTCGTGGGGCATCGGGATGGCGTGCGGCAGGGCGGCCGGCGTGGCCGCATCTTCCGCCAGCGCTGCCACCAGGACCGCGTTGATCGGGTCGGGCTCGGCCGCCTCGGGCTCGGGGGTGCGGGCCGGGGCATGGGTCGGCAGCGGCACGCGCTCCGGGGTGGCCAGGGCCGCGACCGCAACGGCGGCGGCACCCTTGGGCGCGGAGGCGTCGAAGGCCCCGGCATCGGCCATGGCGACACCCGGCGGCAGTTCGGCGGGCTTTGCCGGAACCGGTTCGGGCGCGGCCGGCGGCGGCGGCGCGGCCTTCTTGGCCAGCATCGGCGCGGCCTCCGTATCGGCCTCGTCCTCCGCCTCGTCGCGCCCGCCGCCGAACAGGGCGGCGAGGAACGAGCGGCGCGGCGCCGTCGAGCCGGAATCGGCCACCATGAGGTCGGAGGCGCCCTTGCGCTTCTTGTAGGAGGCCATGGCCTCGGCATAGCCCGGCAGCGGCTTGCCGTCGGCCGGCAGGTGGATCGTCTTGCCGTCGGGGAAGATGCGCGTCAGCTCCTGCCGGCTCATGCGCGGCCAGTAGCGCCCGGAGCCGACGTCGAAATGCACGAAGGGCGCGCCCGAGCGCGGATAGAAGCCGACGCCGCCGATCTGCATCTTGAGGCCGATCTCTCGCAGCTTGGCGAGCGGCACGTCGGGGATGAAGAAGTCGACCGCCTTGCCGAGCATGTGCTGGGAATGCTCGGCGACGCCCGTATGGGCCGAGCGCGAGCGCAGCATCTTGTTGGTCTCGGGCGCCCGGAAGCCGCCGATCACATGGATCGGCAGGTGCGAGCCGCTCTTCTGGTAGGCCTCCCAGAGGAGGTCGAGAAGACGCGGGTCCATGGTGGTCGGCTGGTTGCGGCGCCAGTCGCGCAGCGCCCAGTTCGCTTTCTTCAGCCCGTCCGGCAGATATTTGCCGTCGCGCTTGAAGGTGATCTCGGACGCTTCGTGGAGGTTGATGTGGTAGAGGCGCAGGGTGCGCGTCTCGGGGCGCGCGGTGGCCGTGGTGCCGAGCGCCACGCCCATCAGGCCGGCCGCCAGCGCGGCCGCGTGCTTCAGGCGCATGCGCGGTCGCACCGATCCCCCTCCGGCCATACCCTGTCGCCCCGCTCTCGTTTCCGTGATGCCATCATGACACAGCGATTGCGTCGGCACGAGG
The DNA here is from genome assembly GCF_029813115.1 of Aureimonas sp. SK2. GTDB lineage: Bacteria > Pseudomonadota > Alphaproteobacteria > Rhizobiales > Rhizobiaceae > Aureimonas. The sequence goes on from NZ_JAPZDS010000002.1 coordinate 119,504, forward strand.
GCATGGGTTGCGTGAAGCTGGATGCGTCCGCAACGGTGGCGTGCATCGCGGCCCATACGGGCGTCGAAGCGGCGCCGCCCGCCCGGCGTGGAGAATCAGGCCCGATCCGGGCCGCGTCACCGGCGGGCGGCGTCCCCGGCGGGGGCTGCCCGGCGCCGCGTCTCCAGATGGCGCATGACGTCGTCGGCCAGCGCCCGCAACCGCTCGGCCTGCTCGGGCGACAGGCCGGCGGGCCGGGGCACGTCGTCCACCACGCAGAGCGTTCCCAGCACATGACCGTTGGGCGCCACCAGCGGGGCGCCGGCATAGAAGCGCAGGTGCGAGCCGCCGGTGACCAGCGGGTTGGCGGCCGTGCGTGGGTCCTGGCTGAGATCGGGGATCACGAGGAGGTCGCGACCGCCGAGCGCATGGGCGCAGACCGACTGGTCCAGCACCGTCTCGGTCTGGTCGAGCCCGTGGCGCGCCTTGAACCACTGCCGCTCTCTGTCCACCAGGGTGACCAGCGCGACGGGCGCGGCGCAGGCCAGCGAGGCCTCGCGCACGATGGCGTCGAACCCGGCCTCGGGCTCGGTATCGAGCACGCGGTATTCGTGGAGCGTGCGAAGCCGCGCCTCATCCGTGGCACAGGCTTGGGGCGAAGGGGTGGACGGCATGCGCGATCCTCGAATGTCTCGGGAATACCGGCGCCGGGGCGCCGGGCATGGGAAAGTCAGGCGGCTTCCGGCGGGCCGCGGAAACCGCCGCTAGTTCGCCGGCTGGGGCGGAATGTAGGGGCGCGGCGGGCCGCCGGCTGCCGGCACGGCCCGACCGCCGAAGGCGCGGCCGACATCGATCCCCGGCTGTCCGCCCTCCACCGCGCGCGGCGGCGGCGGATCGAGGCGTGGGTTGCGGACCGGGGGCGATTCGGCGATGCGCGGCGGCGGGGGCGCCGGCCGATCGAAGCGGGGACGGTCGGGCCTGTCGTAGCGCGGACCGCGGTCACGCGGACCGTCGTAGAAGCGACGGTCCTCGCGGTAGCGCGGCCGGTCGTAGCGCCCGAAGCGGCGATCGTCGCGCCAATAGGGGTCGCGGCCGGGGCGATAGACGGGCCGCGGGCGATAGCGGTCCTCGTAGACCACGACCGGCCGGGCGTCGTAGATGCGCGGCCGCGGTTCGTAGACAGGGTAGTCGTCGTAGACCGGATAGTCCGATACGCAGCCCGACAGGCCGACAAGGGCGAACCCGAGCACCAGAAGACGTTTCATCGAAGCCTCCCAAACCGCAGAACAGAGATAAGGCGGACCCGGCGGGCTGTCGATCCGGTGCCGGCAAAACGCTTCGTCGGAACGGCGGCGGACCTTGGCGCGTCTCCCAGCCGAAGGAGACATGCCATGGCGAATGAGACGAAGGCGATGGAAGACAGCGAGGCGGCCGCTCGGGACAAGGCTGCTCAGGACAAAGCCGACCACGGCGGGGGCATCGGCGACATCGGCCGCCAGCCCCTGGACCGGACGTCGGAGAACCCCGGCCAGGGCACGCCCGCCGCCCAGCCGGGCGGCACCGGCGGCACGGGCCTCGCGACGGACGCGGACCCCGCGCCGTCGGGAGAGAATCCGGACACGGACGCCGACGAGACGCTGGGAACGGTGGTCTGAGCCGCATTTGGTTCGGCGGGCACGCCCGCCGGACCGGTCTCTTCAGAGCCGGCTCTCGTCGAGCTGCGCCCGGAGCGTCATGGCGAAGGCGTTGAGGGCGGCGCGTACGTCGGCCAGGTGCCGGTCGTGGCCCTCAAAACCGTCCTCCTCGTCGGCGGAGAGCGCGGCGCCGAGGCCGAGCACCTCCTCGGCCGCCTCCTGCGGAAAGGTGCCGCGCTGGAGCGCGCGCTCGGCATAAAGGCCGCGCAGGAGAAGATCCTGCGCCTGGAGCTGCGCCTGCAGCTTCATCACCGCGCCGGCCATGACACGGATCGTATCGTCGGATGTGGGCATTGCTGGTCCTTGCGGAACGCGCCGGATGGAGCCGGCTTCGCCCCCATCCATAGCGATCCGCGTTTCGACGGCAAGGGCGGCGGGCGCCGTCACGGCACCCGCCGCCCGCGTTCAAGCGAGGCCGGAGGGCTTCAGAGGTTGCGCTCGATCGCGCCCTCGACCTTGCCGAGGATGCCGGTGGTGCCGGACTTGGAACTCTGCCGCGCCTGCGCGCCGCCGTCGGGCCGCGCCGGGGCGAGGGCGGGCTTGTCGCCCATCGGCGCGGACTTCATCGCCGAGAACTCCGCGCGCCCGTCCATCGACGGGCCGGCGCTCCAGCGCCCTTCCGGGATGGAGCCGTCCACCATGTGCCCGAAATAGGCATAGCTGTATTCGCCGGCTTCCTGCGACTGCGGGAAGGAGTTCGGGATCGGCAGGTTCTCGGCCGCCCCGCCCATGTCCTCGATCGCGGCCAGCCACTGCTGCTGGTGCATCGTGTCGCGGGCGATCAGGAAGCTCAGCATGTCCTTCATGCCGGGATCGTCGGTCATGTTGTAGAGCCGCACGGCGAGCACCCGGCCCGAGCTCTCGGCCGTCACGTTCGCGTACATGTCGGCGGCAAGGTTGCCCGAGGCGTAGACGTGCGAGCAGTCGAAGGGCACGCCGTTGGCGTCGGACGGCAGGGCGGCCAGGCCTGTCGACAGGATGTGGCGCATGTCCATGCCGTTCAGCACGGCGCCGCCCATGGCGTCCGCCGAGACCTCCTCCTGGAAGGACAGGGGGGCGTTCTCGAGGTTGAGCGCCACGGCGGTGGAGAGCATCTCGATATGGCCGAGTTCCTCGGTCGCCGTGTTGAGAAGCATGTCGCGGTACTTGGCCGGCCCGCGCGCGCCGAAGGCCTGGAACATGTATTGGAGGGCGACGCGGATCTCGCCTTCCACGCCGCCGATCGCCTGCTGGAGGGCGCGGGCGAAATGCGGGTTGGGGCGCTCGACACGCACGGGATATTGCAGCTTGCCATCGGTGTAGAACATGGGGTCGTCCCTTTCGGTATGGGGGAAGCGCGGCTCAGGCCGCAGCCTCGGAGCGCTCGTAGGCGAGGCCCTCGGCGATCTGGTTGAGGAGATCGTCGGTCTTCTTCTCCTCCTGGAGGGTCTGGTCGAGGAGATCAGCGGCCTCGTCGTAGCCGAGCTTGGTCGCCCACGACTTCAGAAGGCCGTAGCGGGCGATCTCGTAGTGCTCGATCGCCTGGGCGCAGCCGATCAGCACCTGGTCGGCGGCGTCGGTCTCGCCGAAGTCCTCGAGGTCCTCCTCCATCTCGGCGGTGAGGCCCTGCATCGCCTCGCAGGTCTTGCCCCGCGCCGCCTTGCCGATGATCTCGAACACGCGCTGAAGCCGCTCAACCTGGCCCTGGCTTTCTTCGGCGTGTGTCTCGAAGGCGTCGCGCAGATCGTCGGCCTGCGCGGCCTTGGCGGACTTCTTGAGCGCGCGCACGGACGCCTTCTCAGCGTAGTAGACGTCCTTGAGGGTCTCGTAGAAGGCGTCGTTCAGGGTCTTCTCTCTGGCCATCGGGTGGTCCTTGTCTGAAGCGAAGAGGGGCGGCCTCGCCCGGCCGGCCGGCAGGGCGAGGGGCACGGAAGCCGATCAGGCGATCTGGCGCCGGATGTTCTGGAGCAGGAACAGATGCGTCTCGATGCCGGTGACGCCGACGATGGAGGCGCCGCGCGCCATCGGGTCGGAGCCGTTCCGGGCATAGCGGCGATGGAGGTCGAGAAGCTCGCGGTGGCCGGCGATCTGGCCGTCGACATACATCATGTCGAACATGGAGCCGCGTGCCGCCTCGAGTTCGGCGACGATCGCGGCCTGGTCGGGTCTGAGGCCGGCAGCGCCCGGGCGGGCACCGAAGGCCTGGGCCACGGCGGCCTGCTCTGTGATCTCGAGCTTGGCGAACTCGCGCACCGCCGGGCTCCGCGCCATGCGCGCCGCGAGCTTGCTGGTCGCGGTGGAGAAGTCGCCGCCCATCAGGATCGGCATCTTCATCCGGTCGGCCGGGGCGCGCCGCTGGGCCAAGGCAAGGCCGGGGGCCGCACTGAGCACCGCCGCGCCGAGGAGGCCGCCGGCCAGTTGTCGTCTGTTCATGTCCGCTGTCCTTTCCGAGCGTCCGTCATGGCTCAGAAAGCGGTGGGGACCGGTGGCGTTCCCCCTCGGAAGCGGCTCTTTACTTGGCTGGAGCCGGGTTATGTTTTGCCGCGAAACATCCTATGCATTTCGCCGGGCAAATATCGCCTGCCAAGTATTTCCATATCAAAGGTCTGAAACGCGAAAAGGCCGGGCGATGCCCAGCCTTTCCTTCCGAAGACCGGTTCCCTCGCGCCGGTACATCCGCGGTCGCAAGGGAAGGTGCGGTCTTCAGAGAGCCTTGATGTTTTCGGCGGCGTTCTTGCCCGAGCGGCGGTCGGCGACCACCTCGAAGCTGACCTTCTGGCCCTCGGCAAGGCCCCGCATCCCCGAGCGCTCAAGCGCCGAGGCGTGGACGAAGACGTCGTTGCCGCCCTCGTCCGGTGCGATGAAGCCGAAGCCCTTGGTTTCGTTGTAGAACTTCACGGTTCCGTTGGTCATGACGATGCCCTTTCAAGACACGCGCAAATTGCTCGCCGCGCCGAATGCGAAGCGATACAGAAATCGACAGTGCAGAAGAGGATCGTTCGGGCGCATCAGCGCCGGGAATAGGATCGACCGACAAAGTTCGATCTGCAGAACCTATGTGTTTATTGTGGAAATAACAACCGGCAACCAAAAATGATTCTTGCAAATCCTGTCGCGACACGCGAGACGAGCGCTTCGCGCGGTCGCCAAGCGGTCATCCGGCATCCCGTCCGGCATCGCGGCAGGAACGGATGGCTTTCTGTCGGGCCGGGGACGGGAGGCGAGGTCCAGACCTTACGGCGCCGCGCAGCGACATCGGGCCGGTTGAAGAACGATCGTCGGTAGAAACGGAGAGAAGCCGTGCGATCCATCGCCTCGGACTTCGGGAAGTGGTGGAGCCAAGCGGGATCGAACCGCTGACCTCTACAATGCCATTGTAGCGCTCTCCCAGCTGAGCTATGGCCCCATCGCCGCCGAGGCGGACATTCCGTCGGGACCCTTGGGCAGGCCCCGCGACCGGTGTGGCGGCTAGGTATGACAATGCGGACGGGAGATCAAGCGAAAAAAGAAGGGGCGGGAGGATTTCCCTCACCGCCCCTCGTGGCACCGCATTCCGGCCTGGTCAGACGTCGTCCTCGTCGTCCCGGCCGCCGCCGATGATGTCGGTCATGTCGTCGTCCTCGTCCTCGTCGTCGGCGAGGAACGTGTCGTCGTCGTCCGAATCGTCGTCGTCGATGACGTCGTCATCTTCGTTGCCGTCGACGTTCGGCAGGTCGGACGACGAGCCGCCGTCCTCGTCCTCCGCGACGTCGGTCAGCGACACCGTCTCCTCGTCGGTATCGGCGACCTCCGTCACCTCGACCTCCTCCTGCTCCTCCTCTTCCTCGACGCGCGCGGCGCGGGCCGAAGACGCCTTGACCGTCTCGAAGAAGGACAAGGGGTAGCTCTTGCCGGTGAAGGGCGAGACGATCGGGTCCTTGCCCAGGTCGTAGAACTTGCGGCCCGTTTCCGGGTCGATGCGTTTGGTGCCGAGTTCGGGCTTTGCCATGGCGGGGGGCCTCGTGGGAGCGGTTCGAGGAGGACGGGAAAGGGCGGCGATGGGCCGATCGTTCCCGCCGAAAAATCGGTGGTCCCTTACGGCCTGCACCCCCGCTTGTCAAAGCGCGCGGGAGCGGGGGAGCCATGCATGCGTGACGCCCCGCGTCGCCCATGATAGGGCCTTGCGCCGAAGCGGCCGCCCAGCGGCCGCCCGATCCGTCCTGTCGACCGCTCGTCCGAGGAACTCCATGTCCGGCCACGCCTCCGCCCCCCGCCCCCTGACCAGCCGGCGCACCGGCGCCCTCCGGGGCCGGGTGCGCGTGCCCGGAGACAAGTCGATCTCGCACCGCGCCTTTCTCTTCGGCGGGCTCGCCTCGGGCCGCACGCGCGTCACCGGCCTTCTGGAGGGCGAGGACGTGCTCGCCACCGGCCGCGCCATGCGCCAGATGGGCGCCCGCATCGAGCGGGACGGCGAGGCCTGGGTGATCGACGGCGTGGGCAACGGCGCGCTCCTGGAGCCCGAGGGCGTGCTCGACTTCGGCAATGCCGGCACCGGCTCGCGCCTCACCATGGGCCTTGTCGGGACTTACGAGTTCACCACGACCTTCGTCGGCGACGCCTCCCTTTCGCGCCGGCCCATGGCGCGCGTCCTCGATCCGCTCCGCGAGATGGGCGTCCAGGTTCTGGCCCGCTGCAAGGACCGCCTGCCGCTGTCCTTGCGCGGTCCGCGCATCGCCGCCCCGATCGAATACCGCGTGCCCATGGCCTCCGCGCAGGTGAAGTCGGCCGTGCTCCTCGCCGGTCTCAACACGCCGGGCGTCACCACCGTGATCGAGCCGGTGATGACGCGCGACCACACGGAGAAGATGCTGGAAGGTTTCGGCGCCAGCGTCTCGGTCGAGACCGACGGCGCGGGCGTGCGCACCATCCGCCTTCAGGGGCAGGGCGAGCTGAAGGGCGTGCCCGACTTCGTGGTGCCGGGCGATCCCTCCTCGGCGGCCTTCCTGGTGGTCGCGGCCCTTCTCGTGCCCGGCTCGGATGTCGTGGTCGAGAACGCCCTGATGAACCCGACCCGCACCGGCCTCGTCGAGACGCTGCGCGAGATGGGCGCCGACATCGAGATCGTGAACCCGCGCCTGTCGGGCGGCGAGGACGTCGCCGACCTGCATGTCCGCCACTCCGCGCTGCGTGGGGTCTCCGTGCCCGCCGCCCGCGCGCCGTCCATGATCGACGAGTATCCGGTGCTCGCGGTCGCCGCCGCCTTTGCCGAGGGCACGACGCGGATGGAGGGGCTGGACGAGCTGCGCGTGAAGGAATCCGACCGCCTCGCGGCGGTGGCCGCGGGTCTTGCCGCCAACGGCGTCGCTCACGAGGAAGGCCCCGACTGGCTCACCGTCACCGGGCGTCCGGACGGCCGGGGCCTCGGCGGCGGCACAGTCGAGACCCATCTCGACCACCGCATCGCCATGAGCTTCCTCGTCATGGGCCTCGCGTCGGAGAAGCCGGTGACGGTGGACGACGCGACCATGATCGCCACGAGCTTTCCCGAGTTCGAGGGCCTCGTCACGGGTCTCGGCGGCACGCTGGAGCCGGCGACGCGTTGAACGGCTGGCTCGCCGCCCTTCTCGCGCTTCTCTTCTTCTCGCCGCTCGCCTTCATCTACGCCCGCTCCTTCGCGGGGCGGGTGCAGGCGGGGGCGAGCGCGCGCGGTCGCTCGGTGGCGGCGACGGCGCTGCCCAAGCTCGTCTGGCCCCTGGTCCTCGGCCTTGCGCTGGCACTCCGCCTGTCGGGATCGGATCTTGCCGACTGGCAGGCGGCTGCGGGCAGCCGGACGCTGGCGACCCTCCTTTCCCTCCTTTGGTTCCTCGGCTCGCTCGCGGCGATCCTGTTCTTCGTCACCATCCCCTTCGTTCTCGGGCGCCTTCTCGGCACCCTCTTCGCCTGCATGGGGAAATTTTCGGCGACCCGCGACGATCCGTTGAGCTTCGGGGCGCGAGGCTTCAAAAGGGACGGATCGGAAGCGGACGGGCAAGAGAGCGGGCGCATGGGGTTCACGGTGGCGATCGACGGACCCGCGGCGGCCGGCAAGGGCACGATCGCCCAGCGGCTCGCCGCCCATTACGGCTTCGCCTATCTCGACACCGGCCTTCTCTACCGCGCGATCGGCCGTGTGGCGCACGAGCGCGGCCTCGATCTCGACGACGCGGCCGCGATGGGAGAGGTGGCGCGCGCGCTCGACCCCGCCGTCCTCGACGACGGTTCCTTACGCGGCCGGGAGGCGGGCGAGCTTGCCTCCCGCGTCGCGATCCACGCGCCGGTGCGCGCGGCGCTGACCGAGTTCCAGCGCGGCTTCGCGCGTCGGCCGGGCGGGGCGGTGCTCGACGGGCGCGACATCGGCACCGTGATCTGCCCGGAGGCCGAGGTTAAGATCTTCGTGACCGCCTCGGCGGAGGTGCGCGCGCGCCGCCGCACGGACGAGCTTCTCGCCAAGGGCCGGGCGGTCGACTACGAGACGATCCTCGCCGAGGTGCGCGCGCGAGACGAGCGCGATTCGGGCCGCGCCGCAGCCCCTCTCAGGGCCGCGCCCGACGCCGCCTTGCTGGACACGAGCGAACTCGATATAGAGGAAGCGTTCCAGGCGGCTTGTCGTATCGTCGACGCGTCGCCACATCCACGGAACGGAGCGTAGACGCCGTCCATCGACCGGCCCCCGGGCCAGCCGCAGGGCGGCCCGCATGCGTTTCCAGGTTTGAATTCACCGCCGGCCGCCGGTTCCTCGCGCCGAAACGGGTTTCCCGCCATCTGAGGCCGGGCTTCCCGTGCCCCCAGCCCACCCGCAACGCGCGGGCGCGGCCGGAGGCGGAACCGGCCGGACGGCCCCGTAGCGACGAACCCCCGGCGCGATGCCCCGAGCCTCGGATAGAGGCGGGGTCCCAAGGAGAACGAATGTCCAACGCAGCAGTCTCGCGCGACGATTTCGCCGCGCTTCTCGAAGCGTCCTTCCATGAGAACGATGTCGCCGAAGGCGCCGTGGTCAAGGGAACGGTCGTCGCGATCGAGAAGGACATGGCCGTCATCGACGCCGGCCTGAAGGTCGAGGGCCGCGTCGCCCTCAAGGAATTCGGCCAGAAGGGCGGCGAGTCCACCCTCAAGGTCGGCGACGTGGTCGACATCTATGTCGAGCGCATCGAGAACGCGCTCGGCGAAGCCGTCCTGTCGCGCGACAAGGCGCGCCGCGAGGAGAGCTGGGTCAAGCTCGAGGTCAAGTTCAACGCCGGCGAAAAGGTCGAAGGCCAGATCTTCAACCAGGTCAAGGGCGGCTTCACGGTCGACCTCGACGGCGCCGTGGCCTTCCTGCCGCGCTCCCAGGTCGACATCCGTCCGATCCGCGACGTCGGCCCGCTGATGAACACCCCGCAGCCGTTCCAGATCCTCAAGATGGACAAGCGCCGCGGCAACATCGTCGTGTCGCGCCGCACGGTTCTCGAAGAGAGCCGCGCCGAGCAGCGCTCGGAGATCGTCCAGAACCTCGAGGAAGGCCAGATCGTCGACGGCGTGGTCAAGAACATCACCGACTACGGTGCGTTCGTCGACCTCGGCGGCATCGACGGCCTGCTGCACGTGACGGACATGGCCTGGCGCCGCGTCAACCACCCGACCGAGATCCTCCAGATCGGCCAGTCGGTGAAGGTGCAGATCATCCGCATCAACCAGGAAACCCACCGCATCTCGCTCGGCATGAAGCAGCTCGAGGCGGATCCCTGGGAGGGCATCGGCGTCAAGTACCCGATGGGCGTGAAGGTCTCCGGTCGCGTGACCAACATCACCGACTACGGCGCCTTCGTCGAGCTGGAGCCGGGCATCGAAGGCCTGATTCACGTCTCGGAGATGAGCTGGACCAAGAAGAACGTCCATCCGGGCAAGATCCTGTCGACCTCGCAGGAAGTCGAAGTGGTCGTGCTCGAGGTCGATCCGGTCAAGCGCCGCATCTCGCTGGGCCTCAAGCAGACGCTCCAGAACCCCTGGGAAGCGTTCCGCGACCAGTTCCCGGTCGGCACGATCGTCGAGGGCGAGGTCAAGAACAAGACCGAGTTCGGCCTGTTCATCGGCCTCGAGGGCGACGTGGACGGCATGGTCCACCTGTCGGATCTCGACTGGTCGCGTCCGGGCGAGCAGGTCATCGACGAGTTCAACAAGGGTGACACCGTGCGCGCCCAGGTTCTCGACGTCGACGTCGAGAAGGAGCGCATCTCGCTCGGCATCAAGCAGGTCGGCGGCGATTCGTTCGCCCAGGCCGCCGAGTCCGGCGAGCTGCGTCGCGGCGCGATCGTCACCTGCGAGGTCACGTCGGTGAACGAGGGCGGCATCGAGGTCCAGATCGTGGACACCGATCTCACCGCCTTCATCCGCCGCAACGACCTCGGCCGCGACCGCGACGACCAGCGCCCCGAGAAGTTCTCGGTCGGCCAGAAGGTCGACGCGCGCGTCACGCAGTTCGACAAGAAGGCCCGCCGCGTCGGCGTGTCGATCAAGGCGCTGCAGATCGCCGAGGAGAAGGAAGCGGTCGCCCAGTACGGCTCGACCGACTCCGGCGCCTCGCTGGGCGACATCCTCGCCGCCGCCATGAACAAGCGCGACGCCGAGTAATCTCGGACCCCGGGCGTTTTCGGGCGCCCGGACACACGTGAAACGAAAAGGCCCGCCCGGGGAGACCGGGGCGGGCCTTTTCGTATGCGGCCTTGCCCCGGGGCGGGCGCCGTGGCATCCGGCCGGAAGGACGTTTGCGCAGGACCCTCATGAGCGACAGCCCCCGCTTCACCCCGATCGGCCGCGGCAAGATCGCCGCGATCGCGACCACCCTGGAGATGCGCGAGGAGGCGCCGCCGCGCGCGGAACCGGACAGTCTGGACGGCGAGGTCGTCTCGCTGGAGGGCATCTCGGCCGACGACTATCTCGACCTCTTCCGCCGCGTGGGCCAGGACTATCTCTGGCTGACACGCCTGTTCATGACGCGCGAAGCGCTGGAGGCGACGCTCGCGAGCCCGACGACGGAGGTCTTCGGCGAGCGCGTGAACGGGCGGCTCGAAGGGCTTCTCGAACTGGATTGGTCGGAAGGCGGGGGGATCTGCGAGATCAAGTATTTCGGCGTCACGGCCGCACGGCAGGCGACGGGCGCCGCGCGCCGCCTGATGAACCACGCGATTCGCACCGCCTTTTCAAAGGGGGCGACGCGGCTCTGGCTCCACACCAACACGATGGACCACCCGCGCGCGCTCGCCTTCTACGCCCGCTCGGGCTTCAAGGCGGTCGCCCAGGAGGTCGAGATCAACGACGACCCGCGCTTGGCCGGCCTCCTGCCGCGCGACGCCGCGCCGCACGTTCCGATCTTCGACTAGCGCGGCTCAGCGCCAGCCGAGCGCCGGCGCGACATGGGTCAGGATCGCCTCGATCACATGCGCGTTGTAGGCGACGCCGAGCTGGTTGGGCACGGTGAGGAGCAGCGTGTCGGCCTCCGCGATCGCCTCGTCGCGGGCCAGCGCCTCGACCAGCCGGTCGGGCTCGTCGGCATAGGAGCGCCCGAACACGGCGCGCATGTTGTCGATCACGCCGACCTGGTCGTGCGAGGCGTCGCGGCCGAAATAGGCGCGGTCGAGATCGCTGACGAGCGCGAAGATCGAGCGCGACACCGAGACGCGCGGCGTGCGGGCGTGTCCCGCCTCCGTCCAGGCGGCACGATAGGCCCGGATCTGTCGGGCCTGCTGCACATGGAAGGGCTCGCCCGTCTCGTCCGCCTTCAGGGTCGAGCTCTGGAGGTTCATGCCCATCTTCGCCGCCCAGACGGCGGTGGCGTCGGACGCGGAGCCCCACCAGATCCGCTCGCGAAGCCCCTCCGAATGCGGCTCGAGGCGCAGGAGGCCCGGCGGATTCGGGAACATCGGGCGCGGGTTCGGCTCGGCGAAGCCCTCGCCCTTCAGCACCTCCAGGAACATCTCGGCATGGCGCCGCCCCATGTCGGCGTCGCTCTCGCCGGGCAAGGGCACATGGCCGAAGTGCCGCCAGCCGTCGATCACCTGCTCGGGGCTGCCGCGGCTGATGCCGAGCTGCAGGCGTCCGCCGGAGATCAGGTCGGCCGCACCCGCGTCCTCGGCCATGTAGAGCGGGTTCTCGTAGCGCATGTCGATGACGCCGGTACCGATCTCGATGCGGCTCGTCCTGGCGCCGACGGCCGCCAGCAGCGGGAAGGGGGAGGCGAGCTGCCGGGCGAAATGGTGGACGCGGAAATAGGCGCCGTCTGCCCCGAGTTCCTCGGCCGCGACCGCCAGCTCGATCGACTGGAGAAGCACGTCGGCGGCCGAGCGGGTGCCGGAGCGGGTGGAGGGCGACCAGTGGCCGAAGGACAGGAAGCCGATGGACTTCGTCATCGAAGCGTCTCCGAATACGGCCGCGACGGGCCGGAGGACGATGGGGCGGCCGATAGGGGGCCGCCAAAACGTGCGTTCCTCCTGCACCCGTTCGGGGCGCGGTGTCGAGCCGGCGGACGGTGACCTCAGCGTCTCCGAAATCGTGCTGTCCGGGGCCGGTCTTGCGAGCCGCCCACGGATTTCGCGGCGAACGGGAAGGGGCCTTGGGGCATTTCGGCCCCGAACAGGAGACGCCCGATGCATGCCCTGCACGAACCCATGCACCCCAACACCGACGCCCAGGCCATAGCGCGCGGCCTCGGCTGGTTCTCCATCGCCCTAGGCCTTGCCGAACTCGCCGCCCCCCGTCGAATTCGGGACGAGACAGGCGCGCCTGCACCGACCGGGCTCGTGCGCGCCTTCGGCTGGCGCGAGATCGCAACAGGCGTGGCCATTCTGGCCGCGCGCCGGCCGGTCGCCATGGTCTGGGCGCGGGTCGTCGGCGACGTCGCGGACCTCGCCGTCCTCGCGCCGACCCTCAACCGCGACAACCCGCACCGGGCGGGTGGAGCCGGCACCTTTGCGGCGGTCGCCGCCATCACGCTTCTGGATCTCTGCATCGCCCTTCAGGGCGACGAGACGCGGTGAGGAGAACGACGCCATGACGGTCCAGATTCCGCTTAGGGCCGAAGCCCTGGCGCCAGAGCGTCTCGGCGAGGCTCATATCCATGAGGTGCGTCCGGACCTTGCCTACCTGCGCACCGCGATCGTCAACGTCGCGATGATCGGCCCCGCGGGGGCAGGCGACCGGGGCTGGGTGCTGGTGGACACCGGGGTGACCGGCGCGCGCGAGGCGATCGTCGCCGCCGCGGCGGCGCGGTTCGGCGAGGGCGCGCGGCCCGCCGCGATCGTCCAGACGCACGGACATTTCGACCATGTCGGGGCGCTGGAGGCCCTGTCGGAGGGCTGGGACGTGCCTGTCCTGGCGCATCCTTTGGAACACCCCTTCCTCGACGGGCGTGAGGCTTATCCGCCGCCCGACACGGCCGCCGATGGCGGGATCATGCCCAAGCTGGCGCCGCTTTTTCCGCGCTCACCCGTCGACGTCTCTCGTCGGCTGAAGCCCCTGGGCGACGACGGCGGCATCGAGGAGCTGCCGGGATGGCGCTGGCTTCACACGCCCGGCCACACGCCGGGCCACGTCTCGCTCTGGCGCGAAGGGGACCGCACCCTCCTGGCCGGCGACGCCGTGATCACGACGGGGCAGGAATCGGCCTACGAGGTGGCGGCGCAGGCGCCGGAGATGCATGGCCCGCCGCGCTATTTCACGCCCGACTGGAACAGCGCCGCCCGCTCGGTCCGGCTCCTGGCGGCACTGGAGCCGGACCTCCTCGTGACCGGTCACGGCCGCGCGGTGGCGGGCCCCGCAATGCGCGGCGCCCTCCGGCGGCTGGCCGACGGGTTCGAGGCGATCGCCCCGCCCGAACGCCTCCGCCGAGCGGCGGGCGGCGCATCCTGAAGGCCTGCGGCCAAACGCGCGGCATCCCATTTCCGGCTACCCGCGTTCCTCCCGCAAAGGAGACATGGACATGAATCATCCCAAACTCACCGACGGGCTCAACGACCATCCGCGCGAGGCGCCCATCGGCCAGAGTGCCGGCGGGTTCCCCGACGATTCCAGCCAGCCGATCATGGTCGAGGACGCCGAGGCCGCCCGCATCGCGGCGGCGCTGGGCATCAACGACCAGCCTAGCGAGAGCGACATCGAGGAAAGCGAGGCGCACCCGTCATGACACTCGGGAAGATCAAGCGGCGGTCGGCCCGCCCGGCCTTGAGATCCGCCGTGCTTCTGTCCGCAGCGCTGATGCTCGCGGCCTGCAACGGCTCGGCCGGCCAGAAGGCCGGCAGCGGCGACGGACCCACGAACAGCGCCGGCTCGTCCAACGAGCGGGGCACGGCGACCAACGGACAGCCCGCCGCCGAATGAGCGCAGGGATGCGCCGTCGCGGGACCGGCGGTCCCGCGACGGCGGCCAAGTCTCAGTAGCGCCCGCCCGCCGCGCGCCGCGCGGGAAGGCGGTGGACCGCCGGGGCCGCGGCGTTGCCGGCGCCGTCGGTGCGGAAGTAGCCGACGCGCTCGGAGAGCTTGGCCGTCTCGGCCAGAAGCGTCTGCGTGGCCGCCGTCGTCTCCTCCACCATGGCCGCGTTCTGCTGGGTCACCTTGTCGACCTGGCCCGCGGCGGCCGAGACCTCCGACAGGCTCACCGACTGTTCCTGCGCCTTCTGGGCGATGGCGCTGACGACGCGGCTCATCTCGCCGACCTGCTCGACGATCTCGGCGATGCTGCGGCCCGAGGAGGTGACGAGGTCGACGCCCGCCTCCACATGCGTGCCGGACGCCTCGATCAGATCCTTGATCTCCTTGGCGGCTTCCGCCGAGCGCTGGGCGAGCCCGCGCACCTCCTGCGCCACGACCGCAAAGCCTCGGCCCGCCTCGCCGGCGCGCGCCGCCTCGACGCCCGCATTGAGAGCCAGAAGGTTGGTCTGGAAGGCGATCTCGTCGATCACGCCGATGATCTTGCCGACCATGTCGGAGGACTGCTTGATCGCGCCCATGGTCTTGATCGCGGAGGCGACGATCTCCTCGCCCTTCTGCGCGTTGCGCAGGGCGACGCTCGCCGTCTTCTGGGCCTGGCTCGCCTCCGAGGTCGTCTCGCGCACGCCCTGGGTCACCTGGCTGATGGCGGCGGAGGTCTCCTCCAGCGCCGCGGCCTGCTGCTCGGTGCGCTGGGCGAGGTCGCCGGCGGCGACCGAGATCTCCGACATGCCCTCGGCGATGCGGGCCGAGGTGTTCTGCACCTCCTGGATCGTATCGCGCAGCGTGCTGCGCGCCCGGTTGTAGTCGATGCGGAGCTGGTCGAGCTCGGGCGTCAGGGGAACGGTCAGCTCCTGGTCGAGCCGCCCCTCGGCCAGCGCGCCAAGCGCCGCGCCGATCTGGCCCACGGCCTTGACGCGAGGCGTCACGTCGACCGCGAACTTCACGATCTTGGCCACCTTGCCTTTCGCGTCCATGATCGGGTTGTAGGAGCCCTGGATCCAGACCTCCTCGCCGCCCTTGGCGACCCGGCGGAACTCGCCGCTCTGGAACCGGCCGCCGCGCAGCTCCTCCCAGAAGCGGGCATAGTCCGGACCCGCCCGGTAGGCGCTGTCCACGAAGAGCGAATGGTTCTGGCCCACCACCTCATCGAGGCGGTAGCCCGTCGCCTTGAGAAAGGCCTCGTTGGCCGTGATGACCGTGCCGTCGGTGCGGAACTCGATCACCGCCTGCGACCGGTTGATGGCGGCGATCTGCGACGTGTAGTCGATGTTGGCGAGGCGCACCTTGGCGTCGGCCCATTCGACGCAGAAGGCGAAGGTCCGGCCGTCCTTGCGCAGCGGCGTCACCACCAGATCGAAGATCCAGTCGGCCACTCGGATCGTCGCGTTGTAGCGCGACTGGAGGGCGCCCAGGAGGTTGCGCTGGTGCGAGGGCGTCTTGTGGAAGATGTCGATATTGCTGCCGATCAGCTTGGCGACGGAGAAGTTGGGCAGCTCCTTGCGCAGGTCCGCTTCCGCCTCCTGCAGGAGCTTGGTCAGCGACGCGTTGACGAAGGTGATGCGCAGGTCGGCATCCGCCAGCATGACGTTGGCGCTCAAACCTTCCAATGCCGCCCGAACGTCGCCCGAGCGAGAGCTGCCGAATACGCCGAGTCCCATGATGTTTCTCCCCGCGATGCCCTGCGCTCGCGCCGAGGTTCCATGATCGCCCGTTCACGTTGATGTGTGGTTAACAAAACGCTTCCCAGCAGAATGTTTCGGTTGAAGGGTTGAAACCTCGGAGAGTGCCCTAGAGGGTTTTGGCGGGAGAGATTCACGCTCGCCGCGCGGCTCGTCGACCGTTTACAACAGGTCGGCCGCATGGCTTCCTTCGAAGTCTGTCGTCTGGAGGCTGGAGGGAATGATGCGCCGTGGCCTTTGCGGATGGATCGCGGCCTGCCTGATGGGCCTTTCCGCACCGGCCTGGGGCGCCGTCACCTTCGAGCGGGCCGACATGGGCGACGGGCGCGTTCTGATCGTCCGGGGAACCTTCGAGTTCTCGGACGACCCGGCGACGCTCGCCGCCGAGGTCTCCGCCTTCCAGCCGATGCTGGTCTCGTTCGATTCCGGCGGCGGAAACGTCGTGGCGGCCATGCGCTTCGGGCGCGCCATCCGGCAGATGAACCTCTCCACCCTTCAGCTCCGCTCGTCGGACTGCGCGTCCGCCTGCACGCTGGTCTTCATGGGCGGCGTCCACCGCTTCGCCGAGCCCGGCGCGATCGGCGTGCACCAGGCTTCGTTCTCCGGCGACGCCGGCATCGAGGGGCACAGCGCGGTGGCGGCGGTCCAGGCGCTGACGGCCGAGATCATGAGCTACATGATCGAGATGGGCGTCGATCCCCAGCTCCTGCAGCTCAGCCTGTCCACCGAAAGCTCGGACATGCGCTATCTCACGGCGGGCGAGATGCGACGCTTCCGGGTCACCACGGAGGGCGAGCGGGAGATCGCTGCGGCGACGCCCGGTCCCGCGCCCGCGCCTGTGCAGGGCGCCGGCGATCCGGACGACGGCGGGAGGGGCGGCGGGCCGGGGGATGTCCTCGATTTCCTTCACCGCTATCACGCGGCCTGGTCGGGTTCCAACGGCGAGGCGATGGCCTTCACCCGCACCGCCTATGCGGACCGCGTGTCCTATTTCGGCAAGACGGCGACGCGCGCCGCCATCCTGAAGGAGAAGGAAGCCTTCGCCCGGCGCTGGCCGGTCCGCGCCTATGCCCTGCGGCCGGGTTCGGAGCGGGTGCGCTGCGCCGCGACCTGCCGGGTGGAGGCCGTCGTCGACTGGCATGCGAGAAGCGACGCGCGCGGCAAGACGGCCTCGGGCGCCGCCACGATCGCCATCGAATGGGATCCCGCGACCCGCCGCATCCTTTCGGAAGACAGCAAGGTCCTGAAGGCCGACCGCCGCCCGACCCGCCGCGCCGACTGACGCAGCCGCGAAGGCGCAGTGCCGCCGTCGATCGGACCATAATCTGAACTGGAAGAAAACTGGAGCGGGCGATGGGATTCGAACCCACGACCCCAACCTTGGCAAGGTTGTGCTCTACCCCTGAGCTACGCCCGCCCGCTCCTCGCTTCCGCCGCTGGGCTGTTCGCCTCGGCGTCTGCGGTGAGCGGCTTATGGCCCAAGGGGCGGGCGAATGCAACAGGGAAAATGACGGGGAGACGACGAATTCGGCGTCGGCGCTCGAAGGCCGTGTGTCACGGACGGCGCGGTTCTTGATGGCGCGGCGCTTGCGCACGATATGGCGACCTGTCATCCCCGATGGGCCGGGCGGCCATGCCGGTCGCCCTGACGATGTTTCGGCCCCTGCCGGCCGCGACCCCTCGCGGGCGCGGCCGGCGGGGCGCCTCCAGCGACGCGGACGGTCTCCATGAGCAACAATCCCTATGCTTCGCCGCTCGGCGGCTACGGCGCGCAGACGACGAGCGGGAGCGCCGCGACAGGCCGCCCCGGGGCTCCGGCGGCAGCGGCCGGCGATCTGGTGAAGGACACGACCACCGCGAACTTCTCGGCCGACGTCGTGCGCGAGTCGCGCAATCAGCCGGTTCTGGTCGATTTCTGGGCGCCCTGGTGCGGTCCCTGCAAGCAACTCACCCCCGTTCTCGAGCGCGTCGTCCAGGCCGCCGGCGGACGGGTCAAGCTGGTCAAGATGAACATCGACGAGCATCCCTCGATCGCGGGCCAGCTCGGCGTCCAGTCGATCCCGGCCGTGTTCGCCTTCGTGGACGGGCAGCCGGTGGACGGCTTCATGGGCGCGCTGCCCGAAAGCGAGGTCAAGGCCTTCATCGACCGCCTGACCGCCGGCCGCCCGGCGCCAGGCGGCGATCCGCTCGCCGAGGCATTGGATCAGGCCGGCGAGTTCCTGAAGGCGGGCAATGCCGCGCAGGCCTCGCAGCTCTTCGGCGCCGTGCTCCAGCACGACCCGGAGAACGCGCGGGCGGCGGCGGGCCTCGCCGAGTGCTACCTCGCGGCCGGGGATACGGCACGGGCGCAGTCGGTGGCCGACGCGATGCCCCCGTCGGTTCTCGACGATCCCGCCTTCGCGGCCGTCAAGGCGCGCCTGAAGCTTCTGGAGGAGGTCGCGAGCCTCGGCGACCCGGCGGCACTGCGCGCGCGCCTCGAGGCCGACCCGGACGACCACCAGGCCCGCTTCGACCTCGCCTTGATCGCGCAAGGGCTCGGCGACCGCGCGGAGGCCGCGGACCAGCTTCTGGAGATCGTCCGGCGCGACCGGACCTTCGCCGACGACGGCGCCCGGCGCAAGCTCCTCGAGTTCTTCGAGGCCTGGGGGCCGACCGATCCCGCCACCAAGGACGGTCGCCGCAAGTTGTCCTCGCTCCTGTTCCGCTGAACGGCCGCCGCCCTTGGCGAGGCGAGCCCGCGCGCCAATTGGGCGGGGACACGAGGGAGACTCTTAGCCGTGGTCCAGGCCGGAAACGTCAACTACCGCACGGAAGCGGACCTGCCCGAGACGGTGCCGGTCTTTCCGCTCACGGGCGCGCTTCTCCTGCCGGGCGGCCAGATGCCGCTCAACATCTTCGAGCCCCGCTATCTCGCCCTGTTCGACCGGGCGCTGTCGGGCGACCGCGTGGTCGGCATGATCCAGCCGCGCCTCGACGGCGCCCTGCGGGGCGACGGCGAGCCGGAACTCTGCGCAGTCGGGTGCCTCGGGCGCCTGACCTCCTTTTCCGAGAGTGGCGACGGGCGCTATGTCGTGAGCCTCCAGGGCATCGCGCGGTTTCGCGTCCTGGAGGAGATGGAGACGGACGAGCCCTTCCGCCTCTGCCGCATCGCGCCCTTCTCGGCCGATCTCGACGCGGGCGACGGGGCGGACGAGGTGGACCGCGAGGGGCTGCTCAAGGCGTTCCGCATGTATCTCGAAGCCAACCAGCTCCAGGCCGACTGGGACTCCGTGTCGAAGGCCTCCAACGAGACGCTGGTCAACGCCTTGTCGATGATGTCGCCCTACGGCGCGGCGGAAAAGCAGGCCCTTCTGGAAGCGCCCGACCTCAAGACGCGGGCGGAGACGCTGATCGCCATCACCGAGATCTCGCTGGCGCGCGAGAATTCGAGCGACGGCGGCGGCCAGATCCTGCAATAGGATCGGCATGACATCCGAACCGGAGGGACGCGCCATGCCGGACGAAGCCGAGCGCAACCGCCCCGACCCGAAGCTGCTGGAGCTTCTGGTCTGCCCGCTGACCAAGGCGCAGCTCACCTACGACGCCGAGCGCGGCGAGCTCGTGTCCAAGGCGGCGCGGCTCGCCTATCCCATCCGTAACGGCATCCCGATCATGCTGCCGTCGGAGGCGCGGCCGCTGGAATAGACGAAGGGCGGGGATCACCCCGCCCCTTTTTCCGTTTCAGATGCCTGCGCCGTCGCGCACGTCCGTTGGATCGACGGGCAGCGCCTCGGTCTCGGCCGGCACCATGAGCCGCCGGAGATAGGGCCGCAGCACGAAGTCGAGGACGCCGAGGATCACGGCCTGCCAGACATGGAGGCCGAGAAGCACCGCGATGATCGCCATCATCACGGCGGCGGCCGCGCGGAACAGGGTGACGCCGCGGGCTCGGCCGGCGTCGCTCGCGAGCGAGGGGCCGAGCCATTCGGCCTTGGCCCGGTCGAAGGCGGAGCGCTCTTCGGGCGGCACGCTGGCGACCGACGGCGCGGCGGGCAGGCCCAGAAGCGTCGTCTGGGCTTCCGGCAGGCCGGTCACGATGCCGAGCGCCACCGTCTCGTTGGTGAGCTGGTCGATCAGGATGAAAGCGCCGAGCTCGCGGCTCTCGCCGTAGGTCGTCGCCACCAGCGGCTTGTCGAAGGAGAGTGTGACGCGCCCGATCTCGTTCATCAGCAGCGCGTTGGCCTGGCGCGGCTGGTAGGAGTGGATATCAATCGCCTCGCGCAAGGTCTTGACGGTGGCCGGCGTCTGGGCCGAGGCGAGGCGCGCGATGACGCGCGCGCCCGCGATCAGCGGCCGGTCCACCATCCAGAGGATTTCGGCCTCGAGCCGCGTCTGCGGCGCGATCGGATCGCCCTCGCGCACGATCACGTCGCCGCGCGAGGCGTCGATCTCGTCGGTCAGCGTCAGCGTGATCGCTTCGCCGTCCTCGGCCTCCTCGACCTCGCCGTCCGGGCCGAAGATCGCGCGCACATGGCTGCGCTGGCGGCTCGGCAGCGAGAGGACGGCGTCGCCCCGGCGCACGCGCCCGCCCGCGACCGTGCCGCAGAAGCCGCGGAAGTCGAGGTTCGGCCGGTTGACCCACTGCACCGGCAGGCGGAAGAGCGGCGAGCCGGCTTGGAGCGTCTCGGGCTCGGCGCGCTCCAGCGCTTCCAGAAGCGTCGGCCCGTCGTACCAGGGGGCTCGGTCCGAACGCGAGGCGAGGTTGTCGCCGTTCTTGGCCGAGAGCGGAATATAGGTGACGCTGGTGAAGCCGAGACTCGGGCGGATCGCCTCGTATCCCTTGACGATGTCGCGGAAGGTGGCCTCGTCGAAATCGACGAGGTCCATCTTGTTGATCGCCACGATCACCGACTTGATGCCGACCATCGAGGTGATGAACGAATGGCGCCGCGTCTGGGGCAGGATCCCTTTTCGCGCGTCCACCAGGATCACCGCGAGCTCGGCCTGGGAGGCGCCGGTCGCCATGTTGCGGGTGTACTGCTCGTGGCCGGGCGTGTCGGCGATGATGAAGGCGCGGTTGCCGGTCGAGAAGTATCGATAGGCGACGTCGATCGTGATGCCCTGCTCGCGCTCGGCCGAGAGGCCGTCCACCAGGAGCGCGAAGTCGAGGTCCTCGCCGGTTGTGCCGAACTTCTTGGAATCGCGCTTCAGCGTGTCGAGCTGGTCGTCGAAGACCGAGTTCGTGTCGTAGAGGAGGCGGCCGATCAGGGTCGACTTGCCGTCGTCCACCGAGCCGCAGGTGATGAAGCGCAGGAGCGATTCGGCCGGCGAGGCGAGGAGCGGCATGTCGGCCTGCGGATCGACGATCCCGCCGTCCGGCGCATCGGCAATGGCGCCGTCGGGCGCCGGGCCGGCGAAGGTCTCGTCCTCGGCCAGGGCGCGGCTGTTGGTGGAGGCGGCCAGGATCGCGTCGCCGGTGTCTTCGCCGGTCTCTGGGGTCTTCAGCGCGCCGCTCATCAGAAGTAGCCTTCCTGCTTCTTTTCTTCCATCGAGGCGCCGCCGTCCTTGTCGATCAGCCGGCCCTCGCGCTCGGAGGAGCGCGAGCCGCGCATCTCGGAGATGATCCCCTGGAGGTCGGAGGCCTCCGAGCGCACCGCGCCGGTGAGCGGATAGCAGCCGAGCGTGCGGAAGCGGACGGTCATCTCCTCGACGCTCTCGCCCGGCAGGAGCTTCATGCGCTCGTCGTCGCGCATGATCAGCATGCCGTCGCGCACCACGACCGGCCGCTTCTTGGCGAAGTAGAGCGGCACGACGGGGATGTTTTCGAGCGCGATGTAGTCCCAGACGTCGGCTTCCGTCCAATTGGAGAGTGGAAACACGCGGAAGCTCTCGCCCTGCCGCTTGCGGGTGTTGAACAGGCGCCAGGGCTCGGGACGCTGGTTCTTCGGCTCCCAGCGGTGCTCGGCCGAGCGGAAGGAGAAGATGCGCTCCTTGGCTCTGGACTTCTCCTCGTCGCGCCGGGCGCCGCCGAAGGCCGCGTCGAACTTGTATTTCGCCAGCGCCTGCTTGAGGCCTTCCGTCTTCATCACGTCGGTATGGACGCGGCTGCCCGAGTCGAACGGGTTGACGCCCGCCTTCACGCCCTCCTCGTTGATGTGGACGATGAGGTCGAGGCCGAGATCCCGGGCGATCTTGTCGCGGAACTCGATCATCTCGCGGAACTTCCAGGTCGTGTCGACATGGAGGAGCGGGAAGGGCGGCTTGCCGGGCGCGAAGGCCTTCATGGCCAGATGCAGCATCACGGCCGAGTCCTTGCCGATCGAATACAGCATCACCGGGTTCTCGGCGGTCGCCGCGACCTCCCGGATGATGAAGATCGATTCAGCCTCCAGGCGCTGCAGATGCGTCATGTGCTTCATGGCGTGGGCTTTCGGTTGGGCCACATGGGACCCGATGGTCGTTGGCCGGTCGGACCCCGGCCGGAATGGGATCAGAAGCTCGACCGTTCCGAAGCGGCGGCTGGAGCCTCCTCCGTGTCGCTGACGGCGACGGGGTCGTCGACATGGAGGCCGCATTCGCGCCGCGTCTCGTCCTCCCACCACCAGCGCCCGGCGCGCTCGACCTCGCCCGGCCGGATGGCGCGGGTGCAAGGGGCGCAGCCGATCGACAGGAAGCCCTGGGAGTGGAGGGCGTTCACCGGCACGCCGTTCTCGGCGCAGAAGGTGGCGATCCGCTCGCGCGTCCAGTCGAAGAGCGGGTTGGCCTTCACGAGACCGCGCGTGGTGTCGGCGCTGACAAATTCCATGCTCTCGCGGTTGGCCGACTGGTCGCGGCGAAGGCCGGCGATCCAGGCGGCGGCGCCGGCGAGCGCGCGGTTCAGCGGCTCGACCTTGCGCACGCCGCAGCAGGCCTTTCGCATTTCGGGCGCGAAATAGAAGGCGTTGATGCCCTGATCGTCGATCAGGGTCTCCAGCGCTTCCGCCTGCGGATACTTGGCCTTGATGCGGCGGCCGTATTTCTCCTCCGTCTCCTGCCAGAGCGTGTAGGTCTCGGGGAAGAGGCGGCCGGTATCGAGGGTCACGACCTCGATCTTCAACGCGTTGGAGAAGATCAGGTGCGTCAGCATCTGGTCCTCGATCCCTAGCGAGGTCATGAAGACGATGCGGCCGGGCACGGTTTCGCGCAGATGCTTGAGACGCTCCAGCGGGCTCATCGTCGGGAAGGCGGCGTTCAGCGCCTCGACCGTCGCGTCGAGTTCGGCGCTCATGCCCGTTCCCGCTGCGCGGCCAGGCGCTTCTGAAGGATGCTCTCCCCCTCGCCGTAGCCGGTCTGGTAGTGGTCGCGCACGATGTCCTTGGCGGCCATCCACTGCTCCACCGGCTGGCGGGCGGCCATCGCATCGGGCAGTTCGATCTCGTCGAAGCCGCAGTCCAGCGCCTCGCGGAACTGGTCGGCGATCAAGGGGCCAGAGGCGCGCAAGGTGCCCGAAAAGCCCGCGCGGCGGATGCGCTTGGCGAGCGACAGGCCCCGCCCGTCCGAGAAGGATGGGAAGCCGACGGAGATGAGGTCCACGGTCCCGAGATAGCTTTCCAGCGCGCAGAGCGGCGTGTCGCCGCCGACATGGAGGCCGAGCGGCGTGTTGCGCCGGTCGGCGATCGCCTGGTCGATGACGGTGAGCGGCACGATCACGGCGCCCTCCGTTAGCGACAGGTCGGCGACCTCTTCCACGCGCGCGAACGTGTCGGCCTTGGCGCCGGTCTCGTCGAGAAGGAGGCTCATGCCGGCTCTCCCGCCGTTTCGCGTGCGACATAGGCGGTGAAGCCCTCCTTGAAGGGCTCCAGTCCCGCGCGCTTCACCGTGTCGATAAAGGTCTCCGACCCCTGCCGCTCGCGCTTGTAGACCTCGACCAGCGCCTCGATGGCGCCGGGCACTTGGTCGCCGTCGATGCCGGGGCCGACGCGCTCGCCGAGCGCCGCGTTCTCCGAGGCATCGCCCCCTACCGTGATCTGGTAGTTCTCGCGGCCGGACTTCTCGAGGCCGAGAATGCCGATATGGCCGACATGGTGGTGGCCGCAGGCGTTGATGCAGCCCGAGATCTTGATCTGGAGCGGCCCAAGGTCCTTCTGACGCTCGTCCGAGGCGAAGAGGTTGGAGATGTCCTGCGCGATCGGGATCGAGCGGGCGGTCGCCAGCGCGCAGTAGTCGAGGCCGGGGCAGGCGATGATGTCGGTCACGAGGCCCGCATTGGCCGTCGCGAGACCCGCCGCCTTGAGCGCGGCGAACACCGCCGGCACGTCGTCCTGCTTCACGTGGGGCAGGACGAGGTTCTGGACGTGCGTCACGCGGAACTCGTCGAACGAGTAGCGTTCCGCGATGTCGGCAAACGCGCGCATCTCGGCGTCCGACATGTCGCCGGGAACGCCGCCGATGGGCTTCAGGGAAACGGTCAGCGCGATATAGCCGGGCTGGCGGTGCGGGAAGCCGTTCTGCTCCACGAAGCGGTCGAGCTCCGGGTCGGCCGCGCGGGCGGCGTCGAGCACGGCCGAGGTCGCGGGTAGGGTCTCGTAAGCGGGGGCCGCGAAGTAGCGCGCGATGCGCTCGACCTCTTCCGCCGGGGCGTTGATCGTCGGGCCGTTGAGCTGCGCGTACTCGTGCTCGACGCGCGCCTTGAACTCGTCCGTGCCGATCTCGTGGACGAGGATCTTCACGCGCGCCTTGTACTTGTTGTCGCGCCGGCCTTCCGCGTTGTAGACGCGCATCACTGCCTCGAGATAGGCGAGAAGCTCGTCCTTCGGCAGGAAGTCGCGGATCACCTTGCCGATCATCGGCGTGCGGCCGAGACCGCCGCCCACGATGATCTCGTAGCCGATCTCGTTCGTCTCCGGATGCCGGAGCACGCGGATGCCGATGTCGTGGACCTTGATCGCCGCGCGGTCGTGCTCGGCGCCCGTCACCGCGATCTTGAACTTGCGGGGCAGCCAGGAGAATTCCGGGTGCAGGCTTGACCACTGCCGGATCAGCTCGGCGGTCGGGCGCGGGTCCTCCACCTCGTCGGCGGCGACGCCCGCGAACTGGTCCGCCGTCACGTTGCGGATGCAGTTGCCGGATGTCTGGATGCAGTGCATCTCGACATCGGCGAGGAGGTCGAGAATGTCGGGCACGTCCTTCAGCTTCGGCCAGTTGTACTGAAGGTTCTGGCGCGTCGTGAAATGCGCGTAGCCCTTGTCGTACTTTTCGGCGATCAGGGCGAGCTGGCGCATCTGCTTGGAGTTCAGCGTGCCGTAGGGTACGGCGACGCGCAGCATATAGGCGTGGAGCTGGAGATAGAGCCCGTTCTTCAGGCGCAGCGGCTTGAACTCGTCGTCCGACAGCGAGCCGTCGAGCCGGCGTTCCACCTGATGGCGGAACTGGGCGACGCGCTCGCGCACGAAGCGCTCGTCGAATTCGTCGTAACGATACATGCCGCTGGTCCTTGTCCTTGTCGCAGGAGCCCTCCTCGGTCCCCCGCTTGTTCGGCCGCTCCGGGCGCGTCCGCCCGCTGCCGGAAAACTCCCTAGAATTCCGCCTGCTTGCCGTATTGCGGCAGCATGGTCGGGCCTTTCTGCCGGATCGCCTCGCGGAAATGGCTGGCGACGGGCAGGCCCGCCTCGTCCCGCCGCACCTCGACGAGATAGGGATCGACGATCCGGTTCTCCCGGAAGCCGCGGCGCCCTTCCTCTTCCATCCAGGCGGCCGTCTCGGCGTCGTCGGCGACGAGGGCCGCCTTCGGATCGAGGCTCCAGCCGCTCCGCGTCAGGAACACGACCTCGCCTTCGAGCAGATCGTTGGCGGTCATGATGACCGGAAGCTTCGGCCCCTTGGTCTTGGCGTTCGCCTTGACGTCACCCGCCATGTTCGTCTTCCCGCTGCCCGTTCCACGCACGCCGTCCGCGGGCGGACGCGAAATCCGCCACGGCTGGCTGTCATGGTTCTAAATAGGCCAAGGCGCAAGCGGTTGCGCCGATGGGCGTTCCAATCCGCCACGAATGCGGGGAAGGAATTTGCGCGAAGGGGCCGTCCGCCGCCCGTTTCAGATCGGCTGGCCGAGAAGGAGGCGCGGTGAGGGTCCCCCGGTGAGACCCGAGGCCTGCGCGATGAAGTGACGCTTGGCGAAGGGCGCGCGATCCACCAGCGACAGGCCGAAGGAGCGCACGGCGCGCACGAAGCCGTTGTCGTTGGAGAACAGGCGGTTGAGGAGGTCCGTGGTGACGCCCATCTGCACCGTGTCGAAGCGGCGCCAGCGCTGGTAGAGCTCCAACGTGTCCAGCGCGCCGATGTCGCGGCCGAGCCGGGCGGCGTCGACCACGACCTCGGCCAGCGCCGCCGCGTCCTTGAAGCCGAGATTGAGGCCCTGGCCGGCGATCGGGTGGATGCCGTGCGCGGCGTCGCCGGCCAGCGCGATGCGGGGCTTGACGAAGTCGCGCGCCAGCGTCAGGCCGAGCGGGAAGGCGCGGGGACGTCCCTCCACGGTGAGGCTCCCGAGCTTCAGGCCGAAGCGCTGCTCCAGCTCCAGCTCGAACACCATGTCGTCGGCCCGCAGCAGGCGCTCGGCTTCGGCGGTCGATTCGGTCCAGACCAGCGACGAGCGGTTGCCCTTCAAGGGCAGGATGGCGAAGGGGCCGGCCGGCAGGAAATGTTCCTCGGCCCGGCCGCCGTGCGGGCGCTCGTGCCTGACGGTCGCCACGATGCCGCTCTGGCCGTAGTCGGTGTGGACCGTGCGGATGCCGGCCATGTCGCGGATGGCCGAGCGCACGCCGTCGGCGGCCACCAGCAGCCGCGCCTCCACCGTCTCGGATCCCAGCTCCACCGCGATCGAGGCGGGGCGCTCCGTGATGCCGGTCACGGGCGCGCCCGCCCGGACGGCGATGCCGAGCTCGGCCGCCCGCTGGCGCAGCGCCCCGTTCAGCGCGACGTTCGGCACCATATGGGCGAAGGGCTCGCCGGGTTCGGCTTCGCCGCCGAAGGTGAGGAAGACCGGGCGCACGGGGTCGCCGGTCCGGGAATCCGTCACGATCATTTCCCGGATCGGCTCGGCCTCGGGCGCGATCGCCTCCCAGGCGCCGAGCCGCGTCAGCATCCGCACCGCCGCCGCCGCGATCGCCGAGGCGCGCGTGTCGCGCTCCCAGACGCCTTCGGGGGCGGCATCCACGAGGAGGATGTCGAGCTCGGGCGCCGCCTGTTTGATGGCGACCGCCGTGACCAGCCCGACATAGCCGGCGCCCGCCACCACGATATCGGCTCGGGCGGACGGGGCGGGCGTCGCGTTCAGGTCGGACATGAGCTGGCTTTCCTCATCACGGGCCGGGCGGCGCGTCGTTCCGCTCTGATCTAGGCGCGCGGGCGGCCCGGGGCAACACACGGGGGGCCAGCCTTGCGGCCTCGGCGGATTTGCCGGACAAGGCGCTTCAGGCTGTCGCGAGAGGATGGATGGACATGGACGAGACGATGGGCCGGCTGCTCCGGGCGCTCGACCTCGAGAAGCTGGAGGAGAACCTCTATCGCGGCGTCAGTTCGTCTGTCGGCTGGCAGCGCACCTTCGGCGGCGAGGTCATCGCGCAGGCGCTGGTCGCCGCCCAGCGCACGGTGGATGCGACGCGTCCCGTCCATTCCCTCCACGGCTACTTCCTGCGGCCGGGCAACCCCAAGGCGCCGGTGATCTACGAGGTCGCCCGCATCCGCGACGGGGGCTCGTTCACGACGCGCATCGTCCACGGAATCCAGCACGGCGAGGCGATCTTCACGCTCTCGGCCTCCTTCCAGCGACAGGAGGAGGGGCTCGACCACCAGATGCCGATGCCGGACGTGCCCCGGCCGGACGACCTGCCCTCGGCCGCCGAGCTGACGGCCGAGATCCTCGAGCGCGCGCCCGAGCCGATCCGGCGCTACTGGAGCCGGCCGCGCCCGATCGAGTTCCGCCCGGTCTCCTTCGACCACTACCTGACGCGCGACCGCCTTCCGCCCCGCCAGCAGGTCTGGGTGCGCGCCACGGCGCCGCTCGGTCCCGACCCGGCGCTGAACGCCGCCGCGCTCGCCTACCTCTCGGACATGACGCTTCTCGACACCGCGCTCTTCGCGCACGGCCTGTCGGTCTTCGACGAGCGCATCCAGGCGGCCAGCCTCGACCACGCCATGTGGTTCCACCGTCCGGTAGCGGTCGGCGACTGGCATCTCTATTCGCAGGACTCGCCGTCCTCGTCGGGCGGGCGCGGTCTGACGCGCGGCTCCCTGTTCGCGCTCGACGGAACGCTGGTCGCCTCCGTCGCTCAGGAAGGGCTGATCCGCCCGCGCCGTCCGGCCGGCGCCTGATCTGCTCAATTTCTAGGCGGGTGACGCCACTTTCAGCATGTGGGGCATCCTGCGACCAGCGACGCTGATCACAGAACCGGCATCTGCCCCTTTCGCGCCGCACAATCCCGGCGAAAACGCGGCCGGCGGTCATTTGGCACGCATCTTGATTCTCGTTTGGGCGTGACCCCCGGCCTCGGCCGCGGGGTCGCCCAATCCAGCGGGGCGCTTGTCGGCGTCCGACACGCGCGACGATTCGAGGTGCACATGAAAATCGTGATGGCGATCATCAAGCCATTCAAGCTCGACGAGGTGCGCGAGGCGCTCACCGCCGTCGGGATCCAGGGCCTGACCGTGACCGAGGTGAAGGGCTACGGGCGCCAGAAGGGCCACACGGAAATCTATCGCGGCACCGAGTACGCGGTGAGCTTCCTGCCCAAGCTGAAGATCGAGATGGCCGTGCCGACCGACATGGTCGATCGCGCCGTCGAGGTGATCGCGGCCGCCGCCAAGACCGGCCAGATCGGCGACGGCAAGATCTTCGTCTACGGCATCGACCAGGCGGTCCGCATCCGCACCGGCGAAACCGACACGAACGCGCTCTGAGGGGACCCGAGACGATCATGCGCCTTCTGAAGACCTCCCTCGCGACCCTGGCCCTCACGGGCCTCACCACGGTCGCCGCCTTCGCGCAGGAGACCGGCATCGCGCCGGCCCCCGCCGAAGTCCCCGCCGACGCCGCGGCGGCCGTCGCCGACGTCATGGACAAGGGCGACGTCGCCTGGATGCTGGTGTCGACGCTCCTCGTCCTGTTCATGATCCTGCCGGGCCTCGGCCTGTTCTACGGCGGCTTGGTGCGCGCCAAGAACATGCTCTCGGTGCTGATGCAGTGCGTGACGATCACCGCCGTCGTCATGATCATCTACGTGACCTACGGCTATTCCTTCGCCTTCGGCGGCTCGGAAAGCGCCTTCTGGGGCGGCACGGGCAAGCTGTTCCTGGCCGGCATCACCAAGGACACGATGGCCGCGACCTTCACCTCGGGCGTCGTCATCCCCGAATACGTCTTTATCGCCTTCCAGATGACCTTCGCCTGCATCACGCCGGCGCTGATCGTCGGCGCCTTCGCCGAGCGCATCAAGTTCCGCGCCGTCGTGCTCTTCACCATCCTCTGGGTCACGATCGTCTACTTCCCGGTCGCCCACATGGTGTGGGACGCGAACGGCCTGATCTTCACCGGCGCCCATGCCGGGGGCGTCGCCGCGCTCGACTTCGCGGGCGGCACCGTCGTCCACATCAATGCCGGCATCGCGGCGCTGGTCGGCTCGTTCCTGGTCGGCAAGCGCACGGGTCTCGGCCGCGACAACATGGCCCCGCACTCGATGACGCTGACCATGGTCGGCGCCTCGATCCTCTGGGTCGGCTGGTTCGGCTTCAACGCCGGCTCCAACCTCGAGGCCAACGGCGGCGCGGCGCTCGCCATGATCAACACCTTCACCGCCACGGCCGGCGCGACCGTCGCCTGGGTGATCCTCGAAGCGCTCCTGCGCGGCAAGGCGTCGATGCTGGGCGCCGTGTCGGGCATCATCGCCGGCCTCGTCGCCGTCACCCCTGCGGCCGGTGCCGTCGGTCCGATCGGCGGCATCTTCCTCGGCGCGATCTCGTCCGCCGCCTGCTACTTCTTCGTGGCGGTGGTGAAGCCGAAGTTCGGCTACGACGACTCGCTCGACGTGTTCGGCATCCATGGCGTCGGCGGCATCATCGGCGCCATCGGCACCGGCATCTTCGCCTCCACCGCGCTCGGCGGCGGCGGCTATCTCGACGGCGTCACGATGGGCGCCCAGGTCTATTCGCAGATCGTCGCGGTGCTGATCACCGTCGTCTACGGCGGCATCGTCTCGGCGATCCTCTACAAGATCGTCGACGCCATCGTTGGGCTGCGTCCGACCGTGGAAGCCGAGCGCGAGGGCCTCGACATCACCTCGCACGGCGAGGCGGCCTACCACTCCTGAGGCGGTTCCCGTCGCAGGGTTCAAGAAAAAGGGCAGGCGGAGCGATCCGCCTGCCCTTTCTTCATGGAAAGGCGGCTGCGCCCGTCAGGCGCGCACCTCGCCCAGCGACCAGGGCAGCGGCTCGCCGCCGCGGAAGACCACGACGTCCTCGTCCTCGACGGACACGGCGGCGAGCGCCGTAGCGGGCTTCCTCAGAAGCGTGATCGTGCCCTCGTTGACGGGCAGCCCATGGAACCGGGCGCCGTTGAGGCTGGCGAAGGCCTCGAAGCGGTCGAGCGCGCCTTCCTCGTCGAAGACCTGGACATAGGTCTGCAGCGCCGTCGCGCCGCCAAACACGCCGGCCGAGCAGCACTCGGCCTCCTTGGCGCCGCGCCGGTGGGGCGCCGTGTCGGTGCCCAGCATGAAACAGGCTTCGCCCGAAGTGGCCGCCTCGCGCAGCGCCAGGCGGTGCCGCTCGCGCTTGGCGACGGGCAAGCAGTAGAGATGCGGGCGCAGGCCGCCCTGGAAGATCGAGGTGCGGTTGATCACGAGATGGTGCGGCGTGATCGTGCAGGCCGCACGCCCCGCATGGGCACGCACCAGCGCCACGGTCTCGGCCGTGGTCGCGTGCTCCACCACGACCTTCAGCCCTTCGTGGCGCTGGAGGAGCGGCAGCATCTCGGCCTCCATGAAGGCCGCCTCGCGGTCGAAGATGTCGATGGCCGGATCCGTCGCCTCGCCATGGACGAGAACGGCCATGCCGATCCGCTCCATCCTCTCCAGCACGGGCGCGAGCTTGGCGATGTCGGTGACGCCGGCATGGGAATTGGTGGTCGCGCCGGCCGGATAGAGCTTGGCGGCGATCCACACGCCTTGCGCGTAGCCGCGCTCGATCTCGTCCGGGTCCGTATGGTCCGTGAGGTAGCAGGTCATCAGCGGCTCGAAGTCCGAGCCGGCGGGCAGGGCTGCAAGGATTCGCTCCCGGTAGCCTCGCGCCATGTCGACCGTGGTCACGGGCGGCACGAGGTTCGGCATGATGATGGCGCGCCTGAACTGGTTCGCGGTGAAGGGTAGGACGGCCTTCAGCATCGCGCCGTCGCGCAGGTGGACGTGCCAGTCGTCCGGCCGGCGGATGGTGATGGAGGGAACCGTGCCGGCCTCGTCGCCGGTGGAGAAGAGCGTGTCGGTGGACATGGGAGGGCCTTCCGGGGCGGCGTCGGATGCCCGAAACGAAAAACGGGCGGCGGGGCCTTTCGATAACCCCGCCGCCCGTCGATTTCCAGAAGCCCAAAAGCTTCCCGGCCTATTCGGCCGCCGGCTGCATCTGCGGCGGGGGCAGGCGCTCGTCGCCGCCCTTGCTGCCCTCGCGCCCGCCGAACTCCGTCACGCGCTTCCAGGTCGGGCCATGGCCGAGATCGGCGGCGTGGACGGGCGCCAGCGGGGGGCCGTGCAGGGCCGGTGCCGGCGCTTCGTGGCCGTTCTCCTCGCCCGCATTGGGCTTCAGGAGCCAGCGGAACAGGCGTCCGGTCACGTGGCTGAGGTCGTCCATCAGCGTGTAGAGCGAGGGGATGAAGATCAGCGACAGGAGGGTGGAGACCAGGAGGCCGCCGATCACCGCGATGGCCATCGGGGCACGGAACTCGCCGCCCTCGCCGGTCGCCATGGCGGCCGGCACCATGCCCGCCGCCATGGCGAGCGTGGTCATGATGATCGGGCGGGCGCGCTTGCGGCCGGCGTCGATGATCGCGTCGCGTTGGCTCATGCCGTGCTTCTCCTGCTCCACCGCGAAGTCGACCAGCATGATCGAGTTCTTGGTGACGATGCCCATCAGCATCAGGATGCCGATCACGACCGGCATGGAGATGGCGTTCTGGGTGAGAAGCAGGCCGCCCACCACGCCGCCGACCGAGAGCGGCAGCGAGGCGAGGATGGTGATCGGCAGGAAGACCGAGCCGAACAGGAGGATCAGCACCACCAGCACCATCATGATGCCGGCGCCCATGGCCGAGGCGAAGCCGGCGAAGACCTCGCCCTGGATCTCCGCGTCGCCGACCTGCTGGAGGCGAACCCCCGGCGGCATGGTCTTCACGGCGTCGGACGCCATGATGTGCTCGGAGCCCTCGCCGATCTCGTGGCCCGGCGCCATGGAGGTGCCCACCTTGACGAGCCGCTCGCGGTCGTAGCGTTCGATGGTGGAGGGACCCTGGCCGAAATCGATGTCGGCGATGGCCTCCAGCGGGACGGAGGCGCCGCTCCCCGTGTTCACGCGCAGCGAGCTGACGGTCGAGAGGTCCTTGCGCGCGTCCTCCGAAAGCTGGACGCGGATGGGGATCTGGCGCGTGCCGGCGTTGAACTTGGCAAGGTTCGCCCCGAGGTCGCCGATGGTCGCGACGCGCACGGTCTGCGAGATCGCGTCCGGCGCGATGCCGAGGTCGGACGCCTCGTCGAGGCGCGGCCGGATGCGGATTTCGGGCCGGTCGAACGAGGCCATGGCGCTCGGATTGGCGAAGATCGGGTCGCGCCGCATCTCGGCCTCGAGCTTGGAGGCCGCCTCCGAGACCGCCTTGCCGTCCTGCCCGAGGATGCCGACGGAGAGTTCGCGCTCGCCGCGGTCGTTGACGAAGAAGGAGCGAAGGTCCGGAATCGCCTGGAGCTTGGCGGTGATCACCGGCTCGAGGTCGGCCTGGGAGCGCGTGCGTTCGAACTTGCGGGTCAGCGCGACCGTCATGGCGGCGCGCCGCACCTCCAGGGTGCCGGTCGGCGAGGCGCCGCCGATGACGAGCACCGAACGCACCTCGGGCAGTTCCCGCACGCTTGCCGCCGCCTGGTCGGTGATGCGGCGCGTCGTCTCCAGCGTCGCGCCCGGCGGAAGCTCCAGCGAGACCACGATGCGCGAGGCGTCTTCCTTCGGGATGAAGCCCGTCGGCAGGTACTGGATCGAATGGATCGACAGGGCGAAGAGCCCGATGCCGGCCGCGAGCGTCACCCAGCGCCAGCGCACGGTCATCCCGAGGAAGCCGGTATAGGCGCGCATCAGCGGTCCGTCGTGGTGCTCGGCCGGATGCGGGCGGTTGAGGTAGGCGAGCAGCGCCGACAGGATCAGGCTGCCGGCCAGGATCTCGACCGCCAGCCGGCCGGCCGCGTCCCAGGAGACGGGGGGCAGCGAGGCGAGGTAGGGCTGAACGGCGCGGGCAAGACCGTTGCCGGCGCCGGTCGCCTCGGGAAGGGCCGCGAGGCCGAACACGGCGCCGATGGCAAGGCCCGCCAGCGGCAGGACGCGCAGGAGGTAGCGCTTGAGGAGCCGGCCGAAGCCCGGACCCTTGTGGCGCGGCGCGCGGAAGAAGTAGGCGGCCAGCATCGGCGTGATGAGGCGCGCCACCAGGAGCGAGAAGAACACCGCGACCGCGACCGTCAGGCCGAACTGCTTGAAATATTGGCCCGCGACGCCGCCCATGAAGGAGACCGGCGCGAAGACGGCGATGATCGTCATGGTGATGGCGATGACCGCGAGGCCGATCTCGTCGGCGGCCTCCATGGCGGCGCGATAGGGCTTCTTGCCCATCGCCATGTGCCGCTCGATGTTCTCGATCTCGACGATGGCGTCGTCGACGAGAATGCCCGTCACCAACGTGATGGCCAGAAGGCTCACGAGGTTCAGCGAGAAGCCGAGCATGCTCATCGCCCAGAAGGTCGGGATGGCGGCGAGCGGCAGGGTGATGGCGGCGACGATCGTCGCGCGCCAGTCGCGCAGGAAGAGAAGCACCACGATGACGGCGAGCGCGGCGCCCTCGGCCAGCGTCTCCATGGCCGATTCGAAGTTGCCGTAGGTGTAGGTGACGCTGTCGTCGATGCGCGAGAAGCGCACGTCCGGGTGCTGCGCGCCGAGCTCCTCCACGCGCTTCTCGACGGCGGATGCCACCGTCGTGTCGCTCGCCCCCTTGGCGCGGTAGATCGAGAAGGCGACGACGGGTTCGCCGTTCAACCGCGCGAAGGAGCGCGGCTCCTCCCAGCGGTCGAGCACGGCCCCGAGTTCGTCGAGACGCACCTCGCGCCCGCCGGGCAGCGCGATGCGCGTCGAGGCGAGGCCGGTGACGGTCGGGGCGGAGGAGAGCGTGCGGATCGCCTGTTCCTGGCCGCCGAATTCGCCGCGCCCGCCCGAAAGGTCCACGTTGGTGGAGCGCAGCTGCGCGTTGACGCCGGCCGCCGTGATGCCGAGCGCGGCGAGGCGGTCCGGATCGAGCCGGACCTGGATCTCGCGCTCAACGCCGCCCATGCGGTCGACGCGGCCGACGCCCTTCAAGCCCTGCAGCGCGCGGATCACCGTGTCGTCCACGAACCAGGAGAGCTGCTCGGGCGTCTTGCCCGGCGAGGACGCAGCATAGGTGACGATCGACTGGTTCTCGACCTCCACGCGCTGGATGATCGGCTCTTCGATCGTGCGCGGCAGGTCGCCGCGGATCTTGGCGATCGCGTCCTTCACGTCGTTGACGGCGCGGTCGGTGTTGATCTCCAGCCGGAACTCGGCCGCCGTCACCGACTGTCCGTCGGTGATGGTGGAGGTGATGTGCTTGATGCCCGACACGCCCGCCACCGCGTCCTCGACGCGCTTGGTGATCTGCGTCTCCATCTCGGACGGAGCCGAGCCCTGTTCCAGGATCGTGACGGAGACGACCGGCACGTCGATGTTCGGGAAGCGGGTGATCGGCAGGGTCAGGAAGGAGATGATCCCGAGCGCCAGGAGCACCACGAAGAGGAGGATGGGCGGGACCGGGTTGCGGATCGCCCAGGCCGAGATGTTCCAGTTCATCGGGCGGCCTCCGCGGTCTGCGTCTCGCCCTGCGCCGCGATCGGCGTGACGGCGTCGCCGTCGCGCACGAAGGTGCCGGCCAGCGAGACGACGTCCTCGCCGACTTCCAGATTCTGCGTGATCTCGACCTCGTCGCCGGCGACGAGCCCGGTCCTGACCTGCCGCGTCTCGATGCGCCCGTCCTTGACCACCTGCACCCGGGCGACGCCCTCGTCGGTGAGGACCGCGGTGCGCGCGATCACGACGCCTTCCGAGCGCGCCGTCTCGACGCTGCCGCGGGCAAAGGAGCCCGAGCGAAGGGCGGCGGAGGGCGGCAGGGCGATGCGCACGCGTCCGAGGCGCGTCGCCTGGTCCACCTTGGGCGAGACGAGGCGAACCTCGCCCGAAACCTCCTCGTCGCGTCCGGGCAGGCGCACGGTGGCGGGCTGGCCCTTCTCGATCCGGCCGAGCTGCGTCTCGCTGACCTCGGCGTCGAGCTCCACGAGCCCGTCGCGGGCGATCTCGAACAGGGGACCGGCGGCGGCCGAGACGACGGCGCCGAGCCGCGCGGCGCGCGAGAGCACCAGACCGTCCGTCGGCGCCTTGATCTCGGCCTTGGAGCGGCGCAGGTCGAGCGAGCGCTTGTCGGCCTCGGCCGCCGCCCGGTCGGCTTCGGCGAGCGCGATGCCCTGCCGGGCGGAGGCGAGGCGCGCGGCCGCGGCGGATGCGGCCGAGACGCGCTGGTCGAGCACGTCCTGGCCGACGATCCCCTTGGCCGAAAGCGCGCGGGTGCGCTGGAGCGCGTTGGTCGCCTCCGTCGCGGCGGACTGCGCCTCCTCCACCAGGGCGCCGGCCTGCGTGATCGCGGCGTCGGCGCGCGCGATCTGGGCGGTGGCGCGGGCGAGGTCGGCGTCCACGAGGTCGGTGGCGAGGCGTGCCAGGACCTGGCCGGCCTTCACCGTGTCGCCCTCGTCCACCTCCAGCGCCTCGATGCGCAGGCCCTCGACATCGGCGCCGACGCTGACCGTCTCGCGCGGGATCAGGGTGCCGGTGACCGGGACGGTCGCGACGATCGGCCGGCGCTCGGCCTTCACGACGCTGATCGACGGGGGCGCGACGGTCGGAGCGGCGGCGGGTGCCGGCTCCTGCGCCATGGCGACGGGCGCGGCGCTTGCGATCAGGAACAGCGCCAGGATGGCGGAACGGGCGGACATGGGCGGCCTCCGGTGAGACGCGGGCGAAGCGGAAAGGAACGTGGTGGTGCGGGGCATGGAGGTCAGGCCTCGTCCATCCGCAGAAGGGCGCGCACGACGCGCAGGAGATGCGGCTCGATCGCCGAGAGTGCGACCTCGCGCTCGAACTGGAGGCGCATCATCAGCCCGTCGCCGAAGGCGAAGATCATGGTGAGGGCCACGTCGAGGTCGAGATCGGCAGGGACCTCGCCGCCATCGCGCGCTTCGGAAATGGCCGCGCGCATCGATTCGCGCACCATCGCTTCCAACTCGCAGAAGCGGGCGCCCACCGTGGTGTTGCGCAGCGATTCGGAGCAGATCTCGACCATCAGGCCGCCGCTCTCGGGATCGCGGGCCGAGGCGAGATATTCCATGGCGGTGGCGACCAGCCGGTCGGCGATCGAGCCGGGACCGCGCAGATGCTCCATGCAGGCCACGGCGCCGACGCGCTCCTCCTCGGCGATGGCCTCGATGATCGCGTCCTTGGACGGGAAATAGCGGTAGAGCGCTCCCGGGCTCATCTGCGCCTCGGCGCAGATCTGGCCCATGGAGGCGCCGTGGAAGCCGGCCCGCGCAAAGCAGACGCGCGCCGCCGCCAGAATCTGGCGCCGGCGATCGTCGCTCGGCTGGAGAGCCTGGGCGGCGAGCGGAGGAGGGGTCATGGCGGCTTCCGGCCCTGAGAGCGAACGATCGTTCTCATAGCGCCGCAACTTCAACTTGTCGAGAGCGCAAGCACGGTCGCGTCGGATTTTCGGACGCTGCGCCGGAGCGTCTTCCGCCCTGTCAGGCCGTGGTCGTGTCGTTGGCGGGGCGCGGAGCCCGCAGGCGCGGCGGGGTCCATTCGGCACTGAAGGCGGAGAGGACGGCTTGCGCGCGCGGCCGCCGGCTCATCGCGGCGGCGATCAAGGGGCGGTTCAGCGCCGCCAGGGAATGGAGGAAGCGCGCGTCGGGCGAGGGGGCCGCGCCGGTCCTGTCGGCCGTCCGCGACTCCTCCGCGGGACCGCTGGGGCGGTCTCCGGGCCGGGGTGTTTCGGGAAAGCGCAGAATGGTCATCGGGCCGTCGATTGCGTTGCCGCCCGCGCCGGAGAGATGACGCGGGTCGTGCATCGAGCCTTACCCGGGGATCCTGAAAGGAGTGTTGGGAAAGATGCTTAACGGAATCATTTCGGCGGTCCGGGCGGGCGTCTTGGCCGGCCGGGCGGCTTGACACGGCGCCCGGAGCCTGTTTCAAGCACCCGATCCAGCGTTCGATCTTCCGTCCGCGACCCGCCGACCGTGCCCCTTCCCCGCGAAGCCGCACGGAGGTCCCCATCCGCCAGCGAGTGTCGCCCGCGGATGCGTTTCCGTTTGGCGTCGCGTTTCGGCTTGGATCGGGTGCGACGAGTTCCCATTCTTTCGGGCGACCGGAAGGACAAGGAAGACGCCCGATGTTTGAATCCCTCCAGGACCGCCTCGGGTCCATCCTGAACGGCCTCACCGGCCGCGGCGCCCTGTCCGACAACGATGTCGCGGCGGCGCTGCGCGAGGTGCGCCGTGCGCTCCTGGAAGCGGACGTCTCGCTGGAGGTGGTGCGCTCCTTCACCGACCGCGTGCGCGAGAAGGCCGTCGGCGCCCAGATCGTCAAGTCGATCAAGCCCGGTCAGATGGTCGTCAAGATCGTCCACGACGAGCTGGTGGCGACGCTCGGCTCCGATCAGGTCGCGATCGACCTCAACGCGCCCGCCCCGGTCACCATCATGATGGTCGGCCTCCAGGGCTCGGGCAAGACGACGACGACCGGCAAGATTGCCAAGCGCCTGACGGAGCGCCAGAAGAAGCGCGTCCTGATGGCCTCGCTCGACACGCGCCGTCCGGCCGCGCAGGAGCAGCTCCGCGTGCTCGGCGAGCAGACGGGCGTCGCGACCCTGCCGATCATCGCCGGCCAGGGTCCGGTCGAGATCGCGTCCCGCGCCTCCCAGGCCGCCAAGCTCGGCGGCTACGACGTCCTGATCCTCGACACGGCCGGCCGCACGCATATCGACGAGCCGCTGATGCAGGAGATGGCGGAGATCAAGTCCGCCACGCGCCCGCACGAGATCCTGCTCGTCGCCGACAGTCTCACGGGTCAGGACGCGGTGAACCTCGCCCGCTCCTTCGACGAGCGCGTCGGCATCTCCGGCCTCGTCCTCACCCGCGTCGACGGCGACGGGCGCGGCGGCGCGGCCCTTTCGATGCGCGCCGTCACCGGCAAGCCGATCAAGCTGATCGGCACCGGCGAGAAGATGGACGCGTTGGAGGAGTTCCATCCCGGCCGTATCGCCGACCGCATCCTCGGCATGGGCGACATCGTCTCGCTCGTCGAGAAGGCGGCCGAGAACATCGACGCGGAACAGGCCGCGGCGATGGCCAAGAAGATGCAGTCGGGCAAGTTCGACCTCGACGATCTCGCCGCGCAGATCGGCCAGATGCAGAAGCTCGGCGGCATGGGCGGTGTGATGGGCATGATGCCCGGCATGTCCAAGATGAAGGACCAGATCGCCGCCGCCGGCATGGACGACAAGCTGCTCAAGCGCCAGCTCGCCATCATCTCCTCGATGACCAAGTGGGAGCGCGCCAATCCCGACCAGCTGAAGCATTCGCGGAAAAAACGGATCGCCGCCGGCTCGGGGACGGACGCCGCCGACATCAACAAGCTCCTCAAGATGCACCGCCAGATGGCGGACATGATGAAGGCGATGGGCGGCAAGGGCGGCAAGGGCGCCGGCATCATGGGCAAGCTCATGGGCGGGCTCGGCGCCAAGATGGGCCTGCCCGGCGGGATGGGCGGCGGCATGCCGGACCTCTCCAAGATGGACCCCAAGCAGCTCGAGGAGATGGCGAAGGCCATGCAGAAGGGCGGGCTCGGCAGCCTGCCCGGCGGCTTGCCCCCCGGCCTTGGAAATGGCGGCCTGCCGGGCCTTCCCGGCGGCGGCTTCCCCGGACTTCCCGGCCTCGGCCGGAAGAAATAAGGGCTTCGGCCCGGACCACCCGATCAAACCAACCCGACGGCGCATCCCAAGAAGGCGCCGCGATAGAGAAGAAGCAGAAGGAAGACTCAAGATGCCCCTGAAGATGCGCCTTGCCCGTGCCGGCTCCAAGAAGCGCCCCTACTACCACGTCGTCGTCGCCGACGCCCGTTCGCCCCGCGACGGCCGCTTCATCGAGACGGTCGGTTCCTGGAACCCGATGCTGCCGAAGGACGCCGAGCGCGTCACGCTGAAGGAGGACCGCATCAAGCATTGGCTCGGCGAGGGCGCGCAGCCCACCGACCGCGTGCTGCGCTTCCTCGACAAGGCCGGCATCGTGAACCGTCCGGCCCGCGCCAACCCGACCAAGGGCCTGCCGGGCAAAAAGGCGCAGGAGCGCGAGGCCGAGCGCAAGCAGCGCGAGGAAGACGCCCGCGAAGCGGCTGCCAAGGCCGCGGCCGAGAAGGACGGCGCCGAGGCGTCGGCCGAGTAAGCCTTTCTTCACGTTTCACGTGAAACACCTCTTGCGGCGCCCCGATTCGGTCGGGGCGCCGCTTGTCGTTTCGGCGAAGCCCTGCCGCTTGACGCGAAGGGCGGGGCGGGCCAGTGACGGCCGCATCGTCCCGTTTCCGCTTCCAGGACCGCCGCCCGTGACCGAACCCGCCCGCGACCCCGTCCTCCTTGCCGTGATCGGCGGCGCTCACGGCATCAAGGGCGAGCTTCGGCTGCGCTCCTTCACCGAGGATCCGGAGGATGTCGGCGCCTACGGGCCGCTCGTCGACGCCAAGGGGCGCCGCTATACGGTCGTGTCCGCCCGGCTTCAGAAGAACGTCGTGGTGGTGCGCTTCAAGGAGGTGACCGACCGCAACGCCGCCGAGCTCCTCAACGGCACCGAGCTCTTCGTGAACCGGTCCGCCCTGCCGGAGGAGGGAGAGGACGAGTTCTACCAGGCCGACCTCGTCGGCCTCGTGGCGCGGACGGTGGACGGCAGCGTGATCGGCGAGGTCGTCGGTTTCCATGATTTCGGCGCCGGCGACATCCTGGAGATAGCGCCGGACCAGGGAAGCAGCGTTATGATCCCCTTCACGGAAGCCGCCGTGCCCGAGGTCGATCTCGATCTCGGCTTCATTCTGGTGGAGCCGGTCGCCGCTGGACTGGTGCCGGCGGACGAGGATGCGCCGCGCGAAGGATAGGGATTTGAACGGTTCGGGGGACGAGGATCGAGCGGAGGACGGACGGGCCGGCGCGCTGCCGATCCGATCCGCACAGGCGCTCGCCCGGACCCGCGCCCTGATCGAGGCACGGCGCGAGCGCGACGCGATCCGCCTTCGGAACCCCGGCCTGCGCAACGACGACGCCCGGCGGCTGATGCGGGAAGCCTCGGCGATCGCCGTGGCGGCGGGCCTGGCGATGGAGAGCGAGGCGCGCGACCCGCAGCCCGCCGCTCCCGAGCCCGAGTCCCGCTCCCGCCGACCCGCTTCCGGCGCGACGGCCTTCGGCCCATCGGATTTCGTGCCTCCCGCAGCGCCGCCGGAGCCGGACGCCGCGCCTGAACCGCCGGCTGCCGTGAGTGCCGCTCGGGAGCCCGAGCCCCTCGCCGTCGCGCTCGCGTCCCGCTGGGAGGAGCCGGCCCGGTCCCGGTTTCGCCGGCATCTCGCCAAGCGCTTCGCGTTCGGGATGGCGGGGGCGGACCTCGCGCGGGCCGGACTGGCGGCGGCCGTGGTCGCAGCCGCGAGCGGGGCTCTCTATGCGGGCCTTCTAGCCGTCCAGCCCACGGAGCCTGAGCCGCCCATCGCCGAGCGGGAGCCGCCCGTCCTGGAGCTGCGACCCACCCCGGTGCGGACGATCCGCA
The DNA here is from genome assembly GCF_029813115.1 of Aureimonas sp. SK2. GTDB lineage: Bacteria > Pseudomonadota > Alphaproteobacteria > Rhizobiales > Rhizobiaceae > Aureimonas. The sequence goes on from NZ_JAPZDS010000002.1 coordinate 160,459, forward strand.
TCGCGGCTCCGCGCGAGCCGGCGGCGGCGCCGGCCGTTCCAGCCGACCTCAGCCTGCGCGGGGGGATCCCGAGTTTTGCCCAGGTGGTGCCGGGCGCGCCGGCCGAGGCCTGCGCCACGCTGGTGGCCGCCGGGTGGTCGACGGAGGGCTGGGGCAGCAGCCTCGTCGGCGCCAAGGGGGAATGCCTCGCCGAGCGGCAGTACGGTACGGGAGGCGAGACCAACGGTTTCGCCGTGCTTCGCGGCGGCAACACGCTGGCCGAGCTGCGGATCAAGCTCAATCTCGGCGACCCCGCCTGGCGGGCCGAGGCCGGCCGCGACGCCGGCAACCTCGTCGCCGCCCTCTTCGAGCGCTGGCGCTGGGACGGGGGCAGGGCCTTGGGCGATCGCATCGCCACGCTTCTGCCGTTCGAGGACGAGGCGAACGGCACCACGATCCGTCTGACGCGCGAGCACGGCGACGTCGAGCGCCTCAACCTCCTGATGCGCTTTCCCCGCGCCCTCCCGCCGCCGGAGGCGGTGGCGGCCGAAGCCCAGGCGGCACGGCTCGCGGCGCTCAGCGCGATCGTGGCCGCGCATGTCGGCGGGACGGAGGGGCTCGCCCAGCCCGTCGAACCCGAGCCGACAGAGCCTTGAGCCTTTTCTTCAGAGCGCGTTGCGTCGCCCGAGCGCCTCTTCCCAGTCGAGCGCGTGCCGGACGATGAGCGGCAGGTCGTCGTAGCGCGGCTCCCAGCCGAAGGCTTCCCGCGCGATCGAGGCATCCGCCACGATGGCGCTGGCGTCGCCCGGCCGGCGGCCGGCCATGCGCACCTCGAAGTCGCGGCCCACCACCTGGCGCACAGTGTCCAGGACCTCCAGCACGGAATAGCCGTGGCCGTAGCCGCAATTGGCGATCAGCGAGGCGCCGCCGCCCCTGAGGTAGTCGAGCGCCCGGCGATGGGCGGCCGCCAGGTCCGAGACGTGGATGTAGTCGCGAACGCAGGTCCCGTCGGGCGTGTCGTAGTCGTCGCCGAAGACCTGCAGGAAGGGGCGCTTGCCCAGCGCGGTCTCGCTGGCGACCTTGATCAGGTGGGTCGCGCCGCGGGTCGACTGGCCGGTGCGCCCCTTCGGGTCGGCGCCCGCCACGTTGAAATAGCGCAGCGCCGCGAAGGTGATGGGATGGGCGGCCGCCGTGTCGCGCAGCATCAACTCCGTCATCCACTTGGACGTGCCGTAGGGCGATTCGGGCGCCGGGGCTTGCGTCTCGGCGACGGGCATCGTCTTCGGCGAGCCGTAGACGGCGGCGGTGGAGGAAAAGATGAAGTGCTTCACCCCGCCCTTCACGGCGGCCTCGATCAGCGCGCGCGAGGCGACGGTGTTGTTGAGATAGTAGCCGAGCGGGTCGGCCACCGATTCCGGCACCACGATGGAGCCGGCGAAATGGATGATCTCGCGGACGCCCTTCTCGGCGATCAGGCGCGAGACGAGGTCCATGTCCGCGATGTCGCCGACCACGAGTTCGGCTTCCGGCGCCACGGCCCATTCGAACCCGGTCGACAGGCGGTCGAGCACCACGACGCTCTCGCCGGCGTCGACGAGATCCCAGACCATGTGGCTGCCGATATAGCCTGCACCGCCGGTGACGAGTACCGTCATGAAAAGCGTCCTCCGAAAGGCCGGACCGTCCGGTCCCGAAGCCGCGCGGATGCTACCCGTCGCGGCATGTTTCGCAAGCGCGAAAACACGGGCTCGCTTCCCTGGCGTAAACGAGGCGGCCCCGGTTTCCCAGGGCCGCTTCTCGTCCGAAGGCAGGCTCGATCGGTCAGCCGATACGGCCGCCGCCCTGGCGCGTGATGGCGACGACCGAGGGCCGGGTCGGCATGGCGTCGTCGAAGTCCGGCCAGCGGGTCGAGAGGTCCTCGTAGTAGGACAGGCGGCCGAAGCCTTCCCAGTCCTCGCCGCCGTCGGCCGGGTGCTGGACCGCCACGAAGGCCGTCTGCATGTCGTCGAGGATCAGCGGGCCGCACATCTCGGCGCCGACCGGCACGCGGAAGAAGAGCTTCGAGGTGCCGCGGCCCTCGCCTTCGGTCTCCACCGCCCAGAGGCCGTCGGTGCGGCCGGTCGCCTTGGGGCTGTTGCCGTCGGTCGAGACCCAGAGGCGGCCGTCGGCGTCCACCGAGCAGTTGTCGGGCATGCCGAACCAGCCGTTCTTGGTGGTCTCGGTCGAGAAGGTGGCGCCGACCTCGGCCACCGACGGGTCGCCGCACTTCAGGAGCACCTCCCAGCGGCCCTTGGTGGCGGCGAAGTCCTCGCCGTCCTCGTGGATCTCGATGATGTGGCCGAAGGCGTTGGCGGCGCGGGGGTTGGCGGCGTCCACCTGCTCGGGCTTGCGCCGCGTGTTGTTGGTCAGCATCACGTAGACGCGGCCGTTCGTGCCGTTGGGCTCGACGTCCTCCGGGCGGTCCATTGGCGTCGCTTCCAGAAGGTCGGCGGCGCGGCGCGTCTCGATCAGGACGTCGGCCTGGCTCTGGAAGCCGTTGGCCTCCGAGAGCGGGCCCTGCCCGTGCACCAGCGGCAGCCACTCCATCGTGCCGTCGTCCGCGAACTTCGCCACATGAAGCGTGCCCTCGTCGAGGAGGTCCATGTTGGCGGCGCGGTCGTCCGGGTTGTACTTGCCGGCGGTCACGAACTTGTAGACGTAGTCGAAACGCTCGTCGTCGCCGAGATAGAAGACGACGCGGCCGTCCTTGGCGACGATCGATTCGGCGCCCTCGTGCTTGAAGCGGCCGAGCGCGGTGCGCTTCTTCGGCACGGAGTTCGGGTCCTCGACGTCCACCTCGACCACCCAGCCGAAGCGGTTCGGCTCGTTCGGCTCCTTGGACACGTCGAACCGGTCGTGGAACTGCCCCCAGGCATAGGTGCCCTCGGGGATGCCGAGGCGCTTGTAGTTGCCGGCCTCCGGGTGGCCCTCGGGCAGGGAGCCGGTGAAGTAGCCGTGGATGTTCTCCTCGGCCATGATGTAGGTGCCCCAGGGCGTGACGCCCCCGGCGCAGTTGTTGATCGTGCCGAAGACCTTGGTGCCGGTCGCGTCGGCCTTGGTCTTCAGGCGGTCATGCCCGGCCGCGGGGCCGGAGATCGCCATCGGGGTGGTGGCCGTGATGCGGCGGTTCTTCGCGCCGTCGCGCACGACCTGCCACTTCCCGTTCTCCTTGCGGATCTCGACGACGGTGCCGCCGTGCGCGGCCATCTCGATGTCGACGCGCTTCTGGTCGGCCGGAGCGATCTCCAGCTCCTTGACCATCTTGGCCGGGTCCTTCTTGTCGGCCTTCTCCACCACCTGCACGATGCCGGGGAACATCAGGTGCTCGTTGGTGTATTCGTGGTTCACCACGAGAAGCCCGTGCTCGGACGAGCCGTCGATCGGGATGAAGCCGACATAGTCGTTGTTGTAGCCGAACTGACGCGCCTGGGATTCCGGCGTCTGGTTGGCGGGGTCGAAGGCCGGGCTGTCGGGGAACAACGCGTCGCCCCAGCGCAGGAGGACGTCGGCGTCGTAGCCCTCGGCCACATGGTGGCGCTCGTCGATGCCGGCTTCGACTTCGGTGAAGTCGAAGCGGGTCCTGGTGGCGGCGCGGGCATGCTCGGCCGAGATCAGCGCCATGGGGCTGACCGTCGCCGCGATCGCGGTGGCCGCCAGCGAGCCGCGCAGGAAGTCGCGGCGCGAGAAGCGCGCGGCGATGATCTCGCCCATCGTGCGGTTGGCGGTCGGGTTCAGGCCCTCGCCCTCCGCCTCCTCGAGGCGGCTGGTCGGGAAGACGGCATGGCGCGGAGTGACGTGCTCGTTCATCGGAACGGGTCCCTGTCTCTTGGAATGGTTCCAGGGTGCCCTAAGCGGCGAAGATCACAGCGGGATGACAGGGGAGGGGCGCGGTCGGTGGTCACGCCGACGTGACGGCCGGAACTGTGACGCCGCCGGATGCGTCCCTGTCACCCCAGCCGGCCGCCGGTCGGCCATGTTCCGGAGCAGCCATCCATGATCCCAGACTTCCGCCCGGCGGCCCTTGCGGCCCTTCTCGCGCTCGGTGCAGCCCCGGCGCTCGCGCAGGACCCCAACGCGCCGCAGCCCCCCGTTCCCTCCGTGACGGCGGAATCGGGAACGCTCGACTCGGGCGTCGGCGACGTGGACACCGCCGCCTGGATCGGCAAGCCGGTGATGAGTTCGGACCGCCAGCCGGTCGGCACGCTGCGCGAGGTGCGCACCGCCAGCGACACGGCCGACGCCGGCCTCATGGTCGTGGACCGCGAAGGTGGCAAGACCGCCGAGATCCCGATGCAGGGCGCCTCCTTCGACGGCACCAGCGTCGTCGTCACGCCGCTTCTGGAGGCGATCGAGGCCAACTGACGCTTCGCCCATGAAAAAGGCCGGGTCCCGTGAAGGACCCGGCCTTTTTCTTTTGGTCGCGAAGGTCAGTTCGTGCCGAGGCAGAGGACCGGATAGATCGATTCCTGCACCTTGGCGGTCGCGTCCGGCACGCTTTCCAGCGGCAGCGAGGCGTCGGCGGTCTCGAAGGAGACCTTGTGGGTCTCGAGGAAGCGGGCGGCGGCGTCCGGGCGGATGGCGAAGTTGATGGACTGCGGGATGTCGCCGGTGAGATCCGCCACGGCCACCGCGTTCAGCTTGGCGGTGACGACGCCGACGACCCGGCCCGCGAGGTCGACCAGCGGGCCGCCCGAGTTGCCGGGCTGCACGGGGGCCGAAATCTGCAGGTAGTTGGCGTCGTTCATCAGTCCCATCAGCGACGACACGTTGCCGCGCGTCACGTTCAGGCTGTCGGCGAGGATGGAGCGCAGCGGAAAGCCCAGCGCCAGGATGTCCTCGCCGAGGCGCGGCTTGCCCGCGACGATCGGCAGGGGCTTGCCGACCTTGGCGTCGACCTTGAGGAGCGCGAGGTCGTGGTCCTCGTCGACCACCACCTGGCTCGCCGCCCCGAGATCGCCGACCAGCACCGTCTTGCAGGCCTTGGCGACATGGGCGTTGGTGAGCAGCCAGCCGTCCTTGGAGACCACAAAGCCGGTGCCCGACGAATCGAAGCCCGGAGCGGGGCTCGCGAGCGAGGGCGTCTCCGCCTTCGGTGCCGAAGCGCCGTCGCCGAAGGCCACGCCTTCCGCCCGGCCGCTCTCGAAAAGGCGAGCCATGGGGCCAACGTCGCCCGAGCGCGGCTCGCCGGCAAAGGGCTCGACCGTCCGTGCGGCGACCTGGGCGTAGGGGCCGATCATCTCGGCATGGGCGGCATCCCAGGCGACGGAGAAGCCGCGCAGGTCGGCGCCGCGGCCGGAAAAGCGGATCAGGAAGTCGCGACCTGCCTCGTGCCCGCGGATGGTGAAGCCGCCGTTCGCCTGCTCGGCGGAAGCGATGGTCTTGTCGCCGCCGGCCTGCGAGAGGACGCCGAACACGCCGTCCAGCGTGTAGCCTTCCTTGGCGAAGCGCACGGTCTCGATCTCGATGCCGCCGTCGTCCGAACGCCAGAGGCTGCCGACCTCCGTCTCGCCGACCGGCGAGACCATAGCGCCGGGCAGGCCGAGACGCACGCCGGTCGCCTCGTCGGTCACCTGCGTGAATCCGACGCCGTCGCGCACCGCATCGCTCTTCTCGATCACGAGCTTCAGGAACGCGTCGTCCATCACGCCGTCGGCCGCCAGGCCGTGGCGGGCCTGGAAGTCGCGCACGGCGCGCAGCGTCTGCGGTCCGATCCGGCCGTCGAACGGGCCGGCATAGTCGCCGGTCCAGGTCAGGCGGTGCTGCAGGCCGGTCCGGAAGGCGAGGTCTGTATGCTCGTTGTAGAGGGCGGCCAGATCCTGCGCGGCCGTCGGCGCGGCATGAGCCGGCGCGGTCACGGCCACCGGAGCCGCACAGAGAAGCAGGCCTGCGAGAACCGCCGTCGTCACGCCGCGCATGGTTGATGCCCCCGTTCAATCAGTCCCGGGAGAAACGCGTGAGCCACGCTTTCGATCCCGTCGTTTAATGATTTGTCAAGCTTTAGATCGGCTGCTTTTCCGCTTGGTTTCGCGAACGTGTGGAAAACCGCTCGATTCCGCCCCGAATGTTTCGGGACCGTGTGCGGGTGGTCTCAGGAGCCGGACAGGCGCCCCGCGCCGTCGTCCGTGCCGAGTTCGGCGCCCGCGATCCGTTCGCCACGGCGGATCAGCTTTTCGGTCGAGATCAGGATCTGATCGATGTCGCGCCCCGCCTGGCCGAAATGGGTCTTGAGGGCGGCGACGCGCGCGTCCAGCCGCTGGAGGTCCTCGGCGAGGAGCACCACCTCGCGCTGGATCAGCCCCGCCTCGCGGCGCATCCTCTGGTCCTTCAGGAGCGCCTTCACCACCTCGATCGAGAGCATCAGTAGCGAGGGCGAGACGATCACGACGCGGGCGCGGTGCGCGCGCTGGATGATGTCGCCGAAATGCTCGTTGATCTCGGCGAAGACCGATTCGGAAGGCACGAAGATGAAGGCGGTGTCCTGCGTCTCGCCGGGCAGGAGATACTTCTCCGCCACGGCCTTCACATGCACCTCCATGTCGCGGCGCAGGCGCGAGGCGGCCATGTCCCGCGCCTCGTCGCTCGGCGCTTCGCGAAATGCGGTCCAGGCCTCCAGCGGGAACTTGGCGTCCACCACCAGGGCCGGCGCGCCGTTGGGCATGGGTATCAGGCAATCCGGCCGCTTGCCGTTGGAAAGCGTCGCCTGGAAGGAGTAGGCGCCGGGCGGCAGGGCGTCCATGACGATCGCCTCCATCCGCGCCTGTCCGAAGGCGCCGCGCGCCTGCTTGTTGGCGAGGATGTCCTGGAGGCGCACGACCTCGCCGGCGAGCCCCTGGATCTGCCCCTGCGCCCGGTCGATCACGGCGAGCCGCTCGGCGAGGCGCGACAGCGTCTCGCCCGTGCGCACCTGCGCCTCGTTCAGGGAATGGCCGACGCGGTGGCCCATGCCGTCGAGGCGCTCCGAGACGGTGCGCGCGAGCTCGGCCTGGCGGGCGCCCAGCATCTCGCCCATCGACTGGAGGCGGCCGGCGAGCTCGGCCTGCGCCTGCAGCATCTCCTCGCGGACGTCGCCCTCCGCGCCGCCGGCGCGGCCCCGGACGAAGCGCAGGAGCAACGCCAGCGCGCCGAGTGCGAGAAGCGCCTCGCCCCACGACACCGCGACGCCGAAGGGCGCGGCGAGCGGGCGATCCAGGAGGGAGGCGAGGGCGGAAAAGTCCATGGCCGGAGGCTAGCCGATTCCCCGGGGCTTCGATAGATCAAACCAAGAACATTTGCGGCCGGTTGACCGCTCCGCGCCTTGCGATTACCTGACGCTCATGAGCGTCAAGCCCCTCGTCATCCTGCCCGATCCGATCCTGCGTCGCGTGTCCGAGCCGATCACGCGCGTCGACGACGCGGTTCGCCGCTTCGCCGACGACATGCTGGAGACGATGTACGACGCGCCCGGCATCGGGCTGGCCGCGATTCAGGTCGGCGAGCCCCTGCGCATCGTCACCATCGACCTGTCCAAGGAGGACGATCCGGAAAAGGCGCCGCAGGTGTTCCTGAACCCGGAGATCCTGGCCTCCACCGACGAGCGCTCGACCTACGAGGAAGGCTGCCTCTCGATCCCCGACTACTATGCCGAGGTCGAGCGGCCGGCGGGGGTGACCGTGCGCTATCTCGGGCTCGACGGACAGACGCACGAGATCGAGGCCGACGGGCTGCTGGCGACCTGCCTCCAGCACGAGATTGACCACCTCAACGGCGTGCTCTTCATCGACCACATCTCGAAGCTGAAGCGCGACATGGTGATCCGCAAGTTCTCCAAGGCGTCGAAGCGCGGCGCGGTTTGACCCTCCGCCTCGTCTTCATGGGAACGCCGGACTTCGCCGTTCCCACCTTGCGCGCCCTGCACGGGGCGGGCCACGAGATCGCCGCCGTCTACACCCAGCCGCCGCGCCCGGCCGGACGGCGCGGCCTGGAGACGGTGCCCTCGCCCGTGGAAAGCGAGGCGCGCCGGCTGGGACTTGAGGTGCGCAGTCCCGTCTCGCTGAAGGGCGCCGAGGAGCAGGCGGCCTTTGCGGCGCTTGGGGCCGACGTCGCGGTGGTCGTCGCCTACGGTCTCCTCCTGCCCAGACCCATCCTAGAGGCGCCGCGCTTCGGCGCGCTCAACGGCCATGGCTCGCTCCTGCCGCGCTGGCGCGGGGCGGCGCCCATCCAGCGGGCGATCGAGGCGGGCGACCCCGTCACCGGCATGATGGTCATGGGCATGGAGGCCGGGCTCGACACCGGCCCCGTGGCGCTGACGCGCGAGGTCGCGATCGGCGAAACGGACACGGCGCGCGAGGTTCACGACCGCCTGTCGGCCGCTTCGGCCGAACTGATGGTCGAAGCGATGGCCGGGCTCGAGGCCGGCACGCTCCGCTTCGAGCGCCAGGACGCCATCGCCGCCCGCACGGGCCGCGAAGTGGCCTATGCCGCCAAGATCGAGAAGGGCGAGGCGGCGGTCGACTGGTCGCGCCCCGGCTCCGAGATCGCGCGCCGGATCAACGCCTTCTCGCCGTTCCCCGGCGCCTGGACGCTGCTCGGCGGCGAGCGGCTGAAACTGCTGCGCGCCGTTTTCGAGGCGGGATCGGGCGAGCCCGGCACGGCGCTGGACGACGGGCTCCTGATCGCGGCGGGCGAGGGGGCGGTCAGGCTCCTGGAGGTGCAGAAGGCGGGGGGCAAGCCGGCAGCGGCGGCCGATTTCCTGCGCGGGACGCCGGTCCCCGCCGGCAGGCGCCTCGGCGCCTGACGCGATGCCCCGCTACAAGCTGACCATCGAATACGACGGCTCCACCTATTGCGGCTGGCAGCGCCAGAAGAACGGCATCTCCGTGCAGGAGACGGTGGAGCGCGCGCTTCTGGCCTTCTGCGGCGAAGAGGTCACCCTGTTCGGCGCGGGGCGCACGGATGCCGGCGTCCATGCGACGGGCCAGGTCGCCCATGTCGACATCGCCCGCGATTGGCGGACAGACACGGTGCGCGACGCCCTGAACGCCTATCTGCGCGAGGAAGGGGGCGTCGCGATCCTTCAGGCGGAGCGGGCGCCCGACGGGTTCGACGCCCGCTTCTCGGCCCGCAAGCGGCACTATCTCTACCGCATCCTCAACCGCCGGCCGCCGCCCTCGATCCTCAAGGGCCAGGTCTGGTGGGTCTGGCGTCCGCTCGACGTCGAAGCCATGGACCGCGCCGCCAAGCGGCTCCTCGGCACACACGATTTCAACACGTTCCGCTCGGTGAACTGCCAGGCGAAGAACCCGGTGCGCACGCTGGAGCGTCTCGACGTCGTGAGCGCGCCCGGCGGCGAGGTGCATATCCACGCCTCCGCCCAGTCCTTCCTGCACAACCAGATCCGCTCCTTCGCGGGCTCGCTGAAGCTCGTCGGCGAGGGGCGCTGGACGGAAGGCGACCTCGTCGCCGCGCTCGAATCGCGCGACCGCAAGCGCTGCGGCCCGGTCGCCCCGCCGGACGGGCTCTACCTCACCCGTGTCGACTACGCACCCGCCTCAGCCGATCGTCAGGCCGAAGAGATCGGAGACGGCGGCGAAGGAGAGGAGTGAGACGAAGACCATCATCGTGACGATGGCGATCGAGAGCGGATAGTCGGAGCCCGTCGCCACCGCGATCAGCCGCACGGTCAGGACGATGGAGGCGACGGCGATCAGGAGGCCGAGGATCTGCGTGAGGTCGCTCTGGCCGCCGAGAAGGAGGAGCACGAAGAAGGGCGAGAAGGCCCAGGTCAGGAGCGCGCCGCCCCAGTTCACCGCCACCACGAAGGGCACCATCCGCTTCGAGAAGCCGATGTGCCTCGCGGCGACCCCGACGAGCAGGAGCGGCAGGAGCCAGGCCGTCAGATCGGCCAACGCATGGGCCGCCAGCGCGACCACCGGCGTGACCGGCGCCCCCGCCCGCTCGATGCGCTCGAATTCCAGCCAGGACAGGGCGGTCGGCGGCAGCGCCACGACAAGCGCCGAGAAGGAGCGCCAGAACCCATCCGCCGACAAGTCGAGGCGGTCGAGGCCCCGCCGGTCGCCGGCCATGAGCCGCCAGGCGCCGGTGAAGTAGCGCCCGATTTCCGGGAGGCTCGGCAGGAAGTCAGGACTGGGCGGCGAACCAGCGGGCAATGAAGGTTTCATAGATGGCCGTCAGCGTTTCGAGATCCGAGAGGGCGACCCTCTCATTGGCCATATGCATGGTGGAGCCGACAAGGCCGAATTCCACAACCGGGCAGTGGTTCTTGATGAAGCGGGCATCCGAGGTGCCCCCGGACGTCGAAAGGGCGGGCCGGCGTCCGGTGACCGCCTCCACCGCCTCGGACAGCGCCTCCGTCAGGGGGCCGGCGGCGGTCACGAAGACGTCCGAAACCGGCTCGCGCCAGGCGATCTCGTAAGGCCCGCCGCCGAGCGCCGCTTCGATCCGCCGCAGGAGTTCGGCGCGAAGGGGGCCCGGCGTCCAGCGGTCGTTGAAGCGGACGTTGAACGCCATCTCGACGCGGGCGGGAATGACGTTGGTCGCCGAATTGCCCGTGTCGATCGTCGTGGCTTCGAGGTTCGACGGCTGGAAGGCGTCGCTCCCTTCGTCGAGCGGAGGATCGTGCAGCGCGTCCAGAACGGCGGCGAGCCGCCGCAGCGGGTTGTCGGCGAGGTGGGGATAGGCGACGTGGCCCTGGCGGCCGAGGATCGCGAGGCGCCCCGACAGCGAGCCGCGCCGGCCGATCTTGATCATGTCGCCGAGCGCCGCTGGATTGGTCGGCTCGCCGACGAGGCAGGCGTCGAAGCGCTCGCCCGCATCCTCGGCAAAGGCCAGGAGCTTCACCGTGCCGTTGATCGCCGGCCCTTCCTCGTCGCCGGTGATCAGCAGGGAAACCTGGCCGTCGGGCAGCCGTCCGGCGGATGCGAGCCTGGCGACGGCCGCGACGAAGCAGGCGATGCCGCCCTTCATGTCGACGGCGCCGCGTCCGAACATCTCGCCGCCTTCCACCGCGCCGGAGAAGGGCGGGTGGCGCCATTCGGCTTCCGCGCCCGGTGGCACCACGTCGGTGTGGCCGGCAAAGCAGAGATGCGGCCCCCCCGTCCCGCGCCGGGCGAGGAGGTTCTCGACGTCGGGCGTACCGGCTTCCGAAAAGACCGGTCGGCGGACGGAGAAGCCCAGCGGCTCCAGCATGGCGGCCAGCTCGCCGAGCGCCCCGCCCTCGGCCGGGGTCACGGAGGGGCAGCGCAGGAGGCGCAGGAGATTCGCGGCGGGATCGGTCGGGAGCGGCGTCATGCGGCCATGTCTTAACGGCGTTCGGCCGCCTCGGGAATGATTTTTCCACTCTGCCGGACCGGGGCCGCCGCCGTCCTTAACATTTCGAATCGCCCGTTGAATCAGTTGGATAGTGTGGCGCGGGCCTGGCCGGAATCTGTCAAGCTTGCCTCAGGCCCGCCAAACTCAAATCACGGGGGTGGTGTTTTTGCGCAACGTTGCGCTAACCTTCGTGAACGCTTCGTAACCTTTTCCCCATTCCCGCCACGTTTCGGCCGGGTTTCGGATGGCAAGGACGAGGTCGAGGGAAACGGCTGTGGGGACCTTGCATGATTGAACAGCGGGCCGAGGGAGCCCGGGGCGCGTCGTCGCGTTCCGGCCGGATGGTTTCTGTCGCCGGACTGGCGCTCCTTGCACCGCTGATTCTATCGGCCTGCGTCTCCGACGGAGACCGGATGGCCGGCACCGCCGACATGTCGCCGAAGGGCGCGCAGCCCTCCAAGGTGGCGGAGGCCGCCCCGGCCGCGACCGCGCCCCGCGAGGTGGTGGAGATCGCCGCCAACGATTCCGGCCCGACCCGCGTGATCCTGCCGACCGGGCGCCCCGAGGCGGCGCCGGTGATGATGGCGGAGGCCAAGGGCGGCCGCGTGGTCGCCAGCCCCGCGACGGCCCCTGTCGCCGTCGCCGCTCCCGCCGCGACCGATCCCGGCCTCGCCTCCAAGGCGCTCGGCACGGCCGTCGCGGCGCGCGACACGGTGACGGACGGCGTGGTGGCCGCCAAGGACACGGTGGTGGCCGGCGCCACGGCTGTCGGGTCCGGCGCGGTGGCGGTGGCCTCCGTGAGCGCGCGCACCGTGCGCAATGCAGCCAGGGCCGTCGGCGACACGATCTCCGGCGACGACACCATCACGGGCGACGCCAAGATCGACCGGCTGATCGAGAAGGCCGCCGACGAGAACGACATTCCCCGCGAGCTGGCCTATGCCGTCGTCCGGGTGGAAAGCCACTACAATCCCCGCGCCAAGGGCGCCGGCGTCTACGGCCTCTCCCAGATCAAGCCGCAGACCGCGCGCGGCCTCGGCTTCCAGGGGCCGGCGGAAGCCCTCTTCGATCCCGAGACCAACCTTCGCTACGGCATGCGCTACCTGAAGGGCGCCTACGAGCAGGGCAACGGCGACGTCTGCCAGACCGCCATGAAATACAAGGGCGGGCACCGCACCACGGTGATGTCGAAGTCCGCCAGCGTCTACTGCTCCAACGTCAAACGCCACATGGCTGCGATCCGTGCCTTCAAGTCGCCGGCCAAGGGCGGCGAGGCCACCACGCTGGTGGCGGCCGTCGAACCCACCGTGCGCTCCGGCCTGATCGCGCGCGAAGTGGGTGCCCAGCCTGCGGCCGCGCGCAAGAGCGGCGCGCCCGCGCAGGTCGCGTCCGCCGCCGCCATCGCGCCGACCGCTGCCGCCGCGGCACCGGCCCATACGGCCACCGCCGCCGTGCTCTCCGTTCCCACCGCCGGCGCGCCGGTGCCCGTCGCCCGCCCGCTGCGCGTGGCCGACAACACACCGCGCCCGGTGCCCGCCAAGGCCAAGGACGGCTCGATCGGCCTCGGTTCCATGGTGGGCGGCCGCGTTACCCGCCAGCCGCCTCAGCCCGATGTGGGCCGCTTCGGCGACGCCTTCGATTCCAGCGCTCCGGCGAGCGCCGCCCCGGCCGGCGGCCTCGGCTTCAACTGAGGCCCTCCCGACAGGCCAACGAAAAAGGCCCGGAGCGCGACGCTCCGGGCCTTTTTCGTTGCGGCGATCCTCCCGACGCGTCAGGCGCGCAGGAGGTCGTTGATCGAGGTCTTGGACCGGGTGCGCTCGTCCACGCGCTTCACGATCACGGCGCAGTAGAGGGCCGGGCCGGGCTCGCCGTTGCCCATCGCCTTGCCAGGCAGGGAGCCTGCCACGACCACGGAATAGGGCGGCACCTCGCCATAGGTGACGGAGCCGGTCTCGCGGTCCACGATCTTGGTCGACTGGCCGATGAAGACGCCCATGCCGAGCACCGAGCCCTCGCGCACGATGCAGCCCTCGACGACCTCGGAGCGGGCGCCGATGAAGCAATTGTCCTCGATGATGGTCGGGCCGGCCTGCAGCGGCTCCAGGACGCCGCCGATGCCGACGCCCCCGGACAGGTGCACATGCGCGCCGATCTGCGCGCAGGAGCCGACGGTCGCCCAGGTGTCGACCATCGTGCCCTCGCCGACGGAGGCGCCGAGATTGACGAAGCTCGGCATCAGGATGGCGTTCCGGCCGATATGGGCCGAGCGGCGGACGATGGCGCCGGGGACGGCCCGGAAGCCCGCCTCGCGAAAGCGGTTCTCGCCCCAGCCGTCGAACTTGGAGGGCACCTTGTCCCACCAGGCGGCGCCGCCCGGCCCGCCGGGGATCGCCTCCATGTCGTTGAGGCGGAAGGACAGGAGAACGGCCTTCTTCAGCCACTGATGGACGGTCCAGGCACCGTCCGGCCCCCGCGTCGCGACCTTGGCCTCGCCGCGGTCGAGAAGGTCGAGCGCCATGTCCGCCGCCTCGCGCACCTCGCCCTTGGTCGCGGGCGAGATCGTGTCCCGCGCGTCGAAGGCGGCTTCGATCGTCTGTTCGAGGTCGGCGTGCGAGGCGGCCATGGGCAAAGTCTCCTGACGGGTGCGGAAAAGGGGATCGGGCTTCCTCTAGAGGCAGCGCGGCGGGCGCACAAGGCTTGCCCCGGCTCCCCCCGAGGCTCTAAACCCCTGCTTTGAGGCAGGGGCAGGCTGGACATGACGGACGACGAACCCAAGAGCGCCGGTGCGGCACCGGCCGCGGCCGAGGGAACATGGGTGCCCTTTCCTTCGTCCGGCGACGACAAGCGACGGCAGGCCAGGAAGCCGCGCACGCCGCAGACGCTCTCGCCGACCTATCGGCTCGCCTATGACGACCCGGACTTCCTCACCGCCGAAGCGACGCGGGGGGTGCGCCTCCAGCTCGAGCTGATGAAGCCCGAACTCGCGCTGATCGAGGCCGGCATCCTCTCAACCGTGGTCCTCTTCGGCGGCGCGCGCATCCCGGAGCCCGGCAAGGCGGCCTGGGCGGCGCGCAACGAGGGCCAGAAGGCGCGGCTCGAAGCCAACAGCCGCTACTACGAGGAAGCCCGCCGTTTCGCGAGCCTCGCCTCGCAGCACTCGGCCAACACGTCGGGCGGCAAGGAGTTCGTGATCGTTACCGGCGGCGGTCCGGGCGTGATGGAGGCGGGCAACCGGGGCGCGGCCGATGTCGGCGCCGTCTCGATCGCCCTCAACATCACCCTGCCGCACGAGCAGGCGCCCAACCCTTATGCGACGCCCGAACTCTGCTTCAACTTCCACTACTTCGCCACGCGCAAGATGCATTTCCTGTTCCGCGCCAAGGCGATGGCGATCTTTCCCGGCGGCTTCGGCACGCTGGACGAACTGTTCGAGGCACTCACCCTCATCCAGACCGGGCGCATGGCGCGGATCCCGGTGCTCCTGTTCGGCACGGAGTTCTGGCGGCGGCTGATCGACTTCGAGTTCCTGGCCGAGGAGGGCACGATCGCGCCGGGCGATCTCGACCTCTTCCGCGTCGTGGACACGGCGGAGGACGGCTGGGCCGCGATTCGCGCCTTCTACGACTTCTAGGCCTGGGAACCCCGTGCGCCGGAGACCCGTTCCTTGCATGTTTCAAGCATGGAGCGGACCCATGGGCGGCGATGACAGCGACTCGGAGATGATGCGGCGCCAGCAGGCGATGGACGTGGCCGAGACCATTCCCCTCGACGAGACGCGCGAGCGTCGTCCCCCGTCCGACAGCGACCCGCAGAGCGCCGCCGAACGGGCCGCGGCCAAGGCCGGCACGGGCGCAGCCGGCGAATGGACGGAAGATGCGGTCCTGCGCCAGAACCGTGCGGCGCTGCTCGGCGGAACGTCGCGGGACGCTCGTGCCCATCGCGGCGGGCCGGTGCCGGCCGGCTCTCTCGCCAGCCCAGGTCGGTCCCTTCTCGGCGACTGACGGGCAAGCTCGCTCCCCTTCCGTGGAACACGTCGGAAGCCGCTTCGTTAGCCAAGCCGACAACTGCCGTTCGAGACCGTTGCGTCCCTGCGGCGGGAATTCATGGGAGAACGACATGAGCGACTACAGGAACTCCGGCGAGCGCAACCGCTTCCGCAACGAGACCGCCCGCTACGAGCGCTTCGGCCGCATGGGCGAACGCGACGCGCGCCGCCGTGCGGCCTACGGCGAGCGCGACGCCTATGGCGAATGGGACCGCGAGAACTACGGGCGGAGCGGCACCGAGACGGGCTACGGCCGCGAACGCTACGGCGCCGACCGCTACGACGCCCCCCAGCCGCGCAGCAGCGAGCGCTCCTTCGCGGGCGCCTACGACGACCGCTTCGGCCGCACCGACGACAACCGCGACTGGCGCAATGCCGGCGGCTACGGCGACGACCGCTTCGGTCGGCGCGAGAGCTACGGCGGCGACCGGGGCTACGGCTACGACCGCAGCTATGGTGACCGCGACCGCGACCGTCGTGCCGCCGGCTATGGCCCGGTCGATCGGGTCTACAGCGACGAAGCCTATCGCGGCGAGGAGCGCAGCTTCGTCGAGCGTGCCGGCGACGAGATCGCGTCCTGGTTCGGCGACGAGGACGCCGAGCGCCGTCGCGAGGCCGACCGCCGCTTCGGCGGACGCGGGCCGAAGGGCTACACCCGTTCGGACGAGCGCATCCACGACGACGTCAACGATCGCCTGACCGACGACCACTATGTCGACGCCTCGGACATCGAGGTCACGGTGAAGGGCCGCGAGGTCACGCTGTCGGGCCACGTTCCGAGCCGCGACCAGAAGCGCCGGGCCGAGGATCTGGCCGAGCGCGTGTCGGGCGTGACTCACGTGCAGAACAACCTGCGCGTCGAGACCGCGGCCGGCAGCTACGGCGGCAGCGCCACGACGGGTACGGTGGCCTCGCCGAGCGAAGTCGGCGGCCCGCGCGGCTGGAGCACCGACACCACGGTCAAGACGGTCTCCTGAGCGATCCGGCGCCTCTAGGCTGAAGCAATGCCCCGGCGTCCGAAAGGCGCCGGGGTTTTCGCGTCGGGAGTGCGGGCGTCAGGCCCCGCGGATGCGGCGCAGGAATCGCGCGAGGTCGTCCGTCACGAAGTCGATATGGGCGCCGTCGCGCCCTTCGTGCTCCCAGGCGTCGCCGAGCGTCGTCTCGAAGTTCTCCGGTACGATCAGCACGGTGCGCATGCCGAGGCGCTTGGGCACTTCGAGATTGCGCGCGAGATCCTCGAACATGGCGGCGCGGCCCGTGTCGATGCGATGCAAGCCCATGAACTTGTCGTAGGTCTCGGCGGCGGGCTTCGGGATCAGGCCGGCCGCCACGATGTCGAACACGTCCTCGAAATGCTCGAAGATGCCGAGCTGGCGCGCGGTGCGCTCGGCGTGGCCCCGGTCGCCGTTGGTGAAGATGAACTTGCGCCCCGGCAGGGCCGCGATCTCCTCGCCTAGCTTCGGGTCGGGCACCAGCCAGGAATAGTCGATGTTGTGGACGTAGGAGAGGAAGCTGTCCGGGTCGATCCGGTGCACTTCCATCAGCCCGCGTAGCGTCGTGCCGTACTGACGGTAGAAGCTCTTCTGGACCGCCTTGGCCTCGTCGCGCGGGACCGACAGGAGCTCGGCCACGTAGTCCGTCATCTTCGCGTCGATCTGCGAGAACAGGTCGGTGCGGCGGGGATAGAGCGTGTTGTCGAGGTCGAAGACCCAGGTGTCGACATGGGCGAAGTCGGCGGGCTCGGCGTCGCGCGTGCGGCCGATCGTATCGTCGTTGGTGCTCATGATCTCATTCGGCATGGGACGAGCGCGGCGTCAACGTCGAAAGCGGCCGTCTCCCACCTCGCCGCCGTCACGGAACGATGAGCGTACCGGCGCCGTGCTCGGTCAGGAGTTCGAGGAGCACGGCATGGAGGACCTTGCCGTTCAGGATCACGACGCCCTGGACGCCCCGCTCGATCGCCTCGATGCAGGTCTCGACCTTGGGGATCATGCCGCCCGAGATCGTGCCGTCGGCGATCAGGGCGCGGGCCTGCGCCACCGAGAGTTCCTTGATGAGCTGGCCGTCGCGGTCGAGCACGCCCGGAACGTCCGTCAGGAACAGGCAGCGCGCGGCCTGAACGGCACCGGCGATGGCGCCCGCGAACGTGTCGGCGTTGATGTTGTAGGTCGCGCCGTCCCGGCCTGGGGCGACGGGTGCGATCACCGGGATCATCTCGGAGCGCGCCAGGAGGTCGAGCAGCGTGCGGTCCACCTCCACCGGCTCGCCGACGAAGCCGAGGTCGAGCACCCGCTCGATGCGCGAATCGGGATCGACATAGGTCTTCTTGGCCTTCTCGGCGAAGACCATGTTCCCGTCCTTGCCGCACAGGCCGATCGCCCACTCACCCTCGGCGTTGATCAGCGCCACGATCTCCTTGTTGATGGAGCCGGCGAGAACCATCTCGACGATCTCGACCGTGCGCTGGTCGGTGACGCGAAGCCCCCCCTCGAAGCGGCTCTCGATGCCCATCTTGGCCAGCATCGCGCCGATCTGCGGGCCGCCGCCGTGCACCACGATCGGGTTGATGCCCGACTGCTTGAGGAGCGCGATGTCGCGGGCGAAGGCCCGGCCGAGCGTCTGGTCGCCCATGGCATGGCCGCCGTACTTCACCACCACCGTCTTGTTCTCGTAGGCCTGCATGTAGGGCAGGGCCTCGGCGAGAAGATTGGCCTGCATGGCGGCGGTGTCGGTCATGGGGCGGGCTCCCGGCGCGGGTCTTCAGGACAAGTCGGCAAGACGCATAGTTGCGATTCGTGACAGGCTCTAGACCAGGACGCATTCCAAAAGAAGGGCGAGGGCTTCCAAACGCGCTCTCCCCAGTCCGTGGGCAACGAAGGATTAAACCTCTGCTTGCATTGTTGCCTGCGACAGTTTGGCTGAGAGGAGGCCGATCATGCGCATGCCGAGGCCGCAATCGGCGCGAGCCCGAGCAGCCGCCATCGCCGCCGCTTCGGCCATGGCGCAACTGCTGGCTGCAGGAGAAGCCTCGGCCGGCGCCTGGACGCTCGAACGCGGCAGCGGCCTTGCGATCGTCACGGCTGGCGGCTCGCAGGCGAGCGGCGCCTTCGACGGCGACCGCCGCAGCCGCGCCACGTCGCGGTTCCGCAAGGCGGAGATCCAGGTTCTGGCCGAATACGGCGTCACCGATCGCTTCACGCTGCGCGGCCGCACGGAATGGCGGCAGCTCCGCTTCGAGGCGCGCGAGCCGGACTCCGGCCTCGGCGTGTCGGAGATCGGCGGCCGTTTTCGCCTGATGCAGCGCGGAGGCTTCGTCGCTTCCGCGGAGGCGAACCTGCGGATCGCCGAAGCCGACCCGGCGCTGGATCCCGCCGGGGCGGGGCTTCTGGAGGGCGGGGCCGAGGGGCGGCTTCTCGCCGGCTACGGCTTTTCCGTCAACGGCATGGCTGCTTTCGTGGACGGGCAGGGCGCCTATCGCGTGGCGGGGCCGACGAAGGCGGACGAGATCCATGCCGACCTGACTTTCGGCCTTCGGCCTCGCGCGGACCTCCTGCTGCTGGCCCAGAGCTTCTCGGTCGTTGGGCTCGAGGCGGATGGGATCGAGGGCTACGACGCGCACAAGCTCCAGCTCAGCGCGGTCTACGACGTGACGCCCACGGTCGCGGTGCAGGCGGGCGGCTGGGGCACGGTGGCCGGGCGCAACGCGCTGGACGAGCGCGGCCTCCTGGCCGCGCTCTGGCTGAAGTTCTGAGCCACCCTCACGCCGCCTGTGAGCGCACCAGCGACAGGGGCTTGCGCGGCGCCGAGCTGCCCACGGCCTGCTCCAGGACCGCCAGCGTGATCCGCCGCTCGGCCTCGAACACGGCGGCGGGCGCGCAGAACAGGACGACGTCCAGCCGCGGCTTGCCGAACTCGCTGGTGGCGAGGGCGACGCGGGGCTCCGGCGCGCCGGGAGCCGATAAGGCCGAGGCTTCCGCTTCGGCTTGGGCAAGGGCGTCGCGCAGGCCCGTGACCGCTTCCAGCGTGATGGAGAACGTATGGTGCCGCAGGGCGCCGCCGCGCTCCTCGACATGGACACCGCCCGAGAACATCCGGCTGTTGGGGATCACCAGCCGCCGGCCGGTCGGGCGCGAGCCGAGGCTGCGCGCGTCGGTCTCCTGGATCGTCGTCGTCAGCCAGTTCACCGCCGTCACCCGGCCGGACGTTCCGTCGAGATGGACGCGGTCGCCGACGGCGTAGGAACGTCCCGCCCGGCCGGCCAGCGCCCCGGTGGCGCACTGGATCAGCTCCTTGGTGGCCAGAACCAGCGCCATGGCGACGGCCGTCAGCGACAGAAGCAGGGACTGGAGTTCGGCGATCCAGACGAGACCCAGCACAGTGGCGGTCGCGATCACGCACAGGCGGCGCGTCCTGGCCTTGTGCGTGGGAACCAGGCGGTGCGCCAGCGCGGCCAGAAGAAGGGATGCGATGCTCGCCCCGATCTGGGGGGCCAGGGAAAGCGCGGTCTCGGTCAGCGACGTCACGGCAGGCATGCTCCATGCGGGCAGACGCGGCGCACTCGGCGCGGCGTCTCGATGGAGCCGGTCTAGGGACGGCCCGTTGCGCCGCGATGCCACGCATGTTGCGAGCGAAAGCGCGTTCGTTTCGCTTTCGGCGCGGTTTGAAGCGAATCGCGGCCTTGAACGAGGTTGAAAGCGTGTTTCGACCCCGGCTTCTGGAAAAAGCGCAAGGTGCGAAACACTCGCGAAACACCAATGGCTATGCCGAACGACGCCGGAAACATCGCGCCCCTACCAGTCGCACCACCGGGGCGCGAATATCGTGCCCCTTCTCGTCGATGGAGGTTGGACATGATCCGCAACGCCGCATGTCGTCTTGCCCGCCCGTTCCGCTCGGCGCGCTGGACCGGATACTCCGGGGAACAAGGCACCGAGCCGCGGCAGCCGGCGCTCGGCCCTTGCGCGAGCTTGGCTTCCACTTGCGAATTCGACTACGCTTTCTACGCGCATCTTGTGACGTGCCGACGCGCTTCCACGCGTCGCTGATCCGGATCGGGGACGGGGCGCCGGCGTTGGGCGGAGAGGGGTCGATGGCGGGCGAATGGATGAGCTTCGAGGCCGGCGAGCGCGCGCATTCGGTGCCCGCGCCCGCGCCCTGGAAGCTGCTCGTCGTGGACGACGACCGCGCCGTCCACGAGGGCACGCGCTTCGCACTGGAAGCCTTCTCCCTGCACGGCCGGGGGCTTCAGCTGCTCGGCGCCCATTCCGGCGCCGAAGGGCTGGAACAGATGCGCGCGCACCCGGATGTCGCCATCGTGCTCCTCGACGTCGTGATGGAGACCGACGACGCGGGCCTGCGCCTGGCACGCGCGATCCGCGAGGAGCTCGGCAACCCGCTGGTGCGCATCATCCTGCGGACCGGCCAGCCGGGCCAGGCGCCCGAGCACCATGTGGTCGTGGATTTCGACATCAACGACTACAAGGCCAAGACCGAACTCACCGCCGACCGCCTGTTCACCACCATCACCGCGGCGCTGCGCTCCTTCGAACAGCTCAAGAAGCTGGACGACATGCGCGCCGGGCTCGAACTCATCGTCGGCGCCTCGGCCGATCTCCTCAGCGAGCGCTCGCTGACGAGCCTGGCGCGCGGCGTCCTCCTCCAGCTCAACGCGCTCCTGTCGCTGGAGTCGGAAGGCATGCTGGTGCTGCGCGAGGAGGCGGGCCGCGAACCGGCCGTGCTGGCGCGCCTCGGCAGCTTCGAGGCGGGGGAGGGGCTGGATCTCTCCGCACTCTTCCGAGAAGGGGCCGACTGGCGCGCGCCGCTCCATCGCGACGGGCGGGTGCATCTCTACGTGCGCACGGGGGCAGGAGCGGAAATCCTCGTCGTGCTCGACACCGACAAGCCGCTCGACGCGACCCAGAGTTCGCTCGTCTCGGTCTATTGCGCCAAGCTCGCCGCCGCCTTCGACAACGCCCGGATGCATGCCGCGATCGTGGCCGCCAACGAGGGGCTGGAGGCGGAGGTCGGCGAACGGACGCGCGAGTTGCGCACCGCCAACGAGCGGCTGGAGATCCAGAGCAACCAACTGAAGCGCGTCAACGCCTTCAAGAACGAGATTCTCGGCACCGTCGCGCACGACCTCAAGAACCCGCTTGCCGTCATCCTTGGCCGGGCCGAGATGCTGGCGGCGCTGGTGGGCGACCTGCCGGAGGCGATCCGCGGCCCGATCGACACGCAGACCGAGCACCTGCGAACGGCCGCACGCCGCATGACGCGCATCGTCGATCTCTCGGTGTCCGACGCCATGGCCGACGCGATGGACGTTCGCGTCAATCCGCGCGTCGCCGACCTTGCCGAGGTGGTGCGTGCGGCGGCCGAGATGAACGCGCCGCTCGCCGCCTCCAAGGATCAGGTGCTCGCCGTCTCCGTTCCCGGCGCGATCGCCGTCAGCTGCGATCCCGACCGGCTGGGAGAGGCGATCGACAATCTCGTCAGCAACGCCGTGAAATACACGCCGGCCGGTGGGCGGATCGAACTGACGGCGGGCCTCGAGGACGGCGCGGCCTTCGTGCGCGTCTGCGATTCGGGACCGGGCCTCCGGCCGGAGGACCTCGCGCGCCTGTTCGGCCGCTTCCAGCGCCTGTCGGCCCAGCCGACGGGGGGCGAGAGTTCCACCGGGCTCGGCCTGTCCATCGTGCGCAAGATCGTGGACCTCCACGACGGGCGCGTCGATGTCGTCGAGACCGGGCCGCTCGGCGGCGCCGCCTTCACCATCTCCATCCCCTCGGGCCGCCTGCCTTCAGGCCCACTTCCTGCGAGCCTTTGACCGATGCCGATGAGCGAACCCCTGATCGCGGTGGTGGACGACGAGGAGCCGACGCGCGCCATGATCGGCGACTACGTCGGCATGAACGGCTTTCGCACCGTGACATGCGACGGCGGCGCCTCGTTCCGCGAGCTTCTCGCGCGCGAAACGCCCGACCTCGTGGTGCTCGACCTCAACATGCCCGGCGAGGACGGACTGTCGATCGTGCGGTTCCTGAAGACCGAGACGCGCATCCCGGTGATCATGCTGACGGCCACCGCCAGCCTCGTCGACCGGGTGGTCGGGCTGGAGCTCGGGGCGGACGACTATCTCGCCAAGCCCTGCGAACTGCGCGAGCTCCTCGCCCGCATCCGCTCGGTGCTGCGCCGGGCGGCGAGCGCGAACAGCGCGCCGGCCCCCGAGGCCGACACGACGCGGCGCGTGCGCTTCGGCACCAAATGGCTCGATCTCGACGCCCAGCTCCTGTGGGACGACGACGGCGGCTCGGTGCAGCTCGTCCAGAGCGAGTTCAGCCTGCTTAAGGCCTTTGCCGAGAACCCGCGCCGGGTGCTGACGCGCGAGCGGCTCCTGGATCTGGCGAGCGCCCGCGATTCGGACCCGTTCGACCGGGCGATCGACGTTCGCATCACCCGAATCCGCCGCAAGGTCGAGCCCGATCCCGCCCATCCGACCGTGATCCGCACGGTGCGCGGCGCCGGATACATCTTCTCGCCCGAGGCGACGACGGCGACGAAATCGACATGAAACGAAACGGCCCCATGGTCCGGCCGACCCGAGGCCAGCTGGATTTCGCATGGATCATGTTTCCCCCAACCGCCTGACCCCCGTCCTGTCCGGGACGGCGCCCGGCGTTCTGGAAGGGCGGCACGGGCGGTCGCGCCGCCGTTTCCTGTGGCCGACCATCGCCCAGCGCGTGTTCCTCGTCGGCGCCATTCCGATCGCCCTGATCGCGCTGGTCGGCTTCCTGTCCATGGTGCTGCTCGACCGGGCCGATCTCGCCCGCGCCGGCGCGCTGGAAGCCTCCAACATCTACCGGCAGGTGGTCTCGGGCATGAGCGCGCAGGACGCCTTCGTCTCGGGCGCGCGCTCCGGCCGGGAGCGCCAGGCCTCCGCCTTCTCGGCGTCCGTCACCGGCGCCTCGGCGGGCCTGCGCGCCCTGGAGGGGCGCACCGGCGACCCCGCGCAGGCCTCGGCCATCGTGCAGACCCGCGCGACGCTCCAGCGCTACGAGGCGCTGATGGGCGAGCTGACCACCGCGACCCGCGAGAGCGACCGCCTGGTCGCCGAGATGGACGCCCGGCTCCAGGCTCTCCTGCGCCTGACCGACGAGGCGCGCGATCGCCAGACGCGTTCCAACCAGGGCCTCGTCGGCACGCTCACCGCGCGAGACCGGTCGCTAAGCCTCACGCGCGACGTGGTGGACAGCGCGCTCAGCCTGCGCGCGGCGATCGCCGACGGCATGCTGATCCTGCTCAGCGGACGCTCGCCCTCCGAGACCAGCGTCTCGGCCTCCTTCGAGATGGCGCGGGTGCGCAACGCGGCCGCGCGCCTCACCGACGCGATCGACGCCGCCAGGGCCGGAGGCGCGGGCGAGCGCGCCGCCCCCGATCTCGGCTCCGGCAGCCCACGGGCCTTGCGCGACGCGCTGGAACGGGTCGACCGGCAGCTCAAGGTCGACATCTCCGCCCAGCGCACCCTCCAGGGCGAGATTTCCAGTCTCCTCGCCTACACGGTGGACGCGCACGAGACCGAACAGGCGACGCAGAACATCGCGGTCGACACGTTGAAGCTCGCGCGCCAGTCGCGCGACGTGATCGAATCACGCGCCGCCGACGCCATTCCCGCGATCGACGCGCAGGCCCGCGCCATCGGCGAGAAGGTGGCCTCCCTTCCGATCTCGCCCTTGATCCAGAGCGAGATGATCGACGCGCTGGACGCCTGGCGCTCCGGCCTTCGCGCGGTGCGCCAGGGGCTGGAGGAGCAGTCGCGCCTCCTGATCGACATGTCCGACACGGCCGGGATCATGCTCCTCCAGGTGTCGAGCCTCAACAACGACCTGTCGCGGCACGCCGACGCCATCGGCGCGGCCGTCCGCCAGATCCTGTTCGCGGGCGGCGGCATGGCCTTTCTCCTGGCGTCCGGCGCCGGCCTCGTGGTCGCGCGCTCCATCACCAAGCCGCTTCGGCGCCTGGAGCGTGGCATGATCGCGCGCGCCAGCCGCACCGATGCCGGCCTCCTGCCGGAGGCCGACCGGCTGGACGAGCTCGGCTCCATGGCGCGCGCCACCAACAACGTGCTTCTGGAGCGCGACACGCGCGAGGCGGCGCTGCGCCGTGCCAAGGAAGAGTCCGACGAGACGCTGAAGCGCCTGCGCGAGACGCAGGCCGACCTGATCCAGGCCGAGAAGCTCGCCTCGCTCGGCCAGCTCGTCGCCGGCGTCGCGCACGAGATCAACACGCCGCTCGGCGTGGCGCTGACCACCGCCACCACCATGGCGGGCGACGTGCGCCGCTTCGAGGCGGCGACCGCCGACGGACGCGTCACGCGCGAGGCCTTTTCCGCCTTCGTCGCGCGCATGGCGGAAGGCGCGCGCCTCACCACCTCCAATGTCGAACGCGCCGCCGGCCTCGTCCATTCCTTCAAGCAGGTGGCGGCCGACCAGGCGAGCGGCGAGCGGCGCGAGTTCGAGTTCGGCGAGTTCGCGCGCGACCTCTTCACCAGCCTCGGCCCCTTGCGCAAGCGGGCGGGCCACGAGCTGGAGGTGGTCTGCGAGCCGGGCCTGCGCCTCGATTCCTACCCCGGCGCCCTGGCGCAGGTGCTCACCAACCTCCTGTCCAACGCCTATGCCCATGCCTATGCGCCCGGCCAGACCGGCACGATCCGCGTCGAGGCGCATCGGCGGGGCGCGGGCAGCCTGCGCATCGCCTTTTCCGACGACGGGCGCGGCATCGCGCGCGAGGACCGTTCGCGCGTCTTCGACCCGTTCTTCACCACGGGCCGCGCCAGCGGCTCGACGGGCCTCGGCCTCCACATCGTCTTCAACCTCGTGACCGCGACGCTGGGCGGCAGCGTCTCGCTCGCGGGCGGCACGCCCCGAGGCACGACCTTCCTGGTCGACCTACCGCTCGTCGCCCCGCGCCACGAACCGCCGGCCCGCCCCGCCGCCTCGCAAGGATCCGCCCGATGATCTCGCCGCGCCGCCTCGCCCTCTGTCTCGGGCTTGGCCTCTCGCTCCTGTCGCCGCCGGCCTTCGCCAAGACCTTCGTCTTCTGCTCGGAAGGCGATCCGGAGGCGATCAGCCCGCAGCTCGCCATCACCGGCACGGCGATGGACGCGACCAAGCCCATGTTCAACACGCTGGTGGAGTTCCGTCCCGGCTCCACCGAAATCCGCCCGGCGCTCGCTTCCGGCTGGACCATCTCGGCCGACGGGCTGGTCTACGACTTCACCCTGCGCAGCGACGTCGCCTTCCATGCCAACGACGACTTCACCCCGACGCGCCCGATGGAGGCGCGCGACGTCGTCTTCTCGCTGGAGCGGCAGTGGAAGGCGGACCACCCGTTCCACGACGTGTCCGGCGCGCGCTTCGACTACTTCCAGGATTCCGGCTTTCCCGACCTGATCGCCGCGATCGAGGCGCCCGATCCCGGGCATGTGCGCATCCGCCTGACCCGGCCGGAGGCGCCCTTCCTCGCCAACCTCGCCATGCCCTTCATGTCGATCCTGTCGGCCGAGTATGCCGAGCATCTCCTGGCCGAGGGCAAGCCGGAGGTGCTGGACACGAAGCCGGTCGGCACCGGGCCGTTCGAGTTCGTCGGCTACCAGCCGGGCGTCGCCATCCGCTTTCGCGCCTTCGACGGCTACTGGCGCGGACGCCAGCCGATCGACACGCTGGTCTTCTCGATCACGCCCACCACCTCGGCGCGTCTCGCCAAGCTCTCGGCCGGCGAATGCCACATGAGCGCCTTTCCCGACGCCGCCGACCTGCCGGCCCTGCGATCCAGCCAGGAGCTCAAGGTCTACGAGACCGAGGGGCTGAACGTCGGCTATCTCGCCATGAACACGCATGTGAAGCCCTTCGACGATGTGCGCGTGCGCCGGGCGATCAACATGGCGATCGACCGGCAGGCGATCCTGTCGGCGGTCTATGTCAGCGGCGCGGTGGCGGCCAAGAACCCGATCCCGCCGACGCTCTGGGCCTTCGACAACGACATCCGGCCCTATCCCTACAATGTCGCCATGGCCCGCAAGCTCCTGATCGAGGCGGGGCTGGAGAACGGGCTCGACGCCGACATCTGGTACATGCCGGTCTCGCGTCCCTACAACCCGAACGCCCAGCGCGTGGCCGAGATGATCGCGGCCGATCTCGAGAAGCTCGGCATCCGCCTGCACCTGCGCACCACCGACTGGAACGCCTATCGCGTCGCCATCATGGGCAACGAGGACGTGCCGCTGGTGCTCTACGGCTGGGCGGGCGACAACGGCGACCCCGACAACTTCCTGCACACCCTCCTCGGCTGCACGGCGGCGCGCCCCGGCGGCAACAATGTCGCGCGCTGGTGCGACGCGGAGTACGACCGGTTGGTGCGGGAGGCCAAGACCGTGTCGGACGTGGCCACGCGCAAGCGCCTCTACCAGGAGGCGCAGGAGATTTTCCACCGCGAGGCGCCGTGGGTGCCGCTCGCCCACTCGATCTTCTCGGTGGCCGCGCGGCGCGAGGTGACCGGCTATGTCGCCGATCCCCTGTTCTATCACTCGTTCGAGGGCGTGGACCTCGCGCCGGAGGCGGGCTCTCCGCCGGGCTGACCGATCAGGCCGGAACCCGCTGGCAATCGAGCACGCGCGCGATCGCCGCGTCGAGGTCCTCCATGCCGTAGGGCTTGGACAGGATCGTCACCCGCGCGTCCTCGCCAGGCACCACGCCCGCCACGTGGCGGTCGCCGGTCGCGAAGACGACGCCGACGCCGGGCTTCACTTCCCGCGCCTCGTCGGCGAGTTCTGTCCCGGACATGCCGGGCAGGTTGACGTCCGTCACCAGCGCGTCGAAGGGCACGGTCTGGATGGCGGTGAGCGCATCCTCGGCGCGGCCCGCCTCGACCACGACATAGCCGAGGTCCTTCAGCATGTCGGCCGTGTTCATGCGGATCAGGCCGTCGTCCTCGACGAGCAGCACGGTGCCCTTGGTGCCGGCCTCCGCGGTCGGGGACCCGGCCCCGGTGCCGCCCGACTTGGGCGCGGCGACGGTCGCGGGCGCCTCGGCCGCGGCGGGGCTGAGCGACGGACCCTTGAGGGTAGCCTTGCGCGCGACGGCGAGCTGCGCCTGGTTGGCGACGACGTGGCGGATCTTCCGGGCCAGCGCCTCGCGCGTGTAGGGCTTGGACAGGAGCTGCACGCCCGCGTCGAGCCGGCCGCCGTGCACGATCGAGTTCTCGGTGTAGCCGGAGGTGAAGAGGACCGCGAGGTTCGGCAGGCGCTCCTTGGCCTTGCGCGCCAGCTCGGGGCTCTTGAGCTTGCCCGGCATCACCACGTCGGTGAACAGGATGTCGATCGGGATGCCGCTTTCCACCACGTTGAGCGCCGACTGGGCGTCCACCGCCTTGAGCACGCGATAGCCGAGGTCGGTCAGCATCTCGACCGCAGTGGCACGCACCTCCTCGTCGTCCTCGACCACGAGCACGGTCTCCGTGCCGCCCGAGACGGGGCCGGTGTCCACCTCGATCTCCTGGTCCTCGCGCTCGGTGGAGCGCGGCAGGTAGAGCCGGATCGTGGTGCCCTGGCCGACTTCGGAATAGATGTTCACGTGGCCGCCGGACTGCTTCACGAAGCCGTAGACCATGGACAGGCCCAGCCCCGAGCCCTTACCCTCCGCCTTGGTGGTGAAGAAGGGCTCGAACACGCGCTCGATGATCTCCGGGCTCATGCCCGATCCCGTGTCGCTCACCGCCAGCATGACGTACTGCCCGGCCGTGACCTCGTGGCGACGGGCGTAGTCGTCGTCGAGATGGGCGTTGCCGAGCTCGATCGTCAGCTTGCCCTGGCCGTCCATCGCGTCGCGCGCGTTGATGGCGAGGTTCAGGAGCGCGTTCTCGATCTGGGTCGGGTCGATGAACGTGTTCCATAGGCCGCCCCCGAACACGGTCTCGACCTCGACGCCTTCGCCGATCGCCCGGCGCAGCATGTCGTCCATGCCGCGCACGAAGCGCGTGACGTTGACCACCTTGGGCTCGAGCGCCTGGCGCCGCCCGAAGGCGAGGAGCTGGGAGGCGAGCTTGGCACCGCGCGAGACGCCCGCCAGCGCGTTGCGCACGCGCGTCTCGGCCCGCTCGTTGCCGGCGATGTCCTTGAGAAGGAGCTGGAGGTTGCCGGAGACGACCTGCAGGAGGTTGTTGAAGTCGTGCGCGACGCCGCCCGTCAGCTTGCCGACCGTTTCCAGCCGCTGCGCGCGGTTCAGCGCGGCCTCGGCGGCCTGCCGCTCCTCGACCGCCTGAACGACGCGCTGCTCCAGCGTCTCGTTGAGCTGGCGAAGCTGTTCCTCGGCGCGCTCGCGATGACGGATCTGCCGCTCCAGGATGCCGGCGTGCTCGCGCAACTGCTCCTGCGCGAGGCGCTCCTCGGTGACGTCCGTGTGGACGCCCACCCATTCGCGCAAGGTTCCGTCCTCGTCGATGATCGGCACCGCGCGGATGGCGAACTGGCGCCATTCGCCCGACGTCACCCGCACCCGGTGCTCGAAGACGAAGGTCGATCGCGTCGCCACCGCCTCGTTCCAGGCCGCGATGGAGGCGTCGGCATCGTCGGGATGGACGGCCGAAGCCCAGCCGAACCCCTCGTACTCGGCTTCCGTCTGCCCGGTGAGCGCGCTCCAGCCGGGCTGCTCGCCGCTCATCCGCCCTTCGGCCGAGTTGGTCCAGAGGGTGGAATGGATCGCCGCCACGGCGGCGCGGAAGCGGTCGTTGGAACGGCGGAGATCATGGCGGACCGCCTCGCGTTCCGTGTGCTCGATCACGGTGCAGAGCACGCCGCCGACGGCGCCCGACACGTCGCGGATCGGCGTGTAGAAGAGGTCGAACACGACGTCGCAGAAGCTGCCGTTGCGGAAGAGGCGCATCGGCTGGTCGCGATAGCTCTCCGACCGTCCGCCGAAGCCCGCCTCCAGGATCCGGCGGTTCCAGTCCCAGATTTCCGGCCAAACGGTGGGGACGGTTCCGCCGAAGGCCGCCGGATGCTTGCTCCCGGCGATCTCGCTGTAGCCGTCGTTGTAGATCATCACGTGGTCCGGTCCCCACATGAGGACCTTGGGGATCTGCGAATCGAGGACGGTGTCGACCACGATGGACAGGGCGGGAGACCAGGTCGCGCGCGGCCCGAGCGGCGTGGCCGACCAGTCGGTCCGCTCGAGAAGAGCCCGCGCCGTCACCGCTGCGTCCGGTTGAAGGTCGAGCGCTACGCTCATGCGTGTGGTCCCCCGGTTCTGGATGCGGGTCCTTGCGGCCCCCGAAGCTAACGCATTGGCATGCCGCCAAATTGCGACTTCGGCAAGGCCGGTCGGGCAACACCCCAGGCGGACTCAGGCCCCCCGGCCGAGCAGTCCGCGTCCGGCGAGATAGCGCATCAGCTCGGTGATTCCAGAGCGCCAGGGCTGGGCCTTGTCGGTGTGGACCACCGTGTTCTCCAGCCGGCCGAGGCGCGGCGAGGCGATGGAGACGCGGTCGCCGACTTTGTGGGTGAAGCCCTTGCCCGGCGCGTCGCGGTCCTCGACCGGCGCGAACAGCGTGCCGAGATAGAGCATCATGCCGTCGGGATACTGGTGGTGGCGGCCCAGCGCCTGGGATACGAGGTCGGCCGGATCGCGGCTGATCTCCCGCATTGAGGAATGCCCGTCCAGCCGATAGCCGTCCTCGGCCCCCTCGACCGTCAGCGTCAGCTCGGCCGCGCGCACGTCGTTTAGCGTGAAGCGGTCGTCGAACAGGCGCACGAAGGGGCCGATGGCGCTCGACGCGTTGTTGTCCTTGGCCTTGCCGAGAAGCAGCGCCGAGCGGCCCTCGACGTCGCGAAGGTTCACGTCGTTGCCGAGCGTGGCGCCCC
Source organism: Aureimonas sp. SK2 (assembly GCF_029813115.1). Taxonomy (GTDB): domain Bacteria; phylum Pseudomonadota; class Alphaproteobacteria; order Rhizobiales; family Rhizobiaceae; genus Aureimonas. The sequence goes on from NZ_JAPZDS010000002.1 coordinate 190,740, forward strand.
GGATCTCCCCGCGCGAGTTGACGGCGAGCACCACTTCGGGCTCCGGGTTGTTCCATTCGGACGAGGGCAGGATGCCGATCTCCGAGCCCCAGCCGACGCTGGCCAGAACCGGCGCCTTGGTGAAGACCTCGGCGTCCGGCCCGATGCCGACCTCCAGATACTGCGACCAGTATCCGCGCTCCTGCAGGATGCGCTTCACTTCCGCAGCCTTTTCGGACCCCGCCACGACGTCGGTGAGCGCCCCGCCGATCACCTCGGCGATCTCGCCGCGGATCGAGGCGGCCAGCGACAGGTCGCCCTTGGCCCGCTCCTCGATCACCCGCTCGATCATGGAGCGGGCGAAGGTGACGCCGCAGGCCTTCACCGCCTGGAGGTCGCACGGGGCCAGAAGCACGGGCGCCGTCTCGCGCCCCTCTCCGTTGCGCCGGCTGGCCTCCACGACGGCGGCGAGGTCCCAGGTCCGCGCGTCCGAGACGCGCGACAGGGCGGCGACGGGATCGGGGAGTTCGAGGAGCTGCGACAGGGTCGGGGCGGCGCCCGTCGCCTCGACCAGCGTCTCTTCGTGCAGGGTGACGAGAACCGGACCGCCGGTCTCGGAGTCGAACAGCCGGCCGACCAGGACGGCGTCGGCCGCGTCCGCGGGAAGAAGGGAAGTCGCGCTCATGTCGTATCGCCCATATCCGGAGGCGCGAATCGCGCCCGTCGCGCGCGAGAGGACTCCAGAACCGGACCGGGGCGCAAGCGCCCGTCGTGCTGCGCTGCGGGATGGGACGCGGCGGGGAGTGGCGTCGAAATTCGATCGCGTTAGATGTTTGTTCAGTCTCGAAGGCTAGAACCGAAGACGCAGCAGCGAACAGTGCGGCCGTTGGCCCAGGTGTCGCCAGGCATGATGCCGATGTTGCCCGACGGTCCGACCGTCATGTCCCACGAGTCATTTTTTCGGGACAACACCATGACCTCCGTGAACACCAACGCCGCCGCCATCACCGCGCTGCGTACCCTCCAGAGCACCAACCAGCAGCTCGACTCCACCCAGGCGCGCATCTCGACCGGCCTCAAGATCGGCTCGGCCAAGGACAACGCCGCCTACTGGTCGATCTCCACGACCCTGAAGTCCGACAACAAGTCGCTGTCGACCGTCAAGGACGCGCTCGGCCTCGGCGCCGCGACCGTCGACGTCGCCTATCAGGGCCTCAACAAGGCCAAGGACGTCCTCGACGAGATCAAGTCGAAGGTGACCGCGGCCACCCAGGACGGCGTCGACCGCTCCAAGATCCAGGCCGAGATCGCCGAGCTGCAGAAGCAGCTCAAGTCGATCGCCGACTCCTCCGTCTTCTCGGGCGAGAACTGGCTCTCGGTCGACTCGTCGCTCTCGACCTTCAACGCCGACAAGAACGTCGTCGCCTCGTTCTCGCGCGCCGCGAACGGCTCGGTCTCGATCGGCACGATCGGCGTCAACATCGGCACCGTGAAGCTCTTCGACAGCAACGCCAATGCCGACGGCATCCTCGACGTCAAGGTCGGGATGAAGGACTCCGCCGGCAACGCGATGACGGTCGGCGGCTTCAACGCCGGTGTCGATCCGTCGACGGCTGCGCTGAACTTCTCCGGCACGGGCACCGGTGCGACGTCGACGTCCGCCGCCGGCGCCGTTGCGACGCTCGGCACGCTCAACCTCGCCGGCGTCACGGCGGGCGATCGCCTGACCTTCGACCTGACGGTCGACGGTGCTTCGGGCACGGTCTCGCTCGACACGACGGGCCTGACCTCGGCCAACTTCGCAAGCAAGCTGCAGCAGGCGGTCGAAAACGCCGTCGGCGCTGGCAAGGCCACCGTCAAGCTCGGCGGCAATCCGGCTGGCACGTCCGGCCTGATCACGATCGAAGCCGCCAGCAGCGGCACCGCGTCGACGATCACGGTCGGCCAGACGCAGGTCGTGGACGGCGACGGTGTCGTCACCTCGACCGGCGGCATGCTGACCGGTGCCTCGCTCCCGGCTCCGGTGTTCGGAACCTCGACGAAGGCCGCTGTTGATTTCGGCACCTACACCGCGCCGACGGTCGACATCGCTTCGACGGATACCTACAGCTTCGATGTCCAGTACGGCTCGACGGTGGAGCGGATCTCCGGCACCTACGGTACGGACTTCGCCGGCGCTGCGACGGCCAACCGTCCGACGGCCGCCGAGTTCGCCACCTGGCTGCAGGGCAAGATCGACACCGCCTTTGCCGGTTCTGCCTTCAACGGCACCGGTGCGACGTACACGGCCGGCGACATCGACGTTTCCGAGAACACCGGCGCATTCAGCCTGACCTCGAAGAACGCGGGTGCGGATCAGGCGATCGGCCTCACGAGCTTCAGCGGTACCGTGAACGGTGCTGCGAGCATCTTCGGCCTGGACGCGGACTCGGCTTCGAGCACGGCGGGTCAGACCGGCAAGGTCGGCTACGGCACGGCCACTGAGGCGACGCTGACGATCGGCACGTTCGTGAACGCGGACATCAAGCCGAACGACCGCATCTCCTTCGTGGTGAACGTCGGCGGCAACCAGCAGACGGTCACCGTCTCCACCGAGGGCCTGACGGGCGTTCTCGCCGATCGCGCCGCGGATGCGGGCCGCCTCCAGACCAAGGTGCAGACGGCGCTGAACGCCCTCTACACCTCGAACGCGCCGACCTTCGCCATCGACACCACGTCGTGGGCGATGACCCTGAAGACGGCCACCACCGGCCCGTCCGCGTACCTGGCGATCGCCAACGTCGCGGCGGTCAATGGTGACACCGTCTCCTCGCAGAAGGGCGGCATGACGACTGTCACGGCTCCCACGACGACGCAGGGTACCGACAACAGCGGCGCCACCGTGGCCTCGCTGGTCAGCGGCACGGCCTTCGCCGGCCCGCAGACGCTCGGCGCCGACGACAAGATCTCGTTCGACATCGCCGTCAACGGCGCGACGACGCGGATCAACATCGACAAGGCCCGCGTCAACACGGCGCTCGGCCTCGGCGTGAACGGCAGCGGCACGATCGGCAACGTCACCGACTACGCGACCGTCCTGAATTCGGCCCTTTCGGCCGCGCTCGGACCCAGCGTCGTGACGGCTTCGGGCAACACGACGACCAACATCCTGACGCTCACCAAGGCGTCGGCTGCGGGCGTCGGCACGATCGCCGTCTCCAACGTCGCGTCCAGCGCCGGTGCCGACACGATGTCGATCGACAAGATCGACGTCACCGAAACCACCCTGGCTTCGATGGGTGTCAACAGCAGCAACCGCAAGGACGTCTTCGCCGCGTACATCTCGCTGGTGAACGATGCGATCAACAAGGTGACCACCGCGGCTTCCAGCCTCGGCTCCGTCGCCTCGCGCATCGACATGCAGAAGTCCTTTGTGAATACGCTGATGGACACGATCGACAAGGGCGTGGGCCAGCTCGTCGACGCCGACATGACCGAAGAGTCCACCAAGCTCCAGGCGCTGCAGGTCAAGCAGCAGCTCGGCGTGCAGGCTCTGTCGATCGCCAACCAGTCGGCGCAGAACGTGCTGTCGCTCTTCCGCGGCTAATAACGGGGACCCGAAAAGGGCCGGCGCCTCCGGGCGCCGGTTCCCGACCGGGACAAGAGGCCCCCGGACCGAAAGGTCCGGGGGCCTTTTCGCGTCGCGCGCCTCAGCGCGCGTTCAGGAGGTCGGCGGCCTCGATCAGAACGAACTCGTTGTCATCAGCCCGATCCAGCGCGCGGCCGGCCGAGTAGGGGAAGTTGTTGTCGTTGGCGACCACGATATGGGTGTCGTCCACCCGGTCGACGTTCTCGATGGTCACGAAGGGCATGTCGTAGACGCCGTCCCGCGTGCCCTGGCGGGCGACGCCGGCCGCGTCCTTGACGTCCATCAGGTCGATATAGCCGATCTTCCTCACCGGCCCGCCGACATTGGCGTCGCTCATCTCGATCTTATAGACGCGCTTCAGCTTGGCGGGCGCCGCGAAGCAGTCCTGCTTCGCCTCGCCCTCGCACGCCTGATCCGCCCGCCCGGCGCCGTTGTCGCGCTCGATCACCAGCGCCGTCGTGTCGTCCAGCATGTTGAAGTCGCCGATGGCGACGCCCCCCTGGCTCAGCGGATACATCCAGGAGCGGCCCGTCCAGTCGCCCTTGGCGGTGTCGAACTCGACGACGCGCAGGGCCGTGCGCCCGTCTTCGGTCGTCTCCGGCTTGCCGTCGGCAAAGAGCGGGCCTTCCAGCATGGCGTAGAGATGCGCGCCGTCCGGCGAGCGCGCGAGGCCCTCGAAGCCGCCGGAGCGCTTGAGGTTGAAGGTGGGCAGGGGCTTGGTCGGATCGGCCGGAAGCTGCAGCGCCGGATGGTCGGGCGACTTGACCGCGGTCTCGCCGACCCGCGTCTCGTGGACCGACCGGAGCTTTCCCTCCCGGTCGAAGTGCAGGAGCCAGGGTCCGAACTCCTCGCCGACGAAGAACCCGTCCGCCACCGGCTGGATCGATTCCACGTCGAAGTCGGCGCCCGTCAGGTAGCGCTTGTCCGAGCCCTCCAGGACGATGGGGAAGGGCGCCTTGCGGTCGGGGTCGGAAAGGAACACGGTCTCGCGCCGATCGACGGTTCCCGCGTCCCAGTCGATCGCGATGTGGTGCAGCATCAGCATCGCGTCGCTGGAATTCGCCTTGGCGCCGAAGCCGTTGTCGGAGAGGGTCCAGAACGTGCCGTCCTCCATGCGGCGGATGCCGGAGAAGCCCTGGACGGCCTGGCCGTCGATCGGCAGCGAGAAGCCCGTGGGGCGAAGGCCGTCCTTGCCCGGCACCGTGCCGAGCGCGTCGGTGCGGCGGCGGTCGGGCGTCGTGAACTTGCCGGCGTGGCCGAGATGGGCCGGGGCGTCCTGCGGCGCGGCGAGCGTCGTGTCGGCGGGCAGCACGGCTTGCGCCTTCAGGGTCGCGGGGAATCGGGTGCCTTCCGCGTCTTGCGCCAGGGCGGCGGTTCCCAGGGCAAGCAGGGCGAGGCTGGAGGCGAGAAGCGTCTTCATGTCGGTCGGTTTCCTGTTGGCCGGACGGCCGGAAAACCAACCCAAAAGCGTGACAGCCGAGCGACGCGCGGATGACGCCTAGGTGACGGAGCTCAGGACCCGCCGCGATCCGCCTCGTCCTCGCGCTCCGGCCTCTCGCCCGGCACAGGCTCGGGAACGGCGTGCGCGTCGTCGCCGGGCAGGCTCCGGTCGTCGTCCTCGCCGCGGCGGCGGATCTCCGCGATGTCGGTGCTGATCGGGCTGGCGCCCGGAATGCGGCTCATGGTGCTCCTCCCGAAAGTGTTCGGAGGAAGCAAGCCGCTGCCGGCCGTCATGGTTCCCCTGGCCGTCAGGCGCAGGCGGCGCACAGGCCCTTGATCTCGACGGTGGTGCGCTTCGGGCGGAAACCCGTCTCGCCGGCCCAGGCCCCGAGCCGCGATTCCACGACCGCATCGGCGAACTCGGCGACGGCGCCGCATTTCTCGCAGATCGCGAAGGCCGTCAGCGAATGGGCGCAGGCATGGGGATGGGCGCAGGCGACAAAGGCGTTGAGGCTTTCCAGCCGGTGGACGAGGCCCGTCTCCAGAAGCTTCTCCAGCGCCCGGTAGACCTGCGGCGGCGCGCGCAGACCCTCCCCGCGCAGGGCGTCCAGGATGGAATAGGCGCTGAGCGGCCCGTCGGCGCGTTCCAGCGTCTCGAAGACCAGCTTCTGGTTGCGCGTCAGCCCCTTGGCCTCGCCATGGTCGCGGGCATGGTCGTGATGGTGATGGCTCATGCCGTTCGCGGTCCTTCCGGCGGGCGAAGCCCGGTGCTCCTTCATATGGTCGGGATCGGCGCCTCGTTCAAAGGGCGCCGATCGTCCCGCCTCAGCTCGTCTTCAGCGCCTCGACCAGCTGCGAGACGTTGTGGCGGACCATATCGAGATAGGTTGGGGCCGGGCCGCCCGGTTCCGACAGGCTGTCGGAGAAGAGCGAGCCGCCGATCCGGGCGCCGGTCTCGGCGGCGATGCGCTCGACGAGGCGCGGGTCGGAAATGTTCTCCACGAAGACGGCCGGGATCTTTTCGGCGCGGATCTGGTCGATGATACGGGCGACGTCGGCGGCGGAGGCTTCCGATTCGGTGGACACGCCGTTCGGGGCGATGAACTGGATGCCGTAGGCCTTGCCGAAATAGCCGAAGGCGTCGTGCGAGGTGACCACCTTGCGCTGGGCCGCCGGGATCGCGCCGAGCTGCTGCCGGACCTGCCCGTCCAGCGCCTCCATCTCGGCGATATAGGCCTCCCCGTTGCGCTCGTAGTCGGCCGCGTTGGCGGGATCGGCCGCCTTCAGGGCGTCGGTGATGTTGCGGGCGTAGATCCGTCCGTTGGCGAGGTCCTGCCAGGCATGGGGGTCGCTCGGGCCGTGGTCGTGGCCCCCGTGGTCGTGGCTCTCATGCGCGTGGCCCTCGTGCGCATGATCGTCGTGGGCGGCATGCTCGTCGTGCTCTCCCTCCTCGAAGGGGATGGGCGTCACGCCGGTCGCCGCCTCCACCGTCTCGCCTTTGAAGCCGGAGGTCGAGACGAGGCGGGGGAGCCAGCCCTCGAAGCCGAGACCGTTGGTGACGAGGAGCTTCGCCTTGCCGAGGGTGCGGGCGTCGGCAGGTGTCGGCTCGAAGACGTGGGCGTCGCCGCCGGGGCCGACGAGGGTGGAAACGGCGACGTGGTCGCCGCCGATGCGGCCGGTCATGTCGGCGAGGATCGAGAAGGAAGCGACGACAGGCAGGGGTTCCTGCGCCTGTGCCCCCGTGAGCGACAGAAGCGCGGCGGCGCCGGCGGCAAGGCCGAGAAGGTGACGACGATGGATCATGCTGGGGTCTCCGGTTGGAGGGTCAGCCCGCCGCCAGGCCGCCCCGGAGGGCGCGGGAGGCGAGGCTGTCGACGCGCCCGACGAGAACCGACAGGGCGTAGAACCCGCTCGCCGACAGAATGATGGCGGGCGAGGCGGGAAGGCTGAGGTGGTAGGAGGCGAGGAGCCCGACCACTGAGGACAAGAGGCCGACGAGGATCGCGACAGCCATCTGGCCGGCGACGCTTTCGGCCCAGAACCGCGCGGCCGTGGCGGGCAGCATCATGATGCCGACCACCATGAGCGTGCCGAGCGCCTGGAAGCCGCCGACGAGGTTGAGGACGACCAGCGCCACGAAGCTCATGTGCACGACCCCGCCCCAGCCGCCGACCGCGCGCAGAAAGCCGGGATCGAGGCATTCCACGACCAGCGGCCGATAGATCGCGGCGAGCGCCAGCATGGTGAGGCTGGCGATGGAGGCCATGAGGAAGAGCGCGGGATCGTCGAGCCCGAGGACGGTGCCGAAGAGGACGTGGAGAAGGTCGATGTTGGAGCCGCGCACCGAGACGAGCAGCACGCCGAGCCCCAGCGAGAAGAGGTAGAAGGCGGCGAAGCTCGCGTCCTCGCGCAAGCTGGTGTAGCGCGATACGAGCCCGGCGAGGAAGGCGACGAAGAGCCCCGTCAGGATGCCGCCGAGCGTCATGGCGAAGAGCGAGAACCCGGCCACCAGGAAGCCGACCGCCGCGCCCGGCAGGATGGCGTGCGCCATCGCGTCGCCGACGAGGCTCATGCGCCGGAGCACCAGCACCACGCCGAGCGGGCAGGCGCCGAGCGCCAGCGCCAGGCACCCCGCCAGCGCCCGTCGCATGAAGGCGTAGTCGGCAAAGGGCGCGAGGGCGAGGTCGTAGAGGCTCATGCGGCTTGCGCCCGCTCGCCGGGGGCCTGCGTGTCGAGGCTCTCGCCGAGCGCCTGCGCCCGGGCGAGGTTGGGCCGCGCCAGCGCCTCTTCGGTCCGGCTCCAGGCGATCGTCTCGCGCGCCAGGAGCAGGGTCTCGGGGAAGTACTGGCGCACGAGGTCTATGTCGTGCAGGACCGCGATCACCGTGCGCCCTTCCCCGTTCCAGCGCTTCACGAGGTCCATCAGCTCGCGCGTCGTGCGCGCGTCGATGGCGGTGAACGGCTCGTCGAGAAGGAGAAGGCGCGCGTCCTGGAGGAGAAGGCGGGCGAAGAGCGCGCGCTGGAGCTGGCCGCCCGATAGGGTGCCGACCAGCCGGTCCTCCAGCCCGTCCAGCCCGACGGCGGCGATCGCCGCCTCCGCCTCGCCGGCGAGCTCGCGCCCGATCCGGCCGAACGGGCCCGAACGGCGCCAGAGACCGAGAGAGACGAGATCGAGGACGCTGATGGGAAAGGACCTGTCGAGGTCGGCCGCCTGCGGAAGATAGCCGATGTCGCGGCGATGGATGCCGTCCACCAGAACCTTGCCGCCGGACGCCCGGACGCTGCCCATGATGCCCTTCAGGAGCGTGGACTTGCCCGCCCCGTTGGGTCCGACCACGGCCGTCATCGAACCGGGCGCGAAACGGCCCGTGACGCGCGAGACCGCCGTCCGGCGCCGGTAGGCCAACGTCAGGTCGCGCAGTTCCACGGCGGGGGCGCGGGGCAGCGTTTCCACCCTCACGCGGAGATCGCCCAGAACACGGCGCCCCACAGCACGAGGACGCCGAGAAGGGCGACGCCGAGGCGCTCCAGCGCGGAGCGCCGCAGGACGGACGGGGATCGGGAACGGATCGGGGGCATGGACTCGGCGGGGGACGATCTCAACGGAGAAAGTGATATAACATTACGCCGTCGACCTGCAAGCCGGTCCCCTCCGTTTGCAGGCGGACCCGCAGCGTTCACCATGGTGGCGGACTAGCCGCTGCACGCGTTCGCGCCACATTGCGGACGCGATGACAAGCGAGGCAGCAACCGCTATGACGCGGCGCATGCGCCGCGGCTCGGCGTCCTCGAACTCCCGCGCCGGGATGGGAATACGATGGTTTTGGGCAGACTCCTCTTCGCGCTCACCGCGCTGGTTCTGGCCGCGCTGGCCGGCGTCCTGTTCGCGGTGGTGATCACCGCCAACGGGACGACCTGGCTTCACGTCATCCAGATCGTGCTTCTGGCGATCTGCTGCGTCTGGCTCGCCTGGGGCTTCAACACGGCGGTGACCGGCATCCTGTTCGGACGCACCCGGAAGCGCGAGCGCAGAAGCGGCCTGCCGCCCGCCTCGCGCCACAAGACGGCGATCCTGGTGCCGGTCTACAACGAGGACGCGGGCGCCGTGATGGCGCGGGTGGCGGCGATGATCGAGGGCCTGCGCTTCATCCGGCGCATGGACAATTTCGTCTTCTTCGTCCTGTCCGATTCGACCAAGCCGGAATGCGTCGCGGACGAGAAGCGCACGATCCTGAAGCTCGCGGGCGAGCTCGAGACCGGTTCGATCCTGTTCTACCGCAACCGCGTCAAGAACGTGAACCGCAAGGCCGGCAACATCGAGGACTACGTCACCAACTACGGCGGCGCCTACGAATACATGATCGCACTGGACGCCGACAGCCTGATGCGGCCGGAGACGCTGGTCGAGATGGTGGCGCGCATGGACGCCGACCCCGAACTCGCCCTCCTCCAGACGCAGCCGCTGATCATCGGCCGCAAAACGCTGTTCGGCCGCGCGCTGCAGTTCTCCGCCGCGCTCTATTCGCCGATCTTCTCGCGCGGCATCGCCGCCCTGCAGGGGCGCGAGGGGCCGTTCTGGGGGCACAACACGATCATCCGCACGAAGGCCTTCGCCGACTGCTGCGGCATGCCCAAGCTCTCCGGAAAGCCGCCCTTCGGCGGGCTGATCCTGTCCCACGACTTCGTGGAGGCCGCGCTCCTGTCGCGCTCGGGGTGGAAGGTGCGGCTCGACCCGGACCTCGAAGGTTCCTTCGAGGAGGCGCCCGCCAACATCATCGAATATGCCAAGCGCGACCGGCGCTGGTGCCAGGGCAACCTCCAGCACGGGCGGCTCCTCCGGGCGCCGAACCTGAAGCTCTGGAGCAAGGTCTCCATGATCTCCGGCATCATGGCCTATGCGGCCTCGCCGATCTGGCTCCTGTTCCTGATCGCCTCCATGCTTGACCCGGTGCTGGCGCCCGCGCCCAACTACTTTCCGGCCGACAGCCTGTTTCCCGTCTTTCCGACACCCGAGACCGGCAAGGCGCTGCTTCTTCTGCTGGGCATCTTCCTGCTCCTGCTTCTGCCCAAGACCCTGATCGCCTTCCACACGGCCATGTCGCGCCGGGCCTCGCGCTTCGGCGGGGGCTGGGCGGTGCTGCTCGGCGCGACCTGCGAGCTGATCCTCACCAGCGCGCTGGCCCCGATCATGATGCTGTTCCAGTCCAAGGCGGTGGCCGAGATCCTGATGGCGCGCGACAGCGGCTGGCCGGCGACCGAGCGCGAGGACGAGGGGCTCCCCTTGTCGGCCGCCTTCGCGGCGAGCTGGTGGATGATGATCGCGGGCGCCGTTCTCGGCACCGTCGCCTACGTCTATTCGCTGCAGCTCTTCCTCTGGGTCTGCCCGATCGCCATCCCGCTCTTCTTCGCGCCCTTCTTCATTTCGCTCACCGGCGATCCGGGGCTCGGGGAAAGGGCGCGCAAGCTGTCGATCTTCAACACGCCCTTCGAGACCGAGCCGGAGCCCGTGATCCGCGCGGCGGCGGTCTGGCACGCGCGCCTGTCGGGCGAGACGGACCAGCGCCGGGACGCGGCCGAGACGGCGACCGGCCTGGCGCAGCCGGCCTGAGGAACGGGGAGGGGACACCATGACGGGCTTCGATCGCACCTATCACGCGGCCAAGGGCGGCCTGCCGCCGCAGACGCAGCGTACCGCCCAGCACGCGATCTTCACCGACGCCTATGCCGTGATTCCCGGCGGCACCCTGTCCGACATCACGGCCAGTCTCCTGCCGTTCTGGGAGGGCACCCGCGCCTGGATTATCGCCCGGCCGCTGTCGGGCTTCGCCGAGACCTTCTCGCAATACGTGATGGAGGTGCAGCCCGGCGGCGGCAGCGAGCGGCCGGAGCCGGACGCGGGCGCGCAAGGGGCGCTCTTCGTGACCGAAGGCGAGGCCGTGGTGACGCTCGGAGGAGCCGAGCATGTCCTGGCCGTGGGCGGCTTCGCCTATCTGCCCGCCGGCCGGGCCTGGACCCTGCGAAACCGGGGTGGCGCGCCCGCCCGCTTCCACTGGATCCGCAAGGCCTACGAGGCCGTGGAGGGGCTCGACGCTCCCGATCCGGTCTTCTCCAGCGATGCGGCCGTCGCCCCGTCGGTGATGCCGGACTGCGGCGGCGTCTGGGCGACCACGCGCTTCGTCGACCCGGCGGACCTTCGCCACGACATGCACGTCACCATCGTGACCCTCCAGCCGGGCGGCGTCATTCCCTTTCCCGAGACGCACGTGATGGAGCACGGGCTCTACGTCCTGCAGGGCAAGGGCGTCTATCTCTTGAACCAGACCTGGGTGGAGGTCGAGGCGGGCGACTTCATGTGGCTGCGCGCCTTCTGCCCGCAGGCCTGCTATGCCGGAGGGCCGGGGCCGTTCCGCTACCTGCTCTACAAGGACGTCAACCGTCATCCGAAGCTGCGCTGGCGCTGACGCCAGTCTCTGGGCATCCGGCGGCCGGGGGGCCGCCTTCGAGGGGGGAACCAACAATGAAGGCATCGACCAAGCGCCGCCTGAAGCGGGCCGGCATCGAAGTGACGGCGCTGGGCATGGGCACGGCGCCGCTCGGCGGGCTCTACACGCCCGTTTCGCTCGGCGACGCGCGCGGCGCCATGCAGGCGGCGTGGGATGCGGGCATCCGCTATTTCGACACCGCGCCGATGTATGGCCTGACGCGCTGCGAGCACCTGACCGGCGAACTCCTGCGCGAGGAGGACCCGTCCTCCTTCGCCGTCTCCACCAAGGTCGGGCGCCTGATGAGCTTCGACCGGCCGGGCCGCATCCTGCCGCCCGCGCCCCCGAAGAACGAGTTCGATTCGGGCTGGAACAACGGCCTCTCGTTTCGCGAGGTCTTCGACTATTCCTACGACGCGATCCTGCGCTCCTACGACGATTCCCGCCAGCGCACGGGCCTGTCGAAGCTCGACATCCTCTTCGTCCACGACATCGGCCGCGTCACCCACGGCGCTCTGCACGAGCACCATTGGAGCGCCTTGACGAAGGGCGGCGGCTTCCGGGCGCTCGAGGAGCTTCGCGCGGCGGGGCTGATCGCGGGCTTCGGCCTCGGCGTCAACGAAAACCAGGCCATTCTCGACGCGATGGAGGAGACCGATCTCGACGTCTGCCTTCTCGCCGGCCGCTACACGATGCTGGACGGGTCGGCGACGGAAGAGCTGCTGCCGAAAGCCCTGGAGCGCGAGGTGGCCCTCGTGGTCGGCGGCGTCTTCAACTCCGGGATCCTCGCCTCCTCGTCGGGCCGCAAGAAGTTCAACTATGTCGATGCGCCGGCGGAGATCATCGAGAAGGCGGACGCGCTTCGTGCCGTGTGCGAGGGCTTCGGCGTGCCCCTGCCGGCCGCGGCCATCCAGTTCCCGATGCGCCATCCCGCGACCGCCAATGTCGTGATCGGCGTGAAGTCGGCCGAGCAGCTCCGACAGAACGTCGAATGGTTCGAGCAGCCGATCCCGGACGCGCTCTGGACCACCCTTGAGGACAAGGGGCTGATCTCGGCCGTCTGACGACAGCGATGCCCGGCTGCAACAGTGGCCGGGCGTCTTGCGCCCGACGCTGTTTCGCCACGGTTCGTGCGGTAAGGGGAGCCGAGCCGGCACGCGACGCGCGTCCGCGGCCGAGGAGAGCGTCATGGAAATCGAAGGGGCGCCCGGCCAGCCGCGGCGCGACGAGCTGGCCTATCGTCTCAAGCAGCAGAAGCTGCTCGCCGAGTTCGCCCGCCTCACGCTCCAGACCACCGATATTCCCGCCCTGTTCGCCGGGGCGACGGAACTCTGCGCGCGGGGCCTCGAGGCGCCCTACTGCAAGATCCTCGAATACCGCGCGGGGCCGAACGACCTCCTGATGCGCGGCGGTTGGGGCTGGGGTCCCGGCGAGGTGGGCGTGGCGACGCTCGGCGCCGACCTCGAATCGCCCGCCGGGTTCGCCTTCCACACGGGCGAGTCGGTCCTTTCCAACCACCTGACCGACGAGACGCGCTTCCGCACGCCCAAGCTTCTGGCCGACTACGGCATCCGGCGCGCCGTCAACGTCCTGATCGACCGCGGCGGGCGCAAGCAGCGCGCCTATGGCGTGCTGGAGGTGGACAGTCCCGACCCCGGCGACTTCGACGCCTCGGACGTCGATTTCCTGTCGGGCTGCGCCCGGATCCTCGGCGCCGCCATCGAGCGGGTGGACACCGACCGGCACCTCAAGGAGGCGCTGGAGACGCAGGCCATGCTGACGCGCGAGATGAACCACCGGGTCAAGAACAGCCTGGGCGTCGTCGGCGGCCTCCTGCGCGTCAACTCCAACGTGGTGAGCGATCCCAAGGCCAAGGCCGCGCTGGTGGACGCCGAGGCGCGCATCATGACCATCGCGCGCGTCCACGACCACCTCTGGAAGGGGGCGAGCGTCACGGAGGTGGACCTGTCCACCTTCCTCGACGATCTCTGCTCGCAGCTCGGCTTCGCCACGGCGGGGCTCGAGATCCAGTGCCGCGCCGACCCCGTCGTGGTCAGCGCCGACAAGGCGATCCCCGTCGGGCTGATCGTCAACGAGCTCGTCACCAACGCGGTGAAATACGCCTATGACGAGGGAGAGCCGGGCCAGATCGAGGTGTCGCTCTGGCAGAAGGGCGAACGCGCGATGGTGCGCGTGCGCGACTCGGGCAAGGGCCTGCCCGAGAGCTTCGACCTCGAAGCCGCGCGCAAGAGCTTCGGCATCCGCGTCATCCTCTCCCTGGTGCGCCAGCTCGACGCCGAGCTGACGGTGGAGAGCGTGCCGCGCGGCGCCTCGTTCCTGCTCGCCTTCGACCCCGTCACCAATTCCTGACGACGGGGTCGCCGCCCGTCAGAGAACGGGCAGGGCGCCGACGATGCGCAGCGACAGGCCTTCCCAGGGGTCGAGCACGATGCGCAGCTCGCCGTTCTCGGTGAGGTCGCCTTCCACCGTCTCGCCGATCATGTCCACGACCGGGCCGGGGCGCACATGCGGCAGGATCACCGTCTCGTCCACCGGCTCGCGGCCGAAGTTGAGCGCGGTGACCTGGGTTCCGCGCCCGTCAGGCAGCTCGTGCACCATCAGGAGGAGGCCGGGGGTGGTGACGTCGGGGATCAGGGTCTGGCGGCTCGCCGCGATGCCGTAGGCCTCGCGCACGGCGAGCAGCCGCTTGAGCTGCGAGGCGAAGGAGCCGGGATCGGACAACTGTTCGTTGATCGGCCCATAGAGCGCGCGCGCCTTGGGCAGCCCTTCGGCGGAAACGGCCGCTTCCGGGTTGACGCCGATGAGGTCGTAGGCGCCGCGCTCGATCCAGCGCGTGTCGCCGTCCTTCATGTAGTCCGACACGGCTTCCGGCGGCAGGGGCAGGGCGCCGACGAGATCCCAGCCCGACAGGGCGAAGATGCCGGGCTGGAACGCGTTGTACATGGCCATCAGGAGATGGCCCCGCTGGATCTCGGCCTTGTCCTCGTCCGTGATGGCCGAGAGGTCGGTGATGCCGAGCGCCGCGGTGACGACGCTGGCCGAGGTGCAGGCGATGCCATTGGTCACGAAGCGCAGGTTGTAGGGCGCGTTGGTGCCCGACAGCTTCTCGTACATGGTCTCGCGGATGCGCGTGCGCAGCGTGCGGCCCTGCCAGGTCTGGCCGCCGAACGTGTAGATGTCCTCCGAGTGGAGGGTCCAGAAATGGACGAGCTCGGTGGTCAGCTCGTCGTGGTTCTGAAGGGCGTGGATCAGCGAGGCCGGGTCGATGCCGAACTCGTGGACGGTGCGCAGCATCATGCGCAGGAATTCGGTGTCGCCGGTCAGCAGCGCGTGCTGGTAGGCCGGCCGCGTGATGAAGTCGTAGGAAAGATCCGCGCCGCCTTTCGACATCGAGGCGATGTCGTCCACCGTCAGGTTCAGCTCCTGGAAGGAGAAGCCGCCGGCCTTGCGGATCATGCCCGCGAGCAGGGCGTTGCCGGTCACCGACAGGGGGTGGCTTTCCGACCAGGCCGGCCCGTCCAAGCGCTTCTCGACGCCCAGAAACCCGTTGGCGTCGAGGCGCAGTCCCCGCGCGCCCATCTGGTCGATCGAATGGAGCGCGTCGCCGATGATCATCTGCTGGGCGGCAAAGGACGGATCCAGCCAGTTGAGGCTCGGCTGCCCTTCCTTGAAGTAGTGGAGATAGACCCAGCGCCGCGTCACGCCATCGACGCCCGTCACCGGGCCGGTGGCGCTCCAGTCGGTCTCCTTGACGCCCGGCTCGAAGAAGATGACGCGCTGGAGCTGGCCGACGATATGGCCCTTGTCGCGCAAGGCATCCACGGCCGAAGGCGATAGGTTCACCGCGTCGCGCCCCTCCGGTACCTCGGGAAGCAGCGGCCAGTCCTCCTCGGGGATCGCCACCATGTGGTAGAGGCCGGGATAGGTGGAGTGGTTCATCTCGGCGAGGCGGAAGTCCGCGCCCTTGCCGGTATGGGCGGGGATCACGTCGTCGATCACCACCGAATTGTGGGCGGCGGCCATGCGCGAGATGGCGACGAACTCCTCGGCCGTGCCGAAGGAGGGATCGATGTCGAAGCCGATCCGGTCGAAATTTCCGTCGATCGTCGGCGTGAACTGGCCGTCGCGCCAGCCGCCGGAACGCTTGGTCGGTCCGGTGTGGATGCCGCGCACGCCGATGGAGGAGAGCGCCGACCAGAGCTGCTGGTCGCCCAACGTCGCCAGGACCGACTGGCCCGGCCGCGTGACGATGGAGGCGGGATAGGCGGTGAACCAGACGGGCGCCACGGCCGAAGCGACGCGCGGCCGCGTTTCGGCATAGGGCCGCTGCCAGAACCGGCCCTGGCCGCCGTAGCCCTCGGCGAAGCGGCGCGCCTGATGCAGCATCGAGGCCTCGACCATCTGTTCGACCGTGTCGGTGTCTGGTGCGCTCATGAACGCTTGGCCCTTCTCGTCTCGTTCGGGGACGGGCGGCTGCCGAAGCCGCCGTCCCCCGCGTGCCCCATCTAAGGGCGAAGAGCGGCAGGGCCAGCCCCGAATCCTATCGCCGGCCTCCGGTCTCGGACAGGACGCGCCGGATCGCGAAGGACGAATTGATGCGCGAGACCGCCGGCAGGCGCGACAGGATCTCCTTGTGGATGCGCTCGTAGTCGCCCGCCCCTTCGGCCTCGACGCGCAGGAGATAGTCCTCCGCGCCCGTCATCAGGTAGCATTCGCGGATCTCCGGATGCTTCAGCACCTCCGCCTCGAACCGGTTGAGGACGTCCTCCGTCTGCCGCTCCAGCGTAATGCGCACGATCACGACATGCGCGTCCTCGCCCCCGGTACCGGCGACGATCGCCGTGTAACCCCGGATCGCACCCGATTCCTCCAGCATCTGGACGCGGCGCAGGCAGGCGGACGGCGACAGGCCGACCTCGGCGGCCAGCGCCACGTTGGTGGCGCGGGCGTTGCGGCGAAGTGCCCGGATCAGGGCGCGATCGATGCGGTCCATGGGTGGAAGATTGCGCTTCGTTGCAGGAAATTTCGCACGAAGGTCCAAAATAGCAGAAATGCCGAAATTTCGGCATCTCCTTCGGCGATCCTTCGATCATCATGACGGGATCAAGCACCGGGGGCCGTTATGAACGCCATGCTTCTCTCGCCCGCCGACCGGGCCGGCTCCACCGGGTCCTCCGGCGGCGTCCTGACGGTGGATCTCGGTGCGATCCAGCGCAACTACCGGCGGCTCGTCGCGCAGGCCGGCGGCGCGGCGGTCGCGGGCGTCGTCAAGGCGGACGCCTACGGGCTCGGCGTGGAAAGGGTCGCACCGGCGCTCCTCGAAGCGGGCTGCCGTACCTTCTTCGTCGCCCATCTGACCGAGGCACTGGCGCTGCGTCCGCTCCTGCCGGACGGGGCCGAACTCTTCGTCCTCAACGGTCTCCTGCCGGGCGACGAGCGCCTATGCGCGGAAAGCGGCATCCGACCCGTCCTGAACTCGCTGGAACAGGTCGCGGCCTGGAGCGCGCTCGGCCTGTCGCTCGGCCGCAGGCTCCCCGCCGCGATCCAGGTCGATTCGGGCATGTCGCGCGTCGGACTCGCGCCGCAAGAGGTCGAAGCGCTCGCCTCCGACCCCGCGCGCCTCGCAGGCGTCGAGACCGTGCTCGTCATGAGCCATCTCGCCTGCGCCGACGAACCGGACCACCCGGCCAACGCGGCGCAGCTCGCCGCCTTCGAAACCCTCGCGGCAAGGCTACCGGCGGCGCGCCGCTCGCTCGCCAACTCGGCCGGCCTCTTTCTCGATGCCCGCTTCCGCTTCGACCTCGCCCGCCCCGGCATCGCGCTCTACGGCGGCGCGCCCAACGCGGTGCGGCCGAATCCGATGGAGCCGGTGGTGCGGTTGGAGGCCCGCGTCATCCAGACGCGCGAGGTGCCGGCGAGGGCGGGGATCGGCTACGGCTTTTCGGTGGTCGCGGACCGGCCGATGCGGCTCGCAACGCTCTCCGTCGGCTATGCCGACGGCTGGCTGCGCTCCGCCTCGAACCGGGGCGCCGTCGCCTTTCAGGGCCGGCGCCTGCCCATCGTCGGGCGCGTGTCGATGGATTCGATCATCGTGGAGGCGGGCGAAGCGGCGCTGGCGCCCGGCGACCTCGTGGACCTGATCGGCCCGGAGGCGAGCCTCGACGCGGCGGCCGAGGCGGCCGGCACCATCTCCTACGAGATCCTGACGGCGCTGGGCCATCGCTACGAGCGCCGCTATCTGTCCGCCAACAAGGGAGACCGGCCATGAAGGTCGTGGTGCTCGGCGCCGGCATCATCGGCGTCACCTCCGCCTGGTATCTCATGAAGGCCGGTCACGAGGTGATCGTGGTGGACCGGCAGGAGGGGCCGGCGCTGGAAACGAGCTTCGCCAATGCGGGCGAGGTGTCCTTCGGCTATTGCAGCCCGTGGGCGGCGCCCGGCATTCCGCAGAAGGCCGTCAAGTGGCTGATGATGGAGCACGCGCCCCTCATCCTGCGCCCGCAGCTCGACCGCGCCATGCTGTCCTGGCTCGCCAGGATGCTGGCCAACTGCACGGCCGGCGCCTATGCGCGCAACAAGAGCCGGATGCTGCGCCTGTCGGACTACAGCCGCGTGTCGCTGGCCGAGCTGCGCCGCGACACCAACATCGCCTACGACCAGCGCATGCTCGGCACGCTGCAGCTCTTCCGCACGCAGGCCCAGCTCGACGCCTCGGCCAAGGACGTCAAGGCGCTCGCCGCCGACGGCATTCCCTACGAGGTGCTCGACCGCGAGGGCTGCATCCGCGCCGAGCCGGCGCTGGCGCACGCCCGCGACAAGATCGTCGGCGGCCTCCAGACCCCGCAGGACGAGACCGGCGATTGCTTCAAGTTCGCCAACGCCCTGTCCGAGATCGTGGCCGCGCGCGGGGTCGCGTTCCGCTGGGGCCGCACGGTACGCCGGCTGCTGGTCGAGGGCAGCCGGGCGACCGGCGTCGAAACCGATGCGGGAGAGATCCGAGCCGACGCGGTGGTCGTGGCCATGGGCTCCTATTCGCCGCAGCTCGTGCGCCCGCACGGCATCAAGCTCCCGGTCTATCCGGTGAAGGGCTATTCGCTCACCATCCCGATCGTGGACGAGGCGCGCGCGCCCGAATCGACCGTCATGGACGAGACCTACAAGATCGCCCTCACGCGCCTCGGCGACCGCATCCGCGTCGGCGGCATGGCGGAGATTTCGGGCTTCACCAACGACCGGCCGGAGCGCCGCCGCCGGACGCTGGAACATTCCGTCACCGACCTCTTCCCGGGCGGTGACCTCGAGCGCGCCACCTTCTGGTCGGGCCTCCGGCCGATGACGCCGGACGGGACGCCCGTGATCGGACCGACGGAGGTGAAGGGTCTCTTCCTCAACACCGGCCACGGCACGCTCGGCTGGACCATGAGCTCGGGGTCGGGCCGGCTTCTGGCCGACCTCGTGTCGGGCAGGGCGCCCGACATCGACGCGCGCGACCTCTCCGTCGCGCGCTACGGCTGAGGCCCCGTCAGATCCGCCCGACCGGCTTCTCCTCTTCCGTGCGGATGTCGCCGTAGCGCTCGGGGTGCCGGTCGAAGAGGGCGCGCACGTAGGAGCAGGCCGGCACCACGGTCTTGCCCTGCGCCCTCGCGAAGGCGACGGCGTGGTCGACCAGCTTTTCCGCGATGCCCTGGCCGCGCATGTGCTCGGGCACGTAGGTGTGGTCGAAGATCAGCGAGTTCTGGATGCCGGCTGGCGCATAGGTCAGCTCGGCGCGGTCCTTGCCTTCGCCCGTGGCGAAGATGCCGGTGCGGCCCTGATCCTCATGAACGATCTGCATGTCGACCTCCTTTGACAGACAACGGTCGCCCGAATGACGCGGCGCCCCGCGCATGGGTTCCATCAAGCGAATGCGAGCATCGAAGCGGTGGGGCGCGTGCAGGGTTAAACGACCCTTAACCCCGTTTCTTTACCTTGACCGCAAACAGCCGGCCCTCCCCGGGGCGCCGCCCGAGAGGGCGCGTCCGAGGGTGATCGAGGACCGGCCGACGGGGATCGGCCGGCGCGGCAGGCGCCGTCCGGGCAGGCAGCAGGCGAAGGGCAGCGACATGGCATCGATCGAGGCGCGGGACGAGGGGACGGGATCGATGGCACGGCCGGCGCGCCTGGGACTGGGGATCGGCCTCGTGGGCCTCGCCCTCTGGCTGGCGACCGCCTTCGCCACCTGGGCGGTGGACGACCCCTCGCTCAGCTATTCCAACGACAACCCCGTCCGCAACATGGCGGGCGCCGGCGGTGCGGTCGCAGCCGACCTCGCCATGCAGGTGTTCGGCCTCGCCGCCGTGCTCCTGCCGCTGGTGCTCGCGATCCGCGGCATCCTCTGCCTTCTCGGTCGCCGGGCGGGCCGCGCCGGGCAGCGCGCCTGGTGGGCGCTGGGAGGCCTCGCGCTGGCCAGCGCGGCGCTCGGCTCGCTGGAGGCGCCCGCCGGCTGGCCGCTGCCGATCGGCCTCGGCGGCATCGTCGGCGATCTCCTTCTCAAGGTGCCAGCGCTCGCCACCGGCGCCTATCCGTCCGGCGCCTGGAGCTGGGTCGCCGCCGCGCTCTTCGCCGCGCCGGCCCTCTGGTGCATCCTCAACGGCGCCGGCCTTCTCGGCGCGCAGGCCGAGCCCGTCGTCGCCCTCAGCGCCCGGCGCGGCGCGCCCGTGGCCGACGAGGACGAGGGCGAGAGCCGCCTGGCGCTGCTTGCGGGCGCCGCCAGCCACTGGGCCTATCGCATGCGCTCGGCCGCCGCGCGCGTCGGCCAGGCCGTGCCGACCCTCGGACGCCGCGAGGATCCGTTCTCCCACCGCGAGTGGGATGCCGACGCGCCCCTGATGCCGCCGGCCCCGCCCGCCCGTTTCCGCGACGACAAGGCCGCACCCGCCGCCCGGCGCGAGGTGCGAGTCGTCCAGCCGCCGCGCTTCGCCGAGCCGCAGTTCGACGAGCCGATGGACGCGGCCGACGAGCGCGCCTGGGACGAAGTGCCCTATGCGCCGGAACCCGATGCCCCGTCCGCCCCGCGCACGGCCGCTCGCGCCCCGTCCGTGGCGGTGCCTGCGGTCGATCCCGAGCCCGCCGCGCCGGCTCGCCGCACGGTGGATACGAGCCGCGCCACCGTGCGCCACGGCCGCTCCGACTGGAACGGCACCTACAAGCTGACGCAGCGCCAGGCCGCGCTGGAGGCGGCGGCCGCCGCCGTCGCGGCCGGGCACGCCGCCCCGATCGTCCCGCAAGGCGAGGAGGGCGACGACGACCTGTTCGAGACCGGCGCCCCAGAGGACCGCGGCGTCGTCGGCTACGACGACATCCACCGCCATGGCCAGCCGGACTTCGGTCACGACGGCGAAGCGCCCTTCGAGGTGGACGGGCGCGCGCCCTATCTCGGCGACGACGGCCGTCTGTCGCTGGAAGAGCGGATCGCCATGGAGGACGAGGAAGACGCCCGCCTCGACGCCGCCGAGCGCACTGCGGCGCCGGAGGAAGGCGGCGGCTGGCGCGACTTCATCGCCAACAACATCGTCGCCTTTCCCGGCCTGAAGCGGGCTCCGAAGGCCGAAGCGGACATGCCGCGCACGCCCGTTGAGCCGCGCATGGCCCCCGCCGCGCCCGCCCAGGCGGCGCCCGCGCCGCGTGGACCCATGTTCGAGCGCCCTGCGCGCGTCGTGCCGCAGGCCGCGGCGGACGCGGTCTCGACCCAGTCGTCGCGCGCGCGCCTCGCCGAGCTCGGCAACGCCGCGCTCAACGCCGAGTTCGAACTGCCGCCGATCGAGCTCCTGTCGCCGCCCAAGCCCCGCAACCGCGACAATTCGCTGACGCCGGAGATCCTCCAGGAGAACGCGCGCCTTCTCGAAGGCGTCCTCGACGACTTCGGCGTGAAGGGCGAGATCATCGAGGTGCGCCCCGGTCCGGTCGTCACGCTCTACGAGCTGGAGCCCGCGCCCGGCATCAAGTCGAGCCGCGTCATCGGCCTCGCCGACGACATCGCCCGCTCGATGTCGGCGATCGCCGCGCGCGTCGCGGTCATCCCCGGCAAGAACGCCATCGGCATCGAACTGCCCAACGCCAAGCGCGAGACCGTCTATTTCCGCGAGATGATCCAGTCGGAGACCTTTGCGGGCGCCAAGGCCAAGCTTGCGCTGGCGCTCGGCAAGACGATCGGCGGCGAGGCCGTGATCGCCGACCTCGCCAAGATGCCGCATCTTCTCGTCGCCGGCACCACCGGCTCGGGCAAGTCGGTCTCGATCAACACCATGATCCTGTCGCTCCTCTACCGGATGAGCCCGGCCGAGTGCCGCATGATCATGATCGACCCGAAGATGCTGGAGCTTTCGATCTACGACGGCATTCCGCATCTCCTCGCCCCCGTCGTCACCGATCCGAAGAAGGCCGTCGTGGCGCTGAAGTGGACGGTCAAGGAGATGGAGGACCGCTACCGCAAGATGTCGAAGGTGGGCGTGCGCAACATCGACGGCTTCAACACGCGCGTATCTTCCGCCATCGAGCGCGGCGAGACCATCTCGCGCACGGTGCAGACGGGCTTCGACCGCGAGACCGGCGAGCCGATCTTCGAGTCGGAGGAGTTCGATCTTTCGCCGCTGCCCTACATCGTCGTCATCATCGACGAGATGGCCGACCTCATGATGGTCGCCGGCAAGGACATCGAAGGGACCGTCCAGCGCCTCGCCCAGATGGCGCGCGCGGCCGGCATCCACGTCATCATGGCGACGCAGCGCCCCTCGGTCGACGTCATCACCGGCACGATCAAGGCGAACTTCCCGACCCGTATCTCCTTCCAGGTGACGTCCAAGATCGACAGCCGCACCATTCTCCAGGAGCAGGGCGCCGAGCAGCTTCTCGGCATGGGTGACATGCTGTTCATGGCCGGCGGCGGGCGCATCCAGCGCGTCCACGGCCCCTTCGTGGACGATGCCGAGGTCGAGGAGGTCGTGAAGCACCTCAAGGCCCAAGGCACGCCCGAATATCTCGACGCGATCCTGGAGGACGAGGACGAGGACGGCGGTGCGGCGGCGTCGGGTGCCGGCGGCGGCGGCTCGGGCGGCGGTGAGGAATCGGCCGACCTCTACGACCAGGCGGTGGCCGTGGTGCTGCGCGACGGCAAGGCGTCCACCTCCTATGTCCAGCGCCGCCTCCAGATCGGCTACAACCGCGCCGCCTCGATCATCGAGCGCATGGAGCGCGAGGGCATCGTCGGCCCCGCCAACCACGCGGGCAAGCGCGAGATCCTGGTGCCGACGGACAATGCCTGACCGCCTCGGGCGGGTTTGAACGGACCGGAAGGGGCGGCGGTTTGCGCGAGGGCGCCCGCCGCCCCATTTTCTTCGCCATGCATCCACGCCGCAATCCCGCCGGAGCCCTCCGCTAGAACCGGCCTGGAAGGAACGGAACGGCCCGGCCGCCCTTTTCGGGCCGGGACCAGAACGAGACGAGGACCCTGATGACCGCCAACCGTCGTGCCACGACCCGTCTTCGCACAATGCTCGGTGCCGGCGCCCTGGCGCTCGGCCTCCTGGCCGGGTCGCTGCCCGCCAGCGCCCAAGGCGCAGCCGCCGCCCAGCGCGTCGCCGACCATTTCTCCGGCGTGAAGACGATGAAGGGCAACTTTGTCCAGTTCGACGCGGCCGGGAACCAGACCGAGGGCACGTTCTTCATGGAACGGCCGGGCAAGATCCGTTTCGACTATTCCGGCTCGCCCGTGCGAGTGATAGCCGATGGCTCCCAGGTCGCGGTCAACAACCGCAAGCTCAACACCTGGGACCTCTATCCCCTGTCGAAGACGCCGCTGAAGCTGCTCCTCGACCAGCGCATCGACCTGTCCGGGGCCAACATCCAGAGCGTCAAGGAAGGGCCGGACCTCACCACGATCGTGATGGGCGACAAGTCGGTCTTCGGCAATTCGCGCATCACCATGATGTTCGACCCCTCGACGCTGGACCTGCGCCAGTGGACCATCCGCGACGCGCAAGGCAAGGACACGACCGTCATGGTCTACAATGTCGTCGAGGGCGGCTCCGTCGACAACGACCTCTTCAACATTCCCTACGCCAACATCCGCGGCGGCCAGACCGGCAATCGCTGAAGGCGCCGGGCGCTGCGGCCTTGCGGCCGCAGCGCTCAGCCCATGAAGTCGAGGAGAGCCTTCAGCGTCTCCTCCGGCGCTTCCTCCACCAGGAAATGGCCGCTCTCGATCGCGCGGCCGGAGACGTCGTCGGCGTAAGTCCGCCAGATTTCCAGGATGTCCCCGTGCTTGGCCGGCGTGCCCTTGGCGCCCCAGAGGGCCAGGAGCGGACAGGCGATGCGCGTGCCGGCGGTCCGCGTCTCCTCGTCGTGCCGCCGGTCGATCGTCGCGCCCGCACGGTAGTCCTCGCAGGCGCCGTGGATCGCGTCGACGCGCGAGAAGGAGCGGCGATACTCGGCCAGCGCCTCGGGGGCGAAAGGCGCGGTGGACTGGTTGGCCGTCCAGCTCGCCAGCGTGTGGTCGAGATAGAAGACCGGGTCCGCCCCGATCAGCCGCTCCGGCATCGGGTTCGCTTGGGCGAGGAACATCCAGTGATAGGTCGAGAGCGCGGCGGCGGCATCCATGCGCTCCCACATCTCCACCGTCGGGATGATGTCGAGAAGCGCCAGGCGCTCGACGGCTTGGCTGTGGTCGAAGGCCAGGCGATAGGCGACGCGCCCGCCCCGGTCGTGGCCGGCGAGGCGGAAGCGCTCGTGTCCGAGCGTCGCCATCACACGCACCATGTCGGCCGCCATCACCCGCTTGGAATAGCCCTCGCCGCCCTTGGATTCTGGGCCTGAGGACTGGCCGTAGCCGCGAAGGTCGGGCACCACGACGCGGAAGCGCTCGGCAAGGCGCGGGGCGATGCCGGCCCACATGGCGCCGGTCTGCGGATAGCCGTGGAGGAGAAGGAGCGGCGGCCCGTCGCCGGCGATGCGGCAGAAGATCTCGGCGCCCTCGCCGGAGACGGTGCGCGTCTCGAAACCCTCGAACATGATCCGTCCCCTTGCCCTGCGATCCCCGCGACGCCCCGCCAGAACGCGGGGGAGGGCGATGCGTTGCGTGGGGACGGGGCGCCGCCGAAGCGTTTCCTTCGGCCACGGCGATGGTCTAGACAGGCGCCGACCCTTCCGCCGACGGACACGCGCCATGCCCTTCACGCTCGCCACCTGGAACATCAACTCGGTGCGCCTGCGCCTGCCGATCGTGGAGGCGTTCCTCCAGGCCGAGAGCCCCGACGTCCTGTGCCTCCAGGAAACCAAGTGCCCGAACGAGCTCTTTCCTGAAGGTGCGTTCCGCGCGCTCGGCTACGAGCACGTCGCGCTGCACGGCCAGAAGGGCTACCACGGCGTCGCCACGATCTCGCGCCTCCCCTTCGCCGACCTCGTGCGCCAGGACTTCTGCGCGATCGGCGACGCGCGGCACCTGTCGGTGCGCATGGCTGTCGGCGACCGGCAGATCCGCGTCCACAATCTCTACGTGCCGGCGGGCGGCGACGAGCCGGACCCGGAAATCAACCCGAAGTTCCGCCACAAGCTCGACTTCCTGGAGGAGATGCGCCTGATGCGGGCCGACGCGGAGCCCGGCGTCTCGGCCATCCTCGTCGGCGACCTCAACATCGCGCCGTTCGAGGAGGATGTCTGGTCGCACAAGCAGCTTCTCAAGATCGTCTCGCACACGCCGGTCGAGACCGACGGCATGAAGCGGGTGATCGCGGAAGGCAACTGGACCGACCTCGTGCGCCAGCACATCCCGCTGCCCAGCAAGCTCTACACCTGGTGGAGCTACCGGGCGAAGGACTGGGACGCCGCCGACAAGGGCCGGCGGCTCGACCATATCTGGAGCTCGGCCGACCTTGGACCGCATCTGAAAGAGGCCCGCGTGCTGCGCGAGGCGCGCGGTTGGGACCGGCCGTCCGACCACGTGCCGGTGGTGGTGACGCTCGACATCTGACAGGCGTCTCGCCCCGAACACGAGAAAGGCCCGGTGGCGGATCCGTGTCGGTCCCCCGCCGGGCCTCGTGGTTTTCGGTCGTCCGCTCAGAACTCGTCCCAGGCGTCCTGCGTCGGGGCGGCGCCGCCCCGGCCGGTGTGCCGCAACTGCTCGACGGGCGCGGGCCTCGGCGAAGCGGCGCCCGACCGCTGCTGCCCCGGCGCGCCGATGCTCCATCCGGTGGTCGGCTTGGTCCAGGTGCGGAAGCGCTCGGTGAGGCGCGCAAGGTCCGCGGTCTTGGAGCTGAGGGACTGCGCGGCGGCCGTGGTTTCTTCGACCATGGCGGCGTTCTGCTGGGTCACCTTGTCCATCTGGTCGGCGGCCACCGACACTTCCCTGAGGCTGATCGCCTGCTCCTTCGCCGAACTCGCGATCTCGCCGACGAGATGACTCATCTGATCGACCTGCGCGACGATCTCTTGCAGCGAGCGGCCGGACGCAGAGACGAGCTCGACGCCGCGCTCCACCTCTGTGCCCGAGGCCGCGATCAGTTCCTTGATCTCCTTCGCGGCTTCCGCCGACCGCTGGGCGAGCCCGCGCACCTCCTGCGCCACCACGGCGAAGCCACGGCCCGCCTCGCCGGCCCGCGCGGCCTCGACGCCGGCGTTCAAGGCGAGGAGATTGGTCTGGAAGGCGATCTCGTCGATCACGCCGATGATGTTGCCGATGCGCTGGGAGGAGCGCTCGATCTCCGCCATCGCCTCCACGGCGCGCGACACGACGGCGCCCCCCTTCTCGGCGTTCCTGACGGCCGTCGTCGCCGTCTCCTGCGCTTGGCCGGCGCGGTCCGCCGTCCCGTTGATGCCGCGCGTCACCTGACCGAGCGCCGCCACGGTCTCCTCGAGGTTCGCGGCCTGCTGCTCGGTGCGGTGGGACAGGTCGCCCGCTGCCACCGTGATCTGTTCGAGGCCCACCTGGATCGAGCCGATCGACCCGACCACCGAACCGATGGCTTCCTCCAGCGAGCCCACGGCCACGTTGAAGCGCAGGCGGATGGGTTCGAACTCGGCCGCGACCTTGCCATCCATTCGGACCGTGAGGTCGCCGAGCGCGAGCTGGCCGAAGGCCGTCTCGACCTCATGCACGAAGATGCGAAGGTCTTCCGCCTTGGCGCTGTCGATCGCCGCCTGCCGGTCCCGGCTCGCCGCCTGCTCGTCGCGCGCCTGGCGCGCCTCGACCTCCAGCCGCTGGCGCTCGCGAAGCCCGTCGCGAAACACCGCCATGGCCTTGGCAAGGCCGCCGATCTCGTCCTTCTGGTCGATGAAGGGAATGTCCGATGTCACGTCGCCCTCGGCCAAGCGTCCGACAACGGCGGTCAGGTCCCGCAACGGGCGGGCGAGCGCCGCGAACAGGAAGAGTGCGGAGCCGACGACGATCGCGATGGCCAGAAGGCCCATGACGAGCCCGACCTGACTGGCGCGCAGGAGGGTGCGTTCGAGTTCCGCTTTGGCGCTCTCGGTGAAACGTTTCGCGTTGGCGAGCGCCTCGTCGATCGCATCCTGCGTCTGCTGCCGCAAGTCCAAGGCGTTCGCCGAAAAGACGGGCGTGGTCGCGACCGTTCCTGCGGCGATCTCGGCGGAGCGGGCGGCTGCCGTCGCCGCGAGTTCGCCTGTCAGAAGACCGAGGTTCCTGTCGATCTCGATCAGGACATCGGGAAGCTTGGCGATGCGGATGGGTGTCGCCAGATCGGCCTTGGCCTGCTCGCTGCTGGCCTTCGCCTCGCGCAGGACCGCATCCACCTCGTTCGGCGAGCGGGCCTGCAGGAAGGCCCCGCGGGCGACGGCCATTTCGTTCATCGCGGTCTTGGCCGAGATGATGCCGCTCAGGATGGTCTGCTCGTTGTTGGCCGAAAGCGACGCCTCCTGGATGTCTCCTTCGCTCCATTTCTGGTTGGCCACCATGGCCGCCACCACCGTGATGGCGAGGAGGGAAGACACTGCAAGCTTGGAGGTCGCGCTCGTATTGCGAAGAAGTCTCATCTCGATGGATCCGAATGCTGGACGCAAGGTCGTATCCTTGCGCAAACTGAGCATCGACGATGCGAAATAAATCAAAATAAATTGTAAAAACTGGTCGCGAGAAAAATTTCCGCCTTGTCGTAGCAATCATAACTTGCAGTTAGAGGGTGCAACTCATGAACGAGATTTGTATTGTTTCTCTGTCGAGTGCAGTAGTCCTGAGCTGCTTTGAATTTGTAACTGACATTTCTCCCTGAAATCGATGGGCCGAAATGGGAAGGCTCGGGTTCGTATCAAGCCCCCGACGATAATCTTTGCTCGCGGATGAAGCGGAAAAGCCGCGCATCTCCGTTTGAAGGTCGACCAGTGTTCGGTCCGCCGTCAGATGCGGAGTGTTTTCGGGAAGATGAAGCCGCTTCTTGCCCCGTGCCCTTGCCCTTGCCCCTTGAAGGGCACGGCTGGGAAGGAAGGGAAGCCGCCCGATCCTCAGTCCCGTGGTTCGGCGTCCCGGCGACCATCCGTCTCGACGGACGGTCCCGTCTCGTCCGCCTCGTCGTCGTAGTCGAACACGGCCGACAGGGCGAGGATGCGGGCGGTCATGTCCTGGAGCTCGCCGGCGATGCGCCGGTGGAGCGTCGCGGCGATGTCGGGATATTCCTGCAGCATGCGGCGGAACAGCGGGCGCGAGATGCGGATGAAGTCGCAGTCGGTGGCCGTCACCGCCGTGACCGGCCGGCGCGTGTCGGCCATCAGCGCGATCTCTCCGAGCAGCGTGCCCGGGCCGACCGTGTCGGCGATGCGCCGGGCATCCCCCTCGCCGTCGACGAGGTTGACCTCGCCCGTCACCACGATGAAGCCGGCATCGGCCCGCGCCTCGGCCCGGAACAGGATCTCGCCGGCCTTGAGGTGCCTATGCTCCGCCCCGAAGGCCAGAAGCCGTAACTGGTCGCGCGTCAGGTCCTGGAACAAGGAGACGCCGCCGAGAAGCTCCATGTCGCTTTCCAGGCTCATTCCGACCGATACACCCCATGCGTCCCCATGCTGGACGCGCGGGCGCCCGCATCCGACATCGCAGGAAACAACCGCCGCGTGAAGCCCAAAGCTTGCGCAAAGCCTTTGCCGGGACGCCCATTGCGATGGGGCGTCCCCAGTCGGTCACAGGATTCCGGTCTTCGCCGGAGGCTAACGCTCCGTCAGGGCATCAGCTTGTAGCCGCCCGATTCCGTCACGATCAGGCGCGCGTTGGACGGCTCCGGCTCGATCTTCTGGCGCAGGCGGTAGACATGGGTTTCCAGCGTGTGGGTCGTCACGCCCGAATTGTAGCCCCAGACCTCTTCCAGAAGCACGTCGCGCGTCACCACGCGGCGGTCGGCCCGGTAGAGGTAGCGGATGATCGCCGTTTCCTTCTCCGTCAGCCGGATCTTGCCGCCCTTGTCGTCGAGCAGAACCTTCTGGCTCGGCTTGAAGACGTAAGGTCCGACCTGGAAGGTCGCGTCCTCGGACTGCTCGTGCTGGCGCAGCTGCGCGCGGATGCGTGCCAGAAGCACCGCGAAGCGGAAGGGCTTGGCGACATAGTCGTTGGCGCCCGATTCGAGGCCGAGGATCGTGTCGGCGTCGCCGTCCTGGGCGGTGAGGATGATGACGGGGGCCTTGAAGCCGCCCTTGCGCAACGCCTTGACCGCCTCGCGCCCGTCCATGTCCGGCAGGCCGACGTCCATGATGACGAGGTCGATCAGGTTGGACCGAGCCGTCTGGATGCCCTTGGTGGCGTTCGCCTCCTGGAGCACCTGGAATTCCTCGTGCAGGGCAAGCTGGTCCACAAGCGTCGTGCGAAGGTCGTCGTCGTCATCGACAATGAGAATGCTACGTACGCTCATTCGAGGTTCCCGTTCCATGGTCCGACCGGCTGCGCGATTCGCACCCGGCTTTGTAATAATTTGTGAGCGCCATGCGACTTTTTCCACCCCCCCGGCCAAGGAAAGCCCGATCCGGACCGGTTCTTCTGGTTCGTTCAGTGCCCGGAGACCCACGCCGCGGGGTGCTTCAGGCAGGTTACCTGCGTATTCCCTGCGCGCTCGGGCGCTCGGGCATTACCGCCTTCAAGCGCGAGGGGGACGGGGGAACGCCGCTCGCCGCGATGGCCGTTCTCGGGGCCTATGTCCGCGGCGGGCGGCGCGGCAAGCCGGTCCGGTTGCCCGGTTTGCCCGTGCGGCGCGCGAGGGCGGACGACGGCTGGTGCGACGCGCCGCGCCACCCCGCCTACAATCGACCGGTGCGCCTGCCGCTCGGCGCCAGCACCGAGACGATGCAGCGCGAGGACGGGCTCTACGACGTGGTGGTGGTGCTCGACTGGAACGTCCGGACGCGCGCGCGCGGGCTCGGCAGCGCCATCTTCCTCCACATCGCCCGGCCCGGCTACCGGCCGACGGAAGGATGCGTCGCCGTCTCGCGCCGCGACATGGACCGGCTGGCGCCGTTCCTGAAGCTCGGCGCGCGATTGGTCGTGCGGCGGTAGAAGGGCGGCGGGCGGAACCGCAAGGGGCATTCGCGCGTCCAAGGGATTGGTGCCAACCATTTCACCGAGCGAAGGCCATGCCGTCATGAAGCGCAGCGAGATCCAGCCCGAGCCCACGGTCGAACCCTATGACGAGCCGACGGGCGGCTGGGGCTCGGTCAAGTCGCTTGCCACCAAGAGCCTGGCGGAAGGCCTGGCGATCTCGACCATCTGGAACACGCTCTACAAGCAGAACAAGCCGGACGGCTTCGCCTGCGTCTCGTGCTCCTGGGCCAAGCCCGCCGACAGCCATCCGTTCGAGTTCTGCGAGAACGGCGCCAAGGCGACGATCTGGGAACAGACCAAGCGGCGCACAACCCGAGACTTCTTCGCCCGGCACAAGGTGTCGGAACTCCTCGACTGGCCCGACCACGACCTCGAGAAGAACGGCCGGCTGACGAGCCCGATGCGCTACGACGCCTCGCTCGACCAGTATGTGCCGGTTTCCTGGGAAAGCGCGTTCAAAGAGATCGGGCGCGAATTGCAAGCCCTCGACCCGAAGTCGGTGATCTTCTACGCCTCCGGTCGGGCCTCGCTCGAGACGAGCTACATGTACCAGCTCTTCGCGCGGGTCTACGGTTCGCAGAACCTGCCCGACAGCTCCAACATGTGCCACGAATCGACATCCGTCGGCCTGCCGCTCTCGATCGGCTCGCCGGTCGGCACGGTGGTCTACGAGGACTTCGCGCATTGCGACATGATGCTCTTCTTCGGCCACAACACTGGCACTAACGCGCCGCGCCTCCTCCACCCTCTGCAGGAGGCGCGCAAGCGCGGCGTTCCCGTCTTCACCTTCAACCCGGTGGAGGAGCGGGGCCTGATGCGGTTCAAGAACCCGCAGTCGCCGGCCGAGATGCTGTCGCCCGGCGAGGGCACCAAGATGTCGAGCGAGTATTTTCAGTTGAAATGCGGCGGCGACATCGCCGCCATCACCGGCATCGCCAAGACGGTTTTCGCCCTCGACGACGCCGCCAGGGAGAAGGGCGGTGCCCGTGTCCTCGACACCGCCTTCATCGAAGAGCATTGCCACGGGTTCGATGACTTCGAGCGCTTCGTGCGCGAGGCCTCGTGGGAGGAGATCGAGCGCTGCTCCGGGCTTGCGCGGTCCGAACTGGAGGAGGTCGGCCGCACCTACGCCCGCTCCAACGCGGTGATGGCGCATTACGGCATGGGCCTTACCCAGCACCGGCACGGCGTCGCCAATGTGCAGATGCTGGTGAACCTCCTGCTCATGCGCGGCAATATCGGCAAGCGGGGCGCCGGCATCTCGCCGATCCGCGGCCACTCCAACGTGCAGGGTCAGCGCACGGTCGGCATCACGGAGAAGCCGGAACTCGCGCCGCTCGACAAGTTCAAGGAATTCTACGGCTTCGAGCCGCCGCGCGAGAAGGGTCTGGCAACGGTGGAGGCCTGCCAAGGCATCATCGACGGCACGGTGAAGGCCTTCATCGGCCTGGGAGGCAACTTCTCCCGCGCGGTGCCGGAAACCGAGTTGATCGAAAAGGCGTGGCGCAACCTTCGCCTCCACGTCCAGATCTCGACCAAGCTCAACCGCAACCACCTCTTGCCTGGGGCGGTGACCTACATCCTGCCCTGCCTCGGGCGCATCGAGCGGGACCGGCAGGCAAGCGGAGACCAGACCGTCTCGGTCGAGGATTCCACCGCCTGCATCCACGGCTCCAAGGGTTGGCGCCCGCCGGCCTCGCCGGAGCTCCTGTCGGAGCCGAAGATCGTCGCCGAACTCGCCAAGGCGACTGTCCCCGGCCGCTCCACCATTCCCTGGGACGAATGGGTCGGCAATTACGCCCTGGTGCGCGACGAGATCGAGCGGGCCTACCCGCAATACTTCAAGGACTTCAACCAGCGCTTCCTGCAGCCCGGCGGCTTCCACCGCGACCTGCCGGCCTGCCGGCGCGAGTGGAAGACCGAGAACGGCAAGGCCAACTTCCACGTGCCGGAGGACGGGTTCGACACGAATCCCGACATCGACACGCGCGGCCCCGACGTCTTCACCCTCATGACGCTGCGCTCCAACGACCAGTTCAACACCACGGTCTACGGCTACGACGACCGGCTGCGCGGCATCTCGGGCTCGCGCATGGTGCTCCTGATGAACCGGGACGACATGACCCGCCTCGGCCTCAAGGACCAGGATTTCGTCGACGTCGAGACCCATGCCGACGACGGGGTGGAACGGCGCGTCGAGGGCCTGCGGGTCCACGCTTTCAAGCTGCCGAAAGGCGATGTCGGCGGCTACTATCCCGAGCTGAATCGGCTGATCCCGCTCTGGCACCACGCCAAGGACAGCCATGTCCCCGCGGCGAAGTCGGTACCGATCCGCGTCGCCAAGGCGAAGGTCGCGGCGGTGGCGGCGGAGTAGGAGCTCAGTCGCGCCAGGGAAGGGTGCCCGGCGCGCCGCGGCCGAGACGGTCGGCCAGGAGCGCGAGCAGGCCGACGAGAAGCGTGGCGAGGACGGCGAGCGCGGCCGCCTCGCCGGAATTGCCTTCGTATTGCAGCGAGAACACCATCACGCCGACCGTCTGCGTGCCGGCCGACCAGAGGAGGGCCGAGACGGTCAGCTCGTTGAAGGCCGTGAGCGCGGCGAGGAGCATGCCCGCCGCCGCCGCCCGCCCTGCCAGCGGCAGCGCGAGGAAGGCGAGGCGCCGACGCAGCCCGACGCCCGAGACCCGCGCGGCGTCGTCCAGGCCTGCGTCGAGGCTGGCGAAGGAGGCCGCCACCGGCGCCGTCACCAGTGGCAGGAAGCGCGCGACATAGGCCAGAAGCAGGATCCAGGGCGTGGCATAGAGCGAGACGCCGAGAATGGGCAGCGGCGGCAGGAAGACCAGGATGAAGGCCAGCGCCAGCACCGTTCCCGGCACCACGAAGGGGCCGTCGGCAAGGATGGCGGCGATCCGGGCCGTGCGATTGCGGCGCACCTGTCCGAGATAGGCGAGGGGCACCGCGAGCAGGCCGGCGACGACGGCCATGCCGGCAGACAAGGCGATCGAGTTGAGGAGCGCCCGGCGGATCGCGCCGCTGCCGAGCACCGAGCGGAACTGGTCCAGCGTCGCCGTCTCCGGCGTCAGGGCGACGCCGAGCGCCGGCGTCAGCGCCCCCGCCAGCAGCGCCAGCATCGGCAGGACGGCGAGCACGAGGACGGCGCACCAGACGGCGGCGGAGGCCGGCAGGCCCGCGGCGAAGAGCCGGCTCGCGCGCGTGCCCGTCCGGTCGACCGGCACGGCCAGCGCGCGCAGGACGAGGGCCCGCAGAGACAAGGCGCCGAGGGCCAGCGCCACCAGCACCAGCGCGATGACGGCCACCTGGGGCAGGACGGAGGGACCGAAGCCGTTGAGCCGCTGATAGGCCAGGGTCGTGAGCATCGGGAAGCGGCCGGGAATGCCGAGAAGCGCCGGGATGCCGAAGTTGCCGACCGAAGCGGCGAAGGCGAGGGCGGCGCTGCCGGCGACCGCCGGCACCAGGAGAGGCAGGACGATGCGGGCGAGGATGCGCGGGCGCCCGACGCCGGCGATCCGTGCGGCCTCCACGAGGTCCGCCGGCAGGAGCGCGAGGCCCGCCCGCACGGCCAGAAACACCAGCGGCATCGATTCGATGCCGAGCAGCAGCGCGATGCCGGAACCGGAATAAATGAGACGCCCGGCATCCGCCGAGACGAGGCCCGCCAGCTCGATCCAGGCGAGCGCCATGATCTGCGAGGGAACGAGCAGCGGCGACAGGAGAAGAAAGGTCGCAAGCGCCCGCCCGCGGACGGGAAAGAGGCCGACGAGGAGCGCGAGCCCGGTGCCCGTGGCGGCGGCGATCGCCGTTGCGCCCGCCGAGGCGGCCAGAGTGTTCCAGAAGGCGCGGTGGATCGCCCGCGAGCCCCAGGCTTCCGCCAGGTTGCCGAAGGCCGCCCCGTCCTCGCCGGCCCCGAAGCCGAGCGACAGGAGGCGCAGGAGCGGCCAGGTTCCGATCAGCGCGACGACGACGAGAAGGCCGGCGGCGAGCACCGCCTCCGGCCGGGGGCGCCAGGCGGCCGCAAGGGGCCGCCTGGACAAGGCGCTTCGCGAAGCGTGCGTCGTGTCAGCCACCGAAGAGGTCGGAGAAGCGCATCTTGAGGTCCGCCTCGTCCTTCACGAGCTGGGCGGAATCGGTCGGCAGCACCTTCAGCGTCATAGGCTCGGGATAGCCGGCGGGCGCCGCCATGCCCTCGATCACCGGGAAGTAGCCTTGCGCGACCGACTGCTCCTGCGCGGCGCGCCCGAGCTGCCAGTCGACGAAGGCCTTGGCCGCGTCCGGATTGTCGGTGGACTTCAGGATCGCGACCGGCTGGGTGATGGTCGAGACGCCCTCCGACGGAAACACGAAGGCGACCGGCGAGCCCTTGGCCTTGGCGTTCATCGCCATGTAGTCGACGATCATGCCGTAGCTCTTCTCGCCGCGCGCGACCGCCTCCAGCACCGTGCCGTTGCCCTGGCCGGCCACCGCGCCGGCCTCGGCCAGCGCCTCGTAGTAGTCCCAGCCGAAGGCGGGGTCCTGCGTCATGGTGCCGACATGGACGACCGCCGCGCCGGAATAGAGCGGGCTCGGCATGATGAGCTGGCTGGCGGCGTCCTCGTTCTTGAGGTCGTTCCAGGAGGTCGGCGCCGTCGTCACCTTGTCGGTGTTGTAGACGATGCCGGTGGTGATCAGCTTGGTGCCGAAATAGGTGCGGTCGGCGTCGATCAGGTTCGCGGGAATGCCCTCCACCGGCGCCTCGGCATAGGGCAGGAGGCGTCCGGCTTCCTTGAGCTGCGTCATCGCCACCGTGTCGGCGATCAGCACCACGTCGGCGGGCGAGCCGCCGGCGGCGAACTCGGCCTGGAGCTTGGCCATCAGCTCGGTCGTGCCGGCGCGGAAGATCTCGACGGAGACGTTGGGGGTGTCCTTGCGGAACGCCTCGACCACGGCCGTCATCTGGTCGTTGGGCTGCGAGGTGTAGAGCGTGATCGCGCCCGAGGCGTCGGCGCCGAGGGCGGCGCCGGACAGGACGAGGCCGGCGGCAAGGGCGGCAAGGCGGGTGGCGAGGCGACGCGACATGGGACGATCCTTCGTCGGTTGACGGGGGAAGATGGGCTCCCGCTAGCGCCCGAACATGACAGGCGCGTGAAAATATCAGGACGGACGGGCGATCACCCAGCCGTCGGTGACCTGCAAGGCCACGGGGGTGCCGGGAGGCAGGGGATCCGGCCCCGACGCTTCGACCGAGAGGCCGTCCGCCGTCGCAAGATCCACGTCGTGGAGAAAGGCGCCCGCTTCGAATCGCGTGTTGCGCACCCTGCCGGGAAGGGCGCCCGGCGCCTCCGGTCCCTCGGCCAGCGCAAGCCCCTGGCGGCGCAGGCACAGCCAGGCAGGTCCGGGCTCCGCATCGCCCGGCACGAGGAGGCGGGCGGCGCCGGAGGTGACGGCGAGCCGGTCGCCCTCGCGCCCGACGACCTCGACCGGCAGGAGGCGCCCGTCGCCGATGAAGCGTGCGACGGTCGGCGTGGCGGGCCGCCGCCAGAGATCCTGCGGCGGCGCGCACTGTTCGAGGCGCCCGGCCTCCAGCACGGCGATCGTCGTGGCGAGCGCCAGCGCCTCGGCCTGGTCGTGGGTGACGAAGACGAAGGTCGTGCGCGTCTCGGCGTGGAGGCGGCGGAACTCGGCGGCGAGCCCGGTGCGCAGCGCCGGGTCGAGATTGGCGAGCGGCTCGTCGAGGAGCAGGAGCTTGGGGCGCAGCGCCAGACTGCGGGCGAGCGCCACGCGCTGGCGCTGGCCGCCGGAGAGCTCGTGCGGGCGCGCCTTCGCGCGGTGGCCGAGACCGACGAGATCCAGCGCTTCCGCCGTGCGCCTGGCGATGTCGCCTGCGGCCATGCCCTTGCCGTGCAGCGCGAAAGAAACGTTGCCCTCGACGCTCATGTGAGGCCAGAGGGCATAGGACTGGAACACCATGCCGAGGCCCCGCTCCTCGGGCGGCACGAAGACCCCGTCGCCCGCCACCATGCGGTCGCCGATGGCGATCGTCCCGGCGTCCGGCCGCTCCAGCCCGGCGAGAAGACGCAGGACGGTGGTCTTGCCGCAGCCGGAGGCCCCGAGCAGCGCCAGGAAGGCGCCGTCCGGAACGGTCAGCGACAGCCCGTCCACCGCCCGCGCGCCGCCGAAGCTCTTGGCGAGCCCGTCCAGCCGAAATCCCACCATGCCGCCGTCCCGTTGCAAAAGGCGCTCTTAGGTCCGCCTCGTGACGCCTGCGTGACGCTTTGGCAAGCGGGCGTCAGCTCGCCGGGCGCCAGCGCCAGACGGTGGT
The DNA here is from genome assembly GCF_029813115.1 of Aureimonas sp. SK2. Classification (GTDB taxonomy): domain Bacteria; phylum Pseudomonadota; class Alphaproteobacteria; order Rhizobiales; family Rhizobiaceae; genus Aureimonas. The sequence continues at coordinate 227,161 of NZ_JAPZDS010000002.1, forward strand.
GCGCTTCACCTCGGCGTCCTCCAGGGCTCGCGTGACCGGCACCTCGTAGACCGCAAGACGCTCCACGCTCGCAGCCGGCAGATAGGCCCGGCCCGGGTCGCCGACGAGTACGTCCACGCCGGACGATGCCAGGGCGTCGAACCAGGGCGCGAGGCGCCGGGCGAAACCCTGGTCGTAGAAGACGTCGCCCGCGAGCAGCACGTCGGCGTCGAGCGAGTCCCCGATCCTGTCCTCGTTCCGTACCTCGAAGGAGACGCCGTTGCGGCCGGCGTTGAGAAGGGCGGCCTCGCGCGCGAACGGGTCGATGTCGAGCGCGAGGACCGACGCCGCCCCGGCCCTGGCCGCCGCGATGGCGACGAGGCCGGAGCCCGAGGCGAGATCCACGACGCGCCGGCCCGCCACGCAGGACGGATGGTCCAGCACGTAGCGCGCCAGCCCCTGGCCGCCGGCCCAGGCGAAGGCCCAGAAGGGCGGCGGCAGGCCGATCGCCTCCAGTTCCTCCTCCGTGCGCAGCCACAGGTCGTGCGCCTCGTCGGCGAGATGCAGTTCGATCTCGGGCACGTGCGGCGGGCGGAGCGGGGCGGTGTTGGCGAGGACGAAGGCGCGGCGGCGCTCGCGCTCCTTCACGAAGCCGTTTCCGATCCCGTGGCCGATGGCGCGGAACCATCCAGCTGGCGGCGCGGTTGCGTCAGGGACTGAGACAAAGGAGCGCATGTCATGTTGAAAGGTGGCCTTCTCTGGCTGATCGGCATTCCCATTCCGATCATCCTTCTTCTTTGGCTCTTCGGCTTCCTGAGTTGAAGACGGGCCGCGCGGCGGGCGGCCCGAAAAAAAAGCCGCGCATCCCGAGGGAAGCGCGGCCTCTCCATGAACAGGACCGGTCGGCTCAGCCGTCCTTCAGGCGCTTGCTCCTGGCCTGCAGCTCGTCGATGAGCTTGGAGGCGTCGCCCTTCGTCATCTTGTCGTCGAACGGGTGACCGGTCTCCTCGCACAGGGTCTTGAGATAGGACCCCTGCGCGCCGGTCATCGGCTCGTCGCCGGTGGTCCAGTCGTCCGGGTCCTTCACCGTGTTGGAATTGGCGGCGTCGGCCTTGGGGTTGGCATCGGTCATGGATCGCTCCGCGAGTGTGTCGTTCGCGAAACGTTCCGCCCTCCGTCAGGTTCCCACCGTCGTCTTCCAGTCGAGCCCGCCCATCTCGCAGATCGCGGCGAACTCGTGTTCTGTCACCGGCTGCACCGACAGGCGCGAATTGGTGACGAGCACCATGTCCTTGAGGCGCGGCTCGGCCTTGGCGGCGTCCAGCGTCACCGGGTTCGGCATGTCGGCCACCGCGCGAATGTCCACGCATTCCCAGCGCGGGTCGTCGGCGGTCGAATCGGGATGGGCGAGGGCAGAGACCTCCACCACGCCGACCACGGCCTTGCCCTCGTTGGAATGGTAGAAGAAGCCGCGCTCGCCGAGCTGCATGGCGCGCATGAAGTTGCGCGCCTGGTAGTTGCGAACGCCCGTCCATTCGGTGCCCGCCGCGCCGCAGTCCTTCTGCTGCTGGAAGGACCACTTGAACGGTTCGGACTTGAACAGCCAGAAGGCCATCAGGCGCTCTCGGGATTGTTGACCGACCAGTTCCACCGCCGCACGGTGACGGAGGAGAAGAGGCCCGCCTTGGCGAAGGGGTCCTGTTCGCCCAGCGCCCGCGCGGCGTCGGCGCTGTCGGCCTCGACCACGATCAGGCTGCCCGTCGGCTTGCCCTCGTCGTCGAGAAAGGGGCCGGCGAACTTCAGCGTCGGGCCGAGGCCCTTCAGATGGGCGAGGTGCTCGGGGCGGTTGTCGGCCCGGAGGCTTCCGGCGTCCGGTCGGTCTTCGCAGATCAGGGCGTAGAGCATGGGGCTTTCCTCCGGGAATGGCTCGTCGCCCCGTAGCAAATCGGGGCGGTCGATCAAGCGGTTTCGAACTCGCGCTTCAGGGGCCGCGCCAGGAGCGCCGCCACCGCGGCGGCGACGGGCAGCGTGCCGTCGAGAATGCCGGCGACGGCCTCGATGATCGGCGCCTCGATGCCGCGCTCGGCCGCGAGCCTTGCCGCGATGCCGGCGGAGAAGACGCCTTCCGCGAGCCTTTGCGTCGAAAGGTCTTCGCCCCGGCCGAGCGCCAGCCCATAGGCGAAGTTGCGCGACTGGGCGCCCGAGCAGGTGAGGACGAGGTCGCCGAGACCGGACAGGCCCATCAGCGTGCGCGGATCGGCGCCGAGCGCCTCGCCCAGACGCGTCAGCTCCACGAAGCCGCGGGTGACGAGGGCCGCCTGGGCCGAGGCGCCGAGGCCGAGGCCCGCCGCCGCGCCCGCGGCGATCGCGAGCACGTTCTTGAGCGCGCCGCCCGCCTCGACGCCGAGGACGTCCGTGCCGGCATAGATGCGGAAGGCCGGGCCGGACAGGCGCTGCGCCAGAGTGTCGGCGAGCCCGGCGTCGCGCGCGGCGAGCGTCACGGCGGTCGGAAGGCCGGCGGCGACGTCGGTGGCGAAGCTCGGGCCGGACAGGACGGCGACGGGGTGGCCCGGCAGCTCGGCCTCCACCACGGCGGAGGCGAAGAGGCCGGTGTCGCGCTCGATGCCCTTGGAGCAAAGGACCAGCGCCGCGCCTGAAGGAAGGGCGGGCGCCAGCGTTCGGCAGAGGGCGCGGAGCGTCTGGGCCGGTGTGACGAGGAGGACGGTGTCGGCGCCCTTCAGCGCCGCGGCGGGGTCGAGCACGGCCGCGATGCCGGGCGGCAGGGCGATGCCCGACAGATAGGCGGGGTTCTCCCGCCGCGCGTTGATCGCCTGCGCCACGGCGGGATCGCGCAGGAGAAGGCGGACGCCGCCCTGCCGGGCCGCCACCGCCGCCAGCGCCGTGCCCCAGGCGCCGCCTCCGACCACCGCGACGCTCATGCCTTGGCTCCGCGCTTGCCGAAGCCGATCAACGGCGCGGCGGTCTCGTCCAGCGGCCAGCGCGGGCGCACGGGCAGAGTGACGGCGTCCCGTTCGCCCGCTTCCAGCCGTTCGAGGCCGACATAGGCGATCATCGCGGCGTTGTCGGTGCACAGCGCATGGGGCGGCGAGACGAGGCGCACGCCGGTGCGTGCCGAGAGGTCGGTCAAGGCCCGGCGGATCTCACCGTTGGCCGCGACGCCTCCCGCCACCGCCAGGGCCGGGTCGGCCAGGTCGGGAAACCGGTCGCGGAAGCGGGCGAGCGCGAGCGCCAGCCGGTCGGCGACGCTTTCGCTCGCCGCGCGCTGGAAGGCGGCGCAGAGGTCGGCGACGTCCCCGTCGGCGAGCGGCGCATGGGCTTCGGCGGCCTGGCGCACGGCGGTCTTCAGGCCGGAAAACGAGAAGTCGAGCCGCTTTTCCCCCCGGAGCGGCCGGGGCAGGGAGAAGCGGGCGGCGTCGCCGGACGTCGCCATGCGCTCGACGCTGGGACCGCCGGGATGGGGGAGTTCGAGAAGCTTGGCGGTCTTGTCGAAGGCCTCGCCCAGCGCGTCGTCGATGGTGGTGCCCCAGCGCTCGTAACGGCCCAGCCCCTCCACCAGCAGGATCTGCGTGTGGCCGCCGGACACGAGGAGCAGGAGATAGGGATAGGCGAGCGCGTCGGTGAGGCGCGGCGTGAGGGCGTGGCCCTCCAGATGGTTGATGCCGAGAAACGGAATTCCGAGCGGCAGGGCGATGGCCTTGGCGGCGGTCGCCCCAACGATCAGCCCGCCGACGAGGCCCGGCCCGACCGTGGCGGCGACGGCCCCGATCGCCTCGAGCGCGACGCCGGCCTCAACGAGCGCGGCCGACACGATGCCGCCGATCGCCTCGGCATGGGCGCGGGCGGCGATCTCCGGCACCACGCCGCCGAAGGCCGCATGCTCCCCGATCTGGCTCAGCACCACGTTGGACAGGATTTGCGCCCGTCCGGACGCGTCGCGCCCCACCACGGCGGCGGCGGTCTCGTCGCAGCTCGTCTCGATGCCCAGAACGAGGGGGCCGAGGACGAGGGGGCCGGAGAGGGAAGGGTCGGGCGTGGTCATGCGCCAGCACATAGCCGTGCGCGGCGGGTTTCGCCACCGCAAGGCGCGTGCTTTGAACGGTGGCCCCGGGCCGCCGGCCTGTTGTAGGGAAGGGCGACGACACGAAAGGCCAGCCCCATGATCTCCCGCCCTTTTCGCATCGGCACGCGCGGCAGCCGCCTGGCGCTCGCCCAGGCGCACGAGGTCCGCGCCCGGCTGATGGCGGCGCACGCGCTGCCGGAGGAGGCGTTCGAGGTCACCGTGATCTCGACGGCCGGCGACCGCATCCAGGACCGCGCGCTCTCGGAGGTCGGGGGCAAGGGGCTCTTCACCAAGGAAATCGAGGACGCGCTGCTCGGCGGGCGGATCGATGTCGCCGTGCATTCGGCCAAGGACATGGCGACCGCCGTGCCGGACGGGCTGGCGCTGACCGCCTTCCTGCCGCGCGAGGACGTGCGCGACGTCTTCATCGGCCGCAGCGTCCGGCGCATTGCCGATCTGCCGCAAGGCGCGCGGGTGGGCTCGGCCTCGCTCCGCCGGCAGGCGCTCCTGAAGCGCCTGCGGCCCGACCTCGACCTCGTGATCTTCCGCGGCAACGTCCAGACACGGCTTCAGAAGCTCGAGCGCGGCGAGGTGGAGGGCACGCTCCTGGCGCTGGCCGGCCTCAACCGGCTGGACGCCGCCGATGTCGCGGGCGAGATTCTCGACCTCGACGCGTTTCCCCCGGCGCCCGGCCAGGGGGCGATCTGCGTCGAGCAGCGGGCGGCGGACGAGGCGACGGCCGCGCTTGTGGCGCCGCTCGACCACGCCGACACGCACCGGGCGCTTCTGGCCGAGCGCGCCTTTCTCGCCGTTCTCGACGGCTCCTGCCGCACCCCGATCGCCGCCCATGCCCGGCCCGACGGCGAAGGCTTCCGCTTCCACGGCATGATCCTGACGCCCGACGCCGCGCGCATGCACGAGACCCGCCTTTCCGCCGGCCGGGCGGACCTCGTCGAGGCCGCGGCCGAGGCCGCGCGCCGGCTGGTCGCGGATGCCGGCCCGGACTTCTTCGCCGGCTGGTTCGGCTGAGGGGCGATGGCGCGGGTGCTCGTCCTCAGGGAGGCGGAGGACGCCGCGCGCACGGCCGACGTCTTGCGCGCGCACGGCCACGAGCCGCTGCTCCTGCCGCTGCAGGAGGTGCGCCCGCTCGACCCGCCGCTGGAAGGCGGACCGTTCGGCGGGTTCCTCGCAACCAGCGCCCATGCGGCCCCCTGGCTTGCGCGGCACGCCGCCGGCACGGCGCTCCCCGTCCTGGCGGTGGGCGAGCGGACAGCTGAAGCGCTGCGGGCCGCGGGTCTGCCCGAGGTGGTGGCCGGCCCCGGCCGGGCGCGGGACCTCCCGGCTCTTGCCGCTCGGCTTCCTTCCGGAGACGCTCCGCTCGTCTATGCGGCGGGACGCACGCGGCTTCCCGATCTGGAGGCGGGTCTCCTGGCGGCCGACGTGCGGTTCCGCACGCTGGAGGTCTACGACATGGTGGAGCGGCGGCCGGGTGAGGACGAACTCGATCGCCTGACGGAGAGCGGTCCCCCGGATGCCGTTCTCCTCCTGTCGCGCGGGCAGGCGGCGCTGTTCGAGGCGCTTGCCGCCCGCCGCCCCGGCCTTCGCCCGGCAGCCCTGCGCCACCTCTGCCTGTCGTCCGCCGTGGCGGACGGGCTGTCGCCGGGGCGGGTGGCGGAATGGCCCGCCGAACCGTCGCTCGATGCGCTTCTCGCGCGCCTCGGCTGAGGGGGATCGTCAACCCTTCCGATCACGAACGCACAGGCGCCGCACAAACTCCGTTGCAGCTTGGCGTGGACACGCTAAATCAGCATCGGCTCGTCTCCCTTGTTCGCGGGGCGGAGCCAGTCGGCCATCGGCCGGAACCCAAAGGATGCGGCTCCGTTCGGAGCCGACACGACTCGAGGAGCCCCGGATGGCCAATCGCCCGCGCCGCCCCCGACCAGGCGGCAGACCGGAAACCATCATCGACGGCGAAGCCGAGCGGATCGATGCGGCCGGCGGAACCGAAGGCGGTGGCACGGACGCCGAGCGCGCGGCGGTGGAGCCGGGTTTCTCGTCCGATACGGCGACGGGCGGCGAGGCGGTGGTGAGCGGCGGCGCGGCCTCCTCCGACGACCGCGAGCCGGGTCGCGAGGATGCCCTGACGCAGGCCGGCGACGCCGATGAAGCAGCGCGCGTCCACGAGGCGGTGGCCGGGCCTCTGCCCGAGGGCGGCGACAGCGTCGATCCCGCCGCAGGCGCGCCGTTGCCGGCGGGTGCCGACCGTGCCGACACGCCCTTGGCGTCGGGCGACGAGACCCGGCCGGCCGAGACCCCGGCGGCAGAGTTCGCCCGCGAGGAGGGTTTCGTGCCCGCCGATGCGACGGCCGCCGAGCCGTCGCGGCCCCATCTCGGCGAGTTCGAGGACGACGAGACCGTCCATCCTCAGGCGGAGGCCGCGCGGACGCAGACCTCCGTTCCTGACGGAAGCCCTTATCTTGCCGGCCATTCGTCCGAGCCGCGCGGCGGTCCGGGCTTCGGCGCGCTTCTGGGCGCCGGGGCACTCGGCGCCGCGATCGCCCTGCTTCTCGGCGGCACGGCGCTCTACGGCGGCATCCTGCCGCCGCCCGGCCGGCAGGAGCCGGTCCAGACACAGCAGTTCGCCCAAGCCGGCGACGTGCAGCAGCTCCGCAGCGACCTCGACCAGGTGCGCGGCACGGTGGAGCAGGTCCAGTCGGCCCAGGCCGCCGGCGGCGCCGGATCGGGCACGGTGTCGACCGCCGAGTTCACCCAGCTCACCGACCGCGTGACGGCCAACGAGCGCGCGATCCAGAGCAGCGGCACCTCCACCGGCGACGCGGCGGCCACCGCGAACACCGCCAACGAGGCGGCGACGGCCGCCCGTGACACGGCGGCGGAGGCCCAGACCGCCGCCAGTGCCGCACGCGACACGGCGAACGCCGCCCAGGCTGCGGCCGAAGAGGCGCGCGCAGGCGTCTCGGCCGCCCAGCAGGCCGCCCAGAACGCGCAGAGCGCCGCCAACGAGGCGCGTTCGGCGATCGACGGTTTCGGCGAGCGCCTTTCCGCGATCGAGGAGGCCAACCGCCAGGCCGCCGTCGCCTTGTCGGCGGCGGGCCTGAAGTCGGCGATCGACCGGGGCACGCCCTTCATGTCGGAGCTCGAGACCTTCGCCAAGGCGTCGGGCGATGCGTCGGCGGTCGACCCCTTGCGCAACTTTGCCGCGTCCGGAGTCCCGACGCCGTCGGCCCTCGTCGCCCGCTGGCCGGAGGCGGAGGGAGCGATCCTCGACGCCGTGCGGCCCGAGGTCTCCAACGAGGACGTCGGCACGCAGGTCCTGTCGGGGCTGCGCTCGCTGGTGCAGGTGCGGCCGGCCGGATCGAGCGTCGCACCGGACGCGCCGGGGCCGCAGGCGGCCGTCGCGCGCATGGACGCGGCCGTCTCGTCCGGCGACTACGCCGCCTGGCTCGCCGAATGGGACAAGCTGCCCGAGGCCGCCAAGACCGCGTCGAAGGACTTTGCCGACGACGTGCGGGCGCGCGTCGAGGCCGACCGCCTGATCCAGGACACGATCAACCGCGCCGTCGGCGCCTCCTCGCAGGGCTGACATGCTGGCCATCCTCGCCTTCTTCCTCGTCGTCCTGGCCGCCGGCCTCGGCTTCGCCTGGCTCGCCGACCATCCCGGAACCGTGTCGCTGATCTGGCAGGGTCAGGAGGTCGGCACGAGCTTCACCGTCTTCGTGGTGCTGCAGATCGCGCTCGTGGTGGCGGCGATCCTTCTGTTCTGGCTGGTGCGCGGATTCTTCAAAGCGCCCGAGCGCATGTCGCGCTTCTTCTCCACGCGCCGCCGCGACAAGGGCTATCGCGCCCTCTCGTCCGGCATCATCGCCGTGGGCGCGGGCGATGCGGTGACCGCCCGGCGGATGACCAAGCAGGCCGCCAAGCTCCTGCCCGGCCGCTCCGAGCCGATGCTGCGCTTTCTCGACGCGCAGACCGCGCTGATCGAGGGCGACAACGGGCGCGCCCGCGCGATCTTCGAGGAACTGGAGGCGCAGCCCGAGACCCGTCTCGTCGGCCTGCGCGGCCTCTATCTCGAGGCCGAGCGCCTCGGCGACCGCGCCGCCGCCCGCAACTATGCCGAACGCGCATCGCGCATCGCCCCCCATGTCGGCTGGGCCGGCGGGGCCGTGCTCGACCTGAAGGCCGCACAGGGCGATTACGAGGGCGCGCTCGCCATTCTCGAGGCGCAGCGCGATTCGCGCCTGATCGACAAGGTCGAAAGCCGCCGCCTGCGCGCCGTGCTCCTGACCGGGCGGGCGCAAGGCATGGCCGACGCCCATCCCGCCGGTGCGCGGACCCTGGCGCGCGAGGCGCAGAAGCTCGCGCCCGATCTCGTGCCGGCCGCGCTGATCGCCGCCCGCGCCTCCATCCGGCTCGACGACTGGAAGTCGGCGAGCAAGATCCTGGAATCCGCTTGGAAGGTGGAGCCGCATCCGCAGGTCGGGGCGCTCTACGTCCATGCCCGGTCCTTCGACGGGGTGGAGGAGCGCCTGAAGCGCGCCCGCACGCTGGCCGCGATGCATCCCGGCCACGTGGAATCACGCCTCGTCGTCGCCCATGCGGCGCTGGACGCGCGGGACTTCACGACCGCCCGTGCCGAGGCCATGGCGGCGGCCGAGGCGGCTCCGCGCGAATCGACCTATCTGCTTCTGGCCGATATCGAGGACGCCGATTCGGGCAACGAGGCGCTGGTCCGCCAGTGGATGAGCCGCGCGCTGAACGCGCCCAAGGATCCCGCCTGGGCGGCCGACGGCGTGACCAGCCCCGAATGGTCGGCGGTCTCGCCGGTGACCGGGCGGATCGACGCGTTCCGCTGGGTCGCGCCCGCCGCCCCGCCGCAGGTCCGCACCCTGTCCGAGCCCGGCTCGGCCCGGTCCATCGCCGGCAGCGGCTCCAGCGAGATGCAGGCGCCGCCCCGCACGGAGCCGGCAGCCCCGAACCCCGCCCTCTGACACCGTTGCCAGCCCGGACCGGACCCTTTCCATGCTCGAAGGCCTGAAGGACTTCTTCGCCACGCTGACGGGCGGTTCCTCCGCCCGGCCCGACACCGACGACGTGCGCGTGGCGGCCGCCGCGCTCCTGTTCCACGTGACGGAGGCGGACGGATCGGCGAGCGAGCTGGAGATCGAGACGCTGCGCCGGGTGCTTGCCGCCGAATACGACCTCGACGCCGCGACCGCACGGCGCATCGAGGCGGCCGGAGAGGCGGCCGACGCCGAGGCGGTGGACCTCTACCGCTTCACCAGCGTCCTCATGCGCCACCTGAGCGAGGCCGAGCGGATACGCTTCGTCGAGCTTCTCTGGCGCGTCGTCTTCGTGGACGGTGCCGTGCACGAGCTGGAGGACAACGTGGTCTGGCGCATCGCCGAGCTTCTCGGCGTGTCGACGCGCGACCGGATGCAGGGCAAACACGAGGCGATGCACGGGGCGGGGAGCATCGGGGCTTGAACCCGGAGGGCCTCGGCGCCGTTCCGGGCGCCGCCGCTCCGCCCCGCTTCCGGCTGCACGGAGCGGACGATCCGCGACCGGTGCTGGTGGTCCTCCACCAGGAGACCTCGACGCCCGGCCGCGTCGGCCAGGTGCTGGAGGCGGCGGGCGTCAGGATCGACGTGCGCCGGCCGGTGCTGGGCGAGCGCCTTCCGGAAACGCTGGAGAACCATCGCGGCGCGATCCTGTTCGGCGGCCCGCCGAGCGCCAACGACCCCGACCCGCACCTGCGCCAGGAGATCGACTGGCTCGACGTGCCGCTCCGCGAGAACCGGCCGTTCCTCGGCATCTGCCTCGGCGCGCAGATGCTGTCCAAGCATCTCGGCGGCCAGGTCGCCCCGCATGCCGAGGGCCTCGTCGAGGTCGGCTACTATCCGATCGAGGCGACGGAGGCGGGGCGGGCGCTCGTCGGGTCCTGGCCGTCCATGGTCTACCAGTGGCACCGCGAGGGCTTCACCCTGCCGTCCGGCGCGACGCTGCTGGCCACCGGCGACCGGTTCCCGAATCAGGCGATGCGCTACGGCGACAACGCCTATGGCGTTCAGTTCCACGCCGAGCTCACGCTCGCCATGATGCACCGCTGGACGACGCGCGGCCACGCCCGCCTGTCGCTGCCGGGGGCACAGGCGCGCCGCGAGCACTTCACCGGGCGTGCGATCTTCGACGCGCCGGTGAAGCGGTGGCTGGGTGACTTCCTGGCTCTGATCTTCGGCCGCCGGGACTGATCCGGAACCCCGCCTCGCGAAAGCTCCTCCCGCTATGCACCATGGGACGGCCGGCGCGTGTCCGGCCCCATCGCATGCCTGGGACGCGGACGGGAAACCTCATGCAACGCACCGACTTGATCGTGATCGGCAGCGGCCCCTCGGGCCGGCGCGCCGCCATCCAGGCCGCCAAGCTCGGCCGGCAGGTGCTCGTCGTGGAAAGCCAGACGCGCGTCGGCGGCGTGTCCGTCCACACCGGCACCATCCCGTCCAAGACCATGCGCGAGACGGTGCTCAACCTGTCGGGCTGGCGCGAGCGCGGCTTCTACGGGCGCGCCTACCGGGTCAAGCAGGACATCACCAGCGCCGACATCCAGGCCCGCATGGTGAAGACGCTGGAGCACGAGGTGGACGTGCTCGACCACCAGTTCGCCCGCAACGGCGTGAAGATCCTGCATGGCCGCGCGGCTTTCCGCTCCGCCCACGAGCTGGACGTCACGCTGCCTTCGGGCGAGGTGCGGACCCTGGCCGGCGACAGGATCCTGATCGCGGTCGGCACGCGCCCCTTCCGGCCGGACTACGTGCCCTTCAACGGCACCAACGTCTTCGATTCCGACGAGATCGTTGAGATTCCGAAGCTGCCGCGTTCGCTCACCGTGATCGGGGCGGGCGTGATCGGCGTCGAATACGCCACGATCTTCTCCGCCCTCGAAGTGCAGGTGACGCTGATCGAGCCGCGCGCGAGCTTCCTCGACTTCGTGGACAAGGAGCTGATGGAGGAGTTCGTCCACGACCTGCGCGACCGCAACGTGGCGCTGCGCCTCGGCGCGGAGGTGACCAAGATCGCCTTCGACGGCACGGGGCGCCCCGTCTGCAGCCTGGCGACGGGCCGGGACGTGGCCAGCGACATCCTCCTGTTCGCGGCCGGGCGCATGGGCGCGACGGACGGGCTGAACCTCGAAGCCGCCGGCCTGACCGCCGACCATCGCGGCCGCATCACCGTCGACGGTCGAACGCTCCAGACCGCCGTGCCCCACATCTATGCCGCCGGCGACGTGATCGGCTTTCCGAGCCTCGCCTCCACCTCGATGGAGCAGGGCCGGATCGCCGCCTGCCACGCCTTCGGCGCGCCGACCCCGCCGACACCCGAGTTCTTTCCCTACGGCATCTATTCCGTGCCGGAGATCTCGACCGTGGGCATGAGCGAGGAGGAGGTGCGCAAGAAGGGCATTCCCTACGAATGCGGGATCGCGCGATTCCGCGAAACCTCGCGCGGCCACATCATGGGCCTCCAGAGCGGCATGATGAAGATGATCTTCTCCAAGAAGACGCGCCGGCTGCTCGGCGTCCACATCGTCGGCGAAGGCGCCACGGAACTGATCCATATCGGCCAGGCCGTGCTCAACCTTAAGGGCACGATCGACTATTTCCTGGAGAACACCTTCAACTACCCGACGCTCGCCGAGGCCTACAAGATCGCCTCGCTGGACGCCTGGAACCGCGCCTTCGCACCCCTGCCGGGCGCGGTGCCGGTGGCGGCGCCCGAAGGCGCCGGCGAGGCGGTGGAGTAGGTTGCCCTATTCGCGCGCGGCAAGGCTGCGCGCGCGCCGAAGCTGCGGGAACATCGCGGCCCAGAGGCCGGCGATCGCCACCGTGCAGGCGCCGCCGATGACGGTGGCGGGCACCGCGCCGACGAAGGACGCCATGACCCCGGCGCGGAACTCGCCGAGTTCGTTGGAGGCGCCGACGAAGATGCCGTTCACCGCGTTGACGCGGCCGCGCACGTCGTCCGGCGTCCAGAGCTGCAGCAGGATCTCGCGGATATAGACGGAGATCATGTCGGAGGCGCCCATCAGCATCAGCGCGGCGACCGAGAGCCAGGGCGAGGTGGACAGGCCGAACAGCATGGTGAAGGCGCCGAACAGGGCGACGAAGGCGAACATCACGAGACCCGCATGGTCCTTGACCGGGTGGGCGGCCAGCCAGATCGCGGTGAGGATCGCCCCGACGCCCGGCGCCGCGCGCAGAAGCCCGAGGCCGAACTCGTCGACCTGGAGGATGTCGCGGGCGAAGACCGGCATCAGCGCCACCGCTCCGCCGAGCAGCACGGCGAAGAGGTCGAGCGAGATGGCGCCCAGCACGATCTTCTCGCTCCAGATGTAGCGAAAGCCCGCCAGCACCGTCCGGAGGCTCGCCGGCTCGCGGCTGGTGCGTTGCGACGGGGCGGGGACGGAGGCGATCAGGACGCCGGCCACGACGAAGAGCGCCAGCGCGACGGAATAGGAGAGGTGCGGGGACAGGCCGTAGAGAAGGCCGCCCGCAACAGGCCCGACGATGGAGGCGATCTGCCAGGACGAGGAGTTCCAGGCGATGGCGTTGGCCAGCTCGTCCTTGGACACGAGGTTCACCACCAGCGACGAGGCCGCCGGGCCGAAGAAGGCCCGCGCCACGCCGAAGAGCACGAGAACGGCGAAGACGGGCGCCGGCGAGACGAGGCCTTGATAGGTGAGGGCGAGGAGCACGCCCGCGCCGAGGGCCTGGACGCCGATCGCCACCGCCATGATGTGGCGGCGTGAGTAGCGGTCGGCCACCGTGCCGGTGACGAAGACGAGAAGCAGGGCGGGCAGGAACTGCGACAGGCCGATCAGGCCGAGGTCGAGCGGGTCGCGCGTCAGGTCGTAGATCTGCCAGCCGACCGAGACCGCCACGACCTGGACCGCGAAGGCGGCCAGGAACCGGGCCAGCCAGTAGCGCAGGAAGCGCGAGTTACGAAAGGCGGCGAACCGGTCCTCCGCGGGCGTCTCGACGGGAGGCTCGGCTTCGGACGTGCGCGGATCGTCGGTCATGGCTTCGCTCCGGACCGGAAGGCCGGCCCGCTCGTCTGCCATGGGTCGCAAGGGGAGAAAATGGTGGAGCTGAGCGGGATCGAACCGCTGACCTCGTCATTGCGAACGACGCGCTCTCCCAACTGAGCTACAGCCCCGTCCACCAGTGCGCGGCATTTAGGATAGGGCCGGGCGGCCTGTCAAGCGCGATATCGGGCCGCGTTCACGAAGCCGTTTGGCTGCGGGCCGCGCTGGCATTCGTTAGGGAAATCCCCATCTCGTCGTGCAAGCCTCGCGCCACGATTCCATCGGCCAGAGAGCCGCAACCGAAAAGGCCGCCGTCCGACATGCTCGCCGTCATCCAAGTCGTCCTTCTGATCCTCAACATCCTGTGGTGGATCATCATCGCGTCGGCGATCCTGTCCTGGCTCTTCGCCTTCAACATCGTCAATCCGCGCAACCAGTTCGTCTCCGTGATCGGCGACTTCCTGTACCGGATGACGGAGCCGCTCTACCGGCCGATCCGCCGCGTCCTGCCCAATTTCGGCGGGCTCGACCTGTCGCCGCTGGTGGTGCTGCTGATCATCTTCTTCCTGCAGCAGATCATCTACATCTACGTCATCCCGGCCGTGTACCGCGCCGGCATCTGACGCAGCCTACCGCTTGGCGAAGGTGGTCGCGGCCAGCGTCAGCGGCCCGACCTCCGTCGGGATGCGCACGCGAACCGGCGCATGGATGCCGGTGTCGCCGATCTCGGCGAAGACGAGGCGGATCACCTTGCCCTTCAGGAACGCCAGACCCTTGGACGAGGTGCGGTAGCCGCTCACCGGCCGCACCGTCGTGGTGCAGACGCTCGCCTCGCCCTCGAACCCGTCGATGCGCACGGTCTCGGTGCCGGCCGGCGTGAGCGGCAGGTCGATGCGGCTCCAGCCGTCGAAGACCTTGAGCGTGCGCCGGCAGAGATCGGCGGGCGTGTCCGCCTTGATCATCAGCCCGCCGAGCGGGTCCACGACGTCGGCGAGCTGCGCCCGGCGGACGGGGACGAAGTCGGCGGGCGCGGGGTTTCGCGCCGGCGGCGCGACCCTGATCGCGGTCACGGAGCCCGCCCGCAGCGACAGGTCGCTGACCCAAGACTTGCCGTCGCTCGTATAGGCGAGCGCGTAGCGGTCGGCCAGAAGCCGGCGCCCGGCGATTCGCCCCGACACCGAGCTCGTGCCGCGCGTCGAGGAGACGAGTTCGGCAAGCCCGGCCGAGGACAGGGTGCCCTCGACCTTGAAGCGCGCGCCGTCGATCGTGGTGCGGAATTCCGCCCGGCCGACCGGCAGGCCGATCAGGGTGATCGCATAGGTCGTCTGCAGGGCGGGCGCCTCGGCTCCCGCCGGCGCGGCCGAAAGGAGGAGCGCGAGGGCGAGAAGGCCGGGCATGGCGTGGGGCATGGGGCTTCTCCGGGGGGGGGCGCGGGACGGCGTGCGAGCCCGTTCTTTGCGCGCGAAGGCGGCGGGATCAAGTCCGGCGACAGCCGCGAGGGCCTTGCGGCTTGACGGGGCCGGCGCACGCCACTATAGGGGCAGTCGATTTTCCGATCATGCCATGGGGTCGATGATCGCGCTGCCGTTCCGGCGGCGGCGCGCCCCGGAAGGCCGTATCGAACGTTTGAAAGGTGATCCCATGTCACGCGCTTGCGAACTGACCGGCAAGGCCGTCCAGACCGGCAACAACGTCAGCCACGCCAACAACAAGACCCGCCGTCGCTTTCTGCCGAACCTGTGCCAGGTGACGCTGATCTCCGACGCGCTCGGCCAGCGCTTCCGTCTGCGCATCTCGGCCCACGCGCTCCGCTCGGTCGAGCACCGCGGCGGCCTCGACGCCTTCCTCGCGAAGGCCGCCGAGCACGAGCTGTCGCAGAAGGCCCGCCTTCTGAAGCGCCAGATCGCCAAGAAGACCGCGACGACGGCCGAAGCCGCCTGAGGCGCTTCGCCCAGCGATCCTTCGAAAGCGCCGCCCCTCGGGCGGCGTTTTCGCGTTTGCCCCTCGAAGCATCGACGCTGGTGCCATACCCCAGCCTAAAAAAATGGAACGACCCGCCGTGACCCTGTCCCGCCGCACCGTCCTGCCGGTGATCGCCATGACGATCATCGTGCTCGCCTCCAACATCGCCGTCCAGTTCCCTGTCCAGGGCACGCTCGGCCCCCTGTCCTTGGCCGACCTCCTCACCTGGGGCGCCTTCGTCTACCCCTTCGCCTTCATCGTCACGGACGTGAACAACCGCCTGTTCGGGCCGGCCGTGGCGCGGCGCGTTGTCTATCTCGGCTTCGCGGCGGCGGTGGTCAGCTCCATCGTGTTTCCGCCGATCCTGCACCGGCTCGGCCTGACGCCCTTCGAGACGGAGGCGGGTCGCCTCCTGCGCATCGCGCTGGCGAGCGGCATGGCCTTCCTGATGGCCCAGCTTCTCGACATCCTGGTCTTCAACCGGCTGCGGCGCCTGTCCTGGTGGAAGGCGCCGCTGGCGAGCGGCATCCTCGGCACGATCCTCGACACCGCCCTGTTCTTCTCGCTCGCCTTCGCGCCGGTCTTCGTTTTCCTCGGCCCCAACGAGCCCTTCGCGCTGGAAGCCGCGCCCCTGTTCGGCCTTCTCGCCCTGGAGGCGCCGCGCTGGGTGTCCTGGGCGCTCGGCGACTTCGGCGTGAAGCTGATCATCGCGGTCTTCGGCCTCGTGCCGTACCGCGTCGCCGTCAACGCCTTCCTGCCCTATCGCGAGGTGCCGACGCCGGCCTGACGGTCCTCGGCGAGGCGGAACTCAAGATAGAGATTGCGCTGGAAGAAGGAGCCGTTATCGTCGGAGACGAGCGACAGGTAGGTGTGGCCGTCCGCGCCTTGCCAGGCGTCCAGCCCTTCCATGTTGTCGATCTCCTGCCCAAGATCGGCTTCCATGATCACCGGACCGTCCACCAGCGCGCCGGGGCGGATGGTGGCGCCGTCGATGCGACGGATGCGCATGCCGACGCGCCCGAAACCCTCGAAGCGCCGCTCCAGGAGAAGGAGGTCGCCGTCCGGCAGGAAGGTGCCGTCCGTCGCAGCCCAGGGCTCGTCGCGCTTTACGGTGAATTGGCCGCGTCCGAGAATGGCGGCCAGAAGATTGCCCTTGGCGTCGATCGACTGCTCCGCCACGACCACGACCGCACCTTTCAGCGGCGAGGACTTCGACGATGCGGCGATCGTCTCCAGCCCGCCATTGCCGCGCAGCTCGCGCTTGGGGATCGGATGCGCCTCGCGCCGCCCGCGCGATTCGAAAGGTGCGAAGGCGGGCGCGAAGGCCTCGATCCGGTGGTCGCGCTCGAAGCTCACCCAGGCCTCGTTGCCGACGATCGCCAGCCCCTCCGCGTCCGCCTCGCCCTTGGAGGGCATGGCGCGGCCCGACTTGTCGAGGATCGGCGCGATGCGCGCATCCGCGATGCCGACCGGACGGCCTTGCCCGTCCCGCCGGATCGCGCCGGCGAACCAGAAGCCGGTGTCCGTCACCGCCAGGAAGCCGGCGCCGTTCGGACGCATGCGGATGGAGGACACGCCCTTCAGTCGCCGGTCGGACGAGGAGTAGGAAAAGCCGCCGACATAGTCGAGCGCGCCGAAGCGCACCGCGTCGCTGCCGATGCCGAAGCGCGCGATTGTCCGCGCCTTGACCTCCGTCTCGGCCGACAGGGCGCGCGGGCTCGGCGCGACGAGCGCGGCGGAAAGAAGAAGACCGACGAGCGCCAGGGAGCGCGCCGCCCCCGCGATGCGCACCGCCATCCTCAGCGCCGCCCGGCGACGCGACGACGGCGGACGG
The DNA here is from genome assembly GCF_029813115.1 of Aureimonas sp. SK2. Lineage (GTDB taxonomy): Bacteria > Pseudomonadota > Alphaproteobacteria > Rhizobiales > Rhizobiaceae > Aureimonas. Next base: position 244,117 of record NZ_JAPZDS010000002.1, read on the forward strand.
GCATTTCGCCCTCGTCCTCGAAGAGGGCGGCGAGCTGCTCGGTCATGGCGCCCGCCAGTTCCTCCGCGTCGGAAATGGTCACGGCGCGGCGATAGTAGCGCGTCACGTCGTGGCCGATGCCGATGGCGAGCAGTTCCACCGGCGAGCGCGTCTCGATCTCCTCGATCACCGCGCGCAGGTGGCGCTCGAGATAGTTGCCGGGGTTCACCGAAAGCGTCGAATCGTCCACCGGCGCGCCGTCGGAGATCATCATCAGGATGCGCCGCTGCTCGGGGCGGCCGAGCAGGCGGTTGTGCGCCCAGATCAGCGCCTCGCCGTCGATGTTCTCCTTGAGAAGCCCTTCGCGCATCATCAGCCCGAGATTGCGCCGGGCGCGCCGCCAGGGGGCGTCGGCGCCCTTGTAGACGATGTGCCGGATGTCGTTGAGCCGGCCCGGCCGCTGCGGCTTGCCGGCCTTCAGCCAGGCCTCTCGCGACTGGCCGCCCTTCCAGGCGCGCGTCGTGAAGCCGAGAACCTCGACCTTGACGCCGCAGCGCTCCAGCGTGCGCGCGAGGATGTCGGCGCAGGTGGCCGCCACCGTGATCGGCCGGCCCCGCATCGAGCCGGAATTGTCGATCAGCAGCGTCACGATCGTGTCGCGGAACTGGGTGTCGCGCTCCATCTTGAAGGAGAGCGGCTGCATCGGGTCGGTGACGAGGCGCGTCAGACGGGCCGTGTCGAGATAGCCCTCCTCGAGGTCGAAGTCCCAGGCCCGGTTCTGCTGCGCCATCAGGCGGCGCTGCAAACGGTTGGCGAGGCGCCCGACGGCGCCCTGAAGCGAGACGAGCTGCTTGTCGAGAAAGGCACGCAGGCGGTCGAGCTCGGCCTCGTCGCAAAGCTCCTCCGCCCCCACCGTCTCGTCGAAGGTTTCGGAGAAGACGCGGTAGTCCGTGTCGCCGAGGTCGCGCGGCATGGCTTGGTTGGGCCGGCGCGAATCCCCGGGTGTCTCCGAGTCGGGCTCCTCCTCGTCGGAGGGCTCCTCGGCCGTCACCTCCGAGGTCTCGGCCTCCGACATGTCGGTCGATTCCGCCTCGCCCTCGGATTCCTGCGGCTCGGCCTCGTCCTGGCCGGCTTCCTTCTCGGCGCCCGAATCCTCGTTGTCGCGGGTCTGATTGTCGCCGGCCTCCTCCGGGGATTCCTCGTCCTCGGACTGGCTCTCGTCGGCGAGCTCCTCCGCCATCTCCATGGAAACCAGCATGTCGCGGATGGCGCGCGCGAAGAGGCGCTGGTCCTCGACGGTCTCACCCAACCGCTGGAACTTCTGACCCGCCTTGTCCTCGATCCAGTCGCGCCAGACGTCGACCAGTGCCTGGCCGCTCGGCGGCACCGGGCGGCCGGTGAGCTTCTCGCGCACGAGGAGCGCGAGGGCGTCCTCCAGCGGCGCCTCGGCCCGGTCGGTGACCTCCGAGAGGTTGGAGCGGTGGTACTTGTCCTCCAGCATGGCGGCCAGATTGTCGGCGACGCCCGGCATGGCGTTGGCGCCGATCGCCTCGCAGCGCGCCTGCTCCAGCGCGTCGAACACGGCGCGCGCGCCGCGCCCGTCCGGCGAGAGCGTCGCGTGGACGCGCGCGTCGTGGCGCGCCTTGCGAAGCGCCATGGCGTCCGACAGGCCGCGCACCACCGACACGTCGTTCTCGCCCGCGCGCTTGGGCAGCTCCGGCAGGCGGGCGCGGTTGCCCGTCAGTCCCGGCCGCTCGTTGCCGTAGGTGATCTCGAGCTCGGCATCCCCGGCGATGGCACGCATGCAGCCGGCGACGGCCCGCCGGAACGGCTCGCGGTCGGGTGCCTTGCCGCGTGGGGCCTTTGTCGAGTTGTCGCCGATACGGGCCACGAGTGCTAATCCTGCTTGCGGATCCTGGAGTCCAGGCGGTCGATGGGGATGGACTTCACCGGCGCAGCGGACAGACGCACGCTGGCGTCCGGCTGGCGTTCCAGGAACAGGGTCACGATGCCTTGGTTCATGCCGGCGTACTTGACGGAGAAGAAGCCCTCCAGCGTCACGGCACCTTGCCGGAAGCCGAAGCCGCCGTCCGCCACGATCTGCGTGTCCGAGCCCTGGCCCGTGAGATAGGCGATGAAGCGGTCGCCTTCCGTCGAGACGCTGATCCCCTTCTCGGCCTGGTCGGCGCGGATATCGAGGCCGACGATCGTGTCGACCGAATTCGACAGTAAGGCCTCGAGCCCGGGATAGGTCTTGGCGCCGAGCGCCCCCTCGACGCGAAGGATGCGGTCCTGCGTTGCAGACGCAGGAGACGCAAGGCAGGCGAGTGCCGCTGCGGCAAGGAGGAAGGCCCGGCGGGTCGGCATCAGTCGAGCACGAGGTTCGACGCCGCCTCCGGCAGGTCCTCGCCGAAGGCGCGCTGGTAGAACTCGGCGACCAGCGGCCGCTCGAGATCGTCGCACTTGTTGAGGAAGGTGAGGCGGAAGGCGAAGCCGATATCGCCGAAGATCTCGGCGTTCTCGGCCCAGGTGATCACCGTGCGCGGGCTCATCACGGTCGAGAGGTCGCCGTTGACGAAGGCCGAGCGCGTGAGGTCGGCGACGCGCACCATCTTGGAGACCTGGGCGCGGCCTTCCTTGGTCTGGAAGTGCTTGGCCTTGGCCTGGACGATGCCGACCTCGTTGTCGTGCGGCAGGTAGTTCAGCGTGGTGACGATGGACCAGCGGTCCATCTGCGCCTGGTTGATCTGCTGCGTGCCGTGGTAGAGGCCCGTCGTGTCGCCGAGGCCCACCGTGTTGGCGGTGGCGAAGAGGCGGAAGGCCGGGTGCGGGCGGATCACGCGCGCCTGGTCGAGCAGCGTCAGGCGGCCCGACGATTCCAGCACGCGCTGGATCACGAACATCACGTCCGGCCGGCCCGCGTCGTACTCGTCGAAGACGAGGGCGACGTTGTTCTGGTAGGCCCAGGGCAGTATGCCGTCGCGGAACTCGGTGACCTGCCGCCCGTCCTGCACGGTGATCGCGTCCTTGCCGACGAGGTCGATGCGGGACACGTGGCTGTCGAGGTTGACGCGCACGCAGGGCCAGTTGAGGCGGGCGGCGACCTGCTCGATATGGGTCGATTTGCCCGTGCCGTGGTAGCCCGACACCATGACGCGGCGGTTCTTGGCGAAGCCCGCCAGGATCGCGAGCGTCGTCTGCCGGTCGAACAGGTAGTCCGGGTCGATCTCGGGGACGTGGGCTTCGGTCCGGGAAAAGGCCGGGACCTTCAGGTCGCTGTCGAAACCGAAGGTTTCGCGGACGGAGACCATGGCGTCGGGAAGGTTCGCCACTTCCAGTTCCGCTGCACTCATCATACCTCCAGGGGCGCTGCCGCGTTCCGGCAGGCCATTGTCTTGCATGTCGCTTCGGCCGCCGGCGCGTGTCGATCAGGCCCGGAATCAGGCCTTAACAGAAGCCCGACGCCTTCAAAAGCTTGTAGGCCTGGATGACCTCGCGAAGCCGGTCCTCCGAGCCGCGGTCGCCGCCGTTGGCGTCCGGGTGATACTGCTTGACCAGCGCCTTGTAGCGCACGCGGATCGCCTCGCCGCCGGCGGTCTCGGCAAGGCCGAGCGTCGTCAGCGCCTTGACCTCCAGCGTCCTCGCCTTGCGGCGCGGTGCCGCGGCGACCGCCTCGCCGTCGCCGAACAGGTTGAAGCTGTCGCGCGGTCGCGCCCCGTTCCAGCGGCGCGGGCGCCCGCTCGGTTTCGAGGAGGGCATGGCCCCGCCCGAATTGTTGGAGCCCATGGTCCAGGTCGGCCGGTGGCCGGTCAGCGAGTCCTTGAGATACTTCTGGATGTCGTCGTCGCCGAGCCCGGAAAAGTAGTTGTAGGACTTGTTGTAGAGGCGCACATGATCGACGCAGAAGTGGAAATACTGGCCCTCGTGGTCGCGCCCACGCGGGGCCTTGTGCGAGCCCGGCTCCTCGCAGCCTTCCCACATGCAGACGGGCGCGCGCTCCGGCTCCGGCCCCGAGCGGGCGGGGCGGACGCGGATCTTGTCGAAGTATTTGGAGTCGAGCTTCATCAGACTGCGATTATGGGGGCCGGGCCCGTTGCGAACAAGAATTGACAGAACGGAAAACCCGCCCAAAACGGAGAGCCGGCGACGCGCCCAAACCGGCGCGGGGCGCGAGGGTTCACAGACGGACGGGGCGACATCATGACCAAGGCGGCCGAGATCGAGGCGAAGCTGACGCGAGGCTTGGTTCCCGAGCGTCTGGAGGTGGTCAACGAGAGCCATCTCCATGCCGGCCACCACCACGAGGGCAGCGGCCATCACGGCGCCTTCGACGGAACCGGCGAGACGCATTTCCGGGTGCGCGTCGTCTCGGCGGCCTTTGCCGGCAAGAGCCGGCTCGATCGCCACCGCGCGGTCAACGCGCTCCTGGCCGAGGAACTGGCGACCGGCGTCCACGCGCTGGCCATCGAGGCCGCCGCGCCCGGCGAGCCGACGCGGTTCTGACCCCGTGCGCCGCCGCGTGCGTCGCCGCGCGCGGGCGCGGATCGCCGTGGGGCTCCTGTTCGCCTCCGCCCTGTCCTTCACGGCCGGGCTGACGGACGCGATCGGCTTCCTCCTCGCCGGCGACTTCGTCTCCTTCATGAGCGGCAACACGACGCGCCTCGGCATCGCGGCCGGCTCGGGCGACCTCGCGCGCGCCGGCCATCTCCTGGCGCTCCTTCTCGCCTTCGTCTGCGGCAACGCGCTTGGCGTCCTCCTGATGCGCGCCGCGCGCGGCAGCCAGCCGGTGCTGCTCGCCGCGGTCTGTGCGCTCACCGGCCTGTCGGCGGCCTTGGGCCAGGGCGGGCCGGCGATCGTCCTCCTGGTCCTGGCCATGGGCGCGATCAACGGGACGCTGGAGGAGGTGGGGGGCCAGGCGCTCGGCCTCACCTACGTCACGGGCGCCCTGTCGCGCTTCGGGCGCGGGCTCGGCCGGCTGATCCTCGGCGAAGCCTCGCCCGGCTGGTGGGTGCAGTGCGTGCCCTGGCTCGGCATGGCGGCCGGCGCGACGAGCGGCGGCGCGCTGGTGGGCGCCTTCGGCCATGGGGCGATCCTCGCCTCGACCCTCGCCTGCGCCCTTCTGGCCGTCCTGGCGCTCGCGATCCCCGACCGTTGGCGCCGGACCTATCTCGCGCGCCGACCGTACCGGCGGGCGACCAAAGCCGCGGCCTAGGCCGAGAGTTCGTCCGTCAGGAAGCCGCGCAAGGCGTCGGGCGAGACGTCGCGCGCGACGAAGGCCTGGCCGAGCCCGCGCGTTAGGATGAAGGTCAGGCTCCCGCGCGACACCTTCTTGTCCTGGGCGATCCTGTCCATCAGCGCGTCCAGCGTGAAGCCCTCGCCGGGAACTTCCTGGATGCGCGTCGGCAGGCCCGCTGCCTTGAGATGCGCCTCGGCGCGGCCGGCATCCTGGCCGGGGCAGAGCCCCAGCTTCACCGAGAAGCGATGCGCCAGCGCCATGCCGATCGAGACGCCTTCGCCATGGACGAGGCGGGCGGGGTCGTAGCGGGCGACCGATTCCAGCGCGTGGCCGAACGTATGGCCGAGGTTCAGGAGCGCCCGGTCGCCGTCCTCGCGCTCGTCGCCGGCGACGACGGCCGCCTTGGCGCGGCAGCTCTCGGCCACCGCCTCGACCCGCGCCGGGCCGCCGGCGAAGATCGCCGCCCGGTTCGCCTCCAGCCACGCGAAGAAGTCCGGCCGGTCGATCAGGCCGTATTTCACGACCTCGGCGTAGCCGGCGCGGAACTCGCGCTCCGACAGGGTGTCGAGGACGTCCGTGTCGGCGAGGACCAGCGCCGGCTGGTGGAACACGCCGACGAGGTTCTTGCCGCGGGGGGAATTGATGCCCGTCTTGCCGCCGACGGAACTATCGACCTGCGCCAGCAAGGAGGTCGGCACCTGCACGAAGCGCATGCCGCGCCGCGCGATGCCGGCGGCGAACCCGGAAAGATCGCCGATCACGCCGCCGCCGAGCGCCACCACCGCGTCGCCGCGCTCCAGGCGTTCTTCGAGGATGCGGTCCACGACCGCGATCAGGTGGTCGAAGGATTTCGTCGTCTCGCCGGGCGGCAGCGTCAGGAGCGAGGTATCGACGCCGGCCGCCGCCAGCGAGGCGAGGAGGCGGTCGGCATGGAGCCCGGCCACCGTCTCGTCGGAGACGACGAGGACGCGCGCCTTCGGCAGGGCGGCGGCGATGTGCCGCCCGGCGGCCTCGATCAGGCCCGGCCCGATCAGGATATCGTAGCTGCGCGAACCGAGATCCACGCGCACGGACTGGTGGGGAGTGTGCGTCTCGGTCATCCTTGCGCCTTGAACAGGGGATGGCGTTCGAGCTGGTCGAGGATCTCCTTGGCCACCGCCTCGCGCTTCACGTTGCGCGTCTGCACGTGCAAGTCGGCCTCGGCATAGACGGGATAGCGCACGTCCATCAGGGCCTTCAGCGTCGCGCGCGGATCGGGCGTCTGGAGCAGCGGGCGCGTCGGCTTCTTGGAGACGCGCTCCATCAGGACGTCGAGCTCGGCCTTCAGCCAGACCGTGACGGCGCGCTCGGCCAGGAGCTTGCGCGTGCCGGCGTTCATGAAGGCGCCGCCGCCGGTGGCGATGACGCGGGGGCCGTCGTCCAGAAGGCGCGCGACGACGCGGGCCTCCAACGCGCGGAACTCGGCCTCGCCATAGGTGGCGAAGAGGTCCGCGATCGTCATCCGCGAGGCGTCCTCGATCTCGTGGTCCGTGTCGACGAAGGGCAGGTCGAGCATCTGGGCGAGCTTGCGCCCGACCGTGGTCTTGCCGGCGCCCATCAGCCCGACGAGCACGACGGGCCGCAGGGCGGCGCTCGGCACGGACGGGGAGGGGACGGGCATGGCCCCGGAGGTCTCGATCATCGGCTCGGGCGGCAAGAAGGGGCACAATCGGCCCGCGTGAGACCAGAAAAGCCCTGTGCCGTCAAGCGAGACTCCCGGCGTACGGCTGCCCCGGCCCCGCCTCGTTCGCCCTCCATTGAGGCATGCGGGCACTGTCGCTCGCCCGCCTCAGCCTCTAGTGTCCGCCCCGTCCATCGATCGAAAGCCGTGCCGCCCGATGCCCACCCTGACGCGCCTCCTGACCATTCTCGCGCTGTTCGTCGGCGCGGTCTACGCGACGATGGCGGCGCTGGTGGCCTTCGTGGAGCCGGTGCCCGTGCCGGCCACGGTGAAGGTTCCGATCCCGGCCCTGCAGCCGGCTCCCGTCGCGCCCAACACGCAGACGGGCGTCGCCCCATGAGTCGGGACGACGCCTCCATCGACGCCTTCCTGGAGATGATGGCGGTGGAGCGGGGCGCCTCCGCCAACACGCTCGACGCCTATCGCCGCGACCTCGGCCACGCGCGCGGCGCGCTGAAGGCGGCCGGCTCCTCGCTTTCGGCGGCCACCACCGAAGCCGTCCGGGCCTATATGGCCGATCTCGACGCGACGGGGTTCGCCGCCTCCTCGCGCCAGCGGCGCCTGTCGTCACTGCGCCAGTTCTTCAAGTTCCTTTACGCCGAGGGGATGCGGCCGGACGATCCGACCTCGCCGATCGAAGGGTCGCGCAAGCAGCGGGCGATACCCAAGATCCTGTCGGAGGCCGAGGTCGACCGGCTGATCGGCGAGGCGGAGGCCTCGGCCGGGAATCCGGAGCTGCGGGGCGCGCCGCTCGCGCGGGCGCGCCGGATGCATGCGCTGGTCGAGATCCTCTACGCGACGGGCCTGCGCGTGTCCGAGCTGGTCTCCCTGCCACGCTCGGTGCTGCGCTCGCGCGGGCGCCTGATCGTGGTGCGGGGCAAGGGCGACAAGGAGCGCATGGTGCCGATCGGCGAGCGTGCGCGCGACGCGATGGACTTGCTTGCCGCCTCGCTCAAGGACCTGGCCGGCCCGAGCGACGCCTGGCTCTTCCCGGCGCTTTCGGAAAGCGGCCACATGACTCGCCAGGCCTTCGCCCGCGACCTGAAGGATCTGGCGATCCGGGCGGGTATTCCCCCGTCGCGGGTGAGCCCGCATGTCCTGCGCCACGCGTTTGCCAGCCACCTCCTCCAGAACGGTGCCGACCTTCGCGTCGTGCAGGAGCTCCTCGGCCACGCCGACATCGGCACCACGCAGATCTACACCCATGTCCTGGAGGAACGGCTCCTGGCTCTGGTCACCGATCACCATCCCCTGTCGGGCGGCGCCGACTGAGATGCCGCGCTTCCGGACATTCGCCCGCCTTTCTTGACATTCGCAAGGCGGATCGCCAGTTTGCGCGCCGACGCGAACCCCAAGGTTCGGCGTGCGGCCGAGCCAGCCGGCCGGCCGTTCGGGCCGGCGGGCGCAAGGCGCCGCCTCCCGAACCGCCACAGGACGGCGCAAGGCCCGGCTGGATGCACAACTATCTCGACTTCGAAAAGCCCGTCGCCGATCTCGACAGCCAGATCATCGAACTCAAGAAGATCGGCGACACCGAGGGGCGCATCGACGTCTCGGAGGACATCCAGCGCCTGGAGACCCGCTCCGCGGAAGCGCTGGCCGACCTCTACCGCAAGCTGACGCCTTGGCAGAAGACGCAGGTCGCCCGCCACCCCGACCGTCCGCACTGCGTGGACTACCTGTCCGCCCTCGTCACCGACTTCACGCCGCTCGCGGGCGACCGCTACTTCGCCGAGGACCATGCGATCATCGCCGGCTTCGGGCGCTTCAAGGGGCGGCCGGTCGCGGTGATCGGGCAGGAGAAGGGGTCCGACACCCAGACCCGGCTCAAGCACAATTTCGGCATGGCGCGCCCCGAAGGCTACCGCAAGGCCGTGCGCATCATGGAGATGGCCGAGCGCTTCGCGCTGCCCGTGGTGACGCTGGTGGATACGGCCGGCGCCTATCCCGGCATCGGCGCTGAGGAGCGCGGCCAGGCCGAGGCCATCGCCCGCTCGACGCAGGTCTGCCTCGGCCTGTCGGTGCCGCTGGTCTCCCTGATCATCGGCGAGGGGGGCTCGGGCGGCGCCATCGCGATCGCGGCGGCCAACCGCGTCCTGATGATGGAGCACGCGATCTATTCGGTGATCTCGCCGGAAGCGGGCGCCTCCATCCTGTGGCGCGATTCGAGCCGCGCCAAGGACGTCGCCCAGGCGATGAAGATCACCGCGCAGGACCTGAAGGGATTCGGCGTGATCGACGAGATCGTGCCCGAGCCGACGGGCGGCGCTCATCGCGGGCGCGAGCGGGCGATCGAGACGGCGGGCGAGCGGATCGAGGCGGCGCTCGACGAACTCTCCGCCCTGTCCGGCGACGAACTGAAGCGCCAGCGCCGCGAGAAGTTCCTCTCCATCGGGCGCGATCTCAAGGTCTGAATCCGTCCGATCCGGAGCCGTCACGCGAGCTTTGCCTTCAAACGGTCTTCGATCGGCGATATGGAAGCCTCGGCGGGTCTCTTCGAGGCCTTGCCGGAGGGGAAAGAATTTTCGGACATTTCCCGCCCGGTCGTTAATCTTCCGGTAACCGTCCCGGTCCGAAAAGAGGGGTACCGTCCCGACCTGCGCCTTGCGGGTCCGGGCGCGAAGGGATCGGTTCGAGGGCCGGGCAGCAGACCTGCCGGTCCGCATCGTGGGGATCTGGAATGACGGCACGACGTCTTGGGACGATGGCGTTTCTGGCGCTCGGTCTCATGGCCCTGTCGGGGTGCCAGCAGGACGACGTCTTCGCGGACCTCGTCGGCCCCAACGCCCCGCTGCCGCCCGCGCTCATGAAGGTCATCCGGTCCAAGGACATGGGCGAGAACTCGCCCATCCTGGTGCGCATCTACAAGGAGGAGTCGGAGCTCGAGGTCTGGAAGCAGACGACCGACGGCAGTTTCGCGCTCCTCAAGACCTATCCGATCTGCGCCTGGTCCGGCCAGCTCGGCCCCAAGCGCAAGGAGGGCGACCGCCAGGCGCCCGAAGGCTTCTACCACCTGACGCCCGGCCAGTTGAACCCGACCTCGAACTACCACCTCGCCTTCGACATGGGCTATCCCAACGCCTACGACCGGGCGAACGAGGCCTCCGGCACCCATCTGATGATCCACGGCTCCTGCAACTCGTCGGGTTGCTACGCCATGGACAACTGGCAGATGGAGGAGCTCTACGCGCTCGCCCGCCACGCCTTCCAGGGCGGCCAGACCTCCATCCAGATCCAGGCGCTGCCCTTCCGCATGACGCCCCAGAACATGGCGCGGCACCAGAACTCGCCGCATGTCGCCTTCTGGAAGATGCTGAAGGAGGGCACCGACCGTTTCGACCTCACGCACAAGCCGGTGGCCGTTGCCGTCTGCGAGAAGCGTTACGTCTTCGACGAGACGCTGACGGACGGGCGCAAGCTCGACGCCAACGGCCAGTGCCCGGCGGTGCAGACGCCGGCCGAGCTTCTCGCCAAGCGCATGGCCGACGAAGAGCTGCAGAAAAAGATCGCGGCCACCATGGCGCCGGAGGACTTCGCCGTCACCGTGTCGTCCACCTACAAAACCGGCACGCCGATCTCCGCCGAGGCCTATGCCGCCGAGCAGCACCGCCGCGAGGGCTACGACCGCGACGGCCGGCCGCTCCAGACCGCGCGCTCCTCGATGTTCAAGAACCTCCTGCAGAAGAAGCCGGCCCTGCCGGGCGGTGCCGACTGATCACCGCGAAGGTCCGTTCAACGTGAAAGGGCCGGTCGCCTCGCGGCGACCGGCCCTTCTTGCTTTCCCTCGCGTGCCCGCCTCAGGCGAACTGCGCGTAGGCGCCGTGGCAGTGCTTGAACTTCTTGCCGGAGCCGCAGGGGCAGGGCTCGTTGCGTGCCACCTCGCCCCAGGTTTCCGGCCGCTCGGGGTCGCGCTGGAGACGGTCCGCGCCGGGCGGGTTGAAGTCGGCGGTAAGGCGCGCCGCGCCCCGGCCGAACTCGTCCTCGCCCGTGGTGGCGTCGATATGGTGCGGCTGCATCTCGGGCAGCACCGGCTCGTCGGTCTCGGGGCGCACCAGCTCGACGCGCATGAGCTGCTGCGTGACGCGCTCGCGCAGCTGGTCCAGCATCACCTGGAAGAGCTCGAAGGCCTCGGACTTGTACTCGTTCAAGGGGTCGCGCTGCGCATAGCCGCGGAAGCCGACGGCCGAGCGCAGGTGGTCGAGGTTGACGAGGTGCTCGCGCCACAGGGCGTCGATCGTCTGCAGCACGACGGAGCGCTCGATATAGCGCATGATGTCGCCGCCGAAGCGCTCCTCGCGGTCGGCGGCGGCCTTGTCCACCGCCTCGAAGATGCGCTTCTTGACGTCCTGATCGTCGATGCCCTCCTCGTCCGCCCAGGCGGCGATGGGCAGGTCGAGGTTCAGGAACTCGCGGATCTCCTCCGTGAGTTCGGCCGTCTCCCACTGCTCGGGATAGGCGTTCTCCGGCATGCGCTTGGCGACCAGCGTCTCGATCAGCTCGTGGCGCATGTCGGCGACGGTCTCGGCGAGCGACCCCGCGTCCATCAGTTCGAGCCGCTGCTCGAAGATGACCTTGCGCTGGTCGTTCATCACGTCGTCGTATTTCAGGAGGTTCTTGCGGATGTCGAAGTTGCGCGCCTCGACCTTCTTCTGCGCCTTCTCCAGGGCCTTGTTGATCCAGGGATGGACAATGGCCTCGTCCTCCTTGAGCCCGAGACGCGTCAGCATCGTGTCCATGCGCTCGGACCCGAAGATGCGCATCAGGTCGTCCTGGAGCGACAGGTAGAACTTGGAGCGGCCGGGATCGCCCTGGCGGCCCGAGCGGCCGCGAAGCTGGTTGTCGATGCGGCGCGATTCGTGGCGCTCGGTGGCCAGCACGTAGAGGCCGCCGGCGGCGAGCGCCTCGCCCTTGAGGCGCTGGATGTCCGCCTTCAGCGCGGTGATCGCCGCCTCGCGCTCGGGGCCTTCGGGCATCTCGGCGAGCTCGCGCTCGATGCGCATGTCGAGATTGCCGCCCAGCTGGATGTCGGTGCCGCGGCCGGCCATGTTGGTGGCGAGCGTCACGGCGCCGGGAACGCCGGCCTGCGCCACGATATAGGCTTCCTGCTCGTGGTAGCGCGCGTTCAGGACCTGGAAGTCCTTGAGGCCCTCGCCGCGCAGACGCTCGGCCAGCATCTCGGACTTCTCGATCGAGGTCGTGCCGACCAGGATCGGCTGCCGCCGCTCGGCCGCCGCCTTGATCTCCTTGGCGATGGCGCGGAACTTCTCCTCGGCCGTCCGGTAGACCTCGTCGTCCTCGTCCTGCCGGATCACGGGCAGGTTGGTCGGGATTTCCACGACGTCGAGCCCGTAGATGTCGGCGAACTCGGCCGCTTCCGTCGCCGCCGTGCCGGTCATGCCGGCGAGGCGGTTGTACATGCGGAAGTAGTTCTGGAAGGTGATGGAGGCGAGCGTCTGGTTCTCGGGCTGGACCGTGACACCTTCCTTGGCCTCCAGCGCCTGGTGCAGGCCTTCGGAGAAGCGGCGGCCCGGCATCATGCGGCCGGTGAACTCGTCGATGATGACGATCTCGTCGCCCCGGACGATGTAGTCCTTGTCGCGCTGGAAGAGCTTGTGGGCCTTCAAGGCGTTGTTCACGTGGTGAACGATGGTGACGTTCTCGATGTCGTAGAGCGAAGGGCCGTGCAGGTGGCCGGCCGCCTCCAGCATGCGCTCGAGCTTCTCCGTGCCGTCTTCGGTGAAGGAGACCTGGCGCTGCTTCTCGTCGACCTCGTAGTCCTCGGCGACGAGCTGCGGGATGAAGCTGTCGATCGTGCGGTAGAGGTCGGAGCGGTCGTCCAGCGGCCCGGAAATGATGAGCGGCGTGCGAGCCTCGTCGATCAGGATCGAGTCCACCTCGTCGACGAGGGCATAGAAGTGGCCGCGCTGGACCATCTGGCCGCGCTCGTACTTCATGTTGTCGCGGAGGTAGTCGAAGCCGAGCTCGTTGTTGGTGGCGTAGGTGATGTCGCAGGCATAGGCCGCGCGGCGCTCGTCGTCGTTCATGCCGTGGACGATGACGCCGACCGACAGGCCGAGGAAGTTGTAGACCCGGCCCATCTGGCCGCTATCGCGCGTGGCGAGGTAGTCGTTCACGGTGACGACGTGGACGCCCTTGCCCTCCAGCGCCTTGAGGTAGACCGGCAGGGTGCCGACCAGCGTCTTGCCCTCGCCGGTGCGCATCTCCGCGATGGCGCCGCCCGCCAGCACCATGCCGCCGATCATCTGCACGTCGAAGTGGCGAAGGCCGAGCGCGCGCTTGGAGGCCTCTCTTACCGTCGCGAAGGCGGGAACCAGAAGGTCGTCCGTGGTCTTGCCGGCGGCGAGCTGGGCGCGGAACTCGGCGGTGCGGGCGCGGAGCTGGTCGTCGGAAAGCTGCGAGAGCTCGGCCTCCAGCGCGTTGATCGCCTTGACCATAGGCTCGAACTTGCGGACCCGGCGCGAGTTGGAGGACCCCAGCAGCTTGCGGGCCAGACCGCCGAAACTCACCATCCAAAACGTCCTTCCAGGAAACGAGATTGTCGCGGGCGCGGGGCGCCTCGCTCGTCCACCGCCGGGGATCGTCGCCGATCCGGCTCAACGCGAGAGGACACGCGGCGGCTGGACTTTCAGAACGTGGGAGAGATAAGAGGGCCTCCGGAGGAAGTCAACGCCGCCTCCCATGCGCGCGTCCGGCCCTCAAAACACCGCAAAGTCGGCTCTTTGCGATGGGCGGGAGCGATCCGCGCATCCCCGCCGCCGGGCGACCCGCACCCGGCATGTCGCCCTTGTTTTGTCGTTGACGGGAAGGCTTCCGCTTCATGCTCACTTCGCTCCGCCTGGCGCTCGCCACCTCCGGTCTCGTGCTTGCCGCGCTGGCCGGCAGCGCCCATGCGCAGGACGCCGCCGCCCCGGCCGCGCCGGCGCCCGCCGCCGCCCCCGCGCCGGTCGCGCCGGAGACGGTGCTGGTCACGGTCGGCGGCTCGCCGATCACCGAGGGCGACCTCCAGGCCGCCGGCGCCGATCTCGGCACCCAGTTCGCCCAGCTGCCGCCCGACCAGCGGCGGCTCGCCACCCTCGCGGCCCTGATCGACATCAAGGCGCTCGCCGCCAAGGGCGAGGCCGAGAAGCTCGGCGACGATCCCGAGACGGCCCGCCGCATCGCCTTCCTGCGCGAGCGCGCGCTTCACAACGCCTATTTCGAGAAGCACGGCATCGCCGCCATCACCGACGCCGAGGTGCGCGCGCGCTACGACAGGGAAGTGGCCGCGATGAAGCCGGTCGAGGAGGTGCACGCCAAGCATATCCTCGTGCCCACCAAGGAAGAGGCCGAGGCCGCGATCAAGGAACTCGACGGCGGCAAGGACTTCGACGCGCTGGCCGCCGAGAAGTCCACCGGCCCGACCGGCCCGCAGGGCGGCGACCTCGGCTTCTTCGGCCCCGGCCAGATGGTGCCGGCCTTCGAGACGGCGGCCTATGCGCTCGAGCCCGGTACCTACACCAAGGAGCCGATCCAGACCCAGTTCGGTTGGCACGTCATCAAGGTCTTGGAGAAGCGCCCGCAGCAGCCGCCGGCCTTCGAGCAGGTGGCCGACCAGGTGCGCCAGGTCGTGATGCGCGAGAAGTATGTCGAGCTGGTCCAGGCCGCGCGCGGCGAATCCGACGTGACCTACGAGGATCCCGCGCTGAAGGCGCAGGTCGAGACCATGGAAAAGGCCATGTCCGGCGGGGGCGAGGACCCGGAGGCCGCCGCCGACGCGGCCGAGACCGAGGCCGCGCCGGCCCCGGCTCCCGCCCAGTAAGACCATCGTCCATCGCATCGGGAAATGGGCGTCGGAGCCGATCCGGCGCCCTTTTCGTGTCGGGCCGCCATCGTCGCGCAAATGTCGCTTGCCGCTCGGGCGCCGGTTGAGGCACAGGGGGAGCGAATCCGAGACCCCGCCGTGAAGGGCCGCGCCATGTCCCATCCCGTTTCCCCGCTCGCCCCCCGCTCCATGCCCGACATGCCGGCCGTCGCGGGCGTGTCCATCGCCACGGGCGCCGCCGGCATCAAGTACAAGGGGCGCACCGACGTCCTGACCATGACCTTCCGGGAGGGCACCAGCGTCGCGGGCGTGCTGACCACCTCGCGCTGCCCTTCGGCGCCCGTGGACCATTGCCGCGTGGCGCTGAAGGGCGGGCGAGCCCGCGCGCTGGTGGTCAATTCCGGCAACGCCAACGCCTTCACCGGCCGAAAAGGCGTCGCCACAACCGACGCGACGGCAAAGGCGGCGGCCGAGGCCGTCGGCTGCGCGCCGTCGGAAGTGTTTCTCGCCTCCACCGGCGTGATCGGCGAGCCGCTGGACGCGGCCAAGATCACGCCGCTCCTGGCCGGCCTCTTCTCGGGCGGCGAGGGCGCGCGCTGGCGCGAGGCCGCCGACGCCATCATGACGACGGACACCTATCCCAAGGTCGCCACGCGCGAGGTTTCGCTCGGCGAGACGGCGGTGCGCCTCAACGGCATCGCCAAGGGCGCCGGCATGATCGCGCCGGACATGGCGACCATGCTCTCGTTTCTGGCCACGGACGCGGCGATCGAGCCGGCCGTGCTCCAGACGCTCCTTGCCGAAGCCGTCGGCCCGACCTTCAACTCCGTCACGGTGGATTCGGACACCTCCACCTCCGACACGCTGCTCCTCTTCGCCACGGGCGCGGCCGGCAACGCGGCGGTGACCGACGCGTCCGACACCCGGCTCGGCCCGTTCCGGCAGGCGCTCGCCGACATGCTCCTCGACCTCGCCCGGCAGGTCGCGCGCGACGGCGAGGGCGCGCGCAAGGAGATCATCGTGACCGTCGAGGGCGCGGTCAGCGACGCCTCCGCCAAGCGCATCGCGCTGTCCATCGCCAACTCGCCGCTGGTCAAGACGGCGGTGGCGGGCGAGGACGCCAACTGGGGCCGCGTCGTCATGGCCGTCGGCAAGGCGGGCGAGCCGGCCGAGCGCGACCGCCTCGCCATCTCCTTCGGCACCGTGCGCGTGGCCGTCGACGGCGAGCGCGACCCGGCCTATTCGGAAGCCGAGGCCTCGGCCGCCATGAGGGAGGACGAGATCCGGATCGGCGTCCAGCTCGGCCTGGGCCAAGGGCGCTGGACGGTCTATACCTGCGACCTCACCAAGGAATACGTCGCGATCAATGGCGATTACCGGAGCTGAGCGGGTGCCGCGCCTGACGGTCGTCCGCCGGCTGGAGGCGGCGGGCTTCCGCGCCTGGCCGGCCAGTTCCACCTATTACGACGGCACCTGGGCCGTGCGGGTGACGGAAAGCTTTCCGGCCAAGCGCCTGAACTCGGTCAACCCGCTCGACCCCGCCGACGACGCCGACATCGAGGCGCGGATCGAACGGGCGGGGGAACGCTTCCGGGCGGTCGGCCGCCCGCTGGTCTTCCGCCAGTCGCCGCTCGCCCCGCCGGCGCTGGTGCGCCATCTCGACGAAGCCGGATGGTCGCGCTTCGGCGAATCCATCGTCTACACCGCCGATCTCGCCTCGCTGGACCTTGCGGACGCGATCGACCGCATCCCGCTGCAGGACGCGCGCCGCTATCTGGAAGCCTCGCTCGCCGTCCATCGCCGCCCGCCCGCCTTGCGCGAGGGGCTGGAAGCGGTGCTGGCCTCCATCCGGCCGCCCGCCGCCTTCTTCGTGCGCGAAACCGACGAGGGGGCGCCGATCGCCGTCGCGCTCGCGATTTCCGACAACGACCTTGCGGGCATTCTCGACGTGGCGGTCGACCCGGCCGTGCGGCGCCAGGGCATCGGCATCGACCTCGTGGCCACGGCGCTCCGCCACACCGCCCACAAGGGCGCGCGCACCGGCTGGCTGCAGGTGGAGGCCGACAACGCGGCCGGCCGCGCGCTCTACGCCCGCCTCGGCTTTTCGGAAGCCTATCGCTACGTCTACCGCGCCCCGCCGGGCGTCATCGTCTGACCCAAGCGGAGCGCGATCCATGCCGACGCCACGCCTCCTTCTCGTCGCGGCCTGCGCGCTGCTCGACGCCGACAACCGCATCCTCCTGACCCAGCGCCCGCCTGGCAAGTCGCTGGCGGGGCTCTGGGAGTTTCCGGGCGGCAAGGTCGAGGCGGGCGAGACGCCTGAGGAAACACTGATCCGCGAGCTGCGCGAGGAGATCGGCGTCGAGACCAAGGCCGACTGCCTCGCGCCGCTCACCTTCGCCAGCCACACCTATGACGGCTTCCACCTCCTGATGCCGCTCTACGTCTGCCGGCGCTTCGAGGGCATTCCCCGCTCCCTGGAGGGGCAGGCCTTGAAATGGGTGCGCGCCTCCGCCCTGCGCGATTACCCGATGCCGCCGGCCGACCTGCCGCTGATCCCCTTCCTGACCGACCTCCTCGCCTGAAATCCGGGGACGCCCCGTCCGTTAAGCATGTCGCTTAAAGGGCTTTTTACGTAGGGGCCTCATGATCCCCTCCACGTCCGCACGCTCGGCGCGCGGGATGGGACCGGAGCCGGATCGCATGCGCAGCAAAGCCAATCGATCGCCGAGGAGGGCCGGGACCGCCGGAGCGCTCCTGCGCGCGACGCTTCTGGTCGGACCGCTGGCCGCTGCCATCGCCTTCGGCATCGCGCCGCGGGCGGGCGAGCGCCTCGTGGCCGCCAACGGAGCCGAAGGCATCGACACGATGACCACCGGCTCGGTCTCCCCCTCCCGCTTCACCTTCGCCCTCGGGGCTTCGCCGGTCGGCGGATGCCAGCGGCCGGCCGACGGACCTCTTGGAGGAATCTGCCGATGATCCGCCGGTTCCTGTTCGACCGAAGCGCCTCGACCGCCATCGAATACGGCCTGATCGGGGCTCTGATCGGCATCGCGATTCTGGCCGGGCTCAGCGGCACGACGTCGAGCGTCGGCGGCTCGTTCCAGGTCGTGATGGAGCGGATCGGCGACATCATCAGCAAGTAGGGGCTCAGCCCTTCGGCCGCAGGGCTTCCGCCAGGCTGTGGGTTGCGCTGCCCGGCTTCAGCGGCTTCTGCTGGCTCTCGTGCGGCTTCCAGCCCGACAGGTAGATCACGTCGAAGGTGGCGCGCAGGCGCCCGTCCGGGTCGGCGAAGCGCTCGGCGTAGAGTTCGGCCGCCCGGAAGAACAGGCGGCGGCCCGCGGGGCGCCGCAGCCGGGCGTGCAGCATGTTCCCCATGCCCATGTCCCGGATGTCGCGCATCAGCTCGAACATCGATCCGTAGCGCACGGTCAGCCGGTCCTGGTCGATCACCGGCAGCGCGAAGCCGGCGCGCTGGAGAAGGCCGCCCGCCTCGCGCAGGTCCGCGAAGGGCGCGACGCGCGGGCTCGCGCCCCCGGTGAGCTCGGCCTCGGCCGCGAGCAGGGCGGCGCGCAGCTCGTTCAAGGTCTCGCCGCCGAGCAGCGCCGCCAGGAACAGCCCGTCGCCTCGCAGCGCCCGCCGGATCTGGACGAGGACCCCCGGCGTGTCGTTCGTCAGGTGCAGCGACAGCGGCGAGAGGACGAGATCGACGCTCTCGTCGCGAAGAGGAAGCGCTTCCTCGTCGGCCACGATGCCCCCGCCGGCGCCCAGAAGGCGCGCGTCGCGCTCGATCCGCACGAGGCGCTCCACTTGGCCGCTCGCCGCGATCTGCACCGCCAGCGCCCCGGTGTGGCCCGCCAGTTCGACGCCGACCGCAAAGCGCCGCTGCACCAGAGACAGGCGCTCGGCGAGTTCGGCGGAAACGGCATCGAGAAGAAACGCGGCGCCGGGCGGGGAGCGGTCGAAGGCCCGGAGCCGCCGCCGGTCGATGAGAGCGCGGTCGAAGGGGGCGTTGGCGGTCATGGGCACTCTCCGGTTCGTCAGGCGGGGCTTGTGGCGGCCTCCGAGGGGAGTATCGTCGGGCGGAGCGGAAGGAAAGCGCCGAGCGGCGCCCGGGGAGGCGGGAGATGGAGTTCGTCAGGCGCAGCCTCGCGCGGTTCGCAGGACCGGTCGGCCGGTTCCTCTATCCGCCCGTCTGCGCCGGCTGCGGCGGCGCGCTGGCCGAGGCCCCGGCCGTCTGCGCCGGCTGCTGGCGCTCCTTGCGCTTCATCGAGCGCCCCTATTGCGAGGTGCTCGGGCTTCCCTTCTCCTACGACCTCGGGCGCGGCTTCCTGTCGGCGGAGGCGATCGCCGACCCGCCGGTGTTCAAGCGCCTGCGGGCGGCCCTGGTCTACGAGGCGCTGGCCGCGCGCATGGTGGCGTCCCTGAAATACGCCGACCGCGCCGATCTCGTTCCGCTCATGGCGGGCTGGATGCGCCGGGCCGGGCGCGAGGTGATCGAGGAGTGCGACGTCGTCGTGCCGGTGCCGCTCCACTCCCGGCGCCTGCTCGCACGCAAGTTCAACCAGTCGGCCGAGCTGGCGCGGGCGCTCGCGCGGGCCGAACGGATCGCCTACGCGCCGCTCTGCCTGAGGCGCTTGCGCGCCACGCGCAGCCAGGTCGGGCTCGGCCCCGACGAGCGGCTGCGGAACGTACGCGGCGCCTTCGCCGTGGCAGCGGGCCGCGAGGGCGAGGTGGTCGGGCGCCATGTCCTTCTGGTGGACGACGTCTTCACCACGGGCGCCACCGTTTCGGCGGCGACGCGCGCCCTGAAGCGGGCGGGCGCGGCCGAGGTCAGCGTCCTCGTCTTCGCGAGGGTTGCGGCGGGCGCGGGATGACCGCATATCAGCGCACCGCTCCCAATCCGAGGACGCCCATGCCCCCCGTCACCATCTACACACGGCAGTTCTGCGGCTACTGCGCCCGCGCCAAGGATCTCCTGAATCGCAAGGGCGTCGCCTTCGAGGAGAAGGACGCGACCGTCGACCCGTCCTTCCGCCAGGAGATGTTGCGCCGCGCGCCGGGAAGCTCGACGTTCCCGCAGATCTTCATCGGCGAGCGCCATGTCGGCGGCTGCGACGACCTCTACGCGCTGGACCGGGCGGGCGAGCTCGACCCGCTGCTGGCGGCTTGAGGGCGGGCCGATGACGACGTTTCGAGCCGCCGTCGTGCAGATGCGCTCCGGCCAGGACCCGGCCGCCAACATCGAGGCCATGGAGGCGCTCGTGGCCGAGGCGGCCCGCCTCGGCGCGTCCTATGTGCAGACGCCGGAAATGACGGGGATGCTCGCCCGCGACCGCGCGCTGTTCCGCGCCCATCTGAAGCCAGCCGAGAGCGACCCGGTGGTGGCCGCCGCCCGCGTTCTCGCCAAGCGTCACGGGTTGGTGCTCCATCTCGGCTCCACCGCCATCGCGGCCGAAGGCGGCATGGCGGCCAACCGCGCCTTCCTGTTCGGGCCGGACGGCGAGACGATCGAGACCTACGACAAGATCCACATGTTCGACGTCGATCTCGACGGCGGCGAGAGCTGGCGTGAATCGGCGACCTACGTGCCCGGCACGCGCTCCGGCCTCGCCGACGTCGCCTTCGAGGACGGGACGGCGCGGATCGGCTTCGCCGTCTGCTACGACATGCGCTTTCCCGAACTCTTCCGCGCGCAGGCGCTGGCCGGCGCCGAAGTGCTCACCGCCCCGGCCGCCTTCACCCGCCAGACCGGCGAGGCGCATTGGCATGTCCTCCTGCGTGCCCGCGCGATCGAGAACAACTGTTTCATGATCGCGGCCGCCCAGGGCGGGCGCCACGAGGACGGGCGCGAGACCTTCGGCCATTCGCTGATCTGCGACCCCTGGGGCCGCATGATCGCCGAGGTGAGGGGCGACGAGCCGGGCGTGGCCGTGGCCACGATCGACACGGAGATGGTCGCGAGCGTCCGGGCCAAGATCCCGAACCTCAAGAACCGCCGCCCGTTCGACGCACCGGCCGTGCGCGCGCCCGAGCGAGCATGATCCGCTATGCGCTGACGTGCCGGGGGTGCAGCCACCGCTTCGACGGCTGGTTCCGCTCCTCCGCCGACTTCGACGCGCAAGGGGCGAAGGGGCTGCTCGCCTGTCCCGTCTGCGACGGGCACGCGGTCGAGAAGGCGTTGATGAGCCCGGCCGTCGCCGCCGCGTCCGAGCCGGCCCCCGTTCGGGGAGGGGCGGTGACGATCGCCCCCGCCGGCGAAGCGGCCGCGCTCTACCGCCAGCTCCAGGAAATGGCGCGCAAGGTGCGCTCCGAGGGCACCTATGTCGGCGGCGCCTTTGCGGAAGAAGCGCGACGCATCCATTACGGCGAGGCCGAGGGCCGGCCGATCTACGGCGAGGCGAGCGCTCCGGAGGTCCGTGGCCTCCTGGAGGAGGGGATACACGCCCTGCCTCTCCCCCCGCTGCCCGAAGACAAGAACTGAACGGACGATACGACCCCTGATGGCCAAGACCTTCGCCAAGGCGCCGAGCCCCTGCATCTCGGTCTGTAAGTTCAAGATCGAGGGCCAATGCATCGGCTGCCGGATGACCAAGCCGGAAAAGAAGCGCTTCAAGCGGCTGGAGGGCAAGGGTGAGAGGCGCGCCTTCCTCGTCATGCTCAGCGAGCGGCTCCAGGCGGCGGGCCGTTATGCCTACTGGTCGCGGATGTATCGGCGCCGCTGCGAGAGGAAGGGCCGCCCGTGCCCGCTCGACAAGCTGGAGGCCGGCCTCGACAAGGCCCGGGAGGCTGCCTAACTGGAACGGCTCCGAGCCGAGGACCTTTCCATGAGCGTATCGCCAGCCTGGGCGGATGCCCCGAGCCCCTGCGTCGACGTGTGCAAGTACAAGCGCGCGGGGCGCTGCGTCGGCTGCATGATGACCAAGATGGAGAAGGATTCCTTCCCCCATTCCGGCAGCGCCGAGCGGAAGAAGGAATTCTTCGAGACCCTGCTCCAGCGCCTTCGCGCCGAGCACAAGAACCCCGCCTTCTGGGCCATCGCCTATCGCCGCAAGTGCCAGCAGGAGGGCGTGCCCTGCCCGCTGGACGAGGAGGAGGCCGACGTCTGACGGCCGAAGCGAAAAAAGGCCCGCCGGATCGCTCCGGCGGGCCTTTGTGTTGTCAATCGGATCGATCGCTCAGGCGGCGGTCGACTTCAGGTGGGCGCGCAGCATCCAGGCGAACTTGTCGTGCTTCTCGATGCGGCCGGTGGCCATGTCGTTGGTCGCCCAGTCGCCGTGCTCCTCGGCGACCTGCGCCAGCGAGGACAGGGTGGAGGACAGGGTCTCCTGGTCCTTCATCAGGACCTCGATCATGGTCTTGGCGTCGGTGCGGCCGTCATGCTCCTCGACGGCCGAGCGCTCGAGATAGAGGGAGTAGCGGCCTTCGGCATGGGCGTCGAACGCCTTGATGCGCTCGGCCAGCATGTCCTGCGCCTCGAAATGGTCCTCGTAGATCTCCTGGAAAAGCTCGTGCAGCGAGCCGAAGCTCATGCCGGTCACGTTCCAGTGGAAGTTCTGCGCCTTGAGCGTCTCGACGGCGGTCTCGGCAAGGGCCTGCGTCAGGCCGTTGACGATCTCTTCCTTGGCGCTCGGCTCGATCTTGGCTGCGACGAGACCCATGGGTGTTCTCCTTTGGACGAAGGTTCGGTTGGCAATCTGAGGCCTTGGCGTCCTGCGTCAAGGCGATTTGGAATGATTCCAAACTAGACGGTCCGCTCCGCCGTTTCAAGCCTCTTTTGAATCATTCTAAACTAGCTCTGTGCATACAGCCCTCTCGCCTCCGATAGTTTGACGGCAAACAAATGGTGCGGACCGCGGTCTTCGGGTTGAAAGGGTCGCGAAGGCAGGAGAGGGGCGTAGTGGCGGGCAAGGCGCCGGGCGCGCGGCGCCGACGCGTCAGGCAGCGTCCAGCGCGCGGACCATGGCGGCGGAAAGGAAGCGCATCCAGCGGCGCGCGGACGGGGCGACGCGCCAGGCGACGAGCGCGCCCGCCGCGGCATCCCGTCCGTCGCGGCAGGCCGCCACGAGGCGCAGCAGCCAGCATTCGTCGTCGCTGACGGAAGCGGCGCCCGGGCGATAGATCACCATCTCGGACGAAGCGCGCTCGGCCAGGCCCCGGAAGAACACGGTGGCGAGGCGGTCGAGCGAGGCGGTCGGCTGGCCGGCCAGGACGTAGCAGGCGCGCTCCAGGTCGGCGCGGGGCGCGAGCTGGGCGCGCAGCGCCAGCCAGCGAAGGCGTTCCAGATCGAGCCGCTGCCCGTCGGTCAGGCTGCGGGCGGCGTTGATCCGTTCGGCGGTCGGGCAGTGCGGAAAGGCGACGACCCGGCGATCGTCGCCGGAAAGGGGGACAAGCCGTGCGAGGGATGCAGACATCGAGAATTCCCGGCCTTCACCGGGCTCGGGAGCCCGGCGACATCAAACCTGACTTTCAACGGAAGCATTCCCTATCAGATCGCTCCGTCGACCGGAAGGGGGTCACGGGCGGCGGTAGAGGACCATGTAGTTGACGTCCATGTCGCGGGAGCGGCGCCATTCGTCGGCGAGCGGATGGTAGACGACGCCGGTCTCGTCGATGCGTGACAGGCCCTCGGCCACAAGCGGGGTATCGATCTCGCCGGGGCGCACAAGCTTGGCATATTCGTGCGTGCCCTTGGGCAGCCAGCCCAGCACGTATTCGGCGCCGACGATGGCAAAGGTCAGCGCCTTCATCGTGCGGTTGATGGTGGCGACGAAGAGGAGCCCGCCCGGCTTCACCATGCGCGCGGCGGAGGTCAGGAAGTAATTCACGTCCGACACGTGCTCGACCACCTCCAGCGCCAGAACCACGTCGAAGCGCTCGCCGGCATCAAGGAGGGCCTCGGCCGTTTCGGCGCGGTAGTCGACGGACACGCCGCTTTCCGCCGCATGCAGCTTGGCCACCTCGATATTGGTGGCGGAGGCATCGGCGCCGACGACCTCGGCCCCGAGACGGGCCAACGGCTCGGCGATCAGCCCGCCGCCGCAGCCGATGTCCAGCATGCGCAGGCCCTCGAAGGGCTTCAGGGAATGGAGGTCGCGGCCGAAGTTGAGACCCACCTGCTCGCGGATATAGGCCAGGCGCACCGGGTTGAACTTGTGCAGCGGCTTGAACTTGCCGCGCGGGTTCCACCATTCGGCTGCGAGCTTCGAGAACCGCTCCACCTCGCCGGCGTCGATCGTCGTCTGCCGTGCCTCGCTCATGGCGCCCATCCGTTGCTCAAAAGACCCTTTGCCCGGCATGTTCCGCCCGACACCCGGAAGTCAAGCGCGGCGGGTTGGCGCGACGGGGTGGCACGCCTCGCCTTGCGCTCGCCCCCCGCTTCGGCTAACCGGGGCCGCCTGCCGCGCCGCTCGCAAGAGCGCGGGCGCGCGGGCGCTCGTGTTCCCTCCAGAATGGACGGGCCCCCGCGCGGACCTTGAGCGGGCGGCCCCGCAGGCATCGACCTCATGGCGCGTCTCGTTCTCAAATTCGGCGGCACCTCCGTCGCCGACATCGACCGGATCCGGAACGTCGCGCGCCACGTCAAACGCGAGGTGGACGCCGGGCACCAGGTCGCCGTGGTGGTGTCCGCCATGTCGGGCAAGACCAACGAGCTGGTCGGCTGGTGCACGCAGGCGTCGCCCATGCACGACGCGCGCGAGTACGACGCCGTGGTGGCGAGCGGAGAGCAGGTCACGGCCGGGCTCCTCGCGATCACGCTCCAGAGCATGGGCATCAACGCCCGCTCCTGGCAGGGCTGGCAGATCCCGATCCGCACCGATGGCGCCCATGCCTCGGCGCGCATCCAGGAGATCGACGGGTCCGAGATCGTGCGCCGCTTCGGCGAGGGGCAGGTCGCCGTGATCGCCGGCTTCCAGGGGCTGGCGCCCGACAACCGCATCGCGACGCTCGGGCGCGGCGGCTCCGATACTTCCGCCGTCGCGGTCGCGGCCGCCCTCAAGGCCGACCGCTGCGACATCTATACCGACGTCGACGGCGTCTACACCACCGACCCGCGCATCGAGCCGAAGGCCCGGCGCATGGCCCGCGTTTCCTTCGAGGAAATGCTCGAAATGGCCTCGCTCGGCGCCAAGGTGCTCCAGGTGCGCTCGGTCGAGCTCGCCATGGTCCACAAGGTGCGAACCTTCGTGCGCTCCTCCTTCGAGGACCCGGACGCACCGGGCATGGGCGACTTCCTGAACCCTCCGGGGACCCTTATTTGCGACGAGGATGAAATCGTGGAACAGCAGGTCGTCACCGGCATCGCCTACGCCAAGGACGAGGCGCAGATTTCGCTGCGCCGCGTCGAGGACCAGCCGGGCGTGGCCGCGGCCATCTTCGGGCCGCTGGCGGATGCCGGCGTCAACGTCGACATGATCGTGCAGAACGTCTCCGAGGACGGCACGCGGACCGACATGACCTTCACCGTGCCGGCGGGCGATCTCGCCAAGGCCACGCAGGTGATCGAGGGCGCGAAGTCCGCCATGCGCTTCGACGTGGTGCAGTCCGAGCGCGGCCTCACCAAGGTTTCCGTGATTGGCATCGGCATGCGCTCGCACACCGGCGTCGCCGCCACGGCCTTCAAGGCGCTGGCGGGACGGGGCATCAACATCCGCGCCATCACCACCTCGGAGATCAAGATCTCCATCCTGATCGACGGCGAGTACACCGAACTCGCCGTGCGGACCTTGCATTCCGTCTACGGTCTCGACAAAGCTTGACGGGAGGGGCGCTGCCCAGCGCCCCGACGCCGTTCGGCCCGGCTCGCCGCCGGGCCGGAACCGATCGCTGACCTGCGGAAGACGTGCCTGATGCGAAGCGACTCCTCGGGACCGCGCACACTCCTGCGCCGGATCAGGGAACTGATGGCCGAGCCGCTCGAGCCGCAAGCGCGTCTCGACGAGATCGTGCGCCAGATCGCGGCCAACATGGTGGCCGAAGTCTGCTCGCTCTACGTGCTGCGCGCCGACGGCATTCTCGAACTCTACGCGACGCAGGGGCTCAATCCGGGCTCGGTGCACTTGGCCCAACTGCGCCTCGGCGAAGGGCTGGTGGGCACGATCGCCGCCACCGCCCGCGCGCTCAACCTCCAGGACGCGCAGAAGCATCCGGCCTTCACCTACCTGCCGGAGACCGGCGAGGAGATCTTCTACTCCTTCATGGGCGTGCCGATCCTGCGCGCCGGCCGCACGCTCGGCGTGCTCGTCGTCCAGAACAAGGAGAAGCGCGTCTACCGCGACGAGGAGACGGAGGCGCTGGAGACGGTCGCCATGGTGGTGGCCGAGATGATCGCGGCGGGCAGCCTGGAGGGCTTGTCGCGGCCGGGCGTCGTGCTCGACCTGTCCCGCCCCGTCCATTTCGAGGGCCTGGCGCTGGCCGACGGCATCGGGCTCGGCCACGTGATTCTCCACGAGCCGCGCGTCGTCGTCACCAACCTCTTCAACGAGGACGCCGAGGCCGAGGTCGCGCGCCTGGAAAAGGCGCTGTCCTCCTTGCGGATCTCGATCGAGGACATGCTCCAGCGTCGCGACATGGCGGCCGAGGGCGAGCACCGCGCCGTGCTCGAGGCCTATCGCATGTTCGCCCACGACCGCGGCTGGGTGCGCCGGCTGGAGGAGGCCGTGCGCAACGGCCTGACCGCCGAGGCCTCGGTGGAAAAGGTGCAGAACGACATGCGCGCGCGCATGATGCACGCCTCGGACCCGTTCCTGCGCGAGCGGCTGCACGATTTCGACGATCTCGCCAACCGCCTCCTGCGCCAGCTGATGGGCCGGGCGGGCGACCTGTTCGGCGACGGCGTTTCGGGCGACGCGGTGATCGTCGCGCGCTCCATGGGCGCGGCCGAGCTTCTGGACTACCGGCGCGAGCAGATCCGGGGCCTCGTGCTGGAAGAGGGCGGCGCGACGAGCCATGTCGTGATCGTGGCGCGCGCGCTCGGCATCCCGGTCGTCGGCCAGGCCAAGGGCGCCGTGTCCATGGCCGAGAAGGGCGACGCCATCATCGTCGACGGCGAGGAGGGGGCGGTGCACCTGCGCCCGCCCGCCGACGTCGAGAAGGTCTTCGTCGAGCGCGTCCAGTTCCGCGCCAAGCGCCAGCAGCGCTTCCAGGCGCTGCGCGACACGCCGGCCCGCACGCGCGACGGCCAGGACGTGGCGCTCCTCATGAACGCGGGCCTCCTCGTCGATCTGCCTCAGGTCGAGGCGGCGGGCGCGGCGGGCATCGGCCTGTTCCGCACCGAGCTGCAGTTCATGATCGCCTCGACCATGCCCAAGACCAGCGACCAGGAGCGCCTGTATTCGGCGGTGCTGGATGCGGCCGACGGCAAGCCGGTGACGTTCCGCACGCTGGATGTCGGCGGCGACAAGGTGCTGCCCTACCTCCACCAGAGCCCGGAGGAGAACCCGGCGCTCGGCTACCGCGCGCTGCGCCTCGCGCTCGACCGACCGGGCCTGATGCGCACGCAGCTGCGCGCGCTTCTCAAGGCCTCGGCGGGCCGCGAGCTGCGCGTCATGTTCCCGATGGTCACCGACCTCGAGGAACTGCGCCAGGCGCGCGACCTGATCAGCCGCGAGTTCAAGCACCTCACGCGCTTCGCCCACGCCATGCCGCGGCGCCTCAAGCTCGGCGCGATGATCGAGGTCCCCTCGCTCCTGTTCCAGCTCGACGAGCTGATGCAGCTCGTGGACTTCGTCTCGATCGGCTCCAACGACCTGTTCCAGTTCTTCTGCGCGGTGGACCGGGGCAATGCGCAGATCTCCAGCCGCTTCGACGACCTGTCGACGCCCTTCATGCGGGCGTTGCGCGAGATTCTCGACGCCGGCCAGCGCCACTCGGTCTCCGTCACCCTCTGCGGCGAGATGGCGGGGCGCCCCTTGTCGGCCATGGCGTTGATCGGCCTCGGCTTCCGGTCCATATCCATGACCTCGTCGGCGATCGGGCCGGTGAAGGCGATGCTGCTCGAACTCGATGCCGAGGACCTGCACCGCGCGATCACCGCCCATCTCGCCGAGCGTCACCCGCGCCAGACCTTCCGGCAGATGCTGGAAGCCTACGCGCAGGCACACGCCATCCCCCTCTAAGGAGGCGCGCGACCGGACCGGAGGGTCCGCATGCGCCCGCACCGGACACGTCCCCGCATGGCCATTCTTCCCGCCGACACCATGACCGAGATCCTCCGGCGCTCGGATCAACTGTCGTCGGAAATGGCATCCGGCCCCGACCACGAGACCTATGCGCGGCTCGCCGCCGAATATGCGGGGCTGGAGGACGTCGTCGCCGGCATCCGGGCCTATCGCGCGGCCGAGAGCGAGCTTGCGGACCTGAAGGAGATGCTGGCCGATCCCGGCGCCGACCGCGAGATGCGCGATCTCGCCAGCGCCGAGATCGGCGAGGTCGAGGAGCGCCTGGAGACGCTCGGCAAGGAGCTTCTGATCCTGCTCCTGCCCAAGGATGCGGCGGACGCCAAGGGCGCGATCCTCGAAATCCGTGCCGGAACCGGCGGCTCGGAGGCCGGCCTCTTCGCAGGCGACCTCTTCCGCATGTACCAACGCTATGCCGAGGGGCGCGGCTGGCGGGTGGAGGTGATGGAGGCCTCGGAAGGGGAGGCCGGCGGCTACCGCGAGGTCGTCGCCTCCGTCACGGGCCAGGGCGTCTTCTCGCGCCTCAAGTTCGAATCGGGCGTGCATCGCGTGCAGCGCGTGCCGGCGACCGAATCGTCGGGCCGCATCCACACGTCCGCCGCCACGGTCGCCGTGCTGCCGGAGGCGGAGGAGGTCGACATCGCCATCCGCAACGAGGACATCCGCATCGACACGATGCGCTCGTCCGGCGCCGGCGGCCAGCACGTCAACACGACCGACTCGGCCGTGCGCATCACCCATCTGCCGACCGGCATCGTCGTGACCTCGTCGGAGAAGTCGCAGCACCAGAACCGCGCCCGCGCCATGCAGGTCCTGCGCGCGCGCCTCTTCGACATGGAGCGCTCGCGCCTCGACGCCGAGCGCTCGGCCGACCGGCGGGCGCAGGTGGGCTCCGGCGACCGGTCCGAGCGCATCCGCACCTACAACTTCCCGCAGGGGCGCGTCACCGACCACCGCATCAACCTGACGCTCTACAAGCTCGACCGGGTGATCGAGGGCGATCTCGACGAGCTGGTCGAGGCGCTGGTGGCCGACGATCAGGCGGCGCGCCTGGCCGCCATGGGCGACTGACGCCCCGTGGCACCGACGCGCGTCGGTACGCTTCTGACGGACATGCGCGCCCGCCTGCGCGCGGCCGGCATCGAGGAGGCCGATCTCGATGCGCGCCTGCTGGTCGGCGCCGCCCTCGGGCTCGACGCCGCCGGGCTGATCCTGCGGGCGGGCGACGCCGTTTCTCCGGAGAGGCTCACACATGTCGAGGCGATGGTCGCGCGGCGGCTGGAGGCCGAGCCGGTGCACCGCATCCTCGGCCACCGCGCCTTTGGCGAGCACGAGTTCGCCCTGTCGCCCGAAACGCTGGAGCCCCGGCCGGACACCGAGACGCTGGTGGACCTTGCCGCCGAGGCCTTCGCGCGGCGCGGCGATGCGTCGATCCTGTTCGCGGATGTCGGCACGGGGACAGGGGCGATCGCCGTCAGCCTCCTCGCTCGCTTCCCCGAAAGCCGGTGCGTCGCGATCGACCTGTCGGAAGGGGCGCTGGCGACGGCGGCCCGGAACGCGGCGGCCGCGGGCGTCGGCGACCGTTTTCTCCCCGTGAGGGCGGACTATCTCTCCGCCTTGGGCAAGGCGCTCGACGCCGTCGTCTCCAACCCGCCCTACATTCCGACCGGCGATCTCGCCGGGCTCGACCCAGGCGTGCGCCGCTTCGACCCGGCCCTTGCGCTCGACGGCGGGGCCGACGGGCTCGACGCCTATCGCGCTCTCACGCGGGAAGCCGCGTCGTGTCTCGCCCCCGGCGGCGATCTCCTGTTCGAGATCGGTCGCGGCCAGGAAGCCGACGTCGCCGCGCTGGCGAAAGGGGCGGGCTTTTCGCCGATCGAGGCGCGTCCCGATCTCGCGGGCATCGTGCGCGCCCTGTGGTTCCGACGCGACAGAGCTGGGGCAAACCTTAACGAAACCGCGTGATTTCCGAAGGTTGGGCTCCTTTGCCCCTTGTGGGGCGGGGGGCGAATCATTACTGTTTCCGGGCAAAGGCGGATGTAGCGGGGTAGCGCCCCCGACGCTGCTTCGGAATGCGTCCCGCGCGGGATGCTCGAAAGCGGTCGCCCCATCCGGCAAGTCGGCAAGGGACGAGGCCGCGCCGGACAGAAAACTTCCATGCAGGGCAGCGCCAGCCGGATCCTCGGATATCGGCCGCCGGATGCCAGACAATTCCCTGCGGGGCGACGGGATCGCGCTCGCAACGAGAGGAAGAACCGGCGGCATGCCGGATGATCCAGAAAACAGGATGAGCATGAGGCCAGGACAGCAGCAGCAGAACAAGCGCATGCGCGGACGCGGCGGGCGCAAGGGCCCCAATCCGATGTCGCGGAGCTTCGAGTCCAACGGCCCCGACGTGAAGATCCGCGGCACGGCCCAGCACATCGCCGACAAGTACACGACGCTGGCGCGCGACGCCGCGGCCGCCGGCGACCGGGTCATGGCGGAGAACTACCTCCAGCACGCCGAGCACTACGGCCGCATCGTCGCCGCCGCCATGGGCCAGTTCCAGCCGAGCCAGCCCGAGCGCGACTATTCCGACTTCGACGAGGACGGCGACGACGAGGGCCAGGGTCCCGAGATGGGCCAGCCCTTCGCCGGCGGCCAGGAGCGCCCGCAGAACGGCTTCAACGGCGAGCGCCACCAGAACGGCGACCGCCCGCAGGGCGGAGAGCGCCACGGCGGCGACCGGCAGAATTTCCGCGACGGTCAGAACCCGCGCGGCGAGCGCCGCGACAATCGCGAGAACCGCGGCGACCGCCCGTTCGGAAACCGCGAGGGCTTCGCGCGCGACAATCGCGACGGCCAGAACCGCGACGACCGGCGCGAGCGCGACAACCGCGACAACCGCCAGCCCGGCACCGGCCCGCAGCCCTTCGTGCAGGGGCCGGATCTCGACCAGGAAGGCACTGCGCCCCGCCAGGACGGCGGCCGCTTCGAGGGCGGCCGGCGCGAGAACCGCCGGGACCGCTCGCGTTTCAACGATCGCTCGGGCGAGCGTCGCTTCGAGGAGCGCTTCGGGCGCCAGCGCCCGGCCGGCGAAGAGCGTGACGAGACCGTGGCCGAGCGCCCGGATCGTCCGACGGAAGTGGCCGCAGCCGGTGTCTCCGAGCCGGTGTCCGAGGCGCCGGCGCATGCCGTGACGCCCGACGCGCCGCTGGGCATCGAGGCCGAGGGCAGGGCTTCGGAAGCGCGCGGCCGCGGTCGTCGCCGCCGCGAAACCACCGAGGGCGGCGAGGCGTCCGCGCCCGTGGCCGCTCCGCCCGCGCCCGAAGCCGAAGCTCCGGCCCCCTTGGCGGAGCCGGCACCCGCACCGGCGCGCCGCCGGACCCCCAAGGTCGCGGCGGACATCGCCGAGGCGCCCGTCGCAGCCGAGGGCGAGGCGGCACCGAAGCGGCGGGTCGCCAAGCCGCGTCGCAAGAAGGACGATGGGGAGGCCGATGCGGATCGCGCGCCCGCCCTCCTGACCACGGACAACTGATCGGCGGGATCCACGCCTCGATCGAATCCTTCAAGGGTCCGGCACGCCATGTGCCGGGCCCTTTTTTTCGCTCGGTCGGAGATCGATCCGTCCCGACGCATGGCACGGCGGCGGCATGCGAGGCGGCCGCCTGTCTGCAGGCAACGCCGCCTGCTCGTCATGTCGGAGAACGCGGATGTGGCGCGGAGGACACCGGTTTTATCTCGTGATTGAATGACCCTGCGGAACTCTCACGAAATGGTTGCATTTCTAATATGACGCAACCTATTGTTGTTCTGCAGGAGCGACAGAGGAGTGCGTTTTTCTATGATGACCGAAGAAGCGGCGTCGACGCCAAACGTCGCACGCGATCTATTTCTCGGCAATGAATTGCTGGCTGGAGGAGACGGTTCGATGTCGACCGGGTCGAGGTTCGGATGGGGCGCCGACGCCTTCGCGGCGGTGGGACCTGGACACAATGGGCGCGGAGCCCCCGACACCGGTTCCTCCTCGCGCGACGTCGACGAGCGCGCCGCGATCTATCTCCTGTCGCTCGCACGAGAACTCCTGCGGCGCGACCACAGCGCCATCGCCGGCATGATCGACTACGCGATCGCCGAGATCGAGCTGGGAAGCGACGGCGACGACTGACGGACTTGTCCCTCCGTGGCGAAAGCGGCGCGGAGGGATCGACGATGCAGACCTTCATCCCCGCGCCTGAAGGGTGGGGCATCGCGCGCCCGAGCTGCGCAATCCGCGTCGACACGGCGCGCGAGGCGATGATTTCAGACCTCCTAGTCCCGGGCGCCCTTCGTCGGTACCGTGCGCGGGAGGGAATGCGCAATCGTAAGTAGAGCTTCCGCCATGGTATCCATGCGCCGAAGCATGGTCGCCCATGCAACCCATGAGTGCTCCCTTGGGGCCCGGCACCGCGACGTCCTTGGCCGGAGCTCGCCCTCGTGCGGAATCCTCAGCTCCTGGCGGCCGCCGCCTGCCGATCTGCAAGCTGCGGCTTCAGCAGGCACTATGTTCTGCGGCCTTCGCGGGTATTGCGGATAGGCAACACAACCGTCGGTAGGTTGTTCGGCCTGTGAGGCGCCATTGCCAGCCGCGCGAAATCCAGCCATAGACTCTACCTGTGATTGCAATTGGCGATCTGCCCGAGGCGGATGGCCGAGCGTTGCGGCCCAAACGGGTGCAACCATAACGAGCGCCCAGGAGATATCATGGCGACTACCATCAACGGCACGATCGGCAACGACACCATCAACAGTGCCGGCAGCCCCGTCGGCCTGCGCACGAACCCGTTCAGCGTGGCGGAAAGCATCGTCGCGTTCGGCAATTCGGGCTTCGACCGGATCTACGGCAGCACCAATGCCGACGAGATCTACGGCAACACCGGCGACGACACGATCCTCGGCAACGGCGGCTCGGACAAGCTCTACGGCGGCCAGGGCAACGACGACATCTACGTCACCGGCGTTGCCGCTTCCACCACCGAGCCGGCGCTCGGCGTCAAGGCTCTGGCCGTCGGCGGCCAGGGGCAGGACGAGATCTATGTCGGCGGCTACACCGAGAGCCGCGAGAGCGGCTCGGGCTTCGGCGGCGTCTTCACCGGCTCGGTGACGGTCTTCGGCGGCGCCGAGAGCAACGACGTCTCCGATCAGGGCGATCTGATCGTCGCGAACCTGGACGTCAACTCCTCCGCCACCATCTACGGAAACGGCGGCAACGACACGATTTACGCGGACGCCACGAACCGCTCGATCGCCGGCGACCTCACCTCCAAGTTCTACATCCACGGCGGCCAGGGCAACGACGACATCTACGGCGACGTCGGCACCGGCAGCACCGTGATCGGCGGGCTCCAGACCGACTACATCTCGATCGACGCGACCAACTCCGTCACCATCTACGGCGGGAACGGCACGGACAGCGCGCAGGACGGCAACGACACGATCTATGCCGACGTCTACAAGGACGGCTTCCTGACGACCGACCCGACGGCTTCGATCTACGGCAACGGCGGCGCGGACTACATTTCCCTCTACGGCGAGAACAGCGACGTCAAGGCAGGGATCTTCGGCGGCCAGGGCAACGACACGATCTACGCCTACGGAGACTACACCGATTCCTCGTCCGGCGGCGACGACGTCCTGGTCTCCGACTACTGGAACTACCCGACCTACGGCCTCGCCTCCAACAGCACCGTGGCCGGCGGCCTCGGCACGGACTATATCGACGTCCGCGTCAACGGGCAGGACGTGTCGATCTATGGCGGCAACGGCACCGCCGATCCGACCGACGGCGCCGACTATGTCGAAGTCAACCTCGGCGACACGGCCTCGGTCCAGGTCTTCGGCAACGGCGGCGACGACATTCTCTACGTCTACGGTTCGGGCAGCGCGTCGGTCTTCGGCGGCGCGGGCAACGACACGTTCTACCTCTACAACCAGAACGACGTTCAGGGCGAGTTCCCGCAGTTCGTCGAGCTGACGGGCGGTCGCGACTCCGATCTCTTCGACATCTACGCTCGCGAGGACGACACGCGCGAGATCGGCGCGTTCGTGCGCATCACCGACTTCGACTTCGACGAGGACAGGATCGCCGGCGACACGGTCGACACGCTCCGCAGCGCGTCGGGCACCGCCAACAACTTCGACGGCATCGTCAACCTGGCGGGCGGCGTCGGCGACGGCACGGCGGCCCTCGTGACGGTGACCAGTGGCAACCTCGCCGGCTCCTACCTGGTCTACGACAACCACGGTGCCACCCAGGTCGTCGAGATCACCGGCTACACCGGCTCGGCCGATGCCGACGTGTTCGTGGGCAGCAACTACTACTCCTGATCCGAGACCAGGACGGGCCGGCCCTCGCGGGCCGGTCCGACGACAAGGAGGGGCGGCTTCCGGCCGCCCCCATCCGTCATCTTTCCAGGGTCATGCCATGAGCGCCGATCGCGTCCTCTTCGTCACCCTCGATTCCTGCCGCTACGACACGTTCGCGAACGCTGCGGCACCCAACATCAAGGCGCTGGCGCCGCTGCACAAGGCGCAGTCGCCGAGCTATTTCACCTATGGGTCGCATTCGGCGATGTTCGTCGGCTTCACCCCCGGCATTCCCGGTGCCGCGCAGCCGCTGCTCGACCCCAAATTCGGCAAGCTCTTCAAGATCGCGGGTGCTGGCTTTGCCGGCAAAGGCACCGAGGGCTACGCCCTGTCCGGCTCCAACATCATCGAAGGCTTCCGCAACCTCGGCTATACGACCATCGGAACCGCCGCCATGGGCTGGTTCGACCCCGCGACGCCGACCGGCGTCCACCTCAGCCGCAGCTTCGACCACTTCCACTATGCCGGCGCCTACTATCTGCGAAAGCAGATGGAATGGGTGTCGCGCCGGCTCGACCGGGCGAGCGGCGACACCTTCACCTTCGTGAATGTCGGCGAAACGCACGTGCCCTACTGGTTCGAGGGCGCCGACTGGTCGCCGGATGACAATCCCTGCCTGCCGTTCCAGGACCGGGACCGCGCCGCCGAATGCGCGCGCCGGCAGCGAGCCTGCCTCGAATTCGTCGACGGCCTGCTGGCGCCCCTTCTGGAGCGCCATCGCGACGGCACGGTGATCGTGTGCGGCGACCACGGCGACTGCTGGGGCGAGGACGGGTTGTGGGAACACGGCATCGCCCATCCCATGACGACCACCGTGCCCCTGCTCATCCGCTACAAGGGCCACCCCGTGGCGCGCGAGACGCCGGCACGGCAGGCCTCGCCCTGGCGCGCCGCAGCCCGCCGCCTGCTCGGTGGCCTCGGTGCCGGCGAAGCGTGCCCCGTCCACGCCCGCACCGCCTCGCGCTGGAACGGCTGAGGCGAACCGCACGTTCTTCCTCTCCGGGGCGATCGAGACGCCTCGAAACGAAGGAGGGCGAGCGATGTCCGATATCCACTACAAGATCGTCGAGCACGACGGCGGCTGGGCCTACAAGGTTGGGGACGTGTTTTCCGAGACCTTCCCGACGCATGACCGGGCCCTGGCCGCGGCGCGCGACGCCTCGGCGCGCCAGGAACTGGCGGGCGAGACGGCGGGCATCCAGTACCAGGACGGCAGCGGCGTCTGGCACGAGGAAATCGCGCGCGGCGACGACCGCCCGCATGCCGACGTCGTGGACGGGGACGCCGCCCGCTCCTGACCGGCGCGCCGGCGCGGGGCGCCGTCAGGCGTCCGTGCCGGGCTCGCGATGCGGGGTCTTCTCCCATTTGTGCGGGGCGTGGAACAACTGGCCGATCGCGCGGATGCCGGCGAGGCTCACGATCAGCCAGTAGAACCAGAGGGACCAGAGACGGCGCAGGAGCGGACGCTCCGCGTCGTTGGCGACCAGCCGCGCCGTCAGGATGAAGACGGCATAGGCGAAGACGATGTTGAAGAGGTCCAGCGCGGCGAGAATGCCGGCTGAGATGCGGACTTCGTCACGGGCGAGATAGGCGTAGATCGCCGTCGCGAGATGCGCGGCGAAGACGATGTGCATCAGGCTCGCCGCGATCATGCCGCCGAACAGGATCTGGAAGGTCAGGAAGGCCCTCGGCCCGAGCTGCCGCCAGGCGAGGCGCGGGTCGCGCATGTGGACGAGCGATGTCTGGCACCAGCCCTTGATCCAGCGCGTGCGCTGATTGCGCCAGTCGATGAAGCGCGCGGGCGCGATCTCGGAGGTCGGGCAGCCGATCGTACCGATGCGGTAGCCGAGGCGCGACAGGCGGATGCCGAGGTCGGCGTCCTCCGCGACGTTGTGGCTGTCCCAGCCGCCCGCTTCCACCAGCGCCGCCCGGCGGAAATGGTTGGACGTGCCGCCGAGCGGCAAGGGCAGGCCGCGACGCGCGAGCCAAGGCAGGATGGCCCGGAACAGGACCGCGTATTCCAGCGCGAAGAGGGTCTCCAGCCAGCCGTTCGCGGCATTGCGGATGACGAGCGGCGCCTGGAGGCAGGCAAGGCGCGGCGGCGCGGCCCGGAAGGCGGCATGGGCCGCGCGGAGCTGCCCCGGATCGGGGCGGTCCTCGGCGTCGAACAGCACGACATATTCGCCGCGCGTCAGCGGCAGGGCGAAGTTCAGCGCCTTGGGCTTGGTGGTCGGGTCGGTGCGCGGCGTCGCGATCACCGAGAAGTTCGGCTCGTTCCGGATGGCCCTCTCGACGGCGGCGATCGTGTCCGGGTCGTTGGCCTCGCAGACGAAGAAGACTTCGAGGCGGGAGCGCGGCCAGTCGAGCGCCGCCATGGCGCGCGCCAGCGGCTCGGCCATCGCGGCCTCCCGATGGAGGGCGACGAGCACGGAATAGATGGGCAGCGCGGTGTCCGCGCTTCCCGCCACCGCGACGCGCGCCGGCGAGGGGAGGGCGGCGGCGCCGATCAGCACGCGCAGGCGGAACAGCGTGAAGCCGAAGGCGCAAAGGCTCGCCGTCCCGTGGGCCGCCGGCCAGAACAGGTGCGGCACGGCGAACCAGGCATGGGCGAGCGCGACGAGCAGAAGAACGGCCACCGCCGCCTGGCCTGCGGTCAGCACCTCGCGCGCGGACCAGCGGTTGTGGTCCGCCGCCAGGCTGAGGCGGGCGCGCGTCGAGCGCTCGGCCGCGTCCGCCCGCCGGCGTGCGGACGCGATCTCCCGGCGCGTCGTGACCCGCAGCGTCGCGGCGAGTTCGGGAGAACGGGCGACGCGCTCCCGAAGGCTGCCGAGGCGGTCGAGACGCGGGGCGAGATAGAGGCGGGGGCGCATCGCCCCGTCGCAGGTCTTGGCATGCCGTTCGGACGCGTCGAGAGCACCGCGTCCGTCGCGCAGCAGCGAGGCGCCAAGAGCGATCGGCTCGGACCGCAGGCCGAGGACGGCGCCCATGGCCTCGGCCAGCCGCTCCTCCGACGTCAGGCCGGCCGCGACGAGTTCCTCGTCCACGCTCGACCCGTTCCGCTCGGCCTCCCGGCAGGCGTCCTCGAAATCGTCCGTGGAAAGCGCGAGAGACATCAGCACGCGACGCAACGCAGGAAGCGTCTCGGATGCGGCCGACGGAGCGCGCGAGGATCGATCCGTCGCGTCTTCAGGAAGGGAAGGAAGGCCGACCTGGCCGCTGGCGTCCGCGCTCGGGACCGCATATTCGGATGAACGCAAACGCTGCTCCCGAGGGCGGGATGAACCTGACGTTGGGTCATCCTGCGCCACCGGGCGGTCACGGAGAAGATATCCTTGCGTGTATTTTTAGCCGCAACTCTATCCGCGATGATCGCGCTGGTTGTGCCGGCTTGGGGCCAAGCGGGCGCGGGAGCGGTAGCGCCTGCGGCTCCGGTCGTGCCGACACCCAACTTCTGGGACCAGGGCCAGCGCTTCGCCGAGCCGAACCTGTCGGCCCGCGCCCGCATCCGCTTCCTGACCTCCGTCGATTTCGCGCCGTTCAACTTCCTGGACCAGCGGGGGCGTCTGGCGGGCTTCCATGTCGATCTCGCCCGCACGATCTGCGAAGAGCTCGACATCGCCGCCCGCTGCCAGATCGAGGCACGGCCCTTCACGGAACTGGGCGACCTCCTGACGGCAGGCGACGGGGAGGCAGTGATCGCGGGTCTGGCGATCAACGCCGACAACCGCTCCCGCTTCGCCTTCACCCATCCGTTCTTCCGCTATCCCGCCCGTTTCGTCACGCTCGCCGGACAGCCGATGGATGCCGAGCTCCGATCGGGTCTGGCCGGCGTCCGGGTCGGCGTCGTCTCCGGCAGCGCCCACGAAGCCATGCTGCGGTCCTTCTTTCCCCAGGCCGAGGTGGTCGGCCTGCCCACGCGCGACGAAGCGCTGGCGGCGCTGCGGGCCGAGCGGGTGCGCGCCGTTTTCGGCGACGGGGTCGGCCTGTCCTTCTGGCTGTCCAGCGAGGCGGCGGCCGACTGCTGCGCCTTTGCCGGCGGGCCGTATCTTTCCGACCATTTTCTCGGCGAAGGACTCGCCATCGCGGTGAAGCCGGAGGACGAGGACCTGCGCGCGGCCTTCGACTATGCAATCGGCCGGATCGTGGCGAGCGGGCGCATGTCGGAACTCCTCCTGCGCTATTTTCCCGTCAGCGCCTTTTGAAGCGCCGACCCGCCGTTGACGGCGCGGCGCCCGAAACCATAGACGAAGGCTGGACTTGCCGGACGACGCCTCTTTTCTGCGTCGGGCCGGGGCGTGAAGGGTGACC
This sequence comes from Aureimonas sp. SK2, assembly GCF_029813115.1. GTDB lineage: Bacteria > Pseudomonadota > Alphaproteobacteria > Rhizobiales > Rhizobiaceae > Aureimonas. The sequence goes on from NZ_JAPZDS010000002.1 coordinate 282,747, forward strand.
GACCATGGCGATTGAGAGCGTAGCGGCGCTGAGCCGCGACATGCCGGATCTTCTCGATGCGGCTGCGACCTCGCAGGCCTGGCCCTTCGAGGAAGCCCGCAAGATCGTCGACCGCCTGAAGCGGACGGGCAAGCGGGAGGCCCTGTTCGAGACCGGCTACGGGCCTTCGGGCCTGCCCCATATCGGCACGTTCGGCGAGGTGGCGCGCACGACGATGGTGCGCCAGGCCTTCCGCATCCTGACCGAGGACGCGATCCCGACCCGGCTGATCTGCTTTTCCGACGACATGGACGGGATGCGCAAGATCCCCGACAACGTGCCCGACCGCACCGCGCTGGAGCCCCATCTCCAGCGCCCCCTGTCCGACGTGCCCAACCCGTTCGGCGGGGAGGAGGCGACGTTCGCGGGCCACAACAACGCGATGCTGCGTCGCTTCCTCGACACGTTCGGCTTCGACTACGAGTTCGCGAGCGCCACGGACTACTACCGATCGGGCCGCTTCGACGCGGTGCTCCTGCGTGCGGCGGAGCGCTACGACGACATCATGGGCGTGATGCTGCCGACGCTCGGCCCCGAGCGCCAGGCGACCTACAGCCCCTTCCTGCCGATCTCGCCGACCACCGGACGCGTCCTCTACGTGCCGATGAAGGCGGTCGACGCCAAGGCGGGCACGGTGACCTTCCTCGACGAGGACGGCACGGAAACGACCCTGCCCGTCACCGGCGGCCGGGTGAAGCTTCAGTGGAAGCCGGACTTCGGCATGCGCTGGGCGGCCCTCGGCGTCGATTTCGAGATGTTCGGCAAGGACCACCAGACCAACGCCGCCGTCTACGACCGGATCTGCGAGATCCTCGGCGGCGAGGCGCCCGAGCACTTCGTCTACGAGCTGTTCCTCGACGCCGAAGGCGCCAAGATCTCCAAGTCCAAGGGCAACGGCCTGTCGATCGAGGAATGGCTGACCTACGCCTCGCCGGAAAGCCTCGGCCTCTACATGTTCGGCAAGCCGCGGGCGGCCAAGCGGCTCCACTTCGACGTGATCCCGAAGGCCGTCGAGGACTACTACGCCTTTGCCGCCGCCTATGAGCGGCAGGACGCCAAATCGCGCCTCCAGAACCCGGTCTTCCATATCCATGGCGGCGAGCCCCCGGTGAAGGGCATCCCGGTTTCCTTCGCGCTGCTCCTCAACCTCGTCTCGGCCTCCAACGCCTCCGATCCCAAGACGCTCTGGGGCTTCATCTCGCGCTATGCGCCGGGCGTGACGGCCGAGACCGATCCCGAGCTCGACCGGCTGGTCGGCTATGCGCTGCGCTATTTCGAGGACTTCGTGCGCCCGACCAAGCGGTTCCGCGCGCCCGACGAGGTGGAGCGCGGGGCGCTGGAGGATCTCGACCGGCGGCTGGCGGCACTTCCCGAAGGGGCCGACGCCGCGGCGATCCAGGATGCCGTGCTCGACGCCGCCCGCCCGATCCCGCGCTATCAGGACGCGAAGAAGAAGGGACCGGACGGCGGCCCCGGCGTGTCGCTGGAGTGGTTCTCCGCGCTCTACCAGATCCTGATCGGGCAGGAGCGGGGCCCGCGCTTCGGCTCCTTCGTCGCGCTCTACGGCATCGACGAGACGCGCCGGCTGATCGCCGACGCGCTGGCCGGGCGGCTCGTCTCAGCCGCCTGAACGGGCCGAGGCCTCCTCCGCCATGCCATAGGCCCAGACGCCGCGCCGGGCCTCGCGTGCTTCGCGCTCGGCCGCCTCGTATCGGCTGCCGGGCGCGGCATGGGCCCAGCCGTTGCGCACCACCCATTCGCCGACGTCCTCCTCGCCGAGGAGGCAGGGCGCCGTGATCTCGCGCGCGCCGGCCGCTTCGGGCGGCACGGCGCAGAGCACGGAGCGGCCGCGGATCCAGCCGCGCAGCGCCGTGCGGGCGCGCGTCGCGCAGGGCCAGGCCTGCGCCCCGTCGGCGCAGCGCGCATCGCTCGCCACGGGTTCGACGCCCGCGACGAGAAGCGTGATCTCGCCCGTCTTGAGCGTGCGCGCATCCACCGCGATCGGCCGCGCGAACATGCGGTAGTCGGGGCCGGCGGGCTTCTCGGCGGCCGCGGCCTCCTGCGTCGCCTGGGGTGCCGTGGCGGCCGGCGCCTCCGGCTCCATGGCCTGCGGCGGGGTCGCCGCGCCGCTCGCAGCGGCGGGCAGGCGGGTGAGGGCGGTGGTCTCGACGGCCGCTGGCCCGACCCTGCGCACCGGGGTTCCGGGCGCGGGCTCGGCGGACGCGGCGACTGCCGGCGGCTCGGGGGCGGCCTCAGGCATCGCGACCGCCGGCTCGGAGGGAGCGGACCGGCCGGCGATCAGCGTCGGCTCGACGGGCACCAGGAGAAAGAAGGTCGTGACGAGGGCCAGAAGCCCGAGAGCGATCCGCAGCGATTGCATGGGGTCGTCGTTCCTCTTCCTGCGCCCGGTGCCGCCGCCTTTGGCCGGGTCCGGTCCAGACTAAAGGCGGGCGCCCTGCTGCGACAGTCTCTTGTTCCGACGCCCGCCGCCATCCGGGCAACGTCGCATCGCCGCCTGTCATCGGCCGTTCCGACCCTAGCTAAGCTCCGGGGCCCCAGCGGAAAGACGTCGGATGCAGAACCTCTGGTACAAGAACGCGGTGATCTACTGCGTCGACGTCGACGCCTTCAAGGATTCCGACGGCGACGGGATCGGCGACTTCCGGGGTCTCGCCGACCATCTCGACCATATCGAGGCGCTGGGTGCCACCTGCATCTGGCTCCTGCCCTTCTATCCCTCGCCCAACCGCGACAACGGCTACGACGTCTCCGACTACTACAATGTCGATCCGCGCTACGGCACGCTCGGCGACTTCGCCGAATTCATGCAGGCCGCCGGCGACCGGGGCCTGCGCGTCATCGTCGACCTCGTGGTGAACCACACCTCGATCGAGCATCCCTGGTTCCAGGCGAGCCGCTCCGACCCGTCCTCCCGCTTCCGCGACTGGTATGTCTGGCGCAAGGACAAGCCGGCCGACGCCGAGGAGGGCGTGATCTTTCCCGGCGTCCAGCAGTCCACCTGGACCTTCGACCGCAAGCGGAGGGAGTATTACAACCACCGCTTCTACGAGCATCAGGCCGACCTCAACATCGCCAACCCCGCCGTGCGCGAGGAGATCCAGCGCATCATGGGCTTCTGGCTGGCGCTGGGGGTCTCGGGCTTTCGCATCGACGCCGCACCCTTCATCCTCGAGGACCTGAAGGACGACCCGCATGCCTATCTCGCCGAGCTCCAGTCCTTCCTGTCCTGGCGCCGGGCGGAGGCGATCCTCCTCGCCGAGGCCAATATCGAGATGGAGGAAGCGGGCGACTATTTCGGCGACGGCGACCGCCTCCACCTCATCTTCAACTTCCCGCTCAACCAGCGCCTGTTCCTGGGCCTCGCCCGGCAGGAGGCGGAACCCGTCGCGGCCCTCCTGAAGGATCTGCCGGCCATTCCCGACATCGCCCAATGGGCGACCTTCCTGCGCAACCACGACGAGATCGACCTCGGCCGCCTGTCGGACGGGGAGCGCGAGGAGGTCTTTTCCGCCTTCGGTCCCGACAAGGACATGCAGCTCTACGAGCGCGGCCTGCGCCGCCGCCTCGCGCCCATGCTGGGCGGCGACGAGCGCCGGATCCGCATGGCCTTCTCGCTGATGCTGGCCCTGCCCGGCACGCCCGTCCTCTGGTACGGCGACGAGATCGGCATGGGCGAGAATCTCGCGCTGCCCGAACGCCATCCCGTGCGCACGCCCATGCAATGGACGCCGGACGGGGCGGGCGGCTTCTCGGCCGCCGACCCGAAGGCCTGGGTCCGCGCGCCGGTTCTGTCCGGCCCCTTCGCGCCGGCCTTCGTCAACGCCGAGGCGCAGAAGGTGGAGGGCGATTCGCTCTTCTCCATCGTCCAGCGCCTGGTGCGGGCGCGCCGCGCCGCCCGCGAGATCGGCTGGGCGCAGGCGGAGGTGATCGACTTCGGCGCGCCGTCGGTCCTGGGGTTGCGCGCCCGCTGGCGCGACGGGGAGGTGGTGACGCTGCACAATCTCGGCGAGCGGCCCGTCACCGTGGACCTCGCGCCGGTGGTCGAGGGCCGGCGCTGCGTCAACCTGTTGCGCCAGGCCGTGGGCGAGCCGCAGGGCGCGGCGGGAGAATGGCGTCTTGGTCCTTATGGATTCGAGTGGCTGCGCCTCGCCTGACGGCGCGGCGATGCCCTGACGCTTCCCAGCTCACGAAACGATGCGCTCACCGACGGGAACGGCTCTACTTGCAAACCGTTCGCAACTGCATATTCTAAGATCGACCCGTCGTCATCGGAGATATCCAGTGCCCCTTTCCCGGCGAAGCCTCGCCCTGTCCGTCCTGGCGATCGTCGCGGGCCTTGCCGCACCGCCCGCCTTCGCGGCCGAAAGGCTCAAGGTCGCGACGACCTTCACGGTGCTGGCCGACATGGTCCGCAACGTGGCGGGCGACAAAGCGGAGGTCGTGTCCATCACCAAGCCCGGCGCCGAGATCCACAACTACCAGCCGACGCCGCGCGACATCCTGTCGGTGCGAGACGCCGACCTCGTGCTCTGGAACGGGCTCGGCCTCGAGCTCTGGTTCGAGCGCTTCTTCAGCCAACTCGGCGACAAGCCCTCGGCCGTCCTCACCGAGGGCATCGAGCCCATCCTGATCGGGGAGGGGCCCTACCAGGGCCGACCCAACCCGCATGCCTGGATGTCGCCGACCGACGCGCTCACCTATGTCGACAACATCCGCGATGCGCTCAGCGCGCAGGATCCGGCCAATGCCGCGACCTATGCCGCCAATGCCGACCGCTACAAGGGCGAGATCACGGCCAGCGTCGAGCCGCTGCGCGCGTCCCTCGCCGCGCTTCCCGAGGGGCACCGCTGGCTCGTCACCAGCGAGGGCGCCTTTTCCTATCTCGCGCGCGACTTCGGCCTCAAGGAACTCTACCTCTGGCCGATCAACGCGGATTCGCAAGGCACGCCCCAGCAGGTGCGCCGCGTGATCGATACGGTGAAGGCCGAGAACATCCCCGTCGTCTTCTCCGAGAGCACGGTGTCGCCCGATCCGGCGAACCAGGTCGCCCGCGAGACCGGCGCGCGCTACGGTGGGGTCCTCTACGTCGATTCCTTGAGCGAGGAGGGCGGGCCGGTCCCGACCTATCTCGACCTCCTGCGCGTGACGACCGACACCATCGCTTCCGGATTCTCCTCGTGAGCGCGGCCCTCGGCATCGAGGCGACCGGCCTCACCGTCGTCTATCGCAACGGCCACGTCGCCCTGCGGGACGCCTCGTTCACCGTTCCAGCGGGCTCCATCACCGCGCTGGTCGGCGTCAACGGCGGGGGCAAGTCGACCCTCTTCAAGTCCGTCCTCGGCCTCGTGCCCCAGGCGGCGGGCCGCGTCTCGGTGCTCGGGGCGCCGGTCGCGCAAGCGTTGAAGCGCAACCGCGTCGCCTATGTGCCGCAGAGTGAGGAGATCGACTGGAACTTCCCGGTCCTCGTCGAGGACGTCGTCACCATGGGGCGCTACGGCCATATGGGCTGGCTGCGCCGGCCGAAGGCGAAGGATCGCGAAGCCGTCGCCGCCGCGCTCGCCCGCGTCGGCATGGCCGAGTTCCGCACCCGCCAGATCGGCGAGCTTTCGGGCGGCCAGAAGAAGCGCGTCTTCCTCGCCCGCGCGCTGGCGCAAGGGGCGGAGGTGATCCTTCTCGACGAGCCCTTCACCGGCGTCGATCTGCGCACGGAGGAGGCGATCATCGCGCTCCTGAAGGATCTGCGCGGGGAGGGCGCCGCGATGCTGGTCGCGACCCACAACCTCGCCGCCGTGCCGGACTTCTGCGACCGGGCGATTCTCGTCAACCGCACGGTTCTGGCGTCCGGCCCGACCGCCGAGGTCTTCACGCCGGCCCATCTCGAGCGGGCCTTCGGCGGCGCGTTGCGCGGCGGCCTGCCCGGCGCGGTGCCGCCGCTCGCCGGCCCTCTCCCCGAACCGGCCGGAGCCTTTGCGTGAGCACCGCGCTCCTCGAGCCCTTCACCTACGACTACATGTTCAACGCCATCTGGGTCTCGACCCTCGTCGGTGGCGTCTGCGCCTTTCTGTCGGCCTTCGTGGTGCTGAAAGGCTGGTCGCTGATCGGCGACGCCCTGTCCCATTCCATCGTGCCGGGCGTCGCGGGGGCCTATATGCTCGGCCTGCCTTTCTCGATCGGCGCCTTTCTGTCCGGCGGCCTCGCGGCCGCCGCGATCCTTCTGATCGCCCGCGTCTCGCGCCTCAAGGAGGACGTGGTGATCGGGCTGATCTTCACCTCCTTCTTCGGCCTCGGCCTGTTCATGGTCTCGATCTCGCCGGTGCCGGTGGATATCCAGGCGATCGTCCTCGGCAACATCCTGGCCGTCACCCCCGCCGATACCGTGCAGCTCGTCCTCATCGCGGGCGTGACCCTCGCCGTCCTCCTCCTCACCTGGCACACCCTCATGGCCGTGTTCTTCGACGAGAACCACGCGCGCACGATCGGCCTCAACCCCACGCTCTGGCGTGCCCTGTTCTTCACGCTGCTCAGCGCCTCGACTGTGGCTGCCATGCAGACCGTCGGCGCGTTTCTCGTCGTCGCCGCCGTGGTGACGCCCGGCGCCACCGCCTATCTCCTGACCGACCGGTTCGGGCGCATGATCGCGCTGTCGGTGGCCATCGGCGCGCTCACCAGCGGGATCGGCGCCTATCTCAGCTACTTTCTCGACGGGGCGACGGGGGGCGTGATCGTGGTGCTCCAGACCGCGCTCTTCCTCCTGGCCTTCGTGCTTGCGCCCCGCCACGGGATTCTGGCCGCGCGCCGGCGCGCGGGCGAGGCGGCGCGGGAGGCGCTCCGGTGAGCGCGGCCGACCTCCTCTTCCCCTTCCAGATCGACTTCCTGCAATACGCCTTTCTGGCCGGCCTGCTGATCGCCGTCCCTTGCGCGCTCCTGTCCTGCTTCCTCGTGCTCAAGGGTTGGTCGCTGATGGGCGACGCGGTGTCCCACGCCGTGCTGCCCGGCATCGTCCTCGCCTATGCCGCCGGACTGCCGCTGGCGCTCGGCGCCTTCGCCGCCGGCCTCTTCTGCGCGGCGGGCTCGGGCTTCCTCAAGAACAACAGCCGGATCAAACAAGACACCGCCATGGGCGTCGCCTTTGCCGGCATGTTCGCGCTGGGGCTCGTGCTCCACGCCAAGGTGCGCTCGGCGCTCCATCTCGACCACATCCTGTTCGGCGACCTTCTCGGCCTCGTGCCGGCGGATCTTTGGGAGATCGCCGGGATCGTCCTGCCCGTCCTCCTGTTCGTGCTCCTGTCCTGGCGCAGCCTTCTCCTCCATGCCTTCGACCCCGTGCAGGCGCGTGTCTCGGGCCTCCCCGTGCGCCTTCTGCACTACGGGCTGCTGGCGGCCCTGTCGGCGGCGATCGTCGCCTCCATGCAGGCCGTCGGCATCATTCTCGTGGTGGCGCTCCTGATCGCGCCGGGCGCGACGGCCTTCCTTCTCGCTCGCTCCTTCGGCTGGATGCTGGTGGTGGCAGGCGTCTTTGCCGCGCTCGCCTCGACCCTCGGCATCTATCTCTCCGTCTTCCTCGACAGCGCGCCCGCGCCGACCGTCGTGCTCGTCATGTCGGCCGGCTGGATCCTCGCGCTCCTCTTCGGCCGGCGCGCGCCGCGCGAGGCGGAGAGCGCGCCAACGGCCTGAACCCGGCTGACGATTTCGTCCGAAACCTCCGCCCGCCGCCGCCGTTGGCCCGTCATCGCCAAAAGGGAAAGGGGGCATCATGCGGGAAGGCAAGCGGACGCGGTCGCAAGCAACGGTTCTGATCGTGGTGGCCATCCTGGTGGCCCTGTTCCTGATCGGCCTCTGGTCCGACGGGTTCGGGCTGATGGGCAACGAAATGGCGCCCGGCACGACGACGCCGCCGAACAATCCGACCTGATCCGGGCGCGGGCTTGGCGCGGGCACGGCATCCTCGCTAAGACTGATTCCCGGCGGCGCCGAGACGATGCGCCGGCCGGGGAGGGCGCATGAACGCCGAAAGGCAGGGCCGGGCGACGATCAAGGACGTCGCGCGCGAGGCGGGCGTCTCGCCGATGACCGTCTCCAACGTCATCAACAACAAGACGCAGTTCGTGGGCGCCGCGGCGCGCGCGCGTGTCGAGGCTGCGATCCAGCGGCTCGGCTATCGCCGCCAGGAAAGCGCCCGCAATCTTCGCGGCGCCGGCCCCCGCTCGATCGGCATGGTGATCGTCGACGAATCGCCCGCCTTTCTCGCCAACTTCTTCACCGCCCAGCTCGTCGCCGGCCTCGCCAACGTCCTCAACCGCGCCGACTGGACGCTGACGCTGTCTGGCGTCCATCCGCAAGCGCTGGCCAACTCCGGCCTGATGCGCAGCTACGACGTCGGCGGCCTTTGCGCCATGGTCTCCGGCCCGCGCGAGGCCAGGGCCGAGGTCGTGGATCGGCTCTGCGGCCTCGGCCAGCCGCTGGTCCTGTTTCAGGAGCGCGTCCCGACCGACGGCCGCGACCTCTGCCTCGTGCGGCAGGACGACGAGGCCGGTGGCCGCCGCGTCGGCGAGCACCTCGCCCGGCTCGGGGTCCGGTCCGTCCTCGCCATGCTGCCGCACCAGAGCTGGCCGGCGATCGAGAACCGGCTGGCAGGGCTGGAGGCCGGGCTCGGCGGCCCGCCGGCCGGCACGATCCGCGTCGACCACGACGACTTCTCGGCCGTCCAGGAGGCGCTCGGCGCCTGGATCGCCGCCCACGGCCTGCCCGGCGCCGTCTGGGGCGCCAACGACCAGATCGCGTCGGCCGCGCTCCTCCATCTCCTCGACCGGGGCGTCGCGGTGCCGGATGTCGTGCGCGTCGTCGGCTTCAACGACTTTCCCGCCCACCGGCACGCCCGGCCGCGCCTGACGACGCTGGCCTCCCCCGCCTACGAACTCGGCGAGCGGGCCGGCGAGACCATGCTGAAGCGGCTGGAAACGGGACGGTTCGAAGAGCAGGACATCTGCCTGCCGGTCGCCTTCCTGCCCGGCGAGACGGGCTGAGCGCGGCTTGCGGCGCCTGCCATGTAACGTTAAACAAGACGGAGGCAGCCTTGGGAGGGGACGCATGAATCGCATCGATCTGGACGGTCAGGTGGCCGTCGTCACCGGTGGCGCGCAGGGCATCGGCTTTGCCATCGCGCAGCGGCTCGTGGCGTCCGGCGCCCGCGTCAGCCTGTGGGACACGAACGCAGCGCTTCTCGCCGACGCGGTGGCCGACCTCGGCGAGGCCGCTTCGTCGCAGACCGTGGACATCACGGATCTCGCCGCCCTCGGCCGCGCCCATGCCGACACGGAGGCCGCGGTCGGCCCGGTCTCGATCCTCGTCAATTCCGCAGGGGTCGCCGGCAACAACGCGCCGCTCGACGAATACGACCCCGACGAATGGCGCCGCGTCGTCGAGATCAATCTGAACGGCACGTTCTACGTCAACCGGACGGTCGTGCCGTCCATGAAGGCGCGCAACTACGGGCGCATCGTCAACATCTCGTCGGTCGCCGGCAAGGAAGGCAACCCGAACCTCTCGGCCTATTCGGCGGCGAAGGCCGGCGTCATCGGCCTCACCAAGTCGCTCGGCAAGGAACTCGCGAAACACGACATCGCCGTCAACGCGATCACGCCGGCCACCGCCAAGACGCGGATCCTCGAGACGCTGACGCCCGAGTTCATCGACTACATGCTGGTGCGCATCCCGCGCGGCCGGTTCCTCGAGGTCGAGGAGGCCGCCGCGATGGTCGCCTGGCTCGTGTCCAAGGACAATTCCTTCACCACCGCCTCGGTCTTCGACCTGTCCGGCGGCCGCACCACCTATTGAGGGGAAGACAGACATGAAGCTTCTGCGCGTCGGAGAGAAGGGCCGCGAGCGCCCGGCCATCCGCTTGGAGGACGGAACCTTGCGCGACCTGTCGGGCCTCGTCGACGACATCGCCGGCGAGGCGCTGTCGGACGAGAGCCTCGCGCGCATCCGCGCGGCCGATCTCGGCTCGCTGCCGGCGATCGAGGGGAGCCCGCGCATCGGCCCCTGCGTCGGTCGCGTCGGCAAGTTCATCTGCGTCGGCCTCAACTACGCCGACCACGCGGCCGAAAGCGGCATGGCGGTGCCGTCCGAGCCCGTCCTCTTCATGAAGGCGACGAGTGCCATCGTCGGGCCGAACGACGACGTCGTGATCCCGAAGAACTCGATCAAGCCGGACTGGGAGGTCGAACTCGGCGTCGTGATCGGCACCGAGGCGCGATACGTCTCGGAAGCCGACGCCCTGAGCCACGTCGCCGGCTACTGCGTCGTCAACGACATTTCCGAGCGCCACTTCCAGACCGAGCGCGGCGGCCAGTGGGTCAAGGGCAAGTCGGCCGACACGTTCGGGCCGATCGGCCCCTGGCTCGTCACGCGCGACGAGGTCGCCGACCCGCAGGCGCTCTCCATGTGGCTGGAGGTGGACGGCCACCGCTACCAGGACGGCTCGACCAAGACGATGGTCTTCGGCGTCGCCCACCTCGTCCACTACATCTCGCAGTTCATGAGCCTCCAGCCGGGCGACATCATCACCACCGGCACGCCGCCGGGCGTCGGCATGGGCATCAAGCCCGAGCCCGTCTGGCTGAAGGCCGGCAACGTCATGCGCCTCGGCATCGAGGGCCTCGGCGAACAGCGCCAGGACGTGAAGGCCTATCAGGGCTGACGGCGACGCATCGAATCGGAACGGCCGGCGGAGCGATCCGCCGGCCATTTTCGTTGGAAGGCCATGATCGTCTTTCTCGACTTCGAGGCCTCGTCCCTCAACCGAAAGAGCTTTCCCGTCGAGGTCGCCTGGGTCTTCGAGACGGGCGAAGGCGAAAGCCACCTGATCCGGCCGCAGCCGGACTGGACGGACTGGGAAACCGAGGCGGAGGGGATCCACGGTATCACGCGCGAACGCCTGGCACGCGAAGGCATGGCGGCGGACGTGCTGGCGCGGCGCATGCTGGAGATGCTCGGTCCGCACGACCTCTTCGCCAGCGCGCCGTCCTGGGACGGAAAGTGGCTGAGCGTGCTCCTGCGCGGCGGCGGGCAGCCGCGCCATGCGCTGAGGCTGAAGGATACGGAGGAGGCGCGGGCGGCGATCGTCGCCCGCCATCTCGGACCCGGGCGCGCCGATGAGGCGGCGGCGATCCTTAAGGAGATCGAGCAGATGGGCCGCGAGGCCGTGCCGGAGCACCGGGCGCTGGGCGACGCGGAACGCGAGCGCCGGCTCTGGCTGGAGGCCGGGCGGCGCGCCGAAGCCGTCGCCCGGAACGCCCCTTAAGACTTGGCCAGGCCGGCCTCGGCGGCGAAGCCCTTGAGTGCCTTGAGGCCCATCGATTGGTACTCAAAGGGATTCCGCTTCACCGGGTCCTGCTCGGCCTCGATCACGAGCCAGCCGTCATAGCCGTGCTCGGCCGCGATCTTGAGGACCGGCAGGAAGTCGACGCCGCCCTCCGGGTCGCCCGGCACCGTGAAGACGCCCCGGCGCACGCCTTCGAGAAAGGAAAGATCGTTCGCCTCCACCTCGCGCGCCACGGCCGGGCGCACGTTCTTGGCGTGGATGTGGCGCACGCGGGCCATGTGACGGCGGGCAAGGGCCGCCGGATCCGCCCCGCCGAAATAGGCGTGGCCGGTGTCGAGAAGGAGCTTGGTCGCCGGGCCGGTCTCGGCCATCAACCGGTCGATCTCCGCCTCGCTCTCGACCACCGTCCCCATGTGATGGTGATAGACGAGATGGATGCCTTGAGCCTCGCAGAAGGCGGCGACGGCTTCGAGCTTGGCGCCGAACGCCGCCCACTCGTCGTCGGCAAGGACCGGCCGGTCGCGTAAGACCGCCTTTCCGTCGTCGCCGTGGATCGCATTGGAGCACTCGCAGACGATGCACACGTCACAGCCGTTCGCCTTCAGCATGTCGAGATGCGGCTGGATCGCCGCCGTCTCCTCTTCGACGCTCCGCGTCAGGAGGTTCAGGGAATGCCAGCCCGAAACGAAGACGAGGCCGAACGCGGCCAGCTTCGCCTTCAAAGCCGCGCCGTCGGAGGGCATCTTGTGGCCCTTCTCGATGCCGTCGAAGCCGATGCGCCGGCAGTCGTCCAAGCATTCCTCCAGGCTGATATGGGCGCCGATCGTCTGATCGTCGTCGTTGCTCCAGGCGATCGGGTTGGTGCCGAAACGGATCATGGGTCGGGTCTCTGTGAAAGAAAGTTAGTCGGCGGTACGGCGGGCGAGCGCGGTCTCGTAGGCCGAGCGGGCCTCGCGCACGGGCTGGCGCTCCGAGACCTCCGGCACTGCGACGTCCCACCAGTTGCCACCGGCTTGCGTCGTCACGAGCGGATCGGTGTCGATCACCACCAGCGTGGTGCCCGGCTCCGGCTTCGACCGGCGCAACGCTTCCTCCAGTTCGGCGATGGAGGCGACCTTGCGGGTCTTGGCGCCCATCGAGGCGGCGTGGGCGGCAAAATCGATCGGCGGCAGCGCGACATGGGTGGCGTCGGTCAGGAGATTGTTGAAGTTCGCCCCGCCGCAGGCCATCTGCAGCCGGTTGATGCAGCCGTATCCGCCATTGTCGAGGAGCACGATCGTCAGCTTCACGCCCAGCATGACGGCCGAATAGATCTCCGAGTTCAGCATGAGATAGGACCCGTCGCCGACCATCACGACGACGTCCTTATCGGGGCGCGCGAGCTTCGCCCCGAGGCCGCCCGCGATCTCGTAGCCCATGGTCGAGAAGCCGTATTCCATGTGGTAGCCGCCAGGCCGTTCCGCCTGCCACAGCTTGTGCAGCTCGCCCGGCAACCCGCCAGCGGCGCAGAGGAGGATCGTCTTCGGCCCGCCGAGCGCCCGCTGGACGGCGCCGATCACCTGCGCATCGGAGGGAGCAGGCGCGTTGGTCGGGGCGGTGGCGGCATCGGCCGCCGCCATCCATTCGGCCTTCAGGCCTTCCGCCTTATCGGTCCAGCCGCCGCCGGTGTGATAGCCGTCGAGAGCCTGCGACAAGAGATCAAGGCCGACGCGCGCGTCCGTCACCAGCGTCTGCCCGCCGTTCTTTCCGGCGTCGAAGGGCTGGACGTTGAGGCCGACCGTCGTGTGCCGGCCTTCCCGCAGGAGGTCCCAGGAGCCGGTGGTGAAGTCGGCGAGCCGCGTGCCGACGGCGAGGATCAGGTCGGCCTCGGCGGCGAGCGCGTTGGAGGCCGACGACCCGGTGACGCCGACCGCGCCCATGTTGAGCCGGTGGCCGTGCGGCAGCGAGGACTTGCCGCCGTGCGTCTCCGCGACGGGTACGCCATGCGCCTCCGCAAAGCGGGCGAGCGCGTCCGAGGCTCCGGAATAAAGGACGCCGCCGCCCGCCACGATCAGCGGCCGCTTCGCGTCCTTGACGAGCGCGGCCGCGTGCGCCAGCTCGTCCTCGTCGGGCCGGACGCGGCGCGGCTCCCAGACCTTCTCGGCAAAGAAGTTCAAGGGATAGTCGTAGGCCTCGGCCTGCACGTCCTGGCAGAGCGCGAGCGTGACGGGGCCGCATTCGGCCGGGTCGGTCAGAACCTGCATGGCGCGGCGGAGCGCCGGCATGATCTGCTCGGGGCGCGTGATGCGGTCGAAATAGCGCGAGACCGGCTTGAAGCAGTCGGTGGCGGACATGGTGCCGTCGCCCCAGTCCTCGATCTGCTGGAGAACGGGGTCGGGCAGGCGGTTGGCGAAGACGTCGCCCGGCAGGAACAGAACGGGCAGGCGGTTGGCGTGGGCGAGCGCCGCCGAGGTGACCATGTTGAGCGCGCCCGGGCCGATCGAGGTCGTGCAGGCCATGAAGCGGCGGCGGAAGCTGGCCTTGGCGAAGGCGACGGCGGCATTGGCCATGCCCTGCTCGTTCTGCCCGCGATAGGTGGTGATCTCGTCCCGGACACTGTGAAGCGCCTCGCCGAGGCCCGCCACGTTGCCGTGGCCGAAGATGGCGAAGACGCCGCCGAAGATCGGCACCGTCTTTCCGTCTTGCACCACCATCTGCTTCGTCAGGAAGCGGGCCAGGGCCTGCGCCATGGTCAGGCGAACCGTTTGAGCGCTCATCGTTTCTCTTGCCTCCCGGTCGTGTCTCGTCTCGTCGGGCCGTCAGGCCCGCGCGCCCGTCCCGTCCCACGCCTCGACCAGGGCGCCGAAGCGGGCGGCCATGTCGGCGACGGCGGCCTCGTCGTCGATCTCGCCGGCGAGCCAGGCACGCGCGGCATCCACCCACACCGTGCGACCGACCGCGAAGCCCTTGACCGCCCGGGCATGGCGCGCGGCGGCAAAGCCCTCGCGCAGCGCCTCGACCGGCGCTTCCAGCCCGAGCAGCACCACGCCCCGGCACCACGGATCGCGCGCGCCGATCACGGCATCGATCTGCCGCCAGGCCTCGGGGCTCGCCTGGGGCTCCAGCTTCCACCAGTCGGGCTTGAGGCCGGCGTCGTAAAGCTCGGTCAGGGCGCGGGCCACCGTGTCGTCGGCGAGCGGGCCGTGCTTGCCCGCGATGATCTCGATCAGGATCTCGCGGCCGACCTTGCGCGCGGCTTCGAACGCCGTGCGCAGCTTGTCGACCTGGGCCGCCTTCATCTCGGCCGGGTCGTCCGGGTGAAAGAAGGCGAGAACCTTGATGCAATGGTCGACCGGCCAGTCGACGAGGCGGCTTCCGAGATCCTGTCCGAACTCGAAGCGGAGCGGGCGCGAGCCCGGCTCCTCGATCGGCTTGGCCACCCAGAAACCGGCTTGCTTCGCGGCGTCGAACAGCGCCTCGCGCCCGTGCTTGTCGTCGAGGAGCATGCCGAAGCCGGGGCGTCCGTCCGCCACCCGCGCCGCCGCCTTCACCGCCAGCCGCTTGAACGTTGGGATGCGGGCGAGGCGCTCCGCATCGTTGCCGGCCAGTTCCTCCAGCTGGATGCGATGGTCGATGGCGAGCGCGCGAAGGGTCGGCCAAGTGCCCCGGCGCGTCGTCGCCCAATGGATGTGATTGATGTCGTCGTCGCGGCGCAGCGCCCGGTGCGGGCTTCCGTTCGCCAGGAAGTACTGCAGCTCCTCCCAGGTCGGGATCTCCGGCGAGCAGAGGAGGCGGGAGACGGCGAAGGCGCCGCAGGCATTGGCCCAGGTCGCCGACGTCGCATGCGGCTCGTCGCGCAGCCAGCCCCGCAGGAAGCCGGACATGAAGGCGTCACCGGCTCCCAGCACGTTGTAGACCTCGATTGGGAAGCCCTTGCCGACGATGCCCTGTTCGAGATCGTCGGGGATCGCGCCGTCGTAGACGATGCAGCCCATCGGCCCGCGCTTGAGCACGATCGTCGCCTTGGAATGCGCGCGGATGGTCCTGAGAGCGGCGAGGAGATCGGCTTCGCCGGACGCGATCAGCACCTCCTCCTCCGTGCCGACGATGAGGTCGCATTCGGACAGGACGGTGCGTAGGTGCGCCGACACCTCGGCGGAGGCGACGTAGCGGTTGTCGCCCGTGTCGTGGCCGCCGAGGCCCCAGAGGTTGGGGCGGTAGTCGATGTCGAAGACGATCCGCCCGCCGTTCGCCTTGGCGAGGCGCATCGCCTTGCGCTGGGCGGCGTCCGTGTTCGGCTTGGCGAAATGGGTGCCGGTGACCAGGACCGCCGCGGACAAAGCGATCAGCGCCTCGTCGACGTCGTCTTCCTCCAGCGCGTTGTCGGCGCAGTTGTCGCGATAGAAGAGGAGCGGAAAGGACTTGTCGCTCTCGACCGAAAGGATGGCGAGCGCCGTCAGGCGTTCCGGGTCGGTCTTGAGGCCCCGCGTCTCGACGCCCTCGCGTCCGAGCTGCTCGCGGATGAAGCGGCCGAACTGCTCGTTGCCGACGCGCGTCAGAAGGGCGGACTTCAGACCGAGCCGCGCGGTGCCGATCGCGATGTTGGCCGGGCAGCCACCGACGGACTTGGCGAAGGAGCCGACATCCTCCAGCCGGGTGCCGATCTGCTGACCGTAGAGATCCACCGACGCGCGGCCGATCGTGACGATGTCGAGCGTGGTCGATGCCATGGACTGCCTCCCCGAAAGCCGCTACGGCCGCCGGACCATCCGAAACACAGGTGCCGATAGAATGTCAATATGGAATTTATGTTCCGTTTCCGGCCTTCCTGTTGAGGCGTTCGCGTTCCTGAGCCACGGCGACGGTCAGCGCCATGGCGAAGGTCATGGAAGCCGACAGGAGGCGGAAACCGGCATGGTCCGCCTCGACGATCTCGAACCATTCGGCGGAAAGCTCGGCGAGCGGCGAGAAGAGGGAATCGGTGAGCGAGAGGATCGGCACGCCGCGGCTCGCCAGACCCCGTGCCTGCGCCACCGTCTCCGGGGCATAGGGGGAGAAGGAGATGGCGAAGCCGACGTCGCGCTCCGTCGCCAGCGCCAGGAGATCGTCGTCGATGCCGGCCGCGGTACCCGCCATCTGGCAGCGGATGCCGAGCTTGGCGAAGGCATAGGCCATATAGGCGCCGATCGGATGCGACCGGCGCTTGGCCATGAGATAGATCGTCTCGGCACGCGCCAGACGCTCGGCGGCGCGGGTGAAGGCAGCGGGGTCGATGGCGCGCGAGAGCGCGTCGAGCGATCGGTGCCCGGCATCGGTGAAGCCGCCGAGAAGCGTGACGGCTTCGGGCGCCGCGCCGCCCGCGCGAAGCCCTTCGAGCCGGTCGCCATAGGCGCTCTGGCGCCCCCGCAGCCGTTCGCGGAACAGCGACTGCAGGCTGGAGAAGCCCTCGAAGCCGAGATGCTGGGCGAAGCGGATCAGCGTCGAGGGCTGCACGTCCGCCGCCCCGGCGATGCTGGCCACCGTACCGAAGGCGATGTCGTCGGGATTGTGTAACGCGAACTCGGCCACCTGCCGCAGCCGCTTGGGCAGCCGGTTCTTGCGCTGGAGAAGATCGGCCTTCAGCGCCTCGAAGTCGGCCGGTACGGACTGCGTGTCGGTCGGTTCCATCGAGCCGGCCCCCCTTGCACTTCGGTCAAGCCCCGGCGATTCGCCGCGGGCGGACCGTTCGTGGAATATCCGTTCCAGACGCATGAGGCCATATCTTCACCGTTCGGGAAAGACCGTCTATGAGGGAAGGCCACGCCGGAGGAGGCCACGCCATGTCCCGACTGAAAGTCCGCCCGGAGGCCGAGAAGGGCCTGGTCCACGACATCACGCCGGAAAGCGCCGGCTGGAGCCATGTCGGCTTCGCTCTCCATCGGCTGGAAGCCGGCGAGGGGGCGGGCGGCGAGACGGGCGAGCGCGAGGTCTGCCTCGTCCTCGTCTCGGGCCGGGCACGCATCCGGGTCGGCGAGGAGGACTTCGGGATTGTCGGCGAACGCATGAGCCCGTTCGAGGGCGCCCCGGACGCGGTCTACGTGCCGATGGGCGCCGCCTGGCGCGTCGAGGCCGAGACGGCGGTGGAACTGGCCGTGTGCTCGGCGCCGGGCGCGCCGGGCTTTGCCGCGCGTCGCATCGCGCCGGGCACCCACAGGCAGACGGTTCGCGGCAAAGGCACCAATGTCCGCCATGTCACCAACATCATGCCCGAGGACGACGGGGCGGCCCATGCCCTGCTCGTCGTCGAGGTCATCACGCCCGGCGGCCACACCTCCTCTTACCCGCCGCACAAGCACGACCAGGACGCACTGCCGGCGGAAAGCTATCTGGAGGAGACCTACTACCACCGCTTCAACCCGCCGCAGGGCTTCGCCTTCCAGCGCGTCTACACCGACGACCGCTCGCTGGACGAGGCGATGGCGCTGGAGGACCGGGACGTCTCGCTGGTGCCGCGCGGCTACCATCCGGTCGCGGCGATCCACGGCTACGACAGCTACTATCTCAACGTGATGGCCGGGCCGAAGCGGGCGTGGAAGTTCCACAATGCCGACGAGCATGCCTGGCTCTTCACGGGCATCTAAGGCGAGCGGCAGGGGGGAACATGCGCGCGATCCGTCTGGAAGGCGTTGGGCGACTCGCCCTGCGCGAGGTCGAGACGCCGGTGCCGGGTGCCGGCGAGCTTCTGGTTCGCGTCGGGGCCTGCGGCATCTGCGGCACCGACCGGCATCTCCTCCGAGGCGAGTTTCCCGCAGCGCCGCCCGTCACGCTCGGCCACGAGTTCGCCGGCACCGTGGAAGCGGTCGGGCCGGGCGTCGCCGCCTTCGCGCCCGGCATGACGGTGACGGGCGATCCCAACATCGCCTGCGGGCGCTGCCCGGAATGTCACCGGGGACGGGTGCACCTGTGCCGCAACCTCCGGGCCATCGGCATCCACCGCGACGGCGGCTTTGCCGACTATGTCCTCCTCCCGGAGGGCCAGGCGCACCGCCTGCCCGATGGGTTCGATCCCGTCCACGGCGCCTTCACCGAGCCGCTCGCCTGCTGCATCCACGGCATGGACATCGCCGCGATCCGCCCCGGCGAGACGGTGGTGGTGCTCGGCGGCGGGCTGATCGGCCTTCTCGTGGTGCAGCTTGCGCGCCTTGCGGGCGCCACGCGCATCGTCCTCGTCACGCGCAGCGCGGAAAAGCGGGTCCTGGCCGAACGACTGGGAGCGACCGAGACGGTGGACCCGGCGACGGGAAGCGTCGAGGATCTCGTTGCCGGCGTGCATGGTCTTCTGCCGGGCGGGGCCGACCTCGTGGTCGAGGCGGCCGGCGTGCGCGATACGGTGGAACAGGCGCCGCGGCTGGCCGCTCGCGGCGGCCGCGTGCTTCTGCTGGGCGTGCTGCCGCAGGGGGAAAAGGTCGAGATCGAGCCCTTCGACCTCCTGTTCCGGGAAGTCCGGTTCCTGACCTCCTTCGTCAACCCGTTCACGCATGCCAGGGCCGCCGCGCTGATCGCGTCCGGTGCGATTCACGTGAAACCGCTGGTCTCGCGCCGCATCGGCTTCGAAGAGGGCGTCGCCGCGATTTCGAACAAGGCGCCGGGCGGCGAGATCCGGGCGATCGTCGTGCCCTAGAGACCCAGCGCCGACAGGTCCGGCCCGAGCGGAACAATGCCGTTCGGGTTCAGCGCCTTGATGGAATAATAGCCGCGCTTGATGTGGTCGATCGACACGGTCTCGCGGATGCCGGGAATGTCGAGCACGCGCCGGACATAGGCGGAGAGCGCGGGGTAGCTCGCGAGCGGCTGGCGATTGCACTTGAAGAGGCCGTGATAGGCCGCGTCGAAGCGGATCAGCGTGACGAAGAGGCGAAGGTCGGTCTCGGTCAGCCGGCGCCCGAAAAGGAGCGGGCCGCCCGTGGCGAGCTGATCCTCCAGCGTGTCCAGCGCCTCGAAGACGGCGGCATAGGCTTCCTCGTAGGCGCCTTGCGTCGTCGCGAAGCCGGCGCGGTAGACGCCGTTGTTGAGGCGCGGGTAGATCCAATCGTTAAGCGCGTCGATCTCGGCGGCGAGGTCGGCGGGGTAGAGGTCGATGTCGCCGCGGGCGAGCGCGCCGAACCCCGTGTTGAAGATGCGCAGGATATCGGCCGACTCGTTGTTGACGATCGTGCCCCGTCGCTTGTCCCAGAGGACGGGCACGGTGGCCCGCCCGTTCACGTGGGGATCGGACTTCGTATAAAGCTCGTGGACGAAACGCGCGCCGTTCACGTCGTCGTCCGTCGATCCTTCGCCCGCGCCGAACCGCCAGCCCTCGGGCCCGAGTTCGGGGCGCACGATCGACAGCGAGACGACGTCCTCCAAGCCCTTGAGGCGCCTCGCCATCAGGGTGCGCGAGGCCCAGGGGCAGATCAGCGCGACATAGAGATGATAGCGGCCGGCCTCCGCTTCGAAGCCGCCGTCGCCCGTCGGTCCCGGCGCGCCGTCCGGCGTCACGAAATGGCGGAAGCTCGAAGTCTGGCGCACGAAGCCGCCCTTGGCGTCCACGCCCTGCACCGGCTGCCAGTTCTCCGTCCAGCGTCCGTCGACCAGCATGTCAGCCTCTCCGCAATGCGATGCCGACGCCGGCCGGGTCGGTCAGGTGGATCGTCTCGCCCTGCCGCACGGCCGTGACGCCGGCGGCGAGGATCGCGGCTTCCACGCCTGCGAAGGCAGCCTCGTCGCGGGCGAGGAGTTCGAAGCTTCTCAAGCCCGTGGCTGCCGGATCGCGCGGGGGCGCGCCGCGGCTGTTCCAGATGTTGCCGGCGACATGGTGATGATATCCGCCGCTCGACAGGAAGGTGGCACTCGGGCTGCGCTGCATGACGTCGAGGCCGAGCGCGGCGGTATAGAAGCGATCGGCCGCCGGGACATCGCCGACCTGGAGGTGCACGTGGCCGACCGTGGTGCCGTCCGGCACGCCGGCAAACGCGGCGTCTCCGCCGGCGGCCAGGAGGTCGTCGGCGTCGAGCGGATCGGACACCATCTGAAGCGCGCCGCCAAGGACCGGCCACTCGGCCTGCGGCCGGTCGGCATAGACCTCGATGCCGTTGCCTTCGGGGTCGGCAAGATAGATCGCCTCGCTGACGCCGTGGTCGGAGGCGCCCTGGAGGGGCAGGCGCGAGGTCGCGGCATGGCGCAGCCAGCGACCGAGCGCCGCCCGGTCCGGCAGGAGGAAGGCCGTGTGGAAGAGCCCGGCCGAGCGGCGGCCGGACAAGGGCGCGCTCGGGGCTTCGATCAGTTCGAGGAGAGTCGTGGAGCCGGCGCCGAGATGCACCGTGCCGGCGTCGCGCCCCGTTTCCGAGAGGCCGATCGCCTCGCGATAGAAGTCCGCGACGCGGGAGAGATCGCGCACGGTCAGCGACACGGCGCCGATGCGCAAGGGCGTATGGGGCAGGCTCATGGCGGCGCTCCAGGCGAAGCCGGCGGTCCCGCCGCCGGCTCCGTCCACATAAGGCCTCCGCCGCCCTCCTGCCGAGATGGCTCCCGTTGAACGGTCAGTCGTCGACGAGGATCGTGTCGGCCACCTCGATGCCGAAGCCGGTCAGGCCGACATAGGCGCGCTCGTGGGTGGCGAGCACCGAGATCGAGCGCACGCCGACATCGCGCAGGATCTGCGCGCCGATGCCGACCTCGCGCCAGCGCTGGCGGCGCGCCTTGGCGCTGCCGTGGCGCTCGCCGTCCGTCACCGGCTCGCCGGGGGTGGGCGCCGCCTCGAACTGGTCGACCTCGGGCGTGCGGAGCAGCATCAGGATGCCCTGGCCGCGGTCCTTCAGCTTGTCGACGGCGAGTTCCACCCAGCTCGGACGTCCGCGCACCTTGGCGAAGAGGTCGCTCACCGGCTGCTCGCGGTGGATGCGCGTCGGCACCTTCTCGGCGTAGCGCACGTCGCCGAAGAGGGCGACCACGTGCTGCATGTCGTCGAAGGGCGTCTCGTAGACGCGGATGCGGCCCTTGAGGCCGCCGATCATCATCTCCTCCTCGCGCACGCAGGTCACGAAGCTCTCGCGCCGGATGCGGTAGGAGATGAGGTCCTCGATGGAGACGATCTTGAGCCCGTGCTCGCGGGCGAAGGGAATGAGCTCGGGCAGGCGCTTCACCGTGCCGTCGTCGTTGACCACTTCGGCGAGCACGCCGACCGGCGGAAGGCCGGCGAGCGTGGCGAGATCGGTCCCGGCTTCCGTGTGGCCGGAGCGCGTGAGGACGCCGCCTTCGCGCGCGATCAGCGGGAACATGTGGCCGGGGCGCAGGAACTCGGTGCCCGGCACGTTGTCGTTGGACAGGGCACGCGCCGTCGCCGCGCGTTCTTCTGCCGCGATGCCGGTCGTCATGCCGACGCGGTAGTCGACCGAGACCGTGAAGGCGGTGCGCATCGGGTCGAGATTGTTGGCGACCATCGGCGGCAGGTTGAGGCGGTTCGCCCGCTCGCCCGTCATCGGCACGCAGAGGATGCCGCTCGTGTGGCGGATCATGAAGGCCATCTTTTCCGGCGTCGCGCGCGCGGCCGCCATGATGAGGTCGCCCTCGTTCTCCCGGTCGGTGTCGTCCACCACCACCACGAGCTCGCCCGCGGCGATCGCGGCGATCGCGTCCTCGACCTTGTCCAGTTCCATGGCGGTTCCCCCTGCCTGTCTTTCGAAGGCGTGTAGACGGGCATGCGCTGCCGATCAACGGCGACGCTGCGTTCGCCGGTCGCTCAGCCCCGGCCGCGATAGGGCGGCACGCCCTGGTCGGGCAGGAAGACGCCTTCCGGCGACGCGCCGGTCTGCCAGAACACGTCGATTGGAATGCCGCCGCGCGGATACCAGTAGCCGCCGATGCGCAGCCAGAGCGGCTGCGTCGCCTCCACGATGCGCCGGCCGACCATCACCGTGCAGTCCTCGTGGAAGGCGCCGTGGTTGCGGAAGGACACGAGAAAGAGCTTCAGCGACTTCGATTCGACGAGGCGCTGGTCCGGCGCGTAGTCGATCACGAGATGGGCGAAGTCGGGCTGGCCGGTGACCGGGCAGAGCGAGGTGAACTCCGGGGCGGTGAAGCGGACGATGGCGGGCGGCCCCTCGCGTCTGACGTAGGGCACCGTTTCCAACACCGCTTCGTCGGGGCTGGCGGCCGGGCGCGCTTCGGTGCCGAGCTGGGTCAGGGTCGTGGTGGACATGGGTGGGCTTTCCGATCGGATGCGTCGATGGGCTGGGTAGACCCGGAGTCGCGCCGCATCAACCGCGACGGCTATCCATCACGTCGCTTGCAACTTTTTGTGAGGCTGGTTAAGCGAAGAGCGCCAGGCCGGGCCCCTCTGGCAGCCGCATGCGGCTGCGATGTCGGACTGGCGGACGAATTCTCACCTCGCGACCCGTCGCTTGCGAGCCCCGTCCGCCGACTGAACACCAGCCGCGCGTCCTTCGGTTTCTCGCTTGTCGTGGTCGCCGTCATCCGCCGACACGCGGGAAAGGCCCCCATGTTCGAACTCCTGACACCCGAAGGCTGGCTGGCGCTGGGCCAGATCATCATCATGGACGTGGTGCTGGCCGGCGACAACGCGATCGTCATCGGCCTCGCGGTCGCCGGCCTGCCGGCCGACCAGCGCAAGAAGGCGATCTTCTGGGGCATCGCGGCCGCCACGGTCCTGCGCATCGCCTTCACGGTGGTCGCCACCCAGCTCCTGGCCATTGTCGGCCTGCTGCTCGCCGGCGGCCTGCTTCTCCTCTGGGTCTGCTGGAAGATGTGGACCGAGCTGCGCGCCCCCGAGCACGACGCCGAAGGCGCCGCCGAACTCGACGGCGCCGGCGGGGCCAAGCCGCGCAAGACGCTGGCGCAGGCGACCATGCAGATCATCGTCGCCGACGTGTCGATGTCGCTCGACAACGTCATCGCCGTCGCGGGCGCGGCGGAAGGCCATCACTGGACGCTGCTGGCCTTCGGCCTGCTCCTGTCGATCGCGCTGATGGCGTTCGCCGCCAACTTCATCGCCAAGCTCCTGAACCGTCACCGCTGGATCGCCTATGTCGGTCTCGCCGTGATCCTGTTCGTCGCCGTGGAGATGGTGCTGAAGGGCCTCGTGCAGGTCTATCCGCCGGTCGGCGAATACATCCCCTTCGCGGTGGAGGACACGGCCCATCCCGCTCTGCCGGGCGGCGCGGGCCAGGGCGAGGGCGCGCCGGCCACGATGCCGGCCCCCGCGCAGTAAAGAGCAACGGGAGGCCCGCTTCCTCGAGGCGGGCTCCGGGACGCGAAAAAGCCGGCGGCCGATCTCTTCGGCCCGCCGGCTTTTTCATGCGCCTTCGTCAGAGGCGGTCGTCCTCGCCCGGCGGGCTGCCCTCGCCTTCGGGGCCGGGGATCACATAGGCGCCGGACAGCCAGCGATGGAGATCGACGTCCTTGCAGCGCGGCGAGCAGAAGGGAAAGGTCGCCCGCTCGGACGGGCGGCCGCATTCGGGGCATTTGCGCGTCGGGCGCAGGCCTTTGACGTCGGCGCTCATGCGGCTCAGGCGAGACTGGCGGCGCCGGGGCGGGGCAGGACGAAGCCCTCGCCCGTGAGGAGCGACAGGGTCTCGTAGAGCGGCAGGCCGACGACGTTGGAATAGGAGCCGACGAGGCGCACCACGAAGCCGCCGGCCAGGCCCTGGATCGCGTAGCCGCCCGCCTTGCCCTGCCACTCGCCGCTCTCGATGTAGCGGTCGATGTCGTCGCGCGACAGGCGCTTGAAGCGGATGCGCGTCTCGACCAGGCGCTGGCGCGCCTTGCCGCCGGGCGTGACCACGCAGACGCCCGTGAAGACGCGATGCGCGCGGCCCGACAGGAGGCGGAGGTTGGTGACCGCGTCCTCGGCGATCTCGGCCTTGGGGACCACCTGCCGGCCGAGCGAGACCACCGTATCGGCGCCGAGCACATAGGTGTCCCGCGTTTCGCCGCGGGCGGCGAGCGCCTCGTGCGCCTTCAGAGCCTTGGCGCGCGACAGGCGCTTGGCGAGCGAGCGCGGATGCTCGGACCGCTCCGGCGTCTCGTCGATGTCGGTGGCGAGAAGGCGCGCAGGCTCGATGCCCACCTGCTGGAGCAGCTCCAGCCGGCGCGGCGACCCGGAGGCCAGCACCAGCGCGCTGTGCGGCACGTCCGGCATGGCCACCTTACTTGAAGCGGTAAGTGATGCGGCCCTTGGTCAGGTCGTAGGGCGTCATCTCGACGAGGACCTTGTCGCCGGTCAGCACGCGGATGCGGTTCTTGCGCATCCGGCCCGCCGTGTGGGCGATGATCTCGTGGTCGTTCTCGAGCTTGATGCGGAAGGTCGCGTTGGGCAGCAGTTCGGTGACCGTGCCGGGAAACTCGAGAACTTCTTCTTTCGCCATGCGGGTATCGGACCTCGTTGCGGGGCCGGACGCCCCCGGCGTCCTCCCCTTAAGAACCTGGGGCCGCCATGCGGGGCGGCCTCGTCAATGGGTGAATTCGCGCCCTAGATCGGATTTCGCGCGGCAAAAAGCAAGCCTCACGCTGCTTCCTGCCGCCCGAAGCGCGCCGAATCAGCCGGAAATGCGCTCCACCTCGGCTCCGCAGGCGCCGAGCTTCTCTTCCAGACGCTCGAAACCGCGGTCGAGATGGTAGACGCGATTGACCACCGTCTCGCCCTCGGCGACGAGCCCCGCGATCACGAGGCTGACGGAGGCGCGAAGGTCGGTCGCCATGACCGGCGCGCCGACGAGGCGGGGCACGCCCTCGACGCGGGCCATCTGGCCGGAGAGCGAGATCTTGGCGCCGAGCCGCGCCAGTTCCTGCACGTGCATGAAGCGGTTCTCGAAGATCGTCTCGGTGATGTGCGAGACGCCGTCCGAGCGCGTCATCAGCGCCATGAACTGCGCCTGGAGGTCGGTCGGGAAGCCGGGGAACGGATCGGTGACGACGTCCACCGGGCGGATGCCGTTGCCGTTGCGAACGACCCGCAACCCGTTCGGCGTGTCGGTGATCTCGGCGCCCGCGTCGCCGAGCGCGGTGAGCGCGGTCTGGAGGAGGTCGGAATGGGTCCCTTCCAGCGTCACGTCGCCGCCGGTCATGGCGACCGCCATGGCATAGGTGCCGGTCTCGATCCGGTCGGGCAAGACGCGGTGGCGTGCGCCCGAGAGCGCCGTGACGCCGTCGATCGTGATCGTGGAGGTGCCGGCGCCCGAGATCTTGGCGCCCATCGCGTTGAGGCAGGCGGCGAGGTCCGCCACCTCCGGCTCGCGCGCGGCGTTCTCGATCACCGTCTGGCCCTTGGCGAGCGAGGCGGCCATCATCAGGACGTGCGTCGCGCCGACCGAGACCTTGGGGAAGGTGTAGCGGTTGCCGACGAGGCCGCCCTTGGCCTCGGCCACGATGTAGCCGGCGTCGATGTCGATCGTGGCGCCGAGCACCTTGAGGCCGTCGATGAAGAGATCGACCGGCCGCGTGCCGATGGCGCAGCCGCCGGGCAGGGAGACGCGGGCCTTGTGGCAGCGGGCGAGCAGCGGCCCGATCACCCAGAAGCTCGCGCGCATCTTGGACACGAGCTCGTATGGAGCGGTCGTGTCGACGATGGTGCGGGCCGTGAAGTGGATGGTGCGCCCCGACGTGGCCTGGGTGGCCAGCCGCTTGCCCGACACGGTGTAGTCGACACCGTGGTTGCCGAGAATGCGGATGAGCTGCTCGACATCGGCCAGATGCGGCACGTTCTCCAGCGTCAGCGTGTCGTCGGTGAGCAGCGAGGCGATCATCAGCGGCAGCGCCGCGTTCTTGGCGCCCGAGATCGGGATCGTGCCGTTGAGGGCGTTGCCGCCGCGAATGCGAATTCGATCCATGAGGATTCCAGCGCCTTGGCCGACGGGGAGGGGCCGACGGGTGTGTCAAAGCGCGTGTCCTACACGAGCCCTCCGCGCCGATCAAATTCGCGGCGTTCAGTGAGGGCGCAGGAGGACGTCCAGCCCGAACACGACCATGGCGCCGATGGCGAGCTTCCAGAAGTCGCCGCGCCGCTTCAGACCCGGCAGGCCGAGCGGGCGGATGATCTGGAGGACCATCACCAGGATGATCAGGAAGGAGAAGAGCTTGCTCATGGAAGCCGGCTCTTAGCGCAAAGCCGGCCGCCTGTCGCTTCCTAGCGCGAGACCGAACTGACCAGCGGCTCCGGCCCGCTCTCGATCTCCAGCCAGCGGCCGGCATGGGCTTCCGACTGGCGCTTGACGAAGCGGTAGGGCACCTCGTTCCAGCGCCGGACGCGCCAGTCGAGATTGTCCAGCACGAAGTCCCCGGCGGCGGTGCGCAGCGTCAGGATCGCATGGCCCGTTCCGTCGACCTTGCGCACCACGGTGAGAAGCAGGTCCGACAGCGGAATGCCGGCCTCGTGCAGCCTGGCGCGCTTCAGGAGAGCGTAGTCCTCGCAGTCGCCGGCGCTCGTCGGAAGCGTCCAGAACTCCTCCTGGCCGTAGAGGTCCTGGTCGCTGGCGGCGGTGATCTCGCTGTTGACCGCCGTGTTGACGAGCGCGACCGTGCGCATCAGGGCGGCGTCCAGCGCCGGGGGCGCCTTCGAGGGGTCGGCATTGGGGCCGCATTCGGCGGGCTGGCGCTGGCAGTAGGCGTAGTGGCCGTGCGGCTGCTTGGTCGGGCCGCCGACCACCATGCTGGGGCCGCCCGGCGCCATGCCGGCCGCGAGACACGCGGCAGACTGCAGGCAGAGCACGACCGTCGCGCCGAGAAAGCGCCGAAAAACCATCACGATCTCCGTCGAACGAGCGACCCGTCCTCGCTCGTCGGGTATCGTGTGTGCAGTGCCGTATGCTGTCAATCACCCAAAAGGGTATGACAAGTTAGGAGCCAGCTCCGGCGCGGCAAGAGGGGCGCTCCGGAAAAATATCAGGACGGCGCCAAGCCCTTTGCCGGAGGGATTTCGGGCCGCCGGGCGTCCCCCGGAAGGGCTGTTGCGCAAACGTCACGCGGGCGTCGTCGAATTGCCACGGAGCCTTCGATGCCGCTTCAGGCGGCGGGTCCGTCCCCTCTGGCGAGGGCGAGAGCCGCCCGTTCCATGCGGGCAAGATCCTCCGGCCGCGACAGGCGGTGGTCGCCGTCCTTGACGAGGGTCAGCGTCACGCCGGCCGAGGGCAGGAGCGAGACCAGCTCCAGCGCGTGGGTATGGGGCACGTCGGGATCCTCCATCCCCTGGATGATGTGGATGGGCATGTCGAGAGCGATCGGGCCGGTCATGACGGAAGCCGCCATGCCGTCGGCGATGAGCTTGGCGGTATAGATGGTCGGCTGGTCGGAATAGGGCGAGGGCTCGGCGACGAAGCCGTCGCGCGCAAGCGCCGCGCGGTCCTCGGCGGTGAGCTTCGGCTCGACCAGCCGGGAGGTGAAGTCGGGCGCGGGCGCCAGCAGCAGGAGCGCCCGGATGCGGCCGGGAAGGCGCCCGGCGAGGCGCAGCGCGATCCAGGCACCCATGGAGGAGCCGACGAGGACGAGCGGGCCGGCGGTGCGGGCGGCGATCATGGCGGCGGCGTCCTCCGTCCAGCCGGAGATCGTGCCGTCCGTGAAGGTTCCTTCCGATTCGCCGTGGCCGGAATAGTCGAAGCGCAGGAAGGGGAAACCCTCGCGCTCGCAAAGGCCGGAGAGGACCTCGGCCTTGGTGCCGCGCATGTCGGAGCGGAAGCCTCCGAGCCACACCAGCGTCGGGCCGCCGCCGCGACCCTCCACCGCGAGATAGGCGAGGCGCTCGCCCGAATGGGGCACCGTCTCGAAGCGGGCGGCGGGAGCGTCGGTCATCAAGCCTCCATGGCGCGGCTGTGGCTGAATCTGGGCCTTTTTTCTCGTTCCCGGCGTGAAATCGGGGGAGGGGCGTGTTATATGAGGCTTCAGTCTCTGGGCGGAAGGGCTGCGCCGCGCCGTCGCGCGCATCGATCCCCGTCCGCCCCGAGCCGGGATTTCGTGACCAGAGAGTCGAACGTCAACAGCCGGAGTCAACGACCATTCGCAGACCATTTCGTGCGCCGCCCACCCAGAAGGAGGGGCCGCGCTCCAACCGGGAGATCCGGGTTCCCCAGGTTCAGCTGATCGACGCGGACGGCCAGAACCGGGGGGCGATCCCCACCCAGGAGGCGCTCGCGCTGGCCGAGGAGGCCGGGCTCGACCTCGTGGAAATCGTGCCGACCGCCGTGCCGCCGGTCTGCAAGATCCTCGATCTCGGCAAGCTCAAATACGAGGGCCAGAAAAAGGCCGCCGAGGCGCGTCGTCGCCAGAAGACCATCGAGGTCAAAGAGATCAAGATGCGTCCCAACATCGACGATCACGACTACGAGACCAAGATGAAGGCGGTGCGCCGCTTCTTCGACGAGGGCGACAAGGTCAAGGTCACGCTGCGCTTCCGCGGTCGCGAGATGGCCCACCAGGAACTCGGCATGCGCCTTCTCAACCGCGTCCGCGAGGAGACGGCCGAGATTTCCAAGGTCGAGGCCGAGCCCAAGCTCGAGGGCCGGCAGATGATGATGGTGCTCGCTCCCAAAGGGTGAGGCGCCGGGATCGCTCGATCCCGCAGCACGAAAAAAGGGGTGGCCGGGACGGGCCGCCCCTTTTCGCGTTCAGGGTCGGCGGCTGTCGTCCGCTGCAGCGGGCATGGCGGACGCGGCTCCGATGGCGCGCAGCGTCAGAAGCAGGCGGGCCGCCCCCGGACGGGCGCGCACCGGGCCGATCGGGCGAAGGCGGATCGCCAAGTGCGACCCCGCGTCCGGCCGGCGCATGGGCCAGTGCGAGCCGGCGCCGTCGCCTTCGAGGATGCCGGCGATCGCTTCCTCCAGCCGCTCGTCGGCGCCGCGGTCGGCGGCCCGCAGCCGGGTGCCCGGCCGGGTGGGAAGGAACAGGCGCCGGCTCCTCAGGAGGTCTTCGCCGGCGGCGTTGGCGAAGAGGAGGCGGGCCTCGCCGTCCAGAAGGATCGTCGCGTAAGGCAGGGGATCGAGCGCCGCCTGTCCTTCGGCCGCTTCGAGCGGCAGCCCCTCCGCCAGACGGGTGGCGAAACCCAGGATTTCGGCGAGCGGCAGAGCGAAAGGGTCCGCCGCGCTCCCAGGCGCCGGCGGGTCGACGCTCCAGGCGCCGAGGCCGGGGACGGGCAGGCGGCAGCATGCGTCGCCGGGTCTCCCCGAACGGCCGTCCGCAGCCTCCGGCTCGAAGCGTAGCGCAAGCCCGAACTCCGCTTCCAACGTCCCGGCCACGGCCGTCCAGCCGCCGGGCGCCAGGGCCGCTTCGGCAAGGCGGAGGGCCAGGGCGGCGCGCGGCCCGGCGGGATGGGGGGTGCGGAACATGGAAATGGCCGGAAAGTCCGTCGTTTGACGGCAAAACGATCGCACGCAATCCTTTGCGAAGGATCAATCCCGCCCCTGAGGGCGGAGGCCGAATGGCGCCTTGCGCGCCGCGCCCCTCGTCTGTATAAGCCGCCCGTTCACGCGAACCGGCCGGCAGGGCATGCCGTGCCGGTTCTGATGCTGTCGTGGCCTCCGATCCTTCCATGGGATTTGATGCGGCCGTCCCTCGGGGCGGGCGCTGCGGGGCACGATTTCCGATCGAGGAGAGCAAAATGCCCAAGATGAAGACCAAGTCGGCCGCCAAGAAGCGGTTCCGCATGACCGCCTCGGGCAAGGTCAAGGCGGGTCCCGCCGGCAAGCGCCATGGCATGATCAAGCGCTCCAACGACTTCATTCGCGACTCGCGCGGGACGATGATCCTCAGCGAGGCGGATGCCAAGATCGTCAAGATCTACATGCCCTACA
The DNA here is from genome assembly GCF_029813115.1 of Aureimonas sp. SK2. Lineage (GTDB taxonomy): Bacteria > Pseudomonadota > Alphaproteobacteria > Rhizobiales > Rhizobiaceae > Aureimonas. The sequence continues at coordinate 312,918 of NZ_JAPZDS010000002.1, forward strand.
ACCGCTGATCGCGGTCGGGCTATCAAAGATTTCAAGGAGATAAGATCATGGCACGCGTCAAGCGGGGCGTTACGTCCCACGCCAAGCACAAGAAGGTCCTGAAGGCTGCCAAGGGCTTCTACGGCCGTCGCAAGAACACGATCCGCGCCGCCAAGGCGGCCGTCGATCGCTCCAAGCAGTTCGCCACGCGCGACCGCCGCGTCAAGAAGCGCAACTTCCGCGCCCTGTGGATCCAGCGCATCAACGCCGGCGTGCGCGAGCACGGCCTGACCTACGCCCGCTTCATCGACGGCCTCAACAAGGCCGGCATCGAGGTGGACCGCAAGGTGCTCTCGGACATCGCGATCCACGAGCCGGAGGCCTTCGCGGCCCTCGTCGAGCAGTCGCGCAACGCGCTCGGCTACATCAAGGACGAGAGCGAGACCGCTCACGCCCGCGCCGTCGGCGAGAAGCGCGCCGCCTGAGGCAGCGCATCCCGGATCGCCCGATTCCCAAAGGCCCGCGACGGACGCCGTCGCGGGCCTTTTTGCGTCCGGCGACCTCCGGGCGCATCGGTTTTGTGACTTTTGTATGACAGTCGCACGACAACCGTTCCGCTCTCGACACGAAGCCGTTGAACGCTCCGCCGGCCAGGAGTGAAGGTTCTCCGACGGTACGGGTGCGGAGACGATCGGGTGGCGGCGCTGGAAGAAAGCGGGACGGCGACGGGTGCGGGCGGGCGCGTGCTGCGCGCGCCCGGCACTGATGGCGCTTGCGTCTTCGTGAAGCATTTCGGCGCCGAGGGCATCCCCTTCGGCCGGCGCCTGCATGCCGTCCTGTCCGCCTTCCTGCCGGTCGGCATCTGGAGCGCTTCGCCGCTTCTGGGCGCGCGCGGGTTGATGGCGCGCGAATGGCGCAAGAGTGCCGCGTTCCGCGCGGCGGGCATCGCGGTTCCCGATCTGTCCGCCGCCGGGCCGGAGGCGCTGGCCACGGCCGATGCCGGGCCGGACGGCCAAGCCGTCCTGAAGCGGCTTCGCCGCGCGGGCGATGCGGCCGGGCACGACGCGCTTCTGGTGGCGCTCGCCGCCTCCCTCGGCCGGATCCACGCCGCCGGGCTCTGCCATGGTCGTCCGCACCCGCGCGATACCGCGCCGGGGGAGGACGGGGAAATCGTCTGGTTCGATTTCGAGGAGGAGCCCGAGGCCGTCATGCCGCTTCTCGACGCGCAGGCGCGCGACCTCTGGCTTCTCTTCCTCCAGGTCTGCGAGCGCGCGATGGACGAGGGGACGCCCGCGCGGGCGCTCGCGGCCTATCGTCAGGCCGCGCCGGCCGGCGTCGCCCCGCGCCTGTCCGTCCATCTCGGGCGCGCATCCTGGACGCTGGCGCTCGGCCGGCTTCTCCTGCGCCTCCATGCCGGCAAGGACCTGCGCCGCTATGTCGGCGCCACCCTTTGCCTGCGCGAACTTCTCGGCACGGAGGCGCCGGCCGTCGTGCCCGCCTGGAGCGCGGAGGCGGGCCTGCCGATCCGCTGAGGCGATCGGCGCGCGAAAAGCGTTTTGCTTCCCGGACCGATGCTGTAGGACAGGCGCCGCCGGGGCGGGTCGCCGCGCCCGGCTTCCTGCCGCCTGCCCGTGAGGACCCGCCGTGACGGACCTGTCCGCGATCGAAGCCCGCTATCTCCAGGACGTGGAAGACGCCGCCGACGAGGCCGCGCTGGAGGCCGTGCGCCTCGCCGCGCTGGGCAAGAAGGGCGAGATTTCCGAGCTCCTCAAGGGTCTCGGCAAGATGGACGCCGAGGAGCGCCGCACGGTCGGCCCGCAGCTCAACGGCCTGCGCGACCGGGTGCAGGAGGCTCTGACGACCAAGCGCGAGCGCCTGGCCGACGCGGCGATCGAGGCACGGCTCGCCGCCGAGACGCTCGACGTGACGCTGCCCGTGCGCCCTTCGCCAGTTTCGCGCGGGCGCATCCACCCGATCTCCCAGGTCGTGGACGAGATCACGGCGATCTTCGCCGACATGGGCTTCTCGGTGGCGGAGGGACCGGACATCGAGACCGACCGCTACAACTTCACCGCGCTGAACTTCCCGGAAGGCCACCCGGCGCGCGAGATGCACGACACGTTCTTCCTGAAGGCGAAGGACGGAGCGGAGCGCAAGCTCCTGCGCACCCACACCTCGCCCGTCCAGATCCGCACGATGGAGGCGCAGAAGCCTCCGATCCGCATTGTCATCCCCGGCAAGACCTACCGGCAGGATTCGGACGCCACCCACACGCCGATGTTCCATCAGGTGGAAGGGCTCGTCATCGACAGGTCCGCCAACATCGCCAACATGAAGTGGGTGCTGACGGAGTTCTGCAAGGCGTTCTTCGAGGTGCCGTCCTTGAACATGCGCTTCCGGCCGAGCTTCTTCCCCTTCACCGAGCCGTCCATGGAGGTCGACATCCAGTGCGACCGCTCCGGCTCCGAGGTGCGCTTCGGCGAGGGTAACGACTGGATGGAGATTCTCGGCTGCGGGATGGTGCACCCGAACGTCCTGCGCGGCGTCGGGCTCGACCCGGACGAATACCAGGGCTTTGCCTGGGGCATGGGCATCGATCGCATCGCCATGCTGAAATACGGCATGCCCGATCTGCGCGCCTTCTTCGACGCCGACATCCGCTGGATCGAGCACTACGGCTTCCGCCCGCTCGACATGCCGACGCTGTTCGCGGGCCTCAGCGCGTAAAGGGGCCGCCATGGCCCGCCGCTTCCGCTATCCGGTGCGCGATCCCGCCGACTGGGCGGCGATGGCGCGCCTGTCGCCCTGGCAGAGGCTGGCGCTCGCCCTTCGCGAGCGCCGCTACCGCCGCCGGGCGAAGCCCGCGGATGGGATCACGCTGGCGCCGGTGAGCCCCGAGCGGCCGCTGGGGCCGGACGATCTCGCGCTCGTCTGCACGGTGCGCAATTCGGCCGCCTATCTTCCGGCCTTTCTCGACCATTATCGCCGCCTCGGCGTCACCCGCTTCGTCTTCGTGGACGACCGGTCGGACGACGGCACGGCCGAGTTGCTGGCGGGCGAGGCGGACGTCGATCTCTTCACCTCGAACGTCACCTACGGCGCGGCGGTCTACGGCCGGGTCTGGCGCGACGCCCTGTTCACCCGCTACGGGCGGGGGCGCTGGTATCTCAACGTCGATGCCGACGAGTTCCTGCTCTTTCCCGGCTGCGAGACGCGAAGCCTCCGCGAGTTCATCGGCGATCTGGAGCGTGCGGGCCTCAAGCGCGGCCTTGCGCCCATGCTCGACCTCTACCCCGACGGGCCGCTGCGCAAGGCGGTCTACGACCCCGCGCGCCACCGCCACCCGCTCGACGTCTCGCCGCTGATCGACGGCGAGGGCTACGAGATCGCGGCGGAGAAGTTCACGCTCGCCGTGCGCGGCGGCCCGCGCACGCGCCTCTTCGGCAACCGGATTCGGCTGACCAAGTTTCCGGTGATCTTCGTGGACGAGGCCACGCAGGAGAACGGCTCCTCCATCCACGGCCCGCTGCCAATCGCGCGCAACTTCTCGGCCGTTCACGGCGTGCTCCTCCACTTCAAGTTCTCGGCCGCCTCCGTCGCCGAGTTCGCACGCCTGGCGCAGGAAGGCGAGCATTTCGGCGGCGGCGTCTTCTATGCCGAGATCGCCGCGTCCGGCGCGTTCAACCCGGATCTTTCCCTCCGGTATCCCGGTTCGATGCAGGTCGGCAGTTCGGAAGAGTTCGTCGCGCGCGGCTTCATGCAGGACTTGCGCGAGCCCCGCTCCATTTGACCCCGGGCGCAAAGGCGGGCATCACAGCCGCGACCCGCCCGACCCATGCCATCCACCGCCCGAGGAGACGCATCATGGCCCGATCCGCCACCGGCATCGCCCGCTCCGCCGTGGTGGAGACCGTGTCCGTGATCGCGGGCGCCATCATCGGCACCCTGGTGTCGGCCGTCTTCGGCTGGCTGTTCCTGTCGGTCGCCTTCGGCGCGATCGCGGGTTCGGCCTCGGTCTATGTCCTCGCCCTCGTCACCGTCGCGATCTTCGCCGTGCTCTACGGCAACCTGCCCGCGACGCCCGCCGTCCTCGGCTCGCTCGCCGTGGGCATCCTCCTGCCCACCGTGATCGCCAAGTTCGCCTTCGATTCGACCGAGACGCTGACGACGCTTCTCGTCCTCAACCTCGTCTTCGCGCTGGTCGCCCTTTCGGTCTATCGCTTCGTCCACACCAGCGGCCTCGTGCGCCGGGCGGCCGACGACGTCGCCGACCGCACCTGATCCCAGACCTCTCCGTTCCAGACATCCGAGCCCGTCATGAAGTTCACCCTGTCCTGGCTGAAGGACCATCTCGACACCGACGCCACGCTTGACCAGATCGCCGACCGCCTCACCGCGATCGGCCTCGAGGTGGAATCGCTGGACGACAAGGCCGCCATGCGCGCCTTCACCATCGCGCGCGTCCTCGACGCCCGGCGCCACCCGGACGCCGACAAGCTGCAGGTGCTGACCGTCGATGCCGGGCCGAACGTCAATGAGGGCAAGCCGCTGCAGGTCGTGTGCGGCGCGCCGAACGCGCGTGCCGGGCTCGTCGGCGTGCTCGGCCTTCCCGGCACCTACGTGCCCGGCCTCGACGTGACGCTCGGCGTCGGCAAGATCCGCGGCGTCGAGAGCTTCGGCATGATGTGTTCCGAGCGCGAGCTGGAACTCTCGGACGAGCACAACGGCATCATCGATCTTCCCGAGGACGCCCCGGTCGGCACGGCCTTCGCCGACTATGCCGGGCTCGCCGATCCGCTGATCGAGATCAACCTGACGCCCAACCGGCCGGATGCCACCAGCGTCCACGGCATCGCGCGCGATCTCGCGGCGTCGGGCCTCGGCACCTTGAAGGCCGGCGCGTTGGAGCCCGTGGCGGGGCAGGGGTCCTGCCCGGTCTCCGTCCACGTCGAGAGCCCGACCTGCCTCGGCTTCGCGCTGCGCCGCGTGTCGGGCGTCAAGAACGGCCCGTCGCCCGAGTGGATGCAGAAGCGTCTCAAGGCGATCGGCCTTCGCCCGATCAATGCGCTGGTCGACATCACCAACTACGTCACCTTCGACCGGGGCCGCCCGCTCCACGTCTTCGACGCCGCCAAGGTCGCGGGCAGCCTCGTGGTGCGGCAGGCACGCGAGGGCGAGGAGATCCTCGGTCTCGACGGGCGCACGCACGCCCTGAACCCCAAGGTCTGCGTGATCGCGGACGATAAGGGGCCGGAATCGATCGCCGGCATCATGGGCGGCGAGCATTCGGGCTGCGACGAGGGCACGGTGGACGTCCTCATCGAATCGGCGCTCTGGGAGCCGATCGACATCGCCCGCACGGGCCGTTCGCTCGGGATCATCACCGACGCGCGCTACCGTTTCGAGCGCGGCGTCGATCCGGCCTTCATGGAGCCGGGGCTGGAGCTCGCAACGCGCATGGTGATGGAGCTCTGCGGCGGAACGCCGAGCGAGGCGACGGTCACGCCGGCGCGCGTCGAGGCAGTCGAGCCCATCCGTTTCCCCTTCTCCGAGGTCGAGCGCCTGACCGGCCTGACCGTCGAGACGGCGCGGCAGGTCGAGATTCTGACCCGCCTCGGCTTCGCGGTGGACGAGCGGGGCGACCACGCCCTCGTCACCGCGCCGTCCTGGCGCCCCGACATCGAGGGCAAGGCCGACCTCGTGGAAGAGGTCATGCGCCTCGTCGGCGTCGACCACATCGTGCCCCAGCCGCTACCGGCCATGGCCGGTGTCAACGGGCGCATCCTCACGCCGCGCCAGATCCGCGACCGCGCCGCGCGCCGCACGCTGGCAGCGCGAGGCCTCGCCGAAGCCGTGACCTATTCCTTCGTCTCGGCCGAGGCGGCCCGCGCCTTCGGCGGCGGGGAGACCCATCTCAGCCTCGAGAACCCGATCGCGGCCGACCTTTCGGACATGCGCCCCTCGCTGCTGCCGAACCTCCTTCAGGCGGCGCAGCGCAACGCGCAGCGCGGGCATGGTGATCTCGCGCTCTTCGAGGTGGCCTCGATCTACCGTTCCGACGAGCCGGACGGCCAGGCGCGCGTCGCCGGCGGCGTGCGCCGGGGCACGGCGACCCATGCGGGCGCGGGGCGCGACTGGGCGGGCAACGCCGCCAACGTCACCGTGTTCGACGCCAAGGCCGATGCGCTGGCCGTTCTCGAAGCCGTCGGCGTGCCGGTCGAGCGCCTCCAGTTCGAGACGCCGGCGAGCGCCTGGTATCATCCGGGCCGCTCCGGCAAGATCAAGCTGGGTCCGAAGACCGTGCTCGCCGAGTTCGGCGAGTTCCACCCGCGCGCCTTGAAGGCTCTCGGCGTTTCCGGCGTGGCGGCGGGCTTCGAAGTGTTCCTCGACGAGGTGCCGGAGGGCAAGCGCAAGGCGACGCGCACCAAGCCCGTCCTTCAGCTCTCGCCCTTCCAGCCCGTGAAGCGCGACTTCGCCTTCGTGGTCGATCGCGGCGTCGAGGCCATCAAGCTGATCCGCGCCGCGGAAGGGGCCGACCGCAAGCTGATCGGCGAGGTGCGCCTGTTCGACGTGTTCGAGGGCGCCGCGCTCGGGGAGAACGCCAAGTCGATCGCGATCGAGGTGACGCTCCTGCCGGCCGAAAAGACGCTGACCGACGAGGACCTCGAGGCGGCATCGAGAAAGATCGTGGCCGCCGTGGAGAAGGCGACCGGCGGGCGCCTGCGCGCCTGACGGCATAAGGAAGAGGGGAGGCGGCGATGCTGCGTTGGGGAATTCTGTCGGGCGCTAAGATCGCCCGCGAGCATGTCATTCCGGCACTCCTGAAGGCGGAGGGCTGCGTCCTGGAGGGCATCGCCAGCCGCGACGCGTCGCGGGCCGAGCATCTGGCGCGCCATTTCGGCGCGCCCCGCGCCTTCGGCTCCTACGAGGCGCTGCTCGCCAGTCCCGACATCGACGCGGTCTATGTGCCGCTGCCGACGGCCAGCCACGTCGAGTGGGCCGTGAAGGCGGCGGATGCCGGCAAGCATGTGCTCGTGGAAAAGCCGCTGGCGCTGCACGCCGCCGACATCGCCCCCGTGATCGCGGCGCGGGACCGCGCGGGCGTGACCGTGGCGGAGGCCTTCATGGTACGCCACCACCCGCAATGGGCGAAGGTGCGCGAATGGATCGAGGCCGGCCGGATCGGCCGGCTTCGGTTGGTCCAGGGCGCCTTTTCCTATTTCAACGACGACCCCACCAACATGCGCAACCAGATCGATCTCGGCGGCGGCGCGCTGCCCGACATCGGCGTCTATCCTGTGGTCGCGACGCGCCTCGTCACCGGGCTGGAAGGCATGTCGGCCCGCGCGCGGATCGAGCGCGACCCGCGCTTCGGCACCGACATCCTCGCCGAATGCGAGGTCGAATTCGAAGGTTTCCGCCTCAGCTTCTACGTCGCCACGCAGCTCGCCGCGCGCCAGACCATGGTCTTTCACGGCACCGACGGCTTCATCGAGCTGGACGCGCCCTTCAACGCGGGGCTCTACGCGCAGGCCGCAGTCCACCTCCACGACCGCAGCCATGCGACTGTCGAGACCGCGCGCTTCGGCGGCGTCGACCAGTACCGCCTCCAGGCCGAGGCCTTCGCGCGGGCGGTGGCGGGTTCGGGCGAGACCCTGTTCACGCTGGAGGAATCGGTCCGCAACCAGCGCGTGATCGACGCCTTCTACGCTTCGGCGGAGGCCGGCGGATCCGTCGCGGTCTGACCGGCCGGCCTGTTCGGCCTCGGCGGCGCGATGCGGGACGAGCATCCCCATTCTCCGGCGGCTTTGGGCCGGGGTCTGGACCTCCTGCCGGGCTTCGCGGTCCTCGCGTTGCCTTTCGCCTGGGCGTTCTGGGCGCTCGGGACACCGGGCGACCTGTCGCCGTCCGAGCTCGAAGCGTCCTGGTGGTTCAGGGGCTATGTCGCCCTTCTCCTTTATGCGCCCGCGATGGCGCTTCTCTGGTTGGCGGGGCGCCTGGCGCGGCGCTGGGGACGGCCGGGCCTTCTCGTCGTCTTGCGTCTTCTGCGGTGGTCGCTGTTTCTGGTCGTCTTCGGGCCGATCCTGTTGTTTGCCGCCGCCGTCTGTCCGCCGCTCGCGCGGCTGCTGCCCTGAGGTCGGGCTGTCCTCCCATGCCCACGCAAGCTCCAGGCACATTGTCGGCCTTAGTTTCGGCCGATCTGTCGGGCTGATCGGAGCCGAACGGAGGGCTCGACGCATGGCTGGATCGGTGAGGCTCGGACAGGCCCTGGGGGTGGGGCTGGCGCTTTGCGTGGCGCTCACCGCCGCCGCGCGGGCCGAGCCGGCGGCGAAGGACCTCTTCTCGGCCGAGCGCGCCCCCTCGGCCGCCGCGCCGCAGAGCATCGGCTTTTATTCCAAGGGGTGCCTCGCCGGCGGTATGGAGATGCCCAAGGACGGGCCGACCTGGCAGGTGATGAAGCCCTCGCGCGACCGCGCCTATGCCCATCCCGCCATGATCGCCCTGCTCCAGCGCCTCTCGGTGGACGCCCGGCGCGAGGCGAACTGGCGCGGGCTCCTGTTCGGCGACATGGCCCAGCCGCGCGGCGGACCGATGAAAGATGGCCACGCCTCGCACCAGATCGGCCTTGACGCCGACATCTACCTGACCGAGATGCCGAACCGGCGCCTGTCGGACGACGAGCGGGACAACATGCCGCTCCCCTCCGTGATCGACAAGCGCACCCGCCACATCGACGAGCGGCGCTGGCGCCCGGAGATGATGAAGCTCATCCGCACCGCCGCCCGGGAGCCGGAGGTGGAGCGGATCTTCGTTCATCCCGGCATCAAGGAAAAGCTCTGCAAGACCGCGGGGCGCGACCGCGCCTGGCTGAACAAGGTGCGGCCGATGTACGGCCACGACTACCACTTCCATGTCCGCATGGTCTGCCAGCCGGGCTCGCCCAATTGCGAGCCGCAGGAATCGACCGGCAAGGGCGACGGCTGCGACAAGCTGGACTGGTGGTTCGACGTGGCGCTCCAGCCGCCGCCGCCCAACGCCAAGCCCTACAAGAAGCCGCCCCCGATCTTCCTGTCCGCCCTGCCGCGCGCCTGCGCCGCCGTGCTGAAGCAGCCGGACGCGGCGACGACGCGCGTCGCCGCCCCCGCACGCGCGGCAGCGCCGCCGCCCCCGGCTCCCGCCATGGCGGACGGCTTCGATGCCGGTGCCCCGATGGCGCTGGCGCCCGAACCGGCCCCCGCCGCCCGGCCGGCCATGGCCGCCCCCGTTCCCCCTGCGGCCGTGCCGGACGACGGCCGCCTGCCCATGCCGCGCTTCCGGCCGGGCGGCTGAGCGGACCCCACCGGCAAAACACGCCGCGTCCGTCTTTTGCCGGACGCAAGCCGATGCTATGGCGGACTTCAAACGATTAGACGGGTGTCCCATGGTCCACACCGCCGACAGCACCGATGTCCTGAAGTTTCCCATCCTGATCGGCGACATCGGCGGCACCAACGCGCGCTTCGCCCTGCTTCTCGACGCGCTGGCCGAGCCCAAGGCCTTTCCCGTCGTCCAGACCGCCGACTTTCCCAACATCGACGACGCGATCCAGGCGGCCGTCCTCGACAAGACCTCCGTGCGCCCGGCAACCGCCGTGCTCGCCATCGCCGGTCCGGTGGACGGCGACGAGATCGACCTCACCAACTGCCCCTGGGTCGTGCGCCCGCGCACGCTGATCGACGAGCTCGGCTTCGAGGAGGTGATCGTCCTCAACGATTTCGAGGCGCAGGCGCTCGCCGTATCCGCGCTGCCGGAAAGCGGGCGCGAGGCCATCGGCGGCGGCACGGTTCGCGAGGGGGCAAGCCGGGTCGTGGTCGGGCCGGGTACGGGTCTCGGCGTCGCGGGCCTCGTGCGGGCGCGCAAGATGTGGATCCCGGTGGCCGGCGAGGGCGGCCATGTCGATCTCGGACCGCGCACGGCGCGCGATGCCGCCATATGGCCTCATCTGGAGACGATCGGCGGACGCGTCTCGGGCGAGCAGATCCTGTGCGGGCGCGGCCTCGTCAACCTCTACCGCGCCATCTGCGCCGCCGACGGCGCGGAGGCGACCCACGCGACGCCGGCCTCGGTGACAGAGGCGGCGATCAACGGGCGCGACCGGCAGTCGGTCGAGGCGGTCCAGCTCTTCGCCGTCTATCTCGGGCGGCTGGCCGGCGATCTCGCGCTTCTCTTCATGGCGCGCGGCGGCGTCTATATCGCCGGCGGCATCTTCCAGCGCATCATCCCGATCATCCAGGCGCCCGAGATGCGCGCCGCCTTCGAGGACAAGGCGCCGCACGAGGCGCTCCTGCGCGACATCCCGCTCTTCGTGATCACCCAACCTCTCGCCGCGCTCGCGGGGCTCGCCGCCTTCGCTCGCACCCCGCGCTTCTACGGGCTGGAGACGGCGGGGCGGCGCTGGGTGAAGTGAGGGCGTGCCGAGCCGGATCCGGCCCGGTTTGAATGGCCGTCAAGTTCGGCCTATCTTCGCGGCAGACAATCGGCGAAGTGGGGTTGGCGTTGGCAGTTCCTCGGCATGATCGCGTGACAGCGGACGAGTTTCTCCGGTGGGTCGTCGGCCAGAGCGAGCGGTTCGAGCTGGTCGACGGCCGGATCGTGCGCATGATGGTCGGGGCCAAGCAGAGCCACAACGTCGTTGCGGCCAACATCCTTGCCGCATTGCTTCCGCAGACCAAGCGCGGCGGATGTCGAACGACCGCCAGCGACACTTCTGTGCGAACCAGCCCGCAGGGCGTGCGGTACCCGGACATCGTGGTCGATTGCGGACCGCGCGATCCGAATGCCCTGGAGGCGTCCAAGCCCGTTCTGGTCGTAGAGATTTCCTCTCCCAGCACCTCGACCCTGGATGCCACCGACAAGCTGGACGAATATCGCGGACACGGCGACATTGCGCTGATCCTTCTCGTCGAGCCGGACGTCGTTCTGGCCAAGCTCTACCGACGCGACGCGCAAGGCATCTGGCAGGTCGAGAAGTACGACGACATCGGTCAATCCGTCGAGCTTCCCGAGATCGGCGCCACGCTGGCGCTCCGCGACGTCTACGATACGGTCGAACCGTCCGCCCTGCCGAAGCTGCGGCTCGTGGAGGACGCTGGATAGGTTTCGCTCCGACCCGTATTCATCCCCGCGCCGACAGGCTATAGAGCCGCCGAACGAAGGTGGGTGGCGTTGATCGGAACGAAGAAGAGCCTGTCGCTGTCCGACGGGGCCGAGCGCGGCGAGGCGTTGCGGCTGCTGAAGCGCATTTTCGCCGAGAACGGGCGCGAGCATATTCGCGGCTATGCCTTCGCCAGCGTGTGCCTGGTGCTCGTGGCGCTCTCGACGGCGTTCCTCGCCTGGATCATGCGCGACGTGATCGACGAGATCTTCGTCGAGGGCAACCGCGCGGTCCTGTTCTCGCTCCCCTTCGCGGTGTTCGTCTCCTTCCTGGTGCGCGGACTCGCATCCTACGGCCAGGGCGTGGTGCTGGCGCGGATCGGCAACGACATCGTGGCGCGCTACCAGCGCCGGCTCTTCGCGCACCTCACCGAGCTCTCGGTCGATTTCTACGGCGAAAACCGCTCGGCCCAGCTCGCCGCCCGGATCAACCAGAACGTGACGGGCGTGCGCGAGACGCTGAACCTCACGGTCACCTCCATCGCCCGCGATCTCCTGACGCTGATCTTCCTGATCGGGGCGATGTTCTGGCAGGACTGGGTCCTGTCGCTGATCGCGCTGACCGCCGGCCCGCCGATCGCGATCATGATCGCCGGCCTGTCGCGCAAGCTGCGCAGAGCGACGCGCCAGTCGGTCGACCTCAATTCGCGGGTGCTTGGCTCCATGCAGGAGACGGCGCAAGGGATCCAAGTGGTGAAGGCCTTCACCATGGAGGAGCTCCTGCGCGAGCGCACGGACGGGCTGATCCGCCAGGCGGAGGAGCGCTCCAACCGCATCGCCGTGATCACCGAGCGCTCGGGACCGGTGACGGAGACGGTGGCGGGCCTCGCGGTCGCCGCCGTGATCGCCTGGTCGGGCTACCGCTCCATCGTCTACGGCTATTCGCCGGGCGCCATGTTCGCCTTCATCACGGCGCTGCTCCTCGCCTACGACCCGGCGCGCCGCCTGGCGCGGCTGCAGGTGCAGCTCGAAAAGGCGCTGGTCAACGCGCGCATGATCTACGAGATCCTGGACGAGCCGCCCCGGCAGCAGGACGCAACCGACGCGAAGGCGCTCGTCGTCTCGCGCGGCGAGGTCGTGTTCGAGGACGTGCGCTTCGCCTATGCCGGCGGCGAGGACGTGATCCGGGGCTTGAGCTTCACCGCCCCGGCCGGCCGCACCACGGCGCTGGTCGGCGCCTCGGGCGGCGGCAAGTCCACCGTTCTCGCGCTCTTGGAGCGCTTCTACGATCCGGTCTCCGGACGCATCCTGATCGACGGGCAGGACATCCGCGCCGTGACCAAGCGCTCGCTGCGGACCCAGATCTCCTACGTACCGCAGCAGCCGGTGCTGTTCGAGGGCACGATCCGCGACAACATCCGCTTCGGCCGGCCGGAGGCGGACGACGCCGCCGTGGAGGCGGCCGCACGCCGGGCGCAGGCGGAGGAGTTCATCCTCGCCCAGCCGCTCGGCTACGAGACGCCGGTCGGCGAAAGCGGCGCGACCCTGTCGGGCGGCCAGCGCCAGCGCCTGTCGATCGCCCGCGCGCTGCTGCGCGACGCCCCGATCCTGGTACTGGACGAGGCGACCTCGGCACTCGATTCGCGCTCGGAGGTTTTGGTGCAGCGGGCGCTGGAGGAGGCGATGAAGGGGCGCACCGTGCTGGTCGTCGCCCATCGCCTGTCCACCATCGTCGGGGCCGACCAGATCCTGGTGGTCGACCGCGGGCGCGTGGTCGAAGGCGGCAGCCATGCGGAGCTGATCCGGCGCGAGGGCGGGCTCTATGCGCGCTTCCATGCGCTCCAGTCGGGCGCTGGCGAGATGGTGGACTGAAAGGGAGCGGGGCGATGGACGCGATGCGGTTGGTGATTCTGGGAGCGGCGGGCCGGATGGGGCGCACCCTGGTGCGCCTCGTGCACGAGGCGCCGGGCCTCCAGGTATCCGCCGCGCTGGAGCGGCCGGGCTCGATCGCGCTCGGCACCGATGCCGGCCAGCTGGCCGGGGCGGGGCATCTCGGCATTCCCGTGACCGACGATCTCGACGCCGCACTGTCGGGCGCCGACGGCGTGATCGACTTCACCGCGCCCGCCGCCAGCGTCGCGCTGGCGCGCGAGACGGCACGGCGCGGGCTGGTGCACGTCATCGGCACGACTGGCTGCTCGGCGGAGGACAACGCGGCCATCGCCGAGAGCGCGCGGGTCGGCGCGCGGATCGTGAAGTCCGGCAACATGAGCCTCGGCGTCAATCTTCTGGCTGTCCTGGTGGAGCAGGCGGCGCGCGCGCTGGGGCCGGACGCCTTCGACATCGAGGTCCTGGAAATGCATCACCGCCACAAGGTGGACGCGCCGTCCGGCACGGCGCTGCTGCTGGGGCAGGCGGCGGCCGAAGGGCGGGGCATCGATCTCGCCGCCTCCGCTGTCCGCTCGCGCGACGGCCACACCGGAGCCCGACCGGAAGGAACGATCGGTTTCGCCACGCTGCGCGGCGGCTCGGTGGTCGGCGACCACGAGGTGATCCTGGCGGGCGAGGGCGAGCGCATCACGCTGGCCCATCACGCCGAGGACCGGGCGATCTTCGCGCGCGGAGCTCTGCGCGCAGCGCTCTGGGCCAAGGACCGGCCGCCCGGTCTCTACTCGATGCGCGACGTCCTCGGCCTCTGATTTTCTCGTACGATTCAGCAAGGGAGCTTGAAGCCATGTCCCGTACCCTCGTCCTCGTCCGCCACGGGCAGAGCGATTGGAACCTCAAGAACCTCTTCACCGGCTGGCGCGACCCGGACCTGACGGAGCAGGGCGTCGAGGAGGCGCGCGCCGCCGGCCGCCGGCTGAAGGCGGCGGGGTTGCGCTTCGACGTGGCCTTCACCAGCGTCCTGTCGCGCGCCCAGCGCACGCTGGCGCTGATCGAGGGCGAGCTCGGCCAGGGGTCGATCGAGACCCACCGCGACCAGGCGCTCAACGAGCGCGACTACGGCGACCTCTCTGGCCTCAACAAGGACGACGCCCGCGCGAAGTGGGGCGAGGAGCAGGTCCACATCTGGCGCCGGTCCTACGACGTGCCGCCGCCGGGTGGCGAGAGCCTGAAGGACACGGGCGCGCGCGTCTGGCCCTACTATATCCATCGCATCCAGCCGAAGGTGCTGTCGGGCGGCACCGTGATCGTCGCCGCGCACGGCAATTCGCTGCGCGCGCTGATCATGGCGCTCGACGGCCTGTCCGGCGAGGAAATCGTCGCGCAGGAACTCGCGACGGGCGTACCCATCGTCTACCGGCTCAACGCGGACTCCTCCGTCGCCTCCAAGGACGTCCTATCCGCCTGATCGCCTCGCGCGGCCGGCTTTGCGCAGGGCCGGCCGCGCGACATCGAATTGTCCATAACGTGACCGGATTTAGTAGATCGTTCCTGTTCCGGCCTCGTCGGCACCGTTAGCTTCTTTCCATCGAAGCTCGGTCCCGAGGCCGGAAAGGAACCCCCGCACATGCGTCTGTCCCTGTCGCTTGGAATCGCCGCCGCCGCGCTCATGGCGCTGGCCCTGCCGGTCTCGGCCCAGACCCTCCTCAACGTCTCCTACGATCCGACGCGCGAGCTCTACCGCGACTTCAACGCGGCCTTCGCCGCGCACCGGAAGGCGGAAGGCAAGGATGCGCCGACCGTGCGCATGTCGCATGGCGGCTCCGGCGCCCAGGCAAGAACCGTGATCGACGGCCTCGACGCCGATGTCGTGACGCTGGCGCTCGAAGCCGACATCAACGCGGTCGCCAAGGCGACGGACAAGATCCCGGAAAACTGGCGCACCCTCCTGCCGCACAATTCCTCGCCCTACACGTCGACCATCGTGTTCCTGGTGCGCAAGGGCAATCCGAAGGCGATCAACGACTGGGGCGACCTCGTCAAGGACGGCGTCCAGGTGATCACGCCCAATCCCAAGACGTCGGGCGGCGCGCGCTGGAACTACCTGGCCGCCTGGGCCTGGGCCAACAAGGAATACGGCGGCGACGTCGAGAAGGTGAAGGCCTATGTCGGCGACGTCTATCGCCACGTGCCCGTGCTCGACACCGGCGCGCGCGGCTCCACCACGACCTTCGTCCAGCGCGGCATCGGCGACGTGCTGCTCGCCTGGGAGAACGAGGCCTTCCTGGCGCTGGAGGAGCTCGGTCCCGACCAGTTCGAGATCGTCGTACCCTCCATCTCGATCCTCGCCGAGCCCCCGGTCGCCCTCGTCCCGGGCAACACGGACGCCAAGGGCACGACGGAGGTCGCCAAGGCCTATCTCGACTACCTCTACTCGCCGGAAGGCCAGACCATCTCGGCCAAGCACTTCTACCGCCCGTCCGAGCCCGAGAAGGTGACCGACAAGGCGCTCTTGGAGCGTTTCCCGCAGGTGGAACTCGTGAAGATCGACGACGCCCAGTTCGGCGGCTGGGCCAAGGCGCAGCCCGAGCATTTCGGCGACGGCGGTATCTTCGACCAGATCTACAAGCCCGCCAACTGACGATCGTACACCCTCAGCCCAGCGCCGGACATCTGGCGCGGCAAGCCGGCGGTATCGCGCGCCGGCCTGCCGCGCTATTCTGCGGAGCGCCAGCGCCCGTCCATCGCCTCCCGACAAGGTTCCGCATGGCTTCGACAACCGCCGGCCCCCCGGCCTTCCGTATTCGCCAACCGAGCGTCGTGCCGGGCTTCGGCCTTTCCATGGGCGTGACGCTCGCCTATCTCAGCCTCATCGTGCTCCTGCCGCTGGCGGCGCTGGCCGTGCGGGCCGCCGGGCTCGGCTGGTCCGACTTCCTGGTGCTCGCTACGGATCGGCGGGTCGTCTCCGCGCTCACGCTCTCCTTCGGCGCGTCCCTTGTCTCAGCCCTGATCAACGCCGTCTTCGGCCTGCTCCTCGCCTGGGTGCTCGTGCGCTACCGCTTTCCCGGCAAGCGTCTGGTGGACGCGGCGATCGACCTGCCTTTCGCGCTGCCGACCGCCGTCGCCGGCATCGCGCTGACCGCGCTCTATGCGCCCAACGGCTGGATCGGCCAGCACTTCGCGCCGGGCGGACTCCTCGCGCCGCTCTTTGGCGAGGGGGGGCTGCGCATCGCCTATTCGCCGCTCGGCGTCGTGGTGGCGCTGACCTTCGTCTCGCTGCCCTTCGTGGTGCGCACGGTGCAGCCGGTGCTAGAGGAGATGGATTCGGAGCTCGAACAGGCCGCGGCGACGCTCGGCGCCAACCGCTTCCAGACCGTGTTCCGCGTCGTGCTGCCGACCGTGACGCCGGCGCTCCTGACGGGCTTCGCTCTCGCCCTCGCCCGCTCCATCGGCGAATACGGCTCGGTGATCTTCATCGCCGGCAACATTCCCTACGTCTCGGAGATCGCGCCGCTCCTGATCGTGATCCGGCTGGAGGAGTTCAACTACGCCGGCGCCACGGCCGTCGCGGCGCTGATGCTCGTCATCTCCTTCGCCATCCTCCTCCTCATCAACCTCGTTCAGACCTGGAGCCGGCGGAGATATGGCCTTGGCGCTTGAGACCACCTTGCCCGCGCCGGCCGTGACCGAGTCCGCGCGCCGCCGACGGCCCTCGCCGACGGACGAGAGCCCCGCCGTCAAGTGGACGCTGATCGCGGTGGCCATGCTGTTCCTGGCGCTGGTCCTGTTCCTGCCGCTGGTCGCCGTCTTCGTCGAGGCGCTGCGCGGGGGCGTCGCCGCCTTCGCCCAAGCGATCACCGACCCCGACGCGCTGGCCGCCATCCGCTTGACGCTGACCGTCGCCGCCATCGCGGTGCCGGTGAACCTCGTCTTCGGCCTCTGCGCCGCCTGGGCCATCGCCAAGTTCGAATTCACCGGCAAGACGCTGCTCACCACGCTGATCGACCTGCCCTTCTCCGTCTCGCCGGTGATCGCGGGCCTCGTCTTCGTGCTTCTGTTCGGCGCGCAGGGCTATTTCCACTGGCTGGTGCAGGCGACGGGCATTCCCATCGTCTTCGCGCTGCCGGGCATCGTGCTCGCCACCGTCTTCGTCACGCTCCCCTTCGTGGCGCGCGAGCTGATCCCGCTCATGCAGGAGCAGGGTACGGGCGACGAGGAGGCGGCGATCTCGCTGGGGGCCAACGGCTGGCAGACCTTTCGGCGCGTAACGCTGCCCAACGTGAAATGGGCGCTCCTCTACGGCGTGCTCCTGTGCAACGCGCGCGCCATGGGCGAGTTCGGGGCGGTCGCGGTGATCTCCGGCAAGATCCGCGGCGAGACCAACACGATGCCGCTCCATGTCGAGATCCTCTACAACGAGTATGCCTTCTCGGCAGCCTTCGCGGTGGCAACGCTGCTCGCGCTCCTCGCCCTCGTCACCCTCTGCCTCAAGACCTTCCTCGAATGGCGCTATGCCGGCGACATCAAGGCCAGCCGCGGCGGCCACTGAGCTATGGAACTGACTTCATGAAGATCGGCGTCCGCAACATCCGCAAGGAATTCGACCGCTTCCCGGCGCTCCACGACGTGTCGCTCGACATCCGCTCGGGCGAGCTGATCGCGCTGCTCGGGCCGTCGGGCTCGGGGAAAACCACGCTGCTCCGGCTGATCGCCGGACTGGAATTTCCGACCTCGGGCCAGATCCTTTTCGGCGACGAGGACGCCTCGGAGAAGAGCGTGCAGGAGCGAAACGTCGGCTTCGTGTTCCAGCACTACGCGCTCTTCAAACACATGACGGTGGCCGACAATATCGGCTTCGGCCTGTCGGTGCGCGAGCGCGGGAGCCGCCCTTCGGGGGCCGAGATCAAGCGCCGGACGCAGGAGCTCCTCGACCTCGTCCAGCTTCCCGAACTCGGAAAGCGCTATCCCATGCAGCTCTCGGGCGGCCAGCGCCAGCGCGTGGCGCTCGCCCGCGCGCTCGCCATCGAGCCCAAAGTCCTCCTTCTCGACGAGCCCTTCGGCGCGCTCGACGCCAAGGTGCGCAAGGATCTCCGCCGCTGGCTGCGCGAGCTGCACGACCGCACCGGCCACACCACGGTCTTCGTGACCCACGACCAGGACGAGGCAGTCGAACTCGCCGACCGGGTCGTCGTCATGAGCCAGGGCCGGATCGAGCAGGTCGGCTCGGCCGACGACATCTACGACCGGCCGCAGAGCCCCTTCGTCTTCTCCTTCATCGGCCAGTCCAACGAACTGCCGGTCGAGGTGCGCGGCGGCGAGATCGCCTTTGCCGGCGTGCCGCTCGGGCGCACCGAGGAACGGGACGGCTCGTTCCGCATGTTCGTGCGCCCGCACGACTTCGAGGTGCTGCCGGACGGCAGCCAGGGCCTGTCCGGCCGGATCGCGCTGACCCGGCGCGTCGGCGGCGCGCGCATGGCCGAGTTCAATCTCGCCGAGCCCGCACGCCGCATCGAGGTGGAACTGCCCGCCCACGCGCCGAGCGAGACCGGCACGCCGATCACGGTCGTCCCGAAGCGCTGGCAGCTCTTCGCCTGACGAACGGCGGCGCGACACCGCGCCGCCTGCAGCGCTCGGCGGCTCGGTCCCATCTTCCGCCTATCCGGCGAAAGGGGTGCGATTGAGCGAGGACGAGCTCGCCGAGCTGATCCGGGACTGCCCGGTCCTCTACCATATGGCGGCCGAGGGCTCCTGGCCGTCCATCCGGCGGAACGGGCTCTGGGGCACGAGCGCGCTTCTCGATCTCTTCGAGGTGACAGGCGAGACCCGGCGCGCCATCGAGGCGCGGCGCCCGGCATCCGTCGACATCCGCCATCCCCGGCTCGGCCGCGCCGTGATCCGCGACCAGAAGCCGTTGAGCGACCGGAGCCTCGCCGCCTGCCTGGAGGACGGCCTGACGCCTTCCGACTGGTACGCGCTCCTCAACGCGCGGGCCTTCTTCTCGCTGACGCCGTCTCGTCTCCTGAAGATGCTGAACGCCGGGTCCTATCGCCGCGAGGCGCATGACGTGATCGAGGCCGACACTGCCTCCCTGGTCGCGGCCCATCGCGACCGGATCACGCTCTGCCCGATCAATTCGGGCTTCGCCCAGCGCCGCGCCGCGCCGCGCGGACGCGCCACCTTCCTGCCGATCGACGACTACCCCTATGCCGAATGGCGGGCGAAGCGACCGCGCGGCGAGCGGGTCGTGGAACTCGCCGTTTCGCCGGGCGTGCCGGACATCGCCCGCCATGCGCGCCGCGTCGTGCGCATGCGGGGCGCGGAGGAGATCGAAACGCTCTGGACGGCAGGCTGAGCGGTCCGGGCTGGTCTTCCCAGCCTCGTCCCCCTAAAGCTCCCGAAAGCCCGGCCGTGCAGGAGCGCCCATGAGCGATGCCGACGAACCCTTGATCCCGGAGCGCCGGCGCGGCTCGGGGGCGCGGCTCGTCTACGAGCAGTTGCGCGACGAGATCCTGAGTCTCGATCTCGCGCCCGGAAGTCCGGTGGACGAGGTGGCGCTCGCCGAGCGCTTCGGCCTGTCGCGAACGCCGATCCGCGAGGCGCTGGTGCGCCTCCAGGGGGAGGGGCTGGTGACGGCGCTGCCCAACCGCTCGACCCTCGTCTCCTCGCTCGACGCCGCCGCCCTGCCGCCCTTCTTCGACGCCCTGGTGCTGATGTACCGGGTGACGACACGGCTGGCCGCCGAGCACCACCGGCCCGGCGACATAGCGACCATCCGCGCGGCCCAGGCCGAGTTCGCGGCCGCCGTCGCCGCGCAGGACGCGCTCGGCATGATCGCGACCAACGCCGCCTTCCATTCGGCCATCGCCGAAGCGGGGCGGAATCCCTATTTCGCAGGTCTTTTCGACCGCCTGCTCAACGACGGCCGCCGGCTGCTGCGCCTCTACTACGAATCCTACGACGACCGCCTGCCGCCGCGCTTCGTGGACGAGCACGAGGACCTGATCGCGGCCGTCGCCGCGCGCGACGTGGCCGGGGCCGACCGCCTGGCGGCGATCCATGCCGAGCAGATCGTGGAGCAGATCGACCGCCTGATGAAACGGCGCTCCGACCTCTCGATGCCGTTGGAACGCGTTTCTGTCGACAAATAAAATACAAGATGCTACGAAGGGTCATGAGGCGCGATACCGAGCTGTCGCGCCGGCCCGAACCCTTGGGAGCCCTGCGATGACCTCTTCCGTCTTTTCCGGCGTGATCCCCGCCCTCATGACCCCGTGCAAGCCCGATCGCACGCCGGACTTCGACGCCCTGGTCGCGACCGGCCAGCGCCTGATCGCCGAGGGCATGTCGGCCGTGGTCTATTGCGGTTCGATGGGCGACTGGCCGCTCCTGACCGACGCGCAGCGCATGGAGGGCGTCGAGCGCCTGGTGAAGGCGGGCGTGCCGGTGATCGTCGGCACCGGGGCGGTCAACACGGCCTCGGCCGTCGCCCATGCCGCGCATGCCGCCAAGGTCGGCGCCAAGGGGCTGATGGTCATTCCCCGCCTCCTGTCGCGGGGCACGGTGCCGGCCGCGCAGAAGGCGCATTTCAAGGCCGTCCTCGCGGCCGCGCCCGCCCTGCCGGCCGTGATCTACAACAGCCCGTACTACGGCTATTCCACCAAGGCCGACCTCTTCTTCGCCATCCGCGCCGAGCATCCCAACCTCGTCGGCTTCAAGGAGTTCGGCGGGCCGGACGACCTGCGCTACGCCGCCGAGCACATCACCAGCCGCGACGACGACGTGACCCTGATGGTCGGCGTCGACACGGCGGTCGTCCACGGCTTCGTCAATTGCGGCGCGACCGGCGCGATCACGGGCATCGGCAACGTCCTGCCGCGCGAGGTCCTGCACCTCTGCACCCTGTCGGAAGCCGCCGCCCGGGGCGACGCCGCCGCGCGTGCAGAGGCGTTGGAGCTGGAGAGCGCGCTCGCCGTCCTGTCCTCCTTCGACGAAGGGCCGGACCTCGTCCTCTACTTCAAGCACCTCATGGTGCTGAAAGGCCACGCGGAGTTCACGCTCCAGTTCAATGAAGGCGACGTCCTGTCGGACTCGCAGCGCGGCTATGCCGAGGCGCAGCTCAAGCTCTTCGACGCCTGGTACGCGAACTGGTCGAAGACCGCGTCCCACGCGCCGCGCCTTGCGGCCTGACCGGCGGCTTGGCAGAACTCCGCCATGGATGCGGAATCCCAGCCGGACGTGATCGTGATCGGGGCCGGCGTCGTCGGCCTCTCGGCGGCGCTCGCGCTCCAGGCGCGCGGTCGCCGCGTGGCGGTGCTGGATCGCGAAGGGCCGGCGGCGGGCGCTTCGGCCGGAAACGCCGGGGCCTTCGCCTTCACCGACATCCTGCCGCTCGCCTCGCCGGGCCTGATGCGCAAGGCCCCGCGCTGGCTGCTCGACCCTCTTGGGCCGCTGTCCGTGCCGCTGCCCTACGCCTTTCGCATCGCGCCCTGGATGCTCAGGGTCGCGCAGGCCTGCTCTCCCTCGCGCGTCGAGGCAGCGACCGCCGCGCAGATCGCGCTGATGGACCTTTCCAAGGCCGAGCTCGAGCCCTTCCTCGCCGCCACGGGCACCTCGCTCATGCTGCGCCGGGAGGGCAATCTCGAAGTCTATGAGAGCGAGGCGGAGTGGCGGGCGTCGCTGCCCGGCTGGGACGCGCGCGAGCGCCACGGCATCGCGTTCCGCCACATGAGCGCGGCCGAGATGGCCTCCGTCCAGCCCGGCCTCGCAGAGCGCTTCGTGCGCGGCACCTTCACGCCCGGCTGGTTCTCCATCGCCGACCCGAAGCTCTATGTCCTGGCGCTGGCGGAGCGGTTCCGCGCGAACGGTGGATCGATCGACGTGGCCGAGGTCCGCGCGCTTCTTCCGGATGCGTCGGGCGTCACGATCGATGCGGGCGCCGGCCCGCGCCGTGCCGCCGAGGTCGTCATCGCGGCCGGCGCCTTCTCGCACGAGATCGCCGCCACGATCGGCGAGCGCATTCCGCTGGAGACCGAGCGTGGCTACAACACGACGCTTCCCTCCGGCGCCTTCGACCTGCGCACGCAGGTCACATTCGGCGGCCACGGCTTCGTCGTCACGCGGCTGGAGACCGGCATCCGCGTCGGCGGCGCGGTGGAACTCGGTGGCCTGCGTCTCAAGCCGAACTTCAAGCGCTCGGAGGCCATGCTCGCCAAGGCGAAGCGCTTCCTGCCGGACCTCGACATCTCAGGTGGCCGGCAGTGGATGGGCTTTCGTCCGTCTTTGCCCGATTCGCTCCCCGCCATCGGCTTCTCGCGCGGCAGCCGGCGTATCGTGCATGCCTTCGGCCACGGCCATCTCGGCCTCACGCAAGCCGCCGGCACCGCGCGGATCGTCGCCGACCTCCTCACCGATCGCCCCCCGCCGGTCGATCTCGCCCCCTTCTCCGCCCAGCGCTTCGCTTGAAGGCCCCCATGGCAAACCACACCTTCTCCTGCCTCGACGGCCATACCTGCGGCAATCCGGTTCGGCTCGTCTCCGGCGGCGGGCCGGTGCTCCAGGGCGCGACCATGCTGGAGAAGCGGGCGCATTTCCTGGCGGAATACGACTGGATCCGCACCGGGCTGATGTTCGAGCCGCGCGGCCACGACATGATGTCGGGCTCGATCCTCTATCCGCCGACGCGCGAGGACTGCGACGTCGGCGTTCTCTTCATCGAGACGTCGGGCTGCCTTCCGATGTGCGGCCATGGCCTCATCGGCACCGTGACCATGGCGATCGAGAACGGGCTCGTCACGCCGCGCGAGGCGGGCCGGCTCGCCGTCGACGCCCCGGCCGGCCGGGTGGACGTCACCTACGCCCAAGAGGGGCGCTTCGTGGAGGAGGTGCGCCTTCGCAACGTGCCGGGCTTCCTCCATTCGGAAGGGCTGACGGCCGAGGTCGAGGGCCTCGGCGAGGTGGTGGTGGATGTCGCCTATGGCGGCAACTTCTACGCCATCGTCGAGCCGCAGAAGGCCTTCCGCGACATGGCGGACTTCACGGCGGGCGAGCTGATCGGCTTCTCGCCGAGGCTGCGCCGGGCGCTCAACGAGAAATACGAGTTCGTCCATCCCGAGCACCCCGCGATCCGGGGCCTCAGCCACATCCTCTGGACCGGCGCGCCGCGGAACGCGGAGGCGCACGCGCGCAACGCCGTCTTCTACGGCGACAAGGCGATCGACCGCTCCCCCTGCGGCACCGGCACCTCGGCGCGCATGGCGCAGCTCGCCGCCAAGGGCAAGCTCAAGGTCGGCGACGACTTCGTCCACGAGAGCATCATCGGCTCCCTGTTCCGGGGACGGGTGGAGGCGGCGGCCGCCGTCGCCGGCCGCCCCGCGATCGTGCCGTCGATCGCCGGCTGGGCTCGCCAGACCGGCATCAACACGATTTTCATCGACGACCGGGACCCGTTTGCCCACGGTTTCGTCGTGGTCTGATCAGGCGGCGAGGCCCTCTTCGCGCAGGGCCTGCTGCACCGCGGGCCGGGCCTTCACGGCGGCCATGAAGCGGGCGATGTTGGGGAAGGCCGCCATGTCGAGCTTCATGACCCCGGCCCAGTTGAGGACGGTGAAGGCGTAGGCGTCGGCTGCCGTGAAGGTCTCGCCGGTGAGATAGGTCCGGCCCTCCAGCGCCTTGTCCACGAAGGCGAAACGCTTGGCGAGGAACTCCTTCTGGATGTCCTTGGTGGCGTCGGGCGTGTTCGGCTTGAACAGCGGGCTGAACCCCTTGTGCAGCTCCGTCGCCACGAAGGCGAGCCATTGCTGGACGCGGTAGCGCTCCGTCGTGCCGGGCGCCGGCATCAGACCGGTCTCAGGCTTCCGGTCGGCAAGGTACTGGACGACCACCGAGGCCTCGGTGAGCACCGGCCCTTCGCCGATGTCGAGCGCGGGAACGTAGCCGTTGGGGTTCACCGCGAAGAAGTCGCCGCCGTCCTCGAGCGTCTTCTTTGCCAGATCGACCGATACGAGATCGACCGGCAGATCGGCCTCGCGGGCGACGATGTGGGGCGCGAGCGAGCAGGCGCCGGACTTGTAGTAGAGCTTCATGGCTTCGAGTCTCCCGTTGCGTTCGGCGGCCCTCTTGCCACGGGCGAGGGCCGCATGCAGCCTCCCGCCCCGGCGACGCAGCGTTCACGCCGCGAAGGCGCCGTGATGATAGGGCAGGTGAGCGGGCGGCCTGCGGATGCTATGAGCGGGCCGCCGGACGATCCCCGAGGGAAGACAAGCGACATGACCACCACGCAAAGCGCCATCGAGACGACCATCGCCGGCGAGATCGGCGCCCGCGGCCCTCAGGTCGCCGCAGCGGTGGCGCTGCTCGATGGCGGCGCGACGGTGCCCTTCATCGCGCGCTACCGCAAGGAGGCGACCGGCGGGCTCGACGACGCGCAGCTGCGCACGCTGGAGACGCGCCTCGCCTATCTGCGCGAGCTGGAGGCGCGCCGCGCGGCGGTGCTGAAATCCGTGCGCGAGCAGGGCAAGCTGACGGGCGAGATCGAGCGGGCGATCCTCGGTGCCTCGACCCGCGTGGCGCTGGAGGACCTCTATCTCCCCTTCCGGCCCAAGCGCCGCAACCGGGCGGATGCCGCGCGGGAAAAGGGCCTCGGGCCGCTCGCCGAGCGCATCCTTGCCGACCGCCGGGTCGATCCGGCCGCGCTCGCCGCCGAATTTCTCACCGCCGAAGTGCCCGACGTGAAGGCCGCGCTGGAGGGCGCGCGCGATATCGTGGCCGAGGGCATGGCGGAAAATCCCGCCCTTGTCGGCGAGATCCGTCGTCATCTCGTCGCCAAGGCGCAGCTTCGCGCCCGTGTCGTGGCGGGCAAGGAGGAAGCCGGCGCCAAGTTCTCCGACTATTTCGACCATGCCGAAGCCTGGGCGAAGGCGCCGAGCCACCGCGTCCTGGCGCTGCTGCGCGCCGAGAAGGAGGGCGTCGTCACCCTCGACGTCGAGGTGGATGCCGACGACCCGGGAACCGTCAAGCCGGTCGAGGCGATGGTGGCCCGCCATTCCGGCGTGAAGACCGCCGGCGGCTCGGCGGCCGACGCCTGGCTCATGGGCGTCGCGCGCTGGGCCTGGCGGCAGAAGCTGAAGCCCAGCCTCACCACGGAGATGATGGGCACCCTGAAGGAGGGCGCGGACGGCGAGGCGATCCGCGTCTTCTCGCGCAATCTCAAGGACCTTCTCCTGGCCGCCCCCGCCGGGGCCAAGGCGACGATGGGCCTCGATCCTGGCGTGCGCACCGGCGTCAAGGTCGCCGTGGTCGATGCCACGGGCCGGCTGGTGGACCACGCCACCGTCTATCCGTTCCAGCCGAGGAACGACGTGGCCGGCGCCATGGCCAAGCTCGCCCAGATGATCGCCCGCCATGACGTGGAGCTTGTGGCCATCGGCAACGGCACCGCGAGCCGCGAGACGGAGGCGCTGGCCGCCGAGGTCATCAAGGCGCTGCCGGGCAGAAAGCCGGTGAAGGCGGTGGTGAGCGAAGCGGGCGCCTCGGTCTATTCGGCCTCCGAGCTGGCGTCGAAGGAGATGCCGGACGTCGACGTGTCGATCCGCGGCGCCGTGTCCATCGCGCGCCGGCTGCAGGACCCCCTGTCCGAACTGATCAAGGTCGATCCGAAGGCGATCGGCGTCGGCCAGTACCAGCACGACGTCGACCAGGGGCGCCTGTCCAAGGCGCTCGACGCCGTGGTGGAGGACGCGGTGAACGCGGTGGGCGTCGATCTCAACATGGCCTCGGCCGCGCTGCTCTCGCGCGTCGCCGGGCTCGGGCCGTCGCTGGCGGAAGCGATCGTCGCCCATCGCGACGCGCAAGGGCCGTTCAGGACACGCCGCAAGCTCCTCGACGTGCCGCGCCTCGGGCCGAAGGCCTTCGAGCAGTGCGCCGGCTTCCTGCGCATTTCGGGCGGGGCGGAACCGCTCGATGCCTCGGCCGTCCATCCGGAGGCCTATCCGGTGGCGCGCCGGATCGTGGCGGCCGCGGGCAAGGACGTCGCGGCCGTGATGCGCGACCCGGCCGCCCTGAAATCGCTCGACCCGCAGACGTTCGTCGGCGACGGCTTCGGCCTGCCGACGGTGAAGGATATCATCGCCGAGCTGGAAAAGCCCGGCCGCGACCCGCGCCCCGCCTTCCGCACGGCGGCTTTTGCCGAAGGGGTCCATGCGATCACCGACCTGAAGCCCGGCATGAGCCTCGAGGGCACCGTCACCAACGTCGCTGCCTTCGGCGCCTTCGTGGACATCGGCGTCCACCAGGACGGCCTCGTCCACGTCTCGCAGCTCGCCGACCGCTTCGTGAAGGATCCGGCCGAGGTGGTGAAGACGGGACAGGTGGTGCAGGTGCGCGTCGTCGAGGTGGACGTGAGGCGCAAGCGCATCTCGCTCACCATGCGCCGCGAGATGCCGGACGCGGCTGAGGGGCGCGGCGGAGGCCGGGAGCCGGCCCGCCCGGCCAAGGCTCCGGCCCCGAAGCCCGAGCCGGCGGGGCAGGGGGCCTTCGGCGCGGCGCTGTCGGCGGCGATGAAGCGGAAGTAGGCGTTTAGAGACTGTTTTGGAAGTTCCCGGCGGAGGATCGGCGCGGGATTTCGGTAGTTCCGCGAGGCGCAAAACGCAGTCGATGCCGGCGGCATCGGCGAGGATTGGCAACGAAGTGGACGGCCGAAAGACCCGTCGAGCCGACCCGGCGGACTTTCGAAACAGTCTCTTAGTCCTCGGCCTCGATCGCGCGCGGCTTGCGGTCGCGGTCGATGGCGACGAAGGTGAAGACCCCTTGCGTCACCTGCTCGATCTCCTCGCCCTCGCGGCTGCGCCGCCAGGCCTCGACCTCGATGCGCATGGAGGTGCGCCCGACATGGTCGATCCGGGCATAGAGGCTGACCTCGTCGCCGACATAGACCGGCCGGAGGAAACGCATCGCCTCGATGGCGATCGTGGCGCAGCGGCCGCGTGCCCGGCGCGCGGCGGCCGTGCCCGCGGCAAGGTCCATCTGCGCCAGAAGCCAGCCCCCGAAGATGTCGCCCGCCGGATTGGTGTCGGCGGGCATGGCGATCGTCCGGATGGTCGGAACGCGCGCGGGGGCGGAGGCGGGCTCTTCGGACATGGGCGTCGGCGGCTCCGGCAGGTGCGATGAGAAGGCGGCCGCTCCTGCCGTTCCCGGCGGGAGGGCGGGCGCTGGTTCCAGTCTTGGCTCTCTACCTCGCCTGTTCGATGTTCGCCACTCCGCTCGCTGTCGGCCGATGCTCGTCGGGCTCGCGCGCTGCCGACGGCAAATCCACGAGGAGGCATCAGGGAGCTTCGACGCGGGCGCGAGAAGGATCCGCGCAGTGTCGAGGAGTGCCACATGATGGGGGAGGCTTCGACGATCCCCTCGATCTTCGCGCCCCGCGTCATCCCTCGCCGCCGCCGCGTCTCCGGCGAGCTGATCTCGACCCTGCCCGACGTCGCCGGCACCTCGGCCACATGGTCATGGAAGTGGTCGAGGAAGCCGCCGACGAGGCGGGGGATCATGAAGCCGGCGCTTCCTCGCGCGCTGCCGCGAACCAGCGGCAGAGGTCGGCGAGGAAGCAGGTCTCGCAGCGCGGGCGGCGCGACAGGCAGACGCTCTTGCCGAACTGGATCAGCCAGAAATGGCCGTCGCGCCGCGCCCAGTCGGGAACGTCGCGCTCCAGCGCGGCGGCGGTCTTGTCGGCGGTGCGCTCGTCGGTGATGCCCGTCCGGTTGCAGACGCGGAAGACATGGGTGTCGACGGCGATCACGTCCCGGTCGAAGGTGAAGCTCATGACGATGTCGGCGCACTTGCGCCCGATGCCCGGCAGGCTCATCAGCCCTTCGCGCGTCTGCGGCACGATGCGGCCGTGCTCCTCGATCAGCGCGGCGCAGAGACGGCGGATGCTCTTCGCTTTCATGTTGTAGAGGCCGCAGGGCTTGATCGCCCGGGCGATCTCCTCCTCGGAGAGGGCCAGCATCGCGTCGGGCGTCTTCGCCAGCGCAAAGAGCGCCTTGGTCGCGGCCGCCGTGTTGACGTCGCGGCTCTGGGCGGAAAGGAGGCAGGACACGACCGAGCGGAACGGGTCGGGCTGGTCCTTCGGGCCTTTCGCAGTCTTCGTGCGGCCCGGCATGTGGTCGCGCAGGCGGCGAAAGGCCTCCTCGCGCTCGGCCGCGCTCAAGGCGCCGTGCCCTCCCGTCCTTTCCACTCTCGCGTCCATGATGGCTGTCCTCGCCTGAAACCGAAGCGAGGACGCTTTGCCGGCTGCCGGAGTTCCCGGGCTGCGGCGATCAGCGCGCGCCGCCCATCGCGAACTCCCAGCCCAGCATCGCGCGCTTGCGCGTCAGGCCCCAATGGTAGCCGGTCAGAGCGCCGGACTTGCCGACCACGCGGTGGCACGGCACCACGAAGGAGATCGGGTTGCGCCCGACGGCGGCGCCGACCGCGCGCGAGGCCTTCGGCACGCCCATCTCGGCGGCAATGCCGGAATAGGTGTGCGCCCCGCCGAAGGGGATGGCGAGAAGCCGCTCCCAGACGCGGACCTCGAAATCGGTTCCGATGAGGACGATGCGAAGGGGCGCGCCGGCGCCCCATTCCTCCGGGCGGAAGACGCGGGCGAGACGGCGGGCGGCGCCCTCGTCGCTTCGGCTGGTCGTCGCCTGCGGCCAGCGGCCGAGGAGGTCGGCCAGCGCATGGGCGTCGCCGCCGCGGTCCTCGTCGGAAAAGGCGAGGCCCGCCAGCCCCTGTTCCGTCCAGACGGCGAGCGCCCGGCCGAAGGGGGTCTCGGCAAAGCCGTAGGTCAGAGCCAAACCCGCACCGCGCGCCTTGTGGAGGCCGGGGCTCATCGCCTCGTGCTTGACGAAGAGATCGTGGAGGCGCGAGGGGCCGGAAAGGCCGACCTCCAGCGCCGTGTCGAGGAGCGGCAGCCCGTCGGCCAGGAGCCGGCGCGCGTGGTCGATGGTGACGGCCTGCAGGAAGGCTTTTGGGCTCAGGCCCGCCCAGCGACGGCAGGCGGCCTCCAGGCGCTGGGGCGTGACGCCGCAGGCTTCGGCGACCGCCTCCAGCGATGGCTGGCTGCGATATTCCGCCGAGATGAACTCGATCGCCGCGCGCACCAGCGGGTAGTCGGACGGCGGCGGGACCTCGGCGAGGCCGTCCAGCGGTTCGGCCGGGACGGGGCAGGGGGCGTGAAGGGTCATCGGATCGCTCCGCGAGAATGCGTCGATCCGAACTTGGACCTTCGCCGGCCCGCCCGCCACCCGTTTTCCCGACGGTGCCCTAGCCGCGCTTGGCCTCGGCAAGCGCCCGCCCGAAGGCCTCGGCGAAGCTTTCCCGGTCCTCCGGGTTGAGGAACGAACCGATCTCGGTCTGGCGGCCTTCGCCGGCCACCGCCATGTGGGTGACGCCCGCGAGTTCATGCCGGCGCACCAGGAAGCGGGTCCAGAACGGATTGTAGCGGGCCTCCTGCACGGCGCCGCGCGCCGAGGTCTTGCGGATGGTCAACTCCGTGCGCGACACGCGCACCTCCTCGCTCGCCTGCGCCGAACGGAAGCTCGCCCGGAGCGCGATCCAGAGGAGAAGGACGTCGAGCCCGAAGAAGCCGACCACCGGCCAGGCGCCGTGCGACAGGAACACCGCGCCTGATATGAGGCTCAAGCCCCCGAACAGGAGCATGGTCACCGTGAAGCCGCGCTTGCCCAGGGAGCGGTAGGGCGTCAGGAGGGCATGGAAGACGGTGCGCTCGGGGCCGTCACTCATCCGCGTCTTGCCTCGCAGGCTGGATCCGTTCCAAAGAGGGGGCGGCCGCCGGGGCCGCGCGATGGATTATCTGGGTGAGGATCATGGCGGAAAAAGCGCCTGCGACCAAGCGCGCCACCGCCGGGGCCGGAAAGGCCGCGCCGGTCGCCAAGGCGGTTCGTGCCAAGGCGAAGGCCAAGGCGCCGAAGATCCCCTATACGGCGGAGGAGGTGGCTGAGATCTTCCGCCGCTTCGCCGTGCAGCGCGCGCATCCGACCTCCGAGCTCGAGCACGTCAACACGTTCACGCTGCTGGTCGCCGTGGTGCTCTCGGCGCAGATGACCGATGCCGGCGTCAACCGGGCGACGCGCGGCCTCTTCGCGCGGGCCTCGACGCCGGAGGCCATGGCGGCGCTCGGGGAGGACGAGATCCGCGAGGCGATCAAGACGGTCGGCTTCTTCCGCACCAAGGCGAAGAACGTCCAGCGCCTGTCGGAAATCCTGAGGGACGAGCACGGCGGGCAGGTGCCGCGCGACCGGGCGGCGCTGGAAGCCCTGCCGGGCGTCGGGCGCAAGACCGCCAACGTCATCATGAACACGGCGTTCGGAGAGGAGACGCTGGCGGTCGACACGCATATCCTTAGGATCGGCAACCGCATCAAGATCGCGCCGGGCAAGACGCCGGAGGCGGTGGAACAGGGCTTCCTGAAGATCATCCCCGAGGGCTTCCTGCGCCATGCCCATCACTGGCTGATCCTGCACGGACGCTTCGTGTGCAAGGCGCGAAAGCCCGACTGCGCCGTCTGCATCATCGCCGACCTCTGCAAGGCCGACGAGAAGTGGTGCGGCACGCCCGCGCCGCTCGTCGCCCTGCCCGACGCTCCGCCGGGGCCTCAGCCCCTGCCGCCGGGGGCGAAGCGTCCGGGCGGCTGAGCGGGAACGCCGTCGATCGTCTCCGCCGTCGCCACCGCGATCGGCAGCCCGCCCTCGCGCTGCGACACACGCTGGTGGAGATGCACCATCAGCGCTGCGGCAAAGAGCGGCGTCAGAAGGTTGAGGATCGGGATGGCGAGAAAGGCGGCGAGCAGCAGGCCGGCGGCGAAGACCGTGCCGCCATACCGGCTCCGAAGCGCGCGCACCTCCTCCTCCGAGCGGTAGCGGAGCGCTGCGAACTCGAAATATTCGCGCCCGAGGAGATAGCCGTTGATGACGAAGAAGGCGCCGAAATTGACCACGGGCACGAGAAGCAGCGCGAAGGCGAGGAGGTTGCCGAGGATCACCACGCCGAAGAACTTCACTGACAGGACGATCGAGCGCCCGAGCGGCAGGGCGCGGCCGACCGCCTGACCGGGATAGTCGTCCCGCTCCACCACTTCGGCCACGTCATCGAGGAAGAGGCCCGCGATCACCGCCGAGACCGGGGCGATCAGGAAGGCGAGGAGGAAGGCCAACGCGACGCCCGCCGCCCAGCCCGCGAAGGTACCGGCATTGTCGACCCAGGTCGGCATGTCCGGCGAGAACTGCGCGAAGAAGGGGATCGCGACGGTCTCGAACAGCCACCGCACGGCGAACCACAGCGCCACCAGCACCACGGCGGTGAGGCCGAGCGACTTCCAGAGCGCGGCCCGGAAGGGCGGGGAGAAGAGATCGCGCAGGGCGCGGGCGGCCGAGGCCAGGATCATCGTGGGGCGGCTCCTCGTGGGTCTCGACGAAGGAGATGGGACGGCCGGCCCACGCCAGCAATGGCGCGTCGCAAGTGGACTTGGCGCCGCTTCCCCGCTACCTCGCCGCAGGAGACGCCCTTTCCAGCCGAGGAAGCCCCATGTCGCTCAAGGTCGCGGTCCAGATGGACCACGTGTCGGGAATCACCATCAAGGGCGATTCGACCTTCGCCCTGTGCCTGGAGGCCGAGCGGCGGGGGCACCGGCTCTTCCACTACACGCCCGACCGCCTGTCGCTCCGGGACGGGCGCGCCACGGCCCGCGTCGAGACGCTCAACCTCGTGGAGGAGCAGGGCAAGCACTTCATCCTCGGGGCGCAGGAGAAGGTCGACCTCGCCGACATGGACGTGGTGCTCCTGCGCCAGGACCCGCCCTTCGACATGAACTACATCACCTCGACCCACATCCTGGAGCGCGTCCACCCGAAGACCCTGGTTGTCAACGACCCGGCCTGGGTGCGCAACATGCCGGAGAAGATCTTCGTCACCGAGTTCGCCGACCTGATGCCGGAGACGATCATCACCAAGGACCCGCAGGAAGTGGCGGCCTTCCGCGCCGAGTTCGGCGAGATCGTCATGAAGCCGCTCTACGGCAACGGCGGCGCGGGCGTCTTCCACCTGACCCGCGAGGACCGCAACCTCTCCTCCTTCATGGAGACCTTCGCGCTTCTCTTCCGCGAGCCCTTCATCGTCCAGCGCTACCTGAAGGACGTGAGGAAGGGCGACAAGCGCGTGATCCTGATCGACGGCGAGCCGGTCGGCGCGATCAACCGCGTGCCGTCCGAGACGGACGCCCGCTCCAACATGCATGTCGGCGGGCGCGCCGAGCCGACGGAGCTGACCGAGCGCGAGCGCGAGATCTGCGCGCGCATCGGCCCGACGCTGAAGGAACGCGGCCAGGTCTTCGTCGGGATCGACGTGATCGGCGACTATCTCACCGAGATCAACGTGACGTCCCCGACGGGCATCCGCGAGGTCAAGCGCTTCGGCGGCGCCGACATCGCCGCCCTCTATTGGGACGCGGTCGAGGCCAAGCGCTGACCGGACCCGGTTCCTGAACGCCGGATGAATGAGGCGTTCGGGAACCGTTCGCCCCGGCCGTGCTTGAATGCACCCCATCGAAGCCCTTTGACCGGACGGCTCCCATGCCCCGACTTTCCCTTCTGAAGACCGCCCTCCTTCTCGGCGCCCTGGCCCTGCCGGGCGTCGCGCAGGCCGCGACCGCCATCGCCACCACCAACGTCAACCTGCGCGCCGGCCCCTCCACCGCCTATCCGCCGGTCAACGTCGTGCGCGGGGGCGAGGACGTGCGCGTCTACGGGTGCCTCGCCAACCGCTCCTGGTGCGACGTCGACTTCTACGGCCAGCGCGGCTGGATGTCGTCGAACTACCTCGCCTTCGTGCGCGGCGGCACGCGCTACACCGGCGAGCGCTCCGTCCGCTATCTCGGCGCGCCCGTCATCACCTACTCCTTCGGCAATTACTGGGACCGGCACTATCGGGACCGCCCCTTCTATCGCGAGCGCCAGCGCTGGGACGGCATCTACGGCCCGCGCATCTTCGACCGGCCCCCGCCGCGCCGCGACTGGCGCGACGCCCGCCGCGACGAGCGTCGCTGGGAAGAGCGCCGCGAGGAGCGTCGCGAGCGTTGGGAAGATCGGCGCGACCGCTACGAAGACGGCCGGCCCCGCTGGCAGCGCACCGACGTCCGGCCCTTCGAGTCGGAGGACGACGGCTACGACCGGGACTATTGAGCGAACGGGGGCGGCGAAAGCCGCCCTTTCTCGTGGCAGCGACGGTCTGACCGTTCCCTTCCTGTTCTTGCGCCGAAAGCGGCTTCGGATTAGCGTTCCCCGGCGGCATGTCCATCGTCTGGCGCCGCCGGGGGCCGAGCCAGCATGATCTCACGCGTCAGGACCGTGGCCTTCCAGGGCGTCGACGCCATTCCGGTCGATGTCGAGGTGATGGTCGCGCCCGGCAAGATGGGCATGCAGATCGTCGGCCTCGCCGACAAGGCGGTGGCGGAAAGCCGCGAGCGGGTGCAGGCCGCGCTCCACGCCTCCGGCCTCGCGATGCCGCCCAAGCGCGTGACGGTCAACCTCGCGCCCGCCGACCTGCCCAAGGAAGGCTCGCACTACGATCTCCCCATCGCCCTCGGCCTGATGGCGGCGCTCGGCGCCCTGCCGGCCGACCGGCTCGCCGACTATCTCGTGCTCGGCGAGCTCTCGCTCGGCGGCACGGTCTCGCCGGTCGCCGGCGTCCTGCCGGCCGCCATGACCGCGCACGAGAATTCGCTCGGCCTGATCTGTCCGGAAGCCGGCGGCCCGGAGGCCGCCTGGGCCAGCGTCGACATGCCCATCGTCGCCGCCCGCAGCCTGATCCAGATCGCCAACCACTTCCGCGGCACGCAGGTGCTCGGCCGGCCCGAGCCCGCCGTGCGGGTGGCCGCCTCCGACCTGCCCGACATGGCCGACATCCGCGGCCAGGCGGCGGCCCGCCGCGCGCTCGAAGTCGCGGCCGCCGGCGGCCACAACATGCTGATGTGCGGGCCGCCGGGTTCCGGCAAGTCGATGCTGGCCGGGCGCCTGCCCTCCATCCTGCCGCCGCTGGTGCCGGCCGAGATTCTCGACGTCTCGCGCATCGCTTCCATCGCCGGCGAGCTCTCGGATGGGCGCCTGTCCGACCGCCGCCCGTTCCGCGCGCCTCATCACTCCGCCTCCATGGCAGCCATGGTCGGCGGCGGCCAGCGCACCCGGCCGGGCGAGGTGTCGCTCAGCCATCGCGGCGTGCTCTTCCTCGACGAGCTTCCCGAATTCTCGCCCGCCGTTCTCGATTCCCTGCGCCAGCCGATCGAGAGCGGGGAAAGCGTCATCGCCCGCGCCAACTACCGCGTCACCTATCCCGCCCGCTTCCAGCTCGTCGCCGCCATGAATCCCTGCCGCTGCGGCATGGCCGGCGAGCCCGGCCACACCTGCGCCCGCGGCCCGCGCTGCGCCAGCGACTACCAGGCGCGCATCTCCGGCCCGCTCCTCGACCGCATCGACATCCGCATCGACGTGCCCGCCGTTTCCGCCGCCGACCTCCTGACGGCCGCGCCCTCCGAGCCTTCCGAAGTCGTGCGCGCCCGCGTCGAAGCCGCGCGTCGCATCCAGGCCGCCCGCTTTGAGGCGCTCGGCCTGCCCGCGACCACCCTCAACGCCCATTGCTCCGCGTCGCTCGTCGAGCGCGTCGCCGCCCCGGACGCGGCCGCCGCAAAGCTCCTGCGCGAGGCCGCCGAGCGCATGGCCTTCTCCGCCCGCGCCTACCACCGCATCCTGAAGGTCGCCCGAACCCTCGCCGACCTCGCCGGCTCCGACACCGTCGGCCGCCCCCACCTCGCCGAAGCCATCAGCTACCGCGTCGCCACCGAGCGGCCGGCGGTCGCGGGGTAGGGCGCGGCCGGGATTGCGGGGCTGCCGCCCCGGTCCCCGCTCGGGAAGGAATTCCCGAACCCTTCTTTTCTATTGGCAGGTTTCCGAAATCCGGGAGAGCCGCTGGCCCTCCCGGATTTCGGACATCTCTCAACAGATGAGGGGTCCAGGGGAAATCATTTCCCCTGGCGGGGTTTGGGGCGGCAGCCCCATTATCTAGCCGCCCCTATCCCAGGATCGCCCGGACCTCCGGCAGCGCGGCGAGCGGCGTCTGCGGGCGGGGGCCGACTTGCGCGATGATGTGGCCGGCGGCGATGGCGCCGAGGCGGGCGGAGGTTTCGTGGCCGAGGCCGGCGGTGTAGCCGCGCAGGAAGCCGGAGGCGAAGAGGTCTCCAGCGCCGGTCGTGTCGACGACATCGGGGACGAGGGTGGCGGGGAAGGCCTGGGCGTTCGCGCCTTCCACGACGACGCAGCCGTCGGGGCCGCGGGTGACGACGGCAAGGCGCCGGGCGTCCTGGCCGAAATGGTGGAGCGCCTCTTCGAGGACCTCGGTCTGGTAGAGGGCGAGGGCTTCGGCTTCGTTGGCGAAGACGATGTCGACGGTGCCGGACCGCATGAGGTCGAGGAATTCGGCGCGGTAGCGGTGGACGCAGAAGCTGTCGGAGAGCGTCATGGCGACCTCGCGGCCGGCGTCGTGCGCGATCTTCGCGGCCTGGAGGATGGCGTCCTTGGCGCGGGGCGGATCCCAAAGGTAGCCCTCGAAATAGGTGACGCGGGAGCTGGCCACGATCTCGGGCACGACGTCGTCCGGCGACAGCTCGACGCAGGCGCCGAGATAGGTGTTCATCGACCGCTCGCCATCGGGCGTGACGAGGATCATGGAGCGGGCGGTGGGCGGCGTGCCGCCGAGCGGCTTCGTCTCGTAGCGGATGCCGAGCGAGCGGATGTCGTGGGCGAAGATGCGGCCGAGCTGGTCGTCCGACACTTTGCCGAAATAGGCGCCGGTGCCGCCGAGCGAGACAAGGCCGGCGACCGTGTTGCCGGCGCTGCCGCCCGACATCTCCGTGGCGGGACCCATCCTGGCGTAGAGTTCCTCGGCGCGCGCGGCATCGATCAGCGTCATGGCGCCCTTCTCGATGCCGGCCTCGCGGAGAAAGGCGTCGTCGGTGCGCGAGATGATGTCGACGATGGCGTTGCCGATCGTCAGGAGGTCGTATTCGGCCATGCGGGACGGGACCTTGTGTTGGGAGCGGTCAGGCGGAGACCCAAGCATTGGGAATATGCACCGGCCAGCGGCGCGGCAGGACGGCGACGATGTCGAAGCGGAGCGAGAGGCGGGCGTGGTCGCGCTGCTGTCCGAGCCAGAGTTCGGCGGCGCGGGTGATGCGGGCCTGCGCGGCGGGCGTCACGGCCTCCATCGCGGCTTCCAGCGTGGCGCGGGCCTTCACCTCGACGATCGCGACCGTGTCGCCGCGCCGGGCCACGAGGTCGATCTCTCCGAGCTTCGTGCGGTGGCGCTGGGCGAGGATGCGATACCCCTTGAGCCGCAGGGCCCAGGCCGCCAGCCATTCGCCGCGATGGCCCTTGGCAAAACGCGCGCGGCGCTCGGCGAGGCGGTCGGGCGCCGTCATTCGGCTTTCAGCGCCAGGGCGCGCTGATAGAGGTCGCGCCGCGACAGGCCGGTGAGCTTCACCGCCTCCTGGGCCGCCTTGGCCGGCTTCATCTCGGCCAGCAGGCCGAGGAGGATGGCGTCGACGTCGGCCGGCGCTTCGCCGGCTTCGTCCGCCGGGCCGCCGACGCAGACGACGATCTCGCCGCGCACGCGTTCCATGGCCGCGAACTCGGCGGCGAGATCGGGCAGGGGGGCGCGATAGATGGTCTCGAAGGCCTTGGTCAGTTCGCGGCAGACGGCGGCGGGGCGAGACCCGAGGACGTCAGCCATGTCGGCAAGGCTCTCGGCGATCCGGTGCGGCGCCTCGAAGAACAGGAGCGTGCCGGGAATGCGGGCCAGCGCTTCGAGACGGGCGCGACGCCCGCTTTCCTTGGCGGGCAGGAAGCCGGCGAAGAAGAAGGCGTCGGAGGGAAGACCCGAGGCGAGGAGGGCGGCGAGCGGGGCCGAGGCGCCCGGGATGGGAACGACCGGGAGACCGCGCGTGATGGCCGCGCGCCCGAGCCGGTAGCCGGGGTCGGAGACGAGCGGCGTGCCCGCGTCGGAGACGAGCGCCACCGAGCGTCCCGCTTCGAGTTCGGCCAGAAGCGCCTCGTCGGCGCTCTCGGCGGAGTGCTCGTGATAGGACCAGGCTCGGCGGCGGATGCCGTAGCGCTGGAGGAGCTTGCCGGTCTGGCGCGTGTCCTCGCAGGCGAGGACATCCGCTCCGGCGATGGTCTCCAGCGCCCGCAGCGTGATGTCGGAAAGGTTTCCGATCGGCGTGGCGACGAGATAGAGCGCCGGCTCCGGGCGCGGCGCCGGAAAGGCGGTGCCTCGTAGCGTATAGCCCGTGCGTCCTCCCTCGACCGGGGTTTCCGCCTCGTCGTTCATGCCGCCCTCGGAGCCCACAGGATCACGCCGGCGCCAAGGAGGCAGAGCGCCGCCCCTGCGAGATCGTACCCGTCCGGCCGCGCGCCTTCCGCGCCCCACATCCAGAGGAGCGAGGCGAGGATGTAGACCCCGCCATAGGCGGCATAGGCGCGCCCGGCGAACTCCGCTTCCACCAGCGTCAGCGCGTAGGCGAAGAGCGCGAGCGAGGCGAGGCCGGGGAGGAGCCACCAGCGCGAGGCGTCGAGCTTGATGACGGCCCAGACCGCGAAGCATCCCGCGATCTCCGCCAGCGCGGCGAGCGCGTAGACTACGAGGGTGGAGGTGGGAAGGGCGGTCAAGCGAGATCCGCCACCACGGCGTCGAGCACCAGCATGCCGGTCGGGGTGGCGCGGATGCGGTCGGGGCCGAGGCGCTGGATCATGCCGTGGCCGGTCAGTTCGCGCACCGTCTCGGCGTCGATGTCGCGGCCCGACAGTTCGCGCCAGCGTTGCAGGTCCATGCCCTCGGCGAGGCGCAGGCCCATCAGCATCAGTTCGTCCGCCTGTTCCTGCGGCTCGAGCGGAACGTCCTCGACGGACCCCTCGTCCCAGTCCTCGACCATGCGCAGCCAGGTCTCGGGATGCTTCTCGTTGGAGACGGCATGGCGCTCGCCGTCCTCCAGTCCCGGCAGGCGGGCGTGCGCGCCCGGGCCGACGCCGGCATAGTGGCCGTAGCGCCAGTAGGTGAGGTTGTGACGCGATTCCGCGCCCGGCACCGCATGGTTGGAAATCTCGTAGGCGGGCAGGCCGTTGGCCTCCGTCACCGCCTGCGTCGCCTCGTAGAGCTCGGCCGACAGCTCGCCATCGGGAACGAGCAGCTTGCCCGCCTTGTGGAGCGCGTGGAAGGCGGTGCCTTCCTCGATGGTGAGCTGGTAGAGCGACAGGTGGTCGGCGGCGAGGCCGATCGCCTGGGCCAGCTCGGCCTCCCAGGCTTCGACGCTCTGGCCGGGGCGGGCGTAGATGAGGTCGAAGGACAGGCGCGGGAAGATTTCGCGCGCGAGCGCGATCGCGCCCAGCGCCTGGGTGACGTCGTGGAGCCGCCCGAGCCGCTTGAGGTCCTGATCGTTCAGGGCCTGGACGCCGAGGGAGACGCGGTTGACGCCTGCCGCCCGGTAGCCGCGGAAACGGTCCGCCTCGACGGAAGAGGGGTTGGCTTCCAGCGTGATCTCGGCGCCGTCCGCGACCGTCCAGTTGGCCGAGACCGCATCGAGGATCGCCGCCACCGTCGCGGGCTCCATCAGGCTCGGCGTGCCGCCGCCGAGAAAGATGGAGGTGACGGTCTCGCCTCGGGTGCGCCTGGCCTGCGACGCGATCTCGCGGCGGAAGGCGGCGACGAAGCGCGCCTGGTCCACCGGTTCATGGCGTACGTGGCTGTTGAAGTCGCAATAGGGGCACTTGGCCGCGCAGAAGGGCCAATGGACATAGACGCCGAAGCCGGGGTCGCCTGCCGGCGGCGTGAACGGTCGGATCGCCGACAGGGAGCGCAGGGCCATGGTCACGAGACGCCGAGCGCCTCGCGCGCGAAAAGGCGGAAGGCGCGGGCGCGGTGCGAGAGCGCGCGCTCCTCGCCCGGCACCCAGCCGTGCTTCTCCTCGGACGGCATCTCGCCGAAGGTGCGCATCTCGTTCTCGGGCAGGAAGCACGGGTCGTAGCCGAAGCCGAGCGAGCCCCGTGGCGGCCAGACGATCGTGCCCTCGATCTCGCCCCGGAACTCACGCGTCGAGCCGTCGGGAAAGGCGAGGCAGAGCACGGCGACGAAACGTCCGGTGCGCTTGTCGGGCGTCGTGGCCCCGGCCGCCTGAAGCTTCTCCTCCACTTGGCGCATGGCCATCGCGAAGTCCTTGTCGGGACCGGCCCAGCGGGCGGAGTAGATGCCGGGATCGCCGTCCAGCGCATCGACCGCGAGGCCGGAATCGTCCGAGAGCGCCGGCAAGCCGGTGGCGGTGGCCGCCGCCAGCGCCTTGATCCGGGCGTTCTCCTCGAAGGTGGTGCCCGTCTCCTCGGGCTCGGGCAGGCCCTTGTCGGCCGCCGAGACCACCTCGAAGCCGAGCGGGCCGAGCAGTTCGCGGAATTCGGCGATCTTGCCCGCGTTGTGGCTTGCGACGAGGAGCGGGCCGTTCGCCGGATCGAGGGGCAGGTCGTGGGGCATCATGTGGTCCGGAACTTGTCGATCGAAACGCCCGGCTCAGGCGCCGAGCACCGCCTTCTGCTTGTCCACGAGCTGCCGGATGCCGGCCTCGGCCAGGCCGAGCAGCGCGTCGAGCTCGGCGCGCGAGAAGGGCTCGCCTTCGGCCGTGCCCTGGATCTCGACGATGCCGCCGCGCCCGGTCATGACGAAATTGGCGTCGGTCTCGGCGGCCGAATCTTCCAGATAGTCGAGGTCGAGCACCGGCTGGCCACCGTGGATACCGCAGGAGATGGCGGCGACATGATCCTTCAGGACCGCGTCGCGCTTGACCATGCCGCGCGTCTCCATCCAGGCGAGGCAGTCGGACAGGGCGACGAAGGCGCCGGTGATGGCGGCCGTGCGCGTGCCGCCGTCGGCCTGGATGACGTCGCAGTCGACCGTGATCTGGCGCTCGCCGAGCGCCTGGAGATCGACCACGGCGCGCAAGGAACGGCCGATCAGGCGCTGGATCTCCTGCGTGCGGCCGGACTGCTTGCCGGCGGCCGCCTCGCGGCGCATGCGCTCGCCCGTGGCGCGCGGCAGCATGCCGTATTCGGCCGTAACCCAGCCCTTGCCCGTGTTCTTGAGCCACCCCGGCACGCGCTCTTCGAGGCTGGCCGCGCAAAGAACGTGCGTGTCGCCGAACTTGACGAGGCAGGAACCCTCGGCATGGCGCGAGACGCCGCGCTCCAGCGAGACAAGCCGCAATTCGTCGTTCTGGCGTTTGGAAGGCCGCATCGGGTGTCCGCTCAGGCTCGGGAAAGTGTTGCGGTCTCCTTAACGCATCGATGCGGGAACCGAAAGCGGGCGCGTACCCGCCGCCGGTAGCCGCCTTCAGGCGATGCTCTGCGCCAGTTCCGGCGCCTCGCCGCCGATGACGAACCGGTTGCGCCCCCGCCGCTTGGCCACGTAGAGGGCCCGGTCGGCCGCCGACAGGAGCTCGGAGGGCGTCGCGGCCTGGCCCGCGCCGATGCACACGAGGCCGATGCTGATGGTCACCACGCCGATCCCGTCGGACCGGGCGGGATGCGCAAGTTCGAGGGCCGCGACCGTCTGCACCAGCGCGCGAGCCCAGCGGGCCGCCTCCATCTCGCCGACGCCGCGCAGGACGAAGGTGAACTCCTCGCCGCCGAAGCGGGCGCAGAAGGCATCCTCGTGCCCGCCGATGATGGAGGCGAAGACGGCGGCCACCTGCTGGAGGCAGTCGTCGCCCGCGGGATGTCCGAGCGTGTCGTTGTAGAGCTTGAAATGGTCGATATCGATCATCATGACCGACAGGTCCTGCGAGGCGGACGTCCAGGCTTCGAGCTGCTCGGTCAGGTGACGCCGGTTGGGCAGACGGGTCAGCGCGTCGGTTCGCGACAGGTCCTGGAATTCGCGGCGCGCGGCGTCGGCGTCGTGCGCCTGTCTCGTGGCGCTCAGCGTCGCCAGATAGTCGAGGCAGCGCCGGCGCTCGTGCCGGTAGTTGGCATAAAGGGAGAACAGGCAGGCGGTCGTGATCTGGACCGAGAAGGCGAAGCGCAGCGACGGGTCGAGCCCCGACTTGGCGTGCAGCGCGACCAGGGTCGCCGCGAGGGCTCCGGCCGTGAACAGAGCCGCATACCGGAAGCGCAGTGCCAGGAGCATGTTGGCGAAGATGATCGTGAGCGGCAGCTCGCCGAAGGTGAAGAGCCCTTGGGGGGTGCCGGAGATCCAGAACAGGAAGACGGGCACGAGATAGGCGTTGAAGACCCCGAACGTGACGAACCGCTCGGCCCAGAGCGGCGGTGTCGTGCCGATCAGCCAGATCAGGGCGAGCGAGACGGGGGTCACCAGCCCGACGCGCAGCATCACCGAAAGCAGCAGGCAGTCCGGCAGAAGCATGATGCTGGTGAAGTTGTAGACGTTGTAGAGCACCAGCCCGACCACGATGGCGGTCCGCAACTCGGCAATGCGCCCGGCCGCGTTTTCGGCGTATCGCGCGTCCACGGCGGGCGAGAACCGCAGCCACCGGTCGAGATCCGGGGGGCATTTCCGCTCGTTCATGCTCGAGAAAATGCCTGCGCGCATCGCGTTCGTCCGTCGGTGTGACCCGATCCTGCCCGATAAGCCTTGCCAGTTGCTGACGATTTTGGTTCGAGATCGAATCACGGACAAAACTTCCGCCGATCCTTCGGCATCCGATTCAAGGGCCGCTTGGCCGCAGGGGCCGCGATCCATATATTCGCGGGCACCATGAAGCTCGGACCTCCCCTTTCCCTGCCCCGCGATGCGATGGACCGCCGCCTCGACCTCGGCCAGGCCCTGGACGAGCGTTCGCGCGAGATTTTTCGGCTGATCGTCGACACCTATCTGGATTCCGGCGAACCGGTCGGGTCGCGCAACCTGTCGCGCCTGTTGACCAGCTCGCTGTCGCCCGCCTCCATCCGCAACGTCATGTCGGACCTGGAAGCGCTCGGGCTGATCTACGCCCCGCATGTATCGGCGGGCCGGCTGCCGACCGAGATCGGGCTGCGCTTCTTCGTGGACGCCTTTCTCGAGGCCGGCGACCTGCCCGAGCGCGAGCGCCTCGAGATCGAGGAGCGGGTGCGCGCCGAGGGGGAGCGGCGCCCCGTGGACGCCCTTCTCACCGAGGCCTCGCAGCTCCTGTCCGGCCTGTCGCGTGGGGCGGGGATCGTTCTCGCCTCCAAGGCCGACATCCGCCTCAAGCATATCGAGTTCGTGCGCCTCGATTCGTCCCGCGCGCTGGTCGTCCTCGTCGGCGAGAACGGCGAGGTCGAGAACCGCGTCCTCGAACTCACCCCCGGCATCACCGCGTCCCAGCTGGTCGAAGCCACCAACTTCCTCAACGCCCATGTGGTGGGGCGCACGCTCAGTGAGGCGCGCGCGCGCATCGCCGCCCTGAAGGACGACACCGCCCGCGCCCTCGACCGCCTGTCGCAGGAGCTCGTCGAGGCGGGTCTCGCCGTCTGGTCGGGCGGCGGGGCGGGCACGCCGTCGCGGCTCATCGTGCGCGGGCGCGCCAACCTCCTCGACAGCGTCACCGCGGCGCCCGACCTCGAACGGCTGCGCCATCTCTTCGACGACCTCGAATCCAAGAGCTCGATTATGGAGCTGATCGACCTCGCGGAAGCCGGCAACGGCGTGCGCATCTTCATCGGATCGGAGAACAAGCTCTTCTCCATGTCCGGCTCGTCGCTCGTCATCGCGCCCTACAGCGACGGCGAGGACCGCGTGATCGGCGCGGTCGGCGTGATCGGCCCGACCCGGCTCAACTACCGCCGGATCGTGCCCATGGTGGACTACACCGCCCGGCTCGTCTCGCGCCTTCTTTCGGGCACCGCGCCGCCCCGCCGGCCTTGATTTTCGGCCTTTCCCATTCGATATCCCGCACCGACCCACACGAGGCGGAACCGCTGTCGGCCGCGCGCGGCGGCAGGCGGCTCCGGCCTGATCCACACGACCAAGGAGCGCCCCCTTCGATGACGAGCGAGACCGACAACAGCGCGAGCAAGGGCGATGCGACGACGGGCGGCCAGGCCTTCTTCAAG
This sequence comes from Aureimonas sp. SK2, assembly GCF_029813115.1. GTDB lineage: Bacteria > Pseudomonadota > Alphaproteobacteria > Rhizobiales > Rhizobiaceae > Aureimonas. Next base: position 356,075 of record NZ_JAPZDS010000002.1, read on the forward strand.
GGCGGCGGCAGCGCGGGCGCGACGCCCGGCGACATGAACGCGCCCCATCTCCACGGTGCCGAGGGCGACGAGACCGTGCCGACCTGGGGCGGTGCCCAGGCCTCCGAGGCCGACCGCGCGCGCATTGCCGAGCTCGAGGCCGAGAACGCCGACGTCAAGGACCGCATGCTGCGCCTCGCCGCCGACATGGAGAACCTGCGCCGGCGCACCGAGCGCGAGATCAAGGACGCGCGCCAGTTCGCCGTCGCCAACTTCGCGCGCGACATGCTCTCCGTCTCCGACAATCTCGATCGCGCCCTCCAGGCCCTGCCGGAGGGCGCCCGCGAGGGCGGCGACGCCGGCTTCACCGCCCTGGTCGAGGGCGTCGAGATGACCGGCCGCTCCATGCTTTCGGCCATGGAGCGCCACGGCGTGAAGAAGCTCGAGCCGCTCAACCAGCGCTTCGACCCGAACTTCCACCAGGCCATGTTCGAGGTCCCCAACCCGGACCTGCCCGCCAACACCGTCGTCCAGGTGGTCCAGGAAGGTTACGCCATCGGCGAGCGCGTGCTGCGTCCCGCCCTCGTCGGCGTCTCCAAGGGCGGCCCTAAGGCCGCGGCGCCTGCCGTCGGCCCCGACACCAAGCCCGGCGTGCCCGACGAGAGCACCAAGGACGCCTGAGGGCGTGGCCGGGGATCGGCAGGGGCGCTGCCCCTGCACCCCGCCAGGGAAATGATTTCCCTGGACCCTCCTCATACGAAGAATGTCCAAAGAGAAAGGGGGCCGCTGGCCCCCTTTCTCTTTGGAGAAATCCTCAAATGAAAAGAAGGGTTCGGGAATTCCTTCCCGAGCGGGGCAGGGGGCGGCAGCCCCGCCATCCCCATCCGCGCCCCTCAGAACGTCGGCGGCGTCTCGCCGGCGGCGCGGTAGGCGGCGGTGACGGTGTTGGCCATGAGCATGGCGATGGTCATGGGGCCGACGCCACCGGGGACGGGGGTGATGGCGGAGGCGATGTCGGCGGCCTCGGCGTAGGCGACGTCGCCGACGAGGCGGGTCTTGCCCTCGCCGCGCTCGGGGGCTTCGATGCGGTTGATGCCGACGTCGATGACCACCGCGCCGGGCTTGACGCAGTCGGGACCGAGCGCCTGCGGGCGGCCGATGGCGGCGACGAGGATGTCGGCCTCGCGGCAGAGGGCGGGAAGGTCCTTCGTGCGCGAATGGGCGACCGTGACGGTGGCGTTGGCCAGGAGCAGGAGCTGGGCCATCGGCTTGCCGACGAGGTTGGACCGTCCGACGACCACCGCGCGCCTGCCCGACAGGTCGTCGGCACCGAGCGCCCGGCGAAGCAGCACCATGCAGCCGGCGGGCGTGCAGGGGACGAAAGCCTGATCCGGCTGGCCGGAGGCGAGGCGGCCGGCATTGACCACGGTGAGGCCGTCGACGTCCTTGTCGGGATGGATGCGCCCGACCACCGCGTCGGCGTCGAGGCCCTTGGGCAGGGGAAGCTGCTGCAGGATGCCGTGGATGGCGGGGTCGGCGTTGAGCAGGTCGATCAGGGCGAGGAGTTCGGCCTGCGGCACGTCGGCGGGGAGGCGGTGCGTCACGGAGTGGAAGCCGCATTCCTGTGCCATGCGGCCCTTGGAGCCGACATAGACCTGGCTCGCCGGATCCTCGCCGACGAGCACCACGGCCAGTCCCGGCTTCACGCCATGCCGCGATTCGAGCTCGGACGCCGACGCCTTGACCGTCGCCAGCACGTCCTGGGCCACCAGCTTTCCGTCGATCCGCGTCGCTGCCATCGAAACGATTCCTTCATCGATCCCGCTTTGCTGCGCCGCTTATAGTGCGGGAGGCGAGCGGCCGCGAGTATGGAAGCGTCGTTTGAAAAGGACCGTGGGACTGTTCGCCGGCTGCGAGCCTTCTATGATCCTTCGCAGGGGCAGACGGGAAGGGACGAGCGTCATGCAGCTTGAAGGACAGGTCGCGGTGGTCACGGGCGCGGGCTCGGGGATCGGCCGCGCCATCGCGCTGGCCTTCGCGCGCGAAGGGGCGAGCGTCGGCATCGCCGACATCGCGGCGGACGGCGCGCAAAAGGTCGCCGCCGAGATCGAGGCCTCGGGCGGCAAGGCGCTCGCGGTGACCATGGACGTGACGGACGAGGCGGCGGTGAATGCCGGCGTCGATCAGGTGGCCGAGCGGTTCGGCCGTCTCGACGCCATGGTGGCGAACGCCGGCATCCAGATCGTCCACCCGATCGAGGAGTTCCCTTACGAGGAGTTCCGCCGCGTGGTGGACATCCATCTGGGGGGCTCGTTCCTCCTGACCAAGGCCTCCGTGCGGCATATGTACCGCCAGAAGTCCGGCGCGCTGATCTACATGGGCTCGGTCCACAGCCACGAGGCCTCGGCGCTGAAGAGCGCCTATGTCGCGGCCAAGCACGGGATCCTCGGCCTGGCCCGGACCATGGCCAAGGAGGGCGGCAAGCACGGCGTGCGCTCCAACGTCATCTGTCCCGGCTTCGTGCGCACGCCGCTGGTCGAGAAGCAGATCCCCGAGCAGGCGCGCGATCTCGGCATCTCCGAGGAGGAGGTCGTGAAGAACGTGATGCTCGGCCGCACGGTGGACGGCGAGTTCACGACGCTGGAGGACGTGGCGGCGCTTGCCGTGTTCCTCGCCGGCTTCCGCTCGTCGGCCCTGACCGGCCAGTCGATCACCGCCAGCCACGGCTGGTACATGGGCTGAACGCCCCGAGAGAACGGAGCATTTCCATGGAAGTCATCACCATCCAGCCCGTCGTGGCGCTGATCGCCGGCGTCCTGATCCTTCTGATGCCGCGCCTCCTGAACATCATCGTCGCGATCTACCTGATCGTCGTCGGGATCACCGGCCTGATGGGAACCATCTAGGCCCGGAGGGCTTGGCGCTCTTGAAGGCATCGGACGAGGATCGGGCATGGTGGATCGGGCGACGGGACGGCGGGTGCTGATCCTGGGCGGCGGCGCAGGCGGGCTGGAGCTCGCTTCGCAGCTCGCGGGCAAGGACGGCGTCGCGGTGACGCTGATCGATCGCGAAATGACTCATCTCTGGAAGCCGCGGCTGCACGAATTCGCCGCAGGCACCGTGTCCTCGACGCTGGCCGAGATTTCCTTCTACATGCTGGCGCGCATGCGCGGCTTCCATTTCGAGCAGGGCGAGGTGCGGGCGATCGACCGCGCGGGCCGCCGCGTCGAGCTCGGCCCCATGCGCGACGCGGAGGGGCGCGAACTCGCCCCCGCCCGCGTCCTGTCCTACGACCTCCTCGTGGTCGCGCTCGGCGGCACGACGCCGGATTTCGGCGTCGAGGGCGTCGCGGAGAACGCCGTGCGCCTCGACGGCCCGGAGGACGCGGAGGATTTCCGCACCCGCTTTGCCGGCGCGATGATCCGCGCGCGGGCGAGCGGCATGCCGGCCGAGATCGTGATCGTCGGCTCCGGCGCGACGGGCACGGAGCTTGCCGCGCACCTGCGCAACTCGGAGACGGGGTTCCTGGCGCGGGGCGCGCGCGAGGCGCCGGGCAAGCTCCTCGGCATCACGGTTCTGGAGGCCGCCCCGGTCGTCATGCCCGGCATCGACGACGCTTTGCGCGAGAAGCTCGTGGAGCGGCTGAAGCAGCTCGACATCAAGACCGTGACGGACGCCAAGATCGCCGCCATCGAGCCCAACGCGGTGCGTTCCGAATCGGGCGAGCGCTGGCCGGCGGACGTCGCGGTCTGGGCGGCGGGGCTCGTCGGGCACCCCCTTCTCCAACGGCTGGCCGATTTCGAGATCGACGACAAGGGCCGCATCAAGGTGGATCGCACGCTGCGCTCCACGGTGGACGAGCGGATCACCGTGATGGGCGATGCGGCGAGCGTGACGCCGAAGGGCTCCGAGAAGCCCCTGCCGCCGACGGCGCAGGCCGCCGCCCAGCAGGCGGACTACCTCGCCGAGACGATCCCGGTGCTCCTCAAGGGGCAGCCGGTCGAGCCCTTCGAGTTCAAGAATCGCGGTCGCCTCGTCCAGCTCGGGCGGGCCGGCACGGTGGGACGCATCGGCTCAGGGTATGGCGACGACTTCCTGATCCACGGCCAGTTCGCCACCGCCGCCTACAACGCCCTCCAGCGCCACCACCAGTGGAAGGTCCTCGGCCGCTTGCGCGGCACCGTCGCGATCTTCGCCGACATGCTCTCGCCGGCCAAGGGACCGGCGCTGAAGCTGCACGGGTGAGGCGGGGCGTCCTTGCCTCATGGCCGAGGATCAGGCTTGCATACCATCTGCCGCAGTCACACTCGGCTCGGAGGACTTCCGGTCCGCTTGCCAGACGAACCAGAGGGAAGCGGACAGTTCGCTGCGTTCCGAAATTCTGGTGTTTGGCAGTCTGACCGTTCGGGCGTTCGTTGGAAAACGGGTGGATGGGCAAAGTAGTGGCGTTTAATTGATGCGCTCCTTTCCTAGGAGGGCTGCCATGCCGCTGTTGTCGAATAAAGTCGCCATCATCACTGGAGCCAGTTCCGGCATCGGCCGGGCGGCTGCCAAACTGTTCGCCATCGAGGGCGCCCGTCTCGTCATCTGTGCACGAGGAGCGGAGCAGCTCGATCAACTCGCAGCCGAAATCCGCGAGGAAGGCGGAGAGGCCGTGGTCGTTGCGGGTGATGTGGTGCAACAGAAAACTCACGAGGCCTGCGTCGCCGCTGCGAACGATGCGTTCGGATCGGTGGACATCGCTTTTAACAACGCCGGAACGGTAGGGACGATGCGCCCCCTTGCCGAATTGACGTCGAGCGAGTGGGAGGATGTGCTCAAGACCAACCTCACTGCCGCCTTTCTAGGAGCCAAGGCGCAGGTGCCCGCCATGCTGAAAGGGGGCGCCGGATCGCTGATCTTCACGAGCAGCTTTGTCGGCAATAGCGTCGGCCTTCCCGGCATGGCGGCCTACGGCGCGGCGAAGGCCGGCCTTATGGGTTTGGTCAAAGGGCTGACCGCCGATTACGGCGCGCAGGGCATTCGCGCCAATGCGCTTCTCCCGGGTGGCACGGCGACAGCTATGGCGGGGAGCCCCGAGCAGCGTGAATGGGCCGCGGCCCTTCACGCTATGAAACGGATCGCGCAACCGGATGAAATCGCTCGCGCTGCCCTGTTCCTAGCCAGTGACATGTCGAGCTTCGTGACGGGCTCAGCCCTTTGGGCCGACGGCGGGAATGCCGCCGTGAAAGGATAGGAACCCCCGGCTTCCCGCTTCTACGCCAGGCGACGAAGCGGGAAGTGTTCCACCCAGCAGACCAAGGGCGCAAGGTCCGCCCGATCGTCATCATATCGTTGCCGGCAAGGCCGGGCGATAGCTGCGATCGACGCCTCGGTCCTTTCTCGGTGTCCCGATCGATGTCCGCGTTCCGGTAGGGCGAGGAGAACTCTCTGCGGCGTGATCGGGTTGATTACCGGTCCGGAACTCTGCTTCACCCTTCTCGGCTCCATCCGTCTAGTATGCTTTTGCCCAAGGAGAGACCTTCGAGAGGCTCAGAACTCGATGCCCCGCTGGGCCTTGATGCCGGAGCGGAAGGGGTGCTTCACCATCTCCATCTCGGTCACGAGGTCGGCGAACTCGATCAGCTCGTCCCGCGCGTTTCGCCCAGTGATGACGACGTGTTTCATGGCGGGCTTGTGGTCGCGCAGGAAGGTGACGACCTCCTCGACGGGGATGTATTCGTAACGCAGGACGATGTTGAGTTCGTCCAGCACAACCATCTGGTGCTCCTCGTCCGCGATCAGCGCCTTGGCGCGCTCCCAGGCCTGCCTTGCGGCGGCGATGTCGCGCTGGCGGTCCTGCGTTTCCCAGGTGAAGCCGTCGCCCATGGCGGTGATCGTGACCTCGCCGGGAAAGCGCTCCAGCGCCTGGCGCTCGCCGGTCTCCCACTTGCCCTTCACGAACTGGACGATGCCGACCTTCATGCCGTTGCCGAGCGCGCGGAAGACGAGGCCGAAGGCGGCCGTCGACTTGCCCTTGCCCTTGCCGGTGTGGACGATGACGAGGCCCTTTTCCTGCGTCTTGGTCGCCAGGATCTTGTCGCGCGCCGCCTTCTTCTTCTTCATCTTCTCGGCGTGACGGGCGTCGAGCTCCTCCTCGGTCATGGCGGCCAGCAGCGGGGATTTCTCGCTCATGGGGTCGTGTGCTCCGTTTCGAGGGCAAATTGTGCCGAGTTGGAGCGCGGGCGCCAGAGGCCGCGCGCGATGGCTTGGCGGAAGCGCGCGCGCATCTCGGCGAGCGCGGCCGGATTGTTGGCCTGGAGAAAGTCGAGAACGGTCTCGTCCTCGAGATAGGCGGCGTGGACGAGATCGAAATGGCGGTCGGCCACCGCGTTGGTCGTCGCGGCGAAGGCGAAGAGATAGTCCACCGTCGCCGCCATCTCGAAGGCGCCCTTGTAGCCGTGGCGCATGACGCCGGCGATCCACTTGGGGTTCACGGCGCGCGCCCGCACCACGCGGGCGATCTCCTCGTCCAGCGTGCGGATCACCGGGCGCTCGGGTCGGGAATGATCGGTGTGGTAGGCGGCCGGCGCGCGGCCCGATAGGTGCTCGACGGCGGCGCTCATGCCCCCTTCGAACTGATAGTAGTCGTCGGAATCCAGAAGGTCGTGCTCGCGGTTGTCCTGGTTCTGAATCACCGCCTGCATGGCGCCGAGCCGCGCCTCGAAGGCGGCGCGCTCGGGTGCGCCTTCCGTCTCCGCGCCATAGGCGTAGGCGCCCCAGTGGAGGAAGGCGCCGGCGAGATCGCCCCGCGTTTCCCATCCGCCTTCGTCGATCAGCGCCTGAAGGCCCGCCCCGTAGGCGCCGGGCTTGGAGCCGAAAACGCGGTAGCCGGCTTGCCGCCTTGCCCTCGCCGCGTCGAGGCCGTCCCGTTCGAGGTCTTGCGCCTCGCTCGCCATGCGGGCGGCGATCGGATTGTCCTCCGCGTCCTCCTCCAGCGCGCCGACCGCCCGGACCGCCCGGTCGAACAGGGCGATCTGGTCGGGAAAGGCATCGCGGAAGAAGCCGGACACGCGCAAGGTCACGTCGACGCGCGGGCGGCCGAGCGCGGCGGGGGGCAGGATCTCGAAGCCGGTGACGCGGCCGGAAGCCCGATCCCAGGTCGGTCTGGCGCCGATCAGCGCGAGGGCTTGCGCGATGTCGTCGCCGCCCGTGCGCATGTTGGCCGTGCCCCAGCAGGTGAGGCCGACGGTGCGCAGCCATTCGCCGTGGTCCTGCAGGTGGCGGGCGACGAGAAGCTCGGCGGACTTCCGCCCCAGCGCCCAGGCGGCCTCGGTCGGCACGGCGCGCGTGTCGACGGAGAAGAAGTTGCGGCCCGTCGGCAGGACGTCGGGGCGCCCCCGCGTCGGCGCGCCGGAGGGGCCGGGAGGCACGAAGCGCCCGTCGAGCCCCGCGAGAAGCCCGGCGATCTCGGCCGCGCCGCAGGCGGCGATCGCCGGCTTCAGGCGTGTCTCGATGGCGACGAGGACGGGCTGGGTCGCGACCCAGCCGGGCTCGGGCGCCGCCTCGCCGGAGACGAGGCGGGAGGACAGGATCTCCAGCCGCTCCACCGTGTCGCCGGCCGTGCGCCAGAGATCGTCGGTCAGCCCGGCGAGCGCGGACGGGCGCGGGCCGTCCCAGGGCGCGCCCATGGCGCAGTCCAGCGGATCGAAGTCGCGCAGGCCGAGATCGCGGCCGAGCGCGCGCAGGAGCGAGACGTCGGCCGCCTCCAGCCCACGCGGCAGGCGGGCGAGGGCCACGGCGAGGTCGTCGAGCAGCCGGCCTTCCGGCGCCCGGCCGAAGACGTGGAGCCCGTCGCGGATCTGCAGCTCCTTGAGGTCGCAGAGCCATGCGTCGAGCTTTTCCAGCGCGTCGTCGTCGGGCTCGCCGGGGGAAAGGCCGGCATCCTGCCCGAGGCCGGACCCGGCCAGAAGATCCACGATCTGCCGCTTCAGAAGAGCGGTGCGGCGCGGGTCGCCGGCCGCGGCCTCGTAGTATTCGTCCACCAGCCGTTCGAGGTCGCGCGCGGGGCCGTGGCTTTCCGCCCGCGTCAGGGGCGGCGTCAGGTGGTCGAGGATCACGGCCTGTGCCCGGCGCTTGGCTTGGCTGCCCTCGCCGGGGTCGTTGACGATGAAGGGATAGAGATGGGGCAGGGGGCCGAGCACGGCCTCGGGGAAACAGGCCTCCGACAGGGCCAGCGCCTTGCCCGGCAGCCATTCGAGGTTGCCGTGCTTGCCCATGTGAATGAGCGCCTGCGCGCCGAACGTCTCCCGGAGAAAGGCGTAGGTGGCGAGATATCCGTGCGGCGGTGCGAGGTCCGGCGCGTGATAGGTCTCCTTCGGATCGATGTTATAGCCGCGCGCCGGCTGGATGCCGACGATCACCCGGCCGAAGCGCGACAGCGGCAGGGCGAAGCCGCATGCGGGATCGAAGAACGGGTCGTCCTCCGGCGCCCCCCAGCGCTCCGTCACCGCCGCGCGCGCCGGCTCCGGCAGGGCGTCGAAGAAGCGGCGATAGTCCGCAAGCGGGAGCGTCTCGCGGATCTCGCGCCCCTGGCGGCCCGCATTGGTCGGCCCGGCCTGGAGGTGCTCGATCAGCGCGTTGCCGTCGGGCGGCAGCGGCCCGGTGCGGTAGCCGGCGGCCTGCATTGCGCGCAGCACCTCGATCGTGCCGGCCGGCGTGTCGAGCCCGACGCCGTTGCCGAGCCGTCCGTCGCGGTTGGGATAGTTGGCGAGGACGATGGCGACCCGGCGCTCGGCGGGCGGCGTGCGGCGGAGCGAGGCCCAGCGCCGGCAAAGCTCGGCCGTGAAGGCGATGCGGCCGGGCTCCGGCCTGTGGGCGACGATGTCGCTCTGCGTCCGCTCGTGCCAGTCGCCCGCCGACTTGAAGGCGAGGGCCCGCGTCAGGACCCGCCCGTCCACCTCCGGCAGCGCGACGTTCATCGCGAGATCGCGCGCCGAGAGCCCCTGGGACGACGCCTCCCAGGCCTCGCGCGTCGTCCCGGCGAGCACGCCCTGCAGCACCACCGCGCCGCCTTCGTCCAACACCGTCGGCGCGAAGGGTCGGCCGGGCGCGGAGGTGGCAAAGCCCGTGAGGTTGACGACGACGTCGGGCGGCCGGGGGCCGAAGAGGGCGCGCAGCGTCTCGACGCTGACCGGGTCCTTCAGGCCGGAGACATAGGCGGGCAGGACGTCGAGCCCGCGCGCCTCCAGGCCTTGGGCCAGGGCCTCCACCGCGTCCGTCTGTCCGCTCTGCACGAGCGCGCGATAGAAGACGACCGCGGCGAGCGGGCGCGCCGGGTCGGGCTCGGAGGCGTTTGGACGCTCCAGCGGGCCGGCCTTCAGGATCGGGCGCGCCGGCGGCTCGTTCGGCTCCCGGCCGTCCGCAAGGGCCAGGCAGGAGCGCAGGAAGGCGTCGGCATTGGCCGCCCCCCCTTCGCGCAGGTACCCCCAAAGCCGTTCGCGCTCGGGCTCGGCCAGGGTCGAGAAGCGGTCGAGGCCGGGGTCCGGCCTGTCGTCGCCGGGCAGGACGGCGAGCGCGAAGCCGTGGCGGCGCGCCGCCGCGCTCCAGGCCTCGCAGCCGTGCGGCCAGTAGGCCGCGCCGCCGAGAAGCCGGATCACGACGAGGCGCGCCTCCTTGCCCATGCGCTCGATCTGCGTGTCCACCGACATGGGATGCCCGAGGCGCAGGAGGTTGGCGAGCCGCAGCGCGCCCCCGTCCAGCGCCAGCCGGTCGGCGGCGAAGGCGAGCGAAGCGAGCTCGGTGTCGGCGGCCGAGAGGACGAGGACACGGCCCGGCGTCTGGCCGAGGTCCACCGCCTCGCGCCCGTCGGCGATCGTCCCGCGCTGGAGGCTGAGAAGGTGCAAGCTATTCCGCCGCCGCGCGGGGCGCCTCGCCGAGGCCTGCCAGGGCCTCGCGGATCGCGCCCTCGCCGTCCTCGATCGCATCGTGCAGGCCGATCACCACGAAGCGCGAGGCCCGCGCCTCGCCGGGCGCGAAGGGCCTGTCGAAATAGCACTCGATCCGCTGCCCGACGGCCTGGACGACGAGCCGCATCGGCTTGCCCCGGACGGCGGCGAAGCCCTTGAGGCGCAGGATGTCGTGCGCGGCGATGACGCGCTTCAGACCCTCCGTCAGCGTCTCGACGGAAGCGACTTCGCCGGCTTCCGCGACGATGCTTTCGAAGTCCTCGTGGTCGTGGCTGTGGCCGTCGGCATGGTGGATCTCGTGATGCGAGCGGCGGCCGGCGATGAGGTCCTCCGTGCCGGCCTTCAGGCCGAGCAGCACGTCGGCGGGCAGGCGGCCGTTCTCGGCGGAGACCACGGCGAGCCGGCGGCCGGCCTCCGCCTCCACCTTGGCGCGCACGGCCCCGAGCGTCTCGGCATCCACGAGGTCGGCCTTGTTGAGGACCAGGAGGTCGGCGGCGCGGATCTGGTCCTCGAACAGCTCCTCCAGCGGGTTGTCGTGGTCGAGGCTCTCGTCGGCCTCGCGCGCGGCCTGGACCTTCTCTTCGTCGTCGGCGAAGCGCCCGGCGGCCACGGCCACGGCGTCGATCACGGTGACGACGCCGTCCACCGTCACGCGCGCCTTGACCTCCGGCCAGTTGAAGGCGGCGACCAGCGGCTGGGGCAGGGCGAGGCCGGAGGTCTCGATCACGATGTGGTCGAGGCGCTCAGTGCGCTCCAGAAGCTTTTCCATGGTCGGGATGAAGTCGTCGGCGACGGTGCAGCAGATGCAGCCGTTGGTGAGCTCGACCACGTCCTCCTCGCGGCAGGTCTCGACGCCGCAGCCTTTCAGGATGTCGCCGTCGACGCCGAGATCGCCGAACTCGTTGATCACGAGCGCGATGCGCCGGCCGCCGGCATTCTGGAGGAGGTTGCGGATCAGGGTCGTCTTGCCGGCTCCAAGGAAGCCGGTGATGACGGTTGCGGGAATCTTCTGCATGGGGTCAGCCCTTGAGTTTCAGCGGCAGGCCGGCGGCGACGAAGGTCACCTCCGTCGCCAGGGCCGCCACGCGTTGGTGAAGCCGGCCGGCATGGTCGCGAAACGTCCGCGCCATGCGGTTGTCGGGCACGATGGAGAGGCCGACCTCGTTGGAGACGAGGACGACGAGGCCGGGGAGAGGCGCTTGCAGGGTCTCGGCAAGCGCGTCGAAGGCGGCCGGAACGTCCCGCTCCTCCAGCATGAGGTTGGTCAGCCAGAGGGTGAGGCAGTCGACGAGGACCGCGCGGGATGCGCGCGCCTCGCGGGCGAGGGCCTCGGCGAGATGGAGCGGCTCCTCGACCGTCGCCCAGGGGGGCGGGCGCCGCTCGCGGTGCTCGGCGATCCGCGCCGCCATCTCGGCGTCGAAGGCGCGGCCCGTGGCGAGGTAGAGCGGCGCGAGGCCGCTCTCTGCCACGAGCCGTTCGGCAAGGGCGCTCTTGCCCGAGCGCGCACCGCCGAGCACGAAATGGAGGCTCATGCGGGCACGGCGACCCCGCGCCGGGCGCGGTCGAGCCCGAGGCCGAGGAGCGCGCCGACCGCCGTCCAGAACAGGGCGGAGACGAAAAGCGAAGCGACGGCGAACTCGGCCGCCAGCGTCGCCGGCACCGGGCTCGCGATGTCGGCCGGATGGGGCGCGCCGACGAGATGGGGCAGGAGAAGGAGCGCGAGGCCCCCGAGGATCGCCGGTACCGAGCGCCGGAAGACGAGGAGCCACAGCCCTCCGGCCGACAGCGCGACCGTCGCGACCCACCAGGCCTGCCGCGCGGCCAGATCGACGGCCGGCATGGCGGGCAGTTCGGGCGGCAGGCCGAGCGCTGGGCTGAGCGTCACGACGGCAAAGCCCGCGAGGCCCCAGAGCGCGCCGTTGGCGGCCGTCACAGGCCGGTCGAGGCCGAGGCTCGCGGCGAGAAGCAGCAGCGAGAAGGCCGCGCCGATCACGACATTGGCGAGAAGCGTGCCGCCAAGCCGCGCGGCGTCTCCGGCTTCGGTGTGCTCGCCCCCGCCGTGGGCATGGGCGGGCGAAACGAGCGAGGGCGCGAAGGCGGCGTGGTCGTGCCCCTCCTCGCCTCCCTCATAGGACTCGGCGGCGAGAATCAGCGGTGTCGTCTTGAAATGCTGGACGGGCGTGACGAAGACGCCGGCGAGGATGCCGGCCAGAAGCGCGGCGAGAAAGAAGCGTGCGAGCATGGGAAATCCCTGGCCTCCAGGCGGGTACGCGAGCGCGCCCCGGACCGTGGCGGTGCCGGTTCAAGGAACGCCGCCCGTCGCGGGCGCGCGTCTGTGGAACGCGAGGCGACGATCGCCTCAGTGGCAGGGAAGACCCATGGCGTGGCGCGCGTCGTGCGCCGTGTCGTGCAACACGTCGGCGCCGGCAAAACCGGCACCCCAAAGGAGGAACGCACCGGCGGCAAAGCTCAGGAGCATCGCCGGAAGGCGCACGGACAAGGGCGTGGATTGGGGCGTGCTGAGAGCGGATGCGCTCGAACGGGACATGGGATTCAACCTCCGTGACGACGCCCGGAATGGGCGTCTCGCAACGGATGGCAGGTCTCCTGGCTCGCGGGTCATCGGCGGTCCCCTGCCTTCCCGGACGAAACCGTCCAGTGGCGTTTCCGACAGTCGCCTGCCGGCGGGGGCGCCTCGCCGCTCTACAGTCGCGGGGTCGGCTGCGATACGGGCCCTTGGTTTAAGTCGGCCCTTCGCATTCCCTCTTAGCCTGCCGGCGCGAGGGGCGCGGCAGGACCATCCGCGCGCGAGGATAGACGGGGCGGCGGCGCTGTCAATCGATCCCGAGGCAGGCCGGGACGATCCGCCGGATCGTCTGGTGCGGAGTGTCGCGCAGATGTTGCAGGAAGGCGCCGCTGTCGAACCTAAAGCGTCCTCCAGGGCTTGTTCCGCTCGGTCCGGAAGCGGACGTTTGGCGATAAAAGGATGCGCGGTCTATGCGTCAGTAAGTTTCATCAAGGTGTTGTCCGCCGTAGTCACCTCTGCGCTGACGGTTCGGTTCCGACCGGCCCGCTTTGCTTCATAGAGAGCTGCATCAGCCCGACAGAATAGTTCAGCAGCATTCCGGTCAATCACCGCGTTGAACTGTGCAAGACCGATGCTGATGGTCGTGCTCCCGATCTGAACGCCACCTTCTGGAGCGCCCGCCGCGCAAACGCTGGATTGGAGCCTTTCCGCAACCTTTGATGCATCTTGGCTCTCGGTGTCTGGAAGCAAGACACCAAACTCCTCGCCACCAATGCGGAAAAGCTGGTCGTTCGGGTATCGTAGTCCACGCCGCAGGCACTCGCCCACGGAACGTAGAAGAACATCACCAACCGCATGGCCATAGGTGTCATTACAGGTCTTGAAGCGGTCAACGTCGATGATCAGCAGCGCAAAGGGCTTATTGCGCTCCTGGGCTGTCTGCCACTCTGCCTCCAGAGCAGCATCAAACATCCGACGGTTGGCAAGACCCGTCAGTGCATCGGTGCCAGCTACTCTAGCGAGTTCCGTGTTGGCTTCGCGAACCGCACGTTCTGCGGCTTCCGCTTTTGCCAACGCCGCTTGCAGGTCGGCCGTACGCTCCTCGACGCGACGCTCTAAGGTCTCATTTGCTTTCAGGAGCGACGCGCGACTTTCCGCTAGGCGATCCGAAGCCTCCGCCAGCGCCTTACCAATATGATTTCCCTCGGCTATGGGCATGCCGGGCAGCTTGATACGGCGACCCAAGCTTATGTCCTCAACTGCCTGAAGCAGACTTCCGCAGGTTCGACGGAACGGGAGGCTGACGACGTACACCGCGGCTGCGATGATGATGAGGACCAGCGTACCAACCGTAGCGATAGCTCCGAGGGAACGCCAGAGCGGCGCTTCCAGTGCGTCCCTCGCTACGCCAGTGGCAACATACCAACCCGTGAGTTCGGAACGGTGAAATGTACCGAGGACGGATACGCCCTGTGGGTTCATACCGGACCATTCCGTTCCGCCTGTTCGGATGAAGTCAAACCCAGGTATGGTTTGCCCTGTTCTCTGCTCGGCAGGATCCGAGCGGGCAATGATCCGTCCGGCGCTGTCCGCAAGCGATGCGTAGAACGGCGGCTTTACCCCGCGCTCCATCATCGCGGGCATGAACTCAGAGCTACGTAGAACCGCCATGACCAGATGGCTGGTGCTGCCATCCCTCTGAACGGGCGCCGTGAAGGCCACCAGACCATCGCTGCCAGGCCGAGGAACGAAGAGGTCGGAGATTGTAGCGCCATCGACAGCGTTCCGCGCACCCCGAGCAAGTGACTCTAGGGCCGCACGGCTTAACGGCGGGAACTGGCGATTGACGGTTCCAGAAACAACCGAAAGTGTTTTGGCATCGAGCAAGAGGATAACGACGTCCTCAGAAAGGGCGCGTACCTGTTCCACGAAACGGGCGATGTCGGGCACCGGGTCAAGAGCGGGAGAGGCTGCCAAGCTGCGAACCAAGGTCAGACGCTTCTCCACAAGGCGGTCAACGGCCTGCACGGCGCGCTGGTTCGTCTCATATCGTACGTGGCGAAGCTCTTCCCTCTCTTCGATCACATAGTTCCATAGCATCACACCTACAAATGCCGCGGCAGGGATCAGGATAGCGATGGCGAAAGCGACAAGATGAGCGCTGAGGGTCTTCGTCCTGAACTGCACCTACGCCCTCCCAAGCACCTGCAATCTGCCCGTTCCAGGGAATAACTCATACGAGTTGATTTAATAGCCGTCGATGAAGATTCCGTATGCAAATGGCACCGGCAGACGGCTCCAGCGGCACGATCGCGTTCCGTCTCTTGGGAAGTCTAACGATGGCCTACTTGTAAAAGTCCGCCGCGATGAAGGCGCCGAGTTCAGCTCGAGAGCGGCCGCTTCTCAAAGCGCTTTCCTGAATAGCGGACAGTTTCAAAACCACCCAATTCTGAAGGTCTTTCGCCCCTGGTAGAGCCGCTTCGCAAGCGATAGCCAGGTCGTCTCGACGCTTCGGTCTTTCTTACATCGCGGACGCGGCTATCTCTCGCCCGAACGCCACGATCGAAAGACCCCCCCATGCACCATCCCGCCATCGCCCCGCTCCACACCGCCGTCGTGATCGGGGGCGCGGCCGGCATCGGGCTGGCCGCGGCGCGCCGCTTCGCCAAGGCCGGGCTGAAGGTGGCCGTGGTGGACCGGCGGATGGACGATCTCGCGGCCGCGCACGAGGAACTCGTGGCTCTCGCCGACGGCGAGGAGGGGCGCATCGTCGCGGCCGCCTGCGACGTCACCGACCGGGCGGGCCTCCAGAAGACCGCCGGCCACATCGCAGAGCGCCTCGGCAAGGTGCATGTCCTGATGAACAATGCCGGCATCCAGCCGGGCTCGTCGATCTTCGGCGAACAGGCGGAATGGGACGCCGTCCTCTCGGTCAACCTCGGCGGCGTCATCAACGGCACACGCGCCTTCGGCCCGGCCATGATGGCGCATGGCGAGCCGGCGCTGATCATCAACACCGGCTCCAAGCAGGGCATCACCACGCCGCCGGGCGACCCGGCCTACAACGTCTCCAAGGCCGGCGTGAAGGTCTTCACCGAGGCGCTGCAGCACGAGCTGCGCGAGACGCCGGGCCATCAGGTCGGCGCGGCGCTGCTCATTCCCGGCTTCGTCTTCACCGGACTGACCGCCAAGGGGCGCGTGGAGAAGCCCGAGGGCGCCTGGACGGCGGACCAGACGATCGACTTCATGATGGACCGGCTGGAGGCCGGCGATTTCTACATCCTGTGCCCCGATGGCGAGACGACGCGCCGGCTCGACGAGAAGCGCATCCGCTGGGCGGCGGGCGACATCGTGGAGAACCGTCCGCCCCTGTCGCGCTGGCACAAGGACTGGGCGGGACGGTTCACGGACTTCGCGGCCGAGGACTGACGCCGTCAGACCAGCGATGCAGGGCACGATGCGCGCCCGGTCTGCGCGATGCGCTCCAGCGCGGGGATGTCGAGATGCGCCTCCAGCCGCGCCGCGACGGCGTCGAGAGCCGCCTCGATGCTTGCGCGATAGGTCCGGTCCGAGGGGGGGCGTCCGAGCCCTGCCAGATAGGCCTCGCGCCACGGATCGCCCGAGAACAGGCCGTGCAGATAAGTGCCGCGCACGCGACCGTCGGCGCTGACGGCGCCTTCCGGATGACCGGCGACATGAGCGAAGGGGCGCGCACGGTCCCCGCCCTCGGTCCGGCCCATGTGGATCTCGTAGGCGGGAAAGGCGATGCCCGTTTCGGAGCGCGCCTCGACCTCGCGCAACGTCTTGGGGCCCGTCATCCGCGTCTCGACCGCGAGAAGGCCGAGCCCCTCCGCTTTCCGTGTCTCGCCCTCGATGCCGTCGGGGTCGAGGATGCGCCGGCCCAGCATCTGGTAGCCGCCGCACAGGCCGAGAACGTGGCCGCCGCGCGCGTGGTGGTCGAGGATCGCGCGGTCCCAACCTTGGGCGCGCAGGGCGGCGAGGTCGGCGATCGTCGCCTTGGAGCCCGGCAGGAGCACGAGCTTCGCCTCCCGCGGCCAGGGCTCGCCCGGCCGCACGAGGCGCACGCAGACGCCGGGCGTCTGGAGCAACGGGTCGAGATCGTCGAAATTGGCGATATGCGGCAGGCGCGGCACGGCGATCACGAGATCGCCCGGGCGCGGCTCGGCCGGGGGGCGCCGGTCGAGCGCGACCGAATCCTCGGCCGGCAGCAGCCCGGCCTCGGGAAGCCACGGCACCACGCCGAGGCTCGGCCAGCCGGTGAAGCGCGTCACGGCGGCGAGCCCGTCGTCGAAGAGCGAGGGATCGCCGCGGAACTTGTTGATCAGGAAGCCGCGGACGGGCGCGCGATCGTCGGGGGGCAGGATCGCATGGGTCCCGACCAGCGAGGCGATGACGCCGCCCCGGTCGATGTCGCCGACCAGCACCACGGGCAGGCCGGCGGCGCGGGCAAAGCCCATGTTGGCGATGTCGCCGGCGCGCAAGTTGATCTCGGCCGGCGAGCCCGCGCCCTCCACCAGAACGAGGTCGGCGCCGTCGCAGACCCGCGCGAAGCTGTCGAGGACGGCCGGCAGGAAGGTGGACTTCAGCGCCTGGTAGTCGCGCCCGCGCGCCGAGCCCATGACCCGGCCCTGCACCACGACCTGCGAGCCCGTGTCCGACTGGGGCTTCAGGAGCACTGGGTTCATGTGGACGCTGGGGGGCACCCGGCAGGCCAGCGCCTGGAGCGCCTGCGCCCGCCCGATCTCGCCCCATTCGCCGGCCTCCGCGTTCCAGGCGACGGCGGCGTTGTTGCTCATGTTCTGCGGCTTGAAGGGGCGCACTTGGAGGCCCCGGTTGGCGAACAGGCGGCAGAGGCCGGCCACCAGCACGCTCTTGCCGACGTCCGACCCCGTGCCCTGCAGCATCAGGGCGGGCGGGCGCCGCGCCGTCACGACCAGAGGAACCGCACCGCCAGCGCGATGCAGACGAGGACGAGGAGCGGGCGGATCAGCCCCGCGCCGAAGCGCATGGCGACGGCAGCGCCGACGCGGGCGCCGAGAAATTGCGCGACGCCCATGGCAAGGCCGAGCTTCCAGTGGATGGAGCCGACCAAGGCGAAGACGGCGAAGCCCCCGAGATTGGAGGCGAAGTTGAGGAGCTTGGTGTGGGCCGTCGCCTTGAGGACGCCGTAGCCGGCGAGCGACACGAAGGCCAGCATGAAGAAGGACCCCGTTCCCGGCCCGAACAACCCGTCATAGGCGCCGATCAGCGGCACCAGGAACAGCGCGAAGGCGCGCGGCGAGATGCGGCGCTCGCGATCGATGTCGGAAAGGCCCGGCTTGAAGGCGAAGTAGAGCGCGATGGCGATCAGCAGGAAGGGCAGGAGCCGTTCCAGGAGGTCGAGCGGCAGCGCCGCCGCCAGAAGGGCGCCGAGGCACGCGCCGGCAAAGGACAGGCCCGCCGCCGGCAGGAGGGGGCCGAGCTTCACGTGCCCCTTTCTGGCATAGGTGATCGTCGCCGAGGCCGAGCCGAAGAGCGACTGGAGCTTGTTGGTGCCGAGCGCCGACAAGGGGTCGAGCCCGCCCAGCAAGAGCGCCGGCACCGTGATCATGCCCCCGCCCCCCGCGATCGCGTCGATCAGCCCCGCGCCGAAGGCGGCGAGGACGAGAAGCAGGAAGGTTTCGTCGAGGGGCATGGCGGTCGGGCTTTCGCGGGCGGGCGGACAGGCCATAAGCCCGGCTGCCCGTCCGGCCAAGGGGAAAAGGCGAAGCGTTTGACCTCGGCGTCCGCCTGCGGCATGAGACACGGGCCTGACGGTGCCCGCTTTCGAGTGCCTGACAAGACCTCCGGGCGGAGGGCTGGCGAGGGACTTGTCGTCGAGACGAGGAGCCGAGCGGAGACCATGCAGCGCATGGGCGAGCATCGGCAACGACGCATCGGCGGCAAGGAACCGGCAGACCGACCCCGCGAGGTCTTGTCAGGCACTCATAGGGCTCTGACACCCATGATTTCGCGGAACGGCCGACCCAATCCGGGGGCCGACGCGAAAACCGGCGGATCGATTCGCCGCGCTCCCCGCGCGGCGCCTCCTCCGGCGCGACACGACGACGGAGGACGATCATGAAGGCCTTGATGCTGTGCGGCCATGGCAGCCGCGACCGGGGCGCGGTGGACGAGTTCCGGGGCCTTGCCGAGAAGATGGCCCGCCGCCTGCCCGACTGGAGCGTCGACTACGGCTATCTCGAGTTCGCGACACCCATCATCCGCGACGGGCTCGACCGGCTGAAGGAAAAGGGCGCGCGCGAGATCCTGGCGCTGCCCGGCATGCTGTTCGCCGCCGGCCACGCCAAGAACGACATTCCCTCCGTCCTCAACACCTATGCCGCGCAGAACGGCGTGTCGGTCACCTACGGGCGCGAACTCGGCATCGACCCCAAGATGATCCGCGCCGCGGGCGAGCGCATCCGCGAGGTGCTGCGCCTCGACGGCTGGCGCGACGGCGAGCCGCTGCACGACACGATGCTGGTCGTGGTCGGACGCGGCGCGTCGGATCCCGACGCCAATTCCAACGTCGCCAAGGTCATGCGGCTCCTGTGGGAAGGGCTCGGCTTCGGCTGGGGCGAGACGGCCTATTCCGGTGTCACCTTCCCGCTGGTGGAGCCGGGCCTCACCCACGTCGCCCGCCTCGGCTATCGGCGCGTCGTGGTGTTCCCGTATTTCCTTTTCACCGGCATCCTGGTGGACCGGATCTACGACGCGACCGACCGCGTGGCGGCCGCGCACCCGGACATCCGATTCCTGAAGGCGAAATATCTCGGCGCCCACGACCTCGTGGTCGAGACCTTCGTGGACCGGCTGGAGGAGATCCTCCAGGGCACCAATCTCATGAACTGCCAGATGTGCAAGTATCGCGAGCAAGTGCTGGGCTTCGAGGCCGAGGTCGGCCTGCCGCAGGAAAGCCACCACCACCATGTCGAGGGCATCGGCACCGGCCCGGCGGCGCACGACCATGGGCACGATCACTCCCATGGACATGGCCACCACCACGACCATTCCCACGGTCATCACCACCACGACCATGCGCATGGCCACGATCACGACCATCCGCGCGATCATGGGCACCACCATGGCCACGGCCACGCGCATGGCCACACGCACCACCCCTATCCGCATGCCGACCATCCGCTCGGGCCGCGCACGTTGAAGCGTCACTGAAGCGGCCGATGCCCGTCCCGGCCTATCTCAGCGACCCCGCCGCGATCTATGCGGCGAGCTTCCGCACCATCCGCGAGGAGGGCGCGGCGGTGCTCGGGCGCTTGGCCCCCGACGCGCACGATCTCGCCATCCGCATCGCCCATGCCTGCGGCATGGTGGACGCGATGGACGACCTCGTGGTCTCGTCCGATGCCGTGGCGGCGGGGCGCGCGGCTCTCGCGTCCGGCGCGCCGATCCTGGTGGATGCCGAGATGGTGGCGCACGGTGTGATCCGCGCTCAGCTGCCGGCGGGCAACCGCGTGGTTTGCCGGCTCAACGATCCATCCGTCCCCGAGCGGGCGCGGCAACTCGCCACCACGCGCTCGGCGGCGCAGGTCGACCTCTGGGACGCCGATCTCGCCGGTGCCGTCGTTGCCATCGGCAACGCGCCGACCGCGCTGTTCCGCCTTCTGGAGCGGCTGGACGCCGCCGCGCCGCGCCCGGCCGTGATCCTCGGCTTTCCCGTCGGCTTCGTCGGCGCCGCCGAATCCAAGGCGGAGCTTGCCGCCGACCCGCGCGGGCTTCCCTTCGCGACGCTGCGCGGCCGGCGGGGCGGCAGCGCCGTCGCCGCGGCGGCGGTCAACGCGCTCGCCGCCGGCCTCGAAGGCGCGCCGGCATGACGCCCTGGCTGCACCTTGTAGGCATCGGCGACGGCGGCCTTGCGACCCTGCCGCCGGATGCCGCGCGCAGTCTGGCCGAGGCCGAGATCGTCTTCGGCGGCGCCCGTCACCTCGCGATGCTGCCGGGCGACCATCCGGCCGAGCGGCGCCCCTGGCGCTCGCCCTTCGCCGATTCGGCCGCCGACATTCTGGCCGCGCGCGGGCGTCGCGCCGTGGTCCTTGCGACGGGCGACCCCTCCTGGTTCGGGCCGGCACGCTGGCTGCGCGAGGTGCTGGCGCCGGGCGAGTTCACGGTCCTGCCCGCCCCCTCCGCCTTCTCGCTCGCGGCCGCCCGGCTCGGCTGGGCGCTGGAGGACGTCCGTTGCCTGTCCGTCCACGGCCGGCCGCTCGAGGCGATCGCGCCGGACCTTCGCGACGGCGCCCGGCTCCTCGTCCTGTCGGAGGACGGCACGACGCCCGCCCGCCTTGCGGCCTGGGCGAGCGAGCGCGGCTTCGGGCCGAGCCGGCTGCATGTCCTGGAGCACATGGGCGGCGAGGGGGAGCGGCTGCGCGCATGCCGGGCCGACGCCTTCGACCTCGGGGAGGTCGCCGCCCTCAACACGATCGCCCTCGAATGCGCGGCGGGGGAGGGCACCCGCGCCCATTCGACCGCACCGGGCCTGCCCGACGACGCCTTCCGCCACGACGGCAAGATGACCAAGCGCACGCTGCGGGCTCTGGCCCTCGCGGCGCTCGAGCCGATGCCCGGCCAGCTTCTCTGGGACGTCGGCGCCGGCTGCGGCTCGATCTCGGTGGAGTGGCTGCGCGCGGCGCCGGGCGGCCGGGCGCTCGCCATCGAGCCGCACGAGGCCCGCCGGGCGATGATCGCGGAGAACGCCCGCAACCTCGCGCCGCACGGTCTTGAGATCGTGCCGGCCCGCGCGCCGGACGCCTTTGCCGGCTTGCCCGCGCCGGACGCCGTGTTTCTCGGCGGCGGGCTGACGGACGGCCTCTTCCCCGGAGCCTTCGGGGCGCTCAAGCCCGGCGGCCGGCTCGTCGCCCATGCGGTGACGCTGGAATCGGAGGCGATCCTCCTGGCGCTGCACGAGGTCCACGGCGGCGAGCTGCTGCGCGCTGGGGTGTCGACGGCCGAGCCCGTCGGCCCCTATCGCGGCTGGCGCGCATCCATGCCCGTGACCCACTGGCACATCACCAAGCAGGCGCTCCCATGACCGGGCGCCTCCTCGGGATCGGCCTCGGGCCGGGCGACCCCGAGCTCCTGACGCTGAAGGCGGTGCGCCTCCTGCGGGAAGCGCCCGTGATCGCCTATCCCCTGTCGGAAGGCGGGACGAGCCTTGCCCGCTCGATCGCCGCCCCGCACCTCCCAGGAGGCCAGTCCGAGATCGCGATCGAGCTCTGCATGTCGGTGACCCGGGCGCCGGGGCAGGGCGCCTACGACCTCGCCGCGCCGAAGATCGCCGCCGAGCTGGACGCCGGCCGCGACGTCGCCGTGCTCTGCGAGGGTGATCCGTTCTTCTACGGCTCCTTCCTCCAGCTCTTCGCGCGGCTCGGAAGCCGCTACCCCGCCGAGATCGTGCCGGGCATCTCCTCCGTCATGGCGGCGGCCGCGCGCACGCGGCGGCCTTTGAGCGCACGGGACGACCGCTTCGCCGTCCTGCCCGCGACCCTGCCCGACGCCGCCTTGCGGGCCGGGATAGAGGCGGCCGAAAGCGTCGCGATCCTCAAGCTCGGCCGGCACTTTGCGCGCGCCAAGGCGCTGATCGGGACGCTTGGCCTGACCAAGGACGCGACCTATGCCGAGCGTGTCGGCCAGCCCGGAGAGCGCGTCCTGCCGCTCGCCGAGACGGGTGACCGCGCCCCCTATTTCGCGCTGATCCTCCTCTACAAGGGCGCCGAACCCGCGATCCTCTCGGCGCTCGCCCCGGAAGCCTCCCGATGACCGTGCCCGCGATCCTCTGCCTCGGTCCCGCCGCCCTGCCGCTCGCCCGGCGCCTCGCCGACGCGCTGCGCGGCGAGGTGCATGGGGGCGAGCGCGTCGCCGGCGCCGACCTCGCCTTTTCCGGCGCGGCCGAGCATATCCGGGGCCTCTTCACGTCCGGCCGCCCCATCGTCGCGCTGATGGCCTCCGGCGCGCTGATCCGCATCCTCGCCCCGATGCTCGCCGACAAGGGCGCCGAGCCGCCGGTTCTCTGCGTCGCCGAGGACGGCTCGGCCGTGGTGCCGCTTCTGGGCGGCCATCACGGAGCGAACGATCTGGCCCGCCGGATCGCCGCGATCCTCGATGTCGCTCCCGCCATCACCACGGCGGGCGACCTGCGTTTCGGCGTCGCGCTCGACGCGCCGCCCGACGGCTTCGTGCTCGAAAACCCGGCCGACGCCAAATCCGTCATGGCCGAACTCCTTGCCGGCGAGCACGCCTGGATCGAGGGCGCGGCGCCGTGGCTGGAGGCGTCGTCCATCCCCGTGTCCGACGACGGCCGCGTCACCTTGAGCGTCTCGGAGGAGGCCCGTGCGTCGGCGCCGCTCGAACTCCTGTACCGCCCCAGCACCCTGGTGCTCGGCATCGGCGCCGAGCGGGGCGCGCCGCCGGAAGAGGCCGTGGCGCTGGCCGAACGGGTGATCGGCGAATCCGGCCTTAGCCCCCTTTCGCTCGCCGCCGTAGCCTCGCTCGACCTCAAGGCGGACGAGCCGGCGATCCACGCGGTCGCCGCCCGTTTCAATGTGCCCGCCCGCTTCTTCGACGCGGCGCGGCTGGAAGCAGAAGTGCCGCGCCTCGCCAACCCTTCCGAACTCGTGTTCCGCGAGACCGGCTGCCACGGCGTGGCGGAAGGGGCGGCGCTTGCCGGCGTCGGGAATGCCGGCGAACTGGTGGTCCCCAAGCGGAAGTCCGCCCGCGCGACCGCCGCGCTCGCCCGCGCGCCCCGGCCCCTCGATGCGACGGCCATTGGCCGCTCGCGGGGCCGGCTCTTCGTGGTCGGCATCGGGCCGGGGGGCGCGCACTGGCGCTCGCCGGAAGTCTCCGCCATGGTGGCCGAAGCCGGCGATCTCGTCGGCTATTCGCTCTATCTCGACCTCCTGGGGCCGCTCGCCGTGGGCAAGCGCCGCCACGACTTCGATCTCGGCGCGGAAGAGGCGCGGGTGCGCTTCGCCTTGGAACTCGCGGCGGAGGGGCGCGACGTTGCGCTCGTCTGCTCAGGCGATGCCGGCATCTACGCCATGGCGACGCTGGTCTTCGAACTGATCGACCGGGGCGACGTGGCGGACGCCGCGCGTCGCGTCGCGATCGCCGTCTCGCCCGGCATTTCCGCCCTCCAGGCGGCGGCGGCGCGCGCCGGGGCGCCGCTCGGCCACGACTTCTGCACCATCTCGCTCTCCGACCTCCTGACGCCCTGGGAGGACATCCAGCGGCGGGTGAAGGCGGCCGCCGAGGGCGACTTCGTGATCGCCTTCTACAACCCGGTCTCCAAGCGCCGCCGTACGCAACTCGCTCATGCCCGCGACGTTCTCCTCGCCCATCGCCCGCCCGAGACGCCGGTGGTGCTCGCCACCAATCTCGGCCGCGAGGGCGAAAGCGTACGGATCGTCGAACTGCGTCACCTCGACGTCGACGAGGTCGACATGCTGACCGTGGTCGTCGTCGGCTCCACCAACACGCGGGCCTTCGTGAGCGGGGAAGGCCGCGCTTACGCCTATACGCCGCGCGGCTATGCGGCCAAGGCCGGATCGGGGATCGGATCGTGACCGTCCATTTCATCGGCGCCGGCCCCGGCGCGCCCGACCTCATCACCGTGCGCGGACTTCGCCTGATCGAGCGCTGCCCGGTCTGCCTCTATGCCGGCTCGCTGGTGCCGGAGGAGATCGTCAGGGCCGCGCCCAAGGGCGCCCGCGTCCTCGACACCGCCCCGATGCATCTCGACGAGATCGTGGCCGAGATGGAGGCCGCCCACCTAGCGGGTTTCGACGTCGCGCGCGTCCATTCGGGCGACCCGTCGATCTACGGCGCGACCGCCGAGCAGATGCGCCGGCTCGACGCGCTCGGCATTCCCTACGACGTGACGCCGGGCGTGCCGGCCTTCGCCGCCGCGGCGGCAGCGCTCAAACAGGAACTGACGATCCCCGAGGTCTGCCAGAGCGTGATCGTCACGCGCACGGCGATGAAGTCCTCCGCCATGCCCGAAGGCGAGGATCTAGCGACGCTCGGGCGGAGCGGCGCGACGCTCGCGATCCATCTGTCGATCCGCAACCTCGCCCATATCGAGCGCGAACTGTCGCCGCTGCCGGCCTACGGTCCGGACTGCCCCGTGGTCGTCGCCTATCGCGTCGGCTGGCCGGACGAGGCCTTCATCCATGCGACGCTCGCGACGGTGGCGAAGCGCGTGCGCGAGGCCAAGCTCACCCGCACAGCGCTGGTTCTCGTCGGCCGCGCGCTGCGGGCGGAGGGCTTCGTCGATTCCAAGCTCTACGACGCCGCCCATCCGCATATCCTGCGGCCGAAGCGCGCGAAGTCAGCCGGCTAACCAAGCGAGTGTCGCCTCGACGCTCGACAACAGAGGCGGCGGGGGCGGCGGCGGGCGGTCGATCAGGACGACGGGGATTTCCAGATCGCGCGCAGCCACGATCTTGGCGTAAGAGGTCGCCCCCCCGGCGTTGCGGCAGACGAGATGGGTGATGCCGTTGGCGACGAACAGCGCCGTCTCGGCCGCGACATCGCCCGGCTTGCCGAGCACGAGGTCGGCGGGAAAGGGCAGGGCGGCCGGCGCGTCCACCATGCGCAGGACGGGGCGGAGATCCGGCCGATGGCGGAACGGGGCGATGTGCTGGTGCCCGAGCGCCAGGAAGGGCCGCGCCCCCTCTGGCAGCGCGTCGACGGCCGCCTTGAGGCAGAGGACGCGTTGCCAGCGGTCGCCGGGCGCCTCGTCCCATCCGGGACGGTGCAGAGCCACCCGTTTCACACGCGTCACCTGCGCCGCCTCCGCTGCGTTGCGCGAGATGCCGACCGCGAAGGGATGCGTCGCATCCACGAGATGGGTGATGCGCTCGGCCGCGAGCCAGTCCGCCAGCCCCGCCGCGCCGCCGAACCCGCCGATCCGCGCTTCGATGCTGCCGGGAAGGTCGGGCGCCACGGTGCGACCGGCTAGGGACAGGACGAGCCGCTCTGGCGAATGTTCCACGTGAAACACTTTGGCAAGGATTGTGGCTTCCGCCGTCCCGCCGAGAATCAGGACGCGGACCTCGGACCTACCCGGCACGGGCGATCACCTGTCCGGCGCGGTCCGTCACCAGCACCTCGACACGGCAGGGCGCGTCGCCGAGCGCTTCCCGCGCCGTCGCCAGCGCGCGCCGGGCGACCGGCGTGGCGAGGTCGAGCCCTTGCGCGGCCGAGAGGTCCAGCACTTCCTTCGCCGTGTTGGCGCGGAGCACAGTGGTTTCCATCTCGCCCGCCCGCTCGCCGAGAAGGCCGAGCAAGAAGCCGAAATCCACCTGGCTCCGACCGGAATGGAGGTCGAGCGACCCCTGCGCGAGCTTGGTGAACTTGGCGAAGCCTCCGGCGAGCGTCAGGCGCGGGACGGGGTGGCGACGCAGATACTTCAGAACCCCGCCCGCGAAGTCGCCCATGTCGAGATAGGCGATGTCGGGAAGCGTGGGATAGAGACGTCGTGCGGCGTCCTCGCTGGCCGAGCCCGTCGCACCGACGACATGGGCGAGGCCCGAAGCGCGCGCGACGTCGATACCGCGATGGATCGAATGGATCCAGGCCGAGCAGGAAAAGGGATGGACGATCCCCGTCGTGCCGAGGATCGACAGGCCGCCGAGAATGCCGAGCCGGCCGTTCCAGGTCTTCTCCGCCAGCCGCTCCCCGTCCCGCACCTCGATCGTGATCTCGACATCGGGGGAAAGTCCGTGCGCGGCGCAGAGCGCCTCGACTTCCGCGCGCATCAGGGCGCGGGGCACCGGGTTGATCGCGGGCTCCCCCGGCGGGATCGGCAGG
Organism: Aureimonas sp. SK2; assembly: GCF_029813115.1. Taxonomy (GTDB): domain Bacteria; phylum Pseudomonadota; class Alphaproteobacteria; order Rhizobiales; family Rhizobiaceae; genus Aureimonas. The sequence continues at coordinate 382,391 of NZ_JAPZDS010000002.1, forward strand.
CCGGGGCGCGTCACGGTGCCGACGCCGGGTCCTGCCCGGAAACAGATGCCGGAGCCGGGAGGGGCGAGGCGCACGCGCGCGCCGATCTCGGCGAGATGCGTGACGTCCGGATCGTCGCCCGCGTCCTTCACGATGGCGGCGAAGGCGGTGCCCTCCGACAGATCCGTGCGGGCGAGGGGGAAGGCCGGACGCTCGCCCTTCGGCAACGCGATCTCGACGGGATCTGGGAAGTCACCGGTCAGAAGGGCGGTCAGCGCCGCCTTGGTCGCGGCGGTGGCGCAGGCGCCCGTAGTCCAGCCGCGCCGGAGCGGCGCTCCGTCGCGCGTCCCGCTCGTGCTGGTCCGGCGCTGGCCGAGATCGATGCTCATGAAAGGGCTTATAGGCGCGGCGCATCCGTGCGAAAAGCGCCGCCATCATGCAGCCTCGCCCGTCCCGCCCCGGTCTCCTCGTCGCAGCGCCCCAGTCGGGGAGCGGCAAGACGCTGCTGACCCTCGCGCTTCTGCGATGGGCGCGCCGACGCGGGCTTTTCGTCGCGCCGGCCAAGGCGGGACCGGACTATATCGACCCGGCCTTCCATGCCGCCGCCGCCGGACGCGCCTCGGTCAATCTCGACCCCTACGCCATGCGCCCTGCGCTGGTGCGGGACCTTGCCGCGGCCGATGGCCTGCCGCTCGTGGTCGAGGGCATGATGGGCCTCTTCGACGGCGCGGCGGACGGCACGGGATCGGCGGCCGACCTTGCCGAGGCGCTGGGCCTGCCCGTCCTCCTCGTGGTCGACTGCGCGAAGCAGTCGCATTCGGTGGCGGCGCTGGTGCGCGGCTTTCGCGACCATCGGCCGGGCCTGCGTTTCTGCGGCCTCGCGCTGAACCGCATCGGCAGCCCCCGGCACGAGGCGCTTCTGCGTGCGGCGCTGGAGCCGCTCGGCCTGCCCGTTCTGGCCGCGCTTCTCCGGCAGGAGGCGCTGGTCCTGCCCGAGCGCCATCTCGGCCTCGTTCAGGCGGGCGAGACCGCGGGGCTCGACGCCTTTCTTGAAGCGGCGGCGGACTGGTTCGCCGAAGGCGCTGACGCTGCGGCCTTCGAGGCGCTTCTCGGCCCCGCAAGCCCCACCTGTCCGGATCGGGCCGCCGTCGCCCGTCTCGCCCCCCTCGGCGCACGGATCGCCGTGGCGCGGGACGAGGCTTTCGCCTTCGCCTATCCCCATCTCCTCGACGGCTGGCAGGCCGGCGGGGCGGAGCTCTCGTTCTTTTCGCCGCTCGCGGACGAGGGGCCGGACACGGCTGCGGACGCGGTGTTCCTGCCCGGCGGCTATCCCGAACTCCATGCCGGGCGGATCGCCGCCGCGAGCGGCTTCCGTGCCGGCATGGAAGCCGCGCGGGCGCGCGGTGCCCGGATCTACGGCGAGTGCGGCGGCTACATGGTGCTGGGCGAAGCGCTGGAGGATGCGGAGAGGCAGCGACACCCGATGCTCGGCTTCCTGCCGCTCGTCACCTCCTTCGCGCAGCGCCGGCTGCATCTCGGCTATCGCCGGCTTCGGCCCCGACCGGGTGGGCCTTGGGGCGAGCCGCTCGTCGGGCACGAGTTCCACTATTCCACCGCCGTCTGGGAGGGCGAAGCCGAACGCCTGTTCGAGGCGCGCGATGCGCTCGGCGCGGATCTCGGCGCCGTGGGTCTCCGGCGCGGCCAAGTCGCCGGCTCCTATCTCCACGTGGTGGATCTCGCATGACGACCCATCTCGTCCATGGCGGGGCGCTGGGCGCTGCCGTCGCGCGCTTCGGCGGACGGCGGGAGGACTGGCTCGACCTGTCCACCGGCATCAATCCCGTGCCCCCACCTTTGCCCGAGCTTGAACCCGCCCTTTTCGCCCGTCTGCCGGAGGCCGAACTGGAAGCGGAAGCGCGCGAGGCGGCGCGCCTTCACTACGGCGCCGCTCCGGAGGCCGGGATCGTGGCGGCGCCCGGCAGCCAGGCGCTGATCTCGCTCCTGCCGCATCTCCTGCCGTCTGGGCCGGCGGCGATCCTTCATCCCGCCTATGCCGAGCACGCCCGCGCCTTTCGCGCGGCTGGCCGCGCCGTCCTTGGCCTGTCGGACCCTGCGGATGCGCCGGCTTCCGCCGCCGTCGCGGTCGTCGTGAACCCCAACAATCCCGACGGGCGCCGGTTTTCACGTGAATCGCTTTTGGAGCTGGCGGACGCGATGGCGGCACGCGGCGGCTGGCTGGTGGTGGACGAAGCCTTCATGGATGCCGATCCGCGCGAGAGCCTCGGACCCGACGCCGGGCGTCCGGGACTCGTGGTGCTGCGGTCCTTCGGCAAGTTCTTCGGCCTTGCGGGCCTGCGGCTCGGCTTTGCGCTGACGACGCGGGACCTTGCCGCCGGGATACACGCACGCCTCGGACCTTGGTCGGTGTCCGGCCCGGCCCTGGCCGTGGGCGCGCGGCTGATGGCGGACAGGGAGACGATCGCCGCCCTGCGCGCCGCCATTGCCGTGCGGTCGGCGCTGACGCGCGGCGCGATCGCGGCGGCGGGTCTCTGCCCCGAAGGCGAGGCGGCCCTCTTCTCCCTCGTGTCGGTGCCGAACGCGCATGCGCTGTTCGAGGCGCTGGCACGGCGGCGGATCCTCGTTCGTCCCTTTGCCGAACGGCCGGACTGGCTGCGATTCGGCGTGGTGCGCGACGCGGCCGAAGCGGAGCGGCTCCGAGCGGCCCTCGAGGCGGCCCTGCCGGAGCTCCGCGCTTGAGCGTCTGGCTCGCCCCGCTGGCACTTGGGCTCGACCGGCTCGTTGGCGATCCCGACTGGCTGTGGCGACGCCTGCCCCATCCCGTGGCCGGCTTCGGCGCACTGATCGCGCTCGCCGATCGCTGGGGCAACCGTCCGCACTGGCCTAATCGTGGCCGCCGTCTGGCGGGTGTCGCATCCATCCTCGTGCTTCTCGCGCTCGCCGCGCTTCTCGGCGCCCTCCTGCACGGCCTCTTCCGGCCTCTCGGCTGGCCGGGTCTTGCGGTGGAGGCGGTGCTGGCGTCCGTGTTCCTGGCGCAGAAGAGCCTGATCGACCATGTCGCGCGCGTCGCGACGGCGCTGGAGGGCGAGGGTCTGGCGGCGGGGCGGCGGGCGGTGTCGATGATCGTCGGGCGCGACCCGGCTGCGCTGGACGAGGCGGGCGTCAGCCGCGCGGCGATCGAGAGTCTCGCCGAGAACGCCTCGGACGGGGTGGTCGCCCCGCTCTTCTTCCTTCTCCTCTTCGGCCTGCCGGGCCTCCTCGCCTACAAGATGCTGAACACGGCCGATTCGATGATCGGCCACTTGGACGAGCGCCATCGCGCCTTCGGCTGGGCGGCCGCGCGGCTCGACGACGTCGCCAACTGGATCCCCGCGCGCCTCACCGCTGGCCTCTTCGCCGTCGCGGCCTGGATCCTGCTGGGCCGCGCGAGCGCTTCGCGTGCGGCCCGTGCGGCGCTGGCCGACGGCTCGCGTCACCGCTCGCCCAATGCCGGCTGGCCGGAAGCGGCCGCAGCCGGCGCGCTAGACCTCGCGCTCGGCGGCCCGCGCCGCTATGGCGAACTCGCGGTCGAGGCGCCGTTTCTTCATGGATCGGGCCGGCGCGCGGCAGAGCCGGCCGACATCCGTCGGGGACTGCGCCTGTTCCGGCGTGTCTGCGATCTTCTCCTCGGTCTGACGCTGGTGCTTGCCCTCACGCTGTGAGCAGGGCGAGGCCGAGCAGCCAGGCGAGTTCCGTAACCTGCTGGCAGGCGCCGAGCGTATCGCCCGTCTGGCCGCCCAGCCGGCGCCGGAGAACGCCGCTGAGGAGAAGCCAGGCGACCGCGGCCAGGAACGGCGGCAGGAGGACGGCGCCGGTGCCGAAGACGGGCAGCGTCGAGACCAGCGCCAGCAGGATGCCGATCAGGACGGCGAGCCGGCCGGCGCGTGGCGACGGGCGCCCCACCCGGTCGGCGAGGCCGCCGGGATCGGCGCTCGGCAGCGCGGCCCAGAGGAGCGCCATCGCGCCTCGGCTGGCGGCACCCGCGGCGGGCAGGGCCAGCGCGGCGGCGAGCGCCGAGCCGGCCGCGATGTCGGCAAGGAGCGCGATGCGCAGGAGGAGGGCGCCGACGAGCGCCAGCGCGCCATAGGTGCCGACCCGGCTGTCCTTCATGATCGCGAGCGCCCGGCTCCGGTCGGCATGCCCGAACAATCCGTCCGCCGTGTCGCCGAGCCCGTCTTCGTGCAGCGCGCCCGTCAGCGCGACGAGAAGGAGGACGGCGAGGGCGGAGGCGGCGAGCGGCGACAGACCGGTTTGGAGGACGCCGTAGAGGAGGAGGGCGGACGGGGCGGCCACCAGCAGCCCCACCACTGGAAAGGCGGGCGCATCCCGCCCCAGCGGCACGGGCGGCCCGGCGAAGGCGGCCGGCACGGCCGGCAGGCGGGTGAGAAAGGCGCCGGCGCGTAAGGCGGGGTACAGGAGGCGAATCATGCGCCGAGCCTACACCATGCCGGCCGGCCGCTCGCCGGCCGGACCGGTTTGCGCGAGGTCCCCTTTGCGCCTATCACGCGGGCAAACCCGCCCGACCTTTCCGGAGCCCAGCCCCATGTCCGCCACCGGCCTTCCCTTCGACGACATCCGCGCGCTTCTCCGACAGATGCCGCAGGCCGACGGGGCGGCCCGGCACGCGGCGCGCCACCGCCAGGAGGAGCTGACCAAGCCCTCGGGAAGCCTCGGCCGGCTGGAGGAGATCGCCGAGTGGATGGCGGCCTGGCAGGGGCGGGCGCCGACCGTCGACCGGCCCGTGGTCGCGGTCTTTGCCGGCAACCACGGCGTGGCCGCCAAGGGCGTTTCGGCCTTTCCACCGTCCGTCACGCAAGGCATGGTGGAGAACTTCGCGGCCGGGGGCGCCGCGATCAACCAGATCTGCGCGACCTTCGATCTCGGGCTCAAGATCTTCGACCTGGCGCTGGACTATCCGACCGCCGACATCTCGGAAGAGGCGGCGCTGTCGGAGCGCGACTGCGCCGCCACCATGGCCTTCGGCATGGAATGCCTGGCGGGCGAGCCGGACCTCCTGATCCTCGGCGAGATGGGTATCGGCAACACGGCAGTGGCCGCCGCGCTCTTCGCGGCCCTGTTCGGCGGCACGGCCGCGGACTGGGTCGGCCCGGGTACGGGCCAGGACGCCGCCGGCATGGCGCGCAAGACGGCCGTGGTGGACCAGGCGCTCGACCTCCATCGCTCGCATTTCTCCGACCCGCTGGAAGTGCTGCGGCGCCTTGGGGGGCGCGAGATCGCGGCCATGAGCGGCGCGATTCTGGCCGCGCGCATGCAGCGCGTGCCGGTGATCGTGGACGGGTTCGTCGCCACGGCAGCGGCGGCCGTCCTCCATGCCATGGACGCAAGGGCGCTCGACCATTGCCTGTTCGGCCACGTCTCGGCCGAGCCCGGCCACCAGAAGGCGCTCGCCGCCATGGACAAGGTACCGCTTCTGGCGCTCGGCATGCGGCTCGGCGAGGGCACCGGCGCGGCGTTGGCGGCGGCGGTCGTGAAGGCCGCGATCGCCTGCCACAACGGCATGGCGACCTTCGCGCAGGCGGGCGTCGCCAACCGCGACTGAGGTCAGGGCGTGGGCGGGCCGGGTTCCGGCGGGGCCTGCGTCCCGTCCGGCGCCGGCTTGTAGGCGATCAGGAAGACCCAGGCGGCATAGGCGCCGATCGCCCCGGTCATGATGGCCCACATCGGGTCGCCGACCGTAAGTTCCACCACCGTCCAGGCGGCGCAGACGGCCACGACGGCGATGCGGCGCCACAGCGGGCGGAAGAAGGGATGGCTGGCATCCTTCAAGGGGAAGTCCTCCTGCCGGCGCATCCGGCCCCGGCCTTATAGCGGGCCGGACGCCCCGAGGCACGCCCGGGCGCGCACGTTGTCGCGAGCGCGGCTCACGCCCTCGCCCGTGCCAGGGCCTTCGTTTCCCCCGTCTCGGTGGGAGCGCGTTCGGGCGCGGCGGGCGCGTTCACCGCGCGCCACCAGTCGAGGAACAGCGCCAGCGCGAAGTGCACGGCCAGGCCCAGCACGATCAGGCCCGTGTCGAAGGCGAGCGACGGCTCGCGGTTGAGGCGCAGGAGCTGGGCGAAGAGCGACAGAACCGTGCCGACGGCGAAGACCGGAAGCGAATGTCGGCCGAGAAGCGCGAACGGGTTGTCGCGGCCGACCCGCTGGAAGGGCGAATGCGCCGGCGCATAGGCGAAGACGTAGACCAGCGCCAGGAGATGCAGGAGGCGCGGCGCCGAGACATAGGTCTTGTCGAAGCTGCGCAGGAACTCGGGCAGGGGCAGCGCGTGCTCCCATCCCCAGAGCGAGCCCGAGACGAAGACGAAGGACAAGGCGAGATAGGCCAGCGCGGCGATGTAGAGCGAGCGCGAATAGGCGACCAGCGCGTGGCCGCCGGCCTTGGCGAGTCCCGTCGCGAGGCCGATGGCGAACAGGAACTGCCAGGCGAAGGGATTGAACTGCCAGCCGCCGGGATTGGGATGGTTGGGCAGGTTGAAGCGCCAGACCCCGCAGGCGAGCCAGATGGCGCCGCACACCGCCAGGAGGCCCGCGAGGCCGAACCGGCGCACCACGGCCAGCATGGCCGGCAGCATGAGGAGGAGCACGGCATACATCGGCAGGATGTTGAGATAGGCGAACTGGTGGCCGAGCGTCGCAATGCCGGCGAGCGTATCGACGGGGCGCGACAGGAAATAGCCGAAGCCGAGCTGCATGAGATAGCGCCCGTCGCCTGTGGCGAGCGCGGCGAAGGCGTAGAGGCTCACCACGATCATCGTGAGCGCGATGTGGTTGAGATAGAGGACGCCCGCCCGCCGAAAGGCGCGGATCGCGGCGACGAGGCCGGACCGCTCCAGAAAGCTGCGCCCGTAGGCGAAGGCGCAGGACACGCCCGCCAGGAAGACGAAGAGCTCGGCCGAATCGGAAAAGCCGAAATTGCGCGACGTGAAGTGCTCCCAGAGAACCCCGGGCACATGGTTCACGAAGATCATCAGGAGCGCGACGCCGCGATAGAAGTCGATGCGATGATCGCGCGGCGCGGTTAGGCGCCGTGAGGGTATTGGCATGGATACTCTGAACGCTTCCGACGCTTGTCGCCCGCCCGGCCCTGTCGGGCCGAACCGGCTTCATGTCCCTTCAGGGGATATCGCGCCCGGATCGGGCGAGGGCAAGGCAGGGAGCGGCCGGCGCCGGCGCGCGCCCCCAAAGCGCACGATGCAAACGCCTGTTCCCAAAGGCCTATGGCCGGCGGGCGGCCGTTCACGCGCCGATCACAAAACGCTTAGCCGTATGGGCGTCAGCGCATGTCCTCGTCCGTGCGCGTCATGTGCTCGCGCAGGATCGGGCGCACCGGCATGGAAAGCGGCGCGCGCGGCGGGGGCAGCAGGAGCTTGCGCAGGAAGGCGAGGGCCTTGCGCTTGCCGAGCCGCGCGGCCTCGACGACGACCTGCGGCTCGGGACCGGTGCGGCCCTCGAAGACCAGCCGTTCGGCGATCGCCGTCAGGAGGTCCTCCTCCGAAAGGTCCGGCCGGTCCACCAGCATGCCGGCAGGGCGCGCATCGAAGAACCGCTCGGGCGCACGGGAGGCATCGATCGCCGGACGCCCCTCGAGGGTGGCGGGAGGCAGACTCACGGCCGACCCGTCCATTGGTAGAGCCAGGTCTCGGAAATGATGCGCTGGTTGAAGGACAGCTTGGCGCGCAACTCGACCGGCGCGGCATCGAGTTTCTCCAGCTCGATCGACAAGCGCCAGCCGCCGCCCGGCAGCCGGCTCACGCCGCTATGCACGAGGCGGGCCGTGTCGGGCACTTCGAGGATCGGCACCACCACGGCATCGCCCGGTAGGTTCTCCGCCGTGCCCCCGACGAAGTTGATCTCGAAGCGGCGCAGGTTGGTCTCGCCCGTATCGGCCGCATTGCCGCCGAGCCCTGCATAGGTGCCACCGACGACCGCCTGGTGGCTCTCCATCTCGTCGACGAAGCCCCAGTGCATGCGGTAGCGGAACTCGAACTGCGAGCCCGCCGCCGGCTTCTCCTCCGGCACCCAGAAGGCGACGATGTTGTCGTTGACCTCCGAATCGGTGGGGATTTCGACCAGTTGCACGATGCCCCGGCCCCAGTCGCCCATCGGCTCGATCACCAGGGAGGGGCGCAGCTCGTAATGCGCCTCGACGTCCTGATAGTGGGAGAAGTCGCGGTCGCGCTGGAGCAGGCCGAAGAGCTTCGGGGAAGTCTCGCTGAAATAGGATAGGGCGAGCTCATCGGGGTTCTTCAGGGGGCGCCAGAGGCGTTCGCCGTTGGGGCGCAGGATGAAGAGACCGTCGCTGTCGTGGACCTCCGGCCGGAAGTCCTCGCGCACGTTGTGGTCGTTCTCGCCGAAATGGTACATCGAGGTCAGCGGTGCGACGCCGAGCCGCTCCACCTCGCTGCGGAAGAACAGCCGGGCCGTCACGTCGATCTGCGTCTCGACGCCTGGCCGGATGAAGAAGGAATAGGCACCGGCCAGGCTCGGCCCCTCCAGCTCGGCGAAGATCTGGATCGTCTCCTGACCCGGCTGCGGCTTCACGATGTAGAAGGCGGTGAAGCGCGGGAATTCCTCGGCGGCCGCCGTCGCCGTGTTGATGGCCAAGCCCCGCGCCGACAGGCCGTAGCGGTTGTTCATGCCGAGCGCGCGGAAGTAGGAGGCGCCGAGGAACGAGACCAGCTCGTCGTAGAGATCCGGCCGGTCCAGCGGGTAGTTCAGGCGGAAGCCGGCGACGCCCGGAAGCTGCAGGTTCACGAAGGCGGAGGGGTCCAGCGGCGCCAGGAACTCGAAGTTCGCGCCCGAGAAGATCTGCGGCTGGAAATGGGTGCCGTCGCCGATGAAGAGGCGCGTCGTATCCTTGTACAGGAATCCGGGGAAATAGGCCTGCAGGTGGAAGTTCATGGGCTCGTTGGCCCAGACCGTCTGGTCGCGACGGTAGAGGATGCGGCGGTAGCCGTCGTAATCGAGGTCGGCGATCGGCTGGGGCAGGTCGCGCGCGGGCTCGGACCAGGGCGCGGCCGCACGGGCGCGCATCGCGTTGGACAGGGCGTCGAAGGAGAAGGCGTTGAGGTCCACCACGGTAGGCGGCGGGGCGGGGGGCGCGGCCGGGGCCGGGGCCGCCGGCGCAGGCGCGCCCGGCGCCGGAGGCTCCTGTGCTGCGGCGCGCTGTGCCCAGACAAGGGCGAGGACGCCGCCCAGTCCGTATTTCAGAGCCGTGCGGCGTGAGGTCGGGGTCTGTGTCGTCACGGAAATGGCAGGCTTCTTTCGGAAGTGCGGCAAGGCCCTTAGCATATGCAAAAAGCCGCCGCCTGCCTAGCGCATCGGCTCGATGGGAGCCGGGCGCCCTGTCACCGCAATCGGCGAAGCTTGGCCGCCAGAAGACTGTCGGCTTCCCGCAGAGCCTCCAGGAGATCGCCGCGACGCTCCGGAGCGACGGCCGAGTTGAGATCGCCTTCCAGCTTTTCCCACAGGGCGTTGACACGGCCCCTGAGAGCCTCGCCGGCCGGGGTGAGCATGACCATGGTGCGGCGCGCATCGTGACTGTGGGCGGTGCGCTCGACCAGGTTCTTCTCCATCAGCCGGTCCAGCATCTTGGATACGGTCGAAGGCCGGACCGAAAGCTGATCCGCCAAGGCGGAGACGCTGATGGGAACGCCGGGCTCCACGCGCGCCAGGAGCTGATCCTGGCCCGGATGGAGATCGATCTCCATCAGGAGCAGCGACAGAAAGGCCCTGGTCGACTTCGAGATCGACAGAAGGTGCTGCACCATGCCTCCCTCGCCTGCCGGGGCGGAGGACGACGAAGCGAGCGCGGCGTCGGACGAAACGAGAGTTTGGCTCATGCACCCTTTATGCGGGACCCCGACAACGCGTTGCATTAAACTACTTGTAAGTCTGACAAATAAACCGGCGAACGAAAAAATGGATGTTTTTGCAACCACCGGAGGTGTCTGGCGCGGGAAATGAGGCGGCAAGCCTTCGTTCAGTGTGTTTGAAAGTCGTCGATGCAAGGTCATCCCGCAGAAACTTCGGGCGCGATACAACCTGTTATCCCGGATCGGAGGGTGAGACAGGTATGTGGATCGAGGAGGCCCACTGCGGCGAAGCGGCGGCGAGCGTGCGTCTGTCCAAGCTGCTGGGGGCCTTGTCCTTCGCGCTCGATCTGACGGAGGGGCAGCCGATCGGCCATTGCGCGCGCGCCGCCTGGATCGGCCTGTCGATCGGACGCCGCATGGGGCTGACCGAGGCGGAACTCGGCGAACTCTACTACACCGTCCTCCTCAAGGACCTCGGCTGTTCCAGCAACGCGGCGCGCATCTGCGAGCTGTATCTCGCTGACGATCTCGCCTTCAAGCGGGACTTCAAGACCTTGGGGACCAGCCTGCCCAAGGTTCTGGGTTTCGTCCTGTCACATACCGGCCGCCGCTCGCCGCTGGGGGACCGGCTCCGGGCCATCCTCCACATCGCGCGGCACGGCGGGGAGATTTCCGTCGATCTGATCCAGACCCGCTGCGATCGCGGGGCCGAGATCGCCGCTTCGCTCGGCTTTCCCGCCTCGGTGAGCGCCGGCATTCAGGCGCTGGACGAGCACTGGAACGGCACCGGCAAGCCGGTCGGTCTCGCGGGTGAGGCCATTCCCGTCCTCGCGCGAATCGCCCGCTTGGCGCAGATCGTCGATGTGTTCCATACGGCGGCGGGACCGCAAGCGGCGCTGGATGAAGCGCGGGCGCGCGCCGGAACCTGGTTCGACCCGGACGCGGTGGCGTGTTTCGAGGCCGCGGCGTCCGCTCCCGGCTTCTGGCAGGATCTCGCGGCTCCCGGACTTTCCGCCCGCGTCTTCGCGCTTGAACAGGGGCGGGGCCTCGTTCCCGTGACCGAATCCTATCTCGACGACGTCGCCCGCGCCTTCGCGCAGATCGTCGATGCCAAGAGCCCCTTCACCTCCGGCCATTCGGAACGCGTGTCGATCTATGCCGACCTCGTGGCGGGCGAACTCGGCTACGGCGAGGCGCGCCGACGCTGGCTGCGCCGGGCGGCGCTGCTCCACGATCTCGGCAAGCTCGGCGTGTCCAATGCCGTTCTCGACAAGAACGGGCGGCTCGACGAGGACGAGCTGCGCGAAGTGCGCACCCATGCCGAACTGTCGGAGCGGATCCTCGCCCATGTCCCGGCCTTCCGCGACATGGCCCGGGTCGGCGGCGCCCATCACGAGCGGCTCGACGGGCGCGGCTATCCGCGCGCCCTGAAAGACGACGAGATCGACCTCGACACGCGCATCGTGTCGGTGGCCGACGTGTTCGACGCGCTCACGGCCGATCGGCCCTATCGGCGGGCCATGACGGTGCCGCAGGCGCTGGACCTGATGGAGCGCGACTCCGGCACGGCCTTCGACCCCCGCTGCCTCGCGGCGCTCACACGCGCCCTCGGCCGGATCGAAGGGGACCTGTCGCGGGCGGCCTGAGTCATACCGACGCGCCTAATGAATTGATCTGTTTCGCCGGCGCGGCCTTCGTCGTGGACGAGGAGGGCGAGGGGAGCGGCCTTCCGGCCGTGACCCCGAGCCCGACGACGACCACGACGGAGGAGGCTCGGCCCTGCGGGCGGGCCTTGGCGGTCTTTCGGAGTGCGTCGCCGCGCTTGGACGTGCCCCCTTGTACGCCCGGCGCGTCGCTCCTACCCGAAAGTCCGCCAAGGCCCACGAAACAGGTCAATTCACAGGCGCGTCGGTATCAGATCTCCTCGTACGACTGGAGTTCGCCGAGCCGCGCCTCCAGCCTGCAGCGCAGACCCCCCGGCTCGTAGTCCATGACCACGGCGCCGGCCGAGGAGCCCGGCAGGCCCATCTCGATCAGCCTGGTGCCGAACCCCATGCGCTCCGGACGCTGGACCGGCGGCCCGCCCGCCTCGTGCCAGACAAGCGTGAGGACCGCCTCGCCCTCGCTTTTGCCCACCGACCACTCGACCCGCACCGAGCCGCCCGGCACCGACAGGGCGCCGTACTTCACGGCGTTGGTGGCCAGCTCGTGTCCGACCAGGGCGAGCGACAGGGCGGCCTTGGGGCCGATCATCACCGGCGGGCCGGACAGGGCTATGCGCTCCTCCGGGTCGTTGGGCGCGACGGCCGCGCGCAGGATGGCCTCCACCGAGCCGCCGTCGCTGCGCCCGGCAAGGAGGATGTCGTGCGCCTGAGACAGGGTACGGATGCGCTGGCCGAGGCTGGCGCGCGCGCTGGCCAGGTCCGGCGCGCCGCGCAGGGTCTGCGTGGCGATCGACTGCACCACGGCCAGGGTGTTCTTGAGGCGGTGGGCGAGCTCGTGGTTGAGGAGCTTGCGCTGCTCGTCGTCGCGCTTGCGGCTCTCGATGTCGCTGACGGCGATCACGGCGGCCACCGTCTGGCCGCCGCCGTCCTTGACCGCGCTGCCCTGGACCTCGATCCAGCGGCCGCCGTCCTCCGGGCGACCGGTGCGCATTTCCAGCGAGGCGGCGTCCGCCTCGCCCGAGACGATGCGCGCCAGGGGATGCTCGTCCCGGCCGACGGGACTGCCGTCCTCGTGGAAGCCGGCGAAGCGGTTTTCGGCATCAGCGTCGGCCGAGGGCGCCCGCGGCCCGAGCAGGCTGTCCAGCCGCCGGTTCGCCAGGAGCACCCGGCCGGTCGGCGCCTCGGCGAGAAGGACGCCGACCGGCATGTCGTCCACCAGGGTGCGCACCCGCGCCTCGTTGATCCGAAGCGCCCGCTCCTGGTCGATCCGGTCGCTGACGTCGAGAAAGATCACCGTGAAGCGGTCGTCGCCGAAGGGGCGCACGATGCCCTCGTACCAGCGGCCGAGCGAGCCGACGCGGCGCGTGAAACGGCTCGGCTGGCCGGTCTCCACCACGGTGGCGAAGTCCTCGATCCATTCCGGCTCGATGTTCGGCAGCACCTCGCGCACGCTTCGCCCGACGACGCTGCCCTCGGGGATGCCCGTCAGCGCGTACCAGGCGCGGTTGACCTCCTCGTAGGCCCAGTCCACCACCCGGCCGTCCGCGTCGCGCAGCACCCGGCCGAGGATGAAGGCCTCCTCGAGCTGCTCGAAGATCGTGCGCCAGCGCGCTTCGGAGAGGCGCTCGGACATCGCGGCCATGACCAGCTCGGCGGCCGAGGACAGCCGCGCGAGATCGCCGTCCGTCCAGGTGCGCGGGGCTCCGTCGATCGCCGCGAGCGCGCCGACCAGCTCTCCGCTGGCCAGCCGCAGGGGCACGCCGAGATAAGCGACGACGCCCAGCACGTCGATCGCGCGGTTGTTGCAGAAGTCCGGGTCGAGGCGGGCATCGGTCACCACGACGGGGCGGCCCTCCTCCACGACATGGCGGCAGAAGGACATGTCGAGCGGCGTCTCGCCGTGGCTCGCCCAGGGTTCGGGAAGGCCGGGGCTGGCGGCGAAGAACTGTCGTTCGCTGCCGACCAGGGTGACGATGGCGACGGGAACGCCGAGCATCACGCGCACATGCTCGGCGATCAGCAAGAACTGTCGCTCGCCCACACGCTCCAAAAGGCCGCTGTGACGGAGGGCGCGGACGCGTGCATCCTCACGGCGGGGATGCGGTGTCTCGTCGGGCGCCGTGTCGGAATGGATTTCGTGCATCGACCGTTTCAGGAGCAACAGGTCACGGAATCTAGGCTTCGACGGCGCGACTGACAGGGGCGGGCGGCGACGGACACCTCTCAGCCCATCCGGGCGGAGGCGTAGCCGCCGGGCGAGGCCGGGAAGACCACGGTACGATCGCCGTTCAGGAAGGTGCGATGGTGGATATGGGCGTGGATGGCGCGCGAGAGCACCTGCGCCTCGACGTCCCGGCCGATCGAGACGTAGTCCGCCGCCGACTGCGCATGGGTGATGCGAGCGACGTCCTGCTCGATGATCGGGCCTTCGTCGAGGTCGGCCGTGACGTAGTGGGCCGTGGCGCCGATCAGCTTCACGCCGCGCTCGTAGGCCTGCTTGTAGGGATTGGCGCCCTTGAAGCTCGGCAGGAACGAGTGGTGAATGTTGATGATGCGGCCGGACATGCGCTGGCACATCGCATCGGACAGGACCTGCATGTAGCGGGCGAGCACGATCAGCTCGGTGCCGGCGCTTTCCGCGATCTCCAGGATGCGCGCTTCCGCCTGCGGCTTGTTGGCTTTGGTCACCGGCACGTGGTGGAAGGGCAGGTCGTGGTTCACGACGACCTTCTGGTAGTCGAGGTGGTTGGAGACGACGCCGACGATGTCGATGGGCAGGGCGCCGATGCGCCAGCGGTAGAGGATGTCGTTGAGACAATGGCCGAAGCGCGACACCATCAGGAGCACCTTCATCGGCACGGCGGCGTCGAAGATCTCGTAATCCATTGAGAAGGGAACGGCGACCGGCGCGAAGCCCTCGCGCAGCGCCTCCAAGCCGACGCCCTCTTCCGAGCGGAAGCCGATGCGCATGAAGAAGCGGCCGGTCTCCAGGTCGTCGAACTGCGCCGAGTCCACGATGTTGCAGCCGCGCCCGGCGAGGTAGGTCGAGATCGCCGCCACGATGCCGCGCGCCGTCGGACAGGTCACCGTCAGGACAAACTGCTGCATCGTGGTCGGCCCGCTCTCCAAGTCGTGTCGAGCGGCTCATGGCATGCGGGCGGCGGCAAGGCCAGCCACATTCGCAGGAAGAGGCAGGCCTGCGGGCCGCAAGCCCTCTCTGCTCGTGGCGTCGCCGGACGTTTCGGCCCGGCGGGGCGATCAGCTGTCCATCTTCAGCGCGGCGATGAAGGCTTCCTGCGGGATGTCCACCTTGCCGAACTGGCGCATGCGCTTCTTGCCCTCCTTCTGCTTGTCGAGGAGCTTGCGCTTGCGGCTTGCGTCGCCGCCGTAGCACTTGGCGGTCACGTCCTTGCGGAGCGCCGAGATGGTCTCGCGCGCCACCACCTTGCCGCCGATCGCCGCCTGGATCGGGATCTTGAAGAGGTGGTTGGGGATCAGCTCCTTCAGCTTCTCGCACATGGCGCGGCCGCGCTTCTCGGCCTGGGTGCGGTGGACCAGCATGGAGAGCGCGTCCACCGGTTCGGCGTTGACGAGGATCGACAGCTTCACGAGGTCGCCCTCGCGATAGTCGGCGAGCTGGTAGTCGAAGGACGCGTAGCCCTTGGAGATCGACTTCAGGCGGTCGTAGAAGTCGAAGACCACCTCGTTGAGCGGCAGCTCGTAGGTGACCATGGCGCGCTTGCCGACATAGGACAGGTCGACCTGGATGCCGCGCCGCTCCTGGCAGAGCGTCAGGATGTTGCCGAGATAGTCGTCGGGCGTCAGGATCGTCGCCTTGATCCAGGGCTCGTAGATCGCCTCGATCTGCATCGTGTCCGGCATGTCGGCCGGATTGTGCAGCATCACCATCTCGCCGTTGCGCATCCGGATCTCGTAGACTACCGACGGCGCGGTCGCGATGAGGTCGAGGTCGAACTCGCGGCTCAGGCGCTCCTGGATGATCTCCAGATGCAGGAGCCCGAGGAAGCCGCAGCGGAAGCCGAAGCCGAGCGCGGCCGAGGATTCCATCTCGAAGGAGAAGCTTGCGTCGTTGAGGCGCAGCTTGCCCATGGCCGCGCGCAGGTCGTCGAAGGCGGCGGCGTCCGTCGGGAAGAGGCCGCAGAAGACGACGGGCTGGGCCGGCTGGAAGCCGGGCAGCATCTCGGCCGTCTGGCGCTTGTCCTCGGTGATCGTGTCGCCGACGCGCGTATCGGCCACTTCCTTGATGGAGGCGGTGATGAAGCCGAGCTCGCCGGGGCCGAGCGCGTCCATGTTGACCATCTTGGGCGTGAAGACGCCGACCCGATCGACGGGATACTTGGCGTCCGTGCCCATCATGCGGATGGTCTGGCCGCGCTTCAGCTCGCCGTCGATGACGCGCACGAGCACGACGACGCCGAGATAGGCGTCGTACCAAGAATCCACGAGCATCGCCTTGAGGGGCGCGTCGCGGTCGCCGGTCTTGGGCGGCGGCAGGCGCTTGACGATGGCCTCCAGCACCTCCTCGATGCCGATGCCCGATTTCGCCGAGATCATCACGGCCTCGGAGGCGTCGATGCCGATGACCTCCTCGATCTGCTCCTTCACCTTGTCGGGCTCGGCGGCGGGCAGGTCGATCTTGTTGAGGACCGGCACGATCTCGAGGTCGTTGTCCAAGGCCAGATAGACGTTGGCGAGCGTCTGCGCCTCGACGCCTTGAGCGGCGTCCACCACCAGCAGCGCGCCCTCGCAGGCCGAGAGCGAGCGCGAGACCTCGTAGGCGAAGTCGACATGGCCCGGCGTGTCGATGAGGTTGAGGACGTAGGTCTCACCGTCCTTGGCCGGATAGGTCAGGCGCACGGTCTGCGCCTTGATCGTGATCCCGCGCTCCTTCTCGATATCCATGTTATCGAGAACCTGCTCCTTGCCCGCCATCTCGCGCGCGTCGAGGCCGCCGGTGAGCTGGATCAGCCGGTCGGCGAGCGTCGATTTGCCATGGTCGATATGGGCGACGATGGAGAAGTTGCGGATGCGGGAAAGCGGCGTCTGGCTCATGACAAACGCCTATAAGGCTTTGCGAGGCTGACGGGAATGGGGTTTTGCGCCGCCATTCCCGATCCGGAGCGGTTCAGGCGCCGTCGCCCCGCGCGATCCGCTCGCCGCGCCGCTCGTCGAAGAAGAACGGGCGAAGGCGCACGCCGACCGTGTTGCCCGCAAAGGCCGCGACGAGCCAGAGCCAGCCGTGCAGCGACCCGCTCGCGATGCCGGAGAAATAGGCCCCGATATTGCAGCCATAAGCGATGCGCGCGCCGTAGCCGAGAAGGAGCCCGCCCACGACCGCCGCGGCGAGCGAGCGCAGCGGGATGCGAAGGCTCGGCGCGAACCGGCCGGCAAGGCTCGCCGCCAGCATGGCGCCCGCGATGATGCCGAAGTCCATCACCGAGGTGACGTCGGCAAAGACGCTGTTCGACAGGGCCTTGGCGTTGGCAGGTGTCTGCCAGTAGGCCCAGGCCGAGGGATCGAAGCCGATGGCTTGCGCGCCCTTGGCGCCCCAGAGCGCGAAGGCGGAGGTGATGCCCCAGGGCCGACCGGCGAGCGCGAGCGTCACGAAGTTCAGGACGGCGAGGGCGAGGGCCCCGGCGATCAGGGGCCAGGGGCCGCGCGCGAAGCGGGCGAAGCCCTTCGTGGCCGGCCGCGCCTCGGTCTCCAACGCGCCATGGCGACGCCGTTCGGCCCACACGGTCAGGGCGGCGATCGCGGCGAAGAGGGCGAGCGAAACGCCGATGCCGGGCAGGGGGCCGAGCGTGTGCACCAGCGAGACCGGCTGGATCGAGGGCAGCGCCAGCCACCAGTCGAAATGCACCGTGGCGAGCACCGAGCCGACGATGAAGAAGACCAGCGTCACCAGCATGCGCGCGTTGCCGCCGCCGGCGGTGAACAGCGTTCCGGAGGCGCAGCCGCCGCCCATCTGCATGCCGATGCCGAACAGGAAGGCGCCGACGACGACGCCGGTCGAAAGCGGCGAGACGAGGCCGGTCACAGGCTGGCCGAACAGGGTACCCGCCCCGAGCGCGGGAAAGAACAGCACGACGGCGAGCGCCAGCATCGCCATCTGCGCCCGAAGGCCCCGCCCGCGCCGTTCCAGGATGAAGACCCGCCAGGCCGAGGTGAAGCCGAAGGCGGCGTGATAGAGCGTCAGGCCCAGCGCGCCGCCGAGCAGCAGCAGCGCGCCCTGGCGCGGACCGTAGGCTGCGCCCAGCGCGAGACTGCCGAGGAGAAGCGTCGCGAAGGCCGCAAGCCCCGGCGGGCCGGGCAGGACGGCGGGCGCGGGACGAAGGGTGGCATCGGTCATCGGTCAACTCCAGGCGTGGCCGGCCGCTTTCGTCCGACCCGCCTCATTCATCGTGGATGATCGATAGATAAGCCTCGCTTATTGTGACCGCGAGGCATGACCATCCGAGTTGCCAGGGAGAAGCGGACGGCTTTTGCGTGGATCGGGCGGCGGGCAGGTCGTTGCGTGCGCGCATCGGCCTTCCGCCGACCTGCCAGCGAGCCTGCCGGCTGCGGACATCAGGCGACGGCGTCCTGCCTCGGGCCTTCCGCGATCGCCTCACCCTGGATCGCGACCCGGTTACGGCCTGCCCGCTTGGCGGCGTAGAGCGCCGCATCGGCCCTCGTGATGCCGTTGCGAATCGTGTCCGAGCCCGCGATTCGGGAAACCCCGATGCTCGCGGACATGCGGACCGCCTGACCGTCGTGATCAACGCACCGCCCGGCGACCGCCTCCCGCAGGTGCTGAGCGGCGGCCTTTGCCGTTTCGAGCGAGGCACCTGGCAGCAGCACGACGAATTCCTCGCCGCCGGACCGTGCGAGGATCGCGGTCTCGGGCAGACAGGTCTCGGCCCGGCGGACGAATTCTCGCAGCGCCTCGTCGCCCGCGGCATGGCCGTAGCGATCGTTGAGAGCCTTGAAGTGGTCGAGATCGGCGACCATCACGCCCATCGGCCCGGAAGCCTTCGCCTCGTAGGCTCTGAGGCCCGCCAGGTTCAGGCAGCCGGTCAGGGCGTCGCGATGGACGAGCCGGTCGAGCCGGAGATTGTCGCGCTCCATCACCATTCCGAAGATGCAGGCGATGGCGATCGTGCTGCAGACCTGATCGGTGAGCGAGATGGCGAGCGTGACGTTTTCCGGCGTCAGGTTCACCGAGCCCCAGACGACGACGGAAACCGTGGTGGCGAGTTGCACGGCGAAGGTCGTGCCGGCCATCCATCGGAACGCCAGTCGATCCCGGTTGCGGCACAGGACGTAGAGCGGCACCTGGATGGTTATCGCGCAGCTGAGGACGAAGGTGACGAGTTCCGGCTCGCTGCCACCGGGAAAGGCGGCGAGGAGCAGGGCATGCACCAGCGGCGGAACCGGCAGCGACGAGAGCATCAGCTTGGAGAAGGGGCGTCGTCCGTCGAAGCCACGGAATCCAGCCAGGATGAGGAGCGAACCGGCGACCAGCAGCCCATAGGTGGGGCCTCCCAGGGCGGGATGGGCCTTCCCTGCCATCTGCAGGGCGAGACCGGCGGCAAAGACGAAGAACGCCGCGGACCACCAGCCGAGATAACGCTTCTCCACTCGCACCAGCCAAGCGACCGCGAGAATCAGGCAGCAGGTGACGTTGGTGATCGCGCTTGACACGTGGAGCGTGTGTAGGTCCATCGCAGCAGCCCGGATCCGTCATTCTCGACCCATCATAAGGGCTCGGTCCGACGGGGAGGTTAACGACCGCGAGCGTCCGGGGGATTGCGGCTCCACGCACCTTCGGGGCACGGCTACCCCTCGGCGTGCCGAACTTCCGCCAGACCGAGCCAGCGGGCGAGAAGCTGCAGTTCCGCCTCCAGCGCCGCGCGCGTGTCGGCCGGGGCGTCCGGCTCCAAGTGCAGGGACGGCACCAGAAGCCGCGCGCCGGCCCTGTCGGCCTTGAGGTCGACGCGCGCGGCGAGGCGCTCTCCGTGGAGGAAGGGGAGGACGTAGTAGCCGTGCTTGCGCTGGGCCGCCGGGACGTAGATTTCGATCCGGTAGCGAAAGCCGAACAGGCGCTCGGCGCGCGCCCGCTCCCAGACCAGCGGGTCGAAGGGGGCGAGAAGGGCCGCGGCCGCGACCCGGCGCGGGGATCGCGCATCCTTGTGAAGGTAGGCGGCGGGCCAGCCCGGCACCGAAACGGACAGGAGGGTGCCGTCTTCCACGAGGTCGGCGACGGCGCTGCGCGTTTCCGGCGGTCCCAGCCGGAAATAGTCCTTGAGCTCGCCGAAGGTCGCGATTCCGAGCGCCCGGGCCGAACGCTCCACGAGGATGCGATGCGCTTCCCCTTCGTCCGGCGTCTGCAGCGCCAGGATGGCAGGCGGAATCACGCGCTCCGGGAGGTCGTAGACCCGCTCGAAGCTGCGCCGGCGCGTGCGCGTCGTCAGGTGCCCGGCATAGAAGAGCCATTCCAGCATGCGCTTGGGCTCGGACCATTCCCACCAGCCGGTGCGCCCCGTCTCGAAATCCGAGGCGCTCGAGGGTCCGTCCCGGCGGATGCGGTCGAGAAGCGCCATCGCCTCCGCTCGCCGCGGGCCGGCAAAGGCGCGCATGCCGGGGTAGCCGGCCTCGCCCCGGTCGGCCCGCATCATGCGCCAGCGCAGCGCCGGATGGAGGTCGAGGGGCAGGAGCGAGGCCTCGTGCGCCCAATATTCGAAGACCCGCCGCTCCGACGGCCGGCCCCAGGCGTCGCGGTCGAGAAGGGCGGTGTCGTAGGGGCCGAGCCGCGAGAAGGCCGGCAGGTAGTGCGCGCGGGCAAGGACGTTGACGCTGTCGATCTGGTGCAGCCCCAGCCGGTCGAGGTTGCGGCGCAGATGCAGCGCGCCCGCCCGCTCGGGCCGGCCCTTACCGAAGCCTTGTGCGGCGAGCGCGACGCGCCGCGCTTCGGCGGGCGAGAGGGACAGCGTCATGCCTGCCGCTCCAGAAGGGCGCGCTCGGCCTCGGTCAGGGGGCGGACCGCGCCCTTGGGGAGGTCCCCGAGCGGGAGGTCGCCGATCGAGACGCGCACGAGGCGCAGCGTCTGCGCGCCCAACGCGGCGAGGAGGCGGCGGATGTGGCGGTTGCGACCCTCGTCCAGCACGATCTCGGCCCAGGCGCTGCGCGTGCCCTCACGCAGCCAGCGAGCCGAGCGCACCCCGAGCCGCTCGCCCCGGTCCTCGACGCCCGCACGGATGGCAGCCAGGAGCGCGTCGTCGGCCGCGCGGTCGATCTGGACGTGATAGGTCTTGGGAACGTGCGAGGCGGGATCGAGCAGGCGCTGCGCCAGACCCGTGTCGTTGGTGAGGAGGAGCAGCCCCTCGCTCGCCTTGTCGAGCCGTCCGACCGGCGAGACATGCGGCAGGTCCAGCCCGTCGAGGCACTGATAGATCGTCTCGCGCCCCTCCGGGTCGTCGCGCGTGGTCACGAGGCCGCGCGGCTTGTTCAGCATCAGGAGCACCGGCGCCTCGGCGCGCACGGGGCGCCCGTCCACCTCGATCCGGGCGGTGGCCGCATGGGTGCGGTGCTCGGGATCGCGCACCACGCGCCCGTCGAGCCGTACGCGGCCCTCGCGGACCAGCGCCTCGCCCTGGCTGCGCGAACAGTAGCCGAGCTTGGACAGGACGCGCGCCAGGCCATGGCCGCCGTCGCCCGCCTGGCGGGCTCGGGCGGGTTGCGGACGGGACGAGGTGCGGTTCCTGGGCGGCATGGCGATCGGCGCGGCGGGTCTGTTCCTGATTGCGACGCCGCGACCCTCAGTGCAAGCCCTCAGGGCGCAGCGGGCTCCGGCGGGGCGGCCGGATCGGGCGCCTTTGCCGCGAGGTCCCAAAGCCGGGCGATGCGGGCGGCGAAAGCCTCGGGCGTTTCCGCGAGGAGCCGGCCGCAGGTCTCCGCGGCTTCCGCGCGCAGTTCGGTCTGGTGTCGGTCGAGGAGTGCCAGCACTATGTCGAGATCGGCTCGCGCGCCGAAGGAGCGCGGATCGGCCAGCATCTCGGCATGGAGCACGGCATAGTCGTGGTCGCGGCCGAGCGCGTCGGCCGCCCGGTCGGCCTCCTCGCGCAAGGGGGCGATCACGGCAGGCCAGACATCCTCTAGGAGCTTGAGGTGCATGCCGAGATACTTGATCCGCTTGCGCAGATCGTGGAAGTCTTCCGCATGGCCGCTGCGGCGCGCCGTCTTCAGGTCGCGCCGGCCGCGGCGATAGTTGGCTTCGATGGCGGAGACGACCTGGCCGCGGTTGCGGCCGGCCTTGCGGCCGAGCACCAGCGCGTCGAGTGCCAGCCGCCCTTCCTTGAGGCTGCGGATCGCGGCGGCCGCCACGTCCTCGGCGCTGCCCTGCGCTTCGATCGCGGCCTGGCGCTTGAGTTCCAGCGCGGTGCGCACCACGGCGAAGGACGGGCTCTCGACCTCGCCGGCGAAGCGCGCCTCCAACCCGTCCAGCGCCTCGATCAGCGCCGTGCGGTCGCGCACGCCCGAAAGGGTGCGGCCGGCATCGCGATAGCGCGCGTTCTCCGCGGCGGCGAAGTTGGGTTCGGCCGCGCGCAGGAGACGCACCAGCCCCCGCAGCTTCTTCAGGCGCTTGCGGGCCTCGTGGACCGCCTCGTGCCGATTATCCTCGCCGTCCGACAGGTCGCGGACCGCCTTGTCGATCTGTTCCTGGGCGGCGCGCCGGATGGAGGCGTCGACGGGGATACGGGGGTCGAAGCGGTAGGCCATGCTCTCCTCTGCGGCCGGAACGGCCGAAGTACCCATCTAGGGCGCAGCAGGGGGGAAACACGGCGCCCTGCGCCGGGAATCGTCAATCCGGGCGTCCGTTCAGCGCGAGGGCGGCGTTGGTGTAGCGCGGGTCGCGCGTCACCTCCCTGCCGATCCAGTCGGGGAGCGCCACAGGATGGTGAAGGGCGGGCAGCTCGATCTCGGCCATGACCAGGGGCGCCAGCGCGCCCTCGAAGACATCCACCTCGATCGTGAGATCGCCAAGCGGCACGAGATGACGGCGCTTGGACACGACTAGGCCGACGCGGGCAGCCTCCAGCTCGGCCGCGTCGGCTTCGGGGATGGGATATTCATATTCGCCGCGGGCATGGCCCGCGCCGGTCTTCACGGTCATCATGGCGCCTCGCCCTTCACGCAGACGCACCCGGACCGTCAGATCCTCGCGGACCGCCAAGTAGAACTGGCGTATCCGCGTCCCCTCGTCCGCCTCCTGGCGCCACCCGTCGCCGTTGAGGAGGAACTTTCGCTCGATCTCGATTCCCATGAGCGTTCAAGGTCGCGCGCCGGCCCGTTCCGTCAAGCGCCATCAGTCGTCCTCAACGAACAGTTCCTTTCGCTCGTTGCGGATGAAGGGGAGGGGCGCGAAGATCACGCAGGTCGGGCATGATCGTCAGGCCGACGCCGAAATCCGCCAACGGATCGACGCCCAAGAAAAAACCCTGCAGCCGGAAGGCGCAGGGTTCCATCTTGGCGGTGGTCGTCGTCGCGGTCCGCCAGTTCATCCGTGGTCGAAGCCGGGCGACGGGATGATGCTGGCACGCCAAGCCTGCGCGGAGCTGGCGGCACGCAAAAAAAAGCCCGCCGATGGTTCGGCGGGCGGGATCGCGGGCCACGCGGGGCCGGCTTTACAGGGCTCAGAGAGCCTTGAGGTTCTGCGCGGCGAGCTTGCCGGTCTTGCGGTCGGCGACGAGCTCGAAGCTGACCTTCTGGCCGTCCGTCAGGCCGTCGAGGCCCGAGCGCTGCACCGCCGTGATGTGCACGAAGGCGTCCTGACCTCCATCATCGGGGGCGATGAAGCCGAAGCCCTTGTCGGAGTTAAACCATTTCACGGTTCCCGTAGCCATGGGACACCTTTCTACGCAAGCGTTCGTCGGCGGCCTTCCGGCGCGCTCCAGTTTCGAATATCGCGATGAAACGGGATAAGCAGGCGCCGCGCTGGCGGCGCAGGGCCAAACGTCCGGCCATCTCACGACCGCTTCGATATGCCCGTGCCCGAAGAAAAAGGCAAGCCGGGGTTATCTCTTCAGTCGGACAATATGATGTGTCATCGCCTCGCATGCGCGCCTCTGCCGCAGGATCTTCCTTGGGCGCCCACGCATTTGGTTACGATGATGGATCCCGCCTCGCCCCTCCGCCTCCCGTCGCAGCGTATGCGCCTCGAAATGCCCTCGCACCGCATCCAGGCCGTCTCATGCTGAACCGCGTGAAACCGGCACTGGATCCCACCGTCGCGCTGCCGGGACGGCCGAAGGCCCTGCCGCTCGAAGCCTACGCGGCGCTCGGCGACGGGCGATCCGTGGCGCTGGTCGGGCTCGACGGGTCGATCGACTGGTGGTGCGTGCCCAACATGAACTCGGCCCCGATGCTCGATCGCATCCTCGACGAGGAGCGCGGCGGCTTCTTCTCCCTGACGCCGGTCGGCGACTACCGGGCGCAGCGCACCTACCGCCCGGACTCCAACGTCTTGGAAACGGTGTTCGAGGGACCGGGGGGGCGGGCGCGGCTGGTGGAGTCGCTCAACAGCGGCTCGGGCGGCCGGCTGCCCTGGTGCGAACTGGCGCGCCGGATCGAGGGGCTGGAGGGCGAGGTCGCGTTCGAGCTGCGCCTCGTCTTCGGCACGCAGGCCGACACGATCTGCCCCTTTCTCTTCGCCAACGCCAACGCCACGACCTTCCATGCGGGCTCGGTGATCGGCCTCCTGCGCACCAGCGACGGCGTGGTGATCGAGGAGGAGGGCGACGGCGAGATCCGGGGCCGGGTCAGCGTCGTAGCCGGCGCGCGCGAGGTGGTCGCGATCGTGGCAGGCGAGGACGAGCCGCTGGTGGTCGAGGCGCCCGAGCGGATCGACGCCCGCATCGACGTGACCGACGGCGAATGGCGGCAATGGTGCGCCGGGATCCAGTTCGACGGTTCCTACCGACCGCAGGTGATCCGCAGCGCGCTGGCGCTCAAGCTCCTTCTCTACTCGCCGACCGGGGCGATCGCCGCGGCTGCCACGACCTCGCTGCCGGAGGGGATCGGGGGCGAAAAGAACTACGACTACCGCTACGCCTGGGTTCGCGACGCGTCCTACACGATCAAGGCCTTCCTGCGCATCGGCGCCTCGGCCGAGGCCAAGGGCGCCTTTACCTGGCTGATCAAGCGGCTGGCCGAGCACGGCGCACTGGTCTGCTATACGCTGGAAGGCGGGCTTCTTGGCGAGGAGGTGGAGATCGACGTGCCGGGCTATCGCGGCAGCCGCCCCGTCCGGCGCGGCAACCAGGCCGCCGGCCAGCACCAGCACGGCATCTACGGCGACATCTTCGAGACGGCGGCCCGCTTCGTGGCGGGCGGCAACGTGCTCGACCCGCGCAGCGCGGCGGTGCTGGCGGGCGTCGCCGACCGCTGCGCCGAGACCTGGCGCCAGCCCGATTCCGGCATCTGGGAACTCTCGGAGCGCCGGCATTACACGATGTCGAAGATCAGCGCCTGGCAGGCGCTGGCGCGCGCGGTGGAACTCGCCGACGGCGGCCACATCCCCTCCACCTGCCGGGAGCGCTGGGCTCGCTCGCGCGACCGGATCGCCGCCTGGGTGGACGCCAATTGCTGGTCGGAGCGGCACCAGTCCTATGTCATGGTGCCGGGCGGAGACGAACTCGACGCCTCGCTCGCGCTCGCCGTGCGCTTCGGGTTCGACGGGCGCGACCGCCTGGAAAAGACGCTGCGGGCGCTCGACGCGAAGCTGCGAAAGGGCCTCTTCCACTATCGCTACCACGGCGTGGAGAGCCACGAGGGCTGCTTCCTCGCCTGTACCTTCTGGATCATCGAGGGGCTGGCGCTGCTCGGCCACCGCGACGAGGCGCGTCTGCGCTTCGACGAGGTGCTCGACGCGCTGGGCGACCGGGGTGCCGGCATCCTGGCCGAGATGGTGGATCCGAAGTCGCTCGCCTATCTCGGCAACATGCCGCAGGGCCTCAGCCATCTCGCGCTGATCCAGACGGCCGCGACCCTCGACGGCTGCGATCTCTGATCAGCGCCCGTCGCGGATGCGCGAGAAATAGTCGTCGCCGCCGACCTGGCCCCCCTTCAGCGCGATCTCGAGCCCGTCGAAGGCCGGATCGTCGCTGTGGGCCAGCGCCAGGGGCGAGCCCGGCGTGTCGGCGAGTGGCAGGCGGGTGGTGAGCGCGTGGATGCCGAGCTGGCGCAGCGCGTGGCTTGACGTGTCGCCGCCCGCGATCACCGCGCGGCCGAGGCCGAGGCGTCGCACCAGGCCCGCCTGGAGCCGGCCGAGCCCGCGCCCGATGGCGTGGCGCGCGCCCTCCGTTTCGGCAAATTCCGCCCCGATGTCGCTTTCCGGCCCCATGGCGGTGTGGACGATCACCGAGCGACCGGCTCGGAGCGCGGTTTCGGCCCGCGCCTCGACGGCCTCGACCGCCGCCGTGTCGCCGGCCACGATGGCGCGTGGGTCGAAGGCGATCGGCTCGAAGCCGTTCTCGCCGGCATGCCGGATCTGGCGCTCTGTCGTGGGCGAGCAGCTTCCCGAGACGACCGAGATGCGCTCCGCCGGCGGGAGCGGCGCGAAGGCGGCGGGGGCGCCGATGCGGCCGGTCTTCGCCCAATGCGCCGTCAGCGCGTATTCGACCCCGGAGGAGCCGACGGCGAAGCGGCAGCCCGCCTGCGCCAACCGTTCGAGCTGGCGCCCCACCGCGCCTTGCGTTTCCGTGTTCAGGACATCGAGAAGCACGAGGCCGGGATCGGTGGCGAGGATCGCGTCGAGCCGGGCGTCGGCGTCCGGCACCGTTAGGGCGAGGTGGTCGAAGAGGGCGACGGAAAGAGTCGTCTGTTCGGCGAGATGCAGGGCGAGGTCGGCCTCGCGCATCGGTGTCACCGGATGGCGGCTCATGACGGGATGGCGGTCGATGCGGTAGGTCTCGCCCCGGTAACCCGCGAAGAGGTGGCCGAAGGCGGTCCAGCGCTTGAGCGGGGGCGCGCCGACGACGAGCGGCACGGGGCGATCGCCGAACAGGGCGCGCCCGATCTCGGCGGCGCGCCCGATCGAGCCGATGGCCGGGCTCGAATCGAAGGTCGAGCAGACCTTGTAGTGGGTGAGGTCGGCGCCCAGCGACTTCAGCCACGCGAAGGCGGCCGGCAGGTTCTCGTCCATCCAGGCCGGCGTCTCGCTGCGGCTGGTGCCGGCAAGGCCGATCGCCCGGGCGTCCGGAAACTTCGCCCGCTGCGCCTGCGTCGGCACTTCGGTGAAGAGCACCGTCTCGATGCCGCTGGAGGCCAGCGACTCCATCACGTCCGTCGAGCCGGTCAGGTCGTCGCCGTAGAAGGCGAGGAGAGGCGCGGTCATGGCTCAGGCTCCCTTGGCGTCCGGCCCGCCGAAGGCGCGGAGCGAGGCGGCGAGTTCGGGGCGGTCGGCGGCGAAGGTCGCAAGGTCGATGCCGGCCACGGCGGCCTCCCACGCCTGCCGGACCGCGCGCACGCCCGCCGCCGGGCCCATCGGATGGCTGACGACGCCGCCGCCGCAGAGGTACAGGAGGTCGGTCGAGCGCGCCGCGGCATAGGTCTCGGGCGCCTGCCCGCCCCATTGGCCCGAACACACGACGGGGAGCGGCCGGTCGTCCTCGCGAAACAGCGGGCGGCGCAGCGCCGCGTAGGAGCGGCGGAAGGACTCGTCCGGCTCCCAGTACTTCGCCCCGATGCCGTTGATCTGGAACTGGTCGACGCCGAGGAGGCGCCAGACTGTCTCGTAGACCGAAAAGTCGAGCCCGAGCGAGGGGTGGCGCGTGAGGATGTCCCAGCCGTTGCGATGGGCATGGAGCACCAGCCCCGAGCGCTTGCGCAGAAAGGCCATGGCGCCCATGCCGATCGAGTTGATGTTGACGACGGCCGCATTGCCGCCGGCGGCCAGCACCGTGTCGTGGTTTCGCATCATCTCGTCGGGGTCGGTGGCGGAGATGCCGAAGGCGACCATCACCTTCTTGCCCGTGCGCTGCTCGTGGTCGAGCACGACCGGCATGATCGCCTTCACACGCTCGTCGAGCGGCGAATAGGCCGGGCTCATCAGCTTCTCGTCGTCCTTGATGAAGTCGACGCCGGCCTCCACCAGCTCGCGCACCATGGCCGCGCTTTCGGGCGGGCGCAGGCCCAGCGCCGGCTTGACGATGGTGCCGATGATCGGGCGCCCCGAGACGCCGGTGAGCCGCTTGGACCCCTCGATGCCGAACTGCGGCCCGGGCCAGGCGCGGCCGAAGGCCTCCGGCAGCTTCAGGCCGGTGATCCGGATGCCGCTGAAGCCCTTGATGGAAAAGGTGCCGGCGATGGCGATGGTCATCAGGGCGGCGAGGTCGGTGCCGATCGCCTCCATGGGAAAGGCGATGTCGGCTTCGCCGCACTGGAAGACGCGGGGCTCTGCGAGGTCGTCATGACTGCGCCCGAAGGCGGGTTCGGAAGCGGGCTCCAGGTGCCGCACGGCCAGGACCCGCGCGGCGACGCGCGCCTTCAGCTCCGGCGTCTCGCCCGGCAGCGGAACGAAGGTGCCCGTGGACTGGTCGCTCGCGATCTTTGCGGCCAGCTTCTCGACGCTGCCCGGCGTCTCGATCCGGTAGGTCAGGACGATGTCGTCGCTCATGGGCGAGGCCTGTGGGAAGGGGAGGGGAAGCGCGGGGGCGGCGCATCTGGTATGGTCGCGATACCAGCGCAGAGGCCGCCGCATTCGGCGGCGCAAGGATCGGGAGCGGAAGCGTCAGGCATGGTGAAGCCGTTCGAACCGATCGTCCGCCGCAAGCTGTCCGCGGAAGTCTACGAGCGTCTGAAGGCGATGATCACGTCGGGCGAGCTGAAGCCCGGCGACCAGATGCCCTCCGAGCGCGAGCTGATGGAGCGTTTCGGCGTCGGCCGGCCGGCGATCCGCGAGGCGATGCAGACGCTGAACGGCATGGGGCTCGTCGCCATCTCGCACGGGGAGCGTGCCAAGGTCCTCAGCCTCACGCCGCGCTCGCTGTTCGGGCAGGTGGACCGGGCGGCCGAGATCATGCTGACCACATCGCCCGCCGCGCTCGGCCACCTGAAGGAGGCGCGCATCTTCTTCGAGCGGGGCATCGTGCGCCAGGCCGCCGAGCGCGCCGATCCGCCCGATGTCGAGGCGCTCGCCGCGCTCTTGGCCGAGCAGCGCGACGCGCTCGGCACGCCGGAACTCTTCGTGCGCACGGACATGCGCTTCCACGCGCGGATCGCCGCCATTCCCGGCAACCCGATCTTCGAGGCGGTGGCCGAATCCATGCTCGGATGGCTGCGCCAGTACCACAACGAGCTCCTGATCTGGAGCGGCCGGGAGAACGTCACCCTCCTGGAGCACGAGGAGATCCTCCAGGCCATCGCCGCCGGCGATCCCGATGCCGCCGAGGCGGCGATGGTGCGCCATCTCGAGCGCTCGCGCGAACAGTTCCGCCATCAGAGCGCCTGAGCGAGGACGAGCCGGGCGACCGCATAGGGCGGCAGGCGCAAGGGCTCCTCGACGGGCCGCTCCGGCGGCATCGCGCCGCCGGCCGCCGCGTCGAAGGCGGCTTCATCGAGCAGCGAGAGGGTGGCGCCGGGGGCGATCCCCTCCAGCACAGCGTCCTGCGTTTCCGGCGTGAGGTTGGCGAGCCAGACCTCACGCCGGCCGTCGGCGCGGCGGGCGGCGAAGCCGTCCACCGTCCCGCGCCGGCCGGAGCGAAGCTCCAGCCGCTCGGCGCCACCGACCGCGGCGAGCCCCCGCGCCACGTGATAGGCCGGCGCGACCCCGCCCCCGTCGAGAAAAAGCCCGTGCGGGCCGGCAAGGCTCGCACCCGCCCAGGCCTCGACGGCGGAGCCCGCGAGGCGCGCGGCGTAGCCGACCAGGAAAGCCGCGCCGAACTGGCCTCTCGCGCGCGGGTCGTCGTGCGCCATCGGAACGCGCCGCCCGTCCGGGTTCGGCATGGTGCGCGAGCCGTAGGGGTTCTGCCGCATGCCGATCGTCGTCGGTCCGAGACGGTAGGGCTTGGCGTCGACGAAGCCTTCGGTCGAGCGCGTGATGAAGGGGATCGCCTCCAGCGTCTGCATCACCGAAAGATCGTCGGCGGCGTGGACGATCGGGTTGGTCGCATGGGTGACGAAGTCGAGGCCTTCGAGCGGCACGCGCTTGCGGTTCAACTCGGTGAAATAGCTGACCATGCCGCCGCCGAGCGTGACGCCCGGAAAGGCGGCGCGGGCGGCGCGGTAGACCGCGTCCAGCGGCGGGCAGGCCGGCCAGGCGCTGCCGGGCGGCGTCGACCGGCGATCGGCATCGGGGCTGACGACGAGCGCCTGTGGACGGAGGCCCGACGCTTCGACCATCCGGGCAACGTCGGCGAGTTCCGCCTGCGGGTCGTCCCGGCCGGGCAGGACGAGTTCAAGCACGCGCTCGGCCTGCGGCGCCAGGGCGGCGATGCGGGCGAAGGCTTCCAGCGCGCCCGAGCCGTGGCCGGCGAGCGGGTCGAGATGGAAGAGCAGAAAGGCGGGCGCGAGATCGGCCAGCCGCTCGGGCCGGTCGAGCACCGCCTCCGCCTCCTCGGGTGCGACGGCGGGGCCGAAGCGCGGCATGGGGCGAGGAAGAGGGGCCCCGAGCCGGAGCCGGACCGGGCCGGCTTCGTCCCGGGACTCGGCGCCGGCAAAACCTTCGGCTCCTTCGATGCGCAGCGTCACCGACTGACGGTCGGCGACCCCCGCCTCCATCCGGTAGGGCCAGGGCTTGGCCAGCGGGCGCACGTAGGTCTTGTAGGACGCGTCCGACCAGGCGCGCTGGTCTTCCATCTCGAAGGCATCGCCCTCCATCCGGCAGGTGGCGGAAAGGCCGAGTGCGGGATCGTGCGTCAGCGCGCGAATGTCCTGGAAGGGCTGCCAGGGCTCGATCCGATCGGGAAACCGCGCCTCCTCCACCCGTCCGTCGGTGTGCTCCACGCGGAGCGGTGTGCCGGCGACGCCCTCGATCGGATGCAGCACACAGAAGCCGCAGCGGTTGGTCTCGAAGGGCCGGTCGGGCCGGGCCTCGACCGCAAAGGACAGGCGTCCGTCGGCCTCGCCCTCGATCGTGGCCTCGTAGGCGAGGCGCGCGCCGTCCGGCGCCTCGACCTCGGCCCGGTAGCGGACCCGGAAGCGGTTCCCGCCTTCCTCGACATGGAGGTCGCGGATCGGCGGATCGTAGGTGCCCCAGTCGCGGTCGCGCACGACATAGGAGACGGCGCGCAGCACCTCGACGCCGGCAAACGCGATCCCGCGCAGGTTGCCGGAGACGAGATCGGCCGTGAGCCGCCCCGCCCGGAGACGCCGCGCGGGGGCGACCTCCTCGCGCGTGCCGAAGAGCTTCAGCGCGTCCGCCATGTCAGACCTCCGACGGGTCGAGCGTCGCGCCGGTCGCGGCGCTGCGATAGGCGGCCTCGACCAAGGCGAAGGTCTTCAGGTTGTCGCGACCGGACGTCGCGGGCTCCGTGCCGGCGCTCAAGGACTCGACCCAGTGCCGCTGGATCAGCGCGACGCTCTCCTGGATGTTGTGCCAGGGGCGGGAGGCCCAGGAGAGGAGCGGCGGCGAGACGTCCTCGTGCCGCGTGCCGTTCGGGCCGGTCACGGTCAGGCGATAGCCTTCGTCCAGCCGGATCGTGCCGTCCGCCCCGTCGATCTCGACCAGCGTCTGCGGGAAGCGCTCGGTCTCCAGCTTCGTGGCGTAGGAACAGTCCACCACGGAGGAGAAGCCCGCCTCGTGATCGAGGAGCATGGTCGCGACGTCCTCGCCGCGGATCGCCAAGTTCACGCGTTTCGTGCGCGCGGTGATGCGCGCGACGTCGCCGAACAGGAAGCGGGCGATATCGAGGGCGTGGATGCCGAGGTCCTCGATGATGAAGCGCTCGCCCTCTGCCAGATAGGGCTGGCCGGCATAGACGTCGTAGGCGGAGCGGAACGAGACGCGGCCGAAGAAGGGCGCCCCGATCTCGCCGGAGTCCAAGACCCGCCGCACCGCCTGGATCGGCGACTGCCAGCGGAAGTTCTCGTGGATCATCAGCGGCACGCCGGCGCTCTCGCAGGCGACGACCATCGCCCGCGCGTCGTCCATGGTGGGCGCGAAGGGCTTCTGGCAGATCGCGGGGATCGTCAGCGACGCCGCGAGTTCCACCAGCGCGCGGTGGCTCGGCGCGGTGGTGGCGATGTCGACGAAGTCGGGCCGCACCTCGCGCAGCATCGCCTCCGCGTCGGTGAAGCGCCGGGCGACGCCGAAGCGCTCGCCCATCTCACGCAATCGCGTTTCGTCGCGGTCGCAGATCGCGACGATGGAGACGCCCGGGATGTCGCCCCAGGCGTGCATCTGGTTGACGGCGAAGAAGCCGCAGCCGATCAGGGCGCCGCGTAGCTCGCTCATGGGACGATCCCGCTCAGGTGATGCGGCGGATGGAGGCCATCAGCTCGTCCGGCTCGAAGACCCGCTTCCAGTCGTCGCGCATCAGGGCCGGCTTGCCGAACTCGATCGCCTTGTTGCAGGCGTCGGAGAAGACGCCCGGCGTTTCCTCGAAGATCACGGCGCCCAGCACGTTCATGTGGCCGAGTAGGAAGTCGCGGGCGGCTTCCTTCGGCACGCCGCGCGCCACCACCTCGTCCATCGCCTCGCGCATCACCACGAGAAGGCTCGCCGTCACGGTCTCGGACAGGCCGGGCTCCAAGAGCGCCATCTGCTCCACCGTAATGCGGTGCGAGCGCATCACCGGTGCCCAGATCACCTTGGCGATCTCCTCGCCCAGCGCATAGGCCTCGTCGGGGCCTTGCATCAGCGCGGAGACGATATGCTGCTTGGCCGCGACGCCGCCGAAGAAGTCGCGCTTGGCAGCCTCGTCGGTCTCGTCGTTGAAGATCGGCGGGTGACAGGGATGGGTGACGAAATAGGTGAGGTCGGCGCGCTCGGGCAGGTGGCCGGCGAAGGGCGCGGCGGCGTCGAGGATCACCACCATCGTGCCGGGCTTGAGCTTGGCCTCGATGCCGGACAGGACCTTTCCGATCAGCGTGTCGGGCACGGCGAGGACGACGACGTCGGCACCCGCGAGGGCGGCGTCCTCGTCGACGCAGGTGACGCCGAGATGCGCCTGCAGCCGCTCGCGGCCCGCCTCGGAGCGCTCGACATGGCGCACGTCGAAGCGCGACCCCTTGAGATTGCCGGCAAGGCGGGTGCCCATCTTTCCGCCGGCCCCGAACAGGGCGATCGAAGTCATGGAGGATCCTTCAGTCTGGATTGCCTCCATGGGTTCGCACGGCGTGATGAACTCGTCAACTGGTATGACGAGTTTGAGAGGCGATCAGGACTCTTCGAGCGTGAAGCCGATCTTCAGGCCGACCTGATAATGCGCTACGCGGCCGCCCTCGACATGGCCGCGGGTTTCCGTGACCTCGAACCAGCGGATATTGCGCACGGTCCTGGCCGCGTCGGCGATGGCGTTCTCGATCGCCTGCTCGACCGATTCCGGCGAGGAGCCGACGATCTCGACGATCTTGTAGGTGTGCTCGGACATGGGCGCTCTCCCTGCTGGACGCCGGTCCGCCCGTGCGGCCGGCCCTTTCCGTTCTAGGGGCGCCATCCCTCGCGCAAAGGGTTGCCGCCTACTGGCTGACCCAGAGTATGCGGGCGATCCACTCGATCTCGGCGAGCGGGAACTGGCGGTCAGGAAACTCCGGGTTGACGGAGGCGAGCTCGATCGTGCGCGCCGTCTGGCGCTGGAGGATCTTGACCATGACCTCGCCGCCCTTGGTGCGCACCACGACCCGGTCGCCCCGGCGCACCGGCGCGCCCGGCTTGACCACCACGACGTCCCCGTCGCGATAGAGCGGCATCATGGACTGGCCGGAGACTTCGAGCGCATAGAGCGAATCGTCGGCGCCCGGCAGTTCCACCTCCTCCCAGCCCTGTCCGGCGGGAAAGCTGGCATCGTCGAAATAGCCGCCGCCGCCCGCCTCCGCAAAGCCGAGCAGCGGCACCGCGTTGCGCGGCGCGGGGAGGGGGCCGAGCGCGCGCAGGGCCGCGTCCGGCCCCGCGAAGAAGGCCTCCGAACTCGTGCCCGTCGCCTCCAGCACCTTGGCGATCGATTCCGTCGAGGGCCAGCGCGGCCGCCCGTCCGGGGCGGTGCGCTTGGACTTGTTGAAGGTGGTGGGATCCAGCCCCGCCTTGCGCGCCAGCCCCGAGGGCGACATCTTCAGCCGTGCGGCGAGGCCGTCGATCGCGGCCCAGATCCTGTCATGCGACAGCATGCGGCAAACCCTTCGGCTGGTGGCCCGGAGCGGCAGGGTGCCGCTTCCCGTCTGAGGAATATAGTCCTCGGCCCATTCTGTCTAAGATGTGACTCCCGTCCTGTCGATAAGTCGGACGCCGCGGAAGGGCTCGAAACCGCTCCGGGGCGCCGGTTTTCCACGGGTTCGCACTGGTGCGGCGGATCGGCCCGTTCCCGATCTTTCCACGGCGGACCGGGAACCCGGAGGCCAAATGCGGCATTTCTGCGAATGGATCGTGGCGGCTCATGGGCCGCCCGGTCGCCCGCGCGGCCGTTTTGGCTCGAAGGACTGGGATGAGTACGATCGGCTTCCGCTTCGCCCCCAATACGACCGAGGAAACGCGCATGCGTGCGAGCGAGCCGGGGCGGGGCCGCGACGCGACGGGGCCTTTCGGCATTCCCTGGCGCGGCTGGAAGGACATCATCTGGCGGCTCTACTACTCGTTCTTCGAGGACCGCGTGATGCTGATCGCGGCGGGCGCCACGTTCTACCTGCTGCTCGCGCTGTTCCCGGCCTTCGCGGTCTTCGTCTCCTTCTACGGCATCGTCGCCAACCCGACGACGATCGCTGACCACATCGCCTTCATCGGGCGCTTCCTGCCGCAGGCGGGCACCGACATCCTCACCTCGCAGCTCGAATATCTCGTCACGCGCGACCCGGCCTCGCTGTCCGCGAGCTTCGTGACCAGCCTTCTCTTCTCGCTCTGGAGCGCCAACAACGGCATCAAGACGCTGTTCGAGGCGATGAACGTCGCCTATGGCGAGCACGAGCAGCGCTCGTTCCTGAAACTGAACGCGGTCGCCTTCTGCTTCACGATCGGCGCCTTCTTCATCGCCACCGTGCTCTTCGTCTCGGTGGGCGTCGTGCCGGCCTTCATGGCGATCGTCGGCGCGCAGAGCTACACGGACGAGCTGATCGCCGCCGCGCGCTGGCCGGTGGTGTTCGTGCTGATCGTCGGCGCCATCAGCATGGTCTACCGCTACGGGCCGAGCCGCAACCGGGCGCGCTGGACCTGGGTTCTGTTCGGCGCCATCCTGACGGCCAGCGTCTGGCTCGCGGCCTCGATCGGCTTTTCCTGGTACCTTCGGTCCTTCGCCAACTACTCGATGACCTACGGCTCGCTTGGTGCCGTCATCGGCTTCATGATGTGGGTCTGGATCTCGTCGATCATCTTCATCGTCGGCGCCGAGGTGAACGCCGAGATGGAGCACCAGACCGCGATGGACACGACCGACGCGCCCGACAAGCCGCTCGGCGAGCGCGGGGCGCGCGTCGCCGACACGATCGGCCGGTCGCTCTCGCGGGAGAAGCGCGAGGGGGCCTGACCCCCTCGCCGGTTCGCCTGCCTTACGCGGCGGCCTTGGCCGGGGCGAAGCGGGAATAGAAGCTCTCGCCGCGCTCGGCCATCTCCTTCAGGAGCGGCGTCGGGCGGAACCGCTCGCCATGCTTGGCGGCCAGCTTCTCGCAGAGCGCCACGAAGGCGCTCGCACCCATGCCATCGATGTAGGACAGCGTGCCGCCCGTATAGGGCGCGAAGCCGAAGCCGAGGATGGAGCCGACATCGGCCTCGCGCGGGTCGGTGACGACGCCTTCCTCCACTGTGCGCGCCGCTTCCAGCGCCATGGTCACGAGGAAGCGCTGCTTCAGCTCCTCGAAATCGACCGCATCGGCCTTCTGCTGGGGGAACTTGTCCTTGAGGCCCGGCCAGAGATGCTTCTTGGCGGGCTTGGCCGGGTAGTCGTAGAAGCCCTTGCCGGCCTTGCGGCCGAGCCGGCCTTCCTCGTCCACCATCGCGTTGACGAGCGCGAAGTGGCGCGGGTCGATCGACCCTTCGCCCATGTCGCGGATCGTCGCCTTCATGATCTTCTGGGAAAGGTCCACCGCCGTCTCGTCGTTGAGCGCGAGCGGGCCGACCGGCATGCCGGCGAGTTTCGCCGCGTTCTCGATCATGGCCGGCGGTACGCCCTCGACCAGCATGTCGTAGGCTTCCGTCATGTAGCGAAGCACGCAGCGGTTGGCGAAAAAGCCGCGCGTGTCGTTGACGACGATCGGCGTCTTCTTGATGGCGCGCACGAAGTCGAGCGCGACGGCGAGCGCCTTGTCGCCCGTCTCCTTGCCGAGGATAACCTCCGTCAGCATCATCTTGTCGACCGGCGAGAAGAAGTGGATGCCGACGAAACGCGAGGCGTCGGGGAAGGCTTCCGCGAGGCTCGTGATCGGCAGGGTGGAGGTGTTGGAGGCGAAGATCGCGTCGGGCTTCAGCACCTCGGCCACGCGCCGGCTCACCTCCGCCTTCACGTCGCGGTCCTCGAAAACGGCCTCGATCACGAGGTCGGCGTCGGAGAGGGCCGCGTAGTCCGGCGTCGCCTGGATGCGGGCGAGAAGCGCCTCGGCCTCCTCGGGCTTGGCGCGGCCCTTCTTGACGAGGCCTTCCATGAGGCTTGCCGAATGCGCCTTGCCCTTGTCGGCGGCAGCCTGGTCGCGGTCGACCAACACGACCTCGATGCCGGCCTTGGCCGCGACATAGGCGATGCCGGCGCCCATGAAGCCGGCGCCGATCACGCCGACCTTTCGAATCGTCTGCTCCGGCACGCCGGCCGGGCGGCGCGCGCCTTTGTTCAGCGCCTGCATGGACACGAACAGCGAGCGGATCATCATCGCCGCTTCGGTGCTGCGCAGGACTTCCGTGAAGTAGCGCTGCTCGATCCGGAGGCCTACGTCGATCGGGACGAGCAGGCCCTCATAGACGCATTTCACGATGGCACGGGCGCCGGGATAGTTGTCGGCGGTCTCCTTGCGGTAGAGCGAGGCGACGGCGGGCCAGACCTGCGCGCCGGCCGGCGAATAGACCGGGCCGGACGGCAGCTTGAAGCCCTTCTCGTCCCAGGCCTTCACGGGCTTGAGGCCCGCCTTCAGCATGGCCTTCGCCGCCTCGATCAACTGGTCGTCGGGCACGACCTCGTCGATCAGCTTCATGCCCTTGGCCTTGGCGGCCGTCAGCGTCTCGCCCTTGAGGAGCATCTGAAGGGCGCTTTGAGTGTCCGTCAGGCGTGGCACGCGCTGGGTGCCGCCGGCGCCGGGGAAGATGCCGACCTTGACTTCCGGAAGGCCCATCTTGGCGCTCTGCGCGGCGACGCGCCCGTGGCAGGCGAGCGCCAGCTCGAAGCCGCCGCCCATGCAGGTGCCGTTGATCGCGCAGACATAGGGCTTGCCCGAGGTTTCCAGCTTGCGCCAGATCCGGCCCATCTCGCCGCAGCGCTCGAAGAGTTCGGCGACGGCGCCCTCGGGATCCGTCTTCTGCTTCGCCTCGAAGGCGGCGAACATGGCGCCTAGCATGTTGAGGTCGGCGCCGCCGGTGAAGGAGCCCGGCTTTCCGGAAGCCAGCACGACGCCCTTGACCGACGGATCGGCGGCGAACGCGTCCACCAGCGTATCGATCTCGCGCAGGACCTCCTCGGTGAAGACGTTCATCGAGCGGTCGGGCATGTCCCAGGTGACCAGCGCCAGCCCGTCCGCGTCGGTCTCTACGGTGAAGTTGCGAAGGTCCATGCGCTTGTTCTCCCGAACGATCGATCCGCATGCGGCAAAGCTCTGCGGAATTGCTTAGACAGGTCACCGAAGTCCGAGGACCTTCAGTGTTTCAAAAGACTTGGTGAATAGAATCGGCCCCATCGCATCGAGGACGGGACCGAAGGACGATGGCTGCGGACTGCAAAGGGTGCCAATCGGGCAAGCCCCTCGACTTCGACTTCTCGATGGCCTTCCAGCCGATCTTCGACATCACCTCGGCGAAAGTCTGGGGCTACGAGGCGCTGATCCGGGGCACGGCCGGCGAGGGGGCCTACGCCATCCTGTCCAAGGTCTCGGACGAGCAGCGCTACCGCTTCGACCAGGCCTGCCGGGTCAAGGCGCTGGAACTGGCCGCCAACCTGTTTCCGCGGGGCGAGAACACGCGCCTGTCGATCAACTTCCTGCCCAACGCCGTCTACGAGCCGGCCGCGTGCCTGCGCGCGACGCTGCTCGCGGCCCGCCGCCACGACTTCCCGCTCCAGTCGCTGATGTTCGAGTTCACCGAGAACGAGGAGATTGTCGATACCGGCCACCTCCAGAACATCCTGACCGAGTACCGCCGCCAGGGCTTCATCACGGCGCTGGACGACTTCGGTGCCGGCTATGCCGGCCTCGGCCTCCTGGCGGACTTCCAGCCCGACCTGATCAAGCTGGACATGAAGCTTATTCGCGGCATCGAGGTCAGCCGCCCGCGCCAGGTGATCGTGGCGACCATCGCCACGGCCTGCCGCGAACTCGGCATCCAGGTCCTGGCCGAGGGCATCGAGACCGAGGACGAGTTCACCGTGCTCAAGGCCGCCGGCATCACCCTGTTCCAGGGCTACTGGTTCGCCCGTCCGGCCTTCGAGGCGCTGCCGGCGATCGACATGTCGATCCGCGCGACGCACCGGCCGAGCCGCAGCATGGTGGCCTGAGGCCGCCATCACACCCGCTCGATGATCGTCGCCGTGCCCATGCCGGCGCCGATGCAGAGGGTGACGAGCGCCGTCTGCTTGTCCTGGCGCTCCAGCTCGTCGAGCACGGTGCCGAGGATCATCGCGCCGGTGGCGCCGAGCGGATGGCCCATGGCGATCGCCCCGCCGTTGACGTTCATGACAGCCGGGTCGATCTCGAAGGCCTGGAGGTAGCGCAGGACGACGGCCGCGAAGGCCTCGTTCAGCTCGAACAGGTCGATGTCCGACAGCGCCATGCCGGAGCGCTTCAGGAGCTTTTCCGTCACGTCCACCGGGCCGGTCAGCATCAGGGCCGGGTCGGAGCCGATCGAGGCGAAGGCGCGGATGCGGGCGCGGGGCTTGAGGCCCAGCGTCTCGCCGCCGGCCTTGGAGCCGACCAGCACCGCCGCGGCGCCGTCCACGATGCCGGACGAGTTGCCGGCGTGGTGCACGTGGTTCACCGCCTCAACCTCGGGATGCGCCTGGATGGCGACTGCGTCGTAGCCGCCCATCTCGCCCATCATCGCGAAGGAGGCGTTGAGGCTCCCAAGCGACTGCATGTCGGTGGAGGGACGCATGTGCTCGTCATGCGCCAGGATCACCAGTCCGTTCTGGTCCCGAACCGGCACGACGGAGCGCCCGAAGCGGCCCTCGTCCCAGGCCTTGGCAGCGCGCTTCTGCGATTCCACGGCATAGGCGTCGACGTCGTCCCGGCTGAAGCCGTACTTGGTCGCGATGAGGTCCGCCGAGACGCCCTGCGGCATGAAGTAGGCGGGGATGCCGACGGACGGATCCATGATCCAGGCGCCGCCGGACATGCCCATGCCGACGCGCGACATGGATTCGACGCCGCCCGCGATCACGAGCTCGTCGGAGCCCGCCGCGACCTTGGCGGCGGCGAGGTTCACCGCGTCGAGACCGGAGGCGCAGAAGCGCGAGATCTGCATGCCGGGGGCGGCGAAGTCGTAGCCCGCCTCGAAGGCCGAGGCCTTGGGGATCACCGAGCCGGCCTCGCCCACAGGGTCGACGCAGCCGAAGATGATGTCGTCGACCTCCTTCGTCGGCAGGCCGTTGCGCTCGCGCAAGGCTTCTAGAACCTTGGCGCCGAGCCGGACGGCCGGCACCTCGTGGAGGGAGCCGTCCTTCTTGCCGCGGCCGCGCGGGGTGCGCACGTGGTCGTAGATGAAAGCGTCGGTCATCACTTGCCCTTAAGTATCCAAAGGTTGTTGCGACCGCGGCGGCCGTATTCGAGAAAGCCCTTTCGAGCTAGCTGATTGGCTGCCCATCGGACATCATACTGCCACGTGAAGAAGTGGTCGCCTGCCTCACGAAGCTGCCCTTCGTGATGCTCCCAGATGTGTCTGCAAACTTCGACGATCGTCGCCTCGCCGTCATATGCCTTCAGCGCAGCGATGACCCATTCGACAAAATGCTCACGCACCTAGAATCTCCTTCCGGCGTGGTCAGAAGGCGTCGGCGTCGAGCGCCATCATGGACTCGGCGCCCGTCGAGATGCGGGCGAGGTGCGCCGCCGTCTCGGGCATCAGCCGGTCCATGAAGAAGCGCGCGGTGACGAGCTTGTTCTCCAGGAACGATGTATCGTCGCCGGCGCCCGCCGCCAGCTGCGCCGTCGCGATCTCCGCCGTGCGGCCCCACATGTAGCCGAGCGCCACGAGGCCGAAGAGGTGCATGTAGTCGGTGGAGGCGGCGCCCGCGTTGTCGGGCTTGGCCATGGCGTTGGTCATCAGCCACATCGTGGCCGACTGGAGGTCGTTGAGGCCCTTCTTCAAGGACTTGGTGAAGGGCGCCATGGCTTCGTTGGAACGGTGCTCCTCGCAGAAGGTGCCGACCTCCTTGAAGAAGGCCTGGATCGCCCGCCCGCCGTTCAGCGCCAGCTTGCGACCGACGAGGTCGAGCGCCTGGATGCCGTTGGCGCCCTCGTAGATTTGGGCGATGCGCGCGTCGCGCACGAACTGCTCCATGCCCCATTCCTGGACATAGCCGTGGCCGCCATAGACCTGCTGCGCCAGGACCGCGTTCTCGAAGCCCTTGTCGGTGAGGACGCCCTTGATGACCGGGGTGAGGAGGCCCATCCAATCGTCGGCCGCCTCGCGCACCTTGGCGTCCTCGGCCCGGTGCGACAGGTCGCCCTTGAGCGCGGTCCAGAGGATCAGCGCCCGGCCCGCCTCGTTGATCGAACGAATGGTCATCAACATGCGGCGCACGTCGGGGTGGACGATGATCGGGTCGGCCGCTTTCTCGCCGTGCTTGGAGCCCGACAGGGCACGGCCCTGCAGGCGGTCGCGGGCGTAGGCGACGGCGTTCTGGTAGGCGATCTCGGAGATCGCGAGACCCTGGACGCCGACGCCGAGCCGCGCCTCGTTCATCATGGTGAACATGGCGCGCAGGCCCTTGTGCGCCTCGCCGACCAGCCAGCCCGTCGCCCCGTCGTAGTTCATGACGCAGGTGGCGTTGCCGTGGATGCCCATCTTCTCTTCCAGCGAGCCGCAGGACACGCCGTTGCGCGCACCCGGGTTGCCGGCCTCGTCGGGCAGGAACTTCGGCACGATGAAGAGCGAGATGCCCTTCACGCCTTCCGGCGCGCCCTCGATGCGGGCGAGCACGAGATGGACGATGTTCTCCGACAGGTCGTGCTCGCCGGCCGAGATGAAGATCTTCTGGCCGGAAATCTTGTAGGTTCCGTCCTCCGCCGGCACTGCGCGGGTGCGCAGGAGGCCGAGATCCGTGCCGCAATGGGGCTCGGTGAGGTTCATGGTGCCGGTCCAGATGCCGTCCACCATCTTCGGCAGGTAGAGCGCCTTCTGCTCGTCGGAGCCGTGGCTCTCGATCGCGGCGATCGCGCCGCGCGTGAGGCCCGGATACATGGCGAAGGCCATGTTGGCCGAGGACAGGAACTCGTTGACCGCCGCCGCCAGCGTGTGCGGCAGGCCCTGCCCGCCATAGTCCGGGTTCGCCGACAGGCCGCCCCAGCCCGCCTCGCGGAACTGGTTGTAGGCTTCCTTGAAGCCCTTCGGCGTCGTCACCGAGGCATCGGCGGCGCGATGGCAGCCCTCGCGGTCGCCCGACTGGTTGAGCGGCAGGAAGATGTCGGTGGCGAACTTGCCGGCCTCGCCGAGAATGGCTTCCACGACGTCCGGCGTCGCATCGGCAAAGCCCGGCAGGTTGCCGTGGCGTTCCCAGCCGAGAAGGTGGTTGAGCACGAAGAGCGTATCGGCGACGGGGGCCTGATAGACCGGCATTGACGGAACTCCCAGCGTCAAATCTTTGACGTTTGCGTAAACGTCACTTTGCGATCTGTACTCCCGTTCCGGCCTTCGATCAAGCGGGGCCGGCCTCCCCGGGCCTCGATCCTCGCGGATGCTTGATCGGGTCTTGAGATCGCCGCCGGAGACTGAAACACAGGACGGTGACAATGCAAGGAAGGGGCGGCCCCATGTTCCAGAGCTTCGACGAAGCGTCCGATTCCACCGAGAGCGCCTCGCGCGTCGAGCGCCTGCGCGAGAGCCTCAGGCAGGCCGGCGTCGACGGGTTCGTGGTGCCGCGGGCCGACGAGCACCAGGGGGAATACATCCCCGCGTCGGCCGACCGGCTGCGCTGGCTCACCGGCTTCACGGGCTCGGCCGGCACGGCGCTGGTTCTTCCCGCGAGC
This sequence comes from Aureimonas sp. SK2, assembly GCF_029813115.1. Taxonomy (GTDB): domain Bacteria; phylum Pseudomonadota; class Alphaproteobacteria; order Rhizobiales; family Rhizobiaceae; genus Aureimonas. Next base: position 424,437 of record NZ_JAPZDS010000002.1, read on the forward strand.
GCCGCGATCTTCGTGGACGGGCGCTACACGGTGCAGGTGCGCGCGCAGGTGGATGCCGCCGTGTTCCTCATCGAAAGCTCGGTCGACACGCCGCTTGGCGCCTATCTTCGCGAGCACGCCAAGGGGCTTCGCATCGGCATCGACCCGTGGCTGCACACGGTCGGCGAAGTGGCGGCGCTGCGCACGGCGATGGCGGACGCGGGCGGCGAGCTGGTGGCCCTGAAGCACAACCCGCTCGATCGCGTCTGGCAGGACCGGCCGCTGCCGCCCAAGGGCCTCGTGTCGCTCCATCCGATCACGTATGCCGGGCGCGCCTCCGACGAGAAGCTCGACGAGATCCGCGCCGCCCTCGCAAAGGCCGGCGCCGGTGCCACCGTCCTCACCGACCCCTCGTCCGTCGCCTGGACCTTCAACATCCGCGGCTCCGACGTGCCGCACACGCCGCTGCCGCTGTCCTTCGCCTTGATCCCGCAGGACGGGCGCCCGACCCTGTTCATCGACGCGGACAAGCTCAGGGAGGAGGTCGCGGGTGCCTTGGCGGCCCTCGTCGACATCGCCGCCCCGGACGCGCTGGAGCCGGCGCTGGCCCGTCTCGCGTCGGGGCAGCGCGTCATGCTGGACCACGCGCTCGCGGCCGACCGCCTGCGCGAGGTGGTGGAAGGGGCGGGGGGAACCGTCGTTGCCGGCACCGATCCCGCGCGCCTGCCCCGCGCCCGCAAGAACGCGGTCGAGATCGAGGGCGCGCGGCGGGCGCACCTTCGCGACGGTGCGGCGGTCTCGGCCTTTCTCTCATGGCTGGACGCCCAGGCGCCCGGAACGGTCGACGAGATCGGGGCGGCCGAAGCCCTGGAGGGCTTCCGGACCCGCTTCGGCGAGGCGGACGGGCAGCCCTTGCGCGACCTGTCCTTCGACACGATCTCGGCCAGCGGCCCCAACGCCGCCCTGCCGCACTACCGCGTGAACCGGCAGTCGAACCGGGTTCTCGGCCGGGGCGAGGTGTTCCTGATCGATTCCGGCGCGCAGTATCTCGACGGGACCACCGACATCACCCGGACCGTCGCGATCGGAGAGGCGAGCGAGGAGGCCCGGATCAAGTTCACGCTGGTGCTGAAGGGCATGATCGCCGTCGCGCGAGCGCGCTTTCCCGTCGGCACGCGGGGCATCGACCTCGACCCGCTCGCCCGCCTCGCCCTATGGCGCACGGGCTGCGACTATGCCCACGGCACGGGCCACGGGATCGGCTCCTATCTCGCCGTCCACGAGGGGCCGCAGTCGATCTCGAAGCGCGGCATGGCGGTGCTGGAAGCGGGGATGATCGTGTCGGACGAGCCCGGCTACTACCGCGAGGGGGCCTTCGGCATCCGCATCGAGAACCTGATCCTGGTCCGTCCGGCGGAGCGGATCGCCGGCGGCGACCTCGACGCCCACGATTTCGAGACACTGACCTTCGTGCCCATCGACCGCCGGATGATCGCCCCGGATCATCTCGACGACGGGGAACGCGCCTGGCTCGACGCCTATCATGCCGAGGTCTTGGAAAAGATCGGCCCGCGCCTCGACGGCGAGGCGAAGGCCTGGCTGCAGGCCGCGACGCGGCCGCTCTGACCGCTCAGCGGCAGAGACGGCGCGGGCCGGAGGAGGGCTGGTAGGTGCCGGTCTCGGCGTCGAAGGAGCGGTAGCGCGTCTCGCAGTAGCGATACCACGGGCCGGTGAAGGGAGCGGGGCGCGCCCCTTTGCGCACCAGCGTCACCCCGCGCGGCGGCTCGGCGGCGGCCAGCGCCGCGTCGAGGTCGAAGGCCAGCACCGAACCGGCCGTGAGCGCGGGGTTGTCGCGATAGACGCCCGGAACCGGCGGGGCGGGGTGGGCGTAGAAGATCGGCCCCGTCACCTGCGGGCCGCCGTAGATGCCGGGATCGCGCTCGTAGACGGGCGGCGAGACGGCGAGGGGAACGGTCGGGATCGGCCCCGGACGCACGAAGACGGGCCGGTTGTAGGGATCGAGACCGACATACTCGCCAGCAACCGCCGCACCGGTCAGGCCTGCCGAAAGGCCCGCCGCGGCAAGGGCCGCCATCGCGGCCCGGCTCCATTCACCCATCGCCCGTCCCCCCCTTCGCGGATTGATCCTCGCGCTAAAGGTGCGTGGAGCCGTCCTGGTTCCGAAAGCGATGCGGCCGCACCCTTTCGAGGTGCGGCCGCATGAGGTCATGGAGAGGCCGTCCGGCTCAGCGGCAGAACTGCCGCGGGCCGTGATAGGGCTGGAATGTGCCCGAGCGCGGGTCGAAGGAGCGGTAGCGCTGCGAGCAGTAGCGGTACCATTCGCGGGTCCACGGCTCCGCCCGATAGGCGGGTGCGGCGTAGTAGCGCGGCGCGCGCTCGATGTAGCGGGGCTGCGCGGTGCTTGCGATGGCCGCGCCGACGCCAAGGCCGACGATCGCGCCGGCAATGGCCGCGCCCCCGTTGTGGCGGCGGTGATAGCCGCGGTGGCCGTAGCCGTAGCGAGGGCCGCCGTAGTAACGCGGGCCGCCGTGGTAGCGGTGGCCGCCCCAGCCGGCGCCGCGGAAGCCGCCGGGACCGTAGTGCGGGCCGTAGCGGTAGTAGGGATCGGCCTTGGCAGCCGTGACGCCGACCAGCGGCGTCGTGGAGGGGAGGGCGGCCGGCACCATGGTCAGCGCGAGCGCGACCGCCAGTGTGCGCCCGGCAAGCCATTTCGGAATGCGCATGGGTAATCTCCGGACAACTGTTCTGTGATGGCCGAAGAACCGTTTTCAACCTGAACGGTTCCTGAACGAGCCGGAGCCGTCACGCCGCAGCTTCGGCGGCGAGGCTGTGACCTCGACGCACGCATCTGGAAAAATTGATTAATATTTCGTAAATCATGTTGCGGAGACCGGGGTTCCCCGGCAAGACCGCGAGACATCCGGTCCAAGGGGAGTCGATAGGGATGAGCTCACCGCTGTCGTTCTTCTTTCGGCGTGACGGCCAGCGCCCGAGCGAGAGCGCAGGAGAGCGGATCGATTTCGGAAAGGCGATCGAACCGGTGCAGCCACGTGTCTCCAACCCCGCCCCGGCGGGCCATGGGGGCTTCGTGCCTCCGCTCGACAATATCGGCCAGCGCAACGAGATGCTGAAGGTGCGCATCGGCGAGATGGCCGAGCGTCTCACCGACCTGCGCAGCCTGACGGACGACTTCGCCCAGCTCATCGGCCCGATCGAGACGATCGCCGAGGAGCTGCCGCGCTCCAAGTCGCGTATCCTCGAGCTCGAGGCCCTGCTCCAGCAGGAGATGGAAGGCGGACAGGCGCTGCGCCGCGAGGTGGACTCGCTGCTCGGCCGCTACTCCACCGCCTCCAGCGAGCTGTCCACCGCGATGGCGCGCGCGACGCGCCTCGAAAACCTCCTGCGCGAGCAGGAAACCGCCTTCGACGAGCAGCGCCTCACGCTGCGCGAGAAGACCACCCATGCCAACGCGCTGGAGCGCCAGCTTCTCGCCGAGGTCGAGCAGAACCAGTCGCTCGCCCTGGAGGTGAAGACGCTCCGGGCCGAGGCGCAGGTGTCCGATCAGGCGCTGGCCGACGCCGAGCGGATGCTGGCCGAGGTCTCCGAGCGCCGCCAGATCCTGGAGCAGGAGAACCGCCGGCTCCAGAGCCTTGCCGAGGAGCAGGCCGCCGAGCTGGTCACCTCGGGCACCCGCAACGACGAGCTGGAAGCCCAGATCGAGGCGCATCTCCAGACGATCGCGCTGCAGGAGACCCAGATCGCCGCCGAGCAGGCGGGCCGCCAGCGCGCCGTCACCCAGCTCGAGGCAGAACTTGCCGCGATCAAGACCGAGCGGTCCAGCGCCGGCATGAAGATCGAAGCCCTGTCGGCACGCCTGATGGCGACGGACCAGATCCTCGCCCAGGTGCGCGGCCAGCTCCGCGAGCGCGAGGAGGCCATGCGCGCCGCCGAGCGGGCCAACAAGGAGGCGATCGCCGAGCGCACCACCTTCGACCGGCGCCTGGAAGCCAGCAAGACGGAGGCCTCGCGCCTCCTCGCGCAGCTCCAGGACGCCCAGAAGGGGCGCACGGAGCTGGAAGCGCGCTGCGACATGCTGGTCAAGGCGCTGGCCGCCAAGGATGCCGCGCTCGAAGGCGTCACCTCGCGGGCGAACAATCTCTCCGACCGCGTCGAGGCGCTCACCCTGCGCTTCGAGCAGGAGCGCCAGACCCTGGAGGCGACCAACCGCCGCCTGATCGAGGAGCTGCAGACCGAGAAGGCCGAGCGCACGCTGGCCCAGGGTGCGCTCGACATCGCGCGCGAGAACCGCACGGCCCTGCAGCGCCAGAACGAGACGCTGAAGCGGGCGACGCGCACGCGCGGCGATGCGGGCCTCTACGGCGACGGGATGCCCGAGGGTCCGGGCGGCGACGCCCATTCCAACGTGCGCCCCTTCATGATGCCCGAAAAGGGGGAGTAAAGGGTCGGCCGTGCTTCGCCCGGCGGGTGCGAGCCGAGGATCGCGCCGGCCGAACGGGGCTCCGACCAAGGAAATGCGCCGCAACCTATTGAACGGATGCGGGTAAATGTCCGAAGGTCCTCACCGGACCCTCGGAGACGATGCGTGAGCGGCGGCAAAGGATCGGCATGATGGCGAATAGTGCGAGCGAGGAGATCGGCGTGAGCCTGCGGCAGAGCGTGACGGAGCATTCCGGCTCCGGGCGCGGCGACGGCAGCTTCGTCCTGGTCTCGAACAACGACAGGTCCGGGGCCGCGCGCGACTGGTCGGCGGCGCTGGACCTCGTCCGCGAGGCCAGCGAGGCGATCCGCATCCGCGACGAGCGCGCCACCGAGATGGAGATCGAGCACCGGCTCGACGCCGAGCGCGCCAGCGAGGAGATCCGCTCGCTTCAGGAACAGCTCGACGATGCCGAAGTCCGCATCGCCGAAACCGAAGCGCGGGCGCGCCTGGCCGAAGCGCGCGCATCGGAGGCCGAGGCCTGGCTCGCCAAGATGCACGACGCCATCGTCGGCAGCTTCACCCCGGTTCTCGCCGGCGAGGACAGCGCCGAGGCCGAGCTGCGGGCCGCTCTCGCCAGCGGCCGGCTGGAAGACGACGAATGAGCGCCGTTCGCGAGACGGTCTCCCTCCCCGAAGACGAGGTCGTGTCCATGGCGAAATCGGAGGGCGGACCGACCGGCGGGCGGCGGAGCGAGGCGGAGCAGGCCGACACGGTGCGGGTGGCGGAGGTCGCGACCCTTTTCCGCGGCTCCGACGCGCCGGACGCGGCATCGCCCCGCGCGACGCTCGACATGCCCCCGCCCGAAGCCCCCTCCGCCGGGGCGATCGCGCTGGCGGTCGGGCACCTGACCATCGAGCCCTCGCCGACGGACTGGACGCGCACGCTGACGCTGGTGGAGCGAACGGCCGCGACGATCCGGGCCTACGAGAAGCGCTTCGTCCAGTTGGAGAAGCAGTCCAAGGCGCTCGCCGACCGGGCCGCCGAGGATCACCATCGGCTCCAGACCCATATCCAGTCGCTCGAGGAGCGGCTTCGCCAGTCGGAGGAGAAGGTAGTCGCCGCCGAGGCGGCGCTGCGCGACGCCGAGTACCACGAGTGGGAAGCCGACATGCGCGCCAAGCGCGCCGAGCAGCGCGCCGTGGAAGCCGAAACCAAGTGCCGCCAGACCGAGGCCTATCTGCGCCGGGTCCACGAGCTCCTGTCCGGCGTCTCCTGACGCCGGTCCGCCATCGGGCCCGGATACGGTTCAAACCGCTTTAGCGTTCGGTCGCGTGCCCGTCGGACAAGTTCTGCCGGCCGTCAGGCCGGCTCCACGAACCCGTCGAGCACGCGCTTCTGGCCGGCGCGGTCGAAGTCCACCGTCAGCTTGTTGCCCTCCACCAGCGCCACGGTGCCGTTGCCGAACTTGAGGTGGAAGACACGGTCTCCCACCGAAAAACGGCTCGGCTCGTCGGCCACCGATTTCGCGACCAGCGTGCCCTCGATCTCGCGCGGCCCGCCGGCGCGGGCGGAGGAGTAAAGGCCGCCGCCCTTGCGCGGCGGCTGGTTGGCCCCGCGCGAGCGATTGGCAGAGAACGGGTCGGTCAGCCGGCCTGCGAAGCCCGACCGGTCGGCGCCCCCGCCGGGGGCCTCCTCGAAGCCTCGACCTTTTCCGCCCACCCCGTCCCGCGCGATGTACTTGTCGGCCGTCGCGGCGGCGCGCGCCCGCGCATCCGAGCCCGACACGCCCCCTTCGCCGTATTCGATCGACCGTCCGCGCCCGCCGGCGTAGGTGCCGGCGCTGCCCGCCGCCTGGGCGCGGCGCCAGCCGGGCGTGCCGTAGGAAGAGGTCGAGAAGGCGTTGCCGTCCCAGCGCGAGGCGCCGTAGCCGCCCATGCCGCCCGCCCCGTAGCCGCCATAGGAGGCGGAGGGCTCCATGACGTCGACATGGTCCTCGGGCAGCTCGTCCAGGAAGCGCGAGGGGATGGTGGACTGCCACATGCCGTGGATGCGCCGGTTGGAGACGAACCAGATCTTCACCCGCCGCTTGCCGCGCGTGATGCCGACATAGGCAAGGCGGCGTTCCTCCTCCAGCCCCGAGCGCCCGCCCTCGTCCAGCGAGCGCTGGTGCGGGAAGAGGCCCTCCTCCCAGCCGGGCAGGAACACGGTCTCGAACTCCAGCCCCTTGGCCGAATGGAGCGTCATGATCGAGACCGCGTCCGTCTCGGCGTTCTGCTCGGCGTCCATGACGAGAGCGATGTGCTCCAGAAAGCCCGGCAGGCTCTCGTAGTCGTCCATGGAGCGGATCAGCTCCTTCAGGTTCTCCAGCCGCCCCGGCGCCTCGGCCGAGCGGTCCGCCTGCCACATCTCGGTATAGCCGGACTCGTCGAGGATCATCTCGCCGAGATCGGTGTGGCGCATGGTGGAGAGGAGCCCCGACCAGCGCTCGAAGTTGCGCACCACTTCGGCCAGCGCCGCGCGCGGGCGCGCCTTCAGCTCGTCGCCCTGCACGAGGTCGGCCGCCGCCGCGAGAAGCGGCAGTCCCTTGGCGCGGGCGTATTCGTGGAGGAGCCGGATCGCGGCGTCGCCGAGGCCCCGCTTCGGCGTGTTGACGATGCGCTCGAAGGCGAGGTCGTCGGCGGGCTGGCAGACGCAGCGGAAATAGGCGAGCGCGTCGCGGATCTCCTGCCGCTCGTAGAAGCGCGGGCCGCCGATGACCCGGTAGTTGAGGCCAAGCGTGACGAAGCGGTCCTCGAACTCGCGCATCTGGAACGAGGCGCGCACCAGGATCGCCATGTCGTTGAGCTTGGAGCCTTTGCGCTGGAGCTGCTCGATCTCCTCGCCGATGGCGCGCGCTTCCTCCTCCGAATCCCAGCCCGCGTTGACCGTGACCTTCTCGTGCTCGGGATCCTTGAGGTCGGTGTAGAGCGTCTTGCCGAGCCGGTCCTCGTTGACGGCGATGAGGCCCGCGGCGGCGCCGAGAATATGGGCCGTCGAACGGTAGTTACGCTCCAGGCGGATCACGGTCGCGCCGGGAAAGTCGCGCTCGAAGCGCAGGATGTTATCGACCTCCGCGCCGCGCCAGCCGTAGATCGACTGGTCGTCGTCACCGACGCAGCAGACGTTCACCTTGTCCTGGCCGTTCTGGGCGCGCGCGTCCGAATGCTGGGCGAGGAGCCGCAGCCAGAGATACTGCGCGACGTTGGTGTCCTGGTACTCGTCCACCAGGATATAGCGGAAGCGCCGGTGATAGTCGGCCAGAACGTCCGGGTGGTTCTGGAACAGCGCGATCGGATGCATCAGGAGGTCGCCGAAGTCGGCGGCGTTCAGGCTGAGGAGCCGGTCCTGATAGGCGCGATAGAGCTCGCGCCCCTTTCCGTTGGCAAAAGCGCGCGCGTCGCCTTCCGGGATCTTGTCCGGCGTCAGGCCCTTGTTCTTCCAGCCGTCCATCATCTGGGCGAAGCTGCGGGCGGGCCAACGCTTGTCGTCGAGATTCTCGGCCTGGATCAGCTGCTTGATCAGGCGGATCTGGTCGTCGGTGTCGAGAATGGTGAAGTTGGACTTGAGGCCCACCAGCTCGGCGTGCCGGCGCAGGATCTTCACGCCGATCGAGTGGAACGTGCCGAGCCAGGGCATGCCCTCGACCTCGCCGCCGACGAGATGGCCGATGCGCGTCTTCATCTCGCGCGCGGCCTTGTTGGTGAAGGTGACGGCGAGGATCTGCGAGGGAAAGGCGCGGCGCGTCGTCAGGATATGGGCGATGCGGGTGGTAAGCACGCGCGTCTTGCCGGTGCCTGCGCCGGCCAGAACCAGGACAGGCCCTTCCGTCGTCTCCACCGCGGCGCGCTGCTCGGGGTTCAGCCCGGAGAGATAGTCGGGGCCTCCCTGCGCCACCGGGCCGCCGCGCGCGGCCAGAGCCCGCGCCGCGATGCCGCCCTTCGGCCGGCCCTCGGGCGCGGCGTTCTGATCTCGGGTCTCGTCCATCGCCTCTACTTAATCGATTCCGCCGGGAACACTAGGGGAACATCGAAAGCCCGCGCCGCCGGCCACATTCCCCGGCTTTCCGCTTGGTCGCGACCCTTGCTGCCTTGCTCTTGCCGCGGCTTATGCCGCAGAAACAGAGGGAAGCCCGTTCAGGGCGGGGCTCGCGAGGAAAGGCAGGTCGCATGAAGCTCTTCATCGCGCTGGGCGGCCTTCTCGTCCTCGCGCTCCTGACGCTTCTCGTCGGACCGTCCTTCGTCGACTGGACGAGCTACCGCGCGAGCTTCGAGGCGGAGGCCTCGCGCATTCTCGGCCAGAGGGTGGAGGTGCGCGGCACGGCCTCGGCGCGGCTCCTGCCGTTTCCCTCCCTATCCTTCACCGATGTCGTGGTGGGCGACGATCCCACCGACCCCGTCCTGACCGTTCGCGCCTTCCGCATGGACGCCGAACTCGCGCCCTACCTGTCCGGCGAGATCCGCATCTTCGACATGCGGCTCGACGGCCCGGCGCTGAGCGTCCCGGTGGAGGGCGACGGCACCATCCGCTGGCCGGTGGGCTCGCGCGCGGCGCCCCCGTCCGAAACCGTGGTTCTGGAGCGGATCGTGGTCGCGGACGGCTCGGCGGTGCTGGCCGACCGCCGCTCGTCGCGCCGCATCGCCCTGACGGCGATCGACGCCACCCTGTCCGCCCAGTCCCTTCGCGGTCCCTTCGCGGGCAGCGCGACACTCCTTGCCGACGGCCGGCCGCTGGCCGCCTCCTTCTCCACGGGATCCGGGGCCGGGGACGGCCGCCTGCCGCTCCGGCTGACGCTCGATTCGCAGGCGCTCGACCTGCGCGCGACGTTGGATGCCGTGATCTCCAGCCTTCCCGGCGAGCCGCTCGCCGACGGGACGCTGGCGCTCCTGAGCCCGATCGACCCTACGGCCGAGCGGCCGGACGGGGCGCCGGCACCGCTCCTGCCGCCGCTGCGCCTGACCACGGAGCTCGGCCTGACGCCGACGTCGCTGCGCGCGACGGAGCTCCGGGCCGAAGTGGGGGCGGCCGAAGTTCCCTATGTCGCCACCGGTTCGGCCCTGGTGGACGTCGGCTCGATCCCGCGCTTCGATCTCCAGCTTGACGGCCAGGCGATCGACGTCGACCGGATCGCCCCGCCGAGCGCCCCTGCGGGGGAGCCGCCCGGCCTTCCCGCCCGCATTGAGGCCCTGCGCGCCGCGCTGGAGCGCCTGCCGACCCCCGGCATGCCCGGCCGGGTGCGCCTGTCGCTGCCGCTGGTCACGGTGGGCGACACGACGATCCGCAGCGTGTCGCTCGCCGGATCGCCCGCCACGGAAGGCTGGTCGCTCCAGTCCTTCTCCGCCGAACTGCCCGGCCGCACATTGGTCGAGGCCTCGGGCGTCCTGCGCACGGAAGGGGAGGCGGGCTTTCGCGGCAACCTGCTTCTCGCCGCGCGCCAGCCCGCCGCCTTTCTCGGCTGGGCGGCCGGCGCCGCGGACCCGGCCCTGACGCGCCTCGGGCGCGCCGGCTTCTCGGCCGACGTGGACCTCTCGGCCGCCGACCAGCGGTTCGACGGGCTGGAGATCGATCTCGACGGGCGAAGCCTGACCGGCGCCATCCGCCGGGCGGCGCGGCCGGAGGGCAACAACACGACCATCGACCTGCGCGGTGCCGACGTCGATCTCGAACCCGTGGGCGCCCTGGCGCGTCTCCTGGCCTTGCAGGGCGGCGCGCCGCGCGAGGGGGAACGGTTCGAGCTGCAGTTCTCCGCCGGCCCGGCACGATGGGGCGATGTCGAGGCCGCGAGCCTCGATGCCGACCTCACCTTCGATCGGGGCCTTGCCGACATCGCGAGCCTCGACGCCACGGCCTTCGCGGGCACCGACCTCCATGTCGAGGGCACGCTGGCCGACCCGTTCGGCACGCCGCGACCCGATCTCAGCCTTGAGATCGCCTCGGCCGATCCCGCCCGGCTTGCCGAGTTCCTGCGTGCCCGCCTGCCCGCGAGCCCGCTGGTCGAAGCGCTCGCCCGGCGCGCCCCGTCGCTCGCACCCCTGTCCCTCACCGGCACTGCGGCGTCGCAGGGAACGAACCGCGACGATCTGGCGGTGGAGCTTTGGGGCACGGCGGCCGGCACCGAGCTGAACCTGCGCGTCGCGCTGGAGAACGGGCTCGCCGCCGCCGAGCGCAACGGACGCTTCGGCCTCGACCTCCACCTCAACCAGGCCGATGCCGACGTGCTTCTGGCGCAGGCGGGCCTTGCCGTCCTTCCCTTGGGAGAGACGATGCCGCTCAGCGCGACGCTGGCCCTCTCGGGCGAGCCCGGCGCCGCGTCGGACGTCTCGATCCAACTGGCCGCGCCGGGCACCGATCTCTCGGCCAACGGATCGGCGACGATCGGCTCGGAGGGGCTTCGCGCCGCCGTCCTCGCCCTTCGGCTGCGCAGCGACGATCTCGCCTCCTGGGCGACCCGGCTCGCTCTCGCCTTCGGCCAGCCGCTGGACGACCTGCCCGCCTCCGGCGAGGCGACCGTCTCGCTCGCCGACGGAAGCTGGTCTGTCGACGGCCTCGCCGCGACGCTGGGCACAGCGCGCCTCTCCGGCGCCCTGACCGCGCCGGCCGGCGGGCCGGTCTCCGGTCGGCTCGCCATGTCCAACCTGTCGCTCGACTGGCTCGGCCGCCTGGCGACGGGCGTCGATCTGGCCGCCGCCGTCGCGGGGGAGGGCGGCCAGCCGCCCGCCTTTGCCGCGCCGCTCCTGCCGGGGCGCGCCTTCCGGCTGGCGCTCGGGGCCAAGCGCGCGCAAGGGCTCGGCCTCTCCCTGTCGGGCCTGTCCGCGACGGTCGAGGGAGACGGCACGCGGCTGGCCGCCTCCGACCTGTCGGCCGAGCTGGCGGGCGGCGGGCGCCTTTCGGGAGGCGGCGAGGTGCGCAATGCGGCCGGCATCCTCTCGACCCGTCTCGACATGGCCCTGGCCGGACGGCCGCTGGATGCCGGCGCGGGACTTCTGGCCGGCCGGCTGGACCTGTCCGGGATGTTGACGGGCGGGGGCGAATCCTGGCCCGCCCTTCTCGCATCGCTCGACGGACGCGGACGTCTGACCCTGGCGGACGGCACCTTGCGGGGCGTAAGGCCGGACCTTCTCGCCCCTGTGGTGGAAGCGTCGGAAGCCGAAGGCTTCGAGCCGGGCCTGCCGGCCGTGGCGGCGTTGGTGGACCGCTTGTCGGCGGGCGCCAGCGCATCGCTCGGGGACCTCACCGCCGACTGGACGCTCGGGGCGGGCGTCCTGCGCACCGCGCCGCTGCGCCGCGACTTCGCCGGAGCCGTGCTGGAAGGGACGGGTGCCCTCGATCTGCGCGCCGGGCGCGTCGAGGCGGAACTCGCGCTCCAGATGACGCCGCCGGCCGACGAGACCGTGGAAGGGACCGCGCCGTCGGTCGCCTATCGGATCCAGGGTCCGCTCGACGCGCCCGTGCTCCAGGCCTCCGTCGAGCCCTTGGCCGCCTACCTGTCCGAACTCGCCGCGCGGCGCGAAGAGGAGCGGATCGAGGCGATCGAGGACGACCTGCGCGAGACCGTGCGGCTGCGGCGCGAGGCGCGCCTTTATCGTGAAAGGGAGCGGCTGCGCGAGGATCTGCGGCAGGAGCGCCTGGCGCGCGAAGCCGCCGAGCGCGAGGAGGCGGCGCGGCGCGAAGCGGAGGAGCGCCGGCGCATGGAAGCGGCTCGGGCGGCGGAGGCGGCCGAATCGGCTCGCCGGGCCGCCGCGCAGGAGTCGGCCGCGCGCGAGGCGGCGGCCCGAGCCGCCGCGCAGGCCGAAGCGGAAGCCGCGGCGCGGGCGGCCACGCCGCGTCCCTCGCCGCCGGCCGACTTCGAGCTGCAACCGCTGCCGCCGCCTCCGGCATCGCCCGGCACGGGCTTCGGCGGACTGCCGGGCGTCAGCAACCCCAACCAGCTCTGAGTCGCGTCAGGCGCCGTCGCCGGCGCGCGCGAGCGCGTCGGCCAGCACCCGCAGGCGGATCGCGGACGACAGGTTGGTGCCGGGCGGACGCTCGGCGTCGATCTCGGCGATCAGGGCGGCAAGGCTCGAATGGCGCCGGGCGGCGATGGCACGCAGCTCCGTCCAGAAGGCGTCCTCGAGGCTGATCGAGGTCCGGTGTCCCCGGATCGACAGCGAGCGCTTGTCCGTCATTCGGACGGCGATGTGTCGTCCGCGCGCTCGCGCCGGGCGCCGTCCAAGTGTCGGTCGGTTTCGGCCGCTTCTCGCCGCGCGGCCTCGCGCTCGCTTTTCGACAGGCCGTGGCGCGCGCGGTTGCGGGCCGCCGCGTCTTCGTCGGCCGCGCGGGCGGCGCGCTTGCGGGCGAGGCGCAGGTTGACGACCTCGCCCAAAGGTCAGGGCTTCTTGCGGAAGGCGTCCAGCGACACGACGTCGGCCGAGGACTTCTCGCCCTGCGGCTTGTCGTCGGCGGGCGCCTCGGCGGTTTCGGACTTGGTGTCCTTCGCCGCCTTGGCCGGCTGCTTGGCCGCAGGGGCGGCCGCCTTGGAAGGCAGCGGCTTGATGGCGGTCGCCGTCGGCGAGACGGGCGCGAGCGCGGTGGGCGCCGGGGCACCCTCGTCCTGCGAATTGGCGGCATCCATGTCGCGCACGTCGAACTCGAGCTCGAAGTTGACGGCCGGATCGTAGAAGCCGCGGATCGCCGAGAACGGGATCAGCAGGCGTTCGGGAATGTCGGAGAAGGACAGGCCCACTTCGAAGGACGTGTCGTTGACCGAGAGGTCCCAATACTGGTGCTGGATGACGATGGTCATCAGCTCCGGGTACTTCTCGCGCAGGCGCGACGAGAGGCGCACGCCGGGCGCCGAGGTCAGGAAGGTGATGAAGAAGTGGTGCTCGCCGGGCAGGCCGGTCTTGACCACCTCGCCCAGCACCTTGCGGATGACGCCGCGCAGGGCGTCCTGCGCCAGAACATCGTATCGGATAAGGTCCTGGCCCATCGGTGGTCCTGAATTCGCAACGCCTGACTGCGGGCGACGGCGCCCGAAAGGAAGTGGAGGTTTCTGTTGCCAGGCACCTCCGAGCCCCGCCTAGAAGTGCGAACCCCTAGGGCTTGATTCGAAGCTATCGCACCGCATTAAGCGGCGAGACGGGCTTCCGCATAGTTGTCGTTGGCAACTACTTTTTCAGCCCGATAACGGTGGTACCATGCCGAGCGAAAGAACGATCTTTACACCCTCGTCGATCCTATTTCGCCCCCGCCTCAACCCAGCGACGAGGCTGGGCTCAGGTGGAGGCGCCGGGTACCGCCCCCGGGTCCGAAAGGTTTATTCCATCGGCCGTTTATCGCCATAGCCGGAGCAAGCCCCGGCGCGCCGAATATAGGGATTTGGCAGGTCGCTGAAAAGACAGGAAATAAGCTAAATGCGGGCATCTCGCGCCGCATCAGCGTGCCGCCTCGTCCCTCCTGTCCGTTCAGGATTTTAGAACGCATCGTGTCCGCATAACGGACTCGACTCTGAAAACTGAATCTGAAACAAGGGGTTAGCTGATTGTTAACCAGCTTGCTTTGCTGGTTGGAAACCACTTCTGCGGCCTAATTCCGCACCCAGCGGAGCTGCATCATGCACACTTACCAGAACCTTCTGAAGCTCGTCCTGAACGACGGGGTAGATCGGATGGACCGGACGGGCACGGGTACGCGTTCGGTTTTCGGTCACCAAATGCGTTTCACCCTGTCTGAAGGTTTCCCGCTCGTGACGACGAAGCGTCTTCACACGCGGTCGATCATTCACGAACTTCTTTGGTTTCTTCGCGGTGATCGCAACATCGCGTATCTCAAGATGAACGGCGTGCGGATCTGGGACGAGTGGGCCGACGAGAACGGCGACCTCGGCCCCGTCTACGGCTCGCAATGGCGCTCCTGGCCGGACGGGAAGGGCGAGCATATCGACCAGATCGCCAACGTGGTCGACCAGATTCGGAAGAACCCCAATTCGCGCCGCCTGATCGTCTCGGCCTGGAACCCGGCCATGGTGGACGAGATGGCCCTGCCGCCCTGCCACTGCCTGTTCCAGTTCTACGTTTCGAACGGGCGCCTGTCCTGCCAGCTCTACCAGCGCTCGGGCGACATCTTCCTCGGCGTGCCCTTCAACATCGCCTCCTATGCGCTCCTGACGCACATGGTGGCGCAGGTGACGGGCCTCGAGCCCGGCGACTTCGTCCACACGCTCGGCGACGCGCATCTCTATCACAACCATCTTGAGCAGGCCCGCCTCCAGCTGACGCGCGAGCCCTTGCCGCTGCCGCGCCTAAGACTGAATCCCGACGTCACCGATCTCTTCGCCTTCCGCTTCGAGGACATTGCCATCGAAGGCTACGAGGCGCACGGCCACATCGCCGCTCCGGTGGCGGTCTGAGACGGTGGCGGACGCGCTTCCCCTCGTCGCGGTGGTCGCGACGGCCGCCAACGGCGTGATCGGGCTGGACGGCGCCATGCCCTGGTCGATCCGCTCCGACCTCAAGCGCTACCGCGCGCTCACCATGGGCAAGCCGATGATCATGGGCCGGCGCACGCTCGAATCCATCGGCCGCGTCCTCGACGGGCGCGACACGATCGTCCTGACGCGCGCCTCCAGCCTGCCCTTCGAGGGGGCGATTCTCGCCCGATCGACGGACGAGGCCCTGGACCTGGCGGCCCGAGCGGCCGATCGACGCGGCGCGAACGAAATCGTGATCGCCGGAGGAGCCGAGATCTACCGGCAATTCCTGGGGGCGACGGCCCGTGTCGAGCGCACCGTGATCGACGCCGCGCCGGCGGGAGACGCCTTCTTTCCCGATCTCGCCGAGGCCGGTTTCGCGCTGGTGGCGGAGGAACCGGGCGCGATCGATCCGCGCGACAGCGCCCCGACGCGCTACCAGCGGTGGGAGCGGGTCGCACCGCTGCGCTAACCATGGCGCCAGGGTGGGCGATCATTCGCCCGTGACGCGCGTTGAAACGCGTTTTTCCGGTTCCTATAAGGAGTTGACGACGCGGCGCGGCATGTTTGGCCCGCGCGCGCCTTGGGTTTGACGGAAGGACATCCATGCCCTGGAGCAATCAGACGGGGAACGGCGGCTGGAAAGGCGGCGGTGGCGGTGGGCCCTGGGGGCAGGGACCGCAAGGGCCGCGCCCCGGCGGCAACAACAACTCGCCTGATCTCGAGGACATCCTGCGTCGCGGCCAGGACCGGCTCCGCCGCGCGATGCCCGGCGGCGGGCGCGGCCCCGGCAACGGCGGCGGCGCGGCGATCGCGGGCCTCGCGCTCGCCGGTCTCGCCGTGGTCTGGCTGCTCAACGCCGTCTACACCGTCCAGCCGGACGAGGTCGGCGTCGAGCTCCTGTTCGGCAAGCCCAACGAGCAGGTCTCGGAGCCGGGCCTGCACTTCGTGCTGTGGCCTTTCGAGACGGTCGAGACGGTGAAGACCTCCGAGAGCCAGATGGTGATCGGCTCCAACCAGGGCGGCGAGGGCTCCGGCCTGATGCTGTCGGGCGACCAGAACATCGTCGACGTGCAGTTCACGGTGAACTACCAGGTCGCGAGCCCCAGCAACTTCCTGTTCAACGTGCAGGACCCGCCGGCGCTGCTGCGCCAGGTGGCGGAAAGCGCCATGCGCGAGGTGGTCGGGCGCCGCCCAGTCGAGGACGTCTTCCGCGACGACCGCGCCGGCATCGCCCAGCAGGTCCGCGCCATCACGCAGGACACGCTCAACACCTACGGCGCCGGCCTGCAGGTCAACACGATCTCGATCCAGGACGCCGCCCCGCCGTCCGACGTCGCCGACGCCTTCGAGGAGGTGCAGCGCGCCGAGCAGAACGAGGCGCAGTTCGTGGACGAGGCGCGCCGCTACCAGAACGAGCAGCTCGGCCGCGCGCAGGGCGAGGCCGTGCAGATCCGCGAGGACGCCGCCGCCTACAAGAACCGCGTCGTGCAGGAGGCGCAGGGTGAATCGCAGCGCTTCACCGCCATCCTCGGCGAATACGAGAAGGCGCCGGAGATCACTCGTCAGCGTCTCTACTTCGAGACCATGGAAGGCGTGCTCGGCAATTCGTCCAAGGTGATCATGGACCCCGCCACCGGCGGCGGCCAAGGCGTCGTGCCCTACCTGCCGCTGAACGAGCTCCCACGCCCGAGCGCCGCAGCGCCCAACGCCGTCGGCGGCACGCGCACCATCCAGCCGAGCGGCACCACGACGCCCGACCCGACCGCTCCCGCCAACACGCAAGGCAACAATCAGGGGACCAACCTGTCCAGCATCCAGGGGGGCACCCGATGAGCAACCGCGTCTACGCACTTCTTGCGGTCGTCCTGGCCGCGCTCTTCGTGCTCTACAACTCGGTCTTCGTCGTGCGCGAGGGCAACCAGGCCGTCGTCACGCGCTTCGGCCAGATCCAGCGCGTCGTCACCGACCCCGGCCTCTACTTCAAGCTGCCCTTCAACTTCGCGGGCGCCGACAACATCCAGGTCCTGCCGAACCGCCTCCTGCGCCTCGACCTCGACAACATGCGCGTCCAGGTCTCGGGCGGCGCCTTCTACATCGTGGACGCGTTCCTCGTGTACCGCATCGACAACGCCGCCCGGTTCCGCCAGGCGGTTTCGGGCTCGGTCGACCAGGCCGAGCAGCGACTTCGCAACCGCTTCGACGATGCCGTCCGCCAGGTCTACGGCCGACGCAACTTCGAATCGGCGCTCTCGGAAGAGCGCGCGGCCATGATGGTCGAGGTCCGCGACCAGATCCGTCCCGACGCCACCCAGCTCGGCATCAACCTCGTGGACGTGCGCATCCGCCGCACCGATCTCACCGACGACGTCTCGCAGCAGACCTTCGCGCGCATGCGCGCCGAGCGTCTGGCCGAGGCCGAACGGGTGCGGGCGCGCGGCCGCGTGTCGGCCCGCGAGATCCGCGCCTCCACCGACCGCTCGGTGTCGGAGACCGTGGCGGATGCGCGGCGCGACGCCGAGATCCTCCAGGGTGAGGGCGAGGCGGAACGCTCCTCGATCTTCGCCGCCGCCTACCAGCGCGATCCGGAGTTCTTCCAGTTCTACCGTGCCATGCAGGCCTATCGCACGGCGCTGGAGAACGGCGGCACGACCATGCTGCTGCGCCCCGATTCGGAGTTCTTCCGCTACTTCGACAATGCCGGCGGTCCCGGCGGAACGCCTGTCGCGGGTGCGGCTCCGGCACCGGCCGCCCAGGCCGCCCAGGCCGCGGCGCCCGCAGCCGCCGCACCTCCGGCCGAGCCGCCTGCGCCGCCTGCGGCACCCGCAGCGCCCGCTGCCCCGGCGGCGCCCGCGCCGGCCAACTGACGGTCCCGACCCCGAAGCCCGCCGCTGGTCCCCAGCGGCGGGCTTCTTGATTCAGACGTTTTTATCGGCTTGGCTTCTACTCAGAGGCCTGCCGCCCATGCTCCCGGCCCGAGGAATCCCGGATGTCCCGCACGACCGCCCGCTTCGCCCTCGCTCTGTCCGGAGCGGCGCTCGCGCTTCTGATCCATCCAGCCGGCCCGGCGCGCGCGCAAGGCGTGATCGCGCCTCCCTCGGAGGGGCAGCCGATCGCGCCCCAGCCGCCTACCGCCACGACCATCGACCCGGCCGCGCCCGGCGTGCCGGCTCAGCCCGGCTCGGCGCAGCCGCGCATGATCGGGCCGGCGTCGGTGGCTGACCTCGCCGACCGGCTGCTCGGAGCCGTGGTCAACATCTCGACCTCGCAGAAGGTGGAGGGCGCGCCCGCCCCGGCGACGCCGCCGCTCAACGCCCCCGACGGCTCGCCGCTCCAGGATTTCTTCAACGATCTTCTCAACGGGCGCGAAGGCGACGGGTCGAGCCGCGTCCAGTCGCTCGGCTCCGGCTTCGTGCTCGACCCATCGGGCATCGTCGTCACCAACAATCACGTCATCGCCGACGCCGACGAGATCACCGTCAACTTCGCCGACGGGCGCCAGCTCGACGCCACCGTGGTCGGCGTCGATCCCAAGACGGATCTTGCGGTCCTCAAGGTCGAATCGCCGACGCCGCTTGCGGCCGTCGGCTTCGGCGACAGCGACGCCGTGCGCATCGGCGACTGGGTCATGGCGATCGGCAACCCGTTCGGCCTCGGCGGCTCGGTCACGGTCGGCATCGTCTCGGCGCGCGGGCGCAACATCCAGGCCGGCCCCTACGACAACTTCATCCAGACGGACGCCGCCATCAACCGCGGCAATTCCGGCGGGCCGCTGTTCGACATGTACGGCAACGTCATCGGCATCAACACGGCGATCATCTCGCCGACGGGCGGCTCGATCGGCATCGGATTCGCCATTCCCTCGCTGCTCGCCGAGAACGTCGTCGCGCAGCTGCGCGAGTTCGGTGAAACGCGCCGCGGCTGGCTCGGCATCCGGCTCCAGGAGGTGACGGACGAGATCGCCGAAGGGCTCGGCCTGCCGAGCGCCAAGGGCGCGCTCGTGATGGGCATCATCCCGGAAGGGCCGGCCGACAACGGCCAGATCGAGATCGGCGACGTGGTGACCCGCTTCGACGGGCGCGAGGTCGCGACCTCGCGCGACCTGCCGCGGATCGTCGCCGAGACCGCCGTCGGCAAGACGGTGACCCTCGACATCCTGCGCAAGGAAAGCCTCGACCAGCCCGCCCGGCCGGTTTCCGTCCAAGTGACGCTCGGACGCCTGGAAGATGCGGACGCGACGGACGAGGGCGAGGACGAGGCGCCCGCCGACGCCGATCCCGCGGCGCCGAGCGTTCCCGCCCCCGCGGCCGCGCTCGGCCTGCAGCTCTCGGACGTCAACGACGAACTGAAGTCGCGCTTCGACCTCGGCGACGACCTCACGGGCGTCGTGGTCACCGAGGTCGCGCCGAACTCGGCGGCCGGCGAGAAGGGCATCGAGCCGGGCACGATCATCAAGGAGATCGGCCAGGAGGCGGTCAAGGACGCCGCCGACGCGCGCGAGAAGCTCGCCAAGCTGAAGGCCGACGGTCGCCGCAACGCGCTTCTGCTGCTGGCCGACCGCTCGGGCGACCTGCGCTTCACGGTGGTGCCGATCGACTAGGTTTGGGCCGCCCGCCAGTCGTCGGCCGACAGGGCATAGAGGCTGTGGCGCACGAGATGCGGGTGCGTCCCGGCCGAGACCTTGGGATGGTCGAAGGTCCCGCGAAGGCGCATGCCGAGGCGCAGCATGACGGCCTCTGACGCCCGGTTCTCGACCACGCACTGGGCGACGATCTCGGGCAGGTGGAGCGTGTCGAAGCCGTAGGCGAGACAGGCCCGCGCGCCCTCCGTGGCATAGCCCTGCCCCTCCGCTTCCGGGAGGAGGCGCCAGCCGATCTGCACCGTCGGGGCGAAGGAATAGATGTCCTCGACCACCGGCGACAGGCCGATCGTGCCGATCACCGTTCCGTCCGAGCGGCGCTCGGCGGCCAGGAACGACATGCGGTTGGCGTCGAGGCCCGCGTTCCAGCGGTCCATGGTCGCGTCGGCCTCCTGGCGCGTCAGGTGCTTGTCGAAGAAGCGCATGACGACGGGGTCGCCGTTGAGGCGGTGGAACACCGGCCGATCCGCCGCGCGCCAGCGGCGCAGGGTGAGGCGGTCGGTCTGGAGGCCGTCCATCAGCCGGCGAATTCGCTCGCGTGGTAGCCCTGGAGGAAAAGGAGGGCGGTCAGGTCGCCGTGGTCGATCCGGTGTGGAGCCTTGGCGGCCACCGCCGGCTTGGCGTGGATGGCGACGCCCGTGCCGGCGGCGAGGATCATCGGCAGGTCGTTCGCCCCATCGCCGACGGCAATGGCGTCGGCCGGCGTCGTGCCGAGCCGGGCGGCGATGTCCTGAAGGGCCGAGAGCTTCGCCTCGGCGCCAAGGATCGGCTCCGCCACGGTGCCGCTCAAGGCATCGCCTGAGACGTCCAGGATGTTGGCGCGGTTCTCGGCGAAGCCGAGACGCTCTGCGATGACTTGCGTGAACGCGGTGAAGCCGCCGGAAACCAGCGCCGTGTGCGCGCCGTTGGCGTTCATGGTGCGCACCAGTGTCGCGCCGCCCTCGGCGAGCGTGATGTGGTCGGCGATGACGTCGGCGATCGTGGAGACCGGGAGATCCTTCAGGAGCGCCACGCGCTCGCGCAACGCCGGCTCGAAGGCGATCTCGCCGTTCATGGCGCGGGCGGTGATGGCGGCCACCTGATCCTTGATGCCGATCGCGGCGGCCAGTTCGTCGATGCATTCCTGGTCGATCATGGTGGAATCCATGTCGGCCAGGAGAATCCTCTTGCGGCGCCCGGCCTGCTCCTGCACCACGCAGTCGACGCCCTCGTCCAGGGCCAGTCGGCGCAGCCGCTCCTCCGCCACCGGGCTCGGGCGCGTGAGGGTCGCGATGTCGCAGGCGACGCCCTCTTCCAGCCAGTGGAGGTCGCCCTCGCCGATCTCGCCGAGCGCGGTCTCGGCCAGGGTGCGCGAGACGCGCGGATCCCGCCGCGCCGACAGAAGGGTGACGACAAACATGAGAAGGCCGACCTGACAGATGGAGAAACCGAAGGCGATCCTGATAGCGGGGCCTACCGCCAGCGGCAAGTCGGCGCTGGCGCTGCGGCTGGCGCGTCGCTGGGGCGGCGCGGTCGTCAACGCCGATTCCATGCAGGTCTTCTCAGGGCTTCGGATCCTCAGCGCCCGGCCGTCCGACGCCGAGACAGGCGAGGTCGAGCACCGGCTCTACGGCCATGCCGATCCGGCCGCGCCCTATTCGGCCGGACACTGGCTGCGCGAGATGGCGCCGCTCCTTGCCGAACTCGCCGCCCGCGATCGCGTGCCCGTCGTCTGCGGCGGCACGGGCCTCTACTTCAAGGCGCTGCTCGGCGGCTTCGACGACCTGCCGGAGGTGCCGGGCGCGATCCGCGCCCATTGGCGCGCGCGCGGGGCGAGCGAGGCGCCCGAGGCCCTGCATCGCGAACTCGCACGGCGCGACCCGGAGGCCGCCCGGACCATCCGCCCGAGCGACCCCACCCGCATCGTGCGGGCGCTGGAACTCGTGGAGACGACGGGGCGCCCGCTCGGCGAACTGCGCCGGGGGGAGGGGCGGCCGCTCCTGGAGCCCGGCGGCGTGGTGAAGCTCGTGCTCGCGCCCGACCGCGCGCTCCTGCGCGCCCGCATCGCCGCCCGCTTCGACGCGATGCTGGCGGAGGGGGCGCTTGCCGAGGCGCTGGCCTTCCGCGACCGCGGGGCGGCGGCGATGGAGGGGCTGGCGGGCCAGGCGATCGGACTGCGCGAGCTTCTGGCCCATGCCGACGGAGCCCTGCCGCTGGAGGCCGCGCGCGACCTCGCCGTCACCCGCACCCGGCAATACGCCAAGCGCCAGGAGACCTGGTTCCGCAACCAGTTCGGCCCCGATTGGCGGCGGCTCAACGACCCGGCCGAGTTCCACCCGGACGGCTGACGCGGAACCGTCGCGGCGGCCGGCCCGTTTCGGGCCGCACAAGGAGGCCGCCCATGTCGACCAGTCCCATGCCCGTGCGCGATCACCGCGACGCCATCGAGAAGGGGGCACGGCTCGGCTATCTCGCCCGCGCGGCGGTCTTCATCGTGATCGGCACCTTCGCCTTCCGCACCGCCTTCGCCGCGGGCAGCACGCTCAGCGAAGAGGAGGCGATCGGGCGCATCGTCGCCTCGCCCTTCGGCGGTGTCCTCCTCGTCCTCCTCGTCGTCGCGCTGCCTTGCTTCGCCCTCTGGCGCTTCATCCAGGCGATCTTCGACGCCGACGGCTACGGCTCGGGCGCCAAGGGGATCGCGACCCGGATCGGGCGCTTCGTCTCCGGCCTCACCTATCTCTTCCTGTCGATCTACGCCGCCTCGCTCCTGTTCGGCCTTTCGACCGGCGGGGGAGGGGGCAGCGGTCTCCTCAACCAGTGGGCGCCGCTCTTCGGCCCCTGGTTCACCATTCCGGCCGGCCTCGTGATGCTGGGGGTCGCGGGCAGCCAAGCGAAGAAGGCGTGGAGCGGGTCGTTCCTGCGGTTCCTCAGCCTGCCGCCCGCCCATGCGCGCTGGATGACGGCGGTCTGCCGCTTCGGCATCGCCGCGCGCGCGCTCGTCTTCCTCGCGCTGGCTGTCCTCTTCTTCACCGGCGCCTCGCGCTGGTCGCCCGACCACATGCCGGGTCTGGAGGACGCGCTGGTCGCCATCGGCTCCTGGCCGCACGGAGCGCTGCTTCTGTCGGGCACCGGGCTCGGCCTCGTCGCCTTCGGCCTCTACGCGTTGATCCTCTCGCGCTACGGCCATATCCGCTCGCCAGACCTCGATCCGACCGACGCGCTGAAGCGCATGGGCGCCTGATCCGAAAAAGACGGGGCGACGGCTTGACGAGGGTGTGAACGCCTCTTAAGGTCCCGCCCCATGCAGAACATCACGCTCATTCTCGTAAGCAGGCGCACACGCGAGACGGTCTAAGGGCCGTCCGGCTCCTGCCACGTGTGCGCATCCCAAGGCCCCTCGAAGGGCCTTTTTTATTGCCTGAAATTTTTCGAAAACAGCGCCGCAGCCCGACAAGCCGGCACCCAACACGAGCAGGCCGAGCCATGAACCAGATGACGATCGAGACCACCGTCCGCCAGATGACCGGAGCCCAGATGGTGGTCCAGGCGATGAAGGATCACGGCGTCGAGCATCTCTTCGGCTATCCCGGCGGCGCGGTCCTGCCGATCTACGACGCGCTGTTCCAGCAGTCCGACGTCAAGCACATCCTGGTCCGCCACGAGCAGGGCGCCGGCCATGCGGCCGAAGGCTATGCCCGCTCCACCGGCAAGCCCGGCGTCATGCTGGTCACCTCCGGCCCCGGCGCGACCAATGCGGTCACGCCGCTCCAGGACGCGCTGATGGATTCCATCCCGCTCGTCTGCATCACCGGCCAGGTTCCGACGACGCTGATCGGCTCCGACGCGTTCCAGGAATGCGACACGGTCGGCATCACGCGGCCCTGCACCAAGCACAACTGGCTGGTGAAGAGCGTCGAGGACCTCGCCGAGATCCTGCACGAGGCCTTCCACGTCGCGACCTCCGGCCGCCCCGGCCCGGTCGTCGTCGACATCCCGAAGGACGTCCAGTTCGCGACCGGCACCTACACGCCGCCCTCGCTCTCGCGCGCCAAGGGGCGCTACCAGCCGAAGCTCGACGCCGACGGTGGGCGCATCCGCGCGGCCGTCGAGATGATGAAGGCCGCCAAGCGTCCGATCCTCTACACGGGCGGCGGCGTCATCAATTCAGGCCCTGAGGCTTCCAGGCTCCTGCGCGAACTCGTCGCCATGACCGGCTTCCCGATCACCTCGACCCTGATGGGCCTCGGCGCCTATCCGGCATCCGGCGAGAACTGGCTCGGCATGCTCGGCATGCACGGCACCTACGAGGCCAACCTCGCCATGCACGGCTGCGACGTCATGGTCTGCATCGGCGCGCGCTTCGACGACCGGATCACCGGCCGCCTCGACGCCTTCTCGCCGGGCTCCAAGAAGATCCACATCGACATCGACCCCTCCCAGATCAACAAGAACGTGCGCGTCGACCTGCCGATCATCGGCGACGTCGCGCACGTGCTCGAGGCGATGATCGGCATCTGGAAGGAGACCGGCGATTTCGCCGACCCGGCCGCCTTGGGCGAGTGGAAGGACAAGATCGCCGGGTGGAAGGCGCGCAACTGCCTGTCGTACAAGCAGGAAGGCGACCTCATCCTGCCGCAGCACGCGGTCAAGCGCCTCTACGAGCTGACCAAGGACCGCAAGACCTTCATCACCACGGAGGTCGGCCAGCACCAGATGTGGGCCGCGCAGTTCTACGGCTTCGAGGAGCCGAACCGCTGGATGACCTCCGGCGGCCTCGGCACCATGGGCTACGGCCTGCCGGCCGCCGTCGGCGTCCAGATCGCGCATCCGGACGCGCTGGTCATCGACATTGCGGGCGACGCCTCGATCCAGATGATGACACAGGAACTCTCGACCGCCGTCCAGCACGGCGCGCCCGTCAAGGTGTTCATCCTGAACAACCAGTACATGGGTATGGTTCGCCAGTGGCAGCAGCTGCTCCACGGCAACCGCCTGTCGAACAGCTACTCCGAGGCGATGCCGGACTTCGTCAAGCTCGCCGAGGCCTATGGCGGCACGGGCATCCGCATCGAGAACGCGGGCGACCTCGACGCCGGCATCCGGGCGATGATCGACACGGATGGGCCGGTGATCGTCGACTGCTGCGTCGCCAACCTCACCAACTGCTTCCCGATGATCCCGTCCGGCAAGGCCCACAACGAGATCCTCCTGCCCGACGAGGCGAGCGACGACGCCGTCGCCAACGCCATCGACGCCAAGGGCAAGGCGCTGGTGTAGGATAGGCCGGCGGCCTATCTTACCTTCGTCTTACCCGAAGGAGGTTTCGTCATGGCCAGCACGAAGGTATCGAGCCGCGGGCAGGTCGTCCTGCCCGCGACCCTCCGCGCGGAAAGGGGTGGGGGCCAGGCACGGAACTCGAGGTGATCAATAGCGGGAAGGATGTCATCTTGCGCAGACGCTCGCGCAGGGAGGAACTCTACCCGCCGATTACCATGGAGGAGGCCCTCGCCCGTCTTTCTCTTTACGAGGGGCCGCCGGTATCTGACGAGGAGATCGAGAAGAAGCTGACCGAGCATGCCCAGCGGGAATGGCGGCGTGAAAACGGCGATTGATACGAACGTCGTCGTCAGGTTCTTGGTGCGTGACGACGAGCGCCAAGCGTCCATCGCGCGCACGATCTTCACACAGGATCGCGTCGTGCTGGTTGCGAGCGTGATCCTCGAAGTCGAATGGGTCCTGCGGGCTGGCTTCGGCTACGATGCCGGAATGCTGGACACGGCCTTCTCCACACTCCTCGGACTCCCGAACGTTGAGATCGTCGGCGAGGGCGAACTGATCCTCGCGCTTGACGGTCTTCGCAATGGAATGGACTTCGCCGATGCCTTCCACCTCGCCCATTCTTCGGAAGCGGACGAGTTCGTAACCTTCCGCCGCGATTTTGCCCGTCGCACCAGCAAGACCCCCGACGCCGTCCCCGTCCGCCTCCTTTGATCCCATTGTCACCCGAGTGAACCCCATGAACCTACCCGTCCAGCCGCCCGCCTCCGCCTATTTCATCACCGACGACAAGCCGCCGGTCGTCGCGCGTACCCTGTCGATCGTGGTGGACAACGAGCCGGGCGTCCTGGCGCGGGTGATCGGCCTGTTTTCGGGCCGCGGCTACAACATCGAGAGCCTCACCGTCTCCGAGACCGACCACAACAAGCATCTGTCGCGCATTACCGTCGTAACGCGCGGTGCGCCGGGCGTGATCGAGCAGGTGAAGAGCCAGCTCGACCGGATCGTGCCGGTGCACAAGGTCGTCGACCTCACCAAGACCGCGACCGGCCAGGGCGAGGACGGGCCGATCGAGCGCGAACTGGCGCTGGTGAAGGTGTCGGGGGCTGGCGACGACCGCGTCGAGGCGCTTCGGCTCGCCGACGTCTTCCGCGCCAAGGTCGTGGATTCCACCACCGACCACTTCGTCTTCGAGATTACGGGCAAGACGTCGAAGATCGAGAAGTTCATCCAGATCATGGCGCCCCTCGGTCTTGTCGAGGTCTGCCGCACGGGCGTCGCCGCCATGAGCCGCGGCAAGGACCCGATCATCGACGGCTGATGGCCGGGCGGCACGCCGCCGCGTTCCTGTCCCCAAGCGTCCCGCTCGGCCACCGGCCGGGCGTGGTCCTCCCGCGCCTTCTGTCAGCCGGATCACCGACGATGTCGTTCGAAGTCCTCCTCGCCCTCGCGACCTTTGCGGCCGTCTCCTCCGTCACACCCGGCCCCAACAACATCATGCTGATGACGTCCGGCGTGAACTTCGGCTTCCGGCGCACCATTCCGCACATGCTGGGGATCGAACTCGGCTTCGGTCTTCTGCTCCTGGCGGTCGGTGCGGGTCTCGGCGCGCTCCTCCATTCGGTGCCGGGTCTGCAGCTCGTCATGAAGGTCGCAAGCGCCGCCTATCTCCTGTGGCTTGCCTGGAAAATCGCCTTTTCCAAAGCTTCGGCCGAGCCGGCCGCCGGCGCGGAGAGGCCGATCACCTTCGGCCAGGCCGCCCTGTTCCAGGTCGTGAACCCCAAGGCCTGGGCGATGGCGCTGGTCGCCATGGGCGCCTATGTCAGCGCCAAGGCGCCGGTCCTGTCCATGCTCGTCGTGGTGGCGGCCTTCCTGATCGTCGGCATCCCGACCGCCGTGATCTGGACCGGCTTCGGAATGGGGCTGCGCACCTTCCTGGCCGACCCCAGGCGCCTTCGCATCTTCAACCTCGTCATGGGCCTCGCCCTCGTCGCCACGCTCTGGCCGCTCCTGCGCTGACGGCTTGCCGCCGGGCCGAATTTCTGCGACGCCGGCTCCCATGAAGTTCTCACCCCAACAGGACGAGGCGCTCCAGCGGGTCGCCGACTGGCTCCGGCGCGGCGACCAGCCGATCTTCCGCCTCTTCGGCTATGCCGGCACGGGCAAGACGACGCTGGCGCGTCATTTCGCCGAAGGGGTGGAGGGCGGCGTCCAGTTCGCGGCTTTCACCGGCAAGGCTGCGCAGGTCCTGCGCTCCAAAGGCGCCAAGTCCGCCAAGACGATCCATTCGCTGATCTATCGCCCGCGCGGCGAGGAGGCGACGGACGACGAGGCGACGGGCACCGCGCGCGTCTCGCCGACCTTCTCGCTCAACCGCCAGAGCCCGGTCGCCAAGGCCAAGCTCGTGGTGGTCGACGAATGTTCCATGGTGGACGAGGCGCTGGGGCGCGACCTCCTCTCCTTCGGAACGCCCATCCTGGTGCTCGGCGATCCCGGCCAGTTACCCCCGGTCTCCGGTGGCGGCTTCTTTACCGAGGCGGAACCCGACTTTCTGCTCACGGAAATCCATCGCCAGGCGCGCGACAATCCGATCCTGTCGCTGGCGCTCGACGCCCGCGAGGGACGCCCGCTGCCCTTCGGCGATCACGGCGCGGCCAAGGTGATCTCCAAGCGCGAGGTGGACCGCGACGAGGTGCTGGCCGCCGACCAGGTGCTGGTCGGCACCAACCGGACGCGCCGCCTCTACAACAACCGCCTGCGCGAGCTCAAAGGCTTCACCGGCCCGCTGCCGCAGTCCGGCGACAAGCTCGTCTGCCTGCGCAACGACCCGGCCAAGGGCCTCCTCAACGGCTCGCTCTGGCAAGTGATGACAGCCTCGCCCGAGACGGTGAAGCCCGGAACCAACCTCATCATCAAGCCGGATGACGACGACATCGATCGGGGCGCGGCCAAGATCAAGCTCCTGAAGGAAGCCTTCGAGAACCCGGCGGCCGAGGTGCCCTGGGCCACCAAGAAGCGCTACGACGACTTCGACTACGGCTACGCGCTGACCGTCCACAAGGCTCAAGGGTCGCAGTGGGACCACGTCATGCTGTTCGACGAGAGCTGGGCCTTCAAGGATTCCCGCGAGCGCTGGCTCTACACCGCCATCACCCGCGCCGCCGAGCGTCTGACCATCGTGAAGTGAACCGGGCGCCTGCCCGAAACCGGAGACGACTTGGATGCCCTGCCAACTGTCGGTCAATCTCAACGCCGTCGCCATGCTGCGCAACCGGCGGGACCTGCCTTGGCCGAGCGTCGAGGGGCTCGGCCGGATCGCGCTGGAGGCGGGCGCCCATGGGCTGACGGTGCATCCGCGCCCGGACCAGCGCCACATCCGCTTCTCCGACCTGCCGGTCCTGCGCCGGCTGATCGACGCCGAGTTTCCCGACGCCGAGTTCAATATCGAGGGTTATCCTACCGAGGACTTCCTGCAGCTCGTCCTCCGGAATCGCCCCGAACAGGTGACGCTGGTGCCGGACGATCCGTCCCAGCCGACCTCCGATCACGGCTGGGACTTCGCCGCCGACGCCGCGCTGCTGAAGGGGGCCGTCGGGCGCTTGAAAGGGGAGGGCATGCGCGTCTCGCTTTTCGCCGACGCCGATCCCGCGATCATGGGGCTCGCGGCCCAAACCGGCTGCGACCGGGTGGAGCTCTATACTGGACCCTATGGCGGCACGCATTCCGATCCCGTCGCGGCCAAGGCCTGGCTGGAGCGGCTCGGCGCCGCTGGGGACGCCGCCACGGCGGCGGGCCTCGGGCTGAACGCCGGCCACGACCTGACGGTCGCCAACCTGCCGCCGCTGGTGCGACGCCTGCCGCAACTGGCGGAGGTTTCGATCGGCCACGGCCTGACGGCCGACGCGCTGGAGCACGGCATGGCCGGCTCCGTGCGCCGCTTCATCGCCGCTTGCGCCGGCTGAGCGCCGGAAACGAAAACCGCCGCGCCCCTTTCGAGGCGCGGCGGCGAGAGGATCGCGCGGCGTAAGGGCGCCGTCAGAACTCCTCCCAGCTGTCCTCGGCCTGGGCGGCTTTCGCCGCCGCGCCACCTCGACCGGTGGACCGCATTTGCGGCACCGCGTGAGACGGGGCGTGGGCCGGCGCCGGAGTGGCGGCGCGCCGGGCGGCTGGAGCCGAGGCCGCGGGTCTGCCACGTGCGGCGACCTGGAACCCGCCGACCAGCATGCCCAGCGCCTCCGTCTCGCCCGACAGGCCTTGCGCGGCGGCGGTCGTCTCCTCGACCATGGCCGCGTTCTGCTGCGTGACCTTGTCCATCTGATCGGCGGCGGTGGACACTTCCTTCAGCGACACCGCCTGCTCGCGGGCCGCGTCCGCCATCTCGGCGATGGCCTGCGCCACGCCGCCGACCTGGGTCACGATCGCCTCGAGGCTCCGGCCCGACGCCGTCACCAGTTCCACCCCCGACGACACCTGGTCGCCGGACGCCTGGATCAGCGTCTTGATCTCTTTGGCCGCCTCCGCCGAGCGCTGGGCGAGCCCGCGCACCTCCTGCGCCACCACCGCAAAGCCCCGGCCGGCTTCCCCGGCGCGCGCGGCCTCGACGCCCGCGTTCAGCGCCAGGAGGTTGGTCTGGAAGGCGATCTCGTCGATGACGCCGATGATGTTGCCGATGCGCTGGGAGGAGGCCTCGATCTCGCTCATGGCCGAGACGGCACGCGCCACGACCTCGCCGCCGCGCTCGGCCTCGCGGCAGGCGGTGGCGGCGGACTGGCGGGCGGCGTCGGCACGCGCGGCCGTGTCGCCGACGCCGCGCGTCACCTCGCCGAGCGCCGCGACGGTCTCTTCGAGGCTCGCCGCCTGCTGCTCGGTGCGCTGGGAAAGGTCGCCGGCGGCCACCGTGATCTCGGACAGGCCCGACCGCATGGCGCCGACGGCGGAGACGACCTGTCCGATCGTGTCCTCGAGCTGGGCGACGGACTGGTTGAACTGGGCGCGGATGGGCTCGAACTCGGGCGCGACGGCCCGGTCCATGCGGGCGGTGAGGTCGCCCGCGGCCAGCTTGGCGAAGCCGGCCTCGACGGCATGGACGAAGGCGCGCAGGTCCTCCGCCTTGGCGCTGTCGATCGCCGACTGGCGGTCGCGCTGTTCGGTCTGCGCGCGGCGGGCGGCGTCGGCTTCGGCCGCGAGGCGCACGCGCTCGAGCCCGGCCTCCTTGAAGACCTGCACGGAACGCGCCATCACGCCGATCTCGTCGCGGCGCTGCTGACCCTCCACGGGGACCTCGAAGCGGCCGTTCGCCAGTTCGTCCATGCGCTGGGTCAGCCGCTTCAGCGGGCCGGTAATTCCCTTGGTCGAGATGACGATCGCACCCCCGACGCCGAGCAAGATGGCGCAGAGAGTGCCGATCACCGAGGTCATGATGGCGGACTGTGCCCCTTCCGACAGGCTGTCGGAACGAGCCTTGTTCTCGTTGAGGATCTGGTCGCTCAAGGGGATCACCAGCTTGGTCAAGTCGACCATGGCCCCGTCCATCCTCGACAGCTCGGCCCGCGCGTTCTCATCCTGGTTGCTGCGGCCGAGGTCGATAGCGGTGCGTGCCATCCGCAGGGCCTGTCCCATAGCCGCGTCGACCTCGGCCACGGCCGCTGCTTCGTCCGTCAGGTTGGCTTTAGCGACCGCCATGTAGGACGCGACGGAGTCGTTTGCGGCCTGGAAGGCGGCAATCGCGGCGTCCATCCGGGCCGCGTCGTTGTAGACCATGGTCCGATAGGCAGCGTAGGCCGCCTGGTTCGCCGCGCGGTTCGCCCGCAGGAGATTGATCGAGCCGACCGAACGGACCTCGACGATCTCCGCGAACGCGTCGTTCATCTGGTTCATGCGCACGGCGGAATAGGCCGAGATCAGCAGGCCGATCACAGCGATGGTGAGGACGGCCCCAAGAATCTTGGTCGAAATCTTAATGTTGCTGAGCATGATGTACAACCTGTGGATGAATGACAGGTAAAGTATTCTTTACGGGAAAAGTTAAATTCGCGTGATCGAATTCATGTGACGGCGAAGTGATGTCTCCCAATCAGCTTGCGGAAAGCTACGGTTACCGCTCATGGGCAAGTCGTCGCACAATACAACCTAGAAGTTATGGTGCACAATCAGAAATAGTGTTGTGTGCCGTCCAGCAGAGCCATCCCCTCGATGTCGTCGCGGCGGGACCGGACGGTGTTTCGTCGTATCCGCTTGCCAAGCGCGGCGGACCCCGCTAAACGCCAGTACCGTAACGTACGGTACGCTCCATGCGGCGTGTCGAAGGGGGCAGGGGTGAACGGAACGGTCGAGATCGACGGACGGCCGATGACGAAGCGTCAGGGCGAGGTGCTCGACGCCGCGCTGGCGCTCCTCGTCTCCGACGACGAGAGCCTGACCATGACCGCCGTCGCGCGCCGCGCGAGCTGTTCCAAGGAAACGCTCTACAAGTGGTTCGGCGGCCGGGACGGTCTCCTGACCGCGACCGTCCAATGGCAGGCCTCCAAGGTGCGTGCCGTGCCGCTCGACCCGCAGACGCTGGACCGCAAGCGGCTTGAGGCGAGTCTTCTCGGCTTTGCCACCGACTGGCTCACCGTCCTGTCCGGCGAGACGTCGATCGCGCTCAACCGGCTCGCCGTCGGGCATGCCGGCTCCGAGCGGCGCGACCTCGGCGCCATCGTCCTCGAAAACGGCCCGGCCGCCATGCGACGCCGCCTGGGGAGCGTGCTCGAAGCCGGGCGGCGGGCCGGGCTTTTGGCCTTCTCTGACACGGACCAGGCCTTCTCCACCTTCTTCGGCCTCACCGTGCGCGACACGCAGATCCGCCTCCTGCTGGGTGATCGGCCGGCGCCCGGCCCGGCCGAAATCGAGCGCGCGGCCCGTGCCGCGACCGAACAGTTCTTCGTCCTCTTCGGGACGAGCGATGAAACGGGCGCCAGCGCCCGTCGAACCCCATCCGGCGCCTGACGCCGGGAAAACCAGGAAGGAAACGCTTCGATGCGCGTCTACTACGATCGCGATGCCGATCTGAATCTCGTCAAGTCCAAGAACGTCGCGATCGTCGGCTACGGCAGCCAGGGCCGCGCCCATGCGCTGAACCTCAAGGATTCGGGCGCCGCCAACGTGGCGATCGCGCTGAAGTCCGGCTCGCCCACGGTCAAGAAGGCCGAGGCCGACGGCTTCAAGGTCATGACGGTCGCCGAGGCCGCCAAGTGGGCCGATCTCCTGATGATGGCGACCCCGGACGAGCTCCAGGCCGACATCTACAAGGCCGACATCGAGGGCAACATCCGCGACGGCGCGGCGATCGCCTTCGCCCACGGCCTCAACGTCCATTTCGGCCTGATCGAGCCGAAGAAGTCGGTCGACGTCGTCATGATCGCGCCCAAGGGTCCCGGCCACACGGTGCGCGGCGAGTACCAGAAGGGCGGCGGCGTGCCCTGCCTCGTGGCCGTCCACCAGGACGCGTCGGGCAACGCGCTCGACCTCGCGCTGTCCTATGCCTGCGGCGTCGGCGGCGGCCGCTCGGGCATCATCGAGACGAACTTCAAGGAGGAATGCGAGACCGATCTGTTCGGCGAGCAGGTCGTGCTCTGCGGCGGCCTGGTCGAGCTGATCCGCGCCGGCTTCGAGACGCTGGTCGAGGGCGGTTACGCGCCCGAGATGGCCTATTTCGAGTGCCTCCACGAGGTGAAGCTGATCGTCGACCTCATCTACGAGGGCGGCATCGCCAACATGAACTACTCGATCTCGAACACGGCCGAATGGGGCGAATACGTCACCGGCCCGCGTATCATCACGGACGAGACCAAGGCCGAGATGAAGCGCGTCCTCAAGGACATCCAGACCGGCAAGTTCACCTCCGACTGGATGCAGGAGTACCGCTCGGGTGCCGCGCGCTTCAAGGGCATCCGCCGCGTCAACGACAGCCACCAGATCGAGGAGGTCGGCGCCAAGCTGCGTGGCATGATGCCCTGGATCGCCAAGAACCAGCTGGTCGACAAGACCCGCAACTGAAGCATTTCCGGCGAGCGCCGAGGCGCTGCGCCCCGGAAACGCTTCGGCTGTTTCCGGACATGACGAAAGGGCAGGGGCGTGGACGCAAGTTCACGCCCCTGTCGCATACAGGGATCCCTAGCGATTCAGCGGATGCTAACCTTTCGGAGCGAGACTCCGGCCATGTAAACGACGCGAGGGTCTCATGGTCGCCGTTTCCCAGCCCGCCAGCGATGACAACGAGCGCCGCGTCGCCCCTCGCACCCGCACGCTGAAGCGCGCGAAGATCCTGTTCAACAACCGTTTCTCGACCTTCGACTGCACGGTGCGCAACATCTCGGCGACCGGCGCGCTCCTGATGATGGATCAGGCGGTGCCGCTTCCCAAGGTCTTCGAGATTCGGATCGGCGACGACGAGGCCGTGCACCGCGCCAAGCTGGTCTATCGGCGCGACAGCTTCGTCGGGATCCATTTCCTCGACGGCGTGGAGGAGGTGGGCGAAGCGGGATCCGGCCAAGACGCGCCGGTGATGCCAAGCGAAAGCCTGCGGATCCACCAGCGCCCCCTGCCGCCCGTCCTTGCCGCACAACTGCCCTGGACCCGCCGCTGAGCCGAATTGGAGATCGACGGCATTTGCCGCTGGACATCGGGGGCGAGTTCGACTAGAAGCCCCCTCAGACGCGGGGCGCGACAGTGGCCCCAGCGTTCCGGGTGATTAGCTCAGTTGGTAGAGCAGCTGACTCTTAATCAGCGGGTCGTAGGTTCGATCCCTACATCACCCACCATTTCCTAGAAGCGACGACGAATTGCTTGATGTGCACTCCCGCCGGGGTGCCGTCGACGATGCTTGCGGACGGCTCCGAGCCGTTGTCGGAGCGTCAGAACCGGTAGCTGACGTTGAGTCGGACGGAGCGTCCGGGTTCGGAATAGAACGCGTCGGGCTGCGAGCGGGCGAGCGGCACCGCGACGGCGTCGTAATAGGTCTTGTCGAAGAGGTTGAAGACGCCGCCGGCGATCTTCAGCCCCGGCAGACGCTCCGGCTCGATCCAGGCCGTGGCGTCCACGACGCCGTAGCCGGGCGCCCGAAAGCCGGTGCCCGACACCCGGTCGCGCTCGGCGGCGAGTTTTGCCGAGACCTCGCCGCCCCAGGTCGCGCGCTCGAAGCCGAGGCCGACGATGGCGGTAAGCGGCGGAACCGAGTTCAGCCAAGTCCCGTCCGTCCGGTTGCGCCCGTCGGCATAGGCAAGCGATCCGCGCGCGGTCCAATGCTCGGCGAAGCGCACATGGCCGCCGAGTTCGACGCCGGCGATGCGCGCCTGCGGGATGTTGCGCAGCGAGGAGATGCCGCCCAGCGGATATTCGCCGCCCGGCGGGCTCACCTGCACCGTGTCGATGAAGTTCTCGTAGTCGGTGTGGAAGGCGGTGATGAACGCGCCGAACACCTCCTGGTCCAGGCGGATGCCGGCGTCGAAGCCGTTGCTGGTCTCGGCGTCGAGCTCCGGATTGCCGAGGCGCAGATAGGTGCCGGGGCCGCCGAAGCGGGCATAGAGTTCGCCCGCCGTCGGCGCCCGGAACCCTTGCGTCCATTGGCCGAACACCGTGAAGCCCGGAAGCAGGTCGTACTCGGCAAGGAACTTGGGCGAGAGCGCGTCGCCGGTGGAGGGCTGCGGCAGGCCGCGGAAGCTGGCGTTGCGCGTGAATTCGGGCGTGGACTGCGGCGCCTCCTCGTACCAGTCGTAGCGCAGGCCGGGCGTCACGCGGAAACGACCGTCCAGGAGCGCCGTCTCGTTGGCGGCGAAGAGGCCGACGGCGCGCCCGTCCACCTCGGGCGAGTCCGCCTGGTTCGTGTGCAGAAGGGCGCAGGCGCGCCGCGCGGCCGCGCTCCGGTCGGTCCGGCAGCCGTCAACGCCGGCCGAATACTGCGTCTGCGTGGCGGCGCGCAACTCGGCGCCGACCGTCAGGCGGTTGGCGAGCGTGCCGAACTGCCAGTCGCGCGCGGCATGGCCGAGGAAGCCGACCGCGTCCTCGGCCAGGCTGTTGTCGCGCGCGAAGCGGCCGACGGGGGCGGAGGAGCGCAGCGCCTCCACCGTCGAGGACCGCTCCAGCGACTGGTAGTAGAGCGAGGCCGCCGCCTGGTCCACGAAGCCCGCGCCGGGCTCGGGCGCCTCGTAGTCGTAGGTCAGCGCCAGGCGGCGGCGGTCGACGTCCTCGCCGGAACCATGGTTGCCGGCGCGATAGATGCCGGTCGCCGTCTGCGTCGTCAGCGTCTCGATGTCCTCGCGGCGCCGGAACGCCTCGGCGGTCAGGCCGAACCGGTGGCCCTCGCCGAGGTCCCGGTAGATCTTTCCAAGGACGTTGAACTGCTCGCTGTCGAGCGGGTTCGGCTCCGTCCGGGTCGCGCCGATGCCGCCGACGTCGCCGCCCGTGTCGCGCTCGGACCCCTGCCGGTATCCGCCCTGGAGGAGGATGGACGTGTCGCCGTGGCGCATGGCCGCCGCCCCCGAGGCGAACCAGCTTCCGTCGGCCGAATCGTAGCCGTTGCGCGTGAAGGCGCCGAGGCGCCGTCCCTTCAGGAGGTCCTCCGGCTCCAGCGTGCGGAAGGACAGGACGCCGCCGAGCGCCCCGCTGCCGAGCGTCGGGTCCGCACCGCGCGTGAGGTGGACCGCCGACAGCGAATTGAAGTCGAAGGCGTCGACGCCGCCGCTCGCGCCGCGCGTGGCGTCGGCGAGATAAGGTACGCGGATGCCGTCGATCGTTGTCAGTACGCGCGCGCCGTCGAGCCCGCGCACGTTGATCGAGCGGTTGGCGCGGTTGAAGGTGATGCCGGCCTCCTCGCGCCGACCGAGATCCTCGATCGTCTCGATCGACCGGTTCTCGATCGCCTCGCGCGTGGTCGTGGTGGTCGTGGCCGTGCCGGCGAAGTCGCCCGTTCGCGTCTCGGTGCCCGCCTCGATGGTGACCGTATCGAGCGTCACCGCCTGCGCGTCCGCGTCGGCCGATTGCGCCGAGGCACCCGTCGCCAGGCCCGCGAGCACCGTACCCGCCATGATCGTCGTCCGGAATGCGTGCTGTTCGGCCATCGTGACTATCCGTTTGGAGATTCGATCGGAATTGGAGGTGATCTAAACTTCGTAATTCCTCACTGGAATTGTCGGATAGCGGCCAATATGCAAATGAGTCAATCTCGTGTATTGCAGGAATATTCGATAATCATTCCAAAATGGAAACATTCTACTGATTGATAACTTGACCGGCGTATGCGGATCGGCGAATGAAGGGTCGGATTGCCTGTTGGATGGTGGATATGCTGCGTCTGGGATTCTCGCTTCTCGCGCTGCTCGTTCTTCTGCCGGGGCCGGTCTCGGCGGAGGGAGACGCGCGGCGCATCGTGGCCGTGGGCGGCGCCGTCACCGAGATCCTCTATGCTCTGGGCGAGGAGGGCCGGATCGTCGGCGTGGACACGACCAGCACCTTCCCCGAGCGCGCGCTGCGGGAGAAGCCGAATGTCGGCTATCTCCGGCAGCTCTCGGCCGAAGGCGTGCTCGCGCTGTCCCCCGACCTCGTGATCCTGGAGGCGGGCGCCGGTCCGCGCGAGGCGGTCGCCTCGATCGCCGCGGCCGGCCTGCGCGTGGAGCGCGTGCCGACCGGGCATTCGGTGGCCGAACTCGACGAGAAGGTTCGGCGCGTGGCGGCCGCCGTCGGCAAGGCGCGGGAGGGCGAGGCGATGGCCGAAGGTCTGATGTCGGCGTTCGACAGGCTGGCGAGCGACCTTCGGGACGTCGGTCCCCGCCGGCGCGTCCTCTTCGTCCTGTCCCTGGTGGACGGGCGGCCGAACGGCGCCGGACGGGACACGGGCGCCGACGCCGTCATCCGGCTGGCGGGCGGCGAGAACGTCCTGGCCGATGTCGAGGGCTACAAGGCCCTGTCGCTGGAGGCGGCGGTCGCGCTGGCGCCGGACGTCATCCTCGTCGTCTCGCGGGCGGGGGACGATGCGCTCGCCGATCCCCTATCCGTTCCCGCCCTCGCCGCGACCCCGGCCGGGCGCGCCGGCGCCGTGATCCGCATGGATGCGGGCTACCTTCTCGGCTTCGGCCCGCGAACCCCGGCGGCCGTGAGGGATCTCGCCGCCCGGCTTTATCCCGATCGCGGGCTGGAGGCGGCGCATGGTCGCTGACCTCGCCGTGCAAGGCGCGACGGGCGCCGCGGCGAGCGGCGACCGGCGCGCGCGCGGGGCCGTCTGCCTCCTTCTCTTGATGCCGCTTCTCGTCCTCACCCTTCTCCTGGCCGTCGCAACCGGCCCGGCCATGCTGGCGCCCGGCACCGTGGCGCGCATCCTCCTCGCAGGACCGAGTGCGGCGGACGCGCCGGTCGCCGAGGCGGTGATCGTCTGGCAGATCCGGCTGCCGCGGGTGCTCCTCGGCGCGCTGGTCGGCGCCTCGCTCGCCACGGTGGGCGCGATGCTGCAGGGCCTCTTCCGCAATCCGCTCGCCGATCCCGGTCTCGTCGGGGTCTCGTCGGGCGCCGCCCTGGCAGCCGTCTGCGCGATCGTCCTGTCCGGCTCGGCGCTGGCGCCGCTCGCGGCGGTGCTCGGAGCCTATACGCTGCCGGTCTTCGCCTTCGGCGGCGGTCTTGCCGCCACGCTCCTGATCTATCGCATCGCGACGCGGGACGGGCGCTCCTCCGTCGCGCTGATGCTGCTCGCCGGCATCGCGCTCGGCGCCCTGACGGCGGCCGCGACCGGCTTCCTGATCTATCTTTCCGACGACACGCAGCTGCGCGACCTCACCTTCTGGAGCCTCGGCGGGCTCGGCGGCGCGTCCTGGGAAAAGCTCGGGGCCGGCGCCCCGCCCATGCTGGCCGCGCTCGCGCTCGCCCCGCTGGTGGCGCGCGGGCTGAACGGGATCGTGCTCGGCGAGGCCGAGGCCTTCCATCTCGGCATCCGCGTCCAGGCGCTCAAGCGCCTCGCCGTCGTCCTGGTCGCGCTGGCGACGGGCGCGGCGGTCGCCGTCGCCGGCCCGATCGGCTTCGTCGGCATCGTGGTGCCGCATCTCCTGCGCCTCGTCGTCGGGCCGGACCACCGCCTGCTCCTGCCGGCCTCGGCCCTTCTCGGCGCGATCCTGATGCTTCTGGCCGACATGGTCGCGCGCACGATCGTCGCGCCGGCCGAACTGCCGATCGGCATCCTGACGGCGGCGCTCGGGGCACCGGTCTTCCTGTGGATCCTGGTGCGCCGGCGCGGCGCCTGGCTGGGCTAGAGCGATGATCGAGGCCCGCGACCTCTGCCGCCGGCATGGCGGCCGGCCGGTCCTGACCGGCGTGACGCTGACCGTGCGTCCCGGCGAGTTCACGGTCCTCCTCGGGCCGAACGGCGCCGGCAAGTCGACCCTCCTGACGCTCCTCACCGGCGAGACGGCGCCGGACCACGGCCGCGTCACGCTGGACGGACGCGCGCTCTCCGACCTGTCGCCCGCCGCCCTCGCGCGACGCCGCGCGGTGCTGCCGCAGGCGTCGGAACTCGCCTTTCCCTTCACGGTGGGCGAGGTCGTCGGCCTCGGGCTGGAGGCGGGCGGGCACAGGGTGCGGCCCGAAGCGGTTCGCGCGGCGCTCGCGCGCGTCGAACTTTCGGGCTTTGCCGGCCGTCTCTATGGCGAGCTGTCGGGCGGCGAGCAGCAGCGGGTGCATCTCGCCCGCGTGCTGGCGCAGACCGGGGGGCCGGTGGGGGAGGGCGGGCCGCGCTTCCTCTTCCTGGACGAGCCGGTGTCCAGCCTCGACATCCGCCACCAGATCGCGGTGCTGGAGATCGCGCGCGACTTCGCGCGGGGCGGGGGCGGCGTCCTCGCCGTGCTGCACGACCTCAATCTCGCGGCCGGCTTCGCCGACCGCCTCGTGGTCCTGTCAGGCGGGCGGATCGCCGGCGAGGGCCGTCCCTCTGCCGTGCTCGACGATGCGCTGATCGAATCCGTGTTCGGGCTGCGGCTCCGGGTCGGCGCCCTTCCGCCGCCCGGCATGCCCTTCCTGCTGCCGCAGACGGCGGCGCTTTGAGGCGCGCCGCCGTCTGCAGAGGGGCTGCCTACTGCACCACGACCTTCTTCGCGCCGCCGGACGCGTCGGTGCTGGCCGAGGCCGTCCACTTCACCGGGTTGTAGTAGATCGGATAGTCCGCCTGCGTGTTGCTGGAGCCCTCGCTCCGGTAGTGGCCCTTGTAGGCCACGGCTGCGAGGCGGCCGTTCTCGTGGATCATGAACATCAGGCAGCCGTCCGCCGACTTGCCCTTGGTGAGGTCCCGTGCCGACGGCGCGGTGCACTTCGTGAACGTGCCGCCGCTCATGGCGAGCGCCGGGGCGTGTTCCTGGTCGCGGTCGTCGATGGCGACGAAGGCGCCGACCTGCTGGGCCGACAGGTCCTCGTCGCTGAGATTGGTGTATTCGTAGCGGACATAGACGGGCCGCGCGTCGCGCAGGTTCGCCGGAATCTCGAAGCCCTGGAGATCCTCCATCGATCCCTCCTCGATGGCGGTGACGCGCAACTCGATCGGAACCTCCGGCCCCTTGGGAACGAGATGGGGAACCGTCGCGGCTTCCCCCGTCCTCAGTTCCGATCCGGCCTTCTGGTAGGTCTCGGCAAGAGCCGGCATGGCGGTGAACGCGACAAGCGTGGTCGCGACGAGCATGGGTTTCATAGCGGTAGCTCCCCTATCCGCATCGACGGTCGGCGGAGGGCTTTCCTCTGTCTCCCGTCCGTTCTCCTCCGGCTGATCATAACGTGGTGCTACAATCAGCCATGTTTAGAATTGCGGGCGAAATGTAGCGAGACTGGGACGGCCGCCAGCAAAGGGTCGCTCGAAGCGTTGCGCGTCAGGCCGCGCGGCGGCGCTTTGCCTCGTACATGGCCGCATCGGCGGACCGACGCAGTTCGTCGGCCGACATGCCGACACGCCAGAGTGCGGCACCCACGCTGACGCCGGTCCGCACCTTGGTGCGACCGCAGTCCATCAGGTCGACGAACTGCCGTTCGATACGGTCCAGCGCGACCGCGACCGCGCCTTCGGTTGCCGAAGACAGGATCGCGGCGAACTCGTCACCCCCTATGCGGGCGATCTTGTCCTTTTCGCGCACCCCGGCGCGGAGCCTGGCGGCCGTCTGGCGCAGAACTTCGTCGCCGACATCGTGGCCGAACGTGTCGTTGATCGACTTGAAGCAGTCGATGTCGGCCAGGACCAGCGCGAAGGGGCGGCCGCTGTCCATGGAGCGCGCCATGGCGGCCGCCAGATCGAGGTCGAAGCGCCGCCGATTGCCGATCGCCGTGATAGGGTCGCTGAACGCCGCCCACTGGAGGGATTCCTCGGCCCGCTTGCGCTCGTTGATGTCGGCCGCGATTCCGAGAAGCTGGACGATCTTCCCGCCATCCTGGACCACCGGGACCAGGATCGTGCGCCACCAGCGAAGCCCGGCGGGCGTTTCGGCCAGTTCCTCGTATTCGTCCATGACCGCGGTGGCAAGGCAGCGGCGATAGTTCGCCTCCCAGGCCCGGGCGCCTTCGAAGGACATGAACTCGGCCGCCGTTTTGCCGACGAATACTTCCTTGGTGAAGCCGGACAACTGGCAGAGGAGCACGTTGATGCCGTCGTAGCGCAGGATGCCGTCGTCGGTCACCTCTACGGAGAATGCCGGAACGGCAAGCAAATCGACGTTGATCTTCGACATAGGTCCCGGCCGAATCTTTAACCCGAGATTGAAGTGTTGCGGTTAAGAACCCGTAAAAGATGAGTCGAGCGGCAAATAGGATCGGTCATTCCCATACGAAAGGGAATCTCGCCGCGACTGTGTGCCCAGGACGCGGGAGATTGGCCGCCGGTTGCTCGAAACCCCGGGTCCACAGGCGCCGGAACCCGGTCGCCATGCCGCCGGGAAACGCCTGCGGCTTGATTTGCCATCCAGAAAGCCATCAGGGCAGAGACGCAGCGATGCTTGGTCGATCGAAGGCGGTGTCTTGAGCGCCAAGTCGGACGCCGGACGTCTATTGTTTTAACCTAGTTTAAAGGAGAATGGTTGATTTTAACGGAAACAATCACTTTTTGCGGATCCTACAAGTCATGCTTGGCAACCTTCGGATCGCCACGAAGATCGCGCTGATCGCCGTCTTCACCAGTTTGATCGGCATCGCGGCATCGGTCTATGGCTCGATGCAGTTGCTCTCGTCGAATGAGGCCTATTCCGAGATGATCGAGCGGCTCGACAAGTCGACGCTCTATCTCGCGCGTATCAATCGCGCGGCCAATGCGGTTGGCTATGCTGCCTATCGAACCTTCAGCTACGACGGGTCGTCGGCCGAGGCGCAGGCTGCGGCGACCGTCGCCAAGGATCAGCTCGCGTCGATGAACCAGTCCTTCGCGGAAGCCTCGTCTCGGCTGACCGACGAGGCAGAGGCGCTGGCCGCCCTCAAGGCCAAGATGGACGTCGTCGCGCTGCGCGCGACCAACGCCGTGGCCGCGGGCCTTGCCAACAACAACGCGCTGGCGCTCTCCGAGATGCGCGTCATGGATCCGGTCGTCCTCGAACTCAGCAAGATCACGAACGCCCTCAACCAGAAGACCGTCGCACGCGTCGACGAAACCAAAGATGCGCTCTCGGCGAATTCCGTCACGACGTCCTGGACACTGGTCGTGGGAACCGTTTCGAGCGCGATCCTGGGGCTCCTCGCCGCGATGTGGATTTCGGCCAAGGGCATCACCACGCCGCTTTCCGCGCTGCGGAGCCGGATGGGCGATCTTGCGGCCGGCAAGCTGGAGACCGAGGTCGTCGGCCAGGACCGCGGGGACGAGGTCGGCGGCATGGCGCGCGCGGTCCAGGTGTTTAAGGAAGCGGCGATCCAGAACCGGCGCCTGGAGGCCGAAGCCGCCGCTGCCCGTGCGGCCGATGCGGCTCGGCAGGAGCGCGAGGCCGAGGCCGAGCGCGTCAAGGCGCGCGAGCTCGCCAGCTTCGTGAGCGGGATCGAGGCGGGGTTCTCGCGATTGGCCGCCGGCGACCTCACGGTGCGCATCGACCAGCCGGTGGCCGCGGACTACGTGGCCATCCGCGACCAGTTCAACGGATCGGTCGGCCGGCTCGAGCACACGATCGGCTCCGTGGTCGGCTCGATCGGTTCGATCCGCACGGGCCTCGGCGAGATCAACGCGGCCTCCAACGACCTCGCCCAGCGTACCGAGCAGCAGGCCGCGAGCCTCGAACAGACCGTCGCGGCGCTCGGCGAGGTGACGCGGGCCGTCAACGAGACGGCGCGCAACGCCGACGAGGCGAAAGCCAGCGCCGAAAGCGCCCAGCGCAGCGCCGAGAAGGGCGGTGCCATCGTCGGCCGCGCGGTCGAGGCGATGCGCACGATCGAGGAGTCCTCCGACAAGATCGGTCGCATCATCGGCGTGATCGACGAGATCGCCTTTCAGACCAACCTCCTCGCCCTGAACGCGGGCGTCGAGGCGGCGCGCGCCGGCGAGGCGGGACGCGGCTTTGCCGTCGTCGCCCAGGAAGTGCGCGGGCTCGCCCAGCGCTCGGCCGAGGCCGCCAAGGAGATCAAGCAGCTGATCGAGGCGTCGAGCGAGCAGGTCGGCAACGGCGTCGAGCTCGTCAGCGCCTCCGGAAAGAGCCTGGAGGAGATCATCTCGGAGGTCGGCGACGTCAGCCGGGTCGTCAGCGAGATCGCGCGTCGTGCCCAGGAGCAGGCGGTGAGCCTCAAGGAGGTCTCCACCGCCGCCGATCAGATGGACAAGGTGACCCAGC
Source organism: Aureimonas sp. SK2 (assembly GCF_029813115.1). Lineage (GTDB taxonomy): Bacteria > Pseudomonadota > Alphaproteobacteria > Rhizobiales > Rhizobiaceae > Aureimonas. Next base: position 467,045 of record NZ_JAPZDS010000002.1, read on the forward strand.
AGAACGCCGCCATGGTGGAAGAGGCGACGGCCGCCGCCCAGACGCTCGCCAACGAGACGGACGAGCTCGCCCGCCTGATCGCCGAGTTCAAGACGGCGGCGAGCGCCAACCATGCCCGGCAGAGCGAACGCGCCACCCAGCGCAGCGCGAACGTCGCCCGGCGCACGGCGACGGCCCGACCGGTGGTCCAGATGAAGCCGGTGACGCAGGGCAACGCGGCCTTAACGGCCGTCGGCGATAGTTGGGAAGAGTTCTGACCGACGTCTTCAAGCAAGGCCGGCGGCATCCCGCCGGCCTTCGAGTATCCGAAACAGGCGCGATCGGCGATCGCCGTGTGAAGCAAGCAAGGGATGGAATGATGAAGGATCGTCGCTTCAGAAGCGTCAGCCTGGCCAAGGTCGAGCGCGTCGAGCCGCACAGCGACGGGACCATCACGGCCTTCGGCCTCAGCGGCTCGGGCGACGCGGTGGTGCTCACGGTGCTGCCGGCCGCCATCCGTGATCTCCTGCTCGGCCTCCAGTCCGCCGCCCTTCCCGCGGACTGACCGCCGCCGGCCGGCCGCGCGGCTAGGCCACGCCCCCTTGCATTCCCGTCAGGCCGTGCCGTCTTCCCGAACGCAGAAACGCCCTGCCGGGGGAGGACCGGCAGGGCGTCATGTGTAAAGCCCGCGTGGGAGGAGGATCGCGGGCTTCTATCCGCTTCGGCCTTTGGGAGGAGATGGCCGAGGCGAAACCTTCAGAACTCTTAGCGGGCCGCCTGACGGGCCAGCGCCGGGATGTCCGAGCGCGTGATGCCGAGATCGGCGAGTTCGCGGTTGGACAGCCTATTCAACTCGTTGGCGGTTTCGCGAACCTTGCGGAAGGAGCGGAGGGCGTTGGCGAAGCGCATGGGACTTTCCTTTGTCATCGCGGCCTCTCGTCGATGGTGGCCGCCGGTCTCGTTTCTTTCGACAACCGGAAGATAGGGGTTCCGGCGCTCGAAAAGGAGCGCAAACACCGCATGCCAGCCCTGCGGAACCTCGCTATCTCGCCCGCGCAGGGCAGCCCTGCATGGCCTGCGGGGCGCGGGTGCCGGCCGGCGCCGGGCAGGGACGGGGCCCCCAGGGATAACGCTCCGTTAAGAGCGGCGCCGTAGCGTTCCCGTCGAAAGGGGGACAGTTCATGCGCGTTGTTGCGATCCCTTCCGTCCTGGCCGTCCTCGTGCTCGCGGGCTGCGCCTCGGCGCCCAAGAGCACGGGCAATGCCTGCGCCATTTTCAGTCAGCGCGACGGGTTCCTGTCGGACTGGCGCCGGGATGCCCTGCAGGCCTCGGCCGAGTTCGGCGTGCCCGTCCACGTCCTAATGGCGACCATCCAGGCCGAATCCAATTTCGAGGCCCGTGCCCGGCCGCCGCGCCGCTGGATCCTCGGCTTCATCCCCGGCAAGCGCATTTCCACGGCCTACGGCTATGCCCAGGTCCTCGACGGGACCTGGGCGGACTACCAGCGCCGCACCGGGCGCCATGCCGACCGGCGCAACGACTTTGCCGACGCGATCCGCTTCATCGGCTGGTACCACGCTGACAGCGCCCGCCGGCTCGGCATCGACAAGTCCGACGCCTACCGGCTCTACCTCGCCTACCATTCCGGCAATGCCGGCTATGCGCGCGGCGTGTGGCGCAACCGGCCGGAGGCGCTACGCGGCGCCAAGCGCGCGCAGGACATGGCGCGGCGCTATCAGGCCCAGCTCGCGCGCTGCGGCTGACGAGCGTGCCGACCCATGGCGGCGCCGGACGTCGCCGATCCGGCGCCGCCTCACACCGCGGCCCGCATCGGCTTCGCGGCGGGGGCGGCACGGATGGCCTGCCCGTCCGCGCCGAAGAAGCGCAGCTTGTCCGCCGGGGCGGCGAGCCGCACGGCCGTGCCGCGTGGAAGATCGACGCTGCCGGCGAGCTTGGCCACCAGCGGCTCGCCTTGGAGGCCGATGTCGACATAGACCAGCGTCACCTCGCCGAGGTCCTCGGTCAGGGCCACCGTGCCCTCGACCAGCGCCTCCTCGCCGGGGCCGGCGATCGTCAGGTCCTCCGGGCGCACGCCGAGATGCATCTCGCCGCCCGCACCGGGCGGAAGGGCCACCGGAACGCGCGCCCCGCTGCCCTTCAGGACCGCGCCCCCGGACAGCGGCAGGACGTTCATGGCGGGCGAGCCGATGAAGCGGGCGACGAAGAGGTTGTCGGGATCGTTGTAGAGCTCGAGCGGCGTTCCGACCTGCTCCACATGGCCCTTGTTGAGGACCACGATCCGATCGGCCAGCGTCATCGCCTCGACCTGGTCGTGGGTGACGTAGATCATGGTCGTGTCCGACATGCGCTCGTGCAGCCGCGCGATCTCGATGCGGGTCTGGACACGCAGCGCGGCGTCGAGATTGGACAGCGGTTCGTCGAACAGGAAGACCTTCGGGTCGCGCGTGATGGCGCGCCCGATCGCCACGCGCTGGCGCTGGCCGCCCGACAGGGCCTTGGGGAGGCGGTCGAGATAGGGCTCGATCTGCAGGATCTTCGCCGCCTCGCGCACCCGCCGGTCGATCTCGCCCTTGGATTGGCCCTTCTCCAGCGAGAGGCCGAAGGCCATGTTGTCGTAGACCGTCATGTGCGGATAGAGCGCGTAGGACTGGAACACCATGGCGATGCCGCGCTCCTTCGGGGTCGCCTCGTTGACGGTGCGCCCGTCGATCTGGAGCGTGCCGCCGGTGATGTCCTCCAGCCCCGCGATGGTGCGCAGGAGGGTGGACTTCCCGCAGCCGGACGGGCCGACGAAGACGACGAACTCGCCCGAGGGAATGTCGAGGTCGATGCCGTGCAGCACCTCGACCGACCCATAGGCCTTGCGAACGCCGGTGAGCTTGAGATGGGCCATCGGTTTCCTCCCCTGTCGTTCAATCGAGCTGCATGAAGGCGGCGCCGTGCCGCTGGAGGCTGAGGGTCGCGCCGTCGAGCCGCGCCCCGAAATCGCCGGTCCCATCGAGGAGCCGCGCGCCCATGAGGTCGCCGGGCAGGGCGATGTCAGTCGCCCGGCGCGAGAGGTTGAAGACGCAGAGCATCCGCTCCGCGCCGTGCTCCCGCACGAAGGCGAGACATTCGGCGCCGAGGTCGAGAAAGGCGATGTCGCCCTTCACGAGGGCCGCGTGCTCCCGCCGGAAGGCGAGGAAGCGGCGATAGGCCTCCAGAAGGGACCCTTGAGCGCCCTCCTGTTCGCTCACCGAAAGGGCCAAGTGCTCGTCCGGCACCGGGAGCCAGGGACGGGCGGCGTCGGAAAAGCCGGCGTTCGGCGCGTCCGCGTCCCAGACCATCGGCGTGCGGCAGCCGTCGCGGCCCTTGATGATCGGCCAGAAGCGCTTGCCCCAGGGGTCCACGATGTCCTCGAAGGGGATCTCGGCTTCGGTCAGTCCCAGTTCTTCGCCCTGGTAGAGGCAGACCGAGCCGCGAAGCGACAGGAGGAGCGCCGCGGCGAGCCGGAGCACGGCCTCGCGGTCGGCCTGCCCCTCGGCCCAGCGCGTCGCGTGGCGCGTCACGTCATGGTTGGAGAAGGCCCAGCAGGCCCAGGCGTCCGTGCCCCCTTCGAGGAAGCGCTCGATCACCGGGCGGATGTCGTCGATCGCGGGAAGCTCGGTGTTCAGGAAGTCGAAGGCGTAGCTCATGTGGAGCCGGTCGCCGCCCTCCGTGTATTCGCGCATCAGCTCGACGCCGCGGATCAGCTCGCCCACCTCGCCGACCGCGGCGGCCGCCGGGTATTCGTCGAGAAGCGCCCGGAAGCGCTTGAGGAAGGCGAGGTTCTCTGGCCGGTTCTTGTCGTAGAGATGGTCCTGGCGGTTGTAGGGCCGGTCGCGGGGCGCGGTGCGCTCGTTCCAGTCGTGGGGGGAGAGCGGCGGGTTGTCGCGAAGCTCGGCGTCGTGGAAGTAGAAGTTGACCGTGTCCAGCCGGAACCCGTCGACGCCCCGATCGAGCCAGAAGCGCACGACGTCCAGCATCGCGTCCTGAACCTCGGGGTTGTGGAAGTTGAGGTCGGGCTGCGAGATCAGGAAGTTGTGCAGGTAGTACTGCTGGCGCCCGGCATCCCATTCCCAGGACGAGCCGCCGAAGTTCGACATCCAGTTGTTGGGCGGCGAGCCGTCGTCCTTGGGCTCGGCCCAGACGTACCAGTCCGCCTTGGGATTGGTCCGGTCGCGGCGGCTCTCCACGAACCAGGGATGTCGATCGGAGGAATGGGACAGGACGAGGTCGATCATGACCTTCAGCCCCAGCCGGTGCGCCTCCGCCACCAGCGCGTCGAAATCCCCGAGCGTGCCGAAGATCGGGTCGACGTCGCGGTAGTCCGAAACGTCGTAGCCGAAATCGTCCATCGGCGAGGTGAAGAAGGGCGAGATCCAGAGCGCGTCCGCGCCGAGCTCCGCGATGTAGGGGAGGCGCTGCGTGATGCCCGGGAGGTCGCCGATGCCGTCGCCGTTCGAGTCCTGGAAGGAGCGCGGATAGACCTGGTAGATCACCGCGCCGCGCCACCAGTCGCGGTCGGGGACGGCCTCGACGGCGCTCGCTGCCAGCGCGGACTTGGTTGGGAAGTCGAGCATGGACATCAGCCCTTCACGCCGCCTGCGGTGAGGCCGGAGATGATCTTGCGTTGGAAGATGAGGACGAGGACGATCAGGGGCACCGTGACGACGACGGACGCCGCCATGATCGTGCCCCAGGGCGTTTCCTGTTCGGAGGCGCCCGACAGGAGCGCGATGGCCACGGGCACCGTGCGCGTGTCGTTGTTGGCGACGAAGGTCAGCGCGAAGAGGAACTCGTTCCAGGCCGCGATGAAGGCGAGAAGCCCCGTCGTCACCAGCGCCGGCCACATCAGCGGCAGGAAGACGCGCCGCACGATGGTGAAGGGCGAGGCGCCGTCCACGATCGCCGCCTCCTCGATCTCCACCGGCAGGTCGCGCATGAAGGTGGTCAGCACCCAGACTGTGAAGGGCAGGGTGAAGATCATGTAGGCGAAGATCAGCGAGAACAGGGTGTTGTAGAGCCCCATCCAGCGGATCATCTCGAAGAGGCCCGCGAGCACCGCGATCTGCGGGAACATCGACACGCCGAGGATCGTCAGGAGCAGGAGCCCGCGCCCCCGGAAGGGCACGCGCGACAGGGCGTAGGCCGCGGTCACGGCCAGAAACAGCGAGATCGCCACCACCGAGACCGCGACGAAGAGCGAGTTCAGGATGTTCTGCACGAACGTGCCGGAGGAGAGGACGCCCTCGTAGTTGGCGAAGGTCACGGCCCGCGGCAGATAGTCGATGCGGAAGAGGTCGGTGCCCGTCTTCAGGCTGGACAGGATGGCGTAGTAGAAGGGAAACACCGAGAAGACGACGATGGCGAGGACGAGGAGATAGAAGCCGACCCGTCCGGCCGTGCGCTGGATGGTACGCGCGCTCATCACTTGCCTCCCTCGAGATTGAGCCGCGCCGTCTTGATGTAGAGGAGCGTGATCATCGCGATCACCAGGAACAGCATGGTCGAGGCGGCGGAGCCTTGGGCGAAGTTGTCGAACTGGAAGAGGTTCTCCTGCGCGTAGACGCTCATGGTCTTGGTCTGCGGGTTGTTGGGCGTCAGAACGTAGATGAGGTCGAAGACGCGCAGCGCGTCGAGCGCGCGGAAGATCACGGCGACGAGGATCGCCGGCCGGATCAAGGGCAGCGTCACCTTGAAGAAGACCTTGACCGGATTGACGCCGTCGATCTTCGCCGCCTCGTAGACGTCGCCCGGCACCATCTGGAGGCCGGCGAGGATCAGGAGCGCCATGAAGGGCGTCGTCTTCCAGACGTCCACGATGATGACGGCCATCATCGCCGTGTCCGGCGAGGCCGTCCAGGCGATGGGCTGGGCGATGATCCCGAGGTTGACGAGGATGTCGTTCAGGATGCCGAACTGGTCGTTCATCATCCAGGCCCACATCCGCGCCGAGACGATGGTGGGGATCGCCCAGGGGATCAGGACGGCGGCGCGCACGAAGGCGCGGCCCTTGAACTCGGCGTTGAGGACGAGGGCGAAGACGAGGCCGAGCACCGTCTCGATCGACACGGAGATCACGGTGTAGCGCACCGTGTTCCATACGGCCTGCCACCAGACGGGATCGGCGAGCAGCCCGAAGGCCTCGCCCTCGCCGCCGCCGTAGTCGACCCATTCGTAGTAGTTGCCGAAGCCGATGAACTGCGCGCCCGCGAGATCCGACAGACGGGCGTCGGTCAGCGAGAAGCGGATCGTCTGCAGGAGCGGCCAGCCGGCGACCAGCGCCAGCACGAGCAGCATCGGCAGGAGGAAGAGCCAGGCCGCGCGGCGGCGCTGCGACGACAGGGCGGAGCGGCGCGCCGGTGCGGCTTCGGCGCGAAAGGCGGCCTCGGTCGGAGGGGCGCCGGGGGTGGTGCTGGACATGGGACAGGCGCCTCGCTGGATACGGGGGTCCCTCGGGCAGGGGACGCGGGGGCGCGCACCGTGCCGGGGACGAGCGAATGAGGCTGCGGTCCGCGCCCCTCGACGGCCGGGGCGCGGAGGATCGTGCCGGCCGCGTCTCGCGCGGCCCCGGCTGTTACCAGGCGTTGCGCTTCAGGCGGCGGAGCTGGCGCTCCAGGTCCTGGAGGTTGGTGGCCCCGTCGCCCTGGCCGGCCAGCGTCTTGTTGGCCGCCGTCCAGAACTGCTGGGACACCTCGTTGTACTTGGCCTTGGTCGGGGCCGAGGGGCGGGGCGTCGCGTTCTCGAAGACGCTCTTCCACTTGGCGACGAGCGGCTGCTTCTCGACGATCTCCGGGTCCTCGTAGAGCGAGGAGATCGTCGGCAGGCGGGCGGTGCCGAGCGCGCGCGACTTCTGCGATTCGGCCGAGGTCAGGAACTTCACCAGCTCGATCGCCACGTCCTGGTGCTCGGAATATTGCGAGACGGCGAGGTTCCAGCCGCCGAGGCACGCGGCGGACTGGCCGCCTTCGCCCGCCGGAAGCGGCACCGCGTCGAACTTGCCCTTGATCGGCGAATCGTCGGCCGCGCTCAAGGGGTAGGCATAGGGCCAGTTGCGCATGAAGACGGCGTTGCCGGTCTGCCAGACGCCGCGCGCCTCCTCCTCCATGTAGCCGAGCACGCCTTGGGGCGCGATCGTGCCGACCCAGCTCCTGGCCTTGTCGAGCGCGGCCGCCGCCTGCGGGTTGTTGATGGTGATCTCGCCCTCGGGCGAGACGATCTGGCCGCCGCCGCCGGACGCCACCCATTCCAGCGCGTTGCAGGTAAGGCCCTCGTAGGCCGAGCCCTGGAACACGAAGCCGTTCATCTGGGCGTTGCCGCCCTGGCGCTCGGCGTCCTGGACGACCTTGGCCGTCTCGGCGAGCTCGGCCCAGGTCGTCGGCACCTCGCGCCCGTGCTTCTCCAAGAGGTCCTTGCGGTAGTAGAGCGCCGGCGCGTCGGCGAAGAGCGGCATGGCGACGAGCTTGCCGTCCACCGTCTGCGACTGGATCACGGCGGGCGAGTGCTGGCCGACGACGTCCTTCATCGCCTCCGTCAGGTCCACGAGGTTGGCGGCGAGCTGCGGAGCCCAGATCACGTCGGTGCGGTAGACGTCGACGTCCTTGTTGCCGGCCGAAAGCCAGAGACGGTACTGGCCGAACTGGTCGGTCGTGGACGCCGGCATGGTCACGATCTTGACCGTATGGCCGGTCGCCTTCTGGAAGGCGTCGAGCTGGCCGCGCATCTCGTCGACGTCGCGCCCGACCGAGCCGAGCGCGATGGAGATTTCCTCCGACCGCGCCGCTCCGCCTGCAAGCATCGTGGCCGCGACCAGCGCGGCGGCGAAGAATTTCAGCATGCGTCAGTCCTCCCATTGTGCCCCGGGCCGACCGACTTGCCCGATCCCGGCGCGTCGCCCGAAGCGACGTCGCTGGGCCGGCCACCCGGCCGCTTCCCGGTGCCGCGTTCCCGCGGCTCTCCCGTTTCAAAACCTAGCGTCCGGAGGGCGACCGTCTCCCATAGCCGCCGATCGATCGATGAAAAATCGTCAAACCCAAATTTAAACCGCTTTGAATGCAATTTGAAGCGGTTTGAAAATCGTGTCAAGTTGGCTTCGGCGGATGCCCGGCGGATCAAGACGTCGTGTTCGGGACGGTTAAGGGGGAGGGCTGGCGGCATGGTTCGCAATCTGAAGGATCTAGCCGACCATCTGAACCTGTCGCCCGCCACGGTCAGCCGCGCCCTCAACGGCTTTCCCGAGGTCAGCGCCAAGACGCGCCGCCGGGTGATGGAGGCGGCCGAGGCTTTGAACTTCCGGCCCAACCCGCTCGCCCAGCGCCTCGCCACCGGCCGGGCCGACGCCATCGGCATCCTGTTCGGCGTCGCCGACAACATGCTCGACAATCCGATCGTCACCGATCTCCTGACCGGCATCAGCGAGACCGCGGCCGAGCGGGGCCTGGCGATCCATCTCTTTCCCACCAGAGCGGGCGAGGAGCGCGCGGCCTGCCGGCGTATCGTCGCCTCGGGCGCGGTGGACGCGCTGGTCTTCCTGTCGCCGATCCTCGACCGGCCGGCCACCGCCGACCTCGCCGAGATCGACTTTCCAGTGGTCTGCCACGGTCGCCCGCGCTTCGGCCAAGCCGTCGCCTCGCTCAGCGTCGACAACCTTCGGGCCTTCGAGGCGGGGACGGCGCATCTGGCCCGCCTCGGCCACCGGCGGATCGCGCTCCTCAACGGCGAGGAGGCCTATGCCTATGCGCTCGACCGGCGGCAGGGCTATCGGCTGGCGCTGTCCAAGGCGGGCCTCGACCCCGATCCCGCCCTCGAGGCGGCCGGGCCGCAGACCTTCGCCCACGGCTACGGATCGGCGCGCCGCCTGCTCGCGCTCGCCTCGCCTCCCACCGCCTTTCTCTGCACCTCCGTGCTCGTGGCGACGGGCGCGGCGCGCGCCCTGGCGGATCTCGGCCTGCGCATTCCGGGCGACGTCTCGCTGATGGCCCATGACGACGTGATCGCCGCCCTGCCGGCGGAAATCGCCGCCCCCGGCCTCACGGTCCTGCGCTCCAGCGTACGCCTCGCCGGACGCCGCATCGCGGAGATGGCCATCCTGCGCCGGAAGGGCACGCCGGCGGCCGACCTCGTGGAGGTCTGGGACGTGCCGCTGGTGGAGGGTGCCTCGACCGGCCCGGCGCCGGGCACGCGGACGTTCGCCTCAGGGGCCGAGATCGAGGGCGATCGCTGAACGAACCGACCGCAGGCAGGACGACGGGGTGCCAAACGCAACCACCGGCGCGGAGGTCGACGTCCGGTCTGCGAGGCATTG
>NZ_JAPZDS010000020.1 GCF_029813115.1 Aureimonas sp. SK2
ATGGCGCCCCCACGGCATTTACTGCATCACCCGACCTCAACGAGCCAATCGCCGTCGTCATCGATCCGACCGGATCGACGATTGACGATCGTCAGAAATGAGCGGGCCAGCTCGGAAGGCGACCTCCATTGCATAGCTGTCACAATCGCAATTAGTTCTGTCAGACCACTCGGATCGTAAATGGTTCCGGCGATGCCGTAGGTCGGAACACGCAGGCCGTGTTCAGGGCGTGATCGTCAGCATTTTATAGCCAGGAAATGCAATCAAAATTCGCAACCTCAAGGATTTTTGGGTGGCGGATAGAACGAAAACGACAATCAAATGGGAGCCGTAAGCTAGAGCCCCAAATTGGCTAGCCCTTACAGCGGATTAGCGTCCGTTTTGTCAGGCCGCCTTTGGATCGCGAGACAATTCCGCCCGCGTCGTGGATGAGGGCCGGATGGGAATCATGCAACTGGAACGATAGCATTCGCTGGGCCAAGGCGAATTTAGGAAATCACCAACCGCTAGATAATGCTCCACACGCGCAGGTATTGAGACATGCGGCAATATGGAGTGGAAATCACACGTCACACCGTCATTTAGTAAACAAATCGTGTCGGAATCGTTTATGAGTGCAACCTTCTGCGATCTGAGGCTTATGGAATGACCCAAGGGCATTCTGAGGGAACGCGACGTGAAACTGCACTCATTAGACAATATCGGGGACGCGCGCGCCTTCACGAAGTCCCTTGCGACCGCCGCTGGTCGTCAAGACTTCTCACAGGCATCCGCGCGGGAAGTGATCGCTCAAGCGTTAGTAACGCTGGCTTCCTATTCCAAGCCTATCGACCAGCAGGAACTCGTTGAGCAGATTGATAAGCCAAGGCAGGCTTTCGATCAGGATGCTCTACCCAATCATGCGGCCGACAATCTGGTTTTCGATCTCCTGGGTCGTCAAAAAGATCACATCCGCAAGACGGCACAAACGATCGTCCGGCAGAAAATGCACTTCAGCTCGCTGACCCGCGCATAGGCGATCGGGTTCGATGTTGCACTGGACCCGTACTCGGCCGCTGCAACAACCCCTGGAACAGGCGTGTCCTGCGGACCAGGCTCTAGTCGCGTTGCGACCCGAGCCGCCGATCGGCGTCTCGTCCCTCCGGGTGACGATCCTTCACGCGGCTTCGCCCATGCCAACTACGCCGGGCATGCGCGGTAGCGCCAGCGTTTGGATCAGGGCCATTCAGAAACGGCGCGGGCCTATTCCCGACCGGCTGGAGGGCTCGAAAGCACTATCGCATGCCATTCATTGCAGCCCCATTCGCATGAGAAAGCATTTCCCGTGTCTGAACCCCTCATTCCCCATAGCGAGCATGCCAACGAGATCGTTGGAGCGAACATTCAGCGCGCCCGTCTGAATAGGGGGATCACCCTAGAGGCTCTGTCCGAAGAGACCGGCCTTTCCGTAGAATTGCTTAAAAGCTACGAGGACGGAACCGAGGCCATCATTGTGAGCGATGTCTACAGGATTGCCGTAGGGATGAAGGCCCCGCTCACCGCCTTCTGGAAAGGCGAAGAGGTCACGGTCGACGCCGACTGACCTGATCGTAGCGACCCGCGTATGGAACAGCACACGAGCCTTGCTGCGGTGGACGCAGCTAGGCCTCGCGGATGATTGGGTTCCGGAATCATTGCAGGCTCGCTGTCGCCTGCGGCATCTGCTGGGGCATAGTGTCGGAAGGCAGGTAAGCCCAAGTTTCCTGCAACGACCCCCCGCCTTCCGACATGCAGACGATCAGCTCAGGGACGAGCTAATGCTGATCGCACTCTCTTCCGAGAGCGGTTCGGGTTTATCGCGGAAAGATTGACACACGCATAATGAGTCTGGTGGAGCGGCATATCCCTCCGAAGGATCGTCACGGAAGACGAGGAGGCCCGGGTTCCCGCCCAGCCAACTCGCCTTCCGATCACCGATGCTGAATGGTTTGCACGCCGATCAGCCTTGCCCTGCCAAGAGCGCGAACGTTTTAGCCCGCGAAGCTTGGCACAAGCTGAATTTGTTCTTTTCGGTTGAGGCCGTGAGGCCGCAAAGGGGGAGAGAATGCGCGAGCGTCCACGATTACAGGCTCGATCGGGCCTCCCTGTCTTGGGTGGCGCCGCGAGGCGGCGCGGGGGTGCCGACCAGTGCCCTTCTAACCCTATCCTCCCTGATGACTGCCCATCATACGGGACGGTCTCGATCGTCAAGGACGATGGTTCCCCCAATTTTCACGCCGCTGCGCGACGAGAAAATCGGCTCCCCCATCGCCGGCTCCGCCGGTCGCCTGAAGGCGATCCCTGACCCTCTTCCCCCTTACCCGTGTCCTTCCTTCGTCATCAACGAAGGAGCTTCACATGACCTACGACATCTTCGCCGAGATCGCTGAACTGCGCGCCGAGCTGGCTCACTGCCTCCTCACCAAGCGCGAGCGTGCCGATGCGATCCGCCGCATCGAGCGCCTCACCGCCGAGGCGAAGGAGGCGGAGGCGTAAGCCTCCCTTCTTTGTCGTCCCTCGCCGCACCGCCCCACGGCCCCTAGAGGCCGAGGCAGGGGTGACGGGGCGAGCCCGTCAGATCAGAGAGAGGACGGGCGTTCCTCCCGCACCTTGGAGATCCCCATGTCCGACGTCGCCGGCTCCCCCGCCGTGAACCACCCCCATGCCGCCAGCGTCGTTCCCGACGCGCGGCGTATGCAGTTCCTACCCGACCTCTTCGGCGTCAGTCGCATGCTGACGGGCGAGAGCATGGTCTATTCCTTCACGCGCCATGCGTGCGCAGCCTATAGCGGCGGCCTTTGGGAGTTCCTCGAGCTCGACGGCAAGCCGCTCTACATGCGTCAGGCCCAGCAGCGCCTCACCCGGTTCGCCTATCCCGGCAACGGCTTCGAGAGCACCGTCACGACCGACGCCGCCGGCATCATCGCCTGCCTCATGACCTTCTCGCACCTGTCGTTCGACGATCGAACCGACCACATGGCCGAAGCCTTCCATCGGCTTCGCGAGTTCGCCCTCGACCACCCCGAGGTCAGCGAAATCTTCCGCGCGATCGACTGATCGAGCCGCCGCAGCTCGCCCCCCTCCGCAGCCTCCCCGCCGTTCCAGCACGCCCCCGCTCGCCCGGATGGTGCCCTGCACCCGCTCCGCCACCGTTTCAACCCGCAAGGGGTCCGCTGACGCGGCCGCCGTCTCCGCGGCGGTGAAACGCTCGCGGCCCGGGCGCGACGGCCACCTACCGAGCGGGGATCGGCCTCGCCGTCACAGGAGATCCGCCATGTCAGACACGCCTACCCCAATCGATCCTGCCGAACGGCCTCTCACCCAGCGCGAGAAAGCCGACAACAAACGGGACAACGAGAAATGCAAACTGGCCTCCTCGCTCTTCCACAGCCTCGCTCTCGCAATCTTCGGTTTCAGCGCCCTGCGGTTGCTCCTCGATCCAGCCGCGCAACGCCCGGACCTTCTGACCATTATCATCGCGGGCGTAGTCGCAGTGGTATTTGAAGCCACGGCCTATTATCCTCTAACCAAGCTGAAAGCGGAGAGCTGACATGGAGAACATCGATCCACTCCTGCTGGTAGTCCTGGTCGTTCTGCCCGTATTGCCCATCGGCATCTTGTACGTGAACTACCTATCGCGCCGCTCCAATCGCAAATACGGCCGATCCGACACCTGATCGCCAACCATCCACCAAGACCGCATCGCGAAGGGGCCATTCGGCCCCTTTTTCGCGTCCATCTCCCCCAGCTTCACGAGGTTGCCCATGCCGTCGGTCTACGACGCCGACAACTATGCCGGCCGCGTCAACTACGCTGCCACCGTCATCACCCGCCAAGGCGGCACCACACGCCACTTCGACACCTGCTTCGAGATGTGGGACGGCTCGGAGGTCGCCGTCGCGCTCTACCGGCGCTCCCTTCGCAACCCTCGCCTCGCCGCGAACCTCTGGCGCTACATCGGCCAGTCCTCAACCATGGCGGCCGTCGAACGTCTCAGGGACGTTCCGACCCGCGGTCTCGCCGCCGTCGCCGCCGAGACGCGGCGCCAGCGCCGGCAGGAAGCGGACGCAGAGCTGGCCGTCGCGCACCCGCCTGCCGATTTGGCATCAGCTTGAGGAGTTGCCGAAATAGTCGTATTATTCGTCTTATACGTAGGAGGCGCATATGCAGAAGTTCTCGACGGTCGACCTGCTTCGCAACACCAAAACCGTCACCATGGCCGCCGATCGACAGCCCGTCGGCATCACCCAGCATCGCAGAACGCGCTATGTCCTCATGACCCTCACCGATTTTGAGGCAATGCAGGCGCAGACCGACCCACGCAAGGTCTACCGCTCCCACGAGACCCCTCCCGAACTGGCCGCGATCATCCTGCCCGAACTGGACCGCTTGATTGCGGAAGGCGGCGATCAGGATGGCTGACCTTCCGGCCTCCGGCTCCGTCATCACCTATCCCTACCTGTGGGCTTGGCAGCGCGATCGCGGCGAGACCGAAGGGCGCAAAGATCGACCTGTCTGCATGGTGCTTGCTCTTCCCGGCCGACAAGGCACCACCCTCCTCCTCCTCGCCATCTCCGGGTCGCCACCGCGCTCGGACCAGACGGCGATCGAGATCCCGCCGCTGGAGATCCGCCGCGTCGGTTTGCGGGAATGGAAACAAGCGTGGATCACCGTCTCAGAGTTCAATCAGGACATCGCAGAACGCTCCCACTACTACGATCCCAACGTCGAGGTGCGGGGGACCTTCAGCAGAGGATTCCTGGCCAAGGTCGCCGCTGGCTTGAAACCGTTCATCACCTCGTCCGTCGCAAAGGTCGCTCGATCCGACTGACCAGCCGCATACAAAATGGGGGCCGATGGCCCCCTTTTTTTGTCCGCTCAGCTTTCGATGCACGATAGCCGCTTCACCACGGCCAGCCACGCCGAGCGTTGTCGACGATCATCACCGCCAGCCCGTAAATCATGATGAGGTTCGCGTAGAACCACACGATCACCACAACGGGGTGAACCACCTGGAGATGCGCCGAGAGCTGGAGATAGCCGAACACGCAGGCGACCCCCGCCACCAGCATCCCGACGATCGCCCGGCCCGGCACCATCATTCGACGGATCGGTCCTGCAACGAACCGATACAGGCTGTAGCAGGCAACGCAGATACCAAGGATCGGCAGGACATGATGAAGCTCGCTCATGCCCTTCATGATGCCTGCCATTGGTTGAAAATTCACAACCCAAATGCGTCCTTGCGTCCCCTGTGCTCGAAATGGACTGAGCTACTGCGGCAACGCCTGAACGACATCCGAAGAGGCGATGCGCGCCTCTACAAGCCCCACCGAGCCTTCGGGGCGCCGCTTCACGTCGGGGACAATATCGTCACCCGTAAACGCGCTTCCGTCCAGACCTCTGGAACGAAGATAATAGCGGCCATCCGGGGTCGACTCGTAATAGAACTCTTTCTGGAACTTCAACGTCGGGTCCATCATGGAAGGGGGATAGTTCACGATGGCAAAGAACACTCGCTCACCGTTTCCATAGTGTTTGACGTCCTCCTTATCAGCGAATACCTTGAGCGTTTCGGGATAGGAACCGTGTTCCGCTTTATAGAACTCAATCCGTCGCATCGTGTCGGCTAAACGCTCCTTTGAGAGCTTCACGACGTCCTCATAGCGAACCTCAGAAGGTAGCATGGTGAGAACTCCCATGGTGCCCATCATTCCAAGAACCGCACCTACAGCGATCCAGCGTTTGAACATTCCGGCCTCCGCTTTTCGGCCGAGCGCACACCGAGGATGCGTGCTGGCCAGTTATCTGACTTCTAGCAGAGCGCATTGAGGCCAGAAGCGGATTTGGTCGATGTGATGAACATAGGAGAGCAGATGACGTCGCAGCTTATAGGCGTGCCCCTTCGGGTCGGGCTCTAGTCGCTTCGCGCCCCGAGCCCCCTTCGGGGTCTCGGCCCTTCGGGTGACGATCCCTCACGCGAGCGCCTTCGGCGCCAAACAAAGGCCAGGAGAAGATGGCGGGGGCCAAGGCCAGTGCGATCGCGTGGCGACCTGCACGCCCCCGACAACACGGGCACCATCCATACGGTCCCGCCCCTTCGGGTCGGGGTTTCTCTCTCTCTGACAGATGGCAGTCTACACCAGGCCATCCGTTGTAAAGGACATCGCGGTCCCCCCAATTTTCCCGCCGCTGCGCGCCGACAAAATCGGCTCCCCCGCTCGCCGCCGCTGGCGGCCGCTCGCGCGGTCCCTGACAACTCTGGCCTACAGTGTGGACGAACTCCGTCATTCAAGATGAAGGAGTTACGACATGAACATCCAGCAGCACATGGAGCTGAAGACCCGCCTCGAGCAAACGCGCCGCGATCTCGGCGTCGCGCTTCTCAGCGTCACACAGTCCTCCAACCAATACTTCCATACCCGTGCGATCAAGAAGGTCCAGGCGATGTGCGACCAGCTCGCCGCCATCATCAAGGCCCAGCACCAGTTCGACGATGCCACCACCGACGAAGCCCGCGCTGCGGCCGCCGAAGACCTGGTGGAAGCCACGCTCCGCTTCGAGCTGGAGGAATACCACGCCCAGCCGGTCCACCTTGGCGACCACATCGTCATCGACAACTTCAGCAACGAGTACCGGATCGCGCCCTACGGCCGCTGGTTCTCGCTGAACGACAACCTTCCGATGCCGGAGACCGTCCGCATCGAGGACCGCGAGCTGAAGCATCTCTACAAGATCCTCGATGCCCTTCGCGACGACACCGGTATCGACTTCACCGCGATGACCGTTCAGTTCACGCCCGTCAGCAGCGACTAGAAAGGCGCGGGCTCCGCCCGCTTCTTTCCTTTGGGGCGAAGGCCCCCGACCGGATCGACCGGATCGTGGCCCTTGAGGCTTTGCCTCTTAGCGATCAGCGCCGTCACAGCCGGCGGTGAACAGAGGGCAGCCGGCGGCGCCCGACGAGCCGACAGAGCGTCGTCACATAAGCCCAAGCCGAGCCCCATCCTTCCGCGCACACCCTGACGCTCCCGATCAGCGCACTGTGATGAGCCCTCCCCCTTCCTGGCCCCTTCCTCCTACCCGCGTCCTGCCCACGATGGCACGCTGACCCACCACCCATCAGCCGCGCTGCCTTTCAACGTCCGGACCACATGGAGGCAACCGACGACAGGACACGATCAGCCTGGTGAAACCGACAGCCGAGAGACACGGCGTACCCACGGAAAGCTCTGTTGCTCCCCGGTCCTCGTTTCAAAAGATGCCGTTCTTGCCCGCTTGGGTCGCTATGCGCGCAACCGGAATGACGGTTTCCACCCCTCACGGGGCGGACCCTCCGCAATTCCCGTTGCGCGCGCGACACCGGGCGCGGGCTGGCGAGGGCATCGAAACGCGCACCGCAGGAGATCCCCATGCGCTCAGTCAACCGCCTCACCGTCCTCGGCAACGTCGGCTCCATCACCGTCTTCGATAACGTCCTGAAGGTCTCGGTCGCCACCGCGCGCACCTTCAAACAAGACGGCGAGCGCCGCGAAAAGACCGATTGGGTTCCCGTCACCATCTTCGAACCGGGCATGCGCGAGTGGGTCGAGGAGAACGTCAAGAAGGGGGATAAGGTCTACGTCGAGGCGCGCGTCTCTCAGAGCTCCTACGGCGAGGGCGACAACAAGAAGTACACCGTCGACGTGGTGGCCTCGCTTTTCAACAAGCTCTGAGGCCAGGATCGGCGAGCCTTCGGGCTCGCCCTCCTCCCGTTCAAAACTCCCGCCGGCTGTAGCCGGCGCTGATCGCGCGTTGCTGCGCAACGTAGGCTTCGCATAAGCCCCCGAGAGCACGCAGGGGGTCCATATCGTTGGCGGCCAGCGACTCGTGCAGTACCGCCCGACCGGCCTCCGACATCGCGTTCTCGACAACGCGAAGGGCTTCCTCGATCTCGCTGGCGTCGCTCATGGTTAATTTTTCCTGCGGCGAAGGCCCTAAGTTGTCGATTTTGCTTTCATCGTACGTGTATGCCGTGTCTATAAGCATGGTCAAACGCCGCAGAATCGGTGCAGGGTGCATTCTGGTTAAAATGTAGCTTCGAGGGGCGCGATGGGAATCGACCTGAGAGACAGCCTTCCGCGGGTCATGGACCACTACGAACGTCGCCTCGCACGCGGCGAGAAGGCGCGTCAGTTCTACATTCGCGAGGAGCACCTCGAGACCGTCAAACGCTTCATGATCGAGAACGGGCTTCCGAACCAGCATAGCGCCTTGCAGGCCATGCTGGATCAGTTCCGTCTCCAGCAGTCAACCGTTCGGGACAGCCAGCCGGCTGCCCGCAACGCCCGTCACACCACAAAGGACAGCGCATAAGCAAAACCCCGCAGCGATAACATCGCGACGGGGCTGCAAGAAGGCGACCTAAGAGACCCCCTTCTTACGGCTTCCGTACCCCCACTGTCAATCTAAAACGCGATGAACTCGCCACGGGATCGCTTTGCCTTTTCGCAAAGGACCGACCCCCATGGCAGAACGACCCCGCACGCCCATCAGCGTGCGAACGACGACCCTTGCCTGGACGCCAGGCGAGCCGATGTCGCGCGACCTGTTGGCCCCGATTGAGCCACAGGCGGCCGAGCCCGTGCATCCAGATTTCAGCGCGCGCGCCGCCATCTGGAAGGACCATCGCGCCGGTCTGATCTCGTTCTCCGAGGCGCAACGACGCTCGGCCGCGATCGGCGCTCCGCCGACCGCGCCGCCTCGCTTGTTGCCGCCCTCGCAGAAGCTTTCAGGCGCTCCCAGGAAGCCCAAGGAGACGCGCCCCCTCGCGCAGCGTCCTTCGCCCAATGACAGCCGCCAGTATGCGCCTGCCATGGCGACCACGGCCGCGCGCGACGACCGGCTAACGCCGAACGCCAAAGCGTTCCTTCAGGTGCTCCGGGCTCGCTGCGGGAAGACCCGCGAGACCACCATCACCACCGGCACCGCCGGCAACATCATGTCCCGATCGACGCGCACCATCCGGCGCTACCTCACGCAGCTCGTTCGCTGGGGCTACATTGAGACGAAGGTCCGCATGAACCGCAACGGGATGCACATCGGGCTGACGATCATCGTCACCGATCTCGTTGCGCCCTTCTACGAGTCCGCCAAGGGCCTCGCCCGTTGGCTGGCCGAGACGCCATCGGCCGCGCTCCGCCCCTTCACCGGCGTTGTCGCAGGAAAACAGGGTAGGACACTTATGTCATCCAAAAACCAAACCCCAATATCTTCCCTTATGGGGAAAGCGGACACGAGCCGCTTTGCGTCTCGTGGAAGGCTTGGGAATGAAGATGGGGGCGGATTTCGCCCCTTCGGGAGATAGGTCGAGCCCTCCATAGGGGCTCCTTCCTCCACACGCCATCACCCAGCGCCCTGCGCACCCTTCCGCTTGCGATCTCGCATCCAGAGGGGCGTTTTCGCGTGGGCGAGCGATTTTGGAGGTGACGCTTTTCAGTAGGGACGCGGCGGCGTTTCAGAGCGCGCATTGTCGCCCCTGATTGAACAGTTTCGCACGCGCGCCGGTCTTCTCACTGCGCACGAAAAAGGCCGCCTTGCGGCGGCCTCTATCCCATGGATCACGATCGTTTCGGTCAGCTACTCGACCGGTTCGGGCTTCCGCTTCTGGACGGGCTTCGCCTTGATCCATTCCGCTTCCTCATAGCCCGGCCGTAGCTCCGTTCGGTCGATGAATGGGACGAGGATCTGGAAGAGATCGCGACCGTAGCCGAGCACCATCACCCACGTTCCGACGTTGGGAACGACGCCCAGCTCGGACGACATTTCGGACTCTCGGAAGGCGTTGTCCTCGTACTCGTGCCATTCCTTCACCGGGCCGTTCTGACCCGGCTTTGTCCGCAGCTCCTTGATGCGCGTCGAGCCGAGAATACGCATCAGCCACGACGCTGTTTCACCGGGCTCCGTTCGGCAGACGACCTTGGTCTGGATCGACGACATCCACGTCTTGAAGGCTTCCGGCCCATAGACCTTTTCGACCGCGTGGAAGTCCTGCAAGCCGATTACGACCGGCGCCCCGCGTTCGCGTCCGGCGCTGACGAGCTGTTCCAACCCGTCGATCTTGGCAAGGCGCGCAAACTCGTCGAGGAAAAACCAGGTGCGCTTGCCGTCTGGCTGCTGGAAGTCCTCGTTGAACACCGAGTTGGCGGCGATCGAAAAGAACGCTGCGATCCACGATCCCGACATCTCGCTGAACCGCCCGCTATGGCCGACGGTGATCGTGTTGGGCAGATTTCCGCCCTGCATAAATTCGCGGATCGAGAACTGCTTACGCCCCGCGTAGTCGCCCCAGCCGATGCTCAGCAGCTCGAAATTGTTGATCGAGTTCTGGATGCCGCTGCGCGTGCTTGACCACTGCTTCTCGTCGGCGATCAGGTAGGTGAGCGCCGCCGGGTGATACTCCTTCGCCCACTCGGTCAGCTCCTCCTTCGAGGCTGTGAAGCTCTCGAACAGATCACTCCATGTCCACCGTCCTGGCTTGCGATCGTGAAGCATGATGATGACGACCGCCGCCACACTCTGCCCCGCCTGTTCGAAGTACAGGTAGTCCTTGTTCTTGATGAGGTTCATCGCGAGGTTGATGCAGTCCGCCCGTGTTTGGACGTCACGCGCGATCGCCCAAACCCAGGACCGCTTATCAGCCGGATTGACGTAGATCCCGGCGCCTCGCGGATCAATGCTCATAGGCTGACCGGCTGGCATCAACGCATAGACATGGGGCTTGTACCCGTAGACGATCTTGCGATCGCCCGCGTCCGTCACGGACTGCAGGAGATGGCGAAGGAAGTTCGTCTTGCCGCTTCCCTGCCCACCGAACACGATCATGCCGTTCAGCGCCCGTAGGTCGCTGATCGCCCAATCGCCGTAGACCGGCAACCCCCCCTTGCGCTGTTCCTTGCGCGCTTCGGCAACCAGCTCCGGGTAGCCGGCCACGGTCGGTCCCGCCAGAATGTGGCGCTCCTTCTGCCGCAGCCAACGCTGCCAGACGCCGAAGGCGAAAATGCCAAAACCGATGATGAGCGGAGCGAAGGTGATAAGCTGGTAGGTCGTGATCTTCCGCATGTTCTGGTAGCCGTTGTAGCTGAAGAAATAGCGGCATTCCAAAACGTCCCATGGTGCCAAACACACCAGGGCATGGGACCAGTTGACGTACATCGGCGGTCCGCTCGGCAGACCCCAATATTTGTTGACGAACATCAGCGCCCACATCACCGGCACGCCGACGATGCCGATGCCAAGCGCTGCAAATGCCCACCATACGGTCGGCTGTTCCTGTCGACGTATCATTCCATGAAACCCTTCCGACCGAGATCCACCATGCGCGCCCGGTACTCTCCATCGGAGAGACGAGCCGCACCGTCCATGAGGATGCCAAGGATCAGCGCCTTGTCGGCCTGGCGAAGCCCGGCCTTCACCACGAGACCGCCCAGCGCGATCTTCTCATGAGCGTCCTGGCGACGGGCATTGCCCTTGGGTGTCGCCTCCGCTCGCTGGATCTCTCGTTGCAGCGCCACGCGCTTGGCCTCCAGCCTACGCTTGCGTTTGGCCTGCGGCGTTTCCGTCTGCGGCCGCTGACTTCTGAAACGTTGCGGCGAGCTGCGCCAACGCCTTCGCCAGTTCGTCCTCGGGAATGCTGACGGTGAAGAAGCCCGCCTTTCGAGCCAGTCGGCCGAACGCCGCTTCCTCTTCCAGCTCAACCCGGCGGATCTCCGCCTTCAGTTCCTCCATCTGCTGACGCAGTGCATTGGCCTTGGTCTGCGACCCACTGGCGACTGCCCTTGGTTTGCGCATGGATGATCCCCTTGATGTTGAACGCGTTCGCCTCGAACGGGTCCATAAACAATTAATTGGAGTTGGGGCCAAGCCCATTCCGCGCACTTGGTTGACGGCAGGAGCCGTCCTCCAGCGGTTTTTCCTTCAACAGCCCGCCCCCGGCCGCTTCTCTTCCGGCCTACCGGAGCGAAGCGACCCTGCTCGGCATGAAGGTCGCGCAGCGACCGCCCGAGCATCAGGCTGTTTTTACAGACTGCGCACTTACCTGTTGCGTTTCGCAACAGTCCCTGTAGGGCTCTTAGGGGGCCGCTGACGAGCGGCTAGAGCATGGTTTGGTTCGTGGCGATCTACAGCTTTCGCCAGTCAGTGGTCTCCGGAGGAAGCGGTCGCTCGGCGGTCGCCGCCGCCGCGTACCGTCACGCCGCCGTGATGGTGTGCGAGGCCACCGGGCGAACCAACGACTTCTCGGCGAAGCGCGGCGGCATCCATTCCGAGCTCGCCATTCCCACCGACGCCCCGGCCTGGATACGCGCCAGCCTCGGTATCGCCGATCCGCAAGCCCATCATCTGGAAGGCGCGGCCGCGGTCACGGCGTCCGAGATCCTGTGGAACGCAGTTGAGATGGGCGAGAAGCGGATCGATGCGCGTTTTGCCACCGATCTGATCGTCGCCCTTCCGCGCGAGCTGACCGAGGCCCAGAACATCGAGCTGATCCGCAGCTTCGTGGCGCTGAACTACACGGCCCATGGCCGCGTCGCGGATTGGGCGTACCACGCCCCCGAGGACAAGCAGCACAATCCGCACGCCCACATCATGACCACCGTGCGGCCGCTGACGGAGACCGGGTTCGGCCCCAAGACCGTCGCTCAGATCGACGCTGACGGTGAGCCGATCCGCTCCGACAAAGGCGCCATCGCCTACGCCAAGTGGGCGGGGTCCAAGCCCGAACTCATGGCGGTTCGCGAGGCGTGGGCTAGCGCCGTCAACGTCGCGCTGGCAGAAGCCGGCCTCGAAATCTCCGTCGATCATCGCTCGTTCAAGGATCGCGGCATCGTCGGAATCGAGCCCACGACCCACCATGGCCTTGTCCACCACATCGGCTCGGTTCGCGAGCACGATGCCCATGTCCAGGCCGACCTCGCGACACGCGCGCGCAACTTCCAGGCCCTTGTCGCCAACCCGTCGCTCGTCCTCGACCACATCACCCGTGAGCAGTCGACGTTCGACACCCGCGACGTCGCCCGGTTCATCCATCGCCATGCCGGCGAGGGCGACGACTTTGCCTCGCTCCTTCGCCGCGTCGGCGCCCTTCCCGAACTCGTCACGGTTCAGGCGCAGATCCACGACCCCGAGACGAACCGCGTCGTTCAGCGCGAGCGCTTCACGACGGTCGCGGTCCTCGAGCGCGAAGCCGCGATGATCGAGGCGGCCGAGCGACGGGCCGCCGATCTGTCCTTTGCCGTCGATCCCGAGCGCAAGGAAGCCGCGATCGAGCGCGCTCAGATCACCCAAGGATTTGCCTACACGGCCGAGCAGCGCGCCGCCGTCGATCGACTGACACAGCCGACGGGCTTGTCACCGATGGTCGGTATCGCGGGCGCAGGCAAATCCACGGTTCTGCGGGCCGTGGGCGAGGTCTATGTGGCCGAGGGCGTCAGCGTCTATGGCGCGGCGCTCGCCGGCAAGGCGGCGGACAATCTGCAAATCTCGTCCGGCATCGAAAGCCGCACACTCGCGTCCTGGGAACTGGCCTGGAGCAGTGGCCGCGACCAGCTCCAGCCCGGCAGTGTCTTCGTGATCGACGAGGCGGGCATGGTCGCATCGGCGCAGATGGCGCGTGTCATGGCCGAGCTCGACAGCTTCGGCGCCAAGGTCATTCTCGTGGGCGACGCGCGCCAGCTCCAGCCGATCGAAGCGGGGGCCGCCTTCCGCTCGATCGCGGCCGAGACCGGCTATGTCGAGCTGACGGAAGTGCGCCGCCAGGAGCGATCCGACCATGCCGAGGCCAGCATCCTGTTCGGTGCCGGCGACGCCAAGTCCGCCCTCAACATCTACCACGGCAACGACACGTTCCGTCCGCACAACCGCCGAGAGGACGCTCTCAGCGCTGCGATCGAGGGCTGGCATTCCGACTGGCGCGCGAATGTCGATGTGGTCATGCTCGCCCACACCAACAACGACGTGCGCGACCTCAACATGCGCGCCCGCGCCGCCATCCAGGCCGAGGGTGGCTTGACCGACGAACGCTCCATGCTGACGGCCCGGGGACAGCGCGCGTTCGCCGTAGGTGATCGCGTCATGTTCTTGGAAAACGACCGCCAGCTTGCGATCCGCAACGGCAGCATCGGCATGGTCGAGCGGTTCGAGGATGGCGTCATGTACGTCGCGATCCCCGACCGCACTGAAGCCGTCGCCATTGGTGCCGGTGGCTACATCAACGTCGACCATGGCTACGCCTCGACCATCCATAAATCGCAAGGCTCGACCCACGACCGCGTGCATATCGTCGCGAGCGGCATGATGGATGCGCAGCTCACCTACGTCGCCCTGTCGCGTCACCGTGAAGAGGTGACGATGCACGTTCCGCTGGAGTCCTTCACC
The DNA here is from genome assembly GCF_029813115.1 of Aureimonas sp. SK2. Lineage (GTDB taxonomy): Bacteria > Pseudomonadota > Alphaproteobacteria > Rhizobiales > Rhizobiaceae > Aureimonas. Next base: position 14,428 of record NZ_JAPZDS010000020.1, read on the forward strand.
CGGCCTGGTGCCTCAACGCTTGCGACCGTTGCCGACGCCATGGAGCGTCTGGCGGCCGACAAGCTGAAGGACACATCGATCGATTACCGGACGACCGTCGACTACATCGAGGCGCGCAGGGCGCTGGAAGCCGAGCGCGCGATCGCGCCCGTTCCGCAAACGCTTCTCGACCGCTTTCGCGTCTTCCTTGCCGATCGCGGGCTCCCCGATCCGGCTGAAGTCCTCCACTCCGTTCGGGCGTTCGCCGCCGAGGTTCTGAACCGTGCTCGCGTTCCGGACGCGAGCGCGCAGATCATCGTGCCGGATCACGTGCTCCATGCGGATCGGGGCGCCATCGCGGCGCTCAGCCCCTCGGCGGATCTTGGTGCTGCGATCGCGCGCCTCGATCACGTCCAGCAGCATTCTGCGGCCATGAACCATGAGGGCCTTGCACGGCGATCCGCGTTCCGGGCGGCCGAGAACGAGCTGACCTTGATGCGGTCCTCGGACGCGCTGCGCGCCTATGCCGAGCGCGTGGCCCTCGTCGTTACCCCAACGCTGGTTGTTGCGATCGGCCGCGACGCGGAGGCCGTTGTGGCGGACGACCGCCTCGCGCATTTGCCCGAGCCGACCCGCATCGCTTTGCGCGAGAACTGGACGAGCGTTCATGCGGTCTCGCGTGCCGCTTGGGAGCTTGGGCTTCTTGAAACCGTGCGCTCGATCGACACTGGCTTCCGCCAGGAGCGCACTGCGTCTGCGACGATCGCCGCCTACGAAGCGTCGATCCGCGAACCCGTCGTCGCCACGGTTGCGCAAACGGCGCATGTGCCGGTGCCGGCACCTATTCCTGAACCTGCGACACCGCCGTCGCCCTTCCTTGCGGCGATCACCCATTGGCCCGTCTCGGTCGAGCAAGCGGTCCAGCGAACCCTCGAAGCCCATCCCCGTGTCACCGGCTTCCACGATAGCGCGCGCAAGCTCGCGGCGATCGTCTGGCGCGATCCCGAGGCGGCTATGACGAAGATCCTGGCGGAGCTTCCGGAAGGCTTCCGTGAACGTCGCATTGTGGTCGACGACATCGCTGCGAACCCGCAGACGTATGGCGAGCTGAACGGTGGACGCACCATGCTCATGCGGCCTGATGCAACCCGTCAGGCCGCGATCGAACGAGCACCATCGTTCTCACAGGCTATCGCTGAAATTGGCGAAGCGATTGAGCTTCTTCGGCCGTCCGTCCACGCAAACGAAGTGGCTTGGCGGGAGCGGATGGCGAAGCCTTTGCCGTCCCTATCACCGGAGGCCACACGGATCGTTGAGACACTCGTCATGGCCTACGGTATGAAGCGTCCCGACCGGGAGCCGGCGCACCAGATTGCGCTCCAAGCCATCGCGAACAAGGAGGTGCTGGCCGAGGTCAAAGCGTGGCGTCGCGAACTGGATCTTCGCCTCGAGGGACCGGACGCGCTCAGCCGCATCCCCGAAACCTCCTCGCCCAAGGCGAAGGAGATACACGCCACGGCCGAGAGGGTCGAAATCGCGCTGAAGGAAGCGCAGAACACCGCGAGCATCGAGATCGCCCGCGAAAAGAGCCTGCATATCAGCCTCAAACGCGACATCGGGATCGACATCGACATTTGAGGTTTGGCATGCTGCGTCAGCGACGTTGGTCAGTTGGAGCCGTTTGGTTGGGCATACGCCCCCAGGCTCGGACGTCCCGTCGCAGATGCAGACGCACCCGTCTGCCCTCCTTTTCCCCTTTCGGACGGATCATACCCATGCAGAGCGATCAGAACGGATCTCCGCGAAGCGGGGTAGAGGTCATTTCTCAGTCCGATCTCCTGGTTGTTCCACCTCAGTATCATGCTCCGATCATCGAAGCCGACCAGACCGTGACCATTCCTGTCCCGGTCAGTCAGGAGATCCCCATTCAGGCGTCGGCGACGCGAGTGATCGCGGCCGACGCACCGTTCATCCCCTCAGTGATCGATTGGCCCCAAACGGTCGATCAGACCGTTGCGCAGGTCCTTCGGGATCATCCGAGCGTGACCATGTTCACGGATGACGCCCGGACCCATGCCGGACATGCCTGGAAGGACCCCGAGAACGTTCTGGCGAAAGTCCAGCACGCTATATCCGCCTCACCGGATCAGGCTGCGACAATTCTTGCCAGCGTCGAGGCTTCGCCGCAGGCCTATGGCGAATTGGCAGGCGGCCGAACGTTCCTTGGCAGATCCGACGCCGAGAGGTTGGACGCGTTGGAGCGAGTGCCGCTGTTCACCGCTTCTCTACGAAATTCCATCGATGAAGCCGATCGGCTCGCCCCGTCGATCCGCGAAACGGAAATTGCGTGGCGACATGAAATGTCGTCTCCAATACCTGTCCTATCCGCCGCAGCCCTTAGCATCGTCCACGATCTCGCCCAGGCCGCGGATCTCAAGTGGTCGCAACGCGAGCCTGCGCACGAGCTGGCAGTCACAGCGTTAGGGCAGGAGGCGTTCTCGGAGGTCAGGGAATGGCGCCAGGCGGTCAACGCTCGTTTGGCCGTTCCCGATGCCATCGATCGTATTCCTGGCCTCAGCGACGAACGCAAGGATAGCATCGTCGCCACCGTCTCGACGGTCGATACGGCTGTTCGAGAAGCCTCGGCGACCCAGCAGCGCTTGGTCCAACGTGAGGTGACGATCGAAATCAGCACGTCCCCTGCGGTCGACATTACCCCAGGCATCTGACCGGGTTAGCGTCCGTTTACCATGTGACAACAGGGCAACAAGCCTGGCGCGAAGTTCGCGGGCTAATTGAGGTTGTGCAATGGGCTGGTAGTAAGAATCCGGTACGCACCGAAAGGGAAACGCCAACCGTGCGCAGTCTCGGCATCACACTTGGGCTTTGCCTTGCCGTCACAGGCTGCGCGAAGGCGCCACCACCGGATCTCACCGGCATCTCCGGCTACATAGCACAGCAGACCGCATTTACAGACGACCAAAAGGAATATGCCGCGCGCCACGGCGCGCTCGCCGGCTACAATGACGATGCCGTGCAGATCGTCCCGAATTATCCGAGCGACGAGCTGTTCCTCCTCGTCGAAAGCCGCTGGAACGGCACGGTCGAGGATCTAACCAAGCGCATGGCTCAGCTCACGGGCTATCGCGTTGCCGCTTCCGGCGAGAAGCCCGGCGCCCCGATCACCGTCGCCGTCAATCAAGCGGACCTCACCGCGATCGGCCTCCTGCGCGAGGGCTTCGCCCAGGCGCGCACACGCGCAACCCTCACCATCGACCAGAACAACCGCGTGATGACGATCCGCTACAAGCGCCCCGAGTCCAGCCCTGTGCCGCACCAGGATGACGTCACCCTATGAGAGCGTCCGTCCTTCTGGCGGTCCTCGCCGCATCGACCATCCTCGCCGGCTGCCAGACCGCCAAGGTCGGGGGCAAGGACAAGACCCTTGCCGACGACATCCTGGTCAACGTGCCTGCCCACACCGGCAGCACGCTCCCGCTCGCCGGCAACAACGACCTTCTGGCGAAAGGGCCGCCTCCCCTCGACTTCGCCTCCTTCTCCAAGCGCGCGCGCTCCGGCAAATACGCGACCACCGAGGTCGAGAAGATCCGCCACGAGGTTCTGCGGGACGCGGCCACCGCCTATGCCTCGCAGGCGGGCTACTATCGCCGCGCCTACGACATCATGCGCCAGCTCGAGGTGGAAAGCGGACGCCTGTCCGAGTCCTTCAACTTCAACCGCGTCGTCTACGTCGCGCCGAAGGAAGCCGGGTTCGTCGTCCCGCCGATCGTCACGCGCGGCACGTCCGCGCTCCAGATCAACGACACTGGCACCAAGAGCGTCGCAGCCGATGAATACTACCGGATCGAGGTGCCGGGGCGCCTCGTCGGCGTGGTGCCCACCTGGCGCGACTACCTCGTGCTGGCGCTGGAGCAGCCCAACGAACCCGACATCGAGTTCCTGCCCCAGGACGACGACGAGCGGCGGATCTTCGACGCCTACCTCGCCGAAGGCTGGAAGGTCGGCGAGGGCATGGCTGACGACGCCCTGAAGGCCGCCATGAACGACCTACGCCGGGACTATCTCGGCATGGTCGAATATCGCCGTCTTGTCGACGCTGGCCTTATCAAGGAGCTCGCGGTTCGCTGGGAAGAGCGCCGGGCGACCGGGGCGCCGGACGAGCTGTTCATCGGCGAGCGCACGGTTCGCATCGTGGACGCTGCGACCTTCGTGCGCGACCCGAGCCGGTGGAAGCCCGTCACCCGCCGCCTCGCCACACCATGATCGACCGCGAGCTATTCGAGACCAGCCCCTTCGATCCTGATGGCGTCTACGTCCCGGTCCTGAAAACGGAACCGGGACGCTACGATGCCGACGGCACCGAGCTGTTCGACCTCTTCGCGGCCGCCGCGGTCGCGCGTGGCGCGTCCGACATCACCTTGCAGGACGACACCCGGCCGCGCATCCAGATCAACGGCACCTGGTATTTCGGGGCCGGCAAGATGGTGTCGGCAGCCGAGAACGTCGCCATCCTCTCGCGCCTTTGGAAGGGCACGGACGCGGCCTCCCTCCTCCGGCAGGGCCGCGCTTTGGACTTCCGCTTCGAGATCCGCATCGATCGCCGCACGCGCCAAGGGTTTCGCGTCAACGCGACGCCAATCATGCGCGACGGGACGAACGGCATGGAGATCACGCTTCGCGCGCTCCCCAACAAGACCCCGACCCTCGACAGCGTTCGCCTCGAGGACGAGTTGCGCGACGAGCTCGACCACCGCGCCGGCATCGTGGTCGTTGCCGGCGCCACCGGCCAGGGGAAGTCCACCACAATGGCGGCCGTGACCCGGATGCACTTGGAGGCCAAGCGCGGCATCAAGATCGCCGACTTCCAAGCGCCGATCGAGTTCACGTTCAGCGACATCCTCGACGAGAATGAAGCAATGGCGTCGATGATCGGCCAAAGCGAGATCGGTGAAGGCCGCAATCTTCCGACCTTTGCCGACGGCATCAGGTCCGCGATGCGCCGCGCGCCGCAGATCATCAACGTCGGCGAGTCTCGCGACCGCGAAACCATGTCCGCCTCGATCGAGGCGTCGTTGACCGGCCACCTCGTCAACACCACGACCCATGCCGGCAGCGTGGCCGAGGCGCTCCGCCGAATGGCGACTGTGTTCCCGCCCGAGGAGCGCGAGGGCCGCGCCTTCGACCTGATAACCTCGCTCCAGCTCGTCATCGTGCAGCATCTCGTCCGCACGCGCGACGGTCGCGGCCGAGTGGCCGTGCGGGAATATCTGCGGTTCGACGACGACGTTCGTGATCGCTTCACGTCAGCTCCCGTCACCGCTTGGACGGGCATCGTTTCCGACCTCATGGAACGGCCGCCTCCGAACGTCCTCGCCAGGTCGTTATGGAGGTCGGCCTACCAACTCCTCGATGACGAGCGTATCAGCGAGCAGGAAGCCAAACGCTTCTTCCCGCGCTCCGTGCGCCAGTAGGCAAGGAAACCTCATGCGCAGCCTTCGTCGTCTCGCCCTATGCGGTTTCAGCCTCGTTGCCTTCGCCTCCGCGGCATCGGCCGAGACGATCGTCCCGGTGAACGACGATCCGCCGATGGCCGGGTTTCCGGAAGGAACCGTGCTGGACGTTCTAGGCGTCAAGCTCGGCATGACGCCGGATGAGGTTCGCGCGGCCTACGACGGCGAACTGAATGAGGAGCGGCGTAAAATCCGCGAGGTGAACCCCGACACCGGCGCCAGCTTCGAGATCGAGTACATCTACGAGATGTCGACGGTTTTGCCGCCCCGTCCCTTTGGCGCACCTATCACCGCCGAGAACGTCCTGGTCGTCACCTTTGGTTCGCCATTCGTCTCGAACAGGGCCGTGAAGCTCGTGAACACCTACAGGCCGCCGAGCGACACGCCTATCTCGCCGAAGGGCTTCATCGACCTGATGGAGCGAAAGTACGGGCCAGCTTCAGGGATTTTTGTGGACCAGAACCGACCAGTGTGGGTGTTCGGTTCTGATGGTCGCGTAGCGATCGACGCTATGCCACAGGTCTACGACCGAACGAACGATCGAGCTGGCTACGAAATGCCCAACAGGCATGACTACACGTTCGGGCCTATGCCGACGTGCCTTCGCGCATCGGAGTTTGAACTCTTCAAGAAGACGTCCCTACCCTACAAGTTCGACCCTGCGCGCAAACTTGAGAAGGACGGGTGCGTTGGTGGCATCGTCGGATATGCCGGCGGCGAAGCCGACACGAGCGAACGCAGGGTCATTGCTATCGATCAACGTCGGGTCGACTTGGACTTCGCCGCTTTGGACGCGGCGGTGAAGGCTGCATATTCGGCAGACCGGCCTTCCGTCATGGAACCCAAGCTCTGAACGAAGTTGCGAACCGCCATGGAACGGTGTAGTTCTGCATTCGTTCTATTTTACGACAGATCCGGTTGTTGTCGTCATTCCGTTCGATGAGGAGGGCAGCATGCCGACCATCCTGCTTCGTTGGGCTTTGCCCCACCGTGGCCCCTGCACACATCTGACGGGTTTTGAATACAGGCTCCGCATCCTAGTGTTCGGTGCTTTGTATTTCGCCGCCCTCCTGCCGACGGCGATCGGCGCTGTCTTCATCGCCTTCGGTGCCATTCCCGGCCTCCTCATTATGGTTGGCCTTTCGGGTGTGATGAACGGTGAATCAATCTGGGTCTTGCAGGGCGAGATCATCATCGTTTCGCTCGCCTGCGCCACCTGTCTGTTGACATACCTGTTCAGCAGGTTCTTGCAGCATCAGTATCTGACATCACGAGGCCGCAAGCGGTTTCAATAAGAAAGGGGGGCACTGCCCCCCTTTTTTATTTGCCGTCCTTCTCTTTTAATTCCCTACGAGGCAGTATGGGACGAGTTCGCCGGTCATAGTCGGTGATCGCCCGATTACTGGTGGCTCCCACGGCCTTCAGGGCATTACCTGTAGTCGCGCCGCCAGCAGCCGCACCAATCCGTGCGCGATTGGCTGTCCCATCATCGAGGTCGACCGCGACGTTATCGAACCAGCGGAGCACACGGCTTGGGAGTTCGGCCGCCAAGCTGAACGATCGCTCCAGCAGGATGAGATAGAGAAACGTCATCATGATGAGAGCTGCGAAGATCCCAAACCACGATATGACCGAGAAGTAGCTGTCGGTAGTTAGAGACTGTGCGGCCGTCATGGCGTAATAGAAGCCGCCGTTGATAAGCGTGCCCATCACACGAAAGATCGCCATGCCGGCGAGGAAGCCGAACAGCATGAGAACCGGCGTCAGGAAGAGGGCCAAGAGGAGAACGTAGCCCTTCCTCGCGTTCGGCCCCACCATGCCCCCGTTCCGATCCATGGAGAGGTGCGCGATCGCCCACAAGGGGCCAGCGAAGATCGCCTCGACCACAAGCAGCAGGAAAGCCCCGATAGAGATGACCCAGATGAGGGTCGGCACCAAAGGCAGAATGAAGGAGATGAACATGCCGATGAAGGCTGTTCCGCTCAAAATCCAGCCAAGGACAGTACCGACAAACACCGTGCCACCCCCCAAGAACGGGACCATCGCTGTTATAGCCAGGGCGCCAATCGCTGCCACGGCGGCAACCGCCAGCACGCGGCCTACGGTCATCAGGGTGAGGAGCGGATCTTGATTAAACCCTCTGGCCGGATCGAGAAATCTGAAGGCGTCGAAGAAGCCATTGGGTGAAGGCATCCAGGCCGAGAGTTCGCCCGCCGTGTCGGCATATGCCTGACGCTCGTTCGTAAATGCCTGGATATTGGACCGCGCAACCGACTCGTTCCACCAGTTCACCGCGATGTTGTAGGTGTTGAGGACTTCAGCCAGGAACTCACGCGTGTCGCCATCGCGGTCTCCCCACCACCAGGTCGACATCTGCGATCGAACGGCCTGGAACGTCGAGCCGTTCGTATTCGAGGCGTTTCCGATGGCATCACCCGGAGACGCGATCGGCATCATCTGCATGATCGCCGAGGCGTCGGCCGAGAACCGCGACACGATCGCGTAGTAGAAGCCTGCCTGGGTCCACCCGCCGTTCTTCATGTTCGCGGCCAGTTGGGTGTTCGACACCTGCTGGTCCGTCTTGACGAGCGACTCTTCGGTCGACCGCTGCGCTTGTTCCTCGATTGTCGTGACCAGTGCGTTCGTCACAGCTCGATGGCGAGCCCGCCAAGCTCGCAGGTCACGGCCGAGGTTGCGCGGTGCCGGCAGAGTTTCGCGCTTGCTGGCAGCGGCAGCTACGGCTTTGGCAACAGGCGTAAAATCATCCAGCGTCGCATCGATGGCGTCCTTCATCCCGCTGTGCCAAGTCTCGTAGGAAGACCCTGATGCGGTCACGACCCGCTCAAAGCCAGCGGGAGCCTCGGGAAGGCTGATCTTGCCGCATGCCGCGATGCGATCCGGTATGGAATACTGGTACGTATCAGGGGTCTGCCCTGACCAACTTCCCGTCATCGGCGGGAGGTCCCCGCCTTTGGCGACCTCCTGATTGTAGGACGCGGTGCAAAGCTCCATGCGCCAAACGGCCTGGAGGAATTGGGCATCGAGAGAGGCATAGTCCGGGGTGGCGACCGGGAGACGGTCCTGCACGATGGCATCCACTGTCTCGTCCCAAAAGAACGAGCCCGTCGCGGTGCCGGCATTCACGACATAGGCGATCGCGTGCTGCGCGCCGTTGTAGCCCGTCGGCAGAGGGATAAGGCAGGCGGCCGCGACGATCATCCGGATCGGGGACCATAGCGACGAGTGACGCTGGCCCAGGACCGAACCGTCATGCGCCGTCTCCGTCACGCCGACGATGATGTTGTAGACCAGGAGCAGGAGCCCGATCGCGAAGAAGATCACGTTGAAGTTCGCGATCAGCCTCGACACCAGCGTCGACGACTGCCCACCCATCTCCCCGACGACAGGGAAGAGCGGGCCGAACACCATATTGAGGTATTCGTTGGTTTGGGGATCGCCCTGGCCGCGAAAGATGTCGACGAGGCTGATGTCCGCCGCCGCCGCGGCCGAGGCCGAAAGGAGCAACCAGACGAGCGTCGCGGGAAGACGGTTCATGGCCTCTCCTTCTCCATGATCTGCATGTTTCGCGGAAGGCGATGGTTCAGATACTCGACGGGCGCACCGAAGCGCCCTTGCTGGATCTGCCAAGCCCGGAAATCGGCCACCAATGCCTTCACCGCCATGAAGGAGGCGCCGGCACAAAGGCCGATGCCGAACGGGAGGGTGAGGACGTCGTAGAGCGCCGCCAGAGGCACGGCGACGATGAGGGCGACGGTCATCACTGCGAACACGCCCCGGTCGCGTTCCCAAGCGAACAGGGCGGTTTCGATCTGGTTCGCGCTCAATCCGCCTGAGTGCGCTCGAAATCGCTCGATCCCGCCATCCTCGTCCCGGCCGAAGAACCCCCGCCGATCGAACGATCTAGGGCGCAGGGACGCGATCCCCTCCGCAGCCCCGTCGTAGCCCTCTTTGGCGACCTTGGACGCTAGGTCTACGCCCGGTGCCCGGAAGACCCTCCAGCGTCTTTTTCGGTGAGGATCGGCCATCCTACTGTGCTGCCGCCGTATCGAAGCCGGTCGTGATCGCGGTTCCCGATGTGTCCCGGTTGTCCAGGTCTGTCGCGAGGTTGGTCGCATTCACGACGGCATCTCGCTTCAGAAGCTGGAACATCATCCAGTTCACATGGAGGTTGAGCGCGTTCGTTAGTGCGATCTCGCGCGAAACCGCTTCAGGGGCCATCGTCGCGAGCTGCTGATGCCAATCAGGGTTTGCAAACCGCGACTGGACGAAAATGTCGATGACCTGCTGGTTCGAGACCTTCGCACCAATCTCCTCGGGATAGGTCTTTGGTGCGGCCTTCTTCGCCCATTCGACCATACCGCTGCCGCCATACGGCGCAGCGAGATCGCCGAGATAGGCGAACGTCGCGTGAGATGCTGAGCGCCGTGCCTCGTCAATCTGACGAGCGGCTAGCTGCGCTTTGCCCTGCGGCGTTTTAAGTTCGTCCTTTGTCAACGGCCTCGCGGGGGTCGGATCGACGACATTGTTCAGAAGGCGTGCGGCGGCCTGAGCCGTCTTTTCATCGGACGTGTCGAGGGTTTGTCCATCGAGCAGAAGCCGAAGATCCGTCGTCGGATCGAGGCGTCCACCGTGCCCTTGCAGCGCTTCGCGGTCCGCGACAATCACTTGTGCGACGGAAAGCCCGCCTGCCGCGACGGCTTGGCCCTCCCGACCATTGCCGCGGCTCCAGTTGCGGGACGAGTTGACGAGATCATTGCCGCCAACGCCTTCCGAGCCGCCCCCGCCGCCGCCGCCGCCGCCGAACTGGATGATGCCGGACAGATCCGTACAGGCCGAAGCCGCCGGATCGTAGCGTCCGCCCTCGGCCTTCGCGCGCGCGATGTAGCGCTGACGCATCGTCTCGTTCTGCTGCGCGGCATCCTCGACGCGCTGCTGCGACTTTGCCGTGCGCGTCTCATAGCCGGAAAGCTGCGCCGTGCTCTGGCCGAGGGCTTGAACGATCGCCTGCTGCGCCTGCTGGACGGCAGCGGTGGTCGCATCGACCCGTCGGCCGAGGTCGACTCGCAGATTGTTCACGGCGCTGACGACGCAGCCGTCACAGACCGCGGCGGCATCCTGCGTTCCCCCGAACAGAGCCGTGGAGGCGGTGAGCGCCGCCAGCGCGAGAAACCGCTTCATCGGCCGCTCCCATAGATGCGCTCGTACTCGTCGCGGAGCTGCGTGCCCTCGCCGAGATCCTCGCGCGTGTAGAAGCTCGGGCTTCCGCCCTGCGAGCCGAAGCCCACAGTCGGCGTCGTGAACTGGATCTGCATGCCGCCACCTGAACCGCTGAAGCCAGGGATGCCCAACCGATCGAAGCTCGGAAGCTGCAAGGCGGCCGTCAGAGGCTCGGTGATCTCGGCCCACTTCTCCTGCGCGAACGAGCAGAGCTGCTGTTCGGCGCCCGCCACAGCCCCATTCAGGAGCGACTGGAGGTTCGGCAGCGAGATCATGGTGTCGAGGTTGATCGAGAACAGATCATCCAGGCACCCGAGACCCGAGACGCCCGCCGGCAGCTTCAGCGCCGCCTCGGCGCGCTTCACCTCGGCCTCGATGCCAGATCGGATCGCCTCCGTCAGCGTCGACGCCACGCTGCTATCGCAGCCGGCGCCAGCGTTCTTGAAAAGCTGCGCAATCGCGTCCTGTGCCTGCGCAGGCGCGACCGGCAACGCGCCGATCGCCGCGATCGTCGCGATCGCAAAACCACGAGCCAACATCATGACCCCCCCAAATTCGCGCGCTGCCCTTGGAACGGCAGCGTTTCCTGAATGACTACCGCGCGCTTCGACCCGAGACCGGGGAAGCCTTCCGTCGCGTCGTACATGCCGTCCTGGTAGTAGTTCGTGGTGTCGCCGGTCCCCCCGGCCCACTCCACTTCGCCACCGCCCACCCAGGTCTCGCCCGCATGCTTGCCCATGCGGTTCAGGAGGTACTCGTTGAGCTTGGTGGCGCTGCCGCCGTTCGCCCGGATCGCATCGGCACTGAGACCGGAGGGGCTGAAGCCGGAGGCCGCCCACCGGTTCAGACCGGGACCGCCCAGGAAGTGCGCGGCCGAGAGAAGCCCGTCCGTCGTAATCGGGCGACCCGCAACCTTCGAGCCGATCGCGCCGCGCGTCGTCGAGCTGAACCCATTGAGGTTCCGATCGGTGAACCGCTTCATGCCGGCGTCTTGCAGATTTTTGCCCGCCTGCGTGTAGCGCAGGTCGTTGAGGTTGTTCACGCCCGCAGCGCGCGCTTCCGGCGTGAAGGTGTAGCTCGACCATTCCCGCTTCGCGCCGCCGGTATAGGTCATGTAGCCCAGCCCGGCGAAGGTGGACGGTATGAACTGGTATCGGCCGAGCGCCTTCGTGGTGCCCGCGTGGTTGAAGACGGAGTAACTGCCGCCGGACTCGGCGCCCGAAACGTTGTTGATGTAGGACTCGCTGGCAAAGCCCAGCGCGGTCGTTCCAACCAGAGCCGCGATGATAAGGGACGCGCGAAGGAGCTTCATCACCGCAGCTCCGGCAACTGCGTTGAAGGCGGCGCTTCGGCGATGACGCGCGGGGTGCCGGCAGGGATGACGTCCATCGGCAGGATGTGCTCGAGCGTTTCGCCCGTCGTGGCGCTGACCACCGACACGTCCTGCGAGGTCTGGATCTCCAGGGCGCGGAAGCCATTGGCATCCGTGCGTCCGTCACCAACGCCTGCGTCGGGTCCGATCGCATAGAACTGCTGGATGACCTTGCCGGCGTCCGTCACCAGAAGCGGGCACTCGTCGTTGCCGCAAACCGCGATGCCCTGCATGAAGATCAGCGTCTCGTCGCCGTTCATCAGGTTGACGTCGAGGGCGTCGATCGTCGGGGCGTCCGAGGTGCCGGCGACGTCGGGCTGGTTGGCATTCAGCCACTCGACCGCCAGGCGCATTTCGGTTTCGGTCGCCGGTCGCCGTGTCGGATAGCCGCCATAGAGGTTCGGCTCGTACTTCGCGCCGCCCCACTGCCATTCCCGGTTCTTGGAGAAGATCGACTTGAGGCCGGTCACTTCGTCGACCTCGCCGAGCTCGATCTCCTTTCCCGGCCCCCGCCATACCTCGGCCCATTCGCCTCCGGTGTGGTAGAGAACCGCGACCGAGCAGTCCCGCTCGCAGCTCGGTCCGAACCCGATCTTGACGGCCAACTGGTCCGTCGCCCCCTCAACCGGGTCGCGCAGCCAGATCCGCTCGGCCGAGACGTACTGAAACTCCGGCTGATACATCCGCCGCGCAATCTGCGTGGCCGTGCGGTCCTCTTTCTCGAACCGCACCTTTTCGAGGCCGACGCCTTCCTGCGCAAAACCCGGCGCCGTCATGGCGAGCATGACGCCGATCGCCGCCCCCGCAGCGAACATCCCCCTGGATTTCATCGAGACACCTCACGCACCAAATCATCGGCAAGCTGCTGGACGACGTTCTCGCGCGCGCGATCGTCGATCGCGGTGCCTGCGTCCTCCAGATCGGAAAGGCGGCGCTCCAGCGTGGCGCGGGCAGAGCCGCCCGGGAAACGCTTCGCCAAGATCGCCCGGGCCTGTTTCGAGCCGAGACGATCGTAGAGCATCCGGCGCAACGCGGCGTCCTCGGCCGTCGTCGACAGCGCCCATAGCTCGTTCGGCCCCGGCTGGTTCACCAGCTCTTGGACATACGTGCCGCTGCGCAGCTTCATCATGGCGAGGACCGGGGCGCCATCAGCCGTCGGTCCCGTGAGCCCGCGCATGACCTCCTTGATGGAGGGGCCGAGGTTGTAGTCCTTGCAGATCCGGTCGCGGCTTTTCTCGGTCGGGACGTTGCAGAACCAAAAGGTCGAAGCCAGCTCCTGAATGGCTGGGTCGAAGTCTTCAAGGAGCTGCGACGCGAGGAGGATCTGGACGCCGTTCTTTCGGCCGACGCGCACGTCCTGAACGATCTGATCGCGAATGCCGAGCCCGCCGGTCAGGTGGTACTCGTCCATGCCAAAGAGCTTGGCCATCTGCCGGTTGTTCTCGACGCGCCGGAGATGCAGCGCGCGGGCGCCTTCGGCGAAGTCACCGTGGAGCGTCTTGCCGCGGATCTCGTCCGCATCGAGCCAGAAGTCGGTGGTCGTCGCCTGACGGGCGACCATGTACATGATCGCCGCCTGGCGCTTCGCCTGCGCACCGGAGGTCGTCACGACGTCCGCGAGATCCAGCGAGATGATGCGAGCGTTCGACAGGTCGAAGCGTGTGGGCTGCGCGAGGATCGGGAAGTCTCGGGCCGCCGAGGTCATCATGCGCTGGAACGCGCGCACGACCGTCTCGCCGGTCGGGGTCCGCATGTCGCGGAACTGTTCCGAGACGGTCTCCTCGTTCGCCATGAGGACGAGATCGGAGAGAACCGGCACTGCGAAGCGCTGCGCAAGCGCCGCTTCGTGCAGCTTGCCCTTGGTGCCGAGGAAGTCGGCGACTTCCCACCACGTCGTCTGCTTGTCGCTCTGAAAGCTTAGCGCCTTCAGCGCCGCGTCGACCTCGTGGCTTTCCGTATACTGAAACTTCTTCGCTCCCTCGTCCGAGAGGCGGAGGTAGGCGGCATCGATCGAGGCGGCGGCGACCTGCGACATGCCATCATAGGACTTTTCCTCGCCGTCAGGCGTGCAGATCAGCGTCACGAGGTTGACGAGGAACGCGCGCTCGTGCGCCAGCGGGAAGCGTAGGAAGAGCTGGGTGTCGAACGGGTTCATCGCGTTCGAGCCGTCCATCTTCAGGCGATGGTAGACGGCCTCATGCCGGCGATGCACGGGAAGCGCATCGCGGATCATGAGGATCAGGCCCGAACTCGACGGCCCGATGTCGATGATCGAGATACGCGGCAGGAGACCGCCGTTGTCGTCCGAGCGGCCCGATTGCCGGCTCAGCGCCACCGCAAAGCAGATCGTGTTCAGAAGAACGGACTTACCGGCCCCCGGCGTGCCGGTAATGATGTCCACCCAAGAGAGCTGCTGTGCCGAGCCCGGCTGATAGGGCCAAAGCTTGCCGTCCTTCGTGCGCAGGAGAACCGCGCCGCGCGACCACGGGCTTGCGGGCCGCGCGATCGGCGCCATCGCCAAGGCTTCGGAGAAGGATGCCGAGGCAGCCGGCGCCGTCGAGGCGGCCGAAATCCCGACCGCCGAGGACATCACGCATTCCATCGGATCGCCCGAAAGGGCGTCCGTCTGGCAGTTGCCCCACCGCTCCACCGTGCGGCGGAGCTGCGCCACATGCCGGCGAAGCTTCACTTCCTCGCTTTTGTCGCACCACACGGCGAACGAGACGCGCCAGCGCACCACCGTATCGCCCGCCCCATCGCTCTTGCGAAGGCGCTCGAAAGCGTCCCTGATCCGCGTGTTCGAGATCGGGGCCGCCCAGGTGAAGAGCTGGAGGTATTGCTGCTTGAAGACCTGCCCCTGAAACCCGCCCGCGTCGACCATCATCGAGCAGCGCCAGGACATGCGCTCCTCGCCTTCCAAGACGCTGCGGATGAGCTGGTTGAACTCGACCACGACCTCCGGGCCGAGCGTGATGTCGAAGCCTGAGAACACGTAGTCGCCGAGACACACCGTCGTTTGGTCGAGGACCTCGCCGTGCTCGGTCATCACCTGCCGCGCGATGATCGGCCAGAGAAGGTTCGTCACGTCGCCCTGGCTCAGCTCGCGCTCGCGCGAGGGCATGCGGGCGCGCACGTAGTCGCCAGGCAGCGTGCCCTTCCACGTCTTGCCGTTCGGCATGAAGGCGGGGTTCATGATCCCGCGCATGACCGACAAACCCTCATGGGTCGTCAGCGGCTTGAGGACGATGCCTTGGGTCGAGAACTCGCGCACCAGCGCGTCGCTGACGCTCATGTGGCGCGTCAGGAGGCTATCGAGCGCAAGGCTCGGAAACTGGCCCTCGCGCATCGGGGGCGAGCCCTTCAGGCGCTTGGACACGCCGTTGGCGGCTTCCTTGCTTTCGGTGCGCGTCATCAAGGACGGGCGCGACCAAAGCGTCAGGTAGCAGCGTTCGCCGGACAGCTTGAGGGGAAGGAGCGCGAGGCGCTCCGAGAGAATGTCGTCGAGGTCGAGGCCCGTATCTTCCGCGTTCCGCCGCGTATGGCGGATCGCGCGAGCGATCTCCTCGTGCCCGAGGTCGGGCGACTGCGTGAAGAAGAACTCGATCGAATGTCCGGGCCGCGTGAGATAGGCACTCAACGCGACCCGGAGCCGTTCGACGGACTCAGTAATCTCCAACGGCCCAGGCAGAGACCTGAACCCGTCGAGCTCGAAGAGGCTGGCAAGGCTTCCATCGTCCGAGACGAACGTCGTCTCGTTCTCGGTCGAGATCAGACGGCAGTAGCCGTCCAGCGACTTGCGGAAGACCGACCGGCCAAGGAAGCTTGCAACCCCATCGAGCAAGGACAAGGAGCTTACTCGACTTCGCGCAGCGTGCCGTCGATCGACGAGCGCGTGCCGCCGTCACCGAAGAACGTGTCGACCGACAGGCCCATGAACACCGGCAGTGCCAGCAGCGCGGCGGCAGCGGCGCCCCACTTGAAGGCGGCCATCGGCGAAGCGTTGGGATCGTGGTTGTTGCGGCTGTTCTTCCAGAGAACGGTGATCGCGACGATCGCCGAGATGACGCCGCAGATGAAGGCGGCGGCGAGCAGGAAGTCGCCCATCGGGCCGAGGAAGCCCGTGCGGACCGTATCCATCGTGCCGCCGAAACCGGCTTCCTGAGCGTTGGCGGTGCCCGCGAGCGCCATCATGGCGGTGCTGACGGCGAGAATGTGAAGCTTCTTCATGAGACCCTTACCCTACGACCAGGCTTTCGATCATTCCGACGAACACCACGATGTTGATGGCGAGCGTGCCGCCAATCAGGTGCGTGGCACCCTTTCCAACGAGACCGGAGCCTGGGTGAACCGGCGCTGCGTTGAGAAGAAACAGGCCCCGGATCATTCCGATGAGGCCGATGATTTGGACGATGCGCAGGAGCGCGACGACGATGGAGCGAGCGTTGTCGTTCGTCATCGACTGCATGGCTTCCGGCGCGTAGGCGAAAATCTCCGTCGGCTGAGCGGCCGTGGAGGTCATGAACAGGGTTTCGAGCGAGGCACCGACAACGGCGGGTAGCCCCAGCAGGAAAGCCCCGATCACCCAATGCGCGATGACCGCTCCCTTGGAATGGGAGCCCGACACGAAGCGGCTTGGCGTGTCGCCATGCTGGGCTGCGATCAACACCCCGCGGATCAGCAGCACCGTTCCTGCGATGAAGCAGAACGCCACCAGGAGGGCCTGGAGCGGAGGAACGATGTCGCTGACGCGCTGGATGAAGTCCGCAAAGCCCTGCATCAGTTCGTCGCTCCCTCTTCGGGATCGACCTTGGCGGGCTTCTTGGCTGGCGCGGCCTTCTCCGGCGCAGGCGCTTCAGTCACCGCCGCCGGGGTGACGACAGTATGCTTCGCCCGCGTGAGAAGCTGCGGCTGTTGCGTCTCCTCGCCATACACTCCAGATGCGTCCGGCTCGATGGGGAACTCCGATGCCGGATCTTCTTCCACCGGCTGCGTCAGAGCGCCGACCACATCGCGCCGCGTCGCTTCGTTCTGAGCATGGAGAGCCCGGATATGGGTCGCGAGCTTCTGGATCACGCCATCGTGATTAAGAAGGCCGTCCATTTCTTCCTTCAGCCGCTTGTTTTCCGCCTCTACGACGTCAAGGCGTTGGGCAAACACCGCTAATGCGTTCTGAAGCTCGTCATTCGAGGGCTTCGGGGACGGGGTTAAAGCGGCCCTTAACTCCGATGCAATACTATTGGTCTGGATCGGATCGTATGTTTCAACCGCGCCAGAGACGTAATTTGCGATGACAGCGCCACCGAGGATCAAAGGACAAACGACTAGAAGAGAAATAAGCGCGAGGCGCTTACGCTCTGACTTCCTTTCGCTCTTGTTGTTTTCCCAACGGGAAACGATGTCACTTGCCATTCCGAACCCCGTTTGCGTTCCCGTACGCTTATGCTATGTCTTGTTTGTCACGTTTTTGCACGCGCCCTGCCAGGCACCTAACCCTTTTTTAACACAAGTTAGGCGTGCGTGAGGCGGCAAATCGGATGGTAAGGTTACTCGTAGTCCTGGCGTGTAGCGTGGCTGCTACACCTTTTGCCCTCGCTCAGGATCAGCGAGCGGCTCCTATTTCCGTGCCCAGCAGCCTGTCGCGGTTCACGGATGTGCGACCGGGCGTGCCTCTTGGCGTGCTCCAGTCGTGGATCGTGTCAGAGGGCGGCCAGCAGCGCGTAGTTGTCACAACTCAAGATGGTTTTACGGTCGTCGGAGATGTGATCGGCCCGCAGGGTCAGGACATTTCCTCTGCCCTCTTGGCCCTTTCCGGGTTGTCGCGGCCGCAGACGATCCCGCCCAATCCTCAGTCATCACAGCTCACGATGCCCCCCGCGCAGCCGGCGAGCCCGGCTGCGGCGCCGCAGGCCATGACCCCCTCCCCCGCTTCGCCGTTGCAGCTTCAGACGGCAGAGCCGGCATTGCAGCCGCCAGCAGCGGTCACGCCCTCGCCGCTCGCTTCCGCAGCTTCAGCGGCCGCGCCCGCAGGAGCTACGCCGCCGATCGTGATGGAAAAGGCGCAGTCGCTCGACCAGCTCCTCGAGCAGGCGATCGACGTCAGCGCGTGGTTCAGCGCCGGAACGCCGAAGCCCGGTGCGCCGGTCATCTTCTTCATGGCGGACCCGACCTGCCCGCACTGCGCGGTCGCCGTCGACATGCTGAAGGACAAGATCCAAGCCGGCGACATCGATCTTCGCGTCATCCTGGCCCCGATCCGCAGCCAACAGGCCGTGTTCGAAGCGGCGTCGATCCTGCAAAGCCCGACACCGGGCGCGGACTTCATGAACCACGAGCTGTCCAAGACGACCTCGACCGTCAGCACGTTTAAGGTTCTCCAGCCGTCAGAAATCCAGCCGGATGTCGTTCGCGCCCTCCAGCGCAACGTCGAGTGGATGCGCGGCAACGGCATCCAAGGCGTGCCCTTCTACATCTACAACACGGCCGAAGGCGCGAAGGTCGAGTTCGGTGAGGTGAAGGACAGCATGTTGGCCGCTGCGATCCCGGTGCGCGGCTCGGTCCAGACGGCGGCCCAGGAGCCCAAGCCATGAGCAACGCGGGCTACGGCAATGCCGAGAGCGTGCTGGTCCGCTCCAACACCTACAAAGCCGCACTCAGGGCGATGACGATCTATGCCGCCTGCGCGACCGCCGCCGCTGTCGTCAGCACGTCGGTCGCCCTGTATGTGACAATGGCGAGGCCCGAGCCTCGCTACTTCGCCACCACGTCGAACGGTCAGATCCAGCTGCTCACGCCGCTGGATCGGCCACATATGTCCGCGGCCGACGTCCTGAACTTCTCCGTTCGAGCCGTCACGAACTCGCTGACCTACTCGTTCGACAACTACCGGGCTCAGTTTCAGGAGTCCCAGCAGTATTTCAGCCAGCCTGACGGTTGGAACTCCTTCGTGGAAGCCGTTCAGCGATCGAAGGCCCTCGATCTCGTCCGAAACGGGCGCTTCAACTCCAGTGCCACCGCATCGACGCCGGTCATCGTCAGGCAAGGTGTGAATGCCACCGGTAGCTACGAATGGATCGTCCAGATGCCGATCCGCATCTCCTACCAATCCGCTTCCGAAGTCACCGGCCAGTCCAACACGGTCACGGTGCGGCTCACCCGTCTTCCAACCTACGAGACGCCCTATGGTATCGCCATTTCGCAGTTCAATGCAGCAGCAGGCGGGTAAGTCCGTGCGAGCGTTCTCGGCCGCCTTCTTGGTCGCGTTGCTGACCGCATCGACGGCGCTCGCGCAATCGCCTGTCATCACGACGCCCGTCAATCCGCCGGATGAGGTAATTGAGGATCTTCCCGCGGCTAATGATGAAGCCACGTCGGTCGAACCGAATGTCCCGCCTCCCCGATCGTCGGCTGCGCGCTCGGCTTCGGGACAGGCTACCCAGTCGCGCCGCCTTTTGAACAGCCTCAATGATCTCGACCGACCGCTGACGCCCGAAGAGATCACCGCCTACGGACAGTCCCTTCGCGACCAGTTTCCGCTCGATCCCTCGCTCATTCGCGACTATCGGCGCCGGCTGAACGAAAGCCAACGCGCCGCAGCCGCGCCGCCGAGCGGCATTCGCCCTGAAGCGATCAGCCAGTCCCTGCGCGTGTCGCTCGACACGCGCGGGCCGACGCCGCAGCTCGACACGTCTCCGGGCACGGTCTCGATCATCTCGTTCTTCGATCAGACCGGAGCGCCTTGGCCGATCGCGTCGTTTGTCATCGGCCGCGAGGACGCCTTCCAGGTCAACGCGATGCAGGAGGGATCCAACCAGCTCGCGGTCGCCCCGCTGGTGGTTCACGGCTACTCCAACCTCGCAGTCTCGCTCGTCAACGAAGACCAGCCCCTCGTGATTGACCTCGAAACCAACGAGGCACGCTCGCACTACCGTCTAGATCTTTCGGTGGCAGGGCGAGGCCCGAACGCGATCGTCCCTGCCGTTCAGACCCGTGAAGCCAAGCAGAACGCCTCCGACGAGCTGATGATGGCGTTCGTTCAAGGGTCGGACATCCCGAAGACCGCCCAGCGCCTCAGCACGGACGATAGCGACGTCGCGGCCTGGCACTTCAACGGCAATCTCTACGTCCGCACGAACCAGACGCTTCAGGCCCCGTCCTGGTCCGCCACCCTTTCGGGACCGGGCGGGATCAAAGCCTATCGCCTCCGCCCCGCTCCGCTCGTGCTGATTACGCGCAACGGCCAGATGACCAAGGTCAGGATTTCCAAGTGATGAGCGACGATACCTCCGCCAACGAGAACACCGATGCGGCGGCCGACGAGGCTAAGATCGTCAGCCCTGACGCCGCTTTCGAGGGCAAGGGTGCTGGCACGATCAATCGGTCCAAGCCGCGGCGCAGCAAGGCCCCTGTGATCCTTGGCGCGATGCTGATGGCCGGTGTTGCAGGCGCCGTTTTCGTCGTCTTCTCTCGGGGCGAGGAGAGCCCGTCTTCGCGGATGGTCCGCACGCCTGAGAACATCAACACGACCCCTGCCGGCGAGCAGCTCGCCTCGTCTGAGCGCTACCGCAATTCACTCGCCTCCTCGAACCAACAGGGTTCGGAAGAAGCGGCTCGCACGCCCGACCAGAGCTTCTTGGCAACTCCCGATGAGCCGACGCGGCCGATCGATCCACCCAAGGAGCCTATCCCCGTTGTCGCGCCCACTCTTCCGCCTGCGAACGAGCGCAAGGTCGAGTACAAGGATAGGATCGTCTATCGCGACCGCCTCGTCTCCAACGTCGCAAACCAGATGCCGCCACAGCCGGAGACGGATTGGGAGAGCATCGACGCCATGGCCAAGCGCATGGCGGGTCAAGCCAAGGGGGCGGCTGGTGCATGGGGTGCTGGTCCCGCCAAGAGCACGATCGTCATAGAGCAGGACCTCTATCAGGCGCCTGACGGACGCCGCACGGGCGTCCAGGTGCGTGCGCCGGGCTCCCCGCAGACTGTGACCACCTCGAGCAGCTCGCGTAACCGCAGCCAGCTCGAAGTCGGCGACTACGTGGACGAAGCCGATCGGCAGGTTCTGCGGGACGGTCGCTCGCAGCGGGATCGTCAGGCCACGCACAGCCGCAATCCCTCGCCCGTCGAAACCATTCCGCAGGAGACGAGCTACCAGGCCGACCTCGACACGTCGCTCCCCTACCTGTCCGTCGCGCCCAGCGAGGACGAGCCTCGCTTGCAGGTCTCAACCGGACAGCCATACGGCGCCGGACAGCAGGTGTTCTCGGGCGATTACTACGCCACCGCCGGCTCCATGACCTACGCCGTGATCGTCAACGGGGCGGACACCGACACGCCAGGGCCGGTCGTTGCCAAGGTCATGCGCGGCCCCCTGAAGGGGAGCCGCCTGATCGGCACGTTCCGCGAGAACGACGAGACGACGGCCATGGTCGTTCAGTTCGATCGCGTGGTTCTGCCCGATGGGACGAACCTCGACGCCAGCGCCTACGCCATCGATCCCGCGAAGGGCACCCTGGCGGTCAAGTCCGAGTACGATGCTCGCTTCCTTCAACGCTACGGACCGCAGCTTGCCGGTGCGTTTCTCAGCGGCCTCGGCAACACGCTGGCGCAGACCCAAACGACCATCGTTCCGCTTGGCCTCAGCGGCGCCGGTATCGCTCGACCCAAGCCGCGGATCGAAGAGGGCCTCTATGCCGCTGCGGGCCAGGTTGGCGACCAGTTCGCGAGCGAGATCGAGGATCTTGGACCGGATGGTCCGATCGTGCGTCTGAACGCGGGCAAGCTGATCGGCGTCCTCTTCACCGAAAACGTCCAACGGTTCTGACATGGACAAGGACGACGGGATCTTCGGCACGCCGATCGAGTGGCGTTACACGATGCGCAATCCCCGCCTCGCGATCTTCGACGCGAGGCTGGTGTTCTTCGTGGCGCTCCTGTTCCTCCACGCACGCCTATGGACCGCTCTGCTGCTGTTTATCGGGGTCGCGGCGTTTTGGGGTATGGAGCTCTACGGCTACCGCTTCTCGTCCTCGATCCGGGGCATCCGCGCCCGGCTGGCCGGTCCTATCCGCCCAGCTCGGCCAAGGTCTCAGTATCGGGCGGCCGTGGATTTCGGGTTCGAGGGGCATCCGTTGATCGGACGAGCTGGCCAACGGACGCTTCCGATTGCCAAGCCAGCCGGGAATGCCGCGAAAGGGAAGGCTCCCCTCCCCTCCCCTCTACCGGCCGAGTAGTGACGATCGATCGCGCTCGGCGCGGTCGAACTGTTGCTGTGCCTCGTCGTGCTGACGTTCGATCTCGGCGACGACGGCAACGGCTTCCCGCCCGACAGCTTGGCAGTCGGGCATCACTCCAATCGCTTCCAGCTCGGTCTCCATATGCGCGCGGTACTCTGCCGCGATCACCGCATGGCGTTCCTCGTGCGCTCTTACGTAGTTCAGGAAGCGCCGCCAAGCGGCTACGGTGGCTTCATCCGCGCCGCGCGATGAGACCCATTCTGGCAAGACCATCGTGGCCGTCAGACGAACGGTGATGCTTCCAAGAACACAGCCGGCGATGGCTTGGACGTAGCTAAGCTCGGGTTCGAAACGGAACGTCGCGGAAGCCGCCCCATGCGCTCCGGCGCCAAGCATTCGCGACTGGTCAATCACCGACGCTCGCAGTTCCGCGATGGTGCTGCCGTGGACCGGATAGGTCTCGATCTCACGAGCGACCACGGCTCCTGCTTCGGCCGTAGCCGAAGCAGCGAACAACGCAATCGCTGCGAACGGGCCTCGCGTAGTCCACATACCCCTACCGAGGTTCGTAGATCCCTTGTTCCCGAAGGATCTTAGTCATGGCCTGCGGATAGGACAGATTGTTGTCCTGGCAGTATTTCACGAAAGCGTTCGAGACCGACAGCTTGACGCGCATGTTAAGGCTGACACTCGGTTCTGTATCACGCTCCTTGCGGAAGAGCCGCTCTTCGGGTTCCCGCTTCGTGAAGCCATTGCGATCCGCAATCGCTTCCGATTTTTCGTTTCCAGCGGCGACCGGCTTTCCGTCCGGCACCGAGGCGACAAGGGAGCGCAGACCACTCATGCCGCAACCTCAATCTCGTTGCTAAGAATTGATATGACCTCTTTCGTGAACTCTTCCGAGTTTACGATTGCATTCGGAATGCCGGAAACCTCTTTTGCGTCTAGCTCGTACAACGTGAGCTTACGCGCAAACATCGCCTTGTACGCAGACCTTTCGCATACCTTAGTGCTCATGCACGGAACGGATGCGTAAACGAGATCATTCGCGATCTCCTTCTCCATCTTTGAAGGCATCAGAGCCGCCGTGCGGGTGAAGACAACTCGGTAAGGGATAAGCCGACCCAAACCTTCTTCCTCCTCACGGATGAGCTGGATAGCACGGGCAGCCTGGTTCGCATCGACTGTACTCGCCTGAACCGGAATGAGCACAAGATGCGCACGTTGCAGCGCGCGTGATGTCATACGACTAGCCGTGCCCTCAAGGTCAATGACAAGAAACTTCGTCTTGCCCCTGAAACTCTCAATTCGGCTATAGATCGTGCTTTCAGTGACGTCCCCATGAACCTCGACCGAACTCGTCGAGTCTCCTGTACGCCATTCAGCAAGCGGCTTGTTCGGGTCGCAATCCAGTATCGCAACCGTAGCGCCCGCTTCGGCAAGGGTCGTAGCAAGGACAAGAGCGGTCGTTGACTTACCCGCTCCACCCTTCGGATTTGCAACTGCAATGACCTGCATCGTTCGGTCCCGGTTTTGGTTCAATCATCATGGCGACGACTAGCGACCAAGAGCAATCAAAGGCGTGTTAACGCTCTAAGTCGCGCCTGCACGCGTCAATTTGCAACAAATTACACCAAACAGCTTTCGCAACCATTAACGTGCTCCATGTCGGTCGCAACCGCTGTTTGATGCAAGCACGGCCTTCCAAAAGCTACTCAATGCGTGTGACCGCTACGGCGTGCTCCCTATGGCTACAGCTACCATTCGCCCGCAACCGCGTCCACCCTGTTGCGTCAGCGTTCATGCTATTGCGCTTTGATGCGTGCGAGCGCGATATGTAGCGTTCGAATGCGTCTTGTTGCGTTCTAGTGCGTTCAAGTGCGTTCGCCGCTGGGAGAGCGAGTGCTTCTCCTAACAATGCACTGAGGAGCTTGTGTCAGCGGAACTCAGTCATGCCAGCATCGGCTTGCATCGCCGTAACTAGCCTCAGACCTTTCGTCAGATGTCGAAGCAACGCCCTCTCTGTATCGAGGGGGAAGTTCCGTGACGGGCAAATCGCCAGCCTCAAACGGCTTCCCGCTGGACCATGGAAAGGCATTCATGCCTAGCCCAACAGCCCCCGTGATACCGGCGAAAATCAGCTTGCCGAACCCCTTCTTGAAGGCCCCCAGGAACGCCCCGAGCGGTTTGAACACCAGCATGGGTATGATGAGAAACGGGATCAGGAAGATAGCCACGATCAAGGGGACCATCGCCTCCAGCATCGGATCGCCGGCATAGCGCAGTCGCAGCTTCGGATTTCGTGCAGCCGCGAATGGGATCAGCGCCTCCATGAACCGCACATACTCGCCAGATCGATCGATGGCGGTATCGCCCTGCCAGTCCACCGAGGAAATATCGCGGGTGGACCAAAGCGTCCTCAGTCGGGCGCTGTAGACCGGGAATCCTGTGGTCCCAACGCCGCTCGTGTGATGGAGGTGCAGGAAGCGAAACGCGGCCCAGGGGATCACGCGAACCCGACCGTTGCGCTCGACCGATAAGCCCTCGAATGCGATCTCGAAGGCGGTCTCAATCCAATCGAAACCACCGCCATGTTTGGCGAGCTTGGCCGTAAACCGATAAGCCGGAAGATCGCGGCCTTGCACTCGTGCGCTCCAACAACGTCTATCAGCCGGCAGCGCTTGGTTTCTGGTGTGAGCGCCATCGACGCTGCCGATTTGACGGCTAACGACGATGGTCGGTCAATAGCGGAAGCGGACGGAACAGTCCGTCCGGAAGGGAAGCTACGCGATCTTGGAAGGGTAGGGGGCTGCTTCGGACGTCCGGTCGATCACCAGCGCCGGCGCAGAAGCCGGACGCGCGCCATTCGGCGCCGTCTTCGGCTTGTACGGGTCAATCGGACCAGGACGCCCCAGGTGATAGCCTTGCACCTCGTCGACGCCGCTGCGCTGGGAGAACTCCAGTTGCTCCTTCGTCTCCACACCCTCCATGAGGATGCGAGCCCCGCGGCGGCGGATCAGCGTGATGATGTCCTCGAGCAGCATTCGCCCTTCGGGACGATCGGCATCATGGAGAAACGACTTGTCGATCTTCACCTTGTCGAACTCGATCGTCCGCAGCCAGCTCAACCCGGCGAAACCCGTCCCGAAGTCGTCGAGCCAGATCCTCACGCCGAGATCCTTCAGCTCGCCTATCGTCTGAAGAACGTCCGCATCGATCTCCAACTGAAGGCCCTCGGTGATTTCGAGCGCAAGCCGATGACCCGGCACTTTCGTTTCCAGCAGGATCTTGGCAACCTGCATGGAGAAGCCCTTCAGCTTGAGCTGGATTGCCGAGACGTTGACGCTTACGAGCGGGACGATGCCCGGGGCCAGCAGATCGCGGCATACCGTATGGATCGCCCATTTGCCCAAGGGAACGATCGCGCCCGTTCGCTCCGCGACAGGGATGAACTCGGCCGGGGAAACGCTTTGACCTTCCGGGGACTGAAGACGCATCAGCGCCTCAAAGCCCTTCACCTCGCCGGTATGCGCGTCCACGATCGGCTGGTAGGCGAGCGATAGGAGGGCTTGGCCTAGCGCCTGCTTCAGGATACCGGCGACCCGATCAGACGAGTCGTTGTGCAGGGGGTTGTTGGCGTCGTAGACGATCACGCTGTTTCGACCGGCTTCCTTGGCGGCATAGAGTGCCTGGTCCGCCTCGGCTACGAGCTGCTCGACCCGGTTCGCTACACGGAACCCCGTGTAGCTCATGCCGACGCTCACCGTGACCATGGGAACGCCGTCCAGCCTGAACCCATGCTCGATGTGGCTGTTCTCGATCGCCGCTCGAACGCTGCCTCCAAACGCCAAAGCTTCGGCTTCGCCCGCGACCGGGACGATCGCCATGAACTCCTCGCCACCATAGCGGCCAAGGCGTCCCCCATGGGACTGCACGACAGCGCCGAGGATCTTGGCGACGCTCTTCAGGCAGTCGTCTCCCTTAACGTGCCCGTGCCCGTCGTTGAACTTCTTGAAATGGTCCACGTCGATCAGCGCCACCGCGAAGGCGGTCGAGTCATCCCGCCACTTCGCCCAATGGACCGCTAGACCCTCGTCCAGCGACCGTCGATTTTCCACCCCGGTCAGGTAGTCGGTTCTGGATTGCCGGTGAAGCTGTTCCCCACGCTGCTCTTCGGCCGCCTGGTAGAATTTCGCCTCTAGCTCGTTGAGGAACACCCGGTAGCGCTCGTCCGTCATGCGCAGGTTCACAATCAGCGTGAACACGAAGCAGGTGAGGAAGAACGAGGAGTAGAGGACGATCTGTGCCGGCTGGTATGCGCCGGACTCGTAGAGGGCGGAGACCATCACGAGGAGGAGGGCGCTGCAAACGATGAGCGACACACGCAGCCGGTAGGCGAAGAACAGCGTGGCACTCGCCATGAAGACGTTTCCGTAGAGAACGTAGGTCGAGAACGTATGCTGGTTGTGGGTCATGCTGGCGGTGGCGATCCAAACGCCAAAGACAACAAACAGGCAGAAGGCCGATGCGATGTCGAGGACTTCAGCGCCCGCGCCTCGGCGGAACAGCATTTCGATCAACGTCACGCCGAGGGCGCCAGACACGATCCGTCCTGCAATCGTCAGGTGCGCCGCGTCCGGCACAACGACCACATCAAGGAGCCCGAAGATCACGTAGACGATGATGCCGGCCCACGAGCCTTTGCGAACAAGTTTGCGACGGTCGGTCTCGCGCGCGGCCCAAAACGCCGCGCGAAGGTCCTTATCGAAGGGCTGCATGAAGCCCCTGGCCTTTTCACGGCTAACGGCGCTGATCGCAGTGTCCATGTCGCTACCTTCACCCGAATCCGAACCGCAAGCTTGATGCGGCCAGCGACGAAAAACCAACGCCGAGGAATCAAGCACACCTACGATTAGAGCTTAGGGAAAAAGCAATCGTTGCTTGGTGTGGTTAGCCATCCACTACCTTGGCGAGAATGGGGCCGATCACGAAAGCGTCAGAGTTAACCAATCCCCAAAATGCCACACGCGTGATGCGATTATGGCCACGACACGGCGACGCCGCATCGATAGGGTTAACTCAACGTTAATTTGGGTTGCCAAAATGAGCCTGTCCCCAACGCACTTCGACGGCGAAAGCCTCATTACGCCCGAGCTTCTGGCCCAGCATGGCCCGTTGGCCATCGAGATGGGCCGCACGTCGGATGATCCGGTCACGGACATCCTCGCAACACTGTCGATTTTCGAGGTCCTTTTTCAGAACCGTTCGGACACCGCCCACGTCCTTACGGAGATGGTCGTCTACATCAATCGCGAGCGGAAGCGGCTCGGCCACGGGACGTGGAAGGCCATTTCACCGATCCTGCGGCAGCACTCGATCTGCGCCATCCTGCACCAGGATCCATTCACGGATTGGTCCTTCCGCAAGCCGCGCGGCTATTCCGGCGATGCCCACCTTCTCGATTACATCTACCTCCATCCCAACGTCGAAAAGTCGGTTTCGGGGGCTTCCGCGCTCGGTCAGCGCCTCTACGCCTACTCCAAGGACGTCTCGTCATCCGTTGCCGTCCGCGAGCGCCGCGATCTCCTCGCAAAGCTCGTCGATGAGACTGCCGCCCAAGTCGGACCCGAAACCGAGATCCTCACGCTTGCAGCCGGACACCTTCGCGAAGCCGAAAAGTCGGAGGCTTTCCGCGATGGCGGGATCAAGCGCTGGGTCGCGCTCGATCAGGACCCATTCAGTGTGGCGGTCATCAACCAGCAGTTCGGCGGGACCGCCGTCGAGCCGCTCGACGGATCGGTGAAGGGCTACCTTGCCGACGCCTATGAGCTTGGACAGTTCGATCTCGTCTACGCAGCAGGGCTCTACGACTATCTTCCGCGTGCGGTTGCGATCAAACTCACCCGCAAATGCCTTCAGTCGCTGAAGCCGGGCGGGACGTTCCTGTTCGCCAACTTCGCCGAGGACATGATCGACGACGCCTTCCGCGAAACGTTCATGAACTGGGAGCTGCTTCTGCGCTCAGAGGCAGATATGTGGGACATCATCAATATGTCCGTCGACCGCAATAAGGTCCAAGCCGACGTCTACACCGGCGAGAACGGCGTCGTGATCTACGGAAAGATCCAGCTACGCGTTTAAAGCGTGCTCGGACAAGAACGGCAAAAGGCACGGCAGCACGAAAAACGCTGCCGTGCCTTTTTCGTACCCGCTCCACAGCAGGCCACCGCCGCATCGTGATAACTAGGGGTGTGCCATCGCTGCATCAAGCCGGATCGCGAGCACGCTTGCGATCCCCACAGGCTCGCGCCGTAACCCTTTATTCAGAACCCGTCGGTTGTGTTTTCGGGGATGAGATGGTTAGGCCAACGGGACGACCTCGCGAGCGCCGCTAATCTCAGTTGTGAACCCTCGTGACAATCGGACGACGTTTCGGCCGAAGGAGCTACGCTTATGGAAAGCCTACCCATCCTTCGCGTCTTTGCCGTCCTCGACCCCAATGCGCGCGATGGGATGATCCCACAGGTGATTGCATTCGAGATTTGGGACGGAGCGAATTTCCTTGCTGCCTGCGGCACGTCCGCAGCCGTCGGGCCGACCATTGAGACCCTTTTGACCAACTACATCGCCCAGGCGGTTCACGCATATCCAATCGGCAAGCCGATCGTCATCAATCACGGCCAGACCGCGCTCGCGCTCGACGATAGCTGCGACATGGAGCAGGACGAGGCTGAGCATTCCAACGTCGAGGTGCTCACATTCACGATTGACTGCGATGCAGTAGGGCAGGGCGCAAGGCGCTTTGCTGTGTCCTCGTTCTCGGTGCTCGACGTTATCGACGAGGATCTGGCCACGTTCGCCCGCAACCCGGCTCCCCAGCTCCTGAAGGTCGCTCTGGCCACCATCGACATCCCCCGGCGCATGGGCTGGGTTGAGCGCGTGTTCGACCGCAAGCGGACGTTGGAAGCCAAGTACGTCGCCGCGCTGACCTACTAGTGCGCCGGTAGGGCGGATGCCGGCACGACCGAAAATCGCCGACGCGCGCCTTCGCCTCTTGGCGGCGGAATCCTCGATCAGCTAGACTCGGCCTACACCGCAAACGAAGCGTCCCGATCAGCCGAAAGCGTAGAGTCCGTGCCGATCCGACCCGAAATGCTCGGCTTCTATCCGATCGACTGGCCGCAGCTTTCGGCCTCGATCCGCTTCCGCCGTGCTGGAGGGCGCTGCGAGAAGTGCGGGCGCCCGCATATGCAGCGCGTGTGCCAGCTCGCCGACGGGCGCTGGTACGATGCCGAGGCGCATCGCTGGCGCGATGACAGGGGGCGCAGCGTTCGCACGAACCTTCTCCCGCCCTTCGAGATCCCGCCGGAGCTCGGATTGCGCGTCGTCTACGTCGTTCTAGCCTGCGCCCATATCAGCGACGACCTGTCCGATTGCTCGCCCGCCAACCTGAAGAGTTGGTGCGGGCGATGCCACCTTGCCCACGACCGCCCCATCCATCGCCGCCAGCGCTGGCTCACCTGGCGCGCGACGAAAGCCATCGGCGACCTGTTCACGGGCCGCTACACCGTTCCCCCACGAGGAGACCAGAATGCTTCAGGCTGAATACGAAAAGCTGCCCTGCTACGAGATCCCCGCCGCCGTCGACGCAGCGAGCGAGTGGATCGAGACCGGCCTTGGCCAGGTCGCCGTCTACCGGTTCGACGAGGGCCACATCAACGTTTGGTGGCGCGACCACGGCCCGCTGCACGAGCGCATGATGAAGCTCACCGAGGGCCGCGCGGAATGGAACCGCGGCGGCCATGCTTGGCATGTGGCGGCCGTGGACGCCGACGCCATCGTCGAGGGCGTGCGCGCCATCTGAACGCCTCGACCGGCCAGCCTATCGCTTGGCCGGTCTCCACCCTGCGGCTTCCGCCTCGGCGGCCGAGCAGAACCAGCGCTCGCCTTTCGACGTGTCGATCCGGGTCCGCCCGTAGTTCTCCTGGCCGGGAGAGTGATAGATGCGGTTCTCGCCGCTGACGTTGCCCTTGATCGGGCAATCCGCCGGCTGCCCGCTTGCCACCTGTTCGCTGCGCAAACGCTCGCCGTCGCGCCATTGAGCTGGCTCGATGAAGGACCCGGCCCATAGACCGGCCTTCGCCGCCTTGGCTTCGGCTTCCTCGCGATCGTAGCGCCCGTCGCTGTAGCGACGGAACACGATCGACCAGCCGGCTTTGACCATCTCGGCATTCAGGACGACGTTGCCCGGTGTCCGGCATTCGGCCACCAGGCGGCCGTAGCGATCGCGCTCGATGCCGAGGCACACGACGCGCCCCGATCGGCCGATCAGTGACGCCAGATAGTTCGCGGCATCCGGGCCGCAGAGGTAGCGGCGACCCGAGGCGTCATCGCAGGTTTGGCCGCTTTCCGGGGCGTCGATCCCGTAGAGGCGAATCCTTTCCCCTGCGCTTTCGATCGCCAGTGTGTCACCGTCGACTACGGTTGCGATGCCCTCGACCCGCTCCGCCGCTATGGCGGGAATGCTCGCGCTCAACGCAAACACGGCGATAGCAACAGCAACTGAGTGTTTCATTCCTTCGAGCCCTTTGCAGCGACTTGCTTGGCGAGTTTGCCAAGCAGCTCAACTGTCTCCGGCTCAAGAAGATCCAGATTGAAATTCTCCGAGCTGTCCTTCAAGTCATATTCGGGAATGACTTGTCCGGTAGCCGGATCTTCCAATCCGGCAAAAAACGCAGTCTCAGGAACGCGCAACAAGATTGATAGCTGTTGCAGCGCCCATACCGATAGACGGGTTTCACCAGTCTCGTATTTTTGGACTTGCTGCCAGCTTATGTCCAGGGGCTTCGCCAGAGCCTCCATCTTCAAGCGACGAGCAATGCGTATAGATCGAACGTTGCCGCCAATTTTAACATCGACTTCAGTCGCAGTACCGGCATTGCGTTGTGACATGGCGGCCTACCAAATACAGCGCGGCTATCTAACACCTGCGCGTGAACCCCAAGGGACCGAAACGGATCGTTTAAGCTTTTCGGCCCCGTCAATTAGACTCGCGAGCACCCGTTAGACAAGTGCCAGCTTTCGCGAGTGTCAGAAGCTCGTGACGGTTGTGAGAGATTTGCTTTGCCGTTAACGTCAGAACCTTACATCGTCAGGATGGCAAACGACCGTTGTTATTTGTTGTCATTTAGAAAAACATCTTAGCCGCAGCGACGTTACCCGGAATATCTCCTGGCAATGTCGCAAAGAGTCGAATAATACGACGAAGTTTCATTGACGCCTGCAACGGGAAGTACCAAGTGTTTTATACAACGTGTATCATACGTTGAATTTTGCAATTGCCAGGGGGGGCGGCTTGATTGCTCTCCATCGATGAGAACGATCTAATCTAAGTCTCGTTTACGATCGACCGCAATCGAGGTTTGCGGGTTTGGGATCAAGCGCACATCGGAGACTAGAGTTCGAGTGAGATCGAGCCCGATTGACGGGCTAATTTGAAGAGAGAGGCCATCGCCTCTGCGGTCCGTCGAAGGATTCCCGACATGGACCGCACCTCGATCTACGAGACCGTCACCAACAAGATCATCAGCGACCTCGAAAGCGGCATCCTGCCCTGGACCCAGCCTTGGCAGTCGGGTGTCGGCAAGCCCGGCTTCTCCTTCCCGGCCAATGCTACCACAGGCGCGAACTACACCGGCATCAACGTCCTCCTCCTTTGGATGCACGGTGCCGAGATGAGGTTTCCGACCCAGCGCTGGCTGACCTTCAAACAGGCAGAGGCCGCAGGGGGCTATGTGCGCCGTGGCGAGACGGGCACGAAGATCGCCCGCGCCGGCACCTTCACGCCCAAGGGCGAGAAGCAGCGCGCGGCCGAGGAAGGCCGCAGCGAGGCCGCAATCCCGTTCCTGAAGGCATTCACCGTCTTCAACGTCGCGCAGTGCGAGGGGCTGGACGAGGAGATCACCGGCATCGACCGCCCCGAGATCGATGACACGCGCGACCTACCGCGCGTCGAGGCTGCCGATGAGACGATCGCCGCATGCGGCATCCGCTTCATTACCCATCCCGACAAAGCGTTCTACCGGATTACCGATGACGTCATCGCTATGCCGCTGATGGCCGCCTTCAACGATCCCATCAACTGGTATCGGACCGCTTTTCATGAAATTTCCCACGGAAGTGGGGCAAAGCACCGACTGAACCGGAAGTTCGAGCGGTTTGGCACGCAAGCCTATGCCCGCGAGGAGCTGGTGGCCGAATGCTCGGCCGCCTTCCTGTGCGCAGCCCACAACATCATTCCGACCGTGCGCCATGCCGACTACATCGGCAACTGGCTCGAGGTCCTGAAAAGCGACAACAAGGCGATCTTCCAGGCGGCGTCGCTTGCCACGAAGGCCGCCGATTGGGTGCTCGACCAGAAGGCCAAGCCGTCGCAGCTCTTGGCCGCATGAGTCCTGTCTGTCCATAGTCCTTTCCGGCACCGATCGGTGCCGGGGAACGGAGGAATCCATGAGCAGGCCCCCGCGCGACATCGAGTCCTTGTTCGGACCTCAGAACCTTCCCGCCATTGATGCGATGATTGAGGATGCGCTGAAGGACCCAGCGATGAGCCACTGGCTTCGCCATGCGTTGCAAGGAGCCTTGAAGCGAGATCCCGAGGATGCGGTCTACGATGCCAAAGTCCTCCTCGAGCTTCTCGAAATCCGTCGGAATGCCGTGATCCTCAGCTATGACGGCACGGTCGTCGACACCCAAGACCCGGACGAGGGTCGCTAGAGCGAGAGGCAGGGGAGCCCGTTTGACGGGCTTCCAGAGGAGAGCGAGGCTTTCCAGCCCGTCGGGAGTGACCCCGATGCTTGGATTGGCCGAACGCTACGCTGAAACCTACTCGATCGAGGGTGGTGCGCTTCAGGGGCAGTGGACGAGCTTCACGTTTCAGCTCGCCGACGCGCTGAACGCTGTGACGGGTCAGACTTGGACCCCGGATCATCCGACCGAGGCGCACTCGGCCAGCAACTACGCGAGCTATAGCCTGGTGCGCGAAGACGGCTTCCGCCTGCGCATTTCGCGCCACGGAAAGCAGGGCGTGGCATCCATGGAGGCGCCCCGCAAGCGCGCCCATGTGGTCCACGGGCGAGGTGCGCCGATGCCGATCACCAAGCGCCGCTTGCCGCATGTGTTCGACCCGTTCGGATCGGTTGCCGGCATAGCAGCCGAAATCCAGGCCCATGTCATTCAGCCGAACGAGGCCGACTTCGCGCTCCTGCGCACGGCCGAGGACCGGCGCAGCGAGACCGCCGATCGCCTCGCCAGGGCGAGCGCGGCGCTCGCCGAGATCACCGGCCCCAGCGTATCCGATCCTCGCGATGAGGACGGACGCTCACACCTTCTGCAGGACGGCAGCGTCTTCGGCCGCATCCGCTTGAGCCGGGGAGGATCTTGCTCGCTGGAGATCAACGGCGTCGACCATGAGACGGCGATTGCGATCGCGGCGCTCGTGAAGTCTCGCCAGGCTGCCGCGGCTTGAGCCGCGCAGCTTGCTTCATTCGATTTCTAGGGGATCGGCGTCGATGTCGAGTACCCTTTGGTTGCCTTAAGCGAATTTCTTCGCGAGCTTCTCAATCAGGCTCGCCGTTTCGGCGTCCAAAAGGGCCATATCGAGTTTCAAAAAGAGCTCTTTTGAGCCGTACACGGGAATGGGCTCGTTCGTTACAGGGTCGTCAAGACCTGCAAAGAATGCAGTCGCAGGAACCCGCAGTAAATTGGCAATTCGTTTCAGCGCGTGTGCCGATACTCTTGTGTGACCAAGTTCGTAAAGCTGACATTGCTGCGCGGTCTTACCGAGCAAATTCGCCATGTCCTGCGTCGCAAGGTGCCGATCTTTCCGTATGGATCGAATGTTGCGGCCAATTACGACATCGATTTCGCCTGCTGGGAAGGCGTTCTTTTTAGGCATGGTGGACGTCCAATAACGCATCATCAAAGCCCCTGCGACCGAACCCAAGAGACTGCGCCAGACCAATACAGGGTCTCGTGCTCAACGACCAGGGTCGGGAGTACGCATTTGACGCGTGCTCGTTGCGGGCCGACGGCCTCGATCGCGGACGCTCGCGGCGGGACCATGGCACTCATGAAAGTCCGCCAAACTGCCGCGGCTTGCGGCCGCGCAGCTCGCTTCCTTTCCACACCGATAAGGATCAAAGGCCATGGCGCCCAAGACCTATTTCTCGCTTCTCACGCGAGATCTGAGCCATCCGATCTCGAACCAGTGGGTTCCGGACTTCGGCGACTACGATCGTAAGGTCGTGCAAGCCGAACTCGACGACTACCGCCAACAGGGATGGTCTGCGGCCGAGCTACGGATCATCGAGACCGCTCCTGGTCAAAAAGACATCGACGCGGCCGTCGCGGCGCTGAACGAGGCCGAGAGCGCCAAGGTCGCCCGCTCATGACGCGCCCTGCGACCGTCGCTTGGCGGCTGCCCTTGTTCGACCGAGCCGTTCCGCCTCGGCCGAGCCCGCAGCGACCCGCCCGTCTTGTGATCCTCGCCTGTTCGGGCACCAAGCGCCCGGGCGAGGGAAAGATGCCGGCGATCGACCGCTACAACGGCCCGCTCTGGCAAACCCTGCGAACCGCCGATCCCGGCGGCTCGCTTGCCCAGGTGGCGTTCCTGTCGGCGCATTATGGCTTTCGCGCTGCATCCACGCCGATCGCCGACTACGATGCGCGGCTCACGCGCGAGCTGGCCGACGCTATGATCGCTGGCGGAATGACGACGCGATGGCCGCGCCCTCGGCTGCCGTCGATGCCGGACAATTCTGGCGATCATCCTGGTGTCGAGATCGCCGGGCTCCACCATGCCGCTCGTACGCCGCTGCGCGACATCGCGCTGGTCGGGGGCGCCCTTTACCTCGAGGTGATGCGCGCCTTCCTTGCAGGCTTTCGCGAGATGGGCTGCATCGCCCCGGATGCGACCGTCACCGAGATCAACGGCCCGATCGGCTTCATGCGCCGAGACCTTCGGTGCTGGCTTGAGGGCCACGCCTCAACCGATCTAGCGGATGAACGGATGGCTGGACAGCTTTGCGATCCCGCTGCTTTCTAGCGGGATCAGTCTTTGCCTTTCCCTTCCCGGCCTTTGATCTGCTCCGCAAGCAGGCCGATCAGGCTCATATACACCGGATCAAGCTCGTCCAATCGGAAGAAGAACAAGTCCTCCTCAATCTCGACGCTCGGAATGGGCTGCTTCGTCGCGGGGTCGTCGAGGGTCGCGAAGAACGCTGACACCGGGACATGCAGCAAGTCCGACAGGACGCAGAGCTTCGTAAAGGTAATCCGCGCTCTGGCTTTCTCGTACATCTGTAAATGTACGTAGCTTACTCCTAGCGCCTCACCCACTTGCGCCAGTGATAAGCCGCGCGCATGCCGGATCGCGCGGATATTTTCGCCGATACAAACGTCGATTGGTCCCGCTCGCTGGGTCTGCATGCTTTATTCCTCAGCCAGCTCGCCACGAGTGAGGGCCGTCCGAGCGCCGCGAAACCCATCGCACGCGCTAAGCGCCGCGCAGAGCTAGTCCCGATTTCGCGCGTAGTGCAAGCCTACATGCCCGTTTGAGGTGTGCCCGGCGTGCAATTCCAGGTGCGTCAAAACGGTCAATGTCGACCGTCCCGCTGCCCTTCCACCACCATCAACCGCTCACCGATAGGAGATCACCATGCGGTTCAACCGTTGGCGCCGTGTCGAAGGCTATGTCGAAACCTCGCGCAAACGCGCCGCTTTCGAGCGGTCGCAGCGCCTGAAGCGCGAGAAGCTCCCGCTGTTCGCCGAGCTGATCCGCGAAACCCAGCACGACGTCGACACCGAGATGGCCCGTCGGCATAAGAGCTGGCCCATTGCCCAACAGCAGGGGAGGGACGCCCGTGCCGCCAAATGGCGTGAGGCACGTCGCCGGCTTTGGAGCCATGGGCACAACATGCGCCAGCTCCTTCGCGCCCTTTGGCGCGAGTGCCCTTATCCAGCGGACCCGACCTATCTCCTCGATCTGTTTCACCAGATAGACGTAGGTCGCGTGGACCCAGAGCGGCCGCCCTGGCGATTCCACCGCGAGATCACGCCGCGGATCACGCCGAACCCTATCACGTTCGACGAGGCCTTCCGTCAGATCGGGCACACGAAGGTCGGGGGAGGACCGAAAACCATCGGCGCCGATCGGCGCACCTTCTGCGGCAACCTGGGGTCCGGCCTTCTCTTCCTCGAGTCCACCGTCCGCCTCGTGGAGCCGAACGAGAGCTTCTACACCTCGTCCAACCATCGCCTTCGCGATAGCCACGTCGGCCGTAGCGGCCATTGGATCGACATCGAGGTGTTCGGGAAGGCGAGCGACGAGGATCTTTGCGTCATCCAGCGCCTGGCTCAGATGGTCGACACGCGGCCCGTGAGCGTCCGCCTGTCCGGCAATTGGGCTCGCAGCTCGTTCAACGACATGGAGCCCGGCTGCGCGGCGTGAGCGGGGCACTCGCTACCAGCTTGCGCCGAAATATCCAATCTCGCATATTCGCATATACGCTTAGGGATATGCCCATGGCCCTTTACATCAAAGACCCCGACGTCGACGCGCTTGCCGATGAGCTGAAGCGGTTGACCAACGCCCCGACCAAAGCCGAGGCCGTGCGCGTCGCGCTCCGGCGGAGCGTCGATCTCGCGCGCCAGCGGCTTCCGATGGAGGACCGCCTGGCGAAGGCGTTCGCCATCGTTGACCCCGACGGGCCGTTCGGCCCCGGCGATCACAAGACAACCACGGACGAGCTGTGGGGGGAAGACTGATGCTGTTCATCGACGCATCCGTCATCGTCGCCATCCTCCTACGCGAGGACGACGCCGAAGCCCTCTACGATCGCCTGATCGACAACGGCGGCCCCTACCGCGTGTCCCCTATCGTGCGGATCGAGGCATCGCTTTCCATCGCCCGCGCTATGGCTGCCAACCAGAAGCCAAGCGCCCCTGCGACCCGACAGACGATCGAGCGGGCGCAAATGGCCGTCGATGCGTTCATAGAGGCGATCGGTGCCACCGACGTCTCGATCACAAGCTCGATCGGCACTAAGGCGATCGAGTCTGCTGGCCGCTTCGGCAAGATCGTGGGGCATCCGGCCAGGCTCAATATGGGCGACTGCCTCGCCTACGCTTGCGCGAAGGGCTACCGCGCCGGTCTCGCCTTCAAAGGCGATGACTTCCCGCATACCGATCTCGGATGGGATGGGATCACAAGCTCACACCCCCGCCCGAAAGGAGCGCATTGATGAAGCCGGATTACAGCCAGTACGACGATCAATCTCTCGATGCTGCCATCAAGGCGTGGGGCGTCGCATGCGAGGCCAGCCGCGACCGCAGTCACATCGATGTCGCTGATCGCATCCGCAATGAACTTCTTGGCGAGCGCATCCGTCGATCCGGCCCGAGCGACGGGGCGATCCGGCCCCGTCCGAACATGCCTGTATAGTGCCGCGGCCAATCGCGTCCAAAGCAGTCTGATTGGTGAGATACCGCAGGTCGCGAAATGCCAATCAGGCTGACCAAAACTACACCGTGTGTTTGTTTCGCTGACATCCTTGTGGCAAATAGGGGGCTCCCCGCGCACAGAGGACCTGATGGCCGACAACCTCGATAACATCGACGCACGCCTGGAACAGACCGCCGAGATCGTCGCCGCCTACTTCTCCAACAACCATGTGCGGCAGGAGGAAGTCCCCCAGGTGATCGCGGCCGTCTACGCCGCGGTGTCCGGGCTGGCCCAGCCCGCAGCGATCGCCGCTCCTGAGCCGGAGCCGCTCCAGCCCGCCGTGCCGATCAAGAAGTCGGTGACGCCGGACTACATCGTGTGCCTGGAGGACGGGAAGCAGTTCAAGTCGCTGAAGCGGCATCTGGCGACCCACTACGACATGACGCCCGACCAGTACCGGGCAAAGTGGGGTTTGCCGAAGGACTATCCGATGGTCGCCGCGAGCTACGCCGCGCGCCGCTCGGAGCTGGCCAAGACCATCGGCCTCGGCCGTAAGGCGAAGGCGCAGCCCGAAGAATGAAGCGAACCGTCAAGCCGTTCGTCGTGGAGCGCAAGCGCCGCGCTGCGGGCGCTGGCGACGGCCCGCCTTCGATCTGGTCGAAGGCGGACGGAGACGCGTTTCGCGATGTCGCGAAGGTCGCTCGCCCGGAGGACGCCCCTGCCAAGCCAGCGGCGCCTCGCCCTGTGGCTCATGCAACGGCCGAGCCGCGCATCCTCGCAGCGAAGGCCGCCAAGCCGGCGCCGGAGGCCCCGCCGCCCATCGCCGAGGAACCGCCGCGCACCAAACGTCAGAGAGCGCGTCGGATGAGGCCGGAAGGGGAGATCGGGGAGCAGACGGCCACGCCGATCGCCGATGCCGCTCCTGCGGGGGTGATAGAGGGGGAGGGCGCACCTCCGTCCCTGATGCTATCAACTGCGGCGCCTGAAAGCGTGCCGCCTTCGGTCGAGGACGGGCGGGTGCGCAGGCTGCGCGAGAAGCGCGCGGCGGCTCGCAAGCGGCTCCCGCTCCACGAACGCTGGAAGTGGGATCTTCCCAACTAGGCCCTGCCACCGGATCGAGCCCAATGCCAAAAGTGAAACGACGCAGACCTGATCCTGACAACCTGCGCGACCCGAAAGATGTGAAGCTCGGGGCGATCCTGCGTGAGCTGCGGACGAGCCGCGGCTGGACGCTGGAAGCGTTCAGCAAGCGCATGGGCGTCACGTATCAGCAGATCCAGAAATACGAGAGCGGGACGAACCGCGTCGCGGCCGCCACGCTCTATCGGATCGCCCAAGAGTTTGCGGTTCCGATCGACGCCTTCTTTCCCAAAGAGGTTCTTGGTCCCGACGCGGAGTTGGAGGGAAGCGAGAACACGCGAACCTCACAGGCTTTGGCCGCAATTCAGGACCAGCGCGTGCGCAACAGCATGAGCGTTCTGATTGCCGCCCTTGCCGCGCAAAAGTAGTCGATCGGCGAGAGCCTCGACCTGATGTGACGCTGGAGAACCGAACGGCTTGAGACTTCGTGCTGCCCCAATCGCTTGCGCATCTGAAAGGACCGGCGGTAGACTCCGGCACTAATCTAAGGTGTGCTGTCTATGTCCGAACTCGATCCGGTTGACCTCCATGTCGGCAGCGTTTTGCGCGACGTCCGCAAGCGGCGTGAGATGACGTTGGAGGGTTTGGGCTACAAGCTCGGGCTGACCTACCAGCAGATCCAGAAGTACGAGACGGGCAAGAACCGGATGAGCGCGGCCATGCTCTACCGAGCGGCCATCATCCTTGATGTCTCGCCCATCTGCTTCTTCCCACCGGCAGCGCAGGAAACGCCCGCTGACGCGGCTCTGCGAGCCCAGGACATCGAGGCCGCGCTGTCTATGGAGGGCATCGAGGACAAGCGCATCCGAGAGCGCCTTCGGGCGCTTGTCGGATCGCTCGTGAAGGCGCATGCGGCTTGATCGATACCAAGCCGATGTTCCATAAGAAATGTTATGGCATCAGTGGATTACGCATTGATTACAACGCTGTAGGTAGGTCTTCCCTCACCCGCTTAGATCGCTGATCCTATGCAGAGTGCTGGGACCGAGCACCGGCGATGGCGTCACAGCGCATCAACGAACGCTGAACCGTTCGTTTCCTCGGGGTCGAA
Organism: Aureimonas sp. SK2; assembly: GCF_029813115.1. GTDB lineage: Bacteria > Pseudomonadota > Alphaproteobacteria > Rhizobiales > Rhizobiaceae > Aureimonas. The sequence continues at coordinate 54,476 of NZ_JAPZDS010000020.1, forward strand.
CGGATCCAAAGGGTGGAAAGCTTCCGGTCCGGTTTGGGGCGAGCGAAGTACTGAAGCTGCCGTTGGACGATTGCCGGACGATTACCGGACCGCCGTGATGGGTCTGTCACTTCCACGGGCCGATAACTCCCCCAACAGGAGCGAGACCGCACCTGCCAAGAAGATGCCTCCCGCGAGAACCGTCACCGTGCCGTCGTAGAAGGCACCGAGCCCGACTGCGAAGAGCGTCGCGACCAAGCTTGATCCCGATGCGATCAGGGAAGCGCCCAAGCCGGCGAGCTGTCCCAGCGAGCGCATCGCCATGGCGTTGAGGTTGCCGAACAGGACGCCGATCGCGAAGAACGCGGCGAAGCCGAACAGGAGAAGGAGTGCGAGCGGCGGTCGACCGTCATAGGCGATCGACGCAGCCAGCATGAACAAGCCGGCCAGCGTCAAGCCGAGGAAGCCACCCCGCGCCATGGCATCCATGCCGAAGCGTCCGACAAGGCGACCGTTCAGGTAGGAGGCGAGGCCGATCCCCGCGGCGAGCATGGCGAAGTAGATCGGAAACGTGTCGTGTACCCCGTAGGCGTCGGCGTAGAGGTCGGCGGCGATGCTGAGATAGAGGAGCTGCGCGCCGAACACGAAGCCGGTCGCCACGATCAGAAGCGCGACGCGCCGGTTGGCAAGGATGCGGGCGCCGTTGCGGAGAAGGATACGGGGGCGGAACGGGATGCGCCGTTCGGGTGGAAGCGTTTCGGGTTGCCGCAGAACGAGCCAAGCTCCCAGCCCGAGCGCCAGCATCAGGTAGAGTGCGAACATGCCCCGCCATCCCGCGAGTGCGATCACGCCCTGGCCAAGGGCGGGCGCGACCATCGGCACGAGAATGAAGAGCGAGAACAGGAAGGACATAACGCGGGCCATGGCCTCGCCCTCGAACTGATCCCGGATCATGGCGCGGGTCGCGATCTTTGGACCCGCCACGCCGATGCCTTGCAGGACGCGCCCGAGGATCACCCCTTCGAGCGAGGACGCCAACAGCGCGACAAGCGTCCCGATCGCGTAGACGCCGAGCCCGGCCACCAGCGCCCGCTTGCGCCCGACCGCATCTGAGATGGGTCCGAGGAACAGTTCGCCGAACACCATGCCGAAGATGAACAGGGTGACGACGTGTTGCGTGGACAGGGGCGGAGCTGCGCCAAGCTCCCCGGCAATATCGCGAAGGCCCGGTAGGAGCGCGTCGATGCTGACGGCGGTGAGCGCCGTCAGCGCGGCGTAGAGGACGATGCGCTCACGCGGGACGCTCGACGACATGCAACCATGATCCTTGGTTCGGATAGCTGGGCACCGTCTATCGCTCTGGCTCCGGATGGGAAAGTCGCGAAGAGAAGGTCTGCTTTCGGTTCGCGTCCATCCCGATGGGAATGTCTCAAAGGGGTCGGAAGCTGCCCTAAATCCGGCATCGGGCCAGCAGCGAGGCAAGCGAAGTCCGAGGCTGTCGCGCGTTCAGAGGACATTGCTGCAGGCGAGTGCGGCTACGTACTGTCGGGATCGCAGGCGGTCGCAGTCGCTTGAAGCTGGGCATGAGCAAGTCGCCTTCTGCGACCGACGTCAAGCCCAATAGACGCGTGGCGTGTATGTCTACGGAACTCATGGCGGATACATAAGGCGCTACCGCACAAAATCTCCGGTTGTGCTTCAGCAGCCGCAGGTAATACAGCCTGCAAGGCGTTCCATTCAATGTAATTCCGCCAGAACCATTTCAAGATTCCTTCAATCGAGTCGCCTACTGATCGGTCAACTTGCTCACGCTTTGAGCCGATCCGCAGGATAGCGAACGATTCCGATGACAATCAGCATCAAGACCCGCCTCGTGGCCTGTCTCGCCGGGCTCGGCATCGCCGTCTGCCTCAACGGCTTGATCGGCTTCGCATCGCTTCACGATGTCGAGGGGCGCCTCCAGTCGGTCGTGGAGAACCGCGTCGTGCCATTGCAGCAGCTCAAAGAGGCTGCCGATATGTACGCTGTGAACATCGTTGACGCGACCCACAAGACTCGATCCGGTGCATTCACCTGGGACGAGGCGTCGGCCAGTGTCGCGGCTGCCGAGACGTCCATCGCCCGCAACTGGCAAGCGTATCTTGCAACCGAACTGACGCCGCAGGCAGCCGTCCTGGCGGAACAAGCCAAGGCCGACATGCTTCAGGCAAACAAGGGCGTCACCAAGCTGAAGGGCATCCTCGCGAGCCGTGACGTCGCGGGCCTGGATACCTTCGTTTCGAAGGAGCTTTATCCCGTCATTGATCCGGTCTCGACCGCTATCGGAAAGCTCGTCGCCCTCCAGATTGATGTCGCTCGAAAGGACTACGCCATTGCCGCAGAGGATTACCGTTCCACGCTCGGCGTGATGGCGGCGATCGCCGCCTTCTCCCTGGCGATCTTTGCGTTTGCCGTTGCGACCACCATTCGCCAGGTGACGTCGCCGATGGGTCGTATGACGGAGATGATGCGTCGGCTCGCGGCGGGAGATCACACCGCTGAGGTTCCCGACCTGCGGCGCGAGGATGAGATCGGCGAGATGGCCAAGGCCGTTCAGGTGTTCAAGGAAGCTGCCATCGAGCAGCAGCGACTGGAGGCGGCAGAGGTCGAGGCACGCGAGGCGGCCATGGCCGTTCGGGAGCGCCAAGCTGAGATCGATCGCGCCCGAACGGAAGACCTCGGCGCCTTCGTCTCGTGCGTCGGGGAAAGTTTTGATCGTTTGTCTACGGGTGACCTGACCGTGCGAATGACCCAGCGCGTCGCGCCTGAGTTCGAACCCGTCCGGGCGCAGTTCAATGGTTCGATCGAAAAGCTCGAGCACACGATCGGCGCCGTGGTCGGGTCGATCGGCGCGATCCGAACCGGTCTGAACGAGATCAACGTCGCCTCCAGCGACCTTGCCCAGCGCACCGAGCAGCAGGCGGCAGGCCTCGAGGAGACGGTCGCAGCGCTTGGCGAGGTGACGCGCGCGGTCAACGAGACGGCGGAGAATGCCAATCAGGCTCGGACCAGCGCGCAGAAGGCACAGCACACGGCGCAGAACGGCGGCGAGATCGTCGGACGCGCGATCGAAGCCATGCAGACGATCGAGCAGTCGTCCGCCAAGATCGGCGACATCATCGGGGTGATCGACGAGATCGCCTTCCAGACGAACCTCCTCGCTCTCAACGCAGGCGTCGAAGCGGCCCGCGCCGGCGAGGCGGGACGCGGCTTTGCGGTGGTGGCGCAGGAGGTGCGCGGTCTCGCCCAGCGTTCGGCCGAAGCCGCCAAGGAGATCAAGACGCTGATCCAGGCGTCGAGCAAGCAGGTGGCCTCGGGTGCCGAACTCGTCAGTGCGTCCGGCAACAGCTTGTCGGACATCATCGTCGAGGTCGGGCAGGTCAGTCGCGTCGTCTCCGAGATCGCTCAGCGGGCCAAAGAGCAGGCGGTGAGCCTACGCGAGGTGTCGACGGCGGCGGACCAGATGGACAAGGTCACGCAGCAGAACGCGGCGATGGTGGAGCAGGCGACAGCGGCGGCGCAGACGCTGGCGAACGAGACGGACGAACTCGCGCGCCTCATCGCCGAGTTCAAGACGGCGGCCGCCGCCAACCACGCACGCCAGAGCGAGCGTGCGGTTCAGCGCACTGAGAGGAGCGCTCCGCGCACCGCCGCGCCGACGGCACGCACAGCTCGTCACGCCGTCCAGATGAAGCCTGTCGCCCACGGCAACGCGGCCCTGAAGACTCTGAAGGACGAGTGGGCGGAGTTCTGAGCCGGCAGAGGCGAGATCGGACCTGTTCGATCTCGGCTTCGTGCTCTCCACGTTCAACGAATGATGGGGAGGCCCGCCGCTCGATGCGGGCGAGCCCCACGGGCTGCCGCGCCTCGATCATCGTCATGACGAGCTTGCGGTCTCAGCGGACGGGCCGTCTTCCCTGATATGCAGCGTGATCAAAACGGGGCCAGGCGAGGATTGCTGCCGGCTGAGTTCGGCCTGCCGAATGGCGGTGCAAACCTACATCCGCTGGGCGCGGCTCAAGGTCTGGGAAGAGCGTCCGGCGCTGGCTCAAGGGCGCGGCGTCAGGTTCGGCATGGTGTTCCTAGACGGGACGAACATCCGAGCCCCTTGGAGGGCGGCACGCGCCAGTCTGAAGGAAGGCTGCAAGAGAGCGAGACGGCCGTGGATCGTGTGGCCAATCTCTCGGGGCAGCTATGGCACCAGGACCTGCGTGAGGGTCATCGGCCCAGGAAGACTGGTGCCAGCTTCCACGGCGTCCTCTGCCTCGCAGCCGCGCTCGCTTGGATCAGACGCCAACAGGGCCTCGATTGCGCCTCCCCAAGTTGGGCGCCGATTACTGTCTTTCGTCCACCAGACAATCAGAAGCTTGCCCGTTGAAGCAGCGGCGATGGGGACGACGTTCCTTCCAAAACGGACAAACGCCTTCGTGCTCACCTTCGAACCCATCGCTACCGAGCGCCGGTCTCGTCGGTCCGGTTCATCCCGTCCCAGTAGGCGACCAGTGACCCGCCGGCGACGATCGTCACCGCGAAGACGCCGACAAGAGCGATCAACGTCATTCTTTTGCTAAACATTACGGTCACCGGAAATTTGGATGGAAGGGACGTCTGCGGCGAGCGTTGCGGCCCATTGCCATGCCGGTGGCATATTGGAGCGACCTGCGCGACGACTTCGAGAGAGTGACAGCCTGCCGGGACTGGAGACCGACAGGCTGTCGAAGGCCCCCGCGATCAACGCAAGAGCGCTTTTCGCAAGGGCTCGGTTAGGCCGTGTCCTCATAACGGGGTTCACGAATTTGGTCTGATCTGATTCCATCTCCTGCCAAGGAGGTTGGCATGCGTCGCCATGAACTGACGGATCACGAATGGGCGGTGATCGAGCCGCTTTTGCCCAGGAACAGCCGCGGCGTGCCTCGGGTGGACGACCGGCGGGTGATCAACGGCATCCTCTGGCGGTTCCGGACCGGCTCGTCCTGGCGGGACGTGCCTGAGCGCTACGGCCCGCGCACCACGCTCTACAACCGCTTCACGCGCTGGCGTGCCGCCGGGGTCTGGGATCGGCTGCTGGAGGCCGTGAGCCAAGCCTATGATGGCGACATCGTCATGATCGACTCCTCCTGCGTCCGCGTCCACCAGCATGGGGCGTCAGGCAAAAAAGGGGGCCTGCCGATCCTTGCATGGGACGCTCCCGCGGCGGCCTGACGACCAAGATCCATGCTCTGGTGGATGCCGAAGGTCGGCCCGTGCGCCTCGAACTCACCGCCGGGCAAGCCGGCGACGCGCCCATGGCGGCCAAGCTGCTCGATGCCGTCGCGCCCGGTGCGACCGTGATCGCGGACAAAGCCTACGACACCGATGGCATCCGGGCTTTTGTGGCTGCGCGGGGTGCCTGGGCCAACATCCCGTCGCGCTCGACGCGAAAGGGGACCTTCGCCTTCAGCCGCTGGGTCTATCGCCAGCGCAACCTCGTCGAGCGCTTCTTCAACCGCCTCAAACAGATGCGCGGCCTGGCCACCCGCTATGACCGACGGCCCGACAACTTCCTTGCTGCCATCAAGCTCGCCGCCGTCCGCATCTGGATCAATGCGTAACGAGTCCGCTCCCTAGTTGAAGCGGAACGAAGCCTTCGCCCACACGGTATGGAAGTCGAGGTCGTCGTTCGACGAGGTCTCGAATGTCTGCTGTCCGATGGGCAGCAGCGGATTGGTGTAGGTTACGTCGAGGTTTGTCTCGCCGATATCGGTGTAAAGATACTCGAGGCCGACCGAGAAATTCTGCGTGACGAGGTAATCGACGCCGCCACCGACAGCATATCCAACGTCGTCGTTGTCGGATTTCACCGAGGTGGCAAAACCGCGCGTCGCGTTGAGGATGCCCGGCGAGACGAACTCGACATCGGTATCGGCGTAGGCCACGCCGCCCGTTGCGTAGATCGCAAGGCGCTCGGTCGGCAGGAAGCCGATCTTGGCA
>NZ_JAPZDS010000021.1 GCF_029813115.1 Aureimonas sp. SK2
ACGGTAGCCCTTCCGGAAGCGACGCGTGGCTCGCGTGCCGACATGGACATGGGTCGGGCCGGCAATCGTGCGCAGCCGTTCGATCAGGGTCGTCGTCATGAAAGTCAGTCTTTCGATCGTTCCCCGGAGGGGCCTTCCGCCGGCCTGACGGCTGGAAGCCGCGCCCGGAGTGGGCAGCGCGACGTGAACTCTCTATCCGGCGAGGCGGGTATCATAGACGACGATGGCGAACCCAGCGTCGCAGGGTCGGGAGGCAGACGAACTCGGCCGTTGCCGACGGCGTCGAGGAGACCGGCCATCGTCGGCGCGGTTGGCGTGACCTCGATGGCCGCGCCGCGCGAGGTTGCGACCGAGGCGCCGCCAAGGTCCGGACGCAAGGCGCATCCGACCAGCTTGGCGCTGTCCAACCCATCTGTCAGCATCGAAATCTCGAACGTAGCAAAACTATTACGTCGCCCCCTTCGATAGCGAGTCACGTCGAAATCGGCAAGCCTGCTCGAGAAAAAGGAATGGCTCTCCGGACATCGAACGTACAGCGTGTGCCGTGCTGACAAGCGATTTCGTTGCGCGTAAGGCTCGATGCGGCTTCCGTCGCTTTCCCGCTTGCGATATGTAGTAAAGCTATATTAGATCGGTCCGAAACTAGCCGGCGGCCCACCTTCCGGTACACGAGACCCGCAGGACGCATCATGCTCGCAGCCTACGATTCCCAGCTCTTCATCGCCGGCGAGTGGCGTCGGGGAGCGGGCGAAACCCTGCCTGTCGAGAATCCGGCGACAGGAGAGGTGATCGGCCGTATCGCCGCGGCGACGGGGGCCGAGGTGGACGCCGCCGTCGCCGCGGCACGCGCGGCCTTTCAACCCTGGGCACAACTCGCCCCGAAGGAGCGCTCGGCCGCCCTGCACCGGCTTGGCGAGGTGATCGCGGCCCGTGCCGACACGATGGCGCGCATCATGACCTCGGAGCAGGGCAAGCCGCTCAACGAGGCGCGCGGCGAGATCCTCAAGCTCGCCGAAGCCTGCCATTTCTATGCCGAGGAGGCCGAGCGCGTTCACGGCGAGATCGTGCCGGGCGCGACCACCGACCACGAGAGCATGGTGGTGCGCGAGCCGATCGGCGTCGTCGGCGCGATCACACCCTGGAACTATCCGGCCGAGCTGATCGGCTGGAAACTTTGCGGCGCGCTCGCCGCCGGCTGCACGGTCGTCATCAAGCCGGCCGAACTCACGCCCTTCACGGCGCTCGCCATCGCCGAGGCCTGCATCGAGGCAAGGATCCCGGCAGGCGTCGTCAACATCGTCACCGGCAAGGGGTCGCAGGTCGGACAGGCGCTGGTGGAGCACCGCGACATCGACAAGATCGCCTTCACCGGCTCCAGCGCCGTCGGCCTCCATATCCAACGCACGACCCCGATCGTGCGGCGCATGTCGCTGGAGCTCGGCGGCAACTGCCCGCTGATCGTCGCGCCCTCGGCCGATCTGGACGCGGCGGCCAAGGGTGCCGCGCGGCGGGGCTTCCGCAACATGGGCCAGATCTGCATCGCGGTGAACCGCATCTACGTCGCCCGGCCGCACTACGAGGCTTTCCTCGACAAGCTGAAGGGGGCGGTGGATAGGCTCACCATCGCCAACGGTTTGGAAAAGCCCGATGCCGATCTTGGGGCCATGGCTTCGGCCGAGCCGCTGGAAAAGACAAAGGCGCATCTTGCCGACGCATTGGAGAAAGGCGCGCGGCTCGTGGCGGGCGGCTCGGCGCCGGAGGGCGAGGCCTTCTCGCGCGGGCACTTCTTCCGCCCGACCGTCGTTGCGGACTGCACCCACGGGATGAAGGTGATGACGGAGGAAACCTTCGGCCCGCTCGTCGGCGTCGCGCCCTTCGACACGCTCGGTGAGGCGGCTGCGCTTGCCAACGACACGCCCTACGGCCTCGCCTCCTACATCTATGCCCGCGACATGAACGAGGTGCGCACCCTTTCGCGCCGGCTCGACTACGGCAACGTCGCGGTCAACAACGTCGATGCCGGCGTGATGAACGCGCCCTATGGAGGGCGCAAGCAGAGCGGCGTCGGCTACGAGCATGGCCGCGAGGGGATGCTGGAATATCTGAACTTCAAGCATATCCGCATCCGCTACGACGAGGCGCGCTGATCCCATGACCGAGTGCCTCCTCGGGATCGATATCGGAACCTCCGGATGCAAGGCGCTTCTGGCCGGCCTCGACGGCGCGGTTCTGGCAAGCCGCACCGAGACCTACCCCCTGTCCCAGCCGCGTCCCGGCTGGAGCGAGCAGAACCCCGCCGACTGGGTGGACGCCGCGCGCCGTGCCGTCGGCTCCCTCCTCGCCGAGAACCCGGACCTGTCGGTGAAGGCGATCGGCCTGTCCGGCCAGATGCACGGGCTGACGCCGCTCGATGCGGCGCACCGGGTGCTGCGCCCGGCGATCCTTTGGAACGACCAGCGCAACGCCGCCGAATGTGCTGAAGCCACGGATCGCGCCGGCGGCGAGGCGGCGCTTCTCGCGCTCACCAACAACCGGATGCTGGCCGGCTATACCGGTGGCAAGATCCTCTGGATGCGCGCGCACGAGCCCGAGCTCTTCGGCCGGCTCGCCCATGTCCTCAACCCGAAGGACTATCTGCGCCTCGTCCTCACCGGCGAACGCGCGACCGAGGTTTCCGATGCCTCCGGCACGGGTCTCTTCGACACGCGCGCTCGCCGCTGGTCGACCGAGCTTCTGGACCGTCTCGACCTTTCGCCCGATCTCCTGCCGCCGGTGCACGAATCCTCTACGGTGAGCGGGCGCCTCAGCGCCTCGGGGGCGGCGCTGCTTGGGCTCTCGGAGGGCATCCCGGTCGTCGGTGGCGGTGGCGACGCCGTGATCCAGACGCTGGGCTCGGGCGTCATCGTGCCGGGCGAAATCCAGACCACCATCGGCACGGCCGGCATCGTCGCCTGCGCCCTCGACCGGCCCAGCGACAATCCCGGCGGCCGGCTTCAGGTCTTCTGCAACGTCGACCCCGCCATGTGGCACTGCATGGGCGTCTCGCTGAATGCCGGGGGGGCCATGAGCTGGTTCCGGGGCCTTGCCGCCGACTTCGCGGGTGGCGAGGCGCCCTCGTTCGACGCCCTCGTGGCGCGCGCGGCAACGAGCCCAGCCAGTGCCAAAGGCCTCCTCTTCCTGCCCTACCTCTTCGGCGAGCGCTGCCCGCACCCCGATCCCGCCGCCCGTGGCGCGTTCGTCGGCCTGACAGCCCGACACGGGGCGGCCGACATGACGCGCGCCGTGATGGAAGGCGTCGTGCATGGACTGTTCGACATCTTCGCCGTCATGGAAGAAGCCGGCATCGGACGCGGCATCGTCAAGGCGTCGGGCGGCGGCGCCCGCTCGCCGCTCTGGCGCCAGATGCAGGCCGACCTCTTCGGTTGCGACGTCGTGACGACGGAGGGCGCGGCAGAGGGCGGCGCCTTCGGCGCGGCCCTCCTAGCCGGGGTCGGCATCGGTGTCTGGCCGGACGCCACGAGCGCCGCCGCCGTCTGCCGCGCGGTGACGCGCGACGCGCCGAACCCGGATACGGGCGCCGTCTACGAGGCCGCGAACCGCATCTACCGCACCCTTCATTCCGCCCTCGCGCAGGCCTCGACCGATCTCGGCCACCCGCGCCTGGACCCGTGACTCGAAGGCCAGGAGCCCCTTGCCGATGCCCTCCCCCTCCGCCACCGCCGACGTCCTGATCTTCGATCTCGACGGCACGCTGATCGACAGCGCCCACGACATCGCGGCGGCCGTCAACGAATACCTCGCCTCGAAGGGCTGGCCGGAGCAGGATCCGGCCTTCGTCGAGGGCTTCATCGGCAATGGCCCGCGACGGCTGCTTCTCGATCTCCTGAAGGCTGTCGGCCTGCCGCATGACGATGCATTGGTGGACGAGGCCGTGCCGACCTACATCGCCAACTACGAACGAAGCCCGGCGCGCCATACCCGCTTCTACGCTCATGTCGAGGAAGACCTACGGCTCCTGCGCGATGCCGGTTTCCGGCTGGGCCTGTGCACCAACAAGCCGCATGCGCTGACGCTGAAGGTGCTCGACCTCCTCGGCATCGCGCCGCTGTTCGAGGCCGTGGTCGGGGCCGACGCCGCACCGGCCTGCAAGCCCGATCCGGCCCATCTTCTGACGGTGTGCGAGCGCATGGATGTCGCGCCCGCGCGCGTCGCCTATGTCGGCGACACGGCCGTCGACCAAGCGACGGCAATGGGCGCCGGCATTCCATTCCACGCCGTGCCCTGGGGAGGCGGATCGCTCCTGCAGGTGGACGACGCCTTTCGTCTGGAGCGGCTTGCCGACCTCCTCGCGCTCAAGCCAGCCGCCACCCGCCGGTCCGCCTGACGCCGATGACGACGAGCCTTCTTCAGCGCATTCTGTCGGAACGCGAGATGATGGGCGCGGCGGAGCGCCGCGTCGCCGACATCGTCGCGACCGATCCCAACGCCGTGATCCACATGAGCATGGCGACCCTGTCGCAGAAGTCCGGGGTCAGCGATCCCACGATCGTGCGCTTCTGCCGCCGCTTTGGTTTCGAAGGCTACGGCGACTTCAAGCTCTTTCTGGCGCAGAGCCTCGTACCCTCCGCGCCCTTCGCCTACGAGCAGATCATTCCCGGCGATTCCATCGCCAACATCGTGCGCAAGACGGCGCGCAACTCGCTGAACGCCATCCAACGGGCGCTCGAGGACCTCGAGCCGCCGCAGCTCGAAGAGGCGGCCAAGCGCCTCCAGGCGGCGACGTGGATCGGCATCTACGCCTCGGGCATCTCCGAAATCACCGCGCTCGACGCCGAACACAAGTTCCAGCGCCTCGGCATCCGCTGCGAGGCGCTGATCGGGCGCAAGAAGCAGTGGCTCCATGCGGAGACCTCGAGGCCGGGCGAGGTCGCGCTGATCTTCTCGCAGTCCGGCCACACCAAGCAGATGGTGGACATCGCGACCGCCGCGCGGGCGGGCGGGGCCGAGGTCGTCTCCGTAACGGCGGCCGACAGCCCGCTTTCGGCGGTGACCGACGCGCTCGTGGCCGTCGTGCCCTACGACCGAACAGAGCTGCTGACCCCGCTCGCCTCGCGGCTCAACCACCATCTCGTCGTCAACATGCTCGTCACGTCGATCGCCATGATCGGCGGCAGCGAGTTTCCCGATCAGCTGCCGGCGCTCGATTCCTGGCAGACCGAAAAGATCTGAAGGCCCGTCTCGGCCTCCCTCCCCCCGCGACCAACGCGGCACAGGCAAGCATGGAGAACCCTATGAGCGCACAGGACGAAGCGAAACGCGTGGCCGGGCGCCGCGTCATCGAGGAGTTCGTGACGGACGGCATGAAGCTCGGCCTCGGCTCGGGCACGACGTCGCATTTCTTCGTGCGCGAGCTTGGAAAGCACGTGGCCAACGGCCTGCGCCTCACCTGCACCACGACGTCGCGCGCCACCAACCAGGTCGCGCGGGAATCGGGCATCGAGCTGATCGACCCGAACGAGATCGGCGAGCTCGACCTCACGGTCGACGGGCCGGACGAGATCGACCGTCAGTTCAACATGATCAAGGGCGGCGGCGCGTGCCTTCTCTGGGAGAAGATCATCGCCCACGCCTCCAGGCGGATGATCACGATCTGCGACGAGACCAAGATCGTCGACCGGCTCGGCACGTTCCCCCTGCCTGTGGAGGTCGTGCAGTTCGCCTGGAAGCAGACGCAGCGCATAGTGGAGGCGACCCTTGCCGAGCATGGGATCGAGGGCGCCACGATCGAGCGGCGGCTGCGCGAGGGCCAGCCCGTCGTCACCGACAGCGGCAACTTCATCCTCGACTGCCGCTGCGGGCCGGTGATCGCCGAGCCCGCCCCGCTGGAGATCGCCCTCAATCGCATCCCCGGCGTGGTGGAGAACGGCCTCTTCACGCGCGAGTCGGCGGGCATGGTCGTCGGCAAGTTCGACGGCACCTCCGACGTGCTCATGCGCAAAATCTAGTAAAGCAAGATTTCCTTCGGCACTACGCCATCGAACGTCGGCCATTAGCGGCCGGCGCCACGCCGCACATGCATCTCGCCGCTCCCGCTCCGGCAGCATTTCGAGCCCCGGCCACGGGACTTCTTGACGGCTCGCCGCAACGTCTAGTATTACTACATTTATCGCTCTGGGAGGAGAAGCAGCCCCATGCCACAGATCAATCGTCGCCATCTCTTGCAAGCCGGCGCCGCGCTCGGCGCCACTGCCCTTGTGGGGGGTCGGGCCGCCTTCGCGCAGGAAGCGGTCTTCGTGCCCTACAGCAACAAGAGCCTCGACTATTATTTCTTCGTCATCCAGGAAGAAGCGGTGAAGCGCGCGGTCGAGGCGCAGAACTGGCGCTTCCAGGCGACGAACGCCAGCTTCGACAACACCCGGCAGCTCGAGCAGTGGCAAAGCCTCATGCTCAGCCAGCCGAGCGCCATCGTCTCCGATCCGATCGACAGCCAGGCCATCGTCAGCGCCATCCGCCGCTACAACGGGCGCAAGATTCCGGTTGCCATCATCGACACCCCGGCCGATGGCGGCGAGGTCGCCATCACCGTGTCGTTCGACAACAAGCTCGGCGGCGTCATGGCGGCGCAGGAGATCATCAAGCGCCTGACCGAAAAGCACGGCAGCCCCAAGGGCACGGTGCTGAACTGCTTCGGCGCCCTGCAGAGCGTCGCCTGGCGTCAGCGCAAGGAGGGCATGGACGAGGAGTTCGCCAAGTACCCGGACATCAAGTATCTCGCCCGCCCGACCGAAGGCGCGCTGGACCAGATGCTCGCGGTCACGCTTTCCACCCTGTCGGAGTTCCCCGACCTCGACGCAGTCCACGCGCCGAGCGACTCGCCCTCGCGCGGCATCGTCACCGCGCTCCAGCAGCGCAACCGGTGGAAGAAGGTAGGCGAGGACGGCCACGTGATCTTCGTCAACATCGACGGCGAGCCGATCGCGCTGAAGTGGATCCAGGAAGGCTACATGGACGCCTGCGTCTCGCAGGATCCGATCGCCTATGGCGAGATCGCGGTGGAGATGCTCCACAAGCACGCCATTCCTGGACAGGCCGTGCCGCTCGGTGCCTACGAAAACACGAAGTACTTCTGGGAGAAGGGCGAGATCGTCAACGGCGCCACCGGCCCGACGCTCATCATCCCGCCCTTCGTGATCGACGGCTCCAACGCCGACGACAAGCGCCATTGGGGTGCGATCGCCGAGAAGGACTGGGGCATCCCCTACTCCTGATCCCCTATCCCGAAGTGCGGCGCGGAGGTCCCTGGCCCTCGCGCCGTCGTCCGGTTCCGGCGGAGGACGTCATGACCACCACCCTTCAGCCTCGGCCCGAGGCCCAAGCCGACCGCTCCGTCGTGCTGCGTACCGACCGCCTGGAAAAGCGCTACGGCGGCGTTCTGGCGCTTGCGGGGGTTTCCGTCGAAATCCGTCGCGGCACCATCCACGGGCTCCTCGGCGAGAACGGAGCGGGCAAGTCCACGCTCGTCGGCTTGATCTCGGGCCAGCGCCAGGCGACGGCGGGCACGATCTATCTCGACGGGGTACCCGTCGAGCATGCCGACGTGAAGGCGATGGAGAAGGCCGGCGTCTTCCTGGTCACCCAAGAGCCGATGATCGTCGACCACATGAGCGCAGCCGAGAACCTGATGCTGGGTATTTGGCCGCGCCGACGCTTCGGCTTCGTCGCGTGGAAGCGCCTGCGGGCCGAGGCCGCACGCATGCTGGCCGGCTCGGGCATCGATCCCGCCGCCCAAGCCGGCAAGCTCGACGCCGTGGCGCGCCGCAAGCTCAACATCCTGCGCGCCATGTTCAGCGGCGGCAAGGTCATCATCCTCGACGAACCCACCGCCGCACTCAACGTCGACGACCGGGTGCAGCTCTTCGACTTCATGCGCAACTTGAAGGCCGAAGGGGTCACCTTCGTCTTCATCTCGCACTACAACGACGAGATCCTCGAAATCTGCGACGCCTGCTCTGTCCTACGTGACGGGCAGCTCGCCGGCGGCACGGACGACGTGCGCTCGCTGACCTCCGAGACGCTGTCCGAGCTGGTGCTCGGTCGGGGCCTCGCGCTGTTTCAGCGCGAGCGCCGGAGCTTTCCCGCCGGCGTCCCCGCGCTCCAGCTTCGCGACATCCGCGCCGGCTCGCTCGACGTTCCCACCCTCGACATCCGGCCGGGCGAGATTCTCGGCTTCACCGGCCTGCCGGGTGCCGGCGCCAAGGAACTGGCGCGTGCGATCTTCGGGCTCCTGCCGGCGCAGGGCGGCACGGTCGCCTTCCCTGGCGAGGGCGAGGCCGGCCGCCCGTTGCCGCGCGACCCGCGCGAGGCCTTCGACCGGGGCATCGCCTTCCTGTCCGACGACCGGCGCCGCGACGGCTCGGTCGGCGGCATGTCGATCGCCGCAAATCTCTCCCTGTCGTCGTTGCGCGGCGTCTCCAGCGGCGGCTTCTTTCGGAAAGGCGCGGAAGGCGCCCTCTCGGCCCGCTACTTCTCCGCCATGGGCATCAAGGCGGCGGGGCCGGACGCGGCCGTCGACACGCTGAGCGGCGGCAACCAGCAGAAGGTCTGCCTCGGCCGCGTGCTCGCCACGCAGCCGCGCCTTCTCATCCTCGACGAGCCGACGCGCGGCATCGACGTCGGCGTCAAGCAGGACGTTCTGCGCATCATCGACGCCCTCACCAGGGACGGCGTGTCGGTGATCGTCGTTTCCACCGACACCGACGAGATGGTGCGCATCGCCGACCGGGTCTGCCTCTTTGAGAAGGGCCGCATCACGCGCGAGCTTTCCGGCTCCGACATCACGACCGAACGGCTGCGCGGCCTCGCCGAAGCCTGAACGCGTCAGCACGCATGCCACAGGACACGCCCATGAAGCCCGCAGCCGTCAGCCTTCCCTCATCCTCCGCCGCCACGGCACCGCAGCCGGCCGCGCCCAAGCCCGCCGGCCGCTCGGTCGCTGGCTGGGTCCTGCACAACGTCGTGTGGATCTGGCTGATCGCGCTCGTCGTCCTGTTCGGCGTCTTCAACCCCTACTTCTTCACGCTGTTCAACCTGCAGAACATCATGGTCCAAGCGACCGTGCTCGGCATGATCGGCCTCGCCGTGTCGCTGCCGCTTCTGGTCGCCGAGATCGACCTGTCGCTGCCGGCCAATCTCGGCTTCTCCTCGGCCATCGGCGCGCTCGCCTATTCCAATTTGGAACTTCCCTGGTTCGTGGCGATGCTGGCGGGCGTCGGGGTCGCGACGCTCATCGGCTTCTTCAACGGGCTCTGCATCACCAAGCTGCGCATGGTGTCCCTGATCGAGACGCTGGCGATGATGATCATTCTCGAAGGCTCGCTTCTGGCGCTGACGCAGGGGCGAACCATCACCAACATGGCGGACGGCTACATCTGGATCGGCCAGGCGACGATCGGCGGCTGGCCGGTGATGCCCGCGATATTCGTGGTCGCGCTCGTCGCCATGGCCGTCCTTCTCAATCGCACGATCCTCGGCCGCAGCATCTACGCCGTCGGCGGCAACGCGGTGGCGTCCAACTCGGCTGGCATCCGCGTCGACCGCATCAAGATCGCGACCTACACGATCGCCGGGTTCCTGGCAGGCGTCGCGGGCTTCCTTCTCGCCTCCTGGCAGATGGCGATCACCTCCAATCAGGGGTCGAGCTACCTGCTCTACGCCATCGCGGCGCCCATCATCGGCGGCGTGTCGGTCTTCGGCGGACGCGGCAACGTGGTCGGGGTGCTGGGCGGCGTGCTGCTCCTCACCGTGATCCAGGTGGGCCTCGCCATCGTCAACGTGCCCTCCTTCTACGTCGGCATGATCGGCGGCTTCATGATCTTCATAGCCGTCGCGATCGACGCCCTCCGAGTGCGGTATTTCAGTTGATCTCCCAGCGCCGATGCCGAACTCGCACCGTTCCTGAGGCCACCGCACATCTGACGTCAGTCGATATCGAACCAGCGGAAGCCAGGGGCATAGCGCCGCTTCAGAGCGCGTGAATCAGTTCGACGTGCCGGCCGGTTGCGGCTGTCCAACGCGTGTGGTCGGTGATGCGCCTTCCCTTGAGCCCGTCCGAAAAGTCCGCCGGGTCGGCTCGGCGGTGCTTTCCGCCACCCCTTTCGTTGCCGATCCTCGCCGATGCCGCCGGCATCGACTGCGTTCGGTGCCTCATCGGCGACGAAAATCCCTCGCCGATCCTCCGCCGGGGACGTTCCGAACGGGATCTTAGAATGGTCCGACCTGGAACATGACCTTGAACGCTTAAGGACGGAATTCATAAGGTGCCTACGATCCTTGCGCCCCGTGCACCCTCACCCCGACTGGTGAGGACTCCACCATTTGGCTAATCCTTCCGTATCCGAGGTCGGTCGGCGCGGCTGACGGCGTCGCTTGAAGCACAGACCCTTGGCGCACGGGGGACGGACCATGGCCAAAGATGCGGGGTACGGCGACGGCCACCGGCCTGGTGGCAAGATCGAGAACCCGGCGCAAGCCCTGTTCGAAAGCCGGGAAGCGCTCCGGCGGAGCGAGGAGCAGCTCCGGCTCGCGACCGAACATGCCGAGATCGGTCTCTGGGACGTCGACGAAGTCAACAAACGCTTGTTCTGGCCGCCCCGAGTGAAGGCGATGTTCGGGATCTCGACCGATGTCGACGTCTCGATGGAGGACTACTACGCCGGTCTTCATCCCGATGACTTCGAGGCAACGGCCGCGGCGTATGCGGCGGCGGCGGATCCCCGACGACGAGCGCTTTACGACGTCGAGTACCGCACGATCGGCAAGGAGGACGGCGTCGTGCGGTGGGTCGCCGCCAAGGGACGCGGTGTCTTCGACGACGAGGGCCGCTGCCTTCGCGTCATCGGCACGGCGATCGACATCACCTCCCGGAAGGTCGTAGCCGAGCGGCTTGCCGCCAGCGAGGCCCGCCTGCGCCTGCTCGACGAGATCGGGCGGGAAACCGCCCGGCTCCTGGACGCCGGGGAAATCCTGTCGGTGACCACCAGGCTTGTCGGGACCGCGATGGGCGCGTCCGTCTGCGCCTACGCGGACATGGACGGGGACGAGGACGGGTTCACGATCCGGGGCGACTGGGCTGCCCCGGGTTCATCCAGCATCGTCGGACACTACAGCCTCGCGGCCTTCGGAAAGATGGCGGTCCGCAACCTGAAGGCCGGTGAGCCCTTGGTCGTCAACGACAACCTTCGGGAGCTGGCTCCCGAGGAGGCGGCGACCTTCCAGTCGATCGGCATCGGCTCGACGATCTGCATGCCGCTCGTCAAGGACGGGCGCCTGACCGCGCTCATGGCGGTCCATCACAAGGGTTCGCACGCGTGGACCGTGGACGAGCTCGACCTCGTGCGCGAGGTCACGGAACGCTCGTGGGCCCATGTCGAGCGAGCGGGGGCCGCGGCGGAGCTGAAGTCGACGGCGGACCAGCTTGCGACCCTCAACGCCGACCTGGAGGAACGCGTCCGTCAACGAACCGCGGAACTGATGGCGGCCGAGGAGACGCTCCGCCAGAGCCAGAAGATGGAGGTCGTCGGACAGCTTACCGGCGGGCTCGCGCACGACTTCAACAATCTCCTCGCGGGCATCCAGGGCAGCTTGGAAACGATCGAGGCGCGCATCCGTGAAGGCCGATCCAGCGAGGTCGACCGATATCTGACCGGAGCTCTGGCTTCCACGAAGCGAGCGGCCAGCATTACGCAGCGCCTCCTCGCGTTCTCGCGGCGTCAGACGCTCGCACCGAAGCCGACAGACCCCCTCCGCCTCGTTTCCGGCATGATGGACCTCATTCGCGGCACGATCGGCCCTGCCATCGAGGTCACCGTCGCTGCCGACGGGGAGCCGTGGCCTGTCCTCGTCGACCCCAACCAACTCGAGAACGCCCTTCTGAACCTGTGCATCAACGCCCGGGACGCGATGCGCGACGGCGGCCGGATCGTGATCGAGATCGCGAACGAGGCGCCTTCGACATCCGAGGCCGGGGCTGGTGGTGTCGCTTCCGGTGAATGCGTCTGCATCCGCGTCTGCGACAGCGGAGCGGGCATGCCGCCCGACGTCCTGGAAAAGGCGTTCGACCCCTTCTTCACGACCAAGCCGATCGGCGTCGGCACGGGGCTCGGTCTTTCCATGATCTACGGCTTCGTGCGCCAGTCAGGCGGCGAAGTTGGAATCCGTTCGGAGGTCGGCCAAGGCACGACGGTCAGTCTCCATCTTCCGCGCCACGAGGTGGCGGAGGCTGCGGCGCCGGTTGCGAGCGTCCCGTTGCCCCTAGGCAAAGCCAAGGGCGGCAGCGTCCTCGTTGTCGACGACGAGCCCCTTGTGCGGATGCTCATGGTGGACTGTGTCGAGGATCTCGGCCTTCGGGCGACCGAAGCCGAGGACGGGGCGGAGGCCTTGGAGGTCCTCCGGTCAGACACGGCCGTCGATCTCCTCGTTACGGATGTCGGGCTGCCGCGGGGAATGAACGGGCGACAGCTTGCGGAAGCCGCCCGGGAGCTCAGGCCCTCATTGCCGATCGTCTTCGTCACGGGCTACGCCGAGACATCCGTCCTCGAGGGCATCCGCCTGCAAAACAACATCGACCTCGTTTCCAAGCCCTTCGCCATGCCGGACCTGAAAGGTCGCATCCTGTCATTGATCGGCGGCTGAGGGCCGCCGTCGCAACGCTGCGCGTTACGTCGGGCCGCCGACACCAAACCGCGCCGCGAACGGTTCTGCGAGCGCATCATCGACGGTGAGGAACCGCAGCGGCATGACGGCTGTCAACGTGCCGCCTTCCAAGCGTTCGACGGTTCCGAAGAGCTGCCGCTCCAAGCAGAGCCGAACGAGGCGGAACCCGAAACCCGATGGGACACCCGCCGCGTCGCCGTCGTATACGTCCCGCTTCCATTCCAGCCGGAAGTCCGATCCCTCGATCCCGCCCCGGACGACGATCGCCGCGGCCCGTCCGTTTGTGTGAACCCGCTCGTTCACGGCGAGTTCGTGGAGAACCTGCGCGAGCGGCGCGACCGCCTCGGGTCGAAGCATCACGTCGTCCCCGACATAGGTGATCGACACGTTCTCCTGTTCCGTCGTCCGCGCCACGAGATCGGAAAGCGCGATCGGGCTCCACTCGGCCGAAGACAGGAGATCATGCGCCCGCGACAGCGCCATGATGCGACCGGCAGCCTTGCGGGCTATGGCCTCGACGTCCCCGCCCGCCCGGATCGTCTGACCGACGACCGACAGAAGCACGGCGAGCGTGTTGCGGACACGATGGTTGAGTTCGGCAAGCAGCAGGTCCTTGTGCCGGTCGCGGGCCTTGATGGCGACGTCCGCCTCACGGAGCGCGCCGGCAATGCTCTCGAGTTCGACCACCGTTCCCCCCTCTCGCGAAAGGGGACCGTCGCGACCGACGAGATCGGCCATTCGCTGGACCGATCCCACCTGGCGGTCGAGACCGTCGGAGTAGAAGCGGGCCAGGAGCGTCGACGTGGCTGCGGCAAGGAGCGCTGCGACCAGAAGGGTCACGGTGAGCTGCCAAAGCGGCGCGGCCAAGACGGAACTCGGGACACTGACGACGACCCGCCAGTCGCTGCCGTCGAGCTGCTCGTAGGCGGCGGAAACCGATGTTCCATTCAGCGACTCGACCCCGGCTACGAAGCCAGACGAGCCGGTCGCAGCGAGCCGGAAGGACTCCGTCGCGGGTTTGCCGACGAACTGCTCATGATCCTTCGTCCTCGCGATCACGCGGTCCGCGCCGTCGAGAAGGCTGACCATCCACCCGCCCGGCAGGCTGTCTCCCGCAAGGGCGTCCCGGAGCGCCTCGGGTGCGATCGCCATATTGAGGGCATAAAGGATTTGCCCGTCGCGCGTCAGTGGGACATCCACCATGACGAAGGGCTTCCTCGAGACCGCTCCAACGTAGAGGTCCGATACCTGCGGCAACCCAGTTTCGAACACGCGGCGATCCGTCTCCACAAGGGTTGGATCGGTGCTGACGGGCAGCTTCGCACCCGGCTTCGCATAGGTGTTCATGAATTGCTGATGGCTGCGGTCCCTGACGGCGATCGCCGAGCCGCGAAATCGCAGCAGCTCCAGAGCCTGCTCACGCAGGGCGTCGAAGTTGCCACCCTCGACATTCGGGGAGGTCGCCAACGCTTGAAGCGCGGCCTTCATCGCCTCGAGCTCCCGGTCGAGTTGGCTGCGAATGGCCGTGGCTGCGGCGGATGCCGAAGCTTCCACGCGATGGCGCTCGGCTGTGGCGTACCAAGTACCGATCACGACCGCGAGGGCGAGCTGGGGAAGGAGCACGAGAGCGGCGAAGATCGCCATGTGCCTTCGGATCGGGAGCGGGCGCCGGAGGAGTGGCATCATGCGGACCCATAGGTGTGGGATGATCCGACAAGACCGTGCCGACGAGTTGCACGCCTTTCCGGGGATCGAAACCCAATGCAGCCCGCTCGGTGATCCGGCGCCTTCAGGAAACGCCGGGTCGTCGGGTTCGGATACATGTTCAAGGTCCAGGGGCAGCGAGGCTCCCGTGCATTTTATGTCGCGGCTTGGTATTGGTAGGGGCGAATTTCTTGGATGGCGAAGAACCCGTCGCTGACCCGCGATTTGGATGACACGCGCTCATCCGGCCGTACTGAGACGAGCAGTAGCCTCCGTCGCGTCGGGTTCCGCCGCCCGCTCGAACCCTAGCGCGGGCATGGGCCGGCCGTAGAGATATCCCTGTCCCCAGTCGCATCCTTGCCGGCGCATCAGGTCGTGCTGTGCAAGCGTCTCGATCCCTTCCGCGACGACGGACATACCCAACCCATCCGCCATCTGGATCATCGCCTGCGTGATCGACACGTCCCGGTCGTCGACGTCCGGTCCGCTGACGAACGAGCGGTCGATCTTGATCTTCGTGACCGGAAACTTTCGCAGCATGCTGAGCGAGGCAAAGCCTGTGCCGAAGTCATCGAACGCGAGCGAGACGCCGAGAGCCCGCAGGCGCTGAAGTTGGGACAGGATCCGCTCGTCGCTCTTCAGGATCGTCGTCTCGGTGATCTCGATCTCGAGGCCGTCCGGGGAAAGGCCAGCCGCCCGCAGGGCATGCTCGACGTTCTGGACGAGATCGCCGGACTTGAATTGGATCGGGAACAGGTTGACCGCGATCCGGAAGTCGGACCGGATGGTGGAGCGCCAGTGCGCCGCCTGTCGGCAAGCGGTCTCGAGGATCCAGTCCCCGACCGCGAGCGCGGTCGCGTCGCTCTCCAGCATCGGAAGGAACGCGCCCGGTGCGAGCAACCCTCTCTCCCGGTGGTTCCAGCGCAGCAGCGCCTCAGCCCCCCGGACCGAGCCGTCGGCGATCAGAACCTGAGGCTGATAGTACAACTCGTACGAGCCAGTGTCCCAGGCGAGACCAAGTTCCCTGCGCGCCAAGCCGCGTTCGGCCACCTTGTTCCGGAGGTCGGGGGTGAACAGGCGGGTGCGACCGCGCCCCTCCGCCTTCGCCCGGTAGAGGGCGAGGTCGGCGTTGGCGATGAGCGTCCCGGCGTCCGTCCCGCAGTCCCCGGTACAGGCAACCCCGACGCACGCGCTGATGGTGACCAGCGCACCGGACGCTCCGATCGCGATCTCGATCGCGTCGATCAACGTCTCGCCGAGCCAGCGAGCATCCATCGGGTTGGCGGTGTCCTCCATGAGGACCACGAACTCGTCGCCGCCCATGCGGGCGCACAGCCCGAAATGACATGCACCCTCCCGGATGCGGGAGGCGACTTCGACAAGGACGGCATCGCCGACCGGATGCCCGAGCGTGTCGTTGACTTCCTTGAAGCCGTCGAGATCGATCAGGAGAAGAGAGACGGGACGCTCGACCGCCAGAAGGTCAGCCAGCCGTTTGTTCAGCGCTCCTCGGTTGGCAAGTCCCGTGAGCGGATCGGTCGCGGCGGCCTCGCGAAGCTCCGTCTCGGTTTGAACGCGCTCACTCATGTCGCGGATGATCGCCCCGAACCTCTGCTCGCCGCGCTCGATCCACCTGGAAAGGGACAGTTCAATCGGGAACTCGCTGCCGTCCTTCCGGCAGGCCCGAACCTTTACGGATTGCCCGATCAGCTTCGGCTCGCCTCCGGATGCCAGCTTTCCTAGACCGGCCTCGTGCATTCCTCTCATCGCGGGTGGCACAATCAGGCTGAGGCTTTGACCGAGCACTTCGCTCGGGGCGTACCCGAACAGACGCTCCGCCCCCGCGTTCCATGCCACGATCTCGTTGCGGCCGTTGGCGGTGACGATAGCGTCGGGGGAGGACGTCGCGATGCTCTCGAACCGCTGCGAAGCTTCGGCGTCGATCCGACGTGCGGCCTCCACCCGTTCGCCGACGTGACGCGCCAGACCCGCCAGCACGCGACATTCCGCCCGCTCCAGCGCCGGCGAACCGGGACGCTCGATAACGATAGAACCGATGACGCTTCCGTCGGGGTCGCATACATCGGAGCGAAAGGTACCGGTCCGCTCGTCACCCGTCGAAACGGCGAGAGAGTTCATGTCCCCTGTTTCGGTGACCGATGCGCTCGACACGACCCCGGCGGTGTGGATGGATGTCCCACCGTCCACATGGTCGATGCGCACGCGAACGGCGGCAGCTTCCAGAACCTCGCGCGCGAAGCGCGCAACACGGTCGAGATCGTCGGCGAGGCTGCGCGGGACGGCGGTCGAGCGCCGGGAGGGTGCGAGAAGATCGTCGGAACCGTGGGTCACGCTGCCAGGTCCGCGCCTTGCGCAAGGATATCTTGCAGGGAAAGAAGGGAGATCATCCGATCGTCGATCGCCAGCACTGCGGTCACACAGGATCGTGCGAGAGCCGAGGCGACGTCGGGAGCCGGCTGAAGCTGATCATTCCGGGCCGTCATGATACTGGACATCGCGTCGACCAGCTGACCTACGAGTCCGCCATCGAGGTCCGCGACGATGATCGCGGACCTCGCGTTCGGAACGGTGCGGCCGAGCCCCAGGCGATCGCCGAGGTCGACGATGGGCAGAACAGTTCCCCGGAGGTTGACGACGCAGCAGACGTAGGGCGGAGCGTGCGGCATCGGGGTGGCCGCAGTATAGCTGCGGATCTCGCGGACGGCATGGACGTCGACACAGAACTCCTGCCCCGCAGCGGAAAAGGCGATCAGTTCGCATGTGTCGGACACGGCAGCGGACACTTCGCTCATGCCGGGTCCCACTTGAGGTCTGCCAAAGGATTCGCGCTCGACTGTCCGGCGTTCGAGGACATGGAAGGCCGAATGCTCCGGAGACGGGAAACGAGATCGTCGATAGCTTCCGGCTGGACGATCATCGCAACCGCATCTCCTGATCCGCTGAGACCGATCATTGCGATTGTTCCATCGTCACGCGCCTCGAGCGTCTCGACATGCGCCAACGTGAAGCCTCGAAAGCGGCGTTCCTGCACCATCTGTTCCCCCGCTTCCCAATACGGTCCAGTCGGTAAATCCGACGGAGATCGAGGCCCTCGATCCCCGGACCTTATGCCTTCAGACCGGATCACGACGGCCCCACGTCGTTGGATGCGGCCTAGAACTCCTCCCAGTTGTCCTGGAGCGTCGACAAGGCGGCGTTGCCCTGGGCGACCGGCTTCATCTGGACGACAGGACGGGCTACGGATGCGGTCGGGGCAGCGCGGCGACCGACGTTGGCGGTGCGCTGGGCCGCTCGCTCGCTCTGGCGCGCATGGTTGGCGGTCGCCGCCGTCTTGAACTCGGCGATGAGGCGCGCGAGTTCGTCCGTCTCGTTCGCCAGTGTCTGGGCCGCTGCCGTCGCCTGCTCCACCATCGCCGCGTTCTGCTGCGTGACCTTGTCCATCTGGTCGGCGGCGGTGGACACCTCCTTCAGGCTCACCGCCTGCTCCTGGGCACGGCGCGCGATCTCGCTGACGACCCGGCTGACCTCGCCGACCTCGCCGATGATCTCCTCGAGGCTCCGGCCCGACGCCGTCACCAGTTCGACGCCGGTTCCGACCTGATGGCTCGATGCCTCGATCAGGCCCTTGATCTCTTTCGCCGCCTCCGCCGAGCGCTGGGCGAGCCCCCGCACCTCCTGCGCCACCACCGCAAAGCCCCGGCCGGCCTCGCCGGCGCGCGCCGCCTCGACACCGGCGTTCAGCGCGAGCAGGTTGGTCTGGAAGGCGATCTCGTCGATCACCCCGATGATGTTGCCGATCTTCTGCGAGGATTGCTCGATCGTCTGCATGGCGTCGATCGCCCGGCTCACGATCTCGCCGCCCTTCTGGGCGTTGCGCTGGGCGCTCTGGGCGCTGGCCTGCGCCTGTGTGGCGTTCTCAGCCGTCTCGTTGACCGCGCGCGTCACCTCGCCGAGCGCAGCGACCGTTTCCTCAAGACTTGCCGCCTGCTGCTCCGTGCGCTGGGCAAGATCGTTGGACGCCACGTTGATCTCCGTGAGGCCCGTCCGGATCGAGCCGATCGAGCCGACCACCGCGCCGATCGTCTGCTCCAGCTTCTCCACCGATCCATTGAACTGGTCGCGGATGGGTTCGAACTCGGCCGCCACAGGACGATTCATGCGGGCTGTCAGGTTGCCGGCGGCAAGCTCTGCGAAGCCGGTCTCGATGTCGGATACGAAGCCCTGGAGTTCCTGTGCCTTCGCGCGGTCGGCCTGAGCCTGCGCTTCGCGTCGTGCGTCTTCCGCCTTCCGGGCCGCTTCGGCGTCAGCCTCCAGACGCTTGTTCAGGATCGCCGCATCCTTGAACACCTGAACGGCACGAGCCATGCCGCCGACCTCATCGCCACGGTCCTGTCCATCGACGATCGTCTCAAGGTTGCCGGCGGCCAGATCCGCCATGCGGTCCCGGAGGTTCGTCAGCGGCTGCGTGATCCCCTTGGTCGAAACCCACAATGCGGCGATAAGGCCGAAGACGGCACTCACGATGGTACCGCCGATCAGCATCCAGGACGCGCTGGCCGCCTGCGCGAAAAGCCTTGCGTTCATCTCCGTGACATGTGCGATCGTCCTGTCGTTCAAGGCGCCCGTCTGCTTGCTCAATGCGAGTACCGCAGGGTTGACGATCCTCATCTCCGCAAGCCCCGCATCGTTGTTGTCCGCGAGACCGGCGGCCACGGCCAACGGGGCGCGGCTCGTCACGATGTCCATCTGCTCCTTGATGGCACGCAGCGCATCTGCTTCATCCGTCAAGCGCCTGGCGGCCTCACCGTAGTACTTCTGCATGAGGTCGAGCTGTTCCTTCGCCAGCTCCGCAGCCGACTTCGCTTCTTGCGATGTCCCGGAATAGGCAAAGCTACGGTAGGCCGCGAACCCGACGGCATTGGCGGAACGGTTCAAGCGGGCGAGGTAGATCGCCGACTTGTCCAGCCGTTCGATCATGTCCGAATAAGCGGCGTTGGAGGCGAAGAGGGTCATTGCCCCATAGATCGAAGCACCTATGCCGATCGAACTGATGAAGAGCGCAATCAAAGCGATCTTTGTGGCGATCCGCAGCTTCTTCATCATCGAATTTGCCCCATAGAGCGTGAAAATGTCCTTTCAAGACCGTAACCCCAGGTTATTAAAATGGGATTAGCTATGCTCCCCTGGCTAATCGTTCCGACTAAGTAAATTTACTGACGACCGTACAACGGCTCCTGTTTTTCCGGCCCAAGAACGGGCCGTTCGCCTTGATAGCAAGGTTTGCATATAATTTTCCTGCATGCGGAAGGCCCGTGCGCAAGGCCGCCATTGCGTATCTACCGAATAGTTTCACGCCGTTTAGGATGACAACAAGAAGAATGATTGGGGAATTCGCGTGGAAACAGAACTGTTGCAGACGATCTTTCGTATTTTCCAGCATGCGTACGCCCGGCCCGTTCGGTTCCCGCTTCCCGGAAAGGGGAGAAGCTGTATACAGCTTGACCGATACTCGTCACCTTGGGTACCCACAACAACACAGGACTTTCAGCCCTGCGCGGGATGAATGGAGTTTACGAGAAATGACTGTCGCTCCGACGACCCGCCTCCCGTCCACCGAACCCACCCGCGCGCACGATCACGGCATCCCTTTCGGGGAAGCCGTCCGGGTCTGGATCAACATCGCCTGCCTGTCCTTCGGCGGGCCGGCCGGGCAGATCGCCCTCATGCACCGCGTCCTCGTCGACGAGAAGCGGTGGATCGGCGAGGAGCGGTTCCTCCACGCCCTGAACTACTGCATGCTCCTGCCCGGCCCCGAGGCCCAGCAGCTCGCGACCTACATCGGCTGGCTCCTTCACCGCACGAAGGGCGGCCTCGTCGCGGGCGGCCTCTTCGTCCTGCCGGGCCTTCTCGCCATCATGGCCCTGTCGTTCGTCTACGTCGCCTTCGGCAACGTCGGCATCGTCGCCGGCCTGTTCTTCGGCCTGAAGGCGGCGGTGCTGGCGATCGTGCTCGAGGCCGTGAACCGGATCGGGAGGCGCGCCTTGCGCAACCGCACCATGGTCGCCGTCGCAGCCGCCGCCTTCGCCGCGATCTTCCTATTCGACGTGCCGTTCCCCGCGATCATCCTCGCGTCCGGTCTCCTCGGCTACATCGGCGCCCGCGCGGGATCTGCCGCCTTTACCGGGGGCGGCGGACACGGGCCGTCGAAGGGCGTGGTGCTCGCCGACGCGGATTCCGCCCTCGGCGAGAGGGTACCCGACCATGCTCGACCGAACCTGCGCTGGGCGCTGCGCATCTCGGCGGTGTTCCTGGCCCTGTGGCTGGTCCCAGTCGCGCTCCTCGTCCTCGCCTTCGGCACGGGCAACGTCTTCGCCGACGTGGCCGTGTTCTTCTCCAAGATGGCGGTGGTCACCTTCGGTGGCGCCTATGCCGTCCTCGCCTATGTCGCCCAGCAGGCGGTCGAGCACTACGGCTGGCTGGGCCCAGGCGAGATGCTGAACGGCCTCGGCCTCGCCGAAACGACGCCTGGGCCGCTGATCATGGTCACCCAGTTCGTCGGGTTCCTGGCCGCGTTCCGAGAGCCGGGGGCAATGAACCCCTACCTCGCCGGAACGCTCGGCGGGCTGCTGACCACCTGGGTGACGTTCCTGCCCTGCTTCCTGTGGATCTTCCTCGGCGCACCCTTCATCGAGCGGCTGCGCGGTAACCACGCTTTGTCGGGGGCACTCTCGGCCATCACGGCCGCGGTGGTCGGCGTGATCCTGAACCTTGCCGTCTGGTTCGGGCTGCACGTCCTGTTCCGGCAGGTAGCGGAGGTCCGCGTCGGCCCGCTCTCACTGGACGTGCCGCAGGTGGCGAGCATCGACCCCGCCGCCCTCGTCCTGTTCGTCGCGGCCGCGATCGCCCTGTTCCGCTTCCGCCTCGGCGTCGTCCCGACGCTGCTCGGAGCGGCTGGCGCGGGAGCTTTATGGCACCTGATCACGAGTGCTGTTTGATAGGGAGCAATCCAGTGCGAGCCCACCGGCACAAATCCGATAGCCGTCGATGAGTCCCGTTGCGCGGGATGCTGAGGGATCGGATGAAACGCATATCGGGGTGACCCTTTTCGAACCCAGCGAGCCGATGGATCAGCGCCCGCCGACATGTCGGATCACCAAGTATGGTCCGCTCTCTCCCGATGAGGCCGAGGCGTTCGAGGAGATGGCCGGCGCACCCATGACGCTCACGCGTGGACAGTATGTCCGACATCGAGGCGACACCGATCCCAAGGTCTACTTCCTGCGATCCGGCTGGGTGTCCTGTAGCGTCACGTTCGAGGACGGGGCCCGCCAGATCGTCAAGATCCACCTCCCCGGCGACCTCGTCGGGGTCCCAAGCTTCGCAGCTTCGGTCGCTGGCGAAACCATCCAGGCTCTATCGGACGCGGTCGTGGCACCGGTTTCCAACCAAAGCTTCGGCAGGCTGTTTCGCCATCACCCACGCCTCGCAGCGATCCTGTTCGTTGTCTCGCAGGAAGAGCGCGCTCTCCTCATGCGACGCCTGGCGTGGGTGGGCAGAACACGCTCGATCCAGCGTGTCGGCGAACTCATCATGAGTCTGCACGATCGGGTGAGCCTTGCCGACCCTACGCATACGGGACCGATCTTCGCACCCCTCAGTCAGGAGGAGATCGGAGATGCGACGGGCTTGACGAATGTCACCGTCAACCATTGCCTTCAGGAACTGCGGCAGCGTCAGGTCGCATCGTGGCGGCGCTTCTCGTTGGAAGTCCATGACCGAGCCCGGCTCGAAGAGCTGGTGGGCATCCCACGCGAGGCGATCCGCACTTTGGATTGGTTCGAGGATCCAATGACTGATGAAAGCCGTCCGCCTCTTGCGAGGTCGCCGACCACCATGCCGTGAAACGTCCGCTTTACCAATGCGCGCCTGGATGGCTGACCGTCTAAAAGCCACTCGATCGAGCCGATCACAGTGGACTTGCGCTGGGCAAGTGGAGAGCTCTTTCGAACGACAGAGGAGCATTTCATGGGCAAGCCGCAGCGCCGGTTCGACAAGGAGTTCAAGGCGGAGGCCGTTCGTCTGGTAGGGTCGAGCGACCGCACGCGAGCCAGGAGATCGCCCAGGGTCTCGGCGTCGGGCTATCGGCGTTGCGGCTCTGGCTGGACAAACGCTGTGAGCGTGATCTGGAAGCGCCACCTCCCGAACGCCAGGAGGACCTGGCGGCCGAGTTGAAGCGGCTGCGTCCAATTGGGTCGGCTCCCGGCCGTTGACGAAGAACGATGGGTTTCAGCAACACCGCCGGCCTCCAGATCGGAGACCTTCCGCTCGATGACGGCCGGCACCTCCAACAACTGGATACACATAAGCTCGTCCAAACCTTCATGGAGCGGCATGCAGCGGATGACCGGTCTGAGGTCCTGTAGATGATCTATCCAGGTATCGGATGGAAGATACGGCAGGCCTCGCAGAACGGGTCCAAGAACTCAACCAGCATCACCGACGCGTCAAGCTGTCCCCTACAAGGCCATCACCCCTCCAGCGGCACCGTGTGGTCAGCGGACCAGGACAGGATCACCGGCTCTCCCGGGCTGCGCGGGCGAGCGTCGCGGTTCTGGGCGAAGATCTTCAGCCGGAGGCCGCCCGCCGCCTCCGCTTCGTAGGTGATCGCCGTTCCCGAATAGATCGAGGCTAGGATCACCGCCGACAGCTGGTTTGCCGAAGGCTGCGCGCCGTTGCCGCTGTCGTCGGACGCGTCCCGTATCTCGATCTTCTCTGGGCGCACGGCCAGCGTCACGGACTGCCCCACAGGCGGCAGCGCGATGGCGCTGGCGATCCGCTGGCCGTGCGCCGAGACGGTCCCTTCCACCTCCACGGTGCCCTGGAGGAAGTTCGTGTCCCCGAGAAACTCCGCGGCGAAGCGGTTCGCGGGACGCTCGTAGACCTCGGTCGGCTCGCCGATCTGGACGATGCGGCCGCGATCGAGGATCGCTACCTTGTCCGACAGGGTCAGCGCCTCTTCCTGATCGTGGGTCACGAAGATGGTGGTCAGCCCGCTTTCGCGCTGGATGCGCACGAGTTCGACCTGCATCTCCTGGCGCAGGCGCCGGTCGAGCGCCGAAAGCGGCTCGTCGAGAAGAAGGACGCTGGGGCGCGTGACGATGGCACGGGCGAGCGCCACGCGCTGTTGCTGACCGCCCGAAAGCTGCTTGGGCTTGCGCTCACCGAACCCCGGCAGGCGGACCATCTCGAGGGCTCGATCGACCTCGCGCCGGGCTGCCTCGCCCTTGATGCCGCGTCTCGCCAGACCGAAAGCCACGTTGTCGGCGACGCTCATGTGCGGGAACAGGGCGTAGGACTGGAAGACCATGCCGATGTTGCGGTCCCAGACGGGAACGCTCGTCACATCGCGGCTGCCGATCGTCACCTTACCCCGGTCGGGGATGACGAAGCCTGCGATGATGCGCAGGAGCGTCGTCTTGCCGGAGCCCGAGGGGCCGAGGAGGCTGGTGAAGGAGCCCTCCGGGAAATGGGTGGAGATGTCCGACAGGACGTCCACCTTCCCGTAGCTCTTCGCCACTGCGGATACGTCAACGGCGGTCACGGGGGGCTCCTGGTCTGGCGAAGAGGGAGAAGAGGAGGAAGAGCATCATCGAACCGCCGAGAAGGATCGTGCAGATCGCGTTGATTTCGGGCGTGAAGCCCTTGCGAATGGCCGAGTAGATCTCGACCGGCAGGGTCGAGAAGCCGGGCGTCGCGAGAAAGTACGAGACGACGAACTGATCGAGGGAGACGGCGAAGGCAAAGAGCGCTGCGCCGACGATGCTGGGCAGGAGCAGCGGCAGCGTCACCCGGAAGAAGGCCGACACCGGCCGCGAGCCGAGGCTCATGGCCGCTTCCTCGAGATCCGTGCGGATCGTCGTCAGGCCCGTGCCGACGACCAGGACGACATAGGGGATGGCCAGCGCCACGTGGCCGATGAGAATCGCGTGGAACCCGCGCCCGATGCCGGTCCAGAAGAAGAAGACGAGCATGGCCGTGCCGGTGATCAGCCAGGGAATGGCGATCGGCGGCAGGAGCAGGAGGCGCAGCAGCGTCTTGCCGCGAAATTCGCGCCGAGACAGGGCGACGGCCGCGAGCGTTCCGAGGCCGGTCGCGATCGCCGACGTGATCAGTGCGATGAAGACGCTGTTCCAGCTGGAGCGCAGGAGCTTGGCGTTCTCGCTGAGCGCCGCGTACCAGTGCGTCGTGAACCGGAAGGGCAGCGCGTAGAGCGGCGACTCGTTGAAACCCATCGCCACCAGCACCGCGATCGGTAGGTAGAGGAAGACGAGGATCGCCACGAGATAGGTGCGGGCGGCGAGTTTCATGGGTGTCCCTCCTCAGACGGCGGCATTGCGGCGCAGGACGCCGGAGAAGGTGGCGAAGATCGCCAGCACCACGGCCAGGATGGTGAAGGACAGGGCGGCGCCGAGGGGCCAGTTGAAGGCTGCCGTGAACTGCTCCTCGATCACCGTGCCGAGCGTGACGCCGCGCGTCCCGCCGAGGATGCGCGGCTCCATGAAGGCGCCGATGACGGGCACGAAGATCAGGATCGCGCCGGAGATGAGGCCGGGCGCGGCCAGCGGCACAAGGATCTTGAAGAGGATGGTCCACCAGCGCGCCCCCAGGCTCGCCGCCGCCTCAAGGATCGCGTCGTCGATCGCGAGAAGCGCGACGTAGCAGGTCAGCACCATGTAGGGCAGGTAGCCGTGGACGAGACCGAGGACGATCGCGGGAAGGGAGTAGAGGAAGCCGACCGAGGGCGCGTCGGCGAAGACCGTGCGGATCGCGGTGTCGAGGAAGCCGCCCTCGCGGATCACCATGGTCCAGGAGAAGACGCGCACGAGCCCGTTGGTCCAGAACGGCAGGATGACGAGAATCAGGAGCGTCTCGCGGGCGCGCCCGGCCGTCGCGCGCACCAGGGCTAGGGCCGCGAGGAAGCCTAGGACGGCGCAGATCGCGGTCGTCCAGAGCCCGATCAGGAGCGACGTCCAGGCGACGCCGACGAGATAGGGCTGGTCGATGAAGGCGCGGTAGTTCTTCAGCGTGAAGAACACCTCCTTCTTGCCCATCGGCGTGCCGCTGAGAAAGCTGAAGACCAGCATGGCGCCGAGCGGGAGGAGGACGGCGAGCGTCAGCCAGGCATAGGTCGGCAGGAGCATGGCGACCGTCGCCATCCAAGCCGGCAGCCGTCGGGTGCCCCCTCCGGCCGCGACGGGGTCGCGGCCGGAGCTGATGTCGGAACCGATGGCGGCCTCAGCCGGCATAGGAAGCCTTCACTTCCTGCCAGAGGTTGCTGAAGGCCTCGCGGCGCTCGTCGGGCTGCGGCGCCATGATCGTCATCGTGTCGAGATAGGCCGCGTCGTGGACCTTGCGGTTGAGGTCGTCAGCGGGAAGCTTGTCCATTGCGGCCGTGTTGGCCGAGGCCGGCGCGCCGACCTTGGTCGCCCAGTCGAAGTAGAAGGCGGGATCGATCATGTAGTTGATGAAGGCGAGCGCGCTGTCCTTGTTCTCGCTCGTCGCCGGGATCGCCAGCGTGTCGAGCCAGCCGACCGCCCCTTCCTTCGGGACCACGAACTCTACCGGCAGCTTGAAGTTGCGCTTCGAGCGGACCGAGGCTCCGGACCAGTAGACGGAGAGGTCGAACTCGCCGGCCGAGAAGGCCTTGTTCCACTGGTCCTCGCTGGTCCAGATCGTCTTGACGTTCGGCTTCAGAGCCTTCAGCCAGTCGCCGGCGCTCTTCAGGTCCTTCGGATCGTTCATGTCCTGGCCGGTCATGAAGGCGCCGATGGCGACCGCCGTCACGGCGTCGTCGAAGAGACCGACCTTCCCGGCATAGGCGGGATCGGCCAGTGCGCCGTAGCTGTCGGGCCGCGGCCTGCCGTCGCGCACGGCGAGCGCGTTCATGCCCCAGACCCAGGGAACGCCGTAGTGCTCGCCGTCCACCGTGAAGTTCGGATGGTCGGCGAGCTTCGCCGGCACGCCGGCGGCGTTCGGAACCTTGGACAGGTCGATGGCATCGAGAAGGTCTTCGGCGGTCGCCTGCTGGGTGCGGGCGCTGTTGACGACGACGACGTCGTAGGCGCCCGGGTTGGTCCGCAGCTTCGTCAGCATTTCGGACTCGGCATTGTAGTAGTCGTGGACCACCTCGATGCCGGTCTTCTCCTTGAAGGCCTCGACGGCCCACTTCTCGTCGGTGCCGTAGCCCTGCCAATTGAGGACGGTCACGGTTCCGGCCGCCCGCGCCGGGCGAAGCCCCGCGCCGAGCCCGGCGATGGCCAGCGTGCCGGCGCCCATGAGGGTCAGGACATCGCGTCTTGAAGGCTTCTGCATACTGGCGGCTCCCATCGGTCGCAAGGAAAAGGGGGTGAAGAGGAATACGGAAGGCCATTCGAGCACAAGGCCGGGAGATTCGACATCCGGCATCGTGCCGGTCCGGCCCGTCGCGGTCGAATTCAGGGCGACGTCATTCGAGCACCATGTTGCGGGTTTCGACGTCGATCAGCGAGACGGAGACGGCCGCGATCACGAGCAGGGCCGAGATCGCGAAGAGGGCCATGGTGAAGTTCGTCGCCATCAGCGGCGCGATGATGGAGGGGGCGAGCAGGCCGCCGACCCGCGCCATGGCGCCGGCAAGACCCATGCCGCTGGCGCGAAGGCCCGTCGGATAGATTTCCGGGGTGAAGGCGTAGAGCCCGCCCCAGGTGCCGAGCAGCGAGAAGCTGAGGAGCAGCGTCGCGCCGACGACGAGTGCCGTCGTCGAGCCGAGGCTGTAGAGCAGACAGCCGAGGGCGCTCAGCATCAGGAAGCCGATGAGGGTCGGCTTTCGGCCCCACTTCTCCACGCCGTAGGCGGCCAGGAAGAACCCGGGCAATTGCACGAGGGCGACGATGACCAGGAACATCTGACCGCGCATGAAGCCGAAACCTTCCGAGGACAGGCGGACCGGCAGATAGACGAAGATGCCGTAGTAGGAGATCGACACCAGCGTCCAGGCGATCAGCAGCACCACGGTGCGGCGGCGCAGGACGCTGTCGAAGAGGGCCGAAATGGACTTCTTCTCCATCGTCTCGGGGCGCAGTTCGCCGATCGCCCGGGTCGAGCCGTTCACCTTCGCCATCTGCTGCAGGACGCGCCTCGCCTCGGCGGATCGCCCCGTCTTGTTGAGGTAAAGCGGGGACTCCGGCACGAAGAACCGCAGGGCGATGCCGATGATCGCGGGCACGCCGGTGCAGAAGAAGATCGTACGCCACGCCTCGCCGCCCTGCGATCCGGCATAGAGCGCGACGATCGCCAGCACGATGGTGCCGACCGCCCAGAAGGATTCCAGAAGCACGAGCCAGCGCCCGCGCCGTTGCGAGGGGAGGAACTCGGCCATCATCGTATAGTCGACCGGCAGCGTGCCGCCGACCCCGACGCCGGTGAGGAAGCGCAGCGCCAGGAGCCAGCCGAAGTCGGGCGCGAAGGCGCTGGCGATACCGAAGACGGCGTCGATCAGCACCGTGATGATCAGGCAGTTCCGCCGTCCGATCCGGTCTGCGAGGCGCCCGAACACGAAGGCGCCGATCAGCATGCCGACGAAGAACAGGGTGCCGGTCTGCAGAGCCTGGGGCACGGTGATGCCGAAACTCGTCGCGATGGTCGGCGCGGTGAAGCCGATCGCGAGGACCTGCATGGCGTCGGCGGCCCAGACGAGGCCGAATATGACGAAGAGGCGACGCTGAAAGGCGCCCACGCCGGCGGCCTGGATGCCCTGTTCGACAGATATGGTCTGAGCCATGTCCTTATCCCCTGCGATTGCGGTTCATCTGTGAGGCATGCGCGACGAGGTGCCGAAGCCAGGATGCGGCGGCCGCGCGTCGTCGCTCCCACCCGCCAGGAAGCGGACAGGCATCTCCATGTGATCGACCCGCGAAGGGCGCCCCTCCCCGCGCCCTCCTCCATTCGCGTCAGACCGAGCGGCGCAGTTCCTTCACCACGATGTCGCCGTCGATGACGACGGCCTCGTCGTCAAGGAAGAGGGAGCAGCCGCGCATCGGGATGTCCAGGTGGCAGGCCGTGTCGTTGGGACCGCCGAGCTCGTTGTTCGGGCCCGTCGAGAACATGACGTTGCCCCAGAAGGAGCGCGGCTCCATGCCCATGCCGCCGGGGAACTCGCCCGGCACCAGCCCGTGCCACTTGGCGTTGGGGTTCATGCCCCAGCCGACATGGCTCATGCCCATCCCGCGCGGGTCGTTGAAGCCGTCCATGTAGGACTTCACGAGTTCGGCCTCGAGGCCGCCGCGGATGTCACGCACCCAGCCCTTCTCGATCGTGTAGGTGATCGGCTCGCGCACATAGACGTTCTGCGGCAGGAGGATGTCGCCCGGCGCGACCACGATCTGACCGTCCACGCCGTCGTCGTCGCCGCCGGTGAAGACGAAGCCCGACGGCCAATGGTCCCAGCGGCCCGGCTCGTCGGTGCAGGCGTATTCGGTGATCGTCGGATAGGTGTTGAGCTTGTAGGTGACGTCGGTGCCGTGCTTCGAGGTGATGCGCATCACCTTGGCCTTGGCGAGGATCTCGCCCGCGATCTCCACCTTCTCGCGCAGCTCCTTCGTCGGCAGCATCCGGGCCAGAAGTTCCGGCGGCTCGACCGCCGTCAGGATACGCGTTCCGGCCGCCTGGATGGCGAACTGCTCGGGGCTGAAGAGCAGGAACACGCAGTCGATCAGCATGTCGCAGTTCTTCAGCGCCTCGACCGCGTCGGGCAGCGCGGCGAGACCGGTGACGCCGACGTTCCAACCACCGGTCGGCAGCGGCGCGGGCAGGCGCATGTGGTACATCCGCGCGCCGAGCCGCTGGCCGGCGGCCATGAAGGCATCGGCATAGTCGAGCCGGTCGGCGCCTTGCGTCAGGACAACGAGCTTCTCGCCCTCGTGGACGCCCGACATCTTCAGCTGATGCAGGCAGATTTCGGTGAAGCTCGCGTGATCCATGTCCGGTCTCCTGATGCCTGTAGGGTCTGAGGTCTCAAACGGATGGGGGGCCGTCGTGCGCCACGCCGATGCGCGCGAGCGCCTCCAGCGTCTCGTCCAGCGTGACGACGTCGCCGTACTTGGCGTCGATGTCGAAGAGGTTCGCCTCGTGCGGGGCCTCGTGCCGATCGCCGACGCAGTCCCGCACGACGATCGTTCGGAACCCGTGCTGGACGGCGTCGACGGCGCTCGCGCGGATGCAGCCCGACGTCGAGCAGCCGGCGAGGATCACCGTGTCGATCCCTTGCGCGTGCAGCATGGGAGCCAGGCTGGTGCCGAAGAAGGCGCTGGCATACTGCTTGGTGAAGACCGGCTCGCCCGCGACCGGCTCGACGCCGTCGCAAAACTCCGCCAGCGGATTGCCGGCCACCATGGCGGTCATGACGGGCGATTTCTTCACCCACATCCCGCCGTCGGTGCAGCCCGGCGCGTGGTAGAGGATGTTGGTGTGGATCACCGGCAGACCGATTCCGCGCGCGGCGGCCAGAAGGCGCGGCGTCTCGACCACCGCCCTGACGACGCCGGGGGCATAGAGCGGCGCCCCGACCTCCGTGTAGGCCTTCATGAAGTCGATCACGAGGAGCGCGGGTGTCCGGCCGAAGCCGATGCGGTTTCCCCAGACGCCCCTGTAGTTCTCGGAAGCCGCCGGATCCATCGGGCCGCTCCTCAGTAGGCGCCTGAGAGCAGCGCGCCGGCGCCCGGCACGATGCGCTCGAGGCCAAGCTCGTCGAGCATCCGGTAGGTGGTGGCGACCGCCGCCGACAGCGTCGGCTTGCCCGTCAGCGCCTCGACCCTTGCGATGCTCGGCAGCGAGGGCATCTGAACGCAGGCCGACAGGACCACCGCATCGACGCCCGACGTGTCGAGGCCCGCGACGATCCCCGGCAGGTTGGCCGGGTCGTGCGCCGCCACCTTGAGGTTGTCCGAGATTTCCAGCGCCTCGTGGGTGACGACCTCGATGCCCTCGGCCTCGATATAGTCGATCACGAGCTTCGTCAGCGGCTTCATGTAAGGGGCGACCAGCGCGATGCGCTTCGCCTTCAGGACATCCAGCGCCTCGACCAGGGCGCCGGCGCTGGTGACGACCGGGGCCGGCGCGCCGTTCTCCTCGGTCACCTTCGACAGGCGGGCTTGGCTCTCGCGATGATAGCCGTGACCCATCGCCATGATGGCGACGAGGCAGGCATAGCCGAGGACGTCGACCCGCGCGTCGGACAGCTCCAGCGCGCAGCGGTCGGACTGGGCGTCCATCGCGGC
This sequence comes from Aureimonas sp. SK2, assembly GCF_029813115.1. Taxonomy (GTDB): domain Bacteria; phylum Pseudomonadota; class Alphaproteobacteria; order Rhizobiales; family Rhizobiaceae; genus Aureimonas. The sequence continues at coordinate 30,750 of NZ_JAPZDS010000021.1, forward strand.
GAGCTCGTCCTTGGTGACGTGCTTCATGCGCATGCGCGCCGAATGGAAGGTGAAGCGCTCGGGCCGGATCAGCTGGCGAGCGGCCAGCATGGCCGGGATCTCCGTCTCCATCGTGATGTTGGAACTCGGTACGATCTGGCCGATGCGGAAGGTTCGGGTGCTCATGGATCAGGCCCGCGCGAGAGTGGTGCCGAGAAGCGCATCGAGGGCGCGAAAGAAGCCTTCGAGGTCGTCCCAGGGGATCATGTGGCCGGCATCGGGCACGCGTGCCGTGCGGATCGCGGGATTGAGCCTTGCGATCTCGGCCTCGTCCTCCGCCTCGATCACGCCGCCGCGCCCCGCGATCATCAGGACCGCAGGTACCGGCAGGGCCGGCAGGTCCCTGTGGATGTCGTCGGTGTGGAAGCCCTCGAAGGCGGTGACGATCGCCGGCTCGTAGCAGGTGTGCAGCCATTCGGCGCGCAGCGCGCGCTGCTCGAGCGTCCAGGTCGGGCAGAAGGCACGCATCGCCTCGGCGTCCATGCCCTCGGTCGCCTGGCGGATGGAATCGACGTACCAGGGCAGCTTGGACGGGTACGCGCGTCGGCCCGGCCCCGACACGGGCGGGTCCACCAGAACGAGACGCTTCATGCCGGCCGCGTTGCGGCTGGCTGCGCGGATCGCGATCCGGGCACCCATCGAATGCCCGAGCACCGTCGTGCCCGAGAGGCCAAGTCCTTCGATCAGCGCCGACAGGTCGTCCGCCATGGCGTCGAGCCCGTAGTCGAGACCCGGCCCGGTCGAGGACAGGCCCCGCCCGCGCACGTCCACGACATAGGTGTCGAACCCTTCGGCCAGACGTTCGGCGACGAAGCCCCAGGTGATCGCAGGACTGGTGATGCCGGGCACGAGGACCAGCGGCTCGCCCGATCCGCGATAGCGCAGGATGTGCTGGCGGATGCCGTTGGCGCGGATGTTGAAGCCTTCGGGCGCGATGGCGCTCATGCCGCCACTCCGCTTTCGCTGCGCAGCGGCACCTCGAAGATGTCGTAGCCGAAGACCCAGGCCGGATCCTCCTGCGTGCGCAGCCATGTGTTGGCGTTGGACACGGCCTGCACGCGGGAGGCGCGCTCGCGCCGGTTCGCCTCGTAGAGACGGAAGGCGGTGGAGTGGTCGGAAAGGCCCGTCTCGGACAAGCACCGGGCCAGCATCGCGCCGTCCTCGATCGCCATGGCCGCCCCTTGCGCCATGTGCGGCTTCATCGGATGGCAGGCGTCGCCGAGCAGCACGAGCCGCCCGCGGCTCCACAGCGGCAGCGGGTTCCGGTTGAGGAGGGGCCACTTGGTGACCTCGGTGGTCGCCTCGATCAGCGCCTGGACGACCGGGTGGTAGCCGACGAAGGCCTCGCGCATCTCCTCGCGGCTCGAAGGCGCGAAGGCACCGTCGAAGTCCCAGGCGGGATGCGGCACGCCCGTCACGTAGTAGTATTCGTGCCCGTCGGCCGTCGTGTCGTAGACCATCATGTGGCGGTCGTGCGTCCACCACTTCACGCAGGCCTCGAAATCGAGTCCCGTCCTGCGCAGGGCATCCTTGTCGAGAAGGGCGCGATGGCCGACCCAGCCGCTGTAGTTCGGTTTCTCGTCGCCCAGCAGCGTCTCGCGGATGCGCGAGTTGATGCCGTCCGCCCCCACCACGATGTCGGCGCGGGCGCGCGAGCCGTCCGCAAAGGCGAGATCGACGCCCGAGCCGTCCTCCTCGATCGATGCGAGGCGCTTGTCGAAATGGAGCGTGCCGGGCTGAAGGGCCGAAACCTGGAGCGCGTGAAGGTCGCCGCGGTGCACGGTGAGATAGTGCGCGCCATAGGTCCTGAGGGCATGCTCGCCGAGCGGGATGCGCGAAAGGTACTCGCCGGTCTCGCCGTCGCGCGAGAACCAGAAGTCCGGCTTGGACGCGATGGCGACCAGCGCGTCCTCGATGCCGATGCGCCGGAAGATCTTGAGGACGTTCGGGCCCATGTGGATGCCAGCGCCAACGCGAGAGAAGGCGGGGGCCTGCTCGTAGACGTCGACCTGGAAGCCCGCCTTCTGCAACAGGGCGGCAGCGGCGACACCGCCGAGTCCGGCGCCCACGACGGCGATGCGGGATCCTGGCTGCATGGTTGCGTCACTCCGTTCAAGGTCGTCCCGCGAGACGACCGACCCCCTATTGATTGAGTGTGTACGCTGCAAATGCAAGGGGAAACTTTGTGCTGCAACTGCATAGATTGCTATCGCATTGCACAAATTCGTTGCATATCAGGCAATCTATACTTGATTGACACGAACGCGCTTTCTCGCAATCATAGCGTTTACGCTCTAATTTTCGATGCAGTGTTCGTTGCGGCCAGCCTGATGCCCCGATCCCCGACGCCGGCCACCCTCCCCTGCCCGCTCGTCCTTGCGGTTCCCTCGCCGGACCGGCATGAGGAAACGACCGGCCACGCCCCGACGGGCTCCCCGGCGCTCGGACGATCGAAGGACGGACATGCAGGACGCACATCAGGAGCCGGCCGCGCAGGAGGCCGCGCCATACGACTTCACCGAACAGGTCGGGTATCTTCTGCGCCGGGCGTACCAGCGCCATCTGGCGATCTTTCAGGCCGAGAGCGCCGACGGCCAGCTGACGGCCGTCCAGTTCTCGACCCTCTGCGCCCTCAAGGACAACGGGGCGCAGTCGCAGGGCGAACTCGTTCGGCAGACGGGCATCGACCAGGCGACGATCCGTGGGATCGTGGACCGTTTGCGTGCGCGCGGCCTGATCGAACTGTCGAAGGATCCGCAGGACGGCCGAAAGGTCATCACCGGCATCACCCCGGCCGGGCTCGCCCTTCTCGACGAGATGGTCCCGCGCGCCAAACGCATCACCGAACTGACGATGCAGCGGCTCAACCCCGCCGAGCGCATGGCACTGATCCATACGTTGCGCATCATCGCGGATGTGGACGCGAGCTTCTGACGGGCCAGCCGGCGACACCCTGCGGACCCGCCCCATGAGCGTGACGGCCCGATCCTTCCGCCTTTCGGTCAACGGCAAGTCCATGTCCGTCACGGCGGCGCCCGACACGCCCCTTCTCTACATCCTGCGCAACGACCTCGCCCTCAATGGCCCGAAATACGGCTGCGGCCTCGGCGAATGCGGTGCCTGCGCGGTCCTGATCGGCGACCGTGCCGTGCGGTCCTGCACCTTGCCGCTCGCCGACCTTGGGGAGCGCGACGTCACCACGCTGGAGGGTCTCGGAACGTCGGCCGCGCCCCATCCCGTCCAGGCCGCCTTCATCGCCGCCCAGGCCGCCCAGTGCGGCTACTGCCTGAACGGCATGATCATCGCGACCGTCGCGCTCCTGCGGCGCGACCCGAGCCCGAGCGAGGGAGCGATCCGCCAGGCGCTGCGCCATCACCTGTGCCGCTGCGGCACGCATGTGGAGATCCTGGCGGCCGTTCGCGCCGCGGCCCGATCGACCAGCGCGGAGACCGCATCATGACGTCGACGACGGAGAGGAACGCGCCGAAGGGCCTTTCGGTGGTGCGCCCCGGCGCACGGGCGGACGGCGCGGACGAATTGTTCCTCGTGGTCGGGGAAGACGGGCGCGTGACGGCCTATAACGGGCATGTGGATCTAGGCACCGGTATCCGCACCGCCTTGGCCCAGATCGTCGCCGACGAACTCGATGTAGCCTTTGCCGACGTCACCATGGTGCTGGGATCGACCACGACCGGCCCGAACCAAGGCGCGACGATCGCCAGCGAGACGATCCAGGTGACGGCCGAGCCGCTGCGCGCCGCGGCGGCCACCGCGCGCGCCCACCTCCTCGGGCGCGCCGCCATTCGCCTCGGCCACCCCGTCGGGGACCTATCCGTCGAGGACGGGATCGTCGGCACGCGCGAACCGGGCAACGCGTTCGTCTCCTATGCCGACCTCCTCGCGGGGGACGGCGTGCGGCTTCCGATCGACCCGGCGGCCCCGCTCAAGCCGGTCGAGGACTACCGCATCGTCGGAACCGCGCAACCGCGCACCGACATTCCCGCCAAGGCGACCGGCACCTTCGCCTATGTCCACGACGTACGCGTGCCCGGCATGCTGCACGGCCGCGTCGTGCGCCCGCCCTATCTCGGCTTCGACAGCGGCCCGCATGTCGGCGCCAGCCTCATCCACGCGGACGAGCTGTCGGTCTCCGGCCTTCCCGGCTTCGTCGCGCTGGTCGTCGTCGGCGACTTCGTCGGCGTCGTCGCCGAGCGCGAGGAGCAGGCGATCGAGGCGATGCGCCGGCTCAAGGTGCGCTGGCGCACGCCGCCGGAGATCGCCGACCTCGGCCGGCCCGAAGCGGCGCTGCGCGACCAGCCCTCCACGGCCCGTCGCCTCGCCGACCGAGGCGACGTGGAGCGCGCCCTCAACGCCGGGGCCACGCTGGAGCGGACCTATGTCTGGCCCTACCAGATGCATGCCTCGATCGGCCCGTCCTGCGCCGTGGCCGAGTGGAGCGGCGATGGCCTGACCGTCTGGTCCGGCACGCAGAACCCCTTTCCTCTGCGCGCCGACCTCGCCCGCCTTCTCGACCTGGCCGAGGACCGGATCACCGTGGAACGGCTGGAGGCGGCCGGGTGCTACGGCCGCAACTGCGCCGACGACGTGACGGCGGACGCCGCGCTCCTGTCGCGCGCGGTCGGGCGCCCCGTCCGGGTCCAGCTCACGCGCGAGCAGGAGCACGCCTGGGAGCCGAAGGGCGCCGCGCAGGTCGTGGACGTGCGCGGCGGCCTGGATCTCGAAGGCGGTCCCGCCCTCTACGACTTCGAGACGCGCTATCCCTCGAACCTCGCCCCGACCCTGCCGCTGATCCTCACCGGCAAGGTCCCGCCGGTGGCGGACACGCTGCAGATGGGCGACCGCACGGCGATCCCGCCCTACGCCTTCCCGAACCTGCGCGTCACCGTCCACGACATGCCGCCGATCGCGCGTGCATCCTGGTTCCGCGGCGTGTCGGCCATGCCCAATACCTTTGCGCACGAATCCTTCATCGACGAGCTGGCGATCGCCGCCAAGGTCGATCCGATCGAGTACCGGCTGCGCTACCTCACCGATCCACGCGCGATCGACCTCGTGCGCGCCACGGCCGAGCGCGCGAACTGGGTGCCCCACACCGAGCCCTTCACGCACGGGAGCGAAGGCGACATCCTCTACGGCCGGGGCTTCGCCTATGCCGTCTATGTCCACGGCAAGTTTCCCGGCACCGCGGCCGCCTGGGCGGCCTGGGTGGCCGATGTCGCGGTCAACCGCGCGACCGGCGAGATCGCCGTGACACGCGTCGTCTGCGGCCAGGACACCGGACAGATGGTCAATCCGGACGGCGTCCGGCATCAGATCCACGGCAACGTCATCCAGTCCACGAGCCGGGTCCTCAAGGAGGAGGTTCGCTTCTCGCGGACGGGCGTCGCCGCGCTCGAATGGGGCGCCTATCCCATCCTCCAGTTTCCCGAGGTGCCGGACATCGACGTCCTGATGGTGCCGCGCCCCGACGAGCCGCCGCTCGGCGCGGGCGAATCCGCCTCCGTGCCGAGCGCGGCGGCGATCTGCAACGCCGTGTTCGACGCGACGGGCGTGCGCTTCCGCGAACTGCCTCTGACGCCCGAGCGCGTTCGCGCCGCGCTCAATCCCCTGCCGCCGCCCGATGCGGCCTCGGTCAGGACACGTCGGCGCTGGACCTGGCCGATCGCGGGCGCGCTCTTCGGCTCGCTCGCCGCCGGCGCGGCGATCCTCCCCTTCCCCGGCGCCATCGCCCCGGTCCCCCAACCCGGCTCCGACGTGTTCTCGGCGGCCACGATCGAGCGCGGGCGCCTGGCAGCCGCCGTCGGCGCCTGCAACGTCTGCCATGTCGGAAACAGTGGCGAGGCCTTTGCGGGGGGCCGCGCGCTGGAGACGCCGTTCGGCACGGTCTACGCCACCAACATCACCCCGGACGAGAAGACCGGAATCGGCGGCTGGAGCTATCCGGCCTTCGAGCGGGCGATGCGGCAGGGGGTCTCGCGCGACGGCCATCACCTTTATCCCGCTCATCCCTACACGTCTTTCGCCAAGGCGAGCGAGGCGGACCTTCAGGCGCTCTACGCCTATCTTATGGTCCAGGAGCCGGTCGCCTCGAAGGCGCCGCCGACAACCTTGCGCGCGCCCTTCAACATCCGTCCGCTGATGGCCGGATGGAACGCGCTGTTCCACTCCGCGGCACCCGCACCAACGGACGACGGCCGAAGCGCCGAATGGAACCGCGGCGCCGAGCTCGTGGAAGGGCTCGGTCACTGCAGCGCCTGCCACAGTCCGCGAAATGCGCTGGGCGCCGAGGTCGGCGGCAAGGCGCATCTGGCCGGCGGCGAGGCCGACGGCTGGCACGCGCCCTCGTTGCGTGGCGGCGTGTCGCCCGTCGCCTGGACGCGCGAAGCACTCTATGACTACCTGCGCGACGGTCGATCGGCCGAGCATGGCAGCGCCGCCGGTCCGATGGCCCATGTCGTCGCCTCGCTGGCCGACCTGCCCGATGCCGACATCCAGGCGATGGCGACCTATCTTGCGTCGCTGGGCGGGCCGCCGACGAGTTCGGACGAGGCCCGGGCGCAGACGGAGCGCACGATCGCGGCGAGCGAGGCCGCCGCCGTCGCGGCCGCGATCGCATCGCCCGCCGGCGCGCGCATCTTCGACGGGGCGTGCGCCACCTGCCATGCGCCGGGCGAGCGCGCCGCACCGCTCGCCCTTAACGTCAACCTTCACGCAGCCGGGCCTGGAAACGCCATCCTGGCGGTCCTGTCGGGCGTGCCCGCCCATCGGGGGCTTGCGGGCGAACCAATGCCGGGCTTCGGCAAGGCGCTCGACGACCGTGCGATCGCCGACCTCATGGCCTATCTTCGCGCACGCTTCGCACCCGACAAGCCGGCCTGGACAGATGTGCCCAGCGCGGTGGACGCGGCGCGCGGCGCGCCCCATTCCTGATCGAACGCGTTCGGATCGCCTCCATGTTTCTCGACAAGTCCGTCTCCCTCGACAGCGCCTGGAACACATGGTCCGAGCGCCCCGGCGAGTTCACCTTCCTTCCGCTCGGCGTGCGCATCGCGCCCGTCCTTTATTCCGCCAAGGCGGGCCATGCGACCGCGATCCGCGCACCCGACGAGATCCGGTTCGGGGCGCACGGCCTGCGCGGCGAGACGGTCGCCTACGAGACGCGCTTTGCCGACACTCGCGTCGCCTTCCACGCCGACAAGCCCGACCCGTTCGTCCTGCGCGGCTGCTTCGAGACGCTGGAGGCCGGCGAATGGGGCCTGCGCTACTGGGTCACGTTCGGCATCTCGGCCGAGGACGGCAGAACGGTGCATTACGATCCGCGCACCGGCGTCGCGGTGGTGGAGGTGGACTTCCGTTTCGTCGCCTTCGCCGCCGACGATATCCCGGCGCTGGCTACCGGCCACGAGACCTTCGCGGCGCTGGTCGAGGATTTCGACAGGAACGGCTACTTCGACAAATCGGCGCGCGCCGATGCCGCCCCGCTGATGGCGTTGCGCTTCAACCTCGAGATGACCCCGCGCTTGGCGTTCGCCGCCGCGGTCGCCGACACGCGCGATCTGGCCGTCGCCAGGGCTCGTGCGGCGCTCACCGGCGAGATGGCGGATGTCCCGACGCTCCACGCCGGCCGCCATGCCGGCGCACTCGACGCCGTGCGCGACGTGATCGGCTGGAACACCGTCTACGACCGGCTGAACCGGCGTCCCACCACGACCGCCAGCCGGATCTGGGGGCTGGGCGATGCTGTCTGGTACAACGACCAGTGTTTCGCCGCTCTAATGGCCGGGCTGTTCGATCCGGCGCTCGCGCGGCGCAACTTCGACGTGGCGATGGGAAGCGCGACGCCACAGGGCAACATCGCCTGCCTCGTCAACCCGAAGGACGCCTGGGTCGATCGCACGCAGGCTCCTCACGGGGCCTTCGTCGCCTGGATGATCTTCCAGCGCACGGGCGACCGCGCGTTTCTGTCCGATGTCTTCGACGCGCTGGCGCGCAACCAGCTCTGGTGGCGCGCGAACCGCGACCCGGACGGGCGCGGCCTCGTGTCCTGCGGCACATCGGACGTCGGCGACGCGATGTATCGCGGCACGGCCTTCGGCGCGCGCAACGAAACCGGCATGGACAATTCGCCAACGCACGACGAGGCGCGCTACGATCCGGCAACCCGCACCCTCTCGACGCTCGACGTCGGTCTCAACTCGGCGCTGGCGCTCGACGCCGAGATGCTGGCGCTGATCGCCGCCGACATCGGCCGGCCTGATGAAGTCGAACGGTTCGCATCCCTCGCCCGCGAGACTCGCGAACTGATCCGCACCGAACTCTGGGACGAGGCCCGCGGCCTCTTCGCCAACCGCCAGCGTGACGGCGGCTTCGTGCGCAGCGTCTCGCCGACGAGTTTCTTCCCGCTCCTGTGCGGGGCAGCCGACGATGGGCAGGTCCTGCGGCTTCTGGCCCATCTCGACGATCCCGCCATGTTTGGCGGCCGCTACCCGCTGCCCAACGTCTCGCGCGACGATCCCGCCTATGCGGACCAGATCTACTGGCGCGGCCGCATCTGGCCCAATGTCAACTGGCTCGTCTGGCAGGGCTTGAGGCGCTACAGGCTCGAAGCGCAGGCCTCCAGCCTTGTCGCGCGAAGCTTCGCGATGTTCGAGAAATCCTGGACATCGCACCGCTGGTGCGGCGAGAATTACGACGGCGATACGGGGCGGATCGACGAGCGCCCCGGCAATGACCCGTTCTACACCTGGGGCGCCATGCTGCCGCTCATGGCCGTCGGCGACATCATGGACATCGGCCCCTGGGACGGGTGGCAGCTCGACAACGACGGGCAGCCTGTGCGCCTTGGTCCGATCATGAGTCCGGCCGGCCCTGTGACCGTCGAGGTGCAGAACGGGCAGATGCGGCTCCTAGGGGCTGACGGCCGGGCGATCTTCGAGACCACCTATCGCGGACGCCTGCGGAAGATCACGGTCCACCCGTTTCTCGTCTCGGTGACCTTCGCGGATGGCGGCGGCGCGTTCGCGTTCCGGCTGGGCACCGAGGCGTCCCGTCGAATAGTTGCCGTGCGCCTTCGCGGAGAAGCGATATCGACGCGGCTCGAGGATGGCCGCCAGGTCGCCGATCTCGAGGGGGTCGAGGCCGGCGCCCGGCTCGACTGGCATCTGGCCCCGGCGGATGCCGCGTGACGGAACCGCAGCCGGACTGGTTCGAGAACCCCGCGGCGCGTTTTCGAACGGCCACCTTCTGGTTCTGGCACCGCATCCCGACCGATGACGAGATCGTGGCACAGATCCGCGACATGCGGGACAAGGGCATCGGCTGCGTGATGATCCAGGCCCGACCGGCCCTGGATCTCTCCGCCTATCTGTCGCCCGCCTATCTGGCGGCCTACCGCAGGGCCTGCGCGACGGCAAAGAGTCTTGGGATCGTGGTCACGATCTACGATGAATACGGCTGGATGTCCGGCCACGGCGGCGGACGGACCGTGGACGGCGCAGACCATCTTCGCGAGCGCCACATGTTCTGGGCGACGGCGTCGGTCGGATCGGCGCTCGCCATCAGCGGCATCGCGTCGCCGTTTCTCGACTTCCTCGGCGATGTCGGCCGGGCCTGGATCTACGACGGCGCCTCCGCGGTCTGGGGCGACTGGCAGGCGATCGCCGCCGTCGCGCACCCGCCCGTCGTTCGCGATGCGGCGGACCTCCGCTTCCTCGGGCATGCGTTCGCGGTCCGCCCGGAAGGAACTGACGGGTGCCGCGTCGAATGGCCCACCTGCGCCGACCTTCCGGCCGACTGGAAGGTGACGGTCTTCGTGTCGGCCCGATGCCTGACGTCGAGGCTCGTCAATTATCTCCTGCCCGAAACCGCCGAGCGCTTCGCCGAGGTGGTCTACGCGCCTCTCCTGGAAGCAGCCGACGGCGCTGCGGACGGCTTCTTCTTCGATCATCCCTATGCAGGTTTTTACTCCTGGACGGAGCACGAAGGCGTCATCGGAAACAGCCTCCTGTGCGACGGCAGCCCGGCGACGGCCGACGGGACCGCCGCGCTTCTGTCGCTTGTCTATGACGTCGGCCCGCAGACGGGCGCGTTGCGGACGGGCTTTCTGCGCGCCTATGCCGAGCGCATGCACGAGGCCTTCTTCGGCACCCTCGCACGCTGGACGCGCGAGCGCGGCGTCGGGTTCACCGGACACGAACTCCTCACCCATGTCGGCGGCTGGGCGCTGCATGGCGGGCTGACGGGCATCGACCCGCGCGTCATGCCGGGCGTCGATCATTTCGGCATCGACGCCTTCCGAACCGAAACGGCGGTGGACGCCGCTGATTTCGCGCCGCAGCTTGCGGCCAAGTTCGGTGACAGCGTCGCCCGCACCAACGGGCGCCGGCGCTGCACGATCGAGCAGTATGCCACCGGCCGGGAGGCCGGCAGACCGACGCTGGCGGGACAGTGGGACCTGACCCCACAGCGGTTCCGCGTGCAGGCGATCCGGCACCTGCTTCTGGGTGCCCGCCGCATTCTCCTCCATGCCGTCAACGTGACAGACGGCTTCGATCATGACGAGCGCCTCCTCGCCAACCCGCGTTGGGACTTTCCTCCGGCCTACAACTTCCTGCCGTGGTGGGACGACTGCGGCCCCATCTTCGACGAACTGGCGCGGCTTTCGGCCTTTCTTGAGAACGGCGAACCTCTGAGGCCCGTAGCGCTTCTCTATCCGCTGGAGACGATCCGGGCAGAGGGTCCTGCCCATGTCAGCGGCAGGCATTTCGGTCTTTGGGCCGAAGCCCTGTCGGAAGCCGGCATCGGCTACGATGTCGTCGACGAGCGTCAGTTCGGGACGGCGCTGGCGCCCGAGGCGAGCTACGAGGTGCTGGTGCTCCCCGCTATCGATAGGCTGGCGGACTGCCGCAGTGACGACCGCATTCGCGAGTTTGTGCGCTGTGGCCGCAAGGTCCTCTGGTCTGGCGGCCTGCCGCGGGCACTCTGCGACATGGCCAACCTCTTCCAAACCGCCCAGGACGACCGCGCGTCGTCCGCCACGCTCCCCTGCCCGCATTCAGGCTTGGAAGCTGCAGGTATCAGGGCGAGTGTCTCGACATTGGCCCGCCAGGCGCTCGACATGCGCTTCACGGACGGCGGACCGACCTGGTCCTCGATCGCACGGGTTGGAACCTCCTGGCGCCTCGCCGCCCTCAATGACATGGGTCATGCGAGGCAACTGAACCTAAGAGGTGTCTCGCAGCAGCATGACGTCACGCTCTTTCACCCTTCCACCATCGGCACTGGTCGCACGCAGCTTGTGGAGGACAGCGACGGCACGACGACCCTCACGGTTCCGGCCTTTGGGATCGCCTGCCTCGTCGTAACCGAGAACGAGGCAGGCAAACACCCAAACGCCGGGCGTCGCGGCGTCGACGCCTCGATCCGATCATGCGTCGGCGATAACATCACTCTCGTCGACGGATGGACTCTGGAGGCCGGCGATCCGAGCCCCGTTCCCATCGCCGTCGATCGTGGCTGGGAAGTCCAAGGCTTCCCATTCTTCTCCGGGACGGGCATCTATCGGACGACGATTGTAGTACCGGATCAACCGGACGAAGCCGACTGGCATCTCGAACTTGCCGGCGTCCATGTCTCGGGCGAGCTCTGGATCGATGATGTCTTCGTCGGCCGTTTTCTCGACTGTCCTGTCAGATTCCCTTTGCCAAGCCGCTCGGACAAAACGCTTTCCATCGCGATCCACGTTCGCAACACCGCCGCAAACCGATATCACGAGGCAATGCCTTTCTCCGCAAAGGAACCGCCATCCTCTGGTCTGACAACTCCACCGCATTTGGTGGCAACGCGAATACGTTAAAGGTTGGGCAGTCGGAACACAGTCCTCAAGGCGGCCTTAGGGGCAGCGACTGACGCACGTCAGCCCCGTCATAGCCCTTGTCGGCCAGCATGAGGCGCGGTTTGCCGACTGGCATGGTGAGAAGAGCGGGGACGGCTTTGTAGTCGTACGCCTCTTCTCCGGATCCTTCAGACGCTTCACCCGATCGCTCTTCAGCCCGCCGAACGCCTTGCGCCGGCGAAGCACGCGAACGGCGTCACGCTGATCGCACGGATCGCTTCCGCCACCGGGCAACCCTGCGACAGCAACACGTCGACCTGCCGGAGTTCCGCGACGATCTTTTCAGCCTTGTGCTTCTTCTGCGGCAGTCTCGGCATCCTCCAAAGGCTCAAAAGCCTACTTCACGGAGGG